>NZ_WUAG01000002.1:0-1200000 GCF_009828855.1 Psychromonas sp. L1A2 | reverse complement strand
ACCTTGGCAAGTGATCACTCAAGTCATCGCTCGAGGTGCAATGCCGGACATTATGACTGGTATGCGTATCGCAATAGGCTTTGGTTGGACAACGTTAGTGGCCGCTGAAATGGTTGCTGCAGAACGTGGTATCGGCTTTATGGTACTTAATGCCTCTGAGTTTTTAGTGACTGATGTGGTGATTGCAGGGATTATTGTGATTGGCATTATCGCTTATTGTTTTGATCTCTTGATGCGTTATTTGGAAGCTAAATTGATTCCTTGGAAGGGTTATAATTAAACGTATATTTTTCAGAAGCGGCCTATCATCTAACAGGTTAAGTCTCGTTATTTAGCCATAAAAAACCGTTATTATATTGTAATAGCGGTTTTTTTATTAGCTGTTACAAATAAAATTAGAGGTGAACTATATGAAGGATCGTTTTTAAAGATCTTCTAAAGTTAAAAGCGCTAGTTAGATGCATTGCTAGCTCAAACCATACATAGAGAGAATTACAGCACGGGCACAAACTATTGTTTACAGGGCTTTAAAGCGTTAATAAAAGGCTCTTTGAATAAGACAATCTGAGGATTTACATCCTGTCGTTTAGACCCTAAATAAGAGACGGTAATAAAAGTTGTGTATGAATTAAGATTGTTTCTATTTCGCCAGATAGCCCTTACTTTTTTAGTTTCTTCACATACATCTTAAAACCCTTACTATTATTAAAATCCTACCTATTAAGCAGTTTAACCATTCAGTAACCCATCAAGAACCAACGTGTAGCCTATTCGCTTAGACCTAGTTCATTGGTTGTTTAACTGCGGTTTAGTATTAAACACTCTTTTAATAAATTTAAAGATTTATCAACAATAGTTTGAATAAGTTTAAATAGCTTAATTCAGTCATTAGTAGGATTAGTAGGATTAGTAGGATTAGTAGGATTAGCAGCATATAACTTCAATTAAGTTGGCTGGTGGCATAAAGGCTATTAAAAGAGTCCATAATATGACGAGTGGTTAATTGAAAGGGGGGCATGATTGGGGGTGAATAAGCTAGGGATAAATAAACTGGGAATGAATAAAAAGGATGACGTTTTGAATAAAGAATTACCCTGAAATATCTAACTGAGATCGCTAGTTAAAAAGTTATGTTAATAAGGTATGCGTTGAGTTTGCGATACCCAGTAAAGCCACTACTACCATAATAGGTAATGCAAAACTTTTTAATGATTGAGGTGGCTTTCGATTAAACAAGTATTGTCCATAATAGACGGCTAATAACGTTGGAATAGTCAATATTAATAAAGCATTAGGTAAAGTTTCATCGACTAACCCACCACTAATAAGCGTGATCACCGCTAGTGCTTCACTTGCGATAAAAAACAAGATCATCGTCGCTCGTTGACTACTCGTTGGTAAATTACTCGATAACATGTAATACACAATCATTGGTCCACCAATTGAGGCACTAGCCGTGCCAGCGCCAGAGGCTAAACCAAAGCCAACCTTAGTGATGCTTTTCTCGGCATCGAAGGGTCTATAACTTGAAAAGAGTAAAGCGGCTAAGGATAAAATACCTAAACATATTAATAACTTTAGTGTCTCTGCTGGAATTAAAAGCAAAAAAACATATCCAATAGGAATGCCTAATATAGAGCCTAGGATTAGTTTCTTTAATGCAGGGAAATGAGCTTGCTTAACTGCTTGTCGCCATAAATTTAAGCTACAAAGAAGATCCAACGATAATACAATGGCAACACTCTGTTGCGGCTCAAAAAAGAAATTTAAACCGACTACCGCGATCACTGCAAAACCAAATCCACTATACCCACGCACCACTGCCGCAAACATGACGACAGGTAATACATACCAAATTTGTTCCACGGATCTTCCTTAGATTTATCGAATATTGACCACACTATTGCAATATTAACAATCAATTTATAGAGCCAAAAACGAGTGATTGTGGTTCCACTGACATTGCAAATTAAGAAATGCTTTAAAAGCGATTACTGGCTCTATCGAATAAAATGGCTGGTGCTAAAGAAGAGGCTAATTTGTAAGTTAGTGTGGGTCATCGAAAATGGATATTTAACATAGGAGAAGAGCATGATGGACTCACAAACAGCGCAATTAATCGAAAAAGATCGTAATCATGTGTGGCATCATTTGAGTCAACACAGTGTTTTAAAGCAACAAGATCCGATGATCATGGTAAAAGGAGAGGGCTCTCATGTTTGGGATGCCAAAGGCAATCGTTACTTTGACGCCTCTTCGGGTGGGGTTTGGTGTGTCAATGTTGGGTATGGTCGCACTGAAATAGCTAATGCAGTACGTGACCAAATAGAGAAGCTTAACTTCTTTGCCAGTACCGCAGGTACAGAGCCTGGAGCAGAGTTTGCTGAAAAGTTATTAGAAAAAATGCCGGGAATGAGTCGTGTGTATTACGCAAGTTCGGGGTCTGAAGCGAATGAAAAAGCGTTTAAAATAGTCCGCCAGATTTCTCAGCAAAAATACGGTGGCCAAAAAAATAAAATTTTATACCGTGAGCGTGATTATCATGGCACAACGATGGGCGCTTTAAGTGCAACAGGCCAAGAAGAGCGCCGTTTACATTACGGGCCGTTCTTATCTGGTTTTGTTGAGTTTCCACATTGTTGTGAGTATCGAAGCCAGTTTGGCGAGGTAAAAGATTACGGTATTTTAGCGGCTAAAGAATTAGAAAAAGTGATTTTACGTGAAGGGCCAGATACCGTTGGCGCAGTTACTTTTGAGCCAATCACTGCTGGTGGAGGCGTGATTACACCACCTGAAGGTTATTGGCCTGCGATAGCGGAAATATGTAATAAATATAATGTATTAATACATATCGATGAAGTGGTTTGCGGCATGGGCAGAACGGGTAAATGGTTTGGTTATCAGCATTACGGTATTAAACCTGATATCGTAACCTTAGCAAAAGGCATTGCATCAAGTTATGCAGCCATCTCTTGTGTTGTCACCACAGAAGACATATTCGATGAATTCCTTGCTGATAGTCGCGACCGTGATGCTTATTTTCGGGATGTGAGTACTTATGCCGGTTGTACTGCAGGACCCGCGGCAGCATTAGCTAATTTAGCAATATTGGAACGAGAAGATCTTATTAATAATAGTGCGATCATGGGCGAATATTTATTAGAAAAATTCCATGATTTAAAAAGCAAACATGACATTATTGGTGATGTTCGTGGACAAGGCTTGTTACTCGGTATTGAATTAGTCAGTGATCGTGAAGCTAAAACACCTGTAGCAGAAACAGAGACAATCAAAGTTGCTGGATTATGCATGAAAAAAGGGTTAATTATTGGGCGTACAAATCGTTCTTTTAAATTATTTAATAACACACTCTGTTTTTGTCCAATGTTAACGTTAACCCATAAAGAAGCCGACTTTATTGTAGAAATATTAGATCAAGTTTTTACAGAGTTAGCTGATTGCTAGCCGACTGTTAGTTGATAATTAGCTAGTGGTTGGAATAGTTATACCAATGGAATTAAATAAGTGATCAGAGATTGCGCAGGAAAAATTAACACTAATAAGGCGTGAGTTGTAGGAGATAGTTGTTCTCACTTCAAAACTCACAACGCAGTTAGGGGGGATTTTAACCAGCAAGAATGATCACCTTATTAATTCTTTTGGTATTAATTAACAGTATTGTTAAGCCTCTTTCAGATTGAGAGAGGTGATTAATTGAATATTATTGTTTCACTACTCCTCAATTCGCACAATAAATGGCATATTAGTAAAACTTACCATATTACTTTCAAAGGAATATTTTATGACAGCTCATCAACACCCTGTAGTTTTAATTACTGGCGCGACATCTGGATTTGGTTTGGCAACGGCGAAAAAGTTTGCTGAGAATGGTTATCCACTGATTTTAACAGGACGAAGAGAAGAGCGTTTACAAGCCTTAAGTAGCGAATTATCACCACTCACTGACGTTCATTATTCTGTGTTAGATGTAAGGGATAGTGAAGCAGTTGTTGAGTTTGCTAATAACCTACCTGAACGCTTTAAGCAGGTTGCTATTTTAGTTAACAATGCAGGGCTTGCACTAGGTGCAGAGTCAGCAGATAAAGCGAAGTTATCAGACTGGCATACGATGATCGACACTAATGTTACCGGCTTAGTTAATGTCACACATAGTTTATTACCTGTATTGAAAGCACAACAGTCTTCAACGATTATCAACCTTGCGAGTATTGCGGGTAACTGGCCTTATCCAGGCAGCCATGTTTATGGCGCAAGTAAAGCGTTTGTTGCACAGTTTTCTAGAAACTTACGTAGTGATTTTGCGGGTACAGGTATTCGTGTAACAAGTTTAGAGCCTGGTTTATCTGAGAGTGAATTTAGTTTGGTGAGATTTAATGGCGATCAAGATAAATACGACTCTATTTACGAAGGTACTAATGCAATACAACCTGAAGATATCGCTAATATTATCTTTTGGATTGCTGAGCAACCTGCACATATCAACATTAATAGTTTAGAAGTCATGCCAACATCTCAAGCGTGGGATAGTTTTAAAATCGTTAAGCAGTAGGATGCACCTAAATAGTAGGTGCAGCTAAACAGTAAAGTGTAGTTAGACTCAAAGTAGAGCACACTGGCTAAACTGACAATGTGAAACAAGGTTAATATTGGATAGGGTTGATATATCGAGTATAGATATATCAACCTAATCAACCTAATTATTGGAGTGTAACGTTAGCGATTAGTTTGGGATGTTTATCGAGGTTAAGTACTTCACTTCTTCCATTACCACGTAGGTTTTAGAGCTTTTTATATCTGGTAGAGAAAGAAACGTTTCGCTAAGTACCTTACGGTATGCCGACATATCCGCTACACGTGTCTTTAATAAATAGTCAAAATCGCCCGAGACAAGGTGACATTCTAATATCGAATCTAACTTTTTTGCCGCTTCATTAAAACGTTCAAATACATCAGCACTAGAGCGTTTAAGTGTGAGCTCAATATAAACTAATAACGACGCATCTAAGTATTGAGGATCAAGTAAGGCGGTATATGATTTAATTATTTTTTGTTTTTCTAAGCGTTTAACTCTTTCTAAACAAGGCGTAGGGCTAAGTCCTACTTTATGAGAAAGCTCAACATTAGAAATCCTGCCATTCTTTTGCAACTCTCGTAATATATTACGATCAATTCTATCTAGTGACATCGACTGCATCCAAACTCTATGCCAGAGTAATTAACTGCTATAAGACTAAAAGTTAGTATTATAATCTATAAATTTTAAAATTAATAAATAAATAGAGTAAATAAAACTATTTATTAATGCATATACTGTTTCCGAAAGCTATTTATTGAACAATAAGTGGTCGATAAGTGAGCGCTTTTATTGTTTGCACAGTAATGCTTTGCAATCAACTTTTTCATATTAATAAATTAGAGAATTTTAACAAGCTTAAATCAACTATAACTCGAATATTACCCAAACATTACCCAAATATTACAAGGAGCAGTATATGATTATTGGTGTACCGAAAGAGATCAAAGTTCATGAGTATCGTGTAGGGATGACCCCAGCAAGCGTTAAAGAATTAACTTCAGCAGGCCATACTGTATATATCGAACAATCAGCTGGTGAAGGTATCGCTTGTAATGATCAAGAGTACATTGAGGCGGGTGCTAGTATTTTAAAAACAGCGGAAGAGATATTTTCAATCGCTGAAATGATTGTAAAAGTAAAAGAGCCGCTTGCTGTAGAACGCGCCTTACTTCGTCCAGACCAACTATTATTTACCTACCTTCATTTAGCACCCGATATGGCACAAACAGAAGACCTAATTAAGAGTAAAGCGGTTTGTATTGCTTACGAAACAGTAACCAATGCCAATGGTGGGTTACCATTATTAGCACCGATGTCTGAAGTGGCTGGTCGTATGTCTATCCAAGCGGGTGCTGCATGTTTAGAAAAATCTAACGGTGGTGTTGGCTTATTGTTAGGTGGTGTAGCAGGCGTTGCTCCTGCAAAAGTGGTTATCATTGGTGGTGGTGTAGTTGGTTGTAATGCGGCGCAAATGGCTATCGGTCTGGGGGCTGATACAACGATTGTTGATAACAATATCGATACATTACGCAAAGTAAACACACAGTTTGGTTCAAGTATTAAAACGGCTTACTCAAATAAATATAACCTTGAATCACTAGTGTTAGATGCTGACTTAGTGATTGGTGGCGTGCTTATTCCTGGTGCTGCTGCACCTAAGTTGGTTAGCGCTGAGATGATTAAAAAAATGCGTCCTGGTTCTGCGGTGGTTGATGTGGCGATTGACCAGGGTGGTTGTTTTGAAACGTCTAAAGCGACTACACATAGCGAGCCGACTTACATTGTTGATGATGTTGTACATTATTGTGTTGCCAACATGCCTGGTGCCGTAGCAAGAACCTCTGCATTTGCACTTAATAACGCAACGTTGCCTTACATTTTACGACTAGCGAACTTAGGTTACAAAAAAGCATTATTAGCAGATGCACACTTGAAAAACGGTTTAAACGTCATCCACGGTAAAGTAACAAATACTAGTGTATCTGAAAGCTTGAACATCCCTTTTGTATGTCCTGATGAAGCATTAGCAACGCCTTACGTCGCAGCCTAAATTTAATATTTTCTTTTTAATAAAACGCCATTTAATGTTTATTAAGTGGCGTTTTTTATGTGTGCAAGACAGGTTTTCTTATGAAGTAGTTTATGCTAATGAGTAAAGCTGCTTCATTTTTTTATTGAGTTGATTTTAGTTGGTTGGTGTTCGATGGTTGGTTAAACCAATGTGGAGTGCGATTAATAATCGCAACTAAGGCAAGCATAATAGGTACTTCAACCAATACTCCGACAACGGTTGCTAAGGCGGCACCTGAATGCAACCCAAACAATGAAATAGCGACAGCAACAGCCAACTCAAAGAAATTTGATGTACCAATTAAACTAGCTGGACCTGCAATGTTATGTGGTAGTTTCATCCACTTAGCGATAGCGTAGGTAATAATAAAAATACCGAAGGTTTGCAATGTGAGTGGAATAGCAATTAAGAAAATAGTTAACGGTTCAGCAATAATAGTGTTCGCTTGAAAGCCAAATAATAAGGTGACTGTCGCTAATAAACCAATCATTGACCAAGGTTTCAACTTCGCCAGTAAAGTCGATAACGACTGACCGCTTTTATTATTGAGTATTTTTCGTGTTATTACTCCTGCAACCAAAGGTAGTAGAACATAGAGAAGTACTGAATATAATAAAGTTTCCCAAGGTACTTGAATATCACTGACACCTAATAAAAATGCAGAAATAGGAGCAAATGCAAAAATCATAATTAAATCATTAACAGACACTTGAACCAAAGTGTAATTAGGATCGCCTTTAGTTAATTGTGACCAGACAAACACCATTGCAGTACAGGGTGCTACCCCTAATAAAATCATCCCTGCAATATATTCCTGTGCTGAAGCAGGATCGACTAAATCGACAAAAAAGATCCGGAAAAATAACCAACCAATAAGGGCCATGGTAAATGGTTTGATAAGCCAATTAATGATGATGGTTAACACAAGTCCTTTAGGATTTTTACCTACATCTTTGATTGAAGTAAAATCAATTTGTACCATCATTGGGTAGATCATTACCCAGATAAAGACTGCAATAACCACGTTGACATGGGCTATCTCAAGGTTGGCTATTTGTTGGAACACCTCAGGCTGCCATAAACCTAAGATCACTCCAGTTATAATACTGATTGCAACCCAAACAGAAAGGTAACGTTCAAAAATACCCATTAGAATTCTCCTTATTAATTAACTTAAATTTTATTAACGTTGTACTTATTAATAAAAGCCCTTTTTAAAAGTCATTAGCAAAAGCTATTAATAAACATTATTAATAAAAATTACTGACAAGCGTTGTTTTTATTAGGTTCCTGCTTCATTTCTTCTAATCGCTGTAATGATTTTATTACTTGCGTCATATTGTTTTCTGCCGTTTTAGCTATAACCGATTTAATCCATAAAGGCAGTTGTTCGTTCACTCGATAAAATACCCATTGCCCTTGTTTACGAGTGCTTAGGATTTTTGATTTTTTTAATACTGCGAGATTGCGAGATACTTTAGGCTGACTTTCTTCCTGTAATGCATACATCAAATCACACACACAAAGTTCACCATAATAATGCGTTAATATGATGGTTTTTAAACGAATCTCGTCGGTTAAGCATTTATAAAAAGAGATCGGATCAACCTGCTCAATTTCTTCACCCTTTGCTAATATTGCAGCTGACTTTTCATTGCATTTTAATAACATGTTGATACGTGAATTAAGTTGCTCAAATAGCGTTATAAAAGAAGATAATTCTGTTTTAGATTGATAATTCGAGATATGCCAAACTAATTGTTGCGACGCACTCAGATTGCCAATATCAGATGCAGTTATTGCTTTATTAAGTAGGATCACATAGTCAAAATGTTGTTCAGAATATTTCGTTATTGATGGCGAGTTGAATTTTGTACTCTCAAGTCCGAAGCTTTTCATTACCTGTAACGTATTACTTTCAATTTCTTTGCAATCGAACTCAGAAGAAGGAATGGTAGAAATACCAATATCGGCATTAAAAACATCAATATTATCAATGTTTTTTAATCGCAATAATGCGGCTGCCACTTGAGAATGCATTGAATTATTGGCACTGATAAAAATAACACGCAATTTATGCTTATTTTTCATGGTTAAGTTTATGTCCATCAAAAGAGAGTATATTAAAAATATTAACACTATATATGAATAAATGTATATATGTTTTTTTGTATATAAGGAGGGCCTTTCTTAATAGACAAATGCTTAATAGGTAAATAGTTAAAAAACATTTAAAAACTGAATAACAGAAGATACAAATAAAAAGGCAGGCAGTACAAAGAAGAAAATAAGAGAGAAGGCAATAAAATAAGTCTGTAAAAAGAAGTAAAATTAAAAGACTAAAGTGTTAGCCTTTCAATTTATTAACGGGCCCGCTTAACTTATTTAATGTGCTGATAGTGTCTGATATGAATATCATAGCTATAAGCACATTAACGTTAACCTTGCGTTTCAGGGGCTGTGCGATTAATGATTGCGAAAGTCCGTATTAATAACAATCACAATAAATAGCTTATCTATTTTACTTGTTAAAACAGCCCACTTCCTCGTTATAAATTTCGTAAAGGGAACAGCCATTAAAGAATTAACATCTTTTGGTTAATTCTCCGATAGACGATTAACGAAGTTAATCTTCGAAAGGCTCAATTTACGCCTTGAATTGAACTGTTTTTCCAGCGCAAAATTTAGATAACATATTTAATGTAATCGGTATAAGCAATAATCACTCAGCAATAATTCGCCAGCAATAGCCTATCCTGCAATATTAACCACAACACGACCACGTACTTTACCTGATATCAGTTTTTCTGCGGTTTCAATCGCTTCATCTAAGGTGATTTCTTTAGCGATATCATCAATAACGGCGGGTTCTAAAATAGTTGCAAGGCGTTCCCATGCTTCAATTCTATCGGCAGTAGGGCGCATAACACTATCAATCCCCGCTAACGTCACACCACGTAAAATGAATGGCATCACTGTTGTTGGTAAATCCATGCCTTGAGCCAAACCACAAGCGGCAACCACGCCACCGTATTTTAAGCTTGCACACACATTAGCCAGTGTATGGCTACCAGCAGAATCAATGGCTGCTGCCCAACGTTCTTTTGCTAACGGACGTCCTGGCTCTGTTAATGTTGATCGGTCAATAACCTCTGCTGCACCTAACTTTTTAAGGTATTCCGATTCTTCAAGGCGACCTGTTGATGCGATAACGTTGTAACCTAATTTAGCTAATATGGTAATAGCAAAACTACCCACGCCGCCATTGGCGCCAGTGACTAAAATGTCGCCTTTATCTGCTGTGATACCATTTTTTTCTAGTGCAATAACACATAACATAGCCGTGTAACCTGCAGTGCCAATAGACATCGCTTGGCGGGCCGAGAATGCCTTAGGTAAAGGGATTAACCATTCGCTTTTTAAACGTGCTTTCTCTGCTAAACCACCACAATGCGTTTCACCAACGCCAAAGCCATTTAATAAAACGTTATCACCAACTTTAAATTGCTCGCTGTCACTTTGTTCAACGGTACCGACTAGGTCAATCCCAGGTACCATTGGAAAGCTACGAACCACGGGGCCTTTACCTGTAATAGCAAGAGCATCTTTATAATTTAACGTGCTATAAGCGACTTTGATGGTGACATCACCTTCTGGCAAAAGACTGTCATCGATGCCTTTCACGGCAGCTCTGTAACCTTGTTCATCTTTCTCGACTAAAATACCTTTGAACATATTGATTCCTTTTAGACCGATCGTCTATTAATGATTTAAAAAGCTTTAATTAAGAATGTTTTAATTAAAGACGTAAAGTTAAAAGTTTAAAAATGAATGTTTTTCATCGAGGTAAACCTGCAATGAAGTTATCTAAATAGTTATCTAATGGTGTGGTGCTTTGCACTAGTCGCGTTCGGCTTACTGCACCTTCCCAACCTATCCAAAAATACTCTGCTAATTGATCACAATCAGCGGTTGTTGATAAGTCACCCTGAGTTTGCGCTAACTTAAAGCATTGGCTTACACGAAGTTGCCAAACGTCGAAGATATCTATTAATATTTGTCTAAAGCTTTCAGGCAATAAATCAACTTCTTGCCCTAAATTCCCTACTAAACAGCCACGTTTAAAGTGATGGCGTGTTAATCCTGCTTTAGCATTATCGGCAAAGTGTTTAATTCGATCTAACGGCGGGTAATTTTCATCTAATAGATAAGTATCTAATTTATTAGCAAAGTAACTTGCGTAGCTTTCAATTACTGCTAAACCAAAAGCTTCTTTACTTGAAAAGTAATGATAAAAAGATCCTTTAGGCACACCGACTCTTTTTAAAATAGGATCGATACCTGAAGAAGCAAAACCACTTTCTGTTAATTGTTCAAGACCACTGCGGATTAATTCAGCCTTAGTGTCACGATTTTCCTGCGCACTTTTTAATGGTCGACCACGTCGTGGTTTTGTTGTTATTGATGTCATAGAACAGCCATAGATAATGTTATATAGATATAATAGACCGATCGTCTAATTAAATGCAAAGGGTTTGTAATAGGCTGATATTAATGAATGGACTTACCATGAGGAAGATCAATTTAAGGCGATAGAGGGAATGAAAAAATGCCACGGTTCAGAGCACATTACAGAACATCAAAGAGCATCAAAGCAGGCAATAGTACTATTCACAAAGTCTCAATCGGTAACCTATTTAGACTATTGTTAGTAGGCTACCGAATAGTTTTAGTTCAAGCTAATTAACAGAAAATTATGCTTCATTGATTTCTTTATAGTGGCTTGAAAAATCAATAAACTGTCCCGCAGGCATCGGCTTACTAAAATAATAACCTTGCACATAATCGCAGTTTAATTCTTTTAATATTGTTAATTGTTCTGTTATCTCAACACCTTCTGCAACCACATCTAAGCCTAAGCTATGTGCAATTGCAATGCTTGCTTTTACTAAATCACGGTCTTCTTTATTTTGAGTAATACCATTAATGAAGCTTCGATCGATTTTTAACACATCAAAATCATATTGGCGTAAATAACTGAGAGAAGAATAGCCCGTACCAAAGTCATCCATTGATAATTTGACGCCTAACCTCTGTAATTCCAGTAATGCATCTGAAATATAAGATTGTCCAGTCATTAACACGCCTTCAGTAATTTCTAGTTCTAAACGTCCTGCTTCAATATTGGCTTCATCAAGTGATTCTTTAATAAAAGGGATCAGATTTTTGTCTCGGAACTGGCGAGGCGATAAATTAACTGCAATAGTATATTGCTCACCTTCACTAGTTTGCCATTGGTGTAAGAAATTAAGCGCTTGTTTAACAACGTATTGGCCAATCACTACAATCAACCCAGTATGTTCTGCAATTGGGATAAATTCATCGGGAGTAATATTGCCTAATGCAGCACTATGCCAACGCAGTAACGCTTCAGCACCAATGACTTTATTGGTTTTTACATCTAATTGAGGTTGATAATAAACTTCAAATTCATCACGTTCTAGTGCGCCGTGCATCTGCTCTTCAATTTCAAAACGACGTATCATTGCAATATTCATTTCTTTAGTAAAAAAGGAATAGGCATTACGCCCTAATGATTTCGCTTGATACATTGCCGTATCAGCATTACGCAATAAATCCGATACCGTATACCCATTTTCAGGTGAGACTGCGATACCTATACTTAAAGTGAGGATTAATTCTCTGCCATCAATTTGGAAAGGTTCTCTAAACACCTTGAGTAAGTTGTCAGCGATTGTTCGCGGATCATTTTCATCGTTTAAACCTTGAGATAACACAATGAACTCATCTCCGCCTAAACGGCCTATTGTGTCTTCTTTACGTATTGCCCTCGTTAACCTAAGCGCTGCCTCTATTAATAATTTATCGCCTACCTCATGGCCTAGCGAGTCATTTACTTTTTTAAAGTCATCTAAATCAAGAAAAAAGACAGCGATATTTTTATGGCTTTTCTCAGAGTCGATTATCATTTGTGATAAACGATCAAGTGCTAAAAAACGGTTTGGTAATAGCGTCAACGTATCGTAGTAAGCGTGTCTACGTATAACCTCTGACGATTTGTGTTGTTCAGTGATATCTCGAACAATCGTTAGTATCTGTTCATATTGCGGTAAGTAGCTCATTCTCGCTTCAAAGTAAGTGAGCCCGTGAGGCAGCGTTAACTCATATTCAAACGTCAATGCACCAGTATGTTGTGTCACTTTTTTAATATATCGATCAAATATTTTAGAAACGTTTGCGGGTAGGGTCTCGGAGATCGATTTACCTACAAATTCATTGGGAGAGACGAAGAGGTTTTTATGATTACTCGCATAGTAATCGATGATTGAACCATTCCTTTCCATCAAGAAAAATAAGTCAGGAGTCGCTTCAAAAATGGTTTCAAGCATATGTTCTTTAAACACAACTTGAGCTTCAGCGTTCCGAACATCAGTTAGATTGATATCAACGCAATACATCTGTCTTTTATTAAACTGATTGGTAAACATCACATGGCTTGAAAACACATTAACGTCGTGGCCATCTTTGTCGCGTAAAATGATTTCTGAGGCAGGAATTTCTATGTCTTTTTTTACCCAGTCATTATGTGCTGCAATAACAAACTCAGACATAGGTGTCGGGATAATCAGTTTCTCTATTTTTTCGCCCAAAGCCTCTTCTTTACTGAAGCCATAAAGCTTTTCACTACCAGCATTCCAATATATAACACGACGTTCTTCATCGTAGCCTTGCACTGAAATAGCATCCACAGCATCGAACAACTGATGTAACGTATCATTAGTCGTATTTTGATTGAATAGATTACTGATTTCTACCGATCTCATATATTGGGCTCATATTAGATTTAATAAAAATGGAAGTTATATACATACTATATCTTAATAGCTATTTTTTCATTAATAAATTATATTTCTATGATCATGAACAAAGCTATTTGATATAAGTTGTGGTTAGTTAAATGCCTAGCTAAATGGTTTGTTGAGGGTAAAGTATTAAACGAGGATCTCGCACTTAGTGGTCGGATCTTTGGGATGTGGTTTTGCTCTGGATGTAGCTTTGTTCTGGATTTAGTTTGTCTGTGCGCGTAGAGGGTTTATTAAAAATTACTGTTCGGTATTTCGCCTTATTGATTATTTTACTTTTTGAACTTCTGAAGCTTTACCCATAACACGCAAAAAACTGCCACAGATCCCTTTCTGTTCCAAATAATCGACTCATTTTTATTGGTCCGTTTAGGATGTGCAAAGGGCATACAGAACTTAGCCCGCTCATAATACTATGCTGTCGTATAAATCGCTCCATGCACTAGCCTCAACTAAGCCAAACATCTTGTTTAGCTTTACTTAAAATAAGTAAATTAATTGGGAAAGCTTAACGGCGGATAGTCATAGCCACATTGAGTATCGAACTTTATTATTAACTGTTTGATATTATTAAGATCAATCATTGGATGCCCCGTACTTTAAGTTAAATTAGTGTGGTTGATATAATCTAAACCTTATATTGAGTCTTGTAATATTAATGTTTAGATGGCCTCTCGTTACTGCTTTAGTTACTTTGACGCGGAAGCTAACGGGTATATATAGACTGCTTAACTATTAAACCTTAAGATATTCCGGAATAGAACAATAAACAAAGATGTATATAATAATTACATTCAAATTCAACTTAGGAAATGAAAAAGTATGATGGAACATCCAACTTGGGAACTCCCGATCAACAACAAAGCAGCGCTAATTTTAACACCTTGTCCTGGTACAAAAGGGGTATCATTGAGTGAAAGTGTTGCACAGCTTAAGTCTCAAGGTGTCACCGCTGTCGTTACGGCTTTAAGCACACAAGAGATGCTTGAAAGTGGTGTAGGCGCGTTGTCTGAAGAGGTTGCGAATGCAGGTTTACAGTGGTTTCATACTCCAATAAAAGACGATTCAGTCCCTAACGTAGCATTCCACTCGCGTTGGAAAGGCATTGTACCCTCAATTCGTAAAGCATTAGATAATGGTAACAAAGTAGCGATACATTGTATGGGAGGATCTGGCCGTACTGGGTTACTTGCTGCGCATATTTTATTAGATCAAGGTTGGGAGTTAGAAGATATCATCACTCAGGTTCAATTCCTAAGACCGGGAGCGTTTACTAAAGATGCACAAGTTGAGTATATTCAAGAGTTTGCGAAGAAGTAAACCTATTTAGTCTTTTAGGTTTTGGTTCTATCTCGTTCCCATGGTCTCCGTGGGAACGCATATTTACTTGAAGAATTAACATAGCTTAGTTCGTCTGCGCTCATCGTGGCGTTTGATTTTTAGTTGCAGTGTTTTCACCCTGTCGGCGACCCCCTTTCTTTTACCTGAAAGGCTTTTTACCCACAACACGCAAAGAAACTGGCCACCGAATCACTTTCTTATCCAATCAATCCATTTATTTTAAACGTACCGTTTCGGACGTGCAAAGGGCATGCAGAGCTTAGTTCGCTCATAATACTATGCTGTCGCATAAATCGCTCCATGCACTAGCCTCAACTAACCCAAATATCCTGTTTGGTTTTACTCAAAATAAGTAAATTAATTGGGAAAGCTTAACGACGGGGAGTTGTAGCCATATTTGCGAATGTCTTAAGCTTAGCTTTTTTGAATAATTGTTAATTGAATAATGTTTTAGTGTTATTGCTTCGTCTGCGCTCCTACTTCCTTTGAACAGCAAAGAAAGTAGGCAAAGAAAGCTGTCACCGATCGCTTTCTTATCCAAGTAATCCACTTATTTTTAACGTACCGTTTCGGACGTGCAAAGGACACGCAGAGCTTAGTCCGCTCATAATACTATGCTGTCGCATAAATCGCTCCATGCACTAGCCTCAACTAATCCAAACATCCTGTTTGGTTTACTCAAAATAAGTAAATTAATTGGGAAAGCTTAACGACGGGGGAGTTGTAGCCATATTGAGCATCGAACTTTATTGTTAACTATTTGAGATTATTAAGCTCAACCATTGGATGTCCCGTACTTTATTAAATAAAACAATAAGTTAAAAACTTTTATTTATCATGAGTTTACAAAAAACGAGTTATTCTACAACCTCAACGCCGCGCTAAGTGCCTTTTGCGAATGATACTGACTCAATTTTTTTAGTAGGAAAATTATAATGGAGCAATATAAAACCATTACTTATTTCATAATCATCAGTATCAAAATGATGTTGATAAGTGAAATCCATAAACTCATTCACGATCTCCGAATAATTAACACCATCAAAGTATTTAGGAACCAATAATCTAAATTTTTTACCGTCATGTGCTTCGGAAATTATTGAGAATGCTATTGAATAAGGATTGTCAGGATTTAGCTTTCCTTCTGTAGCATACAACGTGGGTTCAATTCTTTGTTTAACGAGTACATCTTCTCCCACTTTAGATATCATGTTTTTTAAAGCCGTATAATGATCTTTACCGGCTTCCTTTAAAAAACCATCAAAATACGATTTAGCAATATAAGCAAGAACCAGAGGCGGGATTAACCATTCATAGCAAGCCATTCCATCTTGAAGCGGGTGAGTCTCTCCTTTAACTAAAACTCTTAAATTATCATTTTTTATTTCTGATACAAAACTACTAAATAATTCACTTTCAATGTTACAGTCATGAATTAAAGTGATATGAACATTATTCATAGGTTATCCTTGGCACATAAAGAGGCTGTAGAATTTCTCTTTTTTCAAGAAAAACAGCTATTTTTAAAATTTAATAATCAAATAAAAAAGTTAAAAATAGAAATTTTTTATAAACTTACAAAGCCGAGTTATTCTACAACCTCAACGCCGCTTAGTGCCTTTTTAGGTGGGGATTTCAAGAATTTCTTTAATATCTTCCATTTGCTTCCTCTTTCGTCTATCAGATTTCCCTTGAATTAGTGGCTGAGAATATTTGTATAGCACTTCGTTAGGAATAAGAATGACATCACATTCAATATCACCATCTTGCTCTCTTTTATTTAGCCGGTGATTACCATCAATTACCCAACACTCATTTTGTATGCAAGCGATCAATATTGGTTGAGTTTTTCGAGACTCATTCATCGAGTTAATATGTTCCATTTTAATTTCGTGTGAAGTATTAAACTCCAAAATATCAATCACACTAGCACTAACCAATTTTAGTTCTATGTTCCTTTGAAGCGAAGTAAGGTAGCCGATCAATTCGTGAATGCGTATTTCCAAATGCCATTTTAAAATAATGTACACTTCATCTGGAGCACCTTTATCAATTTTGAATATACTACTAACTCTCCGCAAAGATCAGGAACCTAACGAGGCTGTAGAATTACTCTATTTTTGAGAAAACACAGCTATTCTTGAAATGTATTAATCAAATAAAACAACAAGTTAAAAATTACAATTTCTTATAAATTTACAAAGAACGAGCTATTCTACAACCTCAAAGCCTATTTTAGTTCTGTTTAAAGCTCTTGTTAGCACGTTGTACACGATTATGAAAATGAATCAAATGACCACGAGCAGTAGTAACCGTATTGTGGCTTTTTTGAATATCAGACAATTCAAATTTACGGTAAGTTGATTTATCTTTAGAACAAGCAACCCCTTGAGATGGAGATGCATGTAACCAACTTGCATGAGCAAAATCATTTCGAGAACTGCTACTACTTATTAGTAATTTATTAAGTTCATTTAATGACACCATTAACTCGTTATGATGACTTACTAAACCTTTATAAAGCTTAATAAGCTCTTTTGCTTTGTCACTGTACATCTGACATAATTTTTTGGTATTGATAGCAATATCAGACATTTCATATGCTTCAGTCAAATACATAGATATTTCATCTTCAAGTGCATTGAACTCCATCACGAACAGACCTAATGGAGCACTTATAGCATTCAAATATTGCTGTAGTTCTTCTTCAGTTTCATACACGTCAATGTGCTCAAAAATACAATTATCTCTAATTTTATACGACACACTATGCTCCAGGTGCTAACAGCGTCATTAAGCAGAATAATCCCGTATTTTCGGTGGAAATGCGGAATACATTAATTTAGTAATTTTTTTAAACAATACGCTACTGCAATAGTAAATCAAACATTTAAAGTTATCTTTAACCTTAAATCAAATATTAATCATGTAGATAGGTGAAGCTATTCCGCATTAACAACGGAAAGGCAGAATGAGGTTTATTGTTTATATTTAACAGGGTTTTTTATTTTATTACTGGAATAATAAGAAACTCTATATGGCTGCATTAATTTCCCATTTTCGTTTTTCTGAATCAATCACTGCCTTTAGCAAGCTAAGGCATGGAGCGACTTATGCGGCAGCATAGTTTATGAGCGGGCTAAGCTCTGCGTGCCCTTTGCCGTTGCTAGCTTAGAGCGCGGCAGGGACGCCGCGTATGAGCGGTGCGTAAAGAAGGTAGTGATTTATTCAGATTAAAAAAACGTTATGGGCGAGTTTCTTTTGGTTCTGTTTTCTTTGTTCGTATAAAGAAAATGAACTCGCCGACAGGGCGAAACATCAAGCTGGAGATATCAATGTACCTCGATGAGCGCAGACGAACGATATCACCAAGAAAAAAACAGCCTCAACGAGCGCAGCGAAACATCACTCAATGTGGCTACAACTCCCCGCCGTTGAGCTTTCCCAAGCGATTAAGCTCTTTCTGCAACAGCAAACAGGACGTTTGCTGTAACTTCATTCGGCGCATGGACGCGCCGTATGAAGTGGTGCATAAAGAAAGAGCTTCATTGATTGGATAAGAAAGCGATCCGGTGACAGTCTTTTTGCTTACTTTTTCTGCTGTTCAGAAAAAGTAAAGTCGCCGACAGGGCGAAAAGACAGCTAACAAAGTTCGAATTGATCCGACGAGCGCAGACGAACCCCAAAGCACAAACAAAAAAGGATCACCCTGCATTCCTTTGCTGCCTCACCCTTCTAAGATCCTCAAAGCAATCGCCGCTGCCGACGTGCGGTTATCCACCCCTAACTTCTTATAAATTTGCTCTAAATGCTTATTCACCGTACGTGGGCTCATTTCTAAAATCTGTGAAATTTCCCAACTGGTTTTACCGTAAGATACCCAATACAACACCTCAGATTCACGTTTGGTGATCGGGAGGTTATCTTTCAAATCCTGTGGTGATTTTTGTGTTTTAGTTTGTACGATGCGTAACAAATGCATTTGCTGTTGTTGGCGCTCGTAAGCTATGCTCATTTTCTCGGAAAAGCAGTCTACTTTTAACTCTTTGCTGGTATCACCTAATAACCAACTTTCAATTAAAGTCGCTAAGGTTGCCCACGGGCTGGCGTCGCCTTTGGAAATATCATCGACCAATTCATGTACATGCGGCGTTGCCCAAGATAATCGGCCTAATTGGCTAACACAAAATACCGTTTTGCCGGCGTGGTCTAAGGCATCTTGTGCACTTAATGCGAGTTTGGCGGTTTCAACGTGGCGTTTGATCCGCACAATCACTTCATCTGGCGAAATGGGTTTAGTGACGTAATCCACACCACCTGCTTCAATGCCTTTCACTATATCTTCGACGTCGGTTAATCCAGTCATGAAAATAATAGGGGTGTTAGGTAAGAGTTCTTTTAAACGTCGGCAAGTTTCAAAGCCATCCATCTCTGGCATCATCGCATCTAATAGCACTACATCTGGTGGAACTTTTTCTGCGATGGCGAGTGCTTGTTGTCCGCTTAAGGCGACTAATGCGGTATAACCTTGACTGTTCAGTGCCACATTGAGCATGCCTAATGATTCTGGTGAATCATCGACAACCAATACAACATCACTGCTTTTATGATCCATGGTTTAACTCGTTTAAATATTCAATAATTTTAGGGAAATTACAGACTTCAACATACTCAAGTATCTGCGACGCACTGTCTTCTGGGTAGTGATATTCAGCTTGTATTTCTTCAAATTTATTCTTAAATCCAGACAGATAGCCAATCTCTGCAAGGGCAATTAAGGCTTGATATTGCTCACTGGTGACGCTGGGTTTATTACTCTTATTAGCCTCGTTGGACGTTATGTTATCAGTGTTTTTATACTGCCATTGTAGGTTTAATAATTGTGCTATTTTACCTAATAATGCATCTAAATTAAGAGGTTTGGCAATATAACCATTATGATAACCTTCAGCTTGTAGATTGTACTCCGCATCACGGGCATTGGCTGACACCATTAATACGGGCATTTGATAATGCTGTTCACGTAGATTTTTGACCATTTGCCAGCCGTTAATGTCTGGCATTTGCACATCCATTAACACTAAGTCGATATCATTATCCTGCAGTAATTCAAAACCTTGCTGTGCATGCTCGGCTAATAACACCTTAAAGCCGATCGGCTCTAATAAATTGAACATTAAATCACGTTGGTTTTTATTATCGTCCACCACTAATACGGTTTGCTTCGCGCCGTTATAGCCTACTGCTTCTGATTTAGTCAGTTCTGGCTCTTTAGGATCTTTGTTGAGCTTAAATAACATCAGCTTGAAGTTGAAGGTTGAGCCTTGTCCAACACTACTCGTTAAGCTTATTTCACCCCCCATTAGTTCAGCTAATGAACGTGAGATGGTTAATCCTAATCCCGTTCCACCGATAGATTGAGTATGGGTATTGCGAATTTGCTCAAAGGGTTTAAATATTAAATCTTGATTACTTTTGGCGATACCTGCGCCAGTGTCGATAATACTAAAGTTAGCGACTTCACTGCGGTAGGTGACTTTAAAAGTAACTGAGCCTTTTTCTGTGTATTTAATGGCGTTAGAGATCAAGTTGATCAGTATTTGTCTAAAGCGTTGTTTATCTGTGGCGACATAATCGGGTAGGTTGGCGCTGGCGATATAATGGAATTTAATGCCTTTTTTACTGGCTTGCATTTGGAACATATCCACCAGCTGTTGCAAAATAGCTTTGAGATTAAACTCATCACGTTGCAAGGTCACACGTCCCGCTTCAATCTTGGAGACTTCTAATAAGCTTTCAATTAAGTCGGCTAAATGCTCTCCGTTACGTCTCACAATTGAGATACTTTCACGTTGTTTTGGCGGTAATACTTCATCGCGCATTAACAGTTGTGCATAACCTAACAGTACATTAAGCGGGGTGCGTAACTCATGACTTAACGCGGCAAGATAACGACTTTTAGCTTCATTGGCCGACTCTGCTACTTCTTTTGCGCTTTGTAAGGCTTCTGAGGTTTGTTCGTGAGCATCCACTTCTTTAGCTAAAGCTTTAGTCTGTGA
This sequence comes from Psychromonas sp. L1A2, assembly GCF_009828855.1. Lineage (NCBI taxonomy): Bacteria > Pseudomonadati > Pseudomonadota > Gammaproteobacteria > Alteromonadales > Psychromonadaceae > Psychromonas > Psychromonas sp. L1A2. The sequence continues at coordinate 1,179,048 of NZ_WUAG01000002.1, read as the reverse complement.
ACGTAACTCTTTTAATGCACTGTGATTGCCGTGACGCGCGAGGATAAATAACCAACTGACGATACCAATGATGATAATTAATAGGAAAAATATCTTAATTAAGGTGCTCGCAAAAACCTCTTTCACTTCTACTTCATCGAGTGGAACTTGTAGATATACCAACACTAAGATCCCCGCGCCAACAAAACCAAGACCTAAGGTGAGTGCGATGAATTGCATTAGTGGTGTGGTTAATACTTTAAGTACTTTGGCACTTAAAAAACGCGTGAAAAAATCATGGGCTTGTTGTGAAAGGGTGGCGTCTGGTCGACATTGATCTGCACATCGCACATCTAGGCTACAGCATAAGGAACAAATAGCTTTGCCATAAGCAGGGCAGAAAGTGATGTCTTCATGGTCAAAGCTATTTTCACAAATGTGGCATTGCGTAAAGGTTTTGATTTCAGGTTGTTGGTTGGCCGCTAAATAGTATTTTCCTTTGGTTAACCAGCCAATTAAAGGCACCGTTATAAATGGCAAAAAACACGCAATAAAAGATGCTAACGCTTCAATGGTTTCACCATAAATACCCATGTGAGCGGTAAAGCCTGCTATTGATGCAATCAACATTGAACCAACACCTACGGGGTTAATATCATAAAGGTGAGAGCGTTTAAATTCGATATGACGAGGGCTGATGCCTAAGGGTTTGTTGATGATAAGGTCTGCTACTACTGAGCTTAACCAAGCCAGTACAATCACCGAGTAAACTGACAACATACTGGCGATGGTTTGGTAAATGCCCAGTTCCATCAGCAATAGGGCAATGGCCACATTAAACACCATCCACACTACGCGTCCTGGATGATTGTGTGTGACGCGAGAAAAGAAGTTAGACCATGCTAATGAACCTGCATAGGCATTGGCAACGTTAATTTTTAACTGTGATAACACCACAAACGTACAAGCTACAAAGACACTAATCGACGGGTTATCAAACACATAACTGTAAGCAAGTTGATACATGTGAGCAGGGTCGCTGGCGAGATGTGGTGCAACACCTTGCTTTAATGCAAAGTAGGCTAAGAAAGATCCTAAAAATAGTTTAAGCGCGCCAAATAACATCCAACCTGGACCACCTGCAATCAGTGCTAACCACCAACGCCAAGCGTCTTTTTTTGGTTTTTCAGGTAAGAACCTCAGGAAGTCGACTTGTTCACCGATTTGCGCGACTAACGCTAATAAAACGGCTGAAGCGCCACCAAATAATAATAGATTAAATGAACTGCCTGATTCGCCAGCTTCACCTGTAAAGCTGATCCAATCGCTGAATTGCGTATCGTTGTGAGTAAACACAAAGAACAATGGTAGTAGTTGCAGTGCCACCCAAATCGGTGACGTCCAGACTTGAAAGCGACTGATATAGGTAATGCCGTGGGTCACTAAGGGGATAATTAATAAGGTACTGACGATATACCCTGCGGGTAAGGGCAAGCCAAATAGTATTTTTAATGCCATCGCCATAATCGCAGCTTCAAGCGCAAAAAAGATAAAGGTAAAGGAGGCGTAAATAAGTGAGGCGATACTGGAACCAATATAACCAAAACCAGCACCTCGGCTGAGTAAGTCGATATCGACACCATATTTGGCGGCATAATAACTAATAGGCAGGCCGGTTAAGAATACAATTAAGGTGACCGCTAAAATCGCCCAAGCGGCATTTTCAAAGCCATATTGAAGGGTGATTGCACCGCCAATCGCTTCTAAAACAAGAAACGAAACTATCCCAAGCGCCGTCATTGAAATGCGGTTTAATGACCACTTTCTTGCGCGTTTAGCGGTAAAGCGCAGCGCAAAATCTTCCATCATCTCATTGGCAACAAGCTTGTTATAAGTTCTGCGTGCTTTAATTATTTTTTGGTTTGATTGCATGACCGCTTCTTTCGCTATTTATTGGCTATCCGTACCCGTACTAATAACTACTCAGCTCTTAGCATATCGTGCGCGCGTACCTTACTTCAATAGTTGTTGTTTTTATATGCGCATAATTACGTAGTCCATTGCGCGCTTTTGCGCATTTAATGCTTGCTCTAATTACTGGATACTAATCCCACTTGAAATAGGTTGGGATTGAGATTTTTATTCCGTTAAAAAGATTAATCATTGGATACTAAAAAGGGAAAGGAACTATCTATGAAACTGAAGAAACTAATTGTTGCAAGTTCGATTGTTGCAACTGGCTTAATGACTAACTTTGCTTATGCTGCTGATAGCATCAAAGTCGGTGTTTTACATTCTTTATCAGGCACAATGGCAATTAGTGAAACAACACTAAAAGACACTGTATTGATGATGATTGAAGAGCAAAATGCAAAGGGCGGTTTATTAGGTAAGAAAATTGAGCCTGTGGTGGTTGACCCTGCGTCAAACTGGCCATTATTTGCAGAGAAAGGCCGTGAATTATTAGCAAAAGATAAAGTCGATGTTATTTTTGGTAGCTGGACTTCAGTTTCTCGTAAATCAGTATTGCCTGTGCTTGAAGAGCTTAACGGCTTAATGTTTTACCCAGTTCAGTACGAAGGTGAAGAGTCTTCTAAAAACGTATTCTATACCGGTGCTGCGCCAAACCAACAAGCGATTCCTGCTGTTGATTACTTGATTAATGATCTTGGTGCTGAGCGCTTTGTCTTGTTAGGTACTGATTATGTTTATCCACGTACTACTAACAAAATATTAGAAGCATACTTGATGTCTAAAGGCATAAAGTCTGAAGATATCATGATTAACTACACGCCATTTGGTCATTCAGATTGGCAAAATATTGTAGCTGAAGTAAAACGCTTTGGTTCTGAAGGCAAACAAACAGCTGTAGTTTCAACAGTAAACGGTGATGCAAATATCCCATTCTACAAAGAGTTAGGTAACCAAGGTATTTCTGCTGAAGATATCCCTGTTATTGCGTTCTCTGTTGGTGAAGAAGAGCTATCTGGTTTTGATACTAAACCGTTAGTAGGTCATTTAGCCGCTTGGAACTACTTCCAAAGTGTTGAAACAGAAGAGAATGAAGCGTTTATCGCACAATGGAAAAAATACATTGGTGATGACAAACGTGTAACAAATGACCCAATGGAAGCAACTTACATTGGTTTCAAAATGTGGGTTAAGGCTGTTGAGAAAGCCGGTACTACTGATGTTGATGCAGTTGAGCAAGCAATGATCGGTATCGCTGTACCTAACTTAACGGGCGGTATTGCGGTAATGAATCCTAACCACCATTTATCTAAGCCTGTATTAATTGGTGAAATCCAAGAAGACGGTCAGTTTGAAGTGGTTTGGTCTACGCCTGATACTGTGATTGGTGATGCATGGTCAGATTTCTTACCAAGCTCGAAAAACCTAGTCTCTGATTGGACTGCTCCAATCAAATGCGGCAACTTTGATGTCACTACTGCAAAATGTTCTGGTCAACAATTTTAGTCATAACGTTCTAACTTACTAATTTAAATTATTTAACTTATTTAACTTATTTAATAAATTCATGTAGTTAAATTCATATAGTTAAGTTCATATAGTTAAGTTCATGTAGCTAAATGTAAGAACGATTAGATGGGAGGCTCAGCCCTCCCATTTTTATGCACTGAAGAAATCAATATTAAGGAACAGCTCATGTTGCGTCTATTTCCCCTTTTACTTTTCTTTGTTATGTCATTCAACGCCTCAGCCGCTGTTAGTGAAACACAACAATCAGCTCTTCCTGCATTAGTAGAGCAGTTACCAAATACTAAATTAAACAAAATGGCGTCACTGATTGAACAAATCGCGGCGACATCAACACCACAAGTCAGTAATATTTTACAACCTTTGATGGACGGCGATCTGTATTACCTTAAAGCCGATAAACGCGTTGTCTCTGTCTTTAAAAACCAACAAAAACAATATGAACTGACGGATGTGTTAACTGCTGAAGTGTTACCTGCGGTGAGTAAATCAGCGATTAAAAAAGTAAGAACCAATAACCGTTTACGTGGCCAAATTCGTGACTTATTAGCCAACCTTGATTTAACAAGTACTGATGCTGATACCCGTATTACCGCTTTAAAACAATTATTAGATAACCCAAACCAAACCGGTTTGACTGCGGTTAATAAATTAATCAAAAGCGAGAAAGATGATGATGCTCGTGAATTGATGTCAGTTATCTTATTAGTTGATCAATTAGAAACGGGTTCAACGTCGGAGAAATTGTCTGCGGCTAAACAACTGTCAGATCGTTTAGAACCGACTGTTAAGAATGCCTTAGTTAAAGAGTTAGATAGAGTTAAAGAGTTAGATAGCATCTCTGCCGATTCAGCTTCTACTAGTTCAACATCTACTGACACTGAATCTAGCAGCGTAGAAGCACAAAGTGCAGAAACAAAAGAACTTAAAACAGTATTAACCAATGCCATAAGCAGCATTGAACAACAAGCGAGTGTGTTTAGCTTAGCTGAAAATTTATTTTTTGGGTTAAGTCTTGGATCCGTCTTATTACTGGCGGCGATTGGTCTTGCTATCACCTTTGGTGTGATGGGTGTTATCAATATGGCGCACGGTGAAATGATGATGTTAGGTGCTTATACCACTTATGTTATCCAACAAACTTTCCCTCATTTAATTGAATACTCGTTATTAATGGCTGTACCTGCTGCATTCCTTGTATCTGGTTTTGTTGGTGTATTAATTGAACGTGGTGTGATTCGTTTCTTAAAAGGCCGCCCATTAGAAACCTTACTGGCTACTTTTGGTATTAGCTTAATTTTACAACAACTAGTACGTAGTGTGTTCTCTCCACTTAACCGCCAAGTTGAAGCACCACAATGGATGAGTGGTTCGTTAGAAATTAACCCTATCTTGTCGTTAACCTATAACCGTTTATACATCATCTTATTTGCGTTAATGGTGTTCTTCTCACTGTTAATGATTTTGAAAAATTCTTCATTAGGGTTACACGTTCGCGCTGTTTCTCAAAACCGAGATATGGCAAGAGCATTGAGTGTTAAAAGCTCATGGGTTGATGCGATTACCTTTGGGTTAGGTTCTGGTATTGCGGGGGTTGCAGGTGTGGCATTAAGTCAGTTGACGAATGTTGGACCGAACTTAGGACAGGCTTATATCATCGATTCATTCTTAGTGGTGGTATTCGGTGGTGTAGGTAACTTATGGGGCACGTTAGTAGCAGCAATGACCATGGGAACATTTAACAAAATACTAGAACCATCAATGGGGCCAGTGCTTGCCAATATTATTGTTTTAGTCAGTTTAGTGTTGTTCATTCAAAAGCGACCTAAAGGACTGTTTCCGCAAAAAGGGAGATCTGCAGAATAATGAATACTTTACTGAATTCACCTAGCGTGAAAAACATAACTAAAAAAATGAGTAGTTTGCATTTTGTTATTGCGATCTTATTTGTCTCAACATTGTATGTCAGCGTGTGTAACTTGATGTTTGCCGAGGGCTCACTACTGCATGTGAGTGATTACACGGTGAGTTTATTAGGTAAGTATCTTTGTTATGCCTTACTCGCCTTAGCGGTTGATTTGGTATGGGGATATTGCGGTATTTTAAGTTTAGGCCACGGCGCATTCTTTGCCTTAGGTGGCTACGCGATGGGCATGTATTTAATGCGTCAAATTGGTGATCGTGGCGTTTACGGTAACCCTGAACTGCCCGATTTTATGGTGTTCTTGAACTGGACTGAATTACCTTGGTATTGGGCGGGATCTGATAACGCCTTGGTGATGATTTTATTAGTCTTTGCTGGTCCTGGTTTATTAGCTTTCATCTTTGGTACGTTAGCATTCCGTTCACGTGTAAGTGGTGTGTACTTATCCATCATGACACAAGCGATGACTTATGCATTGCTACTGTCTTTTTTCCGTAATGAAATGGGATTTGGTGGTAACAATGGTTTAACGGATTTTAAAGAAATCTTTGGATTCTCATTACAGTCACCGAATACTAAGTTGGCTTTATTTGTGGCGACAGCAGTAATGTTAGCCATTGGTTATGCGCTCAGTCACTTTATTGTTAATTCAAAAATGGGCCGTGTGGTCACTGCGATTCGTGATTCAGAAGATCGTGTGCGTTTTGTAGGTTATAAACCGCAACATTATAAAGTATGGATCTTCGTAGTATCAGCAATGTTAGCGGGTGTAGCAGGTGCGCTTTATGTACCACAAGTGGGCATTATTAATCCGGGTGAATTCTCTCCATTAAATTCCATTGAGATTGTTATTTGGGTGGCAATTGGTGGACGAGGTACTTTATACGGCGCATTAGTGGGCGCGATTGTGGTGAGTTATGCCAAGACGCGTTTTACTGCGATTATGCCAGAAGCATGGTTATTTGGATTAGGTGGTTTGTTTGTATTGGTTACTTTGTTACTACCAAAAGGCCTTGCAGGGTTAGTGACAAACTTAATGGATAAAATAGATCCACCAGCAACAGAAAAGAAACCGAGCAGCTCTGATAAAAACGACTTTAATAAAAGTAAGTCGGATGATGCAACACTAGCAGTGGAGAATAAATAATGATTGTAGATAAACATGGTTCACCGCTGTCATCAGTTGATAATTTAAAGCCAGATACACGCCACGGTATGATTTTATACGTGGAAGATGTCAGTGTGAGTTTTGATGGTTTTAAAGCGTTAAATGACCTTAATCTTTATATTGGTGATGGTGAGTTACGTTGTTTAATCGGTGCAAACGGCGCAGGTAAAACCACGCTAATGGACGTTATTACTGGTAAAACGCGTCCTGACAAAGGGAAGGTGGATTTTGGTCAGCAAATTGACTTATTAACACTCGATGAATCTGAAATAGCACGTGCAGGTATCGGCCGTAAATTTCAGAAACCAACGGTATTTGAAGCACTCAGTGTCTTTGAAAATATCGAGTTAAGTTTGTCTGGCGATAAAGGTATTTGGAGTGCGTTGTTTCATAAATTGAGTGGCGAACAACAAGATAAAATAGATGAAGTCTTACAAACCATTGGTTTAACAGTCGAGCAGCATTATCCAGCAGGGCGTTTATCTCATGGCCAAAAACAATGGCTAGAAATTGGTATGTTATTAGCCGCTGAGCCGCGTTTATTGTTAGTTGATGAACCTGTTGCTGGTATGACCGCACAGGAAACCGAGCGTACAGCTGAGCTATTAACATCACTTGCAGGCAAGCATTCAGTAGTGGTAGTTGAGCATGATATGGCCTTTGTGCGTTCTATTGCACGTAAAGTGACGGTATTACATCAAGGGAGCGTGTTAGCGGAAGGGTCGATGGATGAAATCCAAGCAAATAAAGATGTACGTGAAGTTTATTTAGGTGAGGAGCAAGCTTAATCATGATTGAATTAACCGCAGTAAATCAAAAATATGGTGGCACACAGATCCTATGGGATCTCGACCTTAAGATTAAGAAAGGCTCTCGTACTTGCATCATGGGGCGTAACGGTGTGGGTAAAACCACGTTATTAAAAACCATTATGGGATTATTGCCTATTAGCTCAGGTAATCTTGTAATTAATGACAAAGATATGAGTAAAAGCAGTGTTGAGCAACGCCCTGAGATTGGCGTTGGGTATGTGCCACAGGGGCGTCATATCTTTCCGCAATTGACGGTTGAAGAAAATCTAAAAATCAGTTTAAATTGCTCAAGACAAAAAAGTAAAACAATTCCAAATCATATCTTTAAGCTTTTTCCTGTACTGGAAGAAATGTTGCATCGCCGTGGTGGTGACCTGTCTGGTGGCCAACAACAGCAGTTAGCGATTGGACGTGCTTTAGTGCTGAATCCGGATATCTTGATATTAGATGAGCCCAATGAAGGTATTCAACCTAATATTGTGCAATTAATTCGAGATGTGTTATTAAAGTTAAATAAAGAACAAGGCATGACCATTATTTTAGTGGAGCAGAAGTTACCTTTTGCTCGCGCAGTGGGAGAAAACTTCCACTTAATGGAAAAAGGTCAAGTAATAGCATCGGGTCCAATGGATGAACTTGATGATGAATTAGTCAGTAAGTATCTCGCCGTTTAAAACGGTGAAGCTGAATCGCTAATGTCAATATAAGTTAAAATAAGGGAACAATGATTACAACCGCGCCACTCTCTTCAGCTGCTACCGTAGCGACGAATATCAACGCTAGCAAGCCAGTGAAAAATCACTGGCTTGCTCATTTGCTCTTAGAATTCAGTAACACTCCCGTCGGAACACAATTGACTCGTACACAACGTAAAGGGCCGCTTTCAGTTCAAAAAGCCTTTTACCCAGAAGGACGAGATTGTGCGCATATTTACTTGTTACATCCACCTGCTGGCATTGTATCTGGTGATGAATTACGTATTAGTGTGGCAGTAAAGGAAGATGCTCATTTACTGTTTACCACACCTGGAGCGGGGCGCTTTTATCGTGCTCGAACCAACCTTGATATCGGCGATACAAAACAAGCACAAATCACTCAGTTAACCTTAGAGGCTAACGCTAAGTGTGAAAACTTCCCGCAGGAAACCATTGTTTACGAAGGAGCCGATGGTTTTAATACTGTTGATATCAAGCTCACTAGCAGCAGTGTTTACCTTGGTTGGGATATTACTTGCCTTGGATTACCTGATTCAGATGAACCCTTTGTAGACGGAAAATACTGTCAATTAAATCGCTTATATTGCGATGACATCTTAATTTACCATGACCGCATTGCGTTATCTCCCGCTAATCAACTTTTAACGCATCCCGCTGGGTTAGCCAACAACAGCGTATTTGCGACTTTTTTAGCTTATGCGCCGCAAACATTAAAACAACCACAGCAACGCGCCGAGTTGGTGGCCTTATTACGTGACACAGTAATGGAGCAAAACGCACAGTCATTGATCAGCATTAGTGATATTGATGGTTTATTAGTAATCCGCTATCTGGGTGCTCATGCACAACAATGCAAACAATTATTCATTAGTTTATGGGAAGTATTACGGCCTTTATTGATCGATAAAATCGCGATACAACCGAGAATCTGGCATACCTAAAAAGACTTTTGTATAAAGAAGAGAGCTTATTAATAGCTTGGCCTAAATTAAAAGAGAAAATGATATGGATTTATTACCAAGAGAAAAAGACAAATTACTGCTTTTTACTGCCGCATTGCTAGCAGAGCGTCGTTTAAAACGTGGTGTAAAACTAAATTATCCTGAAGCGATGGCTTACATCTCTATGGAAATCATGGAAGGTGCACGTGACGGAAAAACCGTGGCTGAAATGATGGATTACGGGCGTACGTTATTAACCCGTGACCAAGTGATGGATGGCATTGCTGAGTTGCTTCCTGAAGTACAAGTTGAAGCAACCTTCCCTGATGGGACGAAGTTAGTCACTATCCATAACCCAATTATTTAATGGAGTAGCTTATGATCCCCGGCGAAATAAAAACGGATAGCGGTAATAGAGAACTCAATGTTGGCCGTGAGCAGTTAAAAGTGACGGTTGCAAATTCAGGTGACAGACCGATTCAAGTTGGCTCGCATTATCACTTTTATGAGGTAAACAGAGCGTTGGTTTTTGATCGTGAAATCACTAAAGGTTATCGTTTAGATATTACCTCAAGTACTGCGGTTCGTTTTGAACCGGGACAAAAGCGAGACGTTACGCTGATACCTTATCGCGGTAAGCGCCGTGTATTTGGTTTCCGTGGTGATATTCAAGGCGACCTCCAAGTCGAGACTAAAAGTAGCATTGAGGGAGAACAATAATCATGGCTAGCATTGATAAACATTCTTACGCACATATGTTCGGTCCAACGGTCGGCGATCGTATTCGTTTAGCTGATACAGACTTATGGATAGAAGTAGAAAAAGATTTTACTGAATACGGTGAAGAGGTCACTTTTGGTGGCGGAAAAGTGATTCGTGATGGAATGGGACAAAGCCAAGCAGCTTGTTCTGAGACCGTTGATCTTGTGATCACTAATGCCTTGATCCTTGATCATTGGGGTATTGTAAAAGCGGATGTGGGTATTAAAGACGGCCGTATCGCTATTATCGGTAAAGCCGGTAACCCTGATATTCAAGACAATATTGATATCGAAATTGGTGCAGGTACAGAAGTCATTGCAGGCGAAGGCCAAATCTTAACGGCTGGTGGCATAGACGCACATATCCATTTTATTTGCCCACAGCAAATTGAAGAAGCACAAATGTCAGGCGTCACGACCATGATCGGTGGTGGAACTGGCCCTGCGACAGGTACCAAAGCGACTACCTGTACTCCTGGCCCTTGGAATATCCATAAAATGCTGCAAGCAACTAATGACTTCGCAATGAATTTTGGGTTCTTAGGCAAAGGTAACGTCAGCTTACCGAAAGCATTAGAAGAACAAATTGAAGCGGGGGTGTGTGGTTTAAAACTGCATGAAGATTGGGGCACAACACCAGCTGCGATTGATAACTGTTTGTCGGTTGCTGAGCGTTATGATGTACAAGTTGCGATTCATACTGATACGTTAAATGAGTCAGGTTTTTTAGAAGATACATTAGGCGCATTTAAAGGTCGCACTATTCATACTTACCATACTGAAGGTGCTGGTGGCGGTCATTCTCCTGATATTATCCGTGCTTGTGGTGAGCCAAATGTATTACCTTCATCAACTAACCCAACGCGCCCGTATACGATTAATACCATTGATGAGCATTTAGATATGTTGATGGTATGTCATCATCTCAACCCATCTATTCCTGAAGATGTTGCCTTTGCCGATTCGCGTATTCGTAAAGAAAGTATTGCCGCAGAGGACATAATGCATGACTTAGGTGCAATCAGTATGATTTCGTCTGACTCACAAGCCATGGGACGTGTTGGTGAAATGATCACACGCACTTGGCAAACTGCCCATAAGATGAAACAACAACGTGGTCCGTTAGCACCTGATACAGAGCGCAATGATAACTTCCGTGCTAAACGTTACATTGCCAAATACACAATTAATCCGGCCATTAGCCATGGTATTAGCCATGAAGTGGGGTCGATTGAAATAGGAAAAATGGCCGATTTAGTGTTATGGAAACCCGCCTTCTTTGGTATTAAACCTTCGATGATTTTAAAATCTGGTTTTATTGCCGCAGCACCAATGGGTGATGCGAATGCATCAATCCCAACACCACAACCAGTTTATTATCGCCCAATGTTTGGTTCATTTGGCAGCGCAGCAGCACAAACGTCAATGACCTTTTTATCGCAAGCGGCGATTGATAAAAATGTACCTGAAATAGCGGGAATGACACGTTTAGTCGGTGTGTGTAAAAACACCCGTAATATTGGCAAAAAAGACATGATCCATAATGATTGGATGCCGAATATTGAAGTGGACTCTCAAACCTATGAAGTGCGTGCAAACGGTGAGTTATTGACGTGTGAGCCGGCGACAGAGCTACCTCTTGCACAGCGATACTGCTTATTCTAACTTTTTACTGCGTAGGAGAACTTTAGTCTGCATTGTCTGCACTTTTATTTGAATCACATATGGAACATATGCTCATAAAATAAAAGTTTGACGGCTTTGCCTAAAGCCCTCCTACTGTGTAAAAAGAGTAAGTAGATTAAAAGTTATTACATTGGTTTTAGCGAAAAAGAAAAAGAGATAAACAATGTTACAAGTATTTGAAAGGTTGGATCATACGCATGATGAGATTAATGATTCGATTACATTGGATCATGATACGCGTAAGAAATCACGTATCAAAGGGGTTACAGACAAAGGTGCAGATATTGGTATTTTTGTAGAGCGTGGACATCCTTTGTTAGTTGGTGAAATATTAAAAACAGAATGTGGTTTATTGATTGAAGTAAAGGGCCAAGCGGAAGCCGTTTCAACTGCGCTTAGCACAGATTGGTTAACCTTTAGCAAAGTCTGCTATCACTTAGGAAATCGCCATACGACATTGCAAGTCGGTGAGTTATGGGTACGTTTTAAACCGGATCACGTGTTAGAAGAACTTGCTGAAAACTATGGCTTAACAATCGATAAAACACCGGCGGTATTTACGCCTGAAAATGGTGCTTACGGTAAGCGTAGTGGGCATTCGCATGGACACTCTCACTCTCATGAACATTCAGATTCAGAGCATCGCCATGAACATTAATATGGCCAGTCCAGTTAAGCTTAATCGGCTGCTGCAATTATGCAGTGCCAATCTACCGGTTGGCGGTTTTTCATTTTCACAAGGGTTGGAATACGCGATTGAAATGAGCTGGATAAACAATCAAAAAACGACTTTTGAGTGGATTGAGTTAAACCTCAATGAATCCATTGCCCGTACTGATTTAGCCTTATTAAAACGATTGTATCTCGCCTTAGAAAATAATGATTTTGACAACTTTAAACTGCATAACCAGCATTTAATTGCTTGTCGTGAGAGTAGTGAATTACGTCTTGCCGATGTCGCAATGGGCAAAGCATTGATTCGTTTATTAAAGCAATTAGATAGCGTTGATAGCGAACCTTATAGCGAACTATTTCAACAGCCAGAGAGTAGTTTTGTCAGTGTGTTTGCGATTGCAGCGTACCTTTTTAAATTAGATTTAATCTCAGCGCAAAGTGGTTATTGCTGGACGTACCTTGATAACCAAGTAGCAGCTGCAACAAAGCTGGTGCCATTAGGGCAAACTCAAGCACAAAATTTACTGTTTGAATTAAGCGATAAAGTGGAAGGGGCTATCAATGTTGCCAACCAGATTGAAGATGATGATATCGGCGCAAGCTTACCGCGATTGGCGATGGCAAGTGCTTGGCATGAAACACAATATACGCGACTGTTCCGTTCTTAAAGTAACAGCTTAGGCTTAAGCAGTTATCTGTTTTAAGTGTTTAAAGTAATTTTAGAAATATGAGAGACATATAATGAGAAAAAAACAATTATTACGTATCGGTGTTGGTGGTCCAGTCGGTTCAGGTAAAACCGCTTTATTAAGCCAATTGTGTTTAGCACTGCGCGACAAATATGAAATGGCTGTCGTCACGAACGATATTTACACACATGAAGATGCACAATTTTTAACACGTAATGATGCGTTAACGGCTGACCGTATTATTGGCGTAGAAACAGGTGGTTGTCCGCATACGGCAATCCGTGAAGATGCCTCAATGAACCTAGCTGCTATTGATGAATTACATGAACGTCACCCTGATTTAGATTTTGTATTAGTGGAAAGCGGCGGCGATAATTTGAGTGCAACATTCAGCCCTGAACTATCAGACTTAACTTTATACGTGATTGATGTGTCTGCAGGTGATAAAATTCCACGTAAGGGTGGCCCAGGTATTACTAAGTCTGATTTGTTGATCATTAATAAAATTGATGTTGCTGATTTGGTTGGTGCGTCATTGGAAGTAATGGATCGAGACGCGAAGAAGATGCGCGGTGATAAACCATTTATTTTCAGTAACATGAAAACACAACAAGGGTTAGCTGAGATCATCGAGTTTATTGAAACGCAAGGTATGCTCAAATAAGCACCATTTTATATCTATTATTTTGGAAAGGAATAACCATGAAATTTTTTACTTTAATTTTTACCTTGTTACTAAGCACTCAAGCTTTTGCTCATACAGACCATGCACTAGGCGAAGGTGCAATACATTTACTTTACCATGCTGTTTTTTGGGGATTATTTGCTGTTGTAGCAGTGAAAGGTGTGCTTTATTTTAAAAACAAGAAAAAGTCTAAGCAATAAAAAATTGTTTAATTAGTCTTTTGTTGACGAGGCAATGTCGTCATTCTTGATGTTGCCTCGCCTACTTATCGATGAGTTATTTTCTATTATTCACTTTAGGGGCTTTTAGTATTGGCTTGTCTGCGCTTATTACGCTTCTTTAAACCACCCACAGTCCGTGTATTTTCTACCGTGTTTATAAAAAAATAACGTAAATCCTAAGAATATAAAGAGAATGAAAGCTGGCTTCTTACCTTTGGTGTAGTTGGTGTAGTTGGTGTAGTTGGTAATAGTTGACTAAATTAGTACTTTGACATTGCGTGCAGTGTTCTGGTGTTTCTTCGAAAGCAGAATCTACATCCTCTGAAAAGTTTAATGCTAAGATAGCCTTTGCTCCAACTTCAAACTCCTCAGGCACGTATAACCTAAGTCCCCCTATAGCATCAGAATAAAGCCATTGCATATTAACCGTGTGTTCATCAGCTAGATGCGCAGGTTACCTTCACTCTCTAAACTTGCTTTAGTTATATGTGCATCCAAAAGAAATGAATAGTTAGATATGACTACAAACCGACTCATAACGCACCATCACTTTATTGAGAGTGAGGTGACTAGCTTAGTTGAAATAGTCAGGAGATAAAGCAACTTATATAAATCGAGTTTATATCTGATATTTAATGCTTTTTATCCTAATGATCTGTTGACTTAATCTAGGAATTCTATACTATTGAACTCAGCAGAAATAAAGCCTATTGTTTACATTCTCCATTACGTTGTCTTATTAATAATACCTCGTCTGAAGTTTTTAAGTTCCAGTCTAATTTTACGCTATTCAAGCCTATTGAAGGCAATTTTTATTAAATTTTACAGGATATTATTATGTCTAAAGTTCAAGGTACGGTTAAGTGGTTTAACGAGTCTAAAGGTTTTGGTTTCATCGAGCAAGCGTCTGGTCCAGACGTATTCGCACACTTCAGTGCAATTGCAAGCGAAGGTTTCAAAACTTTAGCTGAAGGCCAAAAAGTAGAATTCACTGTAAGCCAAGGTCCTAAAGGCCCGCAAGCAGAAAATATCGTAGCTCTATAAGCTCTGATATTTTAGTGCATTAAAGCACTAATAATTCTAAGAGAATGGTGAATCTGAAAAGATTCGCCATTTTTTTTGCTTTAAAAAAAGTGAACATATAGATCACCAATCAATCGCTGTTAACCGTTTAAACTAACTTCTGAATATATTGAGGTAGAGCGCATATGGATGGTGTTTTCTAGGTGATATTAATCATCAACATGAAGAGCTGTTCAATTTATAGATTTTAGATTTAGAAGGTCTAGAAGATCTAGAAGGTTTATAGGTTTAGAAGATTTAGGACTTTAGAAAGCTGGAGGTTTTATATGTTTTAAACAACGCTAATACTAATTCCAGTCAGTATACGATAGAGGATTAACCTGTAAGGTATTGAGTGGAATTATTATTGTAATAATACCAAAAGAATTAATAAGGTGATCATCCTTGCTGGTTAAAATTACCTCTAACTGCGTTGTGAGTTTTGAAGTGAGAACAACTATCTCCTGCAACTCACGCCTTATTAGTGTTAATTTTTCCTGCGCAATCCCTGATCACTTATTTAATTCCATTGGTATAAATAGTTATAAAGCATGTTAATCGTGCTACTTATGAAGCAGCACATTTAATCTCGCACCTTAATGGTAGTGCGAGTTCTATGAAGATTGAATCGTGATAAGTCTTTCTGAGAAAGGTAATAAGGTTAGAGGGACCTTATTTTATTTACATATATAAAAATATTTATTCAGCACTGATATTGTCTATTCAGCCTGATTGTTAACCGAGCGGGGCTATTCTGCTCTCGTTAAAAGCGTTGATATACTTCTACTATTTTTCTGATGTATCTTTCTGTTCATTTACTTGTTGCTGATCTTCGTCTTTGTTCTGTTGGAACCAAAATCTTTTTCTACCTGTAGAGCGAGCCATATATTTCCTTATGGAGTTAATACCAATTACCTAAAATAGAATGTCTAATGTTCGGTGTTGGCAATTTCCGTTGTAACCGTCATATTATTACGCGGTATTTTAGTAACGGAATAGTTATAAATATTATTGTGCAAAAATTGCGTGCGCTGAAGTTGGAATTATTGAATGGTTTGAGAAGTTAAAGATAATACTAAGGACAACGGTGACGATGTAACTGAGGATAACTTGGACTTTATTTGACATTAATAACTCTGATTTTCCAGAGCGAAATGAATAATAATGGATTACTTTTTAAATAGCTAGTTTTATTTGTTTTATTTTCAAACAATATGTTTATAAAAAAGATATTTAGTTGTTAAGCTTGATTTTGATGAGACCATTTTTTGCTAGCGAAATTCTTAATGTTAATAATAGGCTAATGGTAAGAGAGATGCTTAACATGATTAACATCGCGATAAATATAAGCAGTTGATACTTAATTGCTACCATTGGCGTTACGCCACCGAGTATTTGCCCTGTCATCATACCTGGTAAAGAAACAATTCCCGTCGTTGCAATTGTTGCTAAGATTGGGGCTTGTGCTTTTTTTAATGATTGTTGTAAAAAAGGAAAAGCGGCCTGATAAGGAGACGCGCCTAAAGCAAGTGCTCCTTCATATTCATCTTGCTGTTGTTTAAAAGCGCCAAATAGATGTTGTAATGCCACGATGTTAGCGCTCAAACTATTCCCTAATAACATGCCTGCTAATGGGATCATATATTGAGCGCTGTACCAAGGTGCTGGTTGGATAATGAGTAAGGATAACACTAATAAAATAGGGAGTACTGCACAGCTAAGCGCAATACTATTCGCAATAAATAAGTAGCGGTTATTTAAGCCGCTTTTGGTGATAATGCTGTAGCTACCGACTGTGATCATGACAATCAGCCAGCCAGTATTTAATAGAATACTATCGAGTTCAAATATATATTCGAGGTAAAAGCCAACCAACAATAGCTGTAAAAATAGTCGTACTAATGCAATGACGGTACTTTTGTTAATACCGAGTTTGAAGTGAGCATTAATAACAATAGGGATAAACAGTAATAAGCTAAATAGCCCGAGTTGTAACCAACTTATATCGATACTTGTTTGCATATTAAATGCATTACCTCATCAGGTGAGCTTATCGAACAGTCGCTCAATCTTAAACGACTGTTATGTTAGTTATTATTGGTCTTCTAGCGGCAGCCAATCTACGGTCACGCCTGATTGAGTAAACATCTCTTCACTGAGTTTAATTTTGTCTCCCCAACGTGATAAAAAGTCTTCACTTTGTGCTGGGCAATGCACTGCTTTAATCCCTGTTTGTATTATTTTTGCTGCGCAATTTGGACATGGAAAATGCGTAACCCAAATTTCACAGCCGCTTAAATCTCGTTTGGCATAGAGTATTGCGTTTTCTTCCGCGTGTAAGGTTTTGAGTAACTTAATTTCTCGATTATCAGTTTCAGCACTATCTGAAATACCTTGTGGGTAACCATTAAAACCTAGTGAAACAATACGGTTATGTTCGGTGATCACTGCACCAACTTGAGTCGATGGATCTTTACTCCATGATGCAACAAGTTCTGCCATTTGAATGAATCGTAGTGCCCATTTAGAAATCATATGCAATTTAACCTTTTATCATTAGTGTGTCGTTATGTCGCATTGCTTTGTCTTGCTCTGCTATGTGCGGATCGGTGTCTATGCATTTTGCATAAACTATACCGGTTAAATCTTTACCTTTATGCCTAGAATCTGTTTACCTCACGACTTGCTGATTTTTTGCACCTTGAACGGTAACGGGTATATATTACATTTTTGCTATTAGCTCGCGTAGTTAGTTTGAACTTTATGTTAAGTTTTTCTTAACGACTAATTAAATTCTTTCGAATATATTTAATCTTAGTGTTTTTATATTATCTGATCATGAAAATGAGGAGGTAATATATGATAGCTGATATTAGCAAAATACAATTTAATAAACACTTTATTCTATTTAGTGTATTAGCAACTTTATGTTTATTTCCTGTTATCTCCTCGCCTATTGCATTAGTACTTGGATTCACTGTTGCGACTCTTGGTTTAGTCCCTTCACAAATCGATATTGGTCAGTTGACTAAAAAACTATTGGCGCTATCAATCGTTGGTTTAGGATTTGGTATTAATGTTGACCAAGCGATTGAAGCTAGCTCTGCTAATATTGGTTTAATTGTTGGTTCTATTTTTAGTACGCTATTAATCGGCATGCTATTAACTAAGTTATTTAAAATAGATGCTAAGACAGGGCACTTAGTTGCTTCTGGTACGGCTATTTGTGGTGGTAGTGCGATTGCTGCTGTTGCACCAGCTATTCAAGCTAATAATGAACAAACATCACATGCTTTGGCAACGGTGTTTATTCTTAATAGTATCGCTTTATTTGTATTTCCATTGGTTGGACATGCGCTAGGAATGAGCCAATATAATTTTGGTTTATGGAGTGCGATTGCGATTCATGATACTTCTTCCGTTGTTGGTGCTGCCTCAGCTTACGGTGATGAAGCACTACAAATTGCAACAACGGTAAAATTAGCTCGCGCGTTATGGATAATTCCAGTCGCTTTTATTAGTGCACTTATTTTCAAAGGTGATAGCAAGAAGATTACTGTGCCGATGTTTATTATCTATTATTGTGTGGCGATTGCAGTGGCACATTTTTTACCGCAGTTTGATGGTTTATACCAAAACCTATTTTTTGCTAGTAAACGTTTGCTTGTGCTTTGCTTATTTTTAATTGGTTGTGGAATCACGATAAAAACCATTAAAAGTGCAGGTTACAAACCGATGTTATTAGGTATTTTATTATGGGTAACGGTAGCAACAGTCGTTCTGGCTTATATTCAATTTAACCCGTCATAATATGTCTAGACACTGACTAGGATTCATTTTATGCTAGCCCTAATTATCATTTAGGGTACTAGCATCATGACAAAAATAGAAAAAAGCAACGATAAACAAAATAACGAACTAAAGCCAGAATCAGGTTTGAGTAACTTAGAACGTCGCTTTTATGAAATTCGCAATAACAAAGTTTTTGAACTGTTTGTTATTGGAATTATTATTTTCTCTGCATTGATGATTGGCGCAAATAGCTACGAAGTTTCCTCTACTACACTACAGTTTTTATCGGTATTAGATGTCGCCATTACGGTTATATTTTTAGTCGAAATCATTATTCGTTTCATCGGAGAACCTAATAAAAAACGTTTCTTCCATAATGCTTGGAATGTCTTTGATACTTTCATTGTTTTAGTCAGTTTGATTCCAATTGAAGATAGTGAGTTGGCTATATTAGGTCGATTAGTCCGTATCTTCCGTGTGTTACGTATGGTTTCTATCATTCCTGAACTACGTATTTTGATTAACTCTTTGATCAAAGCCTTGCCGCAATTAGGTTATGTGATGTTACTGATGTTCATCATTTTTTATATTTACGCGGCTATCGGCACAACTTTCTTTGCTAACATCAACCCTACTTTATGGGGCGATATTGCAGTTAGTTTATTAACGTTATTTCGAGTCATGACCTTTGAGGATTGGACTGATGTTATGTATGAAACCATGGCGGTTTATCCGTTATCGTGGAGCTTTTATTTGAGCTTCATCTTCTTTACTGCTTTTGCTTTCTTGAATATGGTGATTGGTATTGTGGTAAATGTATTGGAGCAAGAACGTCAATTAGAAGCCGATATAGAAAATAAAGTCTCTGAACAACCTACACTACTTGAATTGAAAGAAGAGCTTGCTGAAATCAAAGCGCTATTGAAAAAGCAGTAAGTTAAAGTCATCAGTAGAGATAGAAGCAGCAGAAAAAGTTACAACAGCGTTCATTAAAGGGCGCTGTTTCTGTTTGGTTATTCGTGTGGTGATTGATCACTTTTCTGTGTGCTGACAAAATAAAATAACAGTGAAAAAGCCAGTAATGAAAATGCAGCGGCAATAATGCCATGGCTTAAAATAGCGACGATGATCGATATGATCACCAAAGTAATGATAAGTTGTGCTTTAAACATAAATACTTCTATCGGTTGTGTTAAATGCTGTTGTTAGTATGTTGCTTACGAATGCCGCCTTACTATGTAGTTTAAGTATGTAGTTTGAACATATAACTTTACTACGCAACTTAGCGAACGGTGTCTATTATTAACAAGCTGAGTGGAAAGCGATAATACAAAATTGTTCTAACTAATATCAATCTGCTGTAATTAACCGTTATCATTGGTTTATCTATTATTCATTCCTATTTTAAACCACTCATTTTAGGGTGTAATTTTGTTTTGGTGCGAAGTAAATTACTTGCAGTTAACCTCAGTAACGAACAAGCTAATGAAAGATAAGGCAGAATATCTACATTATTTAATATCATTCTTTATGAGTGATAAAACAGGATAAACATGAGAAAGACAGATAAAAAAATCGACAACAAATTACGTGGTGTATTAACCGATGTCTGTGATATTGCTTTGGAGACGATACCAGGTTACCAATGGATAACCCATACGGTGAAATACGATGCCTTTCCGGCTTCTTTGCAAGTCAGTTGTGGATTTACATCAGATGATGCAATCGAGCAGTTACAGCGTGAACAACAAGACACGGTATTAAAGAAACTGATCTTTAATAAGCTAGCAGCAGTGGACATTAATTTAAAAGATATGAATAAACAGGTGAAGCTCGTCGTAGCAAAGTGATGTTGTTTAAATCGTCTTGTGAAAAGTTGTTAAGTAATGAGGTTTGTATATTACTACTAAGCCACCGTGGCTTAAGCAATGCTATTAGTAAATAGCCGCTAAGCATAAGCACTTATTAATAATGAAATAAACCACTAGCTCAGTACGTAAAAACATACTAAGTTAGTGGCAATGTTAATGATTAACTAACCTTTGTAGATTTTTGGATTAAATACATCACGTAACCAATCCCCTAATAGGTTAATCACCAAGACTAGGCTGATTAATACAATACCTGGGAAGATGGTTATCCACCATGCACCAGAGAATATGTATTTAAAGCCGATGCTGATCAGCGCACCTAATGAAGGTTGGTCTACTGGTAAACCAAGACCTAAAAAGGATAGCGCCGCTTCTGACATGATAGCATTCGCCACTTGTACTGTTGATATCACTAGAATCGGTGATAGACAGTTAGGTAGGATATGGCGGAACATAATACGCATCGACCTAAAACCCATTACTTGTGCAGCTTCAACATATTCCTTTTTCTTTTCAGCTAACACTGAGGCTCTTATAGTACGTGCGTATTGAGGCCATTCAGCAACCCCAATAATCACCACCAACATGATCACTGCGTAATCAGCAAAAAATTCTGCACCGAAACTGGCTTTAAAAATAGCGGTAATAATGATCGCGACCATCATGGTTGAAAATGATAACTGCACATCGGCAAAACGCATTAAGAAGCTATCAATACGTCCACCGAAATAACCTGCTGATAAACCAATCACAATACCTAATGTTAGCTGTACTGCCACGGCTAAAAAGCCAATCGTTAAAGACAATCTTGAACCATATAAAATGGTCGACAAGATATCGCGACCTTGGTCATCAGTCCCTAATAAGAATCGCTCTTCGCCGCCCTCTAACCATGATGGTGGTAACTCTGAGTCCATCAGGTCGATGGACATTAAATCATAGGGATTAGTTGGTGCAATGATTGGTGCAAACAACGCAGCAAGAAAAAAAGTTAAGAATAATGCAAAGCTAAACATCGCGACTTTGTCACGCTTAAAGTGATAAATGAAATCTGAATCTTTTAATCGTTTCCAGCGTGAAGGCACTCTGTTCTCTTGAGTTAAGCTAGTCATATTATGCTCCTTTACCAGTGATGTTGACGGTTGGGTTAACCACGCCGTATAACAAATCAACGATAGTATTAGTAACCACAAAAAGAAGCCCAACAAAAATAACGTAAGCTGTAATAAGGGGCGTATCAACACGGTTAATCGCTTCTAAAAATAAGAAACCGGTACCTGGCCATTGAAAAACGGTTTCCGTTAAAATGGTATAAGCGACCATCGTTCCAATTTGTACACCGCCAACCGTTAATACCGGTAACATGGTGTTCTTTAAGGCATGCTGATAATAAATTTTATTCATTGCTAACCCTTTAGCGGTCGCAAATTTCACGTACTCTGAGCTTAATGCTTCTAACATTTCTGAACGCACTAAACGAATAAACAACGGCAACATAATAGAAGCCAATGAAATACAAGGTAACACTAAATGCAATAAACCATCGGTTGTTAAAAAGCCTGTTTCCCAGCCAAGTATTGAAACAGTTTCGCCTCGACCATAGGAAGGTAACCACTGTAATTCAATTGCAAATATATACATTAAAATGATTGCAGTTAAAAAAACCGGAATGGAAATACCGACACTACTGAGTGCCATGATCATTTTTGTCCACACGCTTTTGGGATGGATCGCAGAATAAACACCGAGCGGAATAGATACTACAACAATGATAATAGCTGCACCCAAAACCAGCTCTAATGTGGCTTGTAATTTATCTAAAATAACATCAACAGCAGGACGTTTAAAGAAATATGAGTTGCCTAAATCTCCTTGTAATGCGCTGGTAATGAAACGGGTATATTTTGTTATGTATGGGTCATTTAACCCAAGATCATCTCGTAAAACTTGTCGCTCTGCTTCTGATACGGATTGGCCTACCATTTCTCGAAGTGGATCGCCTAGGTTATCTTGGATTGAAAATGCGACTAGGCTGATCACAAACATTACTATTAATGCTTGGAAAAGTCGCTGGACCAAAAAGGTAAACATTAGTTGTTTCCTATAAAATGATTAACGGCCCAAACATTGGGCCGTTTTGTATTGATTAACATTGATTGAAAAGAAGTTGTTTATGTAGAGGCCTTTATTCAACGACCTCTATTTAACCCTCTTTATTGAACAACCCTTACTTAATAACTCTTATTTAACAACTAAGTCACCAAGGTATGGGAAGTTCATTGAGTTAACGATAGGTGTAATATTTACGTTAGATTTTGCACCCCATGCAAGGTTCTGCCAATGAAGCGGAACAAATGCTGCTTCGTTATAAAGAATTTTTTCAACTTCTTGTAACATCGCTCCACGTTTTGCAGGATCGGTTTCAACATTTGCTTTCTCTACTAACTCATCTACTTTAGCATTTGAGTAATGGCCACAGTTATATGCACCTTTACCTGTTTCTGTATTACGAGTCATAGTTAAGAATTCTGAAAAGTTTGCTGAATCTTCAGTATCAGCATGCCAACCGAGCATCATCATATCTGCAGAACATTTATCAAACTCAGGCCAGTATTGTGCTTTAGGCATGGTTTTTAAATCAACAGTAATACCGATTTTAGCTAACATAGACGCTGCTGCTTGAGCAATTTGAGCATCGTTAACGTAACGGTTATTAGGTGCCATCATTGATAATTTAAAGCCTTTCTCGTAACCCGCTTCTTTCATCAATTGTTTTGCTTTTTTCAAGTCGTAACGCGGTACTAAACTTGCGTCGTAACCAGCATAACCTTCAGGGCCTTGTTGACCAGCCGTTGTTGCAAAACCTTTCATTATTTTTTTAACGATAGCGTCATTGTTAATTGCGTAAACAATTGCTTGGCGAACGCGTACATCTTTTAATGCTTCATTTGAGTTTTGGTTCATCTGTAGCGAGATAATACGTGTTCCTGGTAGCGTTACTAAATCGATGTTTTTAGTTTGCTCTACTCGTTTTTGATCATTCGGTGCGACTGGATAAATCATATCTACATCGCCCGATAATAAGGCTGCAACACGGGTTGCGTTTTCCTTAATTGGCATTAATGTTAAATTATCAACGTTACCTGGTGAGTTTGTATCCCAGTATTTATCAAAACGTTTGAATTCTACTTTCACACCTTGCTCACGAGAAGTCACGATAAACGGACCTGTACCTGACACATGTGTTGATGAAAAAGAATTACCGTGTTTAACAATGATTGATTTATCGATACCATCGACTTTACCTGAATAGAATTTACTATCCATTGGGAATAAATAAGTTGCAGTATGTAAAACTAGCGGGAATGGTTCATAAGACACTAAGTCGAAAGTGTAATCGTCAATTTTAGCTACTTTTTCAAATGGTTCGAAGATAGCTTTAAAATCTGCAGACGTTTTTAAACGGTTAAATGTCCATACAACATCATCTGTTGTAAGTTTATTTCCTGAATGGAAAGTCACGCCTTTACGTAAAGTAAAACGAAATGTCTTTTCATCAATACGTTCCCATTTTTCAGCTAAACGAGGTTCAAATTTAAGCTCTTGAGTGAAACGGAGTAGCGGATCAAATAACATGTGTGACATTTGCAACACACCCTCTGAAAGCTGTTCATGTGGATCAAGTGTTACTGGATCTGAACTGTAGGCAATGGTGATATCAGCTGCAGCGGCTGAAAAGCTCAAACCTGTAGCAAGTAATGCAATCGCTAATTTTGTTTTTAAAAACTTCATTTATAACTCCTTTTATGAAAAACAATGTTCGATATTTAATTTTTAATTAATGCTGTTTTAATTAGTTTTGTTAATTTTAAATAACGCTTCTTAATCCTTTAAACTCAGGCATTAATGAAATTAAATGCTTGCTATAAGGGTGTTGAGGCTGTGTAAATAATTGCTCACTTTCATTTACTTCTAATAACTTACCCTGTTGCATAACACCGATACGGTCACATACTTGACGTATTACTGGTAAATCGTGGCTAATAAACAACATGGTAAGGTTTAGCTCATCTTGCAAATCTTTTAGTAAGTTAAGGATTTGCGCTTGTACTGATACATCTAATGCAGACGTTGGCTCATCACAAATCAATAAGCGTGGACGCGTTGCTAAAGCACGTGCAATAGAAATACGTTGACGTTGTCCGCCAGAAAATTCGTGAGGGTATTTAACACCGGCCATTCTTCCTAACCCAACATGGTCTAATAGATCGAATACAATGCTTTGTATTTGGGATTCATTGGCTGCTAGTTTATGAAAGCGAATTGGCTCGGCGATAATGTCGTAAATCTTCATACGAGGATTCATTGAGGTGTATGGATTTTGAAATACCATTTGCATTTGGCGTCGGAAAGGTCGTCGTTCGCGTTCTGATTTTATAGCGGTTAAATCTATTCCTTCAAAGGTTATTTTACCTTCGTTAGGCGGATATAAACCAGTAATGACTCGTGCAATTGTTGATTTACCTGATCCTGATTCACCGACTAAACCAAAGGTCTCACCTTCATTAATGCTAAAGCTAACATTTTTGTTGGCTTGCACGTATTCACGCTTACTTTCAAAGAACGAGTCTTTAGTGATAAAACGCAAACTGACATCTTCAACATTTAATAGGGGGCCATCGTAACTGCGCTGTTCTTCGCTTTGCCCTAACCAATGGTTTTTAATATCTAACGCTTGATGCTCTTTTGCTTCTTCGATGTAGCTTACTAATGGAAAGCGGTCTAGCTTCCTATCTGAGCGTGGTACAGCAGAAATCAAGCTTCGTGTATATTCATGATCTGGATCACCGAGTACTTTAGCTGTTTCACCAAACTCAACCAGATCACCGCGATACATTACCGCCACTTTATCCGTTACATTTGAAACAACGCCCATGTCGTGGGTTACCAACATACAACCTACATTTTTTTCGATACAAAGATTACGAATCAAGGTGAGGATTTGATCTTGAATTGAAACGTCTAATGCGGTGGTTGGTTCATCAGCAATAATTAAATCAGGTTCACCTGATAATGCGATCGCAATAACAACTCGTTGGCGCATACCGCCAGAAAACTGATGTGGATATTGTTTGATGCGTACTTCTGCTTCTGGAATGCCGACTTGTTGCATTAAATTAATGGCACGTTTTAAGGCTTCTTCATTACTGACATTAAGATTTGCATGGATAGTTTCAAGTAATTGATGCTCAACAGTGAAGAGGGGATTTAGCGATGTCATTGGATCTTGAAAAATAAAGCCAATTTTATTACCACGGACTTTACGCATTTGCTCTAACGTTAAGCCTGAAATTTTTTCACCGTCTAAAAACACTTCACCACCAGCGATAATACCTGGTGGGCTTAGTAAATCGATGATGGCGTTGCCTACGGTAGATTTACCTGCGCCAGATTCGCCAACAACACCGACTATTTCTCCTCGGTTAATAGAGAAAGAAAGTGACTTTACGGCTATATGTGTACCAAAGCGTGATGGATATTCTATGCGTAAGTCTTTAACTTCTAATAATGCCATGTTAGTAATCCCTTACTATGTGAAAGGACTTTTGTTTGATAAAGCCTTGCATATTTATATTTTTTTGTGATTTGAAACACATTTCTCACGCCCTTTATCTAACTAAGTGTCATAATTTTCAATCGATCACCTTAATTTATGTGATCCACATCTACAATTATTAAATACTATTTTTGACTACTTGGTCAAAAATAAAAGTAATAAATTATCTTTTTTGTTCGTAATTATGATTTTAATTGCTAATAGTTGACTGAATGGTTAGTTAATTCATCTTTGATACTATTTATTTACTTAATTTTTAAGCTGTCATTTTTTATGTTCGACTTGCAAAATTTGATTGCTTAATTAGATTCAAAACCTATAACACTTCGATTCATTCCTATTCAATGTTATATTCACCCTTTGCTTTTAATTATTTTTATTTAGGCTCGTTATGAAACACCAACAAGCAGTTTTTTTACAAGAAATGGGTATTACCCACTGGCAAGTAAGAAAACCAACATTATTTAAAACAGAGGAAATGCTTAAGCAATTAAACCTTTCTGTTTGTAAATTACTTGTGGTGTGTACAGAGGCAGATAAAAGTCATGAATTGATGCCTGCTATTCTCAATGCCTTTAATATTAACGCTGATAGTGTTGTGTATTGTTCTCTTGCTCAATTTGAAAGCCAACAAGGGACATTGCCCAATTTAATTTGGTCAACCATCGGTGAAATTGAAACTTCAGTAGCACATCAGTTGTTACATTCTCCCTCTTTAGCGACGCTAGCAGTTAATGGTAATGCTAAAAAAGTACTTTGGAAGCAATTCTGTGCCTATCAACAGTAATCAATCTATTATCGCGATGGCGGTGACAGATATACCGGCAGTATTTGCTATCGAATCTTCTGCGCATAGTCATCCATGGTCAGAAAAGCTGTTTTTAAGTAACTTTGGTAAACGTTATATCAACCATGTAATGATGCTCGATCAAGAAATTGTTGGTTATTTCATTGCGAGTTATGTTGCTGGTGAAGTGACGTTATTAAATATTGCTGTTTCTCCTTCTCATCAAGGGCAAGGTGTTGGGCGTGCTTTATTATCTTATTTAAAAACATTTGCTAGTACGTTATCGCAAGAAGAAATCTGGCTTGAGGTCAGAGCCTCAAATCAAACTGCCATTAAACTTTATGAAAATTTAGATTTCGTTGAAGTTGATGTACGAGCTGCTTATTACCCCACACATAACGGCCGTGAAGATGCCCTTATTATGTGTTGTTACTTATAAACGCTATGTGTTGTTACTTATAACAAACATGTGTTGCTACTTAAAACAGCTATGTGTTGTGCTTATAATAAGCATGTGTTGTAACTTATAAACAGCCATGCGCTGTTATTTATAATTGGAAATTTCATGATATCTAAAAATCAGTTAAAGCTTATTCACTCATTAGAGCAAAAAAAACAACGTAAAAAGTCTGGCCTATTTTTAGTACAAGGCGAGAAAAATGTGGGTGAGTTATTTAATTCTGATTTTGAAATAGTGAATATATTTGCAACAACGGAATATATTAATAAATATGCCGCGTCATTAAGTGCTCAACAATTGGTTAGTTTAACTGTTGAAAGTACAGTAGAAGAATTACAGAAAGCAGGCACGTTGAAAACTAATAATAGCGTTATAGCCATTGTTAAGTGTAAAGCTTATGAAACGCCAACGATTAATAATGATGAGTTAATTTTGGTGTTAGATCAGGTCGGTGATCCAGGTAATTTAGGGACTATTATTCGCGTCGCTGATTGGTACGGTATTAAACATATTATTTGTAGTGCTGACTGTGCAGACCTTTATAATCCTAAAGTGATTGCGGCGACAATGGGATCTTTCGTACGCGTGCAGGTTAGTCATGCTGACTTGTGTGAATATCTATCGTCACAAGATAAACCTGTCTACGGTGCATTTTTAGAGGGAGAAAACCTCCATAAAAGCCAATTACCTAATAGTGCATTTATTGTGATGGGTAGTGAGTCTCATGGTATTTCTGAAAGTGTTAGTAGATTTATTACGGATAAAATAACTATCCCTAATTTTGGTCAAGCTGAGTCATTAAATGTAGCGATGGCCACTGGCATTATTTTAGATAACTTTATGCGATAAACAATAGGCGTTAAAAAATAGATGCTAAAAAGCAGTCATTAAAAAACCGTTATTAAAAAGCAGATATGAAAAAGATACTTTCAGAGTACAGACGGTAAATTAAAAAATGTTAAATCAAAGGCCTTAAATATTAATTTCTAAAAATCTATTATCAACCATGCACATGTCTTTTTATTGAAAGTGAAGTTTTTATCGCTAACGTCATTAATAAATACTCATATTAAAATCCGATCTCAAGTGTCGGATTTTTTTCGTTTTAAATCCGTATATTCAATGCTTTATGACTATTTTATCTGGATTTTTGATCATTGTTTGTTCACTTTATTTATCATTTATTAAAAAAACTTTATCTAAAATGTTGACATGTGATAATGATATCTATTATCATTAAGTTGTTGGCAGAGAGACACACTTTCTTGTTTATTATTGTTCAGTCATTTTATATTTCTTTCGTCCAGAAGAAGTGAAAATGAATATAGTTCAGTGTTGAATAAACAAGATTAAGTATTCTTTGTCCGTGGTAATGATAGGAATCGTCCTATTCTTTTTTCATTATCAGAAACCATCATTATTCATTTCGGTTTCTATTGCCGTTGATAATGGATGATGAGACTGACTTTCATCGCACAGTGAAAGCTTGGTCATTAAGGTAGGCTTTTGATGATGAAAAAGCGTATCTACACCGCAGGTTAAAAGCCACCTGTTGGTGAGTAGTAAAAAGTAAAAAAGTAAAATGGTAAATTAATATTGCAGCTATAAAGGCGGGGGGTTGGAGTAGTTGCAATATTAATCCCATATTCATGTTTAACATCGCTAACTATCTTCTATATTTCCTATAACTTAACTTCTTTCTATATTTATTTTCGTTACAGCTTACTTTGAATACTACTAACTTCTATCCGGTTACTTTACCTCGTTTGACTTTTACCTTTTTAAGCTCGTCTTCTAAGGCAGCAACTAAAGTTTTAATACATTTCATTCGTTAGAAGGGGTAAGAGGGGATTTGCATTTCCTGCACAGGTAGCTTGTACCTTTTTTAATATTATTGTGTCGACGTATGGTCAATTGATGTTCTGAGCATAAGCAACGATAGGGAAATAATTGTCCTTGTACATCGCTAATATCTAACTGATGGGTAGTATTCGCAGGTAATTTAAATACTTGAGTCATAATATTTTGCCATTCTTTACCGTGAGGTCGGACTCTTCCAAATAGCTGATACGTGATTAGATGGGCAATTTCATGTGCCACTACGTGCTCTATAAAAATAGTTTTATTTTGCAGGTACAAGATAGGGTTAAATTTGATCAGGTTTTTTTGTAGATGAGCGGAGCCAGCACTACGACCTCGTTGGTTAAATAAATAACTAGGACGGGGAAAAGCGCGATCAAAAAAGCACTCGGCTAAAATGAAACAATCTTCACCTTTCACTGCGAGTGCTTTTTTATCTTCAAACGTAAGCATAATTAAACATTAAATCGTTTTTATAAAACGGTTAATTAAAATGCTGCTGCTTTTAGCGCTTCAACTTTGTCTAGCGCTTCCCAAGGGAAATGCTCACGACCAAAGTGACCGTATGCAGCCGTTTCTTTATAGATAGGTTTGATCAAATCTAACATTTCAATTAAGCCGTAAGGACGTAAGTCAAAATGTTCGCTTACTAAGCTAACGATTAAACCTTTTGCTACTTTTTCAGTACCGAATGTTTCAACACTGATTGATGTAGGCTCTGCAACACCAATTGCGTAAGATACTTGAATCTCACAACGATCTGCTAAACCAGCAGCAACAATATTTTTTGCTACGTAACGAGCTGCATAAGCGGCACTACGGTCAACTTTTGATGGATCTTTACCTGAGAATGCACCACCACCGTGACGTGCTGTACCACCGTAAGTATCTACGATAATTTTACGGCCTGTTAAACCACAGTCACCTACTGGACCACCGATCACGAAACGACCTGTTGGATTAATGTGGAATTTAGTACGTTCAGTTAACCATTCAGCAGGTAAAACTGGCTTAATGATTTCTTCCATTACTGCTTCAACTAAATCTGATTGCTTAATATCTTCACGGTGTTGTGTTGAAAGTACAACAGCATCGATACCAACAATTTTACCTTGGTCATAAGCAAATGTTACTTGGCTTTTTGCATCAGGGCGTAACCAATCTAGTTGACCACTTTTACGTACTTCAGCTTGTTTTTTAACAAGACGGTGAGCGTAAGTAATAGGAGCAGGCATGAATACTTCTGTTTCATTGGTTGCATAACCAAACATTAAACCTTGGTCACCAGCACCTTGCTCACGAGGATCAGAACGGTCTACACCTTGATTAATATCAGGAGATTGTTTACCTACTACATTCAAAACGGCACAAGAATCTGCATCAAAACCCATTTCTGAGCTTGTGTAACCAATTTCACGTACGGTATCACGTGTGATTTGTTCAATATCAACCCATGCATCAGTAGTGATTTCACCACCAACCATAACCATTCCGGTTTTTACGTAGGTTTCACAAGCAACACGTGCTTTAGTATCTTGTTTTAAAATGGCATCAAGTACGGCATCAGAAATTTGATCGGCAATTTTATCTGGATGACCTTCAGAAACAGATTCTGAGGTAAATAAGTCACGTGACATGTGAACTCCTATTCGGGCTATTTAATTAAATTATTTTAGATGTTTTTACATCTAGACGTCCATCTTACATTTTTTTGTGACGGATAACACCCTATTCTTTTTAAATAAGATAGAACTGATTACCTACATTGATGGTCGAAGTTGCTTAAAATTACTGTTTTATTTTCTTAAAGATACTTTGTCTATGGGTTATACTCGCACTCATTTTAATTTTGCGGTTATGTTTTCCCTGTCTAATCGAGATCCTTTATGCCTTTATTGTTTCAATGTAAAAACATGTTTAGAAAAGCACTTTTTTTTATTAATAATCTTCCTCGCCTACATTTTTGGGCCATTATTGCGCTGTTCTTTTTCTTATTGTTTGTGAGCTTGATACCGCCTAGCGATCATAGTAATAAAAACATTAAGAGGGAGCTAACCTTACCAATTAGCGATTCATTGAAAGGTGGGTATGCTATCGCAGAACCTCAGAATGTAATTCGAGATAATAGCGATAAATTATTTCCTGATTTCTCTGGTAATCGTGAAGTTGAAATAACCATTTCCTCTGGCGATACGTTAAGTGAGATCTTTTCTAATGAAAGTATTTCAGCAGCCGTTTTACAAGAGTTATTAGAAGCGGATACTGAATATTTACGTCTTGCTAATTTAATACCCGGTCAAGTCGTACAATTATTGGTTAGTCCCGATAATCAATTACTCGCATTAAAAATCATTATTGACCGTGCTAATACCTTAAGTTTTGTTTTGAAGGATGGTGTCTACACTTCCAACCTAGAAATAAAGGAAGGCGAATGGCGTAATAGCTATTATCAGGGTAGTGTAACTGGTAGCTTTTATGTCAGTGCTAAAAAAAGTGGTCTATCGGCTAGCCAAATTCAACAAATATCAAGTGCATTATCAGAGCAGTTCGATTTTAATCGTCAGTTACGTGTTGGTGATACTTTCCACGTGTTAGTTGCAAAGCAATATATTGAAGGCGCTTATAGTTTTGATAGTGAAGTATTAGCTATTATTATTAAAACTCGTTCACGCAATTACACGGCATTTTTAAATGAAGATGGTCGTTATTATGATAAAAAGGGCAGGGGTTTAAGTAAAGCTTACCGCCGTTACCCAGTGAATGGTAAACCTCGTATTAGTTCTCGTTTTAATCCTAAGCGACTACACCCTATAACAAAACGTGTTAGTCCACATAATGGAACTGACTTTGCTGTGCCTGTAGGTACAAATGTATATGCTACTGGTGATGGGGTTGTACTTCGTGCTGGTTATCACCCTGCAGCAGGTAACTATATTGTGATTAAACATGGCCGTAAATATACGACTCGTTTCTTGCATTTAAGTAAAATATTAGTGCATAAAGGGCAGCGTGTTGCGATAGACCAATTAATTGCTAAGTCCGGTAATACAGGACGCTCGACAGGTGCGCATCTGCACTATGAGTTCCATGTCTATAATAAACCGGTTAATGCGATGACAGTTGATCTACCATTGTCACAAGAAGTGCCTAAAAAAGAGTTAAAAGCATTTAATGCTCGTAGAGATCTTTCTTTACGTGAAATGGGTGAACTTTAACGAATACATGACAATGCTTAATGATGAATATTAAGCATTGTTTATTAATGGTTTATAACAGATAGAGCTTAGTAGTTATGTTATTAAAAAGTGAAGCATACGAATCTTGTATAGGTTATTTTGCTGATAATTTAAATATCTTCGAAGGGGCTGCAAGCTCTGGGAATGGGCAAGTTATTGCCGATATCGTATTAGATGAAGTAGCGAATTTATTGATGACATTTTGTCAGCAACAACCTCAGTTGAGTAATGAAACGCGCTTAGTAGTCGTTGCTGAAGGCGATAGAATTGTTGATGATATGGAACAAATACTAGGTAAATGCTGGGAAAATTGTGCTTCAGAGGAACAAGCGCTTTTTATTAAAGAATATTTTTTATTAGTTAAAAATAGCTTAGATTCTCAAGTACCACACTTGTAAGAAGAACACTTGTTTTTTGTGGTATAAGCCTTTAGCTTATTACTTGAATTCAAATACTAAAAAACAATCTGCATAGATTGTTTTTTAGTTTCAATTCATTACTTTTTAAATCTCAGCTTCATCATGAAAACAAAATTATTCGATTTACTATGCAAGAGTATGGTTTAGGTGTACGACTTCCAATAATTGATCTTCTCGTTCGAATCGACTTTCCATTATTTGACCCAGCTCAGATAAATCTCTATCAAAGTTTAATAGCGTTTTATCAGATGCATTTTCTGCATAAGTATCATTAAAATTTAAAGCTGTATCAGTTGTTGTGGTGATTCTAGAGTATAGCTCTTGTGCTATTTTTAAATTCTCTTCGCCACTTAATTTAGATTTTTCAATGATTTGTTCATAAACTTCAAAGTGGCCTGTTGAAGCATAATCTAATAAACCTTGGCAGAATTCAGTGATTAAGGCTTGATTTGGTAAGCCTTGTTTTTCTTTTTGATATGGCGGTAGCCCTGCTAGTTTACAGTATAAAATAACCAATTTTTGGCGCTCATCTAGCCAGTTATCTAAAACAGCAAGTGTGCCACCCCATTCTTCTTTTGCTTGCTTTATTTTTTTAAGCATAAAAACCTCTTTTAAATGAACTAGCTATAAAATTAACTAGGTAAAAATTAAGTCAAATAGCGGCATCCGTCAATATAAATTTAGTTTATATAGGTAACCACATCATTACTGTGAGCTTATACCCAATGTAATAGCTTGAAATACACATATTTTACATTAATCGTTGTTATGACTTTTAATTTGTAAGATTAATGTGTTGTTACCTTGATAAGATAAAAATAACGCTTGTTCAATAGCGGCTTGATATTGCACTATATTATTTATCACTCCCGAAAATGAGTATTCAGAATGTCAGAGTTAAAAACCGCGTTACACGACAGCGCATGGTGGTTTGTTTTATCAGAAGGAAAATTAGTTGCCTTAGATAAAGGAGAGCTGATCCCTTTTGGGTGTATTGAAGAATTACCTTTTCCTGATCACGTTACAGATAATAAGCGTTTATTAGGAACCTATAATAGTTACTCGTGTTATTTAGTAGAAGTCGATAATCATTTAGATATGGGGTTAGGCGAATATGTTAGCTTACGTTCATTATTAGGAAAAGTTCAGGATTTGTTATTTGAGATGGCAGGGCGTGCATTTCAAGTTGCTTTATTTTATAAAACCCATCGTTTTTGCGGCCAATGTGGCAATCCAATGCAAGAGATTGATTGGGAAGTTGCGATGAAATGTTATCACTGTCAACATCGTGCTTATCCGCGAGTGTCTCCTTGTATTATTGTGGCGATTCGTAAGCAAAAAAAGATCCTTTTGGCTTTACATAACCGCCATCAAAAAGACAATTACCCTGTTTACACAACCTTAGCTGGATTTACTGAAGCAGGTGAAACCTTAGAAGCTTGTGTAGCGCGTGAAGTTTTTGAAGAGGTCGGCCTTAAGGTTAAAAATATTCAATATGTTACCAGTCAACCTTGGCCATTTCCTCATTCGTTAATGATGGGATTTACCGCTGATTACGCATCAGGCGAAATAAAAATTCAGCCCGAAGAGTTAATTGAAGCAAATTGGTACGATATCGATGATTTACCTCTAGTACCAAAACATGGGACAATCGCGCGAAAATTAATTGAAAAAACAGTAAAGCGATGCCGTTAAATTTAATTTTAGGTATCGAAGCGATAGGTAATACCAAATTTATTTATGCGAAGAGATAAGGTATATTCTATCAATAGATGGAAATGATTACTCGATAGGCTATCAATAGCTAAAACAGGATAAGGTTACAAATGACAGAATTAAAAAATGATCGTTATATTCGCGCTTTGCTAAACAAAGAAGTAGATAAAACTCCCGTGTGGATGATGCGTCAAGCAGGTCGTTATTTACCAGAATATAAAGCAACACGTGCTCAAGCAGGTGATTTCATGTCTTTATGTCGTAATGCTGATTTAGCTTGTGAAGTGACTTTACAACCTTTACGTCGTTTTGATTTAGATGCAGCGATTCTATTTTCTGATATTTTAACAATCCCCGATGCAATGGGCTTAGGTTTATATTTCTCTGAAGGTGAAGGCCCTCGATTTGAGCGTCCTATTAGCTGTAAGAAAGATGTTGATAATCTAATCATGCCAGATCCTGAAGGTGAACTTCAGTATGTAATGAATGCGGTTCGT
Source organism: Psychromonas sp. L1A2 (assembly GCF_009828855.1). Taxonomy (NCBI): domain Bacteria; kingdom Pseudomonadati; phylum Pseudomonadota; class Gammaproteobacteria; order Alteromonadales; family Psychromonadaceae; genus Psychromonas; species Psychromonas sp. L1A2. The sequence continues at coordinate 1,143,976 of NZ_WUAG01000002.1, read as the reverse complement.
ACCATTCGTCGTGATTTAAAAGGCGAAGTGCCATTAATTGGTTTTTCTGGTAGCCCGTGGACGTTAGCGACTTATATGGTTGAAGGAAGCGGTTCAAAATTCTTCACTAAAATTAAAAAAATGGCATTTGCAGAACCACAAACATTGCATCTTTTATTAGACAAATTAGCCGATTCTGTGATTGATTACTTGAATGCGCAAATTGCCGCAGGTGCTCAGTCTGTAATGGTATTTGATACTTGGGGTGGGATTTTATCGCCACGCGATTATAAAGACTTCTCATTGCAATATATGCATAAAATAGTGGATGGTTTAACGCGTAACTATGATGGTCAAAAAATTCCGGTTACTTTATTTACAAAAAATGGTGGCCAATGGATCGAACAGATCGCCGATACTGGTTGTGATGCAATTGGCTTAGATTGGACAATTGATATTAAAGAAGCGAAAGCACGTGTTGGGTCGCGTGTTGCACTTCAAGGTAACATGGATCCATCAATGCTATATGCATCACCTGAACGTATTCGCCAAGAAGTGGCGACTATCTTAGAAGGTTTTGGAACAGGTAATGGCCATGTGTTTAATTTAGGTCATGGTATTCATTTAGATGTGCCACCTGAAAATGCGAAAGTGTTTGTTGATGCAGTGCATGAGTTAAGTGCGCCTTATCACAAATAAAAACTGTTAATATTTTATTCACTAAAAAAACATACTTCGGTATGTTTTTTTGTTTCTAATCACTGCTTATTCATCATATGGTTATGCACGGCATCCTAATATTGATTGTCGGTTAAGGTATTCTTTTCTTTTGAAAATAGCCGTTTATTCTATTGGAATCATAAGTACCTGCCTGAGTGCTGCTTTATTCTCTCCTTTGATTAAATCAGCTAACGTGTATTGATCTAAACAATCAAAGAAAGATTCCATTGCTTGTGCAAACATTCTTTTTAACTGGCAACTTGACGTGATCACACATTGGTTATCTTTTCCAAAGCATTCAACCAATGTTGAACCTTGTTCTATAGAGCGTACCAACTGGCCTATATTTATATTTTCAGGCGCGGTATTAAGCTTTATTCCTCCATTTTTCCCCCGGGTTGCATTGATATGATTGTTGGCACTAAGTTCCTGCACTACTTTCATCAAATGATTTTTTGATATTTGATATCGCTCAGCGACTTCTTTAATAGTAATAATGTGGGAAGTTTCTTTTGCAGCCGCAAGGTAAATTAATACTCGTAATGAGTAATCGGTAAAACGAGAAATGTTCATATAAAGCACCTATGTGATGATATTTAATAATGGCATTATTTTGTCTTTACCGCCTTAATATCTTAAAGAATTATTTTAAATACATCGATTTAAAAGATACATATAGTTTACATCTTTAATTTTGTATGTAAAATCGCCTCAAATAAGATTCATTTAAAATGCATCTTTAATTTGTAAGTTAAATAAAGGGTTTTTATTTTAGAGGTTTTTGAGTTTAAGGTTGTTAATTAAAGGCTAAATACTCATCAAAAGGAGCATGTTATGGGAGAGTATAAAAAATTGTGGTGGACCCTCTTAGGGGTGCTTGCCATTACCTTTTCATTATTAGGTTACTACGGAACAGAAATTTATCGTACCGCACCACCGATACCAGCATCATTTGTTTCTGAACGTGGTGATATTTTTACAACGGAAGAAAAAATATTAGACGGTCAAACGGCTTGGCAATCAGTCGGTGGGATGCAGCTAGGATCAATATGGGGCCATGGTGCTTATCAAGCGCCCGATTGGACAGCGGATTGGTTACATCGAGAACTTGTTAATTGGTTGGATTTAGCTGCAATGGATGAGTTTGCTAAACCTTTTGATCGATTAACCGGAGAGCAGCAAAACACATTACAATATAAACTTAAAAATGATTACAGAACAAATACCTATGATCATGATAAAAATACAGTCACGTTATCAGTAAGGCGTCTGCAAGCGATTGAGCAAACGGGTGAATATTATAATGCGCTCTTTGGCGGTGCACCTGAATTACAAAAAACGCGTGAAAATTATGCCATGAAAGAGGTGACATTACCAAGTGCAGAGAGAAGGGAGCGTTTAACTGAATTCTTTTTTTGGACCGCTTGGGCTGCCTCAACTGAACGTAGTGACGGTAATGCAACTTATACAAATAATTGGCCGCATGAACCATTAATCGATAATAAACCCACTACTGAAAATATTTTATGGTCTGTTGTGAGTATTGTATTGTTGGTTGCCGGTATTGGTGCTTTAGTATGGGCTTGGGCATTTTTACGAAAAGAAGATGAAAGTGAACCTGTTGCGCCACTCAATGATCCTATCTTATCTTTCGCGTTAACAGCTTCGCAAAAAGCATTAGGCAAATATTTATTTCTGGTTGTGGCTTTATTTACTTTTCAAATTTTTATGGGGGCACTCACCGCGCATTATACCGTTGAAGGTCAAGGCTTTTACGGTATTCAAACTTCAGAATGGTTTCCTTATAGTTTAGTGCGTACTTGGCATATTCAATCTGCTTTATTTTGGATCGCTAGTGGCTTTTTAGCGGCAGGATTATTTTTAGCACCAATCATCAATGGAGGTAAAGATCCTAGATTCCAAAAACTTGGTGTTGATGTGCTTTTTTGGGCACTGGTTCTAGTTGTTGCTGGCTCATTTATAGGCAATTACTTAGCGATTGCGCAAATAATGCCAGCACATTTAAATTTTTGGTTAGGCCATCAAGGTTATGAATATGTTGATTTAGGACGATTATGGCAAATTGGTAAATTTATTGGGCTGGTATTGTGGTTAACGTTGATGATGCGTTGTATTACGCCGACGTTGAAACAGAAAGGTGATAAAAACTTATTAGTTTTATTTATGTTCTCATGTATCGCGATTGGTTTATTTTATGGGGCAGGTTTCTTCTACGGTGAAAGAACACATCTCTCTGTGATGGAATATTGGCGTTGGTGGATTGTACATCTATGGGTTGAAGGTTTCTTTGAAGTTTTTGCTACTACTGCGTTGGCATTTATTTTCTTTAATATGGGATTAGTTTCTCAACGTATGGCGACAGTGGCTTCATTAGCATCTGCCTCATTATTTATGTTAGGGGGGATTCCGGGTACTTTCCATCATTTGTATTTTTCTGGTACAACCACACCTGTTATGGCAGTTGGTGCAACCTTTAGTGCACTCGAAGTTGTGCCACTAATTGTGCTTGGATACGAAGCTTGGGAGCACTATAAGTTGCAAAATCGTGCGCCTTGGATGGACAGTGTGAAATGGCCTATTATGTACTTTGTTGCTGTTGCTTTTTGGAATATGTTAGGTGCTGGCGTATTAGGGTTTATGATTAATCCGCCAATTTCTTTATATTACATTCAAGGTCTTAATACGACGGCAACCCATGCACATGCTGCATTATTTGGTGTGTACGGTTTCTTAGCGCTCGGCTTTACCTTATTGGTATTAAGATACATTCGCCCTCATTTGAAATTTAATGAGCGTTTAATGAAGGTTTCTTTTTGGTGGATGAATATAGGCTTAGCATTGATGTTATTTACTAGTTTACTACCCATTGGCATTATTCAATTTATTGCGAGTGCATCAGAGGGGCTTTGGTATGCGCGTAGTGAAGCCGTTATGCAAAGTGATACATTAGTTACATTGCGTTGGGCACGTACCATCGGTGACATCGTGTTTATGATTGGTGCATTAGCGGTCACTTGGCAAGTGACTAAAGGTGTCTTTTTTTCGCCAGAAAAAATAGTGAAATCGAAATGTTAACTTAAGCCTCTTTGATTGGTGTTGCGACGTTTGTATTGCTTAAAAGTCATGATACCAATTAACGTTATAATGAATAAAAATGACGCTTGTTAGCGTAATGCCGATCAGTTCATGAAAGTTAGTTTATTGTTAGCTGAATAAGATAAAAATCCTATGACTCAAAAGGTCATGGGATTTTTTATGGGGTTTTCAGAAGCACTCGCTCGCACTTAGATTAATTGTTTTACCGAATTTTCTTCTTTGTCAGACATCTTAGAGCCATACATTATTGAATCTTGCCTAAGCGTATAAGCTTATGATCGATATACTTATCGTTAGGGAATTGAATCAGGTTATCGCGAAGTGAAAGCGCATATGCTTGAAAGCCGTTTTACATTACGTACCAATCTACCTGAATTAATTGCTCAAGAGTGATGGGGTGTTTTACTTGCTTATCATTTAATTCGTTACAAAATGATACTGATGGCGAAATTATTTAAAGGTGTTTTTGCTAATCAATTGAGCTTCAGAGATGCGTCTTCCCGTATTATTCATACTCTGACCATGATGCCGATATATACACCAAGAAATGTCCCAAAGATAGTGATTGATATAGAAAGAAATGCCGCCTAGTTTAAGCAGGAGGGAAAGCGAGAACGAAGTTATCCTAGGTGTTTAAAAGCCTCTAAGAATCGATATCCAGTTGCTAAAAGCAAATATGCCGTTCATCTTAAGTGAACGGCATTATGCTTCGGCATGTTTTTTTGTTTCTGACGCTAACGTTACTTTTTTGTATCTTGTTGTTACTTCACTGTTTTAAATATTTAATGGATTTGTACATAAAATGAACGATATACTGATGCCTATTCACCACTTGTAAGTGACAATGTCAGCACTATAAATGGAGGTAAGATGACGATTTTTGTAAAGCATCATCAACTTAGTATTCGACCTTTTGTTGAATCAGATAAAAGTGACTTTATCGATATTTTACAACACCGAGCTTGTATGAAATATAGCATTACTGGTGTGTTATCAAAACAACAGGCCGATGACTGCTTCAATATGTTCATGAGTAATAAAAAACATAAAATGTATGCCATTGAAGATCTAAACAATGGAACAGTCATTGGTTGTACTGGCTTACAGGATTGTTTTATTGATGAAACAGTAGAGCCTTCATTTATTCTTCGTCTTTTACCTGATTTCCATTACCATCAAGATCTACTCCCTGTATTACAACCGTTTATAAAACAATTAATTGTTTTATACCAATTGCCTTATCTACAAGCTGTCGTGGCGAAAAACAATCAATTTAGCACTCAATTAATGGCTGATTTGAACTTTGAAAAAATTAAAGCAATTACTTGTCGAGGCATTGACAGTTATTTACATAAAACTCATTAAACACGTAGTTATCGATTATTTTGCATAAATAGTTCAATTTTTTGTGTTTTTATTCAACAAAACGAATAAAAGTCATTTCAATTCGGGTAGAATGCCGCCCAAGTTTAACTTTATAAAAAAACTCCAGTCATTTGAGTTTTTCACCCATGAAAACATTAACCGAGGAATGTGGAAGATAATGGAAAATAACCGAACAATTAAACGCGCACTGATCAGTGTTTCTGATAAAACTGGTATTGTAGAATTTGCACGTGAATTAGCGGATAAAGGCGTTGAGCTTTTATCAACAGGCGGTACTTGTAAATTATTAGCTGAAAATAATATCAAAGTAACAGAAGTATCTGATTACACTGGATTCCCTGAAATGATGGATGGACGTGTAAAAACATTACATCCTAAAATTCATGGCGGTATTCTTGCACGTCGTGGTATCGATGAAGCAATTATGTCTGCAAACGATATCCAAGCGATTGATATGGTTGTTGTTAACTTATATCCATTTGCTGCAACAGTAGCTAACCCAGATTGTACATTAGAAGATGCGATTGAAAATATCGATATCGGCGGTCCTACAATGGTTCGTGCTGCGGCAAAAAACCATAAAGACGTAGCCATTGTTGTAAATGCATCTGACTATTCACGTATTTTGTCTGAAATGACAGAAAACGACGGTAGCTTAGTTTATAAAACGCGTTTTGATTTAGCGATTGCTGCTTATGAGCATACAGCTCAATATGATGGCATGATTGCTAACTACTTCGGTACGATGGTACCAAGTTACGGTGAAAACAAAGAAGGTGACGAAGAATCAAAATTCCCACGTACTTTCAATGCGCAATTCCAAAAGAAACAAGACATGCGTTACGGTGAAAACTCTCATCAAGCAGCTGCTTTTTATGTTGAAAACAACGTTCAAGAAGCCTCTGTATCAACAGCAACGCAGTTACAAGGTAAAGCATTATCTTACAACAACATTGCTGATACTGATTCTGCATTAGAATGTGTTAAAGAATTTTCAGAGCCAGCTTGTGTGATTGTTAAACATGCAAACCCATGTGGTGTTGCCGTTGCTGGAAACATTCTTGATGCATACGAAGGTGCTTACAAAACAGACCCAACGTCTGCATTTGGCGGTATTATCGCATTCAACCGTGAATTAGACGCTGCAACAGCTGAAGCAATTACATCACGTCAATTTGTTGAAGTGATTATCGCACCATCAGTAAGTGATGAAGCCGTTGCTATTATTGCTGCTAAAAAGAACCTACGCTTATTAGTGTGTGGCGAATGGGCTGACCAAACAACTGAGTTTGATATCAAACGTGTTAACGGTGGTTTATTAGTACAAGATCGTGACCAAGGTATGGTTGATATAGCAGACCTTAAAGTTGTTTCTAAACGTCAACCAACAGAGTCAGAAATGACGGATTTATTATTTAGCTGGAAAGTGGCTAAATTTGTTAAATCAAATGCGATTGTTTACGTTAAAAACAGTGCAACAGTTGGTGTTGGCGCAGGTCAAATGAGCCGTGTTTACAGTGCTAAAATTGCAGGTATTAAAGCTGCAGATGAAAATCTAGTCGTTGAAGGTTCTGTTATGGCATCTGATGCGTTCTTCCCATTCCGTGATGGTATCGATGCAGCAGCAGAAGCTGGCATTAGTTGTGTTATCCAACCAGGTGGTTCAATGCGCGATGATGAAGTTATCGCAGCAGCAGATGAGCACAACATGGCAATGGTATTTACAGGGATGCGCCACTTCCGCCATTAATCTTTATATCTTAGTCTGTAGATTCGATCTCTGCGTCAAAGGTGCTCACTTGCAGTTGCAAGCTCCGTGCCTTTTCCTTGACCTCGAACCAACAGACGTTGATATAACAAATTAATGAGTTAACTGTTCTTATGTTTTAAAGTCCTTTAAAACATAATTAACTTTTAGTCTTTTGAATAATTGCAGTGAGTCAGAACTAAGCTATTTAGTGTTAGTTTAAGGAAAAAGCACGGAGTTTAGCGCGCTAAATGAGTACTTTTGACGCTGAAATAGCATTAAATAGTGACGGACTGTCTTACGTGAGGAAAACGAATGAATGTACTGATTATTGGTAATGGTGGTCGTGAACATGCTTTGGCATGGAAAGTGGCACAAAATGAACAAGTTAAAAATATCTTTGTTGCACCTGGTAATGCGGGTAGCGCGTTAGAAAATAAAGTTAAAAACGTTAATATCGGTGTTGAAGATATCGATGCTTTGGTGGCTTTCGCAAAAGAAAACAATGTTGAATTAACGATTGTAGGGCCAGAAGCACCCTTAGTTATTGGTGTGGTTGATGCGTTCCGTGAAGCTAAGTTAGCTTGTTTCGGTCCAACCAAAGGCGCAGCACAGTTAGAAGGCTCTAAAGCTTTCACTAAAGACTTTTTAGCGCGTCATGACATTCCAACGGCTTGGTACCAAAACTTCACTGAAATTGAGCCTGCGTTGGCTTATGTACGCGAAAAAGGTGCACCAATTGTCATCAAAGCAGATGGTCTTGCCGCTGGTAAAGGCGTGATCGTTGCGATGACCTTACAAGAAGCTGAAGACGCGATTCAAGATATGCTAGCGGGTAATGCTTTTGGTGAAGCTGGGCATCGCGTGGTCGTTGAAGAGTTCTTAGATGGCGAAGAAGCATCATTCATCGTCATGGTTGATGGCAAGAATATTGTACCAATGGCAACAAGCCAAGATCACAAACGTGTTGGTGATGGTGATACAGGTCCAAATACTGGTGGTATGGGCGCTTATTCTCCGGCACCAGTCGTAACACCTGAAATGCATGATCGTATTATGGACTTAGTTATTCGCCCTACGGTTGAAGGTATGGCTGCTGAAGGCAATACGTACACAGGTTTCTTATACGCTGGTCTTATGATCATGGCTGACGGAACACCTAAAGTCATTGAATACAACTGTCGTTTTGGTGACCCTGAAACACAACCAATTATGTTACGTATGAAGTCTGACATCGTTACTTTATGTTTAGCCGGTGTTAATGGCGAACTTGAAGATATGGTTGCTGAGTTTGATCCGCGTGCTGCGATTGGTGTTGTATTAGCGGCTGGCGGTTACCCTGCTGATTACACTAAAGGCCATGTTATTTCAGGTATTCCTGAAGCAACTGAAGGACTTAAAGTGTTTCATGCTGGTACTGCTGAGAAAGACGGTCAAGTCGTGACAAGCGGCGGTCGTGTACTTTGTGCTACTGCATTAGGTAATACCGTGACAGAAGCGCAACAGAAGGCCTATGAGCTAGTTAAAGAGATTAGTTGGGACGGTATGTTCCATCGTAATGATATCGCTTATCGTGCGATTGCACGTGAAAATAACAAGTAAGTTGTTTTCTGTTAAGTCTTTGTTTATAAATGAGCTTTGCAAATAGTCGTTGTGAATAATAGAAAAGCACCTACGGGTGCTTTTTTATTACTTTGTATTTTTGTATTTTTGTATTTTTTAGTGTTTATTTTAAAAAGTCATTTCGAAAATTAACTCTCATAATAATTCCTACAAATAACTCCTACAAATAATTTCAAAAATTAATTAATGCATTATTTAATATACTTTTGAATATGTATTCCACTCCAAATTCCCATTAATATGCCTGCAACAGAAACAAAGCCGGCTGGGGAAAGTGTAGGTATTGCTAATAGTAATTGAACACTATTACCACCTAGTGCTAATGAAGCACCTACGCCCATTAATGTCCCTGCCAGTAGATGTATGACCCAGTATTTGAAACTTGAAGATAAAAATGAAAATTTATTTCGATTCCATGCACCTAAAAACATACCTATAAGTATTGCAATAAAAAATAGATATTGTTCTAGTGAAGGCCAACTGTGTGTTTGGCTATCAAGGAAAGCCTTACTCAAGTTACTTAATAAAGCATTAGGTGACCATTTAGGTTGATAAAGGTAAATAAAACCAGATAGAAGGCCGATACTGAGCATACTGAACCAAAACTTTTTTCTTTTTTTATTACCAAGACTAACCCAAATAATAAGACCAATGGAAATAGAACTAAAGAATAAATAATGGGAGAAGTTGTGGATGGGAAGTTGTGTTAAATTTCTTTCCGGCGACCAAAAAGCAAATAACGTCCAACCAACTAACCAACCCGAAATGGTTGCTAGCATTTTAATATCGCCTTTTGCGAGTTTGCTTAAGGTTGATATACCACAGCCTTTATTAAAAGCAGCACCTAGCCCAAAGAAAAAACCACCACAGAGAAACCACGTATTGATTTCATAAATTCTGAAATGAAAGGGGATATCAGCTAAGTATGCAAATAAGGTAGACACCCAAACTAATACGCCACTAAACAGAATGGCCATTAAGTGTTCTTTATTGCCTTGTTTCCATTCGTTAACACCTTTAAACATACACAAACCAGTCGCTTGGGAAAGGTAACCTAAAGCAACAACTGCTAATAGAACAAGACTTAACAGCATAATGAATCCAATTAATAGGAGTTAAAAAAGAGAGAGCTGTTAAGCTCTCTTTATATGTAAACTAGAACTAATGTTAATAACTACCAAGATGCTGCGTTAGCTTCTTGCATATCATAACGCCAGCTTTCAGGTATCGTGGTCTCATCTAACAACGCGTTCTCTGCTATGGTTGGATAAAGCTGAGCGTAATTTTGAACATCCGTTCCCTGTATTCGACGATTGATATGTTTAGGTTTTAGTTCATGAATACCATTAAGTCCTGTTGCTGCTACTAGCTCAACTAAGTTGGCAACTGTTTCTCGATGGAAGTTAGCCACACGCTGTGCTTTGTTTGTTACAACAATCGCTTTATTACGAGAAGGGTTTTGTGTTGCAATGCCTGTTGGGCAGTTGTCCGTATTACAAGTTCGAGCTTGAATACAACCTAAAGATAACATCATGCCTCGTGCTGAATTAACTGTATCTGCGCCTAAAGCGATTGCTCTTAATATATGAAATGCGGTAAACATTTTCCCAGAAGCAATGATGCGTATATGATCTCTTAATCCAAAACCGATTAGAGTATTGTTTACAAAAATTAACGCATCACGAATAGGCGTTCCTACAGAGTTAGTCATTTCAGTGGGTGCTGCACCTGTTCCACCTTCTCCGCCATCAACAGTAATAAAGTCTGGGTAGATATTGGTTTCTATCATGGCTTTACAAATCGCTAAGAATTCATCATGTCGGCCTATACAAAGTTTGAAGCCAACAGGTTTGCCACCTGATAAATCACGTAATTGTTTGACAAAATGTAATAATTCTATCGGTGTTGAAAATGCACTATGAGCAGGAGGTGAAACCACATCTTGTCCCATTGGTACGTGACGAATGGCTGCTATTTCTTCTGTTAATTTTGCCGCAGGTAAAATACCACCATGACCTGGTTTTGCACCTTGTGACATTTTTATTTCTATCATTTTAACAACGTCATTAGATGCATTCTTTTTAAATGTTTCAGGGTTAAAGTTCCCCATATCATCCCGACATCCAAAATAACCAGTACCAATCTGCCATACGATATCGCCGCCATGTTCTAAATGATACGGACTCATACTTCCTTCACCAGTATTATGGGAAAAACCACCAATCTTAGCGCCTTTATTCAGGGCCATAATTGCGTTTTTACTTAATGCGCCGTAACTCATTGCTGAAATGTTTAAGGGTGATGCCATATACGGCTTAAGACAGTCAGGACCACCAAATTTAACTTTAGGGTCTAAGTCTGTTGGGTGTTTAGGTTGCATTGAATGGTTTACCCACTCATATCCTGCACGGTTTGTATCGAAAATGGTGCCAAAAGGGCGTGTATCTCGGTCTCCTTTTGCACGTTGATAAATTAACGATCTAAATTCTCTTGGAATAGGCGCGCCGCTTGTATCTGATTCTACAAAATATTGCTGTATCTCTGGTCTAACAGATTCTAATAGGTATCTAAATCTGCCGAATATAGGGTATAAGCGACGAATAGATTGTTTGTTTTGAAGCATGTCATATGATCCAATCATGATCACAGGAATTAAGATAATTAATGTCCATAACCAATTAAGAGAGATCATGGATAACCCAATAATTAGAATGAGGGATATAAAAGTAAATCTGACGAAAGCTTGTCGCATTGTCATAATGTAATGTCCTTATTTTTGTATGTATACATTGAGTATAGTAAGTATTTTAAAAATCTTTGTTAATTAAGAGACCTAAAAAATCGAGGGTAAATTTCATCCGCTACATCAAAAATGAATAAATAAAAAGAATTTGTAGATTAATGTCGTTGAATAGTGATGCCGATTACATTAAATAAGTAATCTCAATTTTGCGCAGGAAAAATGACTTAGTTCAAGGCGAAAATTTAGCTAAATGGTTGTTCCCTTTACGAAATTTACAACGAAGAAATAAGTTATTTTAACAAGTAAAATAGATAACTTAATTAGTGTGGTTGGTATGATTATTATCTAAGTTGTTTAGCTTTGAGGCGGAAGATAAGGTTATTTATTTTTGAGGAGTGAATAAATTTATTGATTCTTGGATTAAGTTAATGAATAACGGAAAGTTAAAATAGTTCAGCTTTCCGTATTAAAGACCCTGAATATAATTAATTGTTAACTTATATATCTGCTTACCCATGCCGCAATAACTTCTGCAGCATATTCAGAATCTTTTTTGTCAGTTAATAGGTGATCTGACTTATCTAAACTGACAAAGCTTTTAGGGTGAACGGCTGCTTGATAGATTTTTTCAGCTTCGGAAATATTAACAATACTATCAATAGGTGAGTGCATAACTAATAATGCTTTTTTTAATGTTCTAATATGACTCGTATCGTAGCGATTAATATCTTCTAAGAATTGTTTTTGTATTGTAAATTTCCGCCCTGCTAAGCTAACTTCAGCTTCTCCCTTTTCATTAATATCATCAATATGAGCTGAAAAGTTATGTGCAACGTGAGCAGCATCAGATGGAGAACCAATTGTTACCACTGCCTTAGATTCAGGAACTTTAGCTGCCACGGCTAATACTGCTGCCCCCCCTAAACTATGTCCGATAAGTAATTTTGGTGCGTTATATTCTTGACGAAGAAAATCTGCAGCAGCGTTTAAGTCTTGAATATTTGAAGAAAAGTTAGTATTTGCAAAGTCACCATCGCTGTTACCTAAGCCTGTAAAGTCAAAACGCAACACAGCAATGCCCTTCGCGGTTAATGCTCTGCTAATGCGTGTTGCAGCTGCAACGTCTTTACCGCATGTGAAACAGTGGGCAAATAGTGCGTAACATACAATGTCAGATTCAGGAGTTTCTAATAAACCACTGAGCATATGAGTACCATTAGTGAATTTTACTTTTTGGCGCATGATTTTTCCTTGTTGGATCGTGGGTAAATTGAAACGTTTAATTTCTACATGTCATACCAATCATACTTATACCAAAAGGATTAATAAGGTGATCATTCTTGCTGGTTAAAATCACCCCTAACTGCGTTGTGAGTTTTGAAGTGAGAACAACTATCCCCTACAACTCACGCCTTATTAGTGTTAATTTTTCCTGCGTAATCTTTGATTACTTATTTAATTCCATTGGTATTATTAACTGTTCTATTTTACTGGTTAAAATAACTTGTTTCTTTGTTGTAAGTTACGTAAAGGGAGCAACCATTAAAGCATTATCTTCTTTTAGTTAATTCTCCAACAGAAGAGTAACGAAGTTAATCTTCAAAAGGTCTTAACTTACGCTTTAAACTAAGCTTTTTCCCATCGCAAAATATAGAACATTTATTTAATATAATTGGTATTACGTTAGATAATAAGCTGATAACCATTCAAATGTTAATTGCTTAATTTCTATTAGATCACATTATCGAAGCAATGAATATTATATGAGCGTAGTTTTTATAGAAAATTGACTGAAGGTATATTAGAAAGGGGTCGTTAAAATATGACTTAATACCAATCATTAAGGTTAATGATTAAAACTAAAAGTGAGTATATAAAAAGCCCTCAGAAGAGGGCTTAAACTAACTTTTTAAAAGTTATAAGATTACATGAAACAAATAGTATTATTTGTTTACAGATTCTTTAAGAGCTTTACCAGCAACAAAAGCAGGAACGTTAGCTGCTTTAATTTGAATGTCTGCACCTGTTTGTGGGTTACGACCTGTACGTGCTGCACGATGATTTACTTTGAATGTACCAAAGCCGATTAGTTGAACTGGTTCGCCATCTTTTAGACTGTCAGTCACGCTAGCTAAAATTTGCTCTAGAGCTGCTTTAGCTTGTACTTTAGTTAGGTCAGCTTTTTCTGCGATGTCTGCTACAAGTTGAGTTTTGTTCATTATTTGACTTCCGTTAGTATAAAAAAATGCATAAGAATTTAAACACTTAATTAATGTATTGCATTCATTCCTAGCAAGTAAAGCATAATCCGCTTAAAAATGAAGAAAGTAGCAATTTATTTACTTTATTGTGCCAAAAATCACAAAATTATAACATTTAAAGGCTGATTCTATGATGTTGATATGCCAATATTAGTACTTTCAAGTGATCGTATGTAAGTACGAATTGACTTGATGAGGTCAGGGGTACGCTCATTATCTAGCATTTTTAAGATTGTTTTTTGTACTTCTAACTGCTCAATAAATAACGGTTCTTCCACTAAGGTTGTTTCATCAATTTCTTCATCTGTCTGTAATTCTATAAAACTAGCAATCGTTGCAAAGCTAGTTTGACTTGCATTTAATGCTTCTTCTTTAGACTTACTTGTGAAGGAATTAAAAATACAATTGGTAATAACACAATAATCTACAGCAGGGTAAACACCATAAAATTCATGATCGCTAGTCTCTGGAATAATCGCATCAAAATTTTCTTCTTGGATAGTAAAGTTAATTTTTGCGCCTTTTACCGTCAGCTTTTCCCAAAAAAGCTGTAAGATATTGTCTGCTATAACATCATGTTCACTTTCAATTGCTTGACTGAACATTTTAAAGTGAGTGATATTTTGCTCAGCTAATGCCATACAAAATACGCTTTGTTGCCAAGCCTGTAAGTTTGTAAGTTGATCATTGATGGAAAGAGATAGCATAGTCGTCCTATTTGTACCTTTAAAAGAAGCTAAGATTATAGGCTAATTTAATAACTGTCTTTAGATATTTAATTATTTCTTTTATTTATCAAAAGATAATGGCAGTTAAATTGAATTTTAGAGGGAAACTACAGACTTAAGGGCTTTTAATCTTGAGGCAATATATCGAGTGTAATGAAAGCCGGAACGTTTCACCCTTTCTATTGATAACAAAAGTGATATTCGCATAATGACTTGGTTGTTTATATAAAATGAAGGTATAAAAAAAGCGACTCATTGAGTCGCTTTTTTAGGATCTAAATAGGGTAGGGCTTAGCCCATGCCGTATTTTTTTAATTTTTTGCGTAATGTGCCACGGTTAATACCTAACATGGTTGCTGCACGTGTTTGATTACCACGAGTGTACTGCATAATAATATCTAGCATCGGTGCTTCAACTTCCGCCAATACTAATTCATATAATTCAGTGGTATCTTGACCGTTCAATTTTGCCACATAACCAGATACAGCTTGACGTACTGAGTCACGTAGTGGACGTTGAGTTATTTGCCCTGTAGCTGGAATACTAGTCGTTGTTGTCAGTGCTTCTTGAGAAATATTTTGTTCAAACATGGGTATTAACTCTTTTAATTACAATTGATTTAAATAAGTTTCTAATGCATTTAGTTGCTCGCTAGAGCTTTCTATGGCATTAAATTTTCGCTTAAAATTACCTAACCTGTCTTGCTCCTGTAAATACCACCCGACGTGCTTCCTAGCGATTCGAGGGCCCATTACATCACCATAAAAACCATGTAAAGCTTGTACATGGTTTAACAGTATTTCTGTAATTTCCATTTGTGCTAAACGCTGAGCATATTGCCCGGTGTTTAAGTAATGGTTAATTTCATTGAATATCCAAGGCGCACCTTGTGCGCCTCGTCCAATCATGATGGCATCCGCTCCTGTATGATCCAGCACATACTTGGCTTTTTCAACTGAAGTAATATCACCATTTGCAATCACAGGGATTGATATACTTTCTTTAATTGTTTTTATTGTGTCGTACTCGGCTTCACCTTTAAACAGGCATTGACGTGTACGACCATGCACTGATAGTGCTTGGATACCAGATTGTTCAGCGATCTGTGCAATCTCTAATCCATTTCTATTTTCCGGATCCCAGCCAGTACGGATTTTCAAAGTGACAGGCACATCAACTGCATCAACTACACTTTCTAAAATAGCTCTCACTAATTCAGGGTGCGGAAGTAATGCCGAGCCTGCTTTCTTCTTATTCACCTTTTTGGCGGGACAACCCATATTAATATCAACGATCTGAGCACCTAGCTGTACGGTCAATCGTGCAGCGTTGGCCATTGCTAGCGGTTCTGCGCCAGCAATTTGTACAGAACGAATACCTGATTCATCATGGTAGTCCATTCGTAACTTAGATTTAGTGCTATTCCAAACACGAGGATTCGATGACAGCATCTCTGAAACTGCCAATCCAGCACCTTGCTTACGGCAAAGTTCTCTGAATGGACGATCGGTAACACCTGCCATCGGCGCTAAAATAAGATTATTGTCTAATTGATACTTTCCAATGCGCATATTCTAAGCGTTCTCTAAGTTAAGGCGGCGTAGTCTACGCATTTTTTCAATCAGAATAAAGGTTAATAATTAACCATTTCGAAATTATTTTGCTTGCAAACTGAGCAACACTTTGTTCTCAGTTATTTATAATCATTTTAAGCGTGCTTAATTCCCGATAAACGCGCCCATTCATCTTTGATTTTTGCAGTATCCATATCAAACCATTGACCGTAGACAGTCAGTAATTCATCGGCTTGTTGCTCTAAAATGCCTGATAACGCTAATTTACCATTAGCTTTAACTAAGCATTCAATACTCGTTGATAGTTCACGTAATGGACCCGCCAATATATTAGCAACGACAACATCTGCAATAATATCTTTTGGGGCATCTTCAGGTAAGTACAGTTCAAGCTGGTCTGATACATTATTTCGTTGTGCATTATCACGACTAGCAGTAATCGCTTGTGGGTCAATATCAATACCGATAACACGTTTTGCACCTAATTTAAGCGCAGCAATGGCTAATATACCTGAGCCACAACCAAAATCGATGACCACTTTATCTTGTAGATCTTGTGCATCTAACCAAGCTAAACAAAGTGCTGTTGTTGGGTGAGTGCCTGTACCAAAAGCAAGGCCTGGATCTAACATGACATTAACTGCATTCTCATCTGGGACTGGTTTCCAACTTGGACAAATCCATAGGCGTTCACCAAATTTCATTGGATGGAAATTATCCATCCATTCGCGAACCCAGTCTTTATCTTCTAATTGTTCTATTTTAAAAGCAAAGTCTTCAGATAGTAATTCACTGGTTTTTAATAATGCGATTACCGGTAACATGTCTGTTTCTGCTTCGTACAGCCCCGTGACGTCCGTATCGCCCCATAAACGAGTTTCTCCTGGCATAGGTTCAAAAATAGGCGTGTCTTGCGAATCAGTGAAGGTTGCCGATAGAGCTCCATTATCCATTAGTAATTCGCCAATTTCTTCTGCATTTATGTTATTTGCATTTAATTTAAGCTGGATCCAAGGCATGATTTTCTCTTTTTTATTGGGGTAGATAGATAGGGGGGCAAGAATACAGGGAATTAATAAATTAATATAGCCGTTGGGTAAGTATTCTAGTTAGTGTGTGTAAGTTCAAAAACCTTACTTATAATTGCTGCTCTATAGACAATTCTGCTTCAACGAAACTCTTTTTTGTATTCGTATACCGTAAAATAGCGTTGGTAATAATTTTTATATTAGAAGCTATTTTTATATATCAATTACCTTAATTTACTTAAGGGATTGTTTTATTTTATAAAATTTTAATAAATAGTTTGTTTTAACCCAGTATGATGAAGTAAGTCTTGAATAAGATTAGTATTATCATTAAAAATGACGGCTTGTTACGAAAAGGGTATTTCGATGAACAAAATAGTGATTATTGATGATCACCAGTTATTCTTATATGGCCTAAAATTAACCTTAGAAAATGAAAATAACGTGGTGACAACGTTTGATAACCCAATTAAAGCATTGGCAGAAATAAAAAATATTCAGCCAGATCTGATTTTGATGGATTTATATATGCCAGAAATGAATGGGTTAGCAATAATTGAAGCATTAACAGAAGCTGAGATTGCTTCTCCAGTAGTGGTTTTGTCTGCCTGCGAAGATTATTTGGATGTCCATTATGCTTTACAAAAAGGTGCAATGGGTTTTATTCCAAAATCTTATGCGCCTACAGATATGCTAAATGCTTTACAAACAGTTTTTACAGGTGAAATTTTTGTACCTGAAAATATCCGATTAGAAATTGAAAGCATTGCTTCGTTGGAAGAACAGAATAAAAAATCTTTTCATTTGTCAGAAAGGCAGATACAAATTCTACAATTAATCTATGCAGGGAAAAAGAACCGAGAAATTGCTGATGAACTATGTATTTCGAAAGATACTGTTAAATTCCATCAGAAAGGTTTATATACGGCATTAGAAGTATCAGGTTCTTCGAGCCGATTAAAAGCCGTTGAAAAAGCATTATCAATTGGCCTACTTAAAGTTTAATTAACCGCAATTTTCACCCCGGTTACTAATAGATTTATTCAGTAAACACTTATTAATTATATGTTTTAATATAATATATTTAATGAGTGTTTTTCCTCAAAAATTATTAATAACGAATGTCTTAACAATAGATAATGACTACTTTAATAATTGCTTTAGTAAAAACCTCAATGAGGCAGGCTTCACTGGTTTATTAAGAATTTTATAGTTTATTTCTTTACCTGTTGTTTGTACTTCTTTTAATTTACCAGGGTCAGCTTCGCCTGTTAATAATACTGCTGGTATATCATCTTGCTCTTTAATTTTTTTAATGACATCGAGTCCAGTCTTTTGGTTTGGTAGACGATAATCAGATATTACTAAATCATAATTATTTAAGTAGTATTTTTCTAAGCCCTCTTCAGCGGTATCGGCACATTCTACCGTATATCCCCAATTTTCAAGTAGCATACTTAAGGCATGTAGGATCCCTTGATCATCATCGATTAACAGGATTTTGTAGTCAATAGAATGGTTAGAAAGCTTATTTAAATTTATAGGTTTGTTAGTGTTTTCGGCAATGTTCACTGCGAAGCTAAAACGACTCCCGCGTTGATTGCTGATGACTTCAATTTTTGTATCGCATAATATCGCTTTACGTTGTGCAATGGGTAAGCCTAAACCAATACCTTTACTTTTATTATGCAAAGGGTTATCTGCTAACGATATTTCATCAAATAAATTACCTAAAAGAGAAGTTTCAATTTTTGCTCCTTGGTTCCAAACTTGAATTAATGCTTTGCCTTGATAATGACGAACACTTAATAATATTTGTGTCCCTTTTTTCTGGCTACCGTGGATAATTGCATTATTTAGTAAGGTTTCTATTATCTCTATAAACAGTCGTTTATCGGTTTTAATAGTTAAATTTGGTAAGCGAGTAATAATCTGAATACCGAGTTCAAATGCTTGAAATTGGTATTTTTTGATCGAAGGCAACAATGTTGATGCTAACGTAAATTCACTTATTTGGGGAACGGTGGTATCACTATCCATACGAGCTAAATCTAGTAAGCTAGATAGCCACCTATCCAACTCTTCTGATGCCAGTTTAATATTCTTGGCTAATTGTAATTGAGGCGTACCGGTTAGTTTATTTTCTAATAAATGACCGTATAGAGACAAGCTACTCAATGGCTGCCTTATATCGTGGATAATACGTTTTAAATAATCTCCAGTTTTTTGATTAATTATATTGGGTTGTTCATTTCTTATTTCTACTGGCTGTTTATTTGCTTTTTTATTGCTGCGTAATTGCGTAAAAATGGTGAGGTAACACATTGTTATTAAAAACGTGCTATTGAATAAAAAAGCGAGGGCATCTGTAGTACCAACAATGACTGCAACTATATAGCAGACGACCAAAAATATATTGTTGGTGGCTAAATGTGTTGTGCTGTAAGCAAATAAGTAAGAATAAAAAAGAGGCAGTAATAAGACTAAGTATAAGAAGCTAGTGACGTATAGATGTTCTTGAAAGTGGCTATTTATTGTTACAAAAAAGGTAATTGATAAGCAATTAATTGGCATTAATATTTGTGCTATTTTGTCCTTTTTTAAGATGACACCAATTAGGTTCGCTATACTGAGTAATAGAATGATGACGGGAATAAAAAATGGCATGATAAACGTTGGTGAAGTGTCGAATATAGTATAGCTTTGACCTATTCCAATTAGGAAAAAGAAAACAAAAGAGCATAGTATGATGACATTAAAAGGGCGTAATGATTGCCATCTAAGTTGGCTTTGTGTTGGTATTGCTTCCTGCATTACGATCTCTATTTTCACTATTAGTTAATTAATTTTTATACCTATATTTATTACGATTTCCAAGCTTTAAGATCTCAATATTAGGTATTGCTAAAGGTAATCATTGAATTGATTGATAAATGATAGGTAAAAAAAAGCCTAACAAAGTTAGGCTCGCCTGTAATATGTCTTTTTATTACAAATTTGAATAAAAAATCCATTTAATTGGCATCAAAGTGGGTGTACTACTATGCCTCAATTCCTTAAGACAGTTATACAATGCCTCAAGCCTTATCATAAAGTAACTACCCGATCGGGTAGTTTTTGAATCATATACTATTTTAATGCATTTTTTGATCATTTTGTAAGCATTTTAATCTTTTGATGGAGTAAATTGTGCTGCGCTTTGTAAAGCAAATGAATAACCCTTTGCACCCATTCCACAAATAACTGCACAAGCGATATCAGATAGATATGAGTGATGTCTAAATTTTTCACGTTTATGGATATTAGATAAATGTACTTCTACAAAAGGAATAGCAACACCCAATAAGGCATCACGAAGCGCTACGCTTGTATGAGTAAAAGCAGCAGGATTGATGATAATAAAATCAATTTCTCCAGCACTCTCATGAATTCTCTCAATGAGTTCATATTCACGATTAGATTGAAGGTGTGATAATTGAATATTTAAGTCAGCGGCCTCTAAGTGAAGGGATTCAATAATATCTGTTAAGGTCTGGCTACCGTAAACTTCTGGCTCTCGTTTACCCAGCAAATTAAGGTTAGGTCCATTTAATACTAATACTTTCACTTTCTGCTCCTGCTTAACTTAGACCACATAAAAATTAGGCCACATAAAAAACGCCTCGATAACAGAATCGTTATCGAGGCGTTTAGTATAACCAGAAAAACCACACTTAGTTAATTTCTTGGTTCTCTTTGATCAGTTTATCTACAACGCTTGGATCCGCGAGCGTTGATGTATCACCAAGCTGATCACTTTCACCCGTTGCAATTTTACGTAATATACGGCGCATAATTTTACCTGAGCGCGTTTTAGGTAGGCCTTCTGCCCAATGTAAAATATCAGGGGTGGCAATGGCTCCAATTTCCTTACGGACCCATTGCTTTACTTCTGCATATAATTCAGGTGAAGAATATTCACCTGAATTTAGTGTGACATAAGCATAAATACCTTGTCCTTTAATCGCATGTGGCACACCGACGACAGCAGCTTCAGCAATTTTAGGATGTGAAACTAGCGCACTTTCTATTTCAGCTGTTCCCATACGGTGTCCAGACACATTTAATACGTCATCTACACGTCCAGTGATCCAGTAATATCCATCTTCATCACGACGGGCACCATCACCTGTAAAGTACATATTTTGGAAAGTAGAGAAATAAGTTTGTTCAAAACGATCATGATTGCCATAAAGCGTACGCATTTGACCCGGCCAGCTATCCAACATGACTAAGTTGCCTTCAATCGCACCTTCTAGGATGACACCTTCATTATCAACTAATGCAGGCTGCACACCAAAAAATGGACGTGTTGCTGAACCAGGTTTGAGATCAGTTGCACCGGGTAGCGGAGTAATTAATATACCGCCAGTTTCTGTTTGCCACCATGTATCAACAATTGGGCATTGTTTATTACCAATTTTATCGTAGTACCACTGCCATGCTTCAGGGTTAATTGGTTCACCTACTGAACCTAAGATACGTAATGATTTACGACTTGTGCCTTGTATTGCTTCGTCACCTTTAGCCATTAATGCTCGGATTGCTGTTGGCGCGGTATATAGCAAAGTCACTTGATGTTTATCAACCACTTCACTCATGCGTGCTGGCGTTGGATAATTTGGTACGCCTTCAAATAATAACGTGGTCGCGCCATTCGCTAATGGTCCGTAAACTAAATAACTATGCCCTGTTATCCAACCTACATCGGCAGTACACCAGTAAATATCACCTTCTTGGTAATCAAATACATATTTGAAGGTCATTGCGGCATACACTAAATACCCACCTGTCGTATGTAATACACCTTTTGGTGTACCAGTAGAGCCTGAGGTGTAAAGAATGAACAGTGGATCTTCAGCATTCATTGCTTCTGGTTCGCAATCTGTTGGTTGTGATTGTGTTACTGCTGTCCAATCTAAATCTCGACCTTCAATCCAATTAACGTCACCACCCGTATTTTTAAATACAATGACATGCTCAACGCAATCAGTACCATCACGAGTTAATGCTTCATCAACATTCGCCTTTAATGGCACTGTTCGACCACCACGTCGACCTTCATCAGCAGTGATCACTAACTTAGCGCTACTATCAACAACTCGACCAGCAATTGCATCAGGTGAGAAACCTCCAAAAACAATTGAATGTACTGCGCCTATACGTGTACAAGCTAGCATTGCGATAGCCGCTTCCGGTGTCATCGGCATGTATAAACAAACCACATCACCTTTTTTAATACCTAATTCTTTTAAAGCATTGGCAAACTGACATACTTGGGTATATAGCTCTTGATAAGTGATTTTTGCATCTTGGTCTGGAGAGTCACCTTCCCATAATAAGGCTACCTGATTCCCTTTACTGGCTAAGTGGCGATCGATACAGTTAACAGAAACATTTAACTCCCCATCTTCAAACCATTTAATATTGACATTACCAGGAGCGTAAGAACTGTTTTTCACTTTAGTGTAAGGTTTTATCCAATCTAAAATTTTACCTTTCTCACCCCAAAATGCCTCTGGATCTTCGATAGATGCTTTATATTCAGATAAGTATTGGTCATTAGTTAGCAAGCTATTTGCTGCTAGTTCTGGTGAAACAGGGTAAATATTATTTCCGCTCATTGTTCGCTCCGTTATTACATATTAATCAAATACTCATATTTTTATTATTTGTGTCGTTGTTAACGTTGTTACTCATACTGTTACTCGTGTTGCTATTGGTACTGTTTAATAAATCATCATTTTATTCTAATTGAGAGATTAAACCGTTATTGTGAGGAATGCCTCTGTTGTTAAATAAATGTTAAAACTCACCTGCTTAGCTGTAATTTTGAGATCAATATCAATAAAAAGTTAACGATAGCTAAATATATTATTTTGTTTTTTACTAACGTTTTTAATTTTTACAACTAAGCTGTAATGACACCTTTAGTTGCTTTAAAGTTGTTTTAGCGGAGAAACCTAAGGGCGTTAGTTTATATGATTAAACTAAAGTGTTAGGGGGGCTGGCGAATGAGAAAGCAACAACAGGGTTTTGCAGTATTAACGACCGTCGTTATATTAAGTATCGCAGGGATTGCCTACACGACTCATATGGCTTATTTGCAATTAATTGATAATAAAGTGTTGGCTAATTACTATCGAAATAACGAAGCTTTTGCAAACGCTGAGTCAGGTATCAATTTAATTTTGAGTAAATTAAATACAGTGACCATTGCTATCGACATGCTCGATAACCTTCCTTTTACTTATCCAGCCCAAGTAACGCCTACGACACTTTATCAAGTCTCTGTTACTGCGCTAACAACCAATAAATTACACGTATCCTCTATTGGATATTCGGTGGATGGTTCTGCATTACGTAACATTTCAGTAGATGTTTATTACTATATTGATTTTGAAACACCCATTGCACCGCTCCTTAGTAACGGAAACTTAAAAATTAACGGTTTTGATTCTATCAACGATGGGTGTGATGGTTTATCTATATCGGAATGTCGTTCCCCTGGAAATATGGCCAAAAAAGTAATTATTAGCCAACCTATTTCTAACGAACCAATGACTAATCAAGCAAATATAAATATTGATAATCAAATCGAGTCAGATATTACTGAAATATCTACTCTTTGTTCAGACGGTCTTACCGTGACAGGGAGTAGTATCGATTTAGATGCAATTAATGGTCAACTTATTGATCAAGAAGGCGCAACTCGATTTCAAGAAGTGATTAGCAATCAATGGGGGGCTGCTGCTTCAATAACCAGTCCTATTTTTGATGGAATAACTTCAATTGAAGATGTTACTAGTGCAAGTTCTTTGTTTGAAAGTACTTTTGGTGTGACATGGGAGAATGCAAAAGCACAATTTATTCATTCAGAATCAGTTGAATATATTGATATGACCGATATCAATACTGTGAGTTGCTCAGAGGAGCTACAATATATTGATGAGGATATTAATATTATTTATATCCAAGGTGATTGCATTGTAGATCCTTTAGATACTTCGTTTAGCAACACATCAGGTACTGCACTCAATAGTCATCATTTTACGATTGGCTCAACTGACAATCCTAAAATGGTGTTTATTGAAGGCGGAACGTTTATTGCCGCTGCTAATACCACTAGCTCAGTGGTAGGTATGTTGTATCTGATACCGGCCAAACATGAAGTGTTGGATACCAATGGTAATGCTGTTTATATCGATGGCATTAAACAAACTCTAGTAGAACAAGATGTTGATATTGCAGGTATACAAGTTAGTGGCTCTATATTGAGTGAATACAATTGCACTGCAAGTGTTGCTGGAGACCATAATAATGCCTCAAAACACTTTTCAACTCGCTATGATAAAAATGTATTAAATTTATTATATAAACGATTAGGCATGATCCCCTCCGAAAGTCATTACCAATTAGTGGCTGGCACATGGAGGGACTTCTAATGCGTTTAAAAGTAAAAGGGTTTACATTTATAGAGATTTTAATGTCATTAATAGTGGTGAGTTTAACTGCAGTGAGTATTAGTGGCTTACAAATAAAAGTAGCTGAGCAACAAGGTAATAATATTGCTCATGCTTCAGCGATTTCAATGGCGACTGCGAAGGTAGAGGAAATGATTAGTCTCCTTGATCCCGATGATTTAATCGCATTACATAATTCATCAGAAGCCAACGTGCAGGTGGCTAATACTGAGTTTTCTATATTATGGAACATTAGCAACGTAGCAAGCGAATACAATGCGGGAGATGACTTTAAGCAAATTAAAATGGATATTTCTTGGGTTAATAACGAAGGAAACGTGCAATATTATAAGCACTTACAGCAAATCAATTTAGGTTCATTATTATCAAGCGCTGATACGCTATTCCCTACGATCGTAACAACCAACATATCATCTAATCAAATCATTTATTTTGACCCTAATATAGAATATAAAGAAGGAGCGTTTACCATCTATGATAGTTATTTATATCAAGCTACATCTGATTATTCGATTGGTAGTGATGCTCCTCAGGCAACTATAGATCCTGATACAGGTCTTTTTATTAGTCGCAACGGTTGGCAAAGCTATGGGCAAATAGATAATGCTAATCTACTAAATAACAGTAACTTAGCTTCGTTGTTTTAGAAATAATAACAATGTTATGATTTTGTGATAAATAAGCTATTATCAGTGTGTTATTATTGAACTATTAAAGAATAATAATGCCCATAATTTACATATCTTATTTAAGGAATGTTTGGCCAATGATTGAAAGCCAACTGATTATATTACAGCAAGCTAAGACTTACTTAACCTCTGTCTCAGAGTCGCAATATACACAAGTTATTACGCCAACTTTTATGAGTTCTGCTGGTGCGCATATGCGTCATATTTTAGACCATTATTATTCGGTGATAAATGGTTTTCCAGAAGGCTTAATTGACTACGACAAACGTAGTCGTGGTGGGGTCGTTGAAAGCTGTCCGAAAGCGGCACAAAAGGCAATTGAAGAAATATCTACTTTTCTAAAGTCATTAACGACAGAGCAACTTCAAAAGACGGTTAAATTATCAACCGAAATATCAGTGGTAGATAAGCAAGTAGCGATTGTAGATACAACACTTGGACGAGAAGTCATTTTTGTTGGAAGCCATGCCGTTCACCATTTAGCTACGATTAAGCATATTGCCCAAGCGCAAGAAGTGAAAGTAGAAGGCGATTTAGGTATTGCACCTGCAACAGCGACTTTTTTACGTACAGGTTAAATAACCTCAGTTCTGGATAAGCAAAACGATATAACACCGCATTTTCGCGGATTTCTGCGTTAAATTATCTCGTAATAACTCGCCTTGAACTACGTAAAATTAACGGAATTATATTTAAAATAATAAAAAATAGTATCTTATGATTTTAAATATAATTCTGCTTTCGTTAACCAGAATTGAGGTTAAAGCACTATGTGTACATTAACTTATCGTTTAACCGAACAGGGTTACCAACTCTTTTTTAATCGAGATGAACAACGTACTCGCCCACAAGCTATCCAGCCTACCAAAAATACATTGTTGAAATCTGTTTATCCTATTGATCCTACTGGTGGTGGAACATGGATTGCGGTTCATGAAAATGGTGTAAGTTTAGCATTATTAAATTATTACCAAGCTCAAATTGATCCATCCTTCAAAAATTTTGTTAGCCGTGGCGTTATCATTCCTCATTTGTTATCTCATATTGATGATATTCATCAGCAATTATTAACTATGGATTTAAGTGTATACCAAGCGTTTCAATTATGTGTTTTCAATAGTGATTTATCTATTCAAGATAATAAAAGAGAAAAAGCTTATCAATATATTTGGGATGGGCAACAACTTACTTTCGCAGCATTATCCGCTGAAACGTCATTACCGATCACTTCATCAGGAGTGGATTTTGAAACAGTTTCAGTTTATCGACAACAACAATTCAATCATTTAATTAGTACAAAACAAGCAACAGCTGCTGACTATATCAATTACCATCAGCATCAAGGTGAATCAGGGAAGTGTTCAGTTAAAATGTATCGAGAAGATGCAAAAACAGTGAGTTTTACACAGATAGAAGTAAACCAAGAAAAAAGTTTAGGTAATAAAATAAATGTTGAATACGTCGATTATCTAATGCCGCTTTCTGATAACGTATTATCACTTACTCTCTAAATATGGTTAACAAAGAGAGCAAGTTATTAGGGAAGCATAGAGCCAGTTGAAATGAACGGTTAACGGTTCATTTTTAGCCATTAGATTTAATAATGAGGTGGGCGCATCTCTTCTTTTTCAGAGGCTAGTTGGTTCGGTTCACTCTCTTTTAATTTAACAGCCAATAAAGCAACTTGTTCAATAAGTTGTTGTGTACGTCGTTGTTGTTCAAAGATTTCTTTATTTAATGTATCGATATTATCTTCTTGAAAAGCCACTTTCATTTCCAATTGTTCGATACGATCTTCTAATTCTATTTGTGTGCTATTCATGGTCTCTCTTATAAAGGCGCTAGTGGCCAAATTTCTAATAATCCTGCAGAACTCTCAGTTACAATAGCTGAATCGCTCCATAATGTTGCAGAGTATACTACAGCTGTTTTAGGGCGTGTTTCTTTTCTTGGGGTCACAGTCCAGTCTTGTACTTTTAAACCTGTATTGGTATCCCATAGCACAACAGACTTAGTCGCATTTCCTGTTAATAAATATTGCCCGTCTTTGACAAAACGTACCGATGAAAATATTGACTGGCGTGCATGATAAATAAGTGTGCTTTTTAGCTTACCCGTTTTTAAATCCCATATTTGCGATGCTTTTTGCGTGTCAGCGATAAAAGCAAAGCGTCCATTTTTTTCTAATCTCACCCTACTAATACGTTGGTCAAATTGAAATTGTTGTATTACCTGTGCTGTTTCTGTATCCCATAAAAACGCTTGATGATCATTACCGCCAGATAAGACATAACGACCATTGCTCGACATATCAATACTATTTATTTTTTCTCGATGTAAAGGTACTTCTAAACGTCGCCCGTTACGTAGGTTTATATGAACTAACTTACCGTTAACCTGTCCATATACTACATATTGGCCGTTCTCAGATAATTGGATATCTCGGATTGGTGAGTCTGAGACTTTATAAAAACCCAACGATTTCCCTGTTTTGGTATCCCAAAGGGCAAATTCATTGCGGCTTGCAGACAAGGCAACGCTATTATTTGAAGATAAACGTACAATAAAAACATCATTATTTTGATTGTTATGGTGATACCAATTAAATAGTAGTTTATTGTTACGGTTATCCCACAGACTGATACCGTGGTGAATGGAAGAAATAAGCGAATAATCTCCATTTTGAGAGATATCCGTACTAAACGCGCCCTGTACAGCATGTTCAAATTGCTGTGAGGGTTGTGAGTATTGCTCACAAGCAGATAATAATAGGGTGCTTAAGAGTAAAAGGGATTTAAAAGTATTAGCTATTTGCATGATTAAATTGTCTTTGTTGATAAACAGCTTTAAGGTTAGTATAAGTTAACTGTTTTAGATACTTGCTTTACAATTTTTTGAAGTGAAATCAAAGCTATTTGTTTTAATTTAATATTTGGAGTAACAATGAAAAACATTTTTAAAGTTTCTTTATTAGCAGCAGCTGTTGCATTAACCGTTGGTTGTAATGAAAAAGAAGAGCAAGCGGCACCGACTCAAGAAGCTGCTGCTGCAACATTTAAAGATGCTAACGAAAAAGCAGCCTATGCAATTGGTGCTTCATTTTCTCGTTACGTTTCGACTACATTAGAGAAACAAGCTGAATTCGGTATGGCATTAGATAAAGAAATTATCCTACAAGGTATTACAGATACTTTACGTGATAACTCTAAATTAACTGATGAAGAGATGATCGAAACATTAAAAGCTTACGATACAGAAGTAAAAGCAGCTGCTGCAAAGCAACAGCTTGAATTAACTGAAAAATCAGCTGCAGAAGCAAAAGCATTTTTAGAAGAAAATGCGAAAGCAGAAGGCGTAACAGTCACTGATTCTGGTTTACAGTACTCAGTGATCACTAAAGCTGAAGGTCAAAAACCTGCTGCAGAAGATACTGTCACTGTACATTACGTAGGTACACTACTTGATGGTACTGAGTTTGATAGTTCAGTTGCACGTGGTGAACCAGCTAAATTTCCACTTAACCGCGTCATTCCTGGTTGGACTGAAGGTGTTCAATTAATGAGTGTTGGTGAGAAGTATAAATTTGTTATTCCTGCTGACTTAGCATACGGAGAGCAAGGTGCTGGTTCAATTCCACCAGATGCTACACTTATTTTTGAAGTTGAATTACTAGGTATCGAGCCAAAAGCCGATGCTGACACTAAAGAAGAAGCTGCTAAATAATTAATAGCTAAATGAATCTTCTATTATCAAGGCCACTTTTGTGGCCTTTTTTATATCTCATTTATGTTTAACATTAAATGGATAAGAATAATTTTTTTGAAAAGCTAAATAAATCTATCTGTATTAACCTATTACTATTAAGAAAGATCATTACGTTCGATACTTTGTAATACCCACTTTCCAGATTTAAATGATAAATGACAGACACTGGCATTATGAATATTAAATTGACGAGGAGCATCTACCGGAATATGTAGGATCTTTTTAATTAACATCACAATTGATAAGCCATGTGTTATCACCGCAATAGATTGACCTGAATGTGCCGCTTCAATTTCATTGATCTTCTTAAATAAACGCATTTGCACTTCTGCTAATGTTTCGCCTTTACCAATCCGATAATTTAATTCAGCTGAAAATAAACGTGTTAACTTATGTTTATCTTCTTCTGTTAATTGTCGTTTAGCTTGACCATCTAAATAGTCATAACTAATTTCTCGTAATCTAGGGCAAGTTTGTAGTGGTAGTTTTTTTGCATCTGAAAGCGGTGTTGCAGAGATTATTGCTCTACCTAAGTCACTACAATAAAGTTGCTGCAATGGTATCGCCTTAAAGTAACTCACTAGACTTAAAGCTTGTTGCTGCCCAACCTCTGTTAATGGACTATCTGAATGACCTTGAAAGCAACCAAGTTGATTAAATAAGGTTTCACCGTGGCGAATTAAATATAAATCAGTCATCACTTTCCTTAACATAAATGAGCGCTAATATTAGCACCTAAAAAAAGCAAATAGTGTATCCTATGCGATAATTTTTAGTGCTACGTTTACAAGGTTTTAGGTGGATAATGTGATTGGTTTTGATGTGATTATTATTGGCGCAGGCGCGTCTGGTTTGATGTGTGCAGTTGAAGCGGGTAAACGCGGACGTAAGGTCTTGTTAATTGAGCATGCAAAACGTATTGGCCAAAAAATAATAATGAGTGGAGGAGGGCGTTGTAACTTCACCAACTTATACGTTGAGCCAAGTAACTTCCTATGTAGTAACCCACATTTTGTAAAATCAGCACTAAGCCGTTATACACAATGGGACTTTATTGCGCTGGTGGACAAACATAATATCGCTTGGCATGAGCGAGACCACGGACAATTATTTTGTGATGATAGCGCAAAGCAAATTGTAGGCATGTTATTAGATGAAGCTAAAGCCGCTAACGTCACCATCAAAACACAATGCGAAGTAACGGAACATCAGCAAGTAGCTGATAATCATTTTACCGTGAACACCACGCACGGTGAGTTTGAGTGCCAATCGTTAGTCGTAGCAACCGGTGGGCTTTCTTTACCTAAACTAGGCGCAACGCCTTTTGCTTATCAATTAGCTGAAAAATACAATCTACCCGTTAAACCAACTCGTGCAGGGCTGGTTCCTTTTACATTACAACCTGTACTCAAAGACAAACTCACTGAGCTATCTGGTATAAGCCTTCCTGCAACCGCGACAGCCATCAAGAAGAATGCAACAAAGAAAGACCATCCAATGAGTTTTAGTGAAGCACTTTTATTTACACATCGTGGTTTAAGTGGCCCAGTTATTTTACAAATATCTAACTATTGGCAAGCGGGTGATACGATCTCAATTGACCTTTTACCAGGTGAAGATCTAAACCAGCTACTTAATCAAACACAACAAGATCGTCCTGAAATAGCATTAAAAACCGTCTTGTCACACCATTTACCGAAACGTGTCGTGGAATGTTTACTAGGCTTCGCTGAAATCGAAAGCCGCCCATTAAAACAGTTTAATGAAAAAGAACTCTTACAAGTCGTTGAACTCTTCCACCAATGGCAACCACTGATCAACGGCACCGAAGGCTACAGAACAGCCGAAGTGACATTAGGCGGTATCGATACTGATGTTATCTCTTCTAAAACCATGGAATGTAAATCAGTTAAAGGATTATATTTTGTAGGTGAAGCAATGGATGTAACCGGTTGGCTCGGAGGCTTTAACTTCGCATGGTGTTGGAGCTGCGGCTGGGCGGCTGGGCAAGAGGTTTAGTGTATTCGTGGAATTAAAACGAAGGCACTTGGAATAAAACGAAGACAATCTTTTAGTTAGTAAAATAGCTAAACCATTTTATTTAATAAAAAGGTTTACTTCGTTAATATGGAAAAGAAAATAATGTAAATGAATTAGAATGATAAGCTAACTACTAGAGCTTTGTAGCCTCTATGAAATATTGATCTACTTTATCTAACGAATCTATCGACCTATAATTAAGCTTAATTGCTTTACTGACATCATCCATTGAAATCTCATTTACATCCTTCAAATAAATATTTATTTTTCAATCGTTTGATGCGGAACAGGCATTTCGTGCAATGCTGCATAACCCGTTGTAAGCTTTTGAAACTCTAGAACATTGGTTAACGAAGTGTAATGGTAATCATCTCGATAATTTTATAGGTGACTAAAGTGAGCTGTAATACTTTACACCTAACCACAGTTTCAAAAGGTAACTAACTACTCTTTTTTTGGTTGACGTGATTAAAACAATTGAAGTAAATCTTTATAAGTTTCATGGGTTACAATTGTTCTATTTTCTAACTTTAGATGATGCTGAAGGTAATGATAAATAGAGATATCATTAGCGATTTTGTGAGCTAATTGCAGTGGTGTTTTACCATCAAAATCCTCAATGAAGGCCAACTCTGGAAAGTGTTTTAATAATATCCTTGTAATATTAACTTCACCGAGTCGAACAGATGTATGTAGTGCAGTTGATCCTTCAAAATTAGCTATAGCTCCATCAATACCATTTTCAATCAGAAGGTTCGCTGATTTTGAACATCGACTTGCACAAGCTGCGTGCAGAGCCGTTCTTCCCGTTATGTCTTTTAAATTAGGGTTGGCTTTTGCATTTAATAATACTTCAACTGTTTTGTAATCTTTGTAATTTGCAGCAAGCATAAGAGGTGTTTGCTGCTTGAAATCAGAAAGATCCACAATTTCTGGCCATTCTTGAATTACAGCTCTAATTACGTGGATACTTTTCTTAAAGATTGATTTAGCTTCTAACATGATTTCTTGTTGAATGTTAATTCTAGTTTCGTGCTCCTTAAATTTAGCGAACATATCATAGCTGACTTTCATTAATAAAAAGATAATACTGTCGGATTGAGGGTGTTTAAGTTGTTTGTTTTTTAAATGTTTATGTTTCTTTAATACTTTATCGATAGCCGTGCCAGCCTTGATATGAGGTGCAATATCATTTAAAAACAGTTTAAAGTCATTCTGTGAGTTAGAAAATAATGGAGTGTAATTTGGATAACACTTATATAAGTTATTCCAAAAGTATTCATGAAGTTCGCGTGAAACATCAAAAATTGAAGGAAGACTTGCATTACTTGATTTTGGAGCCTCTAAACCACCCCAAAAAATTATATCTCTGAAATATTTTTCATGGTTATTCGGAATAAGCTTTTGGTTCGATATTGCAATAGCAAAAGCATCTCGTGCCAACTCACCACGGAGGGGGCCAAAGTTAAAGTTTTTACACTCATCCATCGCTTGATTGAAAAGTCTTTCAGCCTCTTTGAAATTGTTTTTCCCAATATGATGGTATGCATTAAATCTCAGTAAGGTGGGGCTCCAAAAATCATACTCTGTATTCGTACTGGCTTGCTCTAGAAGAATTTTCACAGAATTTTCGGTACTGTTATTGAATTTTTTTATTGTAAATATTTCGTTTAATTCAAGAATTATTTTTTTTATTTTATGGGTTTCTGTTAGTGCTAGTTCTGACAATCGTTTTAAAATTAATGGTTTAATGTTTGGGTTGGAATAACTTGCATTAAATGTTTCATAGACTAAATCAAAATCATTTATATTTTTGAGTGTTTTGAATGGTGCTTTATTCTGTTGTAATATATCTGTTAATTCATTGCATTTTTTTTCAAAAAGCACGTCTTGTTTTAAATTTTTTCTGTATGTTTTATTGCTGAGTTCAATGCCTTCTTTAGAAGTAGGAAATATGTCATCAATCCTCTCCTCCTCTCCTTTTTTTGAAAATTTTTTATTTAATAATGGCGCAACTAACGGAATAGTTGGATATTTCTCATAGCTGAAACAAAGTAATAAGTCATATCTTAAAAGTGGAGGCAAATGCTGGGTAAAATATTCATTTTCGGCCTTTTGTCTTAAATGATAATCTTCAATATAAGTTTCAACGTGCGCCTCCATTGTTTTGTTGTAGACCATTTCATATAAATGTATGAGTTGTAAGGTTTTGTTTTTCTCAAAATCTACATTGAATTTATCAATTTTTGGGGTTAAAAATTTTATTAACCGTTGATAACCTTCTTGTACTGCTCTAGCAACTAACAACCTTTGTCGAATCGTTTGTGACGAAGGTTTTTGATATCTTTCCTGTAATTTTAAAGTAAATTCTATTTTATCATGTTCAGAGCATTCTGATTTTAATATTTTTTTTAAATCTTTAAGATTAATGTCTATCTCATGCTGAAGTATTTCTGCGGAAAGGCCTTTATTATTAATAAAATTCAATGCTTGTATAAAATCTGGCTCGGTTCCTTTTAGTATAAAGCTGCCTTTAAATGTTAACTCTACTTCATCTGGAAATGTATTTTTTATTGAAGATATTTCAGGCATGTTTTTAGCTTTTTGCCAATTGTGAAGGTTTCTGAGAACAGTCCCTGAATTACTATATATGCGCAGATCAGATTCAATTTTTTTCGCTACATTTGCTCTTGGTTCTTCAATTAAATCGATTAACCATTCTAATACATGTTGAACAGGCAATTGAATTTTTTTATCGCTATTGATAACAGGTAAGTACCAAAATCGCCCTCCTGGCATACCTGTATCAACCTTTGATTCAATTTGCCAAAAAACAGCATGTCTGGCTATGGTCGGTATGAATATTCTTACAAGGTAGTTCCATAGTATTTTTTGTTTTGAAGCTTTAAAGGTAAAAATCTCGAGTTCAATGATTTTATGAATTTGAAAAGAATGTTCTATATTTACTATTAAATCATCTGCTACTTCTTGATTTAACCCTAAGGCATTTGAAATATCACTTAAAATGCTTTTCCATGTTGAATGCATATTCTCCAGTGACATCTCAGTATTTTTGAATTTTTGTTTCTTCTTGGTCTGTATCCCTTTATTTACCCCTAACGCACTGGCAATTTCAATTAGAACCGATTCGAATGTTGGAAAAGTAGCCATATAATTCCTTGTTTTATAATTTACTTTATCGTTTTAAATAGGGGGGGGACGGCACTTTTCATTTTTTAGTTGGGTCAGGTTATTGATACTTAGGCACCAACTAAAAAGGAGTAAAAAATGACAATTAATAATATTAAAGCAAATAAGATTAAAGAGTTAGTCATAAATTGGCATATAACGGAAGCTTGTAATTATAAATGCAATTATTGTTTTGCTAAGTGGGGAAAACCAAATGAGTTGCATCGTTCGCTTAGTGCTGTTGATAAATTACTCAGTAACTTATCAGAATATTTTATAAGGAGTGATTCTTCTTTAAAGGCAAAGCTAAAATATGATGAAGTGCGAATTAATATTGCTGGAGGAGAACCGATGATGTTAGGTGATACATTTTTAAATATTTTACGATTAGCAAAAAAGAAAGGATTCAAAACATCGGTCATTACTAATGGTCATTATTTGTTAAATAATAAAATTAATCTTCCTGAGAATATATTAGATATGGTCGGAATAAGTTTCGACAGTCAAAACTACGCAACAAGGCAATTGATTGGTAGAGCTGATAGAAAAGGAAATTCATTAGGTGCTGATGATTTAAAAGTTGTTTTAATGGAGCTAACTCGGACACAAAAAGGTATTAAAACTAAAATTAATACAGTGGTAAATATACATAATTGGCAAGAAAATTTTACTGAATTAATTTCTGAAATAAAACCCGATAAGTGGAAAGTGTTACATGTTATGCCCTATGGCTCTGATGAACTTCTTATTTCAGATGAGCAATTTAATTCTTTTATTGAAAAGCATCGTAATGAAAGTTTATCTATTTATGCAGAGTCAAACCTAGCAATGACCGAGTCCTATTTAATGATAGATCCCAAAGGTTGTTTTTATCAAAACGTTTCTAATATTTCTGGTTATAAATACAGTGAAGCTATAAATGATGTAGGGGTTGAAGTTGCTTTAAAACAAGTCAATTTTAATCAAGCCGTTTTTAGTGCTCGTTACTTTCCAATTGAAGCAAGCTTATGCGAAATTTAGGAGAGTATAAATGAAAAGTGATACATGTTTTGGAAAAAAATCTGGGCAACATTTAAATCAATATTATGATGAGTATGAAGCCATTGATGCCGCTAATTATTCAAGGGAGCAATACAATAATTATTTGATTCCTTATCAATGTGCTAAATGTAGTTTTTGGCATTTATCACCTAAAGCAAGAATAACACCCAGTAAAAAGTGCAATAAATGCACTGCTGGAGATGGGACTTTCAAAGATACTTATAGAGTAAAAAAAGAAGCGTATGTTAGGGCTAATATTATTTATAACGAGCATGGAATTGACCTGCAAGTTTATGAATGTAGTTTTGGTAATGGCTGGCATTTAACTAAACGTTTTTAATGCACTTATGTAATTTATTTGGTTATTTAAGACGCATATAGCCAATGATTAAAATGGAATATTATATTATGAATAAATTGAATTTCGCAGTACTTGTCGATGGTGAGAATGCTTCTCATAATGATTATGCTTTAATTTTAGAAGAGGTAGAGAAACATGGATTAGTTGCTATTAAGTGGGTCTATGCTGACTGGACGTCCCCCCAACAAAGTGGTTGGATGAATATCCTTCGTAATACTGCTTCAAGTCCTAAGCAACAGTTTCATTATGGCAAAGATGCAGCTGATCACGCACTCGTTATGGATGCTATAGAATTAATTAATAAAAATTCTAGAATTAATGCTGTTTGTATAGTCTCTAGTGATGGTGGTTTTTATAGTCTAGCGCAGCGAATTCGTGAGCATGGACTTCATGTCATGGCGATAGGACAAGAAAAAACACCTGAACGGTTTCGAAAGGCTTGCCATAATTTTGTGTATACAACAAATCTCTTAGCTCCTGAAGAAGTGCTTGAAAAAGAAGATGATATCGATTCGTTGTTAATTGCTGCATATAAAAAATGTGCACAAGTAAATGAACCGGTGTACTTAGGTGATATGGGAACAATGCTTAAAATACTCGATTCATCATTTGATCCTCGAACTTATCAATGCACTAGTTTAAAAAAATTAATCAAAGATAAGGATGATATTTTTAATATTGTTGATGAACAAATTGACCGATGTTTTATCGAGTTGAAAAAGAAAGATCTAACTTCAGGGTATAAACTGCTACAAGGAAAAGTTCGTAAGTGGGAACGTTTAAAGCAATTTGGCTTTATTGATACTGCAAAAGGAAGTTTCCATTTTAATTCTAATGAACTGCAAATGAATGAAAAGGATATTGCTGTTGGGCTTATTGTTAATTTTAAAGCCGTTGTTGAACAAGGGACTAATAAAAAATCAAATAATAAGTGCCCATCAGCATTTGATATTTCTCTATAAGATGCCAACCCCTCCTGCTTTTATGCATATTTGTTATGGAATCAGTGGGAGCATAACAATGAAGTACGAAATTCTATGCTTATGGTGATTATTTAATTAAATCAGTATTTTGGGATTGTCTTCGTTTTGATTTCATTTATAGGTGTTTTATAACACTATAAGATAAGGGCTTGTGAGGAATCTTTATCTTCGTTTTTATTTAACGAATACAATAATTTGTAAGAAAGTCTTATAAAGCTTTATTCTCAATCAGTATCATGGTTTCAGAAACTGAAAAATAGACGTTGAAACTAACACTCAAAATTTTAAAGAAGAGCTTGAGCATTTAACATCTGGCGTTAGTAATGATGGTGCGCCAGATGATTTAGATTTTTAGCTCAAGCTCCCTTTTGTTTATAGTCGGCTATAGATTAAATCCATCATATTAGTAGCAGTATTGCGAACGTCTTCGATACTCATTTCCATTAATACGTGCATTGGTGGGTTGAAAGTTGTTCTGAATGAGTGTATTTCTTGCGCGACTGCTTCTGAAATTACGTTATTGTCTTTCAGTGTATCAATGCACACAGAAAAGTCCGTTCTCAGAGTTGCTCCATTGGCTCTAAGCTGGTCTTTATATCTATGACGAAGTTCTGTTTCCAAGAATGGTCTTAGCTTGAGAATCTTGTTGTCATTGACTTCATTGTTAACAAACGCTGTAATTTCGTTGTAAGCGTCGTCATGCTCTGTAGCTGTCATCTCTGCTTCTGTGGTGCGCGCAAAGTCCGAACCGTTCGCCACTTTTACTATTTTTAGCGCACTTGTATTTGCGAACTTCTTAATAGCAGTAGCAGCCATTCCACGGTAGTGGGTTGTTATGAAAAGTTGTTTTATTGATGGTGAAATCTCATAAAGTTTATTCAAAATGCTAGAGATTCGTTCATTGTCAAAGCTAGTAACAGGGTCATCCATTACCAGTATAGCTTTGGCTTTGTCTTCATCCGGCAGCTTGTTAATTTTAGCTAGGTAGATGCATAGCGCCAAAGCGCGTCTATCAGACTCACTGAATAAGCAGTTCATTTTGTTTCTTGGAACCGGTGTACCGTTGAAACTGACCTCTAAGTCATAGACAATTTTTCGGCCGTTATTATTTTGCTTTCTGCTAATGTTGAAATTTCTAGAGCCAAGATTTTGGAATAGCAGGTTAATCTCATCAAAGTAGATATCTAGAAATGCTTCTTGAGAATCTTCTAATACTGTCTTGTTGTTATCGTAGGTCTCTTGGTCTTGCTCAACTTGAGTGCTTAGTTGTCGATATGTCGCACATTTTTCTTCTAGGGTATGACGTAGCTTTTTACTATCAAGTGCTTTCTGATTTACGTTCTCTGTTGCTTTGTCAGTAGTTAAAGCATCCGAATCGAGGCCACCTTTAAATTCAGTAAGCTTTTCATTTACCGAGTTGATAACGACCTTATAGGCTTCTTTAGCTTCATTAAACGAGTCAATAGCCAACTGTAGAGGAGAGAAGTCAATTGCTTCAATAGAATTGTATGCTGTTTCGATTTTTACATTTAGAAGCTCTAGAACTTGAGGTTTCAACTCTTCATGCTTTTCGTTCAGTTTTTCAATGGCCGACTTAACCACCTCATGCGTATCATCAATAAGTTGCTTATTATCAGCAGTTTGCTCAACAACAACCTGCTCTAGATATAGCTCAAGCACTCTCTTGTTTTCTTCATGGAGCTGGTTGGTAGCTTGTTCATCAATAGAAATCAATTGCTTCGTAAGCAGTTGTGTAGCACCCGCTTTAGTTTCTTTAATGAAGTTGGCGAAAGCTTCATTGAATGCAACTTTGTAGCTATTAATTAGCTCTAGGGAATCTCCCTCAAACTCTTGACCACAGAATGGACAGTCATCTTCTAAATGAGCTAAGCCGTTAGAGACCCATCCTTTAAAGCCGTTTTGCTCTTTCAGACGTGCCATGTGCTCTTGTACCAGAGCCTGCGCATCGGTGTGAGCTTCTTCCATGCTAGTTTCTAAGCACTCATTAATTTCATTACTTGTATCTGTGATATCAAAAGAAGTAGAAATTTCTTTTAAGTTGCATCGAGCTTTAGATTGAGTGACGTTGCCAATTTGCACGGTTAACGAATCTTGCTCAGCGATAGATTCTGCAATCGCTGTATTCAACTCATCGATAGACTCTGTTGGAAGGTCAGAAACAACATATGTAGCTACGTCGTTAACCCCACTCGCCTCTAGCTCGGTTTTGGCGCTCTTAAGGTTTGCTTTAGTAATAGTTAGAGTTTCTTTTTCAGTTTTAAGGGTCTCAAAAAGCTCAGTGTTGTCTTCGCCTAGAATAAAGTTTGAAATGTTCTCTGAGTTTTCTCGATTGTTGACAGTGCCACTCATTACATTTCGATGAATGAAGTTGTGGTCAAAGATATGTAGCTCACAATCGGCGGGTAATGCAGTCGCCCAAGTTTCGTTTGAAAAAACACAGGTTGGTGCATTAGC
Source organism: Psychromonas sp. L1A2 (assembly GCF_009828855.1). Taxonomy (NCBI): domain Bacteria; kingdom Pseudomonadati; phylum Pseudomonadota; class Gammaproteobacteria; order Alteromonadales; family Psychromonadaceae; genus Psychromonas; species Psychromonas sp. L1A2. The sequence continues at coordinate 1,105,003 of NZ_WUAG01000002.1, read as the reverse complement.
GAATTGAAACTCGACTTTCATAGGGTTAGCCGCTGTACCTTGTCTTGGTATCGCCTTGCGGTCTTTGATTAATTCAGGGTTATTAGACGCAAGAGAATAGAAAATGTCACACAGCGTACTTTTACCGTTACGGTTTTCACCATAGATTATATTCACGTCAGAAAATTGCGTGTCACCAGCTCTTGCGCTGTGATAGCTACCGATACCTTCAATTTTTTGTATTCTTCTTAGCATTATGAACCCTATTTAATCGATGATGATTCATGTTACCACAGGCACAGATATGGAATGCGGTGGTTGGTCAATAATAAACGATAAAACAATAACAATCAGTAGGTTGGCTAATTGAAATGAAGCTATAGACAGTTTGGGCATAACGCCACTGTATTTTCAATACAATCAAGTCCACCAGCAGAAAGCATCTTTATATGATGTACTTTAAGGTAAGGGCTGTTGTCTCGCTTACGCGCAAATGGTGCTTTGGCCTTGCAGTTTTCACATACACCTAGTGCTCTGTATAGAGTTTTAGCTACCACGTCGGGATTGCGTCGGTAGAGCTTGGTTCGTGCCTCAATTAAAATAGGTTCTTTAGGTGCAGATTCTAATCTTAATCTTCTGTTTTCTGAACTGTCATTACTTGCAATTTGAACCGTTTTTTCTAAGTCGCTTTGTACCCCCAAGCGCCTTAGTTAATCAATTTCACGCACGTTCAATTCGCGGAGATGTTTAATTGTATTTACTGTTTTTCAATGAGTGATTCTATTCAAGTGTGGTGGGCAACTAATTTTCGCCACTTAGTTAGAGAATAATCACAAACATCATTTTTTAGAAAACAGGCTAATTATGTAAAAAGGTAAAAAGGTAAAAAGGTAAAAAAGGTAAAAAGGTAAAAAGGTAAAATGAAAGGCTCTGTGAAGTTTTTATAATGCCCAAACAAAAAAACGCAGCGTAAGCTGCGTTTTAAGAGGGTTCTTTAATAAAGTAGGTTAATAAAGTAGGTTAATTTTAGTTAATTTCTTCTTCTACTTCATCCGTACTTTCAGGTTCAATCAGTTCAGGCTTTTCATGTAAATCTGCTTTTAATTGACCTTTACGATGTTTTAACACGGTATCTAATTTTTTAGCGGCACTTGTAATAGCAGGGTACATAACTGGGTCATTACCTTTAGCAGCAAGGCTAGTTCCTTCATAATTGGTGCGAATTTCAACATTAAACTCACCATGCTCTTTGGAAATGATAATATCGAGCGAGATAAGTGAGGGAAAGTGAGTAGATACTTTAGCGAATTTTTCTTCTAAGTGCTCTTTAATGCTATCAGTAATATCAACATGGTGACCGGAAGTATTTATTTTCATAGATTGCCCTTAATAGGTTTAACGTACATTACGTTTGTATACTTGCATAAATAAAATCTCTGTACAAATACAAACATATATAATTAGAAATCAAATAAATAGATTGTCTTATCCTACTCTACATCCACGCTATTAACATAGCCCCCATAGCATTAATTAAAAAATAAAAGGGGCAATAGGATCTCAAAATGTCTCAATTGGTAAAAACCAACATGATTTCTTTTCTCAAAAGCAAACCTCACATTGGTAAATTAACTTGGCCACTATATTTATGATTTGTAAGTCGTTACATGCTCGAAATCTACTTAGATTATTTTGAGGCTATAGTTCAATACCAGTTTTATAATGGTTAATTGATTCAGATGGATATCTGGGGTTTCTAAACAGGTGATGGAAGGTCTAGTCTGGTGGAGCTTGTTATCACAGAGAGTAATACCAAAATAATTAATAAGGTGATCATTCTTGCTGGTTAAAATCCCTCCTAACTGCGTTGTGAGTTTTGAAGTGAGAACAACTATCTCCTGCAACTCACGCCTTATTAGTGTTAATTTTTCCTGCACAATCTCTGATCACTTATTTAATTCCATTGGTATAAAAAGGTAGATAGGTTTTAGTGTTCAACAAGTGACATATATGAGTTATCAATCTTTATGGTAGCGGAAAATACACAGAGTTGGTCTTATCCGTTGATGTCATCGATAATTCAAAATAGCTTGCCTAAGCTTAGAAAAGTACCATCGGATTTATGTCAACGTACACTAAATAGGCGAATCTTAGTAAAAATAAAAAGGTAGATTAGCATACGCTTTACACGTAATTATTTACAGGGTCTACCTTAACACCCAACCTATGAAATATGATTAGATAACGACTCGTAATGCATTATTATAATAACGTACCATTAAGCCATTAATCTCTTTGTTTCTTAGCGGCTAAAATAGCCTCTACTAATTGATTTGGAATGTCTGGTTTATCGGTATCATTTGCAAAGATGGATTTACTTAATTGGATACGATATTCATAATTTTTTAAATATACTCTACAAGCAGGGCATTCATTTAAATGCTGTATAAAAATGTGTTTTTGCTCATCTTGTAGGTTACCGTCTATATAATCAACGATAAAGGTCTCGAAGCTTTCGCAACTAATCGAATGATATTTTGATGGATGATTTGATTTATCTTCTATATTCATAATAGCTCAACGTAATTGATGTTCGATCTTTTTCTTTAATAATAATCTCGCACGATGTAAACCCGTTTTAACTGAAGGTAAAGAAATATCCAATAATTCAGCTATTTCTTTTGTGCTATAACCTTCTATGTCCTTTAATAATAAAAGATTTTTCGCCATTTGAGGAAGCTGCGTTATTTGGGTTTTAATATATTCTCGTTGGCTATCGTCAGCCATTAATTCTTCCAGTGATAATGTTATTTCAGTCTCTGTTTCAATTCGTTTACCATTAACATCAAAGAAAGAAGCATTATCATCGATCAACTCAACAAGTTTACGTTTGTTTGAACGTATTTTCATTAAGGAAATATTAATGACAATTCGATGCAACCAACTTTTTAAGCTAGAACGTCCTTCAAAGGTTACAATAGCACTAAACACGTGTAAATAAGTATCTTGTACAGCATCCTGAGCATCTGCTTCACTGGTTAGATATCGTTTTGCAATGATTAATAAATAGCCACCGTATTCTCTTACAATAAATTCAAAGCTGTCAACATTGCCTTTTTTTAGTTGAACTATTAATTCATCTTCACTTAAATACGTATTAATTCTTTTAGACAAATCCATTCGTTTATATAGCCAATTTTAATGATGATAAAAGTTTAAGTTGATTATGGTACACAAAAACTCTAATTATACATTCGATTATTATTGCAAAAATACTCAACTGTCTATTTTTTATAATATTAAGTCACAGAATCAATAATTTTTATCCATTAATCAAACTAACTTTTATGGGAAAACCTAGAAACTAAGGTATACAAGAAAGCGCTGTTGGGAGTGGTGTGACTATATAATCGATGACATTATTAACTTTATGACATTATATTAAGGATAAATATTAAAATTTTAAGTTGTTTTTTAAAGAAACCTAAATTCAAGAAACTAACAAGAGAGGAAGCTAAGCCTTTATTAAAAAGACTTAGCTGAATAACTTTATTTAATTTTAGCTGAACCTAAAGAAACGCTAAATTGGTCACACCAAATAAAAACTTCGTTGAAGTTATTAACATCAACAGATGCAGGAATTAGGTAAGCTGATTGTCCATTGTTAGAAATTAACTTTCCTAATAGTGCTTTTGGATCATATTGACCATTTTTACCTAAACCAACTTTAGGATCTGGAGCACCATCAAGCGAAAAATCAGAACCTAAAACAACCGCATAACCCTCAGGTGTTTGCACAATACTTACTTGGCCAGTGGTAATATGGTCGTTAGCGCCACTAAATTCACCGGTTTTTACAGCAGTTGCTGCATTACCCATTAAAGAAAATGTCATTAAAGATAGTGCAACTAAAAAACCTGCGACTGTTTTAATTTTTAATAAAGATTTCATTGATAACTCCAAAGTAATAAATAATTAATTAGCAACTAAAGTGTTGTTATGTATTAGATGCCGCCCGTTAAAATTTGGTTACAATTAATTAGCATTTATTTTGAAATACTCATCACTTTAATTAATCGATCTATTTTACTGGACAAAATAACTCATTTCTTCGTTGTTGATTTTATAAATATAACAATAGCTTAGCTAGATTTCGATTTGCAATAAGTCATTTTTCCTACGTGAAATTTAGAGCTAATTATTTAATGTAATCGACATAATAATGATTAATAAGCGTAAAAAATGAAAGATTTATTCAATGAAATACTAACGTTGTATTGATTGTCCTAAAGCGAACACGTTTTGTTAATTGGCGTTTTGTTAATTGAGGCATTGTTCGATAGAATCAAATTTTTTAGCATTGATGATGTCTACTGGCTATTATTTAAAAATAATAGCAATCACACTAATTAACCGATCTACTTTATTTGTTAAAATAACTTATTTCTTCGTTATAAGCTTCGTAACAGAAACAACCGTTAAAGAGTGAATATCTTTTAATTAATTCTCGAATAGACGATTAACGAAGTGTAGTGGTCAAGTTAATCTTTGAAAGGCTTCAACTCATACCTAAAACTAAGTCATTTTTCTTGCGCAAAATTTAGATCACTTACTTTAATGTCATCGGTATAAATTGTTATAAACATAAAAAATGAACATCAATTTTAAGCTATGTTATAAAAACACCTTATGACTATCTTCGTTCTAATATCATGATTATATTGGTTATAGGGAGGTATTATAAATTTAGAAAAACGACTCGTTTTTCTAAATTTATGGAAAATCACAGAAGTGATTTTAATCGTTTAATTGGTGTAAACAGGGAAGCATATATGGGAGCTTGTTATCTATGATACTTTGCCTCCCAAAATATTTTATATAATAAAGTTGATGCTTATCCTTCCCCTGTTTATCGTAAGTTAGTTTTTAGATTACTTGCTTACGTTTATCAATAATTTGTTGAGCATGCTCGACTACTCCGTCCATAGAAAGCTCAGTAGCTAGATATCTAATACGGTATAGAGATATTAACGGTAAATCTTCAATAGGCTGATCGAGTAATGCTTTAAGTTGGTTTTTGTCACTGTTCGGGTTACTTTCTTGGTTGTTTAAACCTGACATAATAAATTGCTTCCTTGTAGTATTGAAATCGCTCTCTCAAAAGAGGAGTACAATACGTGGCGTTGAATTACTCTTAGATATTAAGAGGTTAAATTAAATATTAAAGTAGGTATAAGCGTCGTATGTAGGAAGCTTTTTATAACCATTTACTTTATTAACTAATTTTATCTTACGACGACCAATAATTATAGTACATAGTTGTTCTATATTTTGATTCAGGGATAAAATAATAGGGTCTCTTGTTTAGATAATGACTTTTTAGCTCTTTTAGGTTCAAACAAAGCGAGTAAGTTAAGTGAATTTAAAGTTCGGCTTATGGAATTGTTGAATAATGAAATAGGTTATTCATATTCTTAGATAAGTCTTACTTTTAAAATATTATTTTATAGTAATAGTATTTTCTTGTTTACATAATCATCGCATAGCTAGTTGTGAAGTTTTCTTTAAGTTATTGTATTTAATGTGATTTTTTGTTTTTATTTAAATGTATATTATTGAGTTTATTTGTGAAATCACTAAGCTATTTTTTAATAAATTAAAGTCAATAAAATGTCATATCAAATAGTTGTGTTTAAAAAATAGTCTATATAAAAATGAGTTAGACTGGTATACGTATATTAAATATAAATTAAGTTCATTTTTTTCTTCGCTTTTTTTAAAATTACCTTTAGTATCATCAAATAACTACCACTATGGTAGTGCTTTTTTGTGGTGCAAGTTATTTGTAAATGAATCAAAGGTGAATGGATGCAATGCGAAGATATTAATTCAAGTAATAACGTTGGCACAACAAAACTTGTAAAGTTAAAAAATATTGCCTTTACGGTTGTATTAGTGATGTTATCTCTTGGCCAGTGGAATGATACTAAAGTCGCATTAGTTGATGCTTACGAAGAAGTTATTTCTCGCTTTACTAACGAAATCGAATATAAGCGTATTAATAAATTACGCATTGGTCTGACTGCACAATACACCGAAGAAATTCTAGGCTCAGCCCAAGTCATCAAGCCATCGCATATTGTTAATGAGTTAAAATATTATTACTACAATAGCAGTAAATTTATGCTTGTTACTTTTATCCAAGAGCATCGATTGGTTGGTTTCACTGTGATCAGCAAAAAGCCTGACTTTTTTGCACCACTTGTTTATATAAATAAACAGCTTAATAGCGCACCAATTGATAAATACCTACCGACACAAGATACTATCCTCACTAATATTGGCAGCCTCGAGTATTTTTCAGAAAGTTACGAGTTAAGCCGTGACCTGATGTTTTATAACTTATTATTGGGCCATGTGAATTATGGAGGTGGTGAATCTCTGTATAGCCAAACTATTATTGATATTAACCAACAGTTAGATCTTGGCGAAGACTTTGATGTCGCTTCTACTTCATTTCCTCTGCCGTTAATCCCTAATTTTTATTCTATTACTGAATTATCAAATGAAGTGATGCAAGAGTCTTTATTAAGCAACTATGAAATGAATGCGCTATTTGGGATGAAATATTAGAGTTTATTGATTGTTAACTTCGTACCGCGCTGTTAATTAACCTGTGTTGGTAGAGCGAGTAAAAACAAAAAAATCATTTTATTTATCTATTTAAAAGGACAAAAAATGTTTAAGAAAACAGCACTAACATTCTCGTTATTAACCGTTTTAAGTGGTTGTCAAAGTACTTCAAGTGTTAATGATGTGCAGTCTTTGGCTTGTTTTTATCCTGATGCACCAACAGAGCAAGCACCCCAATGGATATGTGGTGTAACTCCTACAGGATTAGAAATCAGTGCGACAGGGTATGCAAAGAAAAATGTAGCAGGGGGAAGTATCATGAACGATATTTCAATTAATGATGCTCGCGTTAACTTAGGACGTCAGTTCGAAGTAAATGTTCAAAGCATTCTAAAAACTGCATCGACTGCTTCTACCAATACAACCGCAGACTCTGTGACTGAAAACGTCAATGAGTACTTTGAGAATGTAACAAAAAGTATTTCAAGCACGACTTTAAATAACTCAAGAATTATTACTAAACGTACTAGCCCTGCGGGTGGTTTGTATACGTTAGTGGGGATGGATAAAGCGACTTTCGATATGAACTTTTCCAAAGTTATTCAAAAAGCTGAAGCAAAAGATGCAGAGTTATGGGCTAAGTTTAGTGATAAAAAAACGGCTGATGAGCTTGCTAGTGTTCTTTCTAAATTAAAAAATAAATAATATAAAAAATGATAGGGCCTTAGTTCTATCGTTTTCGAGGTCATATGAAAAAAATTATATCTAGCATATTCATTATTTCTTTAGCATTTAGCCCAATGACTCATTCAGACAATGTTTTTGATGAGTTTGATGCGGAAATGACAGCTTTCGAGTCGCCTGATAACGACAAAATAATGGAAGAATATATTGCTTTCGTTAGTGATTATTTGGCTGAATATGATGCTTGGAGAAAAGATTATTTAAATGGCTTCGATTATCAACAATCTCAAATTATCATGCAATGGGGAGATACTCCTAGCCAAGATATCAATGATGTCACTTATTCAGAGGATTTAAAAACGAGACAGTTAGTTGATTATGATAAAAATGAGGCTGTAATTGAAATCTTAGTCCCTGTCGCTACAACCGAAGCAGAAAGTAAAAGTATATTAACTTCTTATCTTGCTAAGAATAAAACCTCGCCAGTAAAACAACAAACAGTTGATTTAGGCAACATTCAGTTAAATGAAGTTAAATTTAATGAAGAGCAAGAAAGAAATGCCAAAAATATTATTAAAAAACAAACTATTGCATATAAAAATGAAGCTGATTTAAAAGCCGATAAGCTTCAAGATGTACAGCAAGATATCCCTGAAAAAATTATAGAGAAATCTGTAGAACGTCAGAAAATTGCGTTAGAAAAAGAAGAAGATAAACGTATCGCAGCAGTAGAATCTCAATATATTGAGCTCCGAAAAGAACAGAAAGTAACTACCTCTAGTTATAAAATCCTTAAATATACTGCTAAATTACCAGCTAACAGCCTTAGTAAAAGAGCTCAAAAATACAAAAAAATCGCAGAAAAAGAGAGCCAACGTTTTGATATTCCAGTGGCTTTAGTGATGGCTATCATGCATTCAGAATCTGCTTTTCAACCGAAAGCCAAATCAGCTGTTCCGGCTTATGGCTTAATGCAAATTGTCCCTCGTACAGCTGGGCACGACGTCAATAAAATGATTCGTAAAATAGACAAACCAATGGAAGTTGATGATCTGTATGTGCCAGATATAAATGTAGAAACCGGCAGTGCTTATTTGAGTATTTTAGATAAACGTTATTTAAAATCGATAACTGATCCTAAGAGTCGTTTGTATTGCACTATTGCAGCCTATAACACTGGTGCTGGTAATGTTGCGAAGGTATTTAATACAGGTGGTAATAAACGCAATATTAATAAAGCTGCTCGCATTATTAATACATTATCTTCTGACGAGGTTTACCAAGCCTTGATGAGTAAGCTTCCATACGATGAAACGAAACACTATTTGAAAAAAGTATCGAAACGAATTGCGCTATATGAAGTTAAAAACGTAGTTAAAACGACAATTTAATCTTCTAAAAAGAGAATAGTGAATATGAAAAATACTTCTTATATCAAGTGTGTTGTTTTGGCGTTTGTGAGCATTTTGTTTCTAGGTGCTTGCTCATCTAATTCAAGAAATGACAATGTTCCAGAGTGGGTGCTTAATCCAATCCAAGATGACCAAGAATATTTCTACGGTGTCGGTGTGGCTGCAACGTTGGAAGCAGCAAAACAACATGCATTAAAAGAAATTGCGAGTAAATTCTCTGTACGTATTAATAGCGAAACGTTACATAAGCAGACTTTGCATAATGGACAAGCGGATCAGCTTTTCTCACAAAACATTAATACCTATGTTAAAGATATTGAGTTTAATCTTGTAGAGCAGAAAAAGGCTGAAAAAGTTAACCAACAGTATTTTGTACAAGTTGCTCTATCACGCATAGGTTTTATTAAGGATAACAAATCTAAACTAAGCATTATCATCGATGATATCGACGTTAAGCTAAACAATATCAACAGTAAAAGTAAGATTGAGCAGTTATACGCCTATAACCAAATTCAAGAGGAAGTAACAAAAGCAGAACCCTTGTTATATCTGATCGCGGTTGCTGACCCTAGTTTTGATTTGGCGCCTTATGCTCGACGCTTTCAACAGTACTCAATAGCGGAGACACAGTTACTGTCGAGTACTTACTTCTATATCCAATCGAGTCAAAACTTATTACCTATTGCGGAACAATTAAACGACTTATTACAAACGCAGGGGTTACAAATAAGTAGCCGTAATAAGGCAGATGCAATTATTCAGCTGCAAGGAAAGATAAAAAATACTCAAGCTTTCTCTGCTTATAACGTGCGTATCAATGTTAGTTTTTTAGTTAAATCTACTAAAGGGTCGGTATACAGTAAAAAGTCATATTTACTCAACGGATCTTCTGTCACTAGTCACCAACGTGCTTATGAAAGTGCTGTTAGTAAGTTCTTAACTGTAGTTGAGAGCCGTTCTGATATTTATGAATTATTAGGTTTTAATGATTAAAGATAATAAATAATGATTAAAGCATAGGGTGATATTTAATAAAAATCAGATAAATGATCATTATTTAGCTTACGTTTAACTCTGTATCTTAAAAGGAAGTAGTCAATGAAGAAGAAGTTATTAGTTGTCGCAATCTCTGCTACGTTAGGTCTAACTGGATGTATGAGCACAACAGAAAACATTAGGGATTACAGTGATGTTTCAATGCAAAAAGCAGATATTTTACCAACTAAAGAAGTCATTAATGGTGCTAAGCAAAAGATAGTCATTTTTGCTGCTGACACATCAAATTCTCCTTTAGCAGAAACTAGCCATGCAGGGACAACAATCGCAACGAGTTTAGAAACCTATTTGGCTGAAGTTGGCGTCGAAATTGTAGATAGAAATATTGCCAGCAAATTAAGAAAAGAGTTAGCGCTTGCTGAGTCAAAAGGTAAGTCGGAATACAATGGACCCGATATCGCAAATTATGCTATCACTGGCAGTATCTCAAATGCGAATATTTCATATAGTTTTAATGAAAAGCATTCATGGGTTGATAGTGATGGTGACCGACATGTCAATGCTGCATATTGCCGTTTTAAAGCAAATGTTTCTGCTAATTTGAAGTTGTATAAATTACCTGGGCTAGCTTATTCAAAAACTATTACGACAAATGAAACTGTCTCGATGAAAACAGAAACAACAAATAGTCGTTGTCCTATCAGTGAAGCTGCTGCGACTTCTTTAGTGCGAGAAGCTGCTAAAGAAGGTGTTGAAGACAATAAGGCAAAATTTCAAAATTTCTTTTCACCAAAAGCTTATGTTTTGGAGCGTAAAGTAAATGGCAGCAAAAGTCTTTTTAAAATATCTGCCGGCAAAAATTTTGGATTTGTACCTGAATCAAAAATTACTTTTTATAATCTAGAAGTGAAAGCAAACCCATTAACAGGGGATGTTTCAACAGAAGAGTATGCAGTTGTTGAAGGCACTGTAACGGCTAATTTAATTGGTGATAAATTTGCGTGGATTCTAGTTGATGATGAACTAGCTGATCAGGTTAAAATTGGTGATTATGTAAAAGTTAAGTATGAAAGTGGTTTTTTAGCTTCTTTTAGTGAAGGTACTAAAAACTTGGGTAATGGCCTAACAAGCATGTTCAATTAATTGATTAGTGACTTAAAACAGGGTGCTTCAAGCCCTGTTTATCTAACCTTAGATGCTTTCTATTGTCCTTAAATTCTCGTCATCATAATCCGCTTTAATATAGTGATTATAAATTAAAAAGTTTTTTAAATTATATCGTTATAGATTTGGTTATATGATGTCAATATCGCGAATAAAACTGATAAATTGGCGAGTTGCTTTGGTTAAGTATCTGCCTTTTCGTACACATAACACCGTCGTACTGTTTGGAAAAACGCCTTTATTAATGTTAATCACTTTCATACTGTTATCTTGGGATTCGGAGATTAAAGAGTAATCTGGCAAAATGGTGGCACCATTAGTCGATAAAACAAACTGTTTGAGTATGTCGATATTATCGAGTTCGAAAGTAATATTAAAGGCTAAGCCTTTACGGCTACTTAAAGTATCTAATAAATGTCGAGTATGAAAACCTTCGCACAACATGGCTAAAGGAAAGGCAGCGAGTTCTTCAATCTCTAGTGTGTCACGTCCAGCCAGTTCATGATTTGGTGATAATGCGATTTTAAAACCTGTTTCAAATCGTTTAATGACTTCTACTTCATGGGGGATGTCATGTTCTAATGCGATACCAAGATCTGCTTGATCTGTCGTTAATGATTGGTAAACGATGTCAGAAGCATAAATTTTGCCACTAAACTTAATACCGGTATAACGCGTTTGAAACTCTGCAATGGCTGGTAGCATCCAAGCATTTAATACACCTTCGATAGTAGAATAATTAATGGTCCCTGTTAGTAAACCATGTATTTCATCAATCTCTACTTGCGCGATTTCCATTTCTCTCATGGTGCTACGCATGTGTTTTTCTATAATCCGTCCTTCTTCGGTTAGCGCCATGCCTAATGCTTTACGTTCAAAAAGCGTTGATTTGAAATTATGCTCTAAATTTTGAATTTGTCGACTAATCGCAGATGCACTGACGTGTAGGTTCTTTGCTGCTTGGCGAATAGACCCTGTTTCGGCAACTGCTAGAAAATACTTAAATGAAGAAACTTTCAAATCAACCCCTACCTGTTTATAAACAAATGTTCATCATACATGCCTGTTGCATTATTGAGAACACTATGTGCTAATAATTAATATATTCGCAACATAGTAAAGCAAGTAGTATAAAAAATGAATGGAATCACCTTCACTCTATTAACTAACTTACCTTAAGAGGTTTAGCAATGAAGACAATACGAGTACTTATATGGATTATTATGTGCATATGTTTAATCTTAACTTTTATGCCATATTTAAATGTTTTTAACGCACCAGTTATGATCGCTGGTTTACCTATGCCATTAGCTTTAACGCTTGGCTGCAACCTTATTTTAACGTTATGCGTTATCGCTCTCTATCCTTTGTATTTCAAACCCTTTATGAAGGCGTTAAAAAACAAGCCAATCAGTGAGGAGAAATACAATGGGTAATGTCATTACTATTTCAATATTAGCCGTATTCATTGGCGTCTTTATTTTTATTTCCTTCCTCTCTAAACGTAATGCCGAAAAATCTACAAATGATGCTGCGGAAGATTTTGTTATTGGCGGCCGTAGTATGGGAACGGTTGTGTTATTGCTTTCAATGGGGGCAACTTACTTTTCAACGTGGACATTATTAGGCTCTTTCGGTGCTTATTATCGAGAAGGTGTTTGGTTCATTGGATTTGCTGTTTGGACTATTTTTCATGCTGTTTTTATATGGCTCTTTGGCGCAAGAATTTGGTTAGCAGGAAAGCGCTTTGGTTTTATTACCCCAGGGCAAATGGTTGAACATTATTACGAAAGTAAGCGTCTTCGAACCTTAGTGGCAGTGATTGGTATCTTTGCATTAGTGCCGGTAATGTTAATTCAAGTAAGTGGCGGTGCACTTGCTTTAGATACAATGACCGACGGCGCAGTGCCTTATGTGGTAGGTGTTGTTATTACTTCGGTTATGGTTGGTGTCATTGTTTTATGGGCGGGCTTTAAAGGCACCGCATGGACAGACACCTTTATGGGTGTTTTCTTTGCCACTATTTTAATTTGTACTGCTATCTATGTTTGTAATTTAGCAGGTGGGTTTAATATGTTTGCAAATGTTGCAGCCTATAAGCCTGAGCTATTAGTGAATAATGGTAAACCAATGAAAATGGTTGAGATATGGCTTGGACTTGGTTTTGGTGCTTGGGTTTTACCGCATATGTGGCAAAAATTTTACTCTGCTGCTTCACCTGAAGTATTAGGGAAAGTCGCTGTAATGACGCCTTTTTGGAACTCATGGATGATGGCTATCATTCCTTTAGTGATAGGCACTGCTGCCGTTATCCCTGGTATTGCACCGGGTGTCAGTAAAGAAACAAGTGACACAATTTTGCCGTTGGTTTTTGCTGAGCATGCTCCTATATTAGGTGCTTTTGTAGTGGCAGGTATTTTAGCCGCTGCTATTTCAACGATTAACAGCCAACTTTTATCTTCTGCCAGTATTGTCGCTGAAGATGTTGTTAATAGCTTACGCAGTGAGCCACTTTCAAGTGCTCAAAGCACGAAGGTGACGCGTATCGTTGTTGCAAGTTTAACGACATTAATACTGGTATTAGCACTTGCACCTGGTGGTGCTGGTTTATTGGTTCCTATTGCAGCATTAGGCTTTGGTTTAGGTTTACAGTTGGTTCCATCTGCTCTTGGTATGTTGCATTTCCGTTGTGTCACTGAAAAAGGGGCTTTCTTTGGTTTGATCGGAGGCGCTGGTTTAATGGTCTTGATGGCAATATTTAAACCAGATATTCCACTAGGACCTGGTTTTGCAGGTTTTATTTTTAATATTCTTATCACTTTATGTGTTAGTCGTTTTACTTCTTCTGTATCGGCTAAGTCACTTGAAAACTATCACGATATGTTTGATGAATATATGCGAAATAACACTTCTTCTGATAAAAAACCGTCTTTAGTAACGACAAAATAAAAGGAAAGTAACCATGAAATCACAATGTAAAGTAGCTGTTGTTCAAGATAGCAGTATTCCCTTTGATGCAATCGAAACTGCAAAAAAGACCTGTAAATTAGCAGAAGAAGCGGCACTTAACGGAGCTGAATTAGTTGTTTTCCCAGAGGCGTTTCTCGGAACTTACCCTAAAGGTTTGAATTTTGATGCACCTATCGGCAAGCGCTTACCAGAAGGACGTGAAGACTTTATGCGTTATTACGATGGCGCTGTGGATATCGATGGGGAAGAGTTACGTTCAATAGAAGAATGCGCAGCTCAGCATAATATCTTTATTGTGTTAGGCATTATTGAGCGAGGTGGTTCAACGCTTTATTGCTCTGTTGTATTTATAGACCCTATAAAAGGCATTGTTGGTAAGCGTAGAAAATTGATGCCTACTGGTTCAGAGCGTTTAATTTGGGGCTTTGGTGATGGTTCTACTTTAGATGTAGTGGACAGCGAGATTGGTAAAATAGGTGCAGTAATTTGTTGGGAAAATTATATGCCTGCACTACGCTCTGCTATGTATGCTCAACATGTTGAAATATATTGCACACCAACAGCTGATGACCGAGATACTTGGTTATCAACCATTCAACATATTGCGATGGAAGGACGCTGTTATGTGCTTAGTGCTTGTCAGTACATTACAAGAGATGAGTTTAGCGAAGATTATCGCAGTGTGTTACCTGATAATCCTGATGGTGTAATGATGCGTGGTGGTAGTGCGATCATTGGGCCACTTGGTGAGATTATTGTTGGACCTGTTTTTAATGAACGAACGATTGTGTATGCAGAGTTAGATAGAGCGACATTGATTAAAAGTAAAATGGATTTTGATCCTGTTGGCCACTATGCTCGCCCTGATGTGTTTTCAATTTCAGTTGATAAAGAAGCGAAAGAAGCGGTCAAATACTGAAGCTTTAAGAAAGTAATAGAAGCTTTATGAAAGTAATAGTGCAATAAATAGCAAAATTGAATATGTGCTAACGAGTTATAAATAATGCCTTTTAATATATTACTAAGGCTGAATTTTATTGCTTGTTAGTGCATTTTTTTTGCTGAAATTTAAGATATATAATAATAGTAAATTATGTCGTTAATCGATTCAGGCTAGAGGTTATGGTTTATAGGATGTGAGAATAAAATTCTGTTTGGGAGCGTTCATTGAAAAAGTACTTTGATAAAAATCCGGTAAATGAGCTTTAACTGAAATAACGCTCATTTACCGGTAAAAACTTACTGCATTTGTAACTGAAATTGCTTGATAATTTGTTTGTGTTTTTTCGCCAATGCACCCGCTTTAACAGGAGGGATTCGTGTCAAATCCACTTGTTGATTTGTTTTAGAAAACTCACTGGCAAAGTGTGCTGCTAACTCATGTTTACGGCTTTGTTGTGACAAGTCTGCAATCTCTGCAATATCGATAGTCGGATCAAAACGATGAAATCCTTTATAACTGAAATGCTTATCTACTTGTAGATCGCTAAGACGCACAAACTCTTGCATTAAAGCGCGGCTTAGGGTGTTTAAAGATATCTCTTCAAGCATTAAGTAAAGTGTTACATCAGTCATTTCAGATAATGTACTACGCTCAGTCTGATGTACTTTTATGTCAACTAACCATAGGCCATTCGGGCGTTGTTGCACATCATCAAGACTTAAGTGGCTATGATCGTAAGTGATTTTTTCAAGTATATGATTAATTTTTTCTTGAGTGCTTACTTGTATTTCTGCTTTAGGTTCTATTGTGTATTCTTCATTATCATTTTCTTTGCTTTCATAGAACTCAGCCATTAATGGTAAATCAATATGCGTATTGAAAGGGGTTGTAGTGCTGTCATTAAGTGTTAACTTAAATAGTTCTCGGACTTCATGTTCGCGTGATTTTTTAATGGCTAGAAAAACGCTTTGGATGATCTCTGATGTTGGTAATTCTTTTTCTACGCGCCATTTACGACCGAATAATAGTTTTTCTTGGTTTGGTTTCTGTGATGATTTCTTATGGTAATTATCATGGCCCACGACACCGACTTGAATATAAATATCACCTAGGTCTTGTGCAGCGAAAACAACATATCTCGGATCATATTCAATATCACAAATAATCGCTTCCACACTTTGTAAAGTATGGTGATAAGTTAGGTAGTGTTGAGGAATACAGTAATTACCATTACTCAGTAAAACCTTTGGCGCTTCAGGCATTACTTTTTCTCCTAAACGCAACGGAATTTCTTTTACCATCTGAGAAACCTTATTATATTTATTTAAAAATTAATACGTAGTTGAAACCTGTAAGGTTCACTCATTTAGAAAAAAGACCAACGCTATCCATAAATAATTTCATTTTGCTTAAATTTTTTATTAAATAGACGTGCTACTTTTAAATAACGACGAACAGAGTATAAGGTTTCAATATTAAAGGTTTATTACCGTATTCAATAACCGAAGCGTGTAGCCTCAAAACGATTTAATAATTGATGTATTGCCCGACATAAAAATAGGGTTAACACTATCGCGACAGCAATACTACTGATGCGATAAAAAGCACTAAATATTAAATCGTTATTAGGTGTTAAATATTGACCGAAAAGGATGCCTAGTGTTGTCATTGCACCAAAACCAATGCTTGATCCTCCACCTTCTCGTACATGAAATTGACTAAATAATAAAAGGCTTATCCATAATAAAGGGATAACTAACAGCAACATGCTAGACCATTCATAAAGTAAAAATTGTAATGATATTCCAACGGATACTCCGAGTATCGTACCGATAGCACGTTTTCGCGCATAATCAATTACACCATTCCAATGCATAGGGAAAAGAATCAATATAGTACTGGCTTGTGCTGACATCGAATCCTGCAGATCTAACACTTGAAAAACGATGAATGACATGGTGGCGATAGTGGCCCCTAATAATGTTTCATGGCGCATTCTATGTGGTGCTTTAATACCTGGTGTTGGAGGTGTTCTTGGAGCAACATCAGGACAGAGAATCGTCATTAAATAGGCAATAAAGACTGATAATATAGTTGCCCAAAAATTGCTAAACAGTAAGTCATTTAAATTAGTATTAGGGTAACTCGCGTAATGGAGCATGATGCTTAACATCAACACACCATAAGCGCCAAATAGGAAAAGGCTACCTTTTGACATTGCCGCAAAACGATATAAAAACAAACAGAATACAATCGGCAACATCATGCCTGGTGAACCACCCAGTAAACTAGTGAGTAACCCGACCTCTAAGATTGCCATGGTTGATGCTGCTATTATTTGTTTCATTGCCTGCATATTCATTACAGGAACGAAACCAAGTAATAACATCGGCGTAACGGTAAAAAATACACCATAATGCCAATCGAATATTTTACATAAGGTAAACCCGATCGTTGCACCTGTGGTAATACGTATACATTGACGTAAGTCATTTGCGGTTAAGGGGCGTTGGTTTGCTAACATGCTTGTTACCTGCTTACTTTTAAAAAAGATCTGTCATATCCATCGTTATTGGTTCTAAACGATCAATATCAGGCCTTTCTTTGGAATCGTTATTCAATTTTTTTAATATCTATATGTTTGATATTTATATTTTTTAATAACGACATTCTCAATATATGACATTCTAATATATGTAGTGCAGCAGGCTGATTAGCTTAATCTGTGCTGTTGCGAATAAATTAAAAACAATATTATCAGGCAAAAGTTGAACGGTGGCTCTCGCACCTGCAGGTAAGTTATGCATTGCTTTATCGTCTAAAGATAAATGCAGTCTGAGCCTTTGTGCGTCTCTCACCCATCGAGTTGATTCTTGTGGTTCTGCTAAACGCCCATTTGCATCAAATTGACCTGCACTAACACCAGCGTCTACATTACTTACTGTGGCGGAATATAAACTTCCAGGGGTACCATCAAAGGCAATCAATGCTAAAGAGGTTGCATTAACATGTCGTAAACTCTTTTCTCGAAAATCAGCAATAATGTCTACTTTGTTAGAAATTACTGCAAGTAAAGGTTGGCCGACAGTGGCAAAGCTACCGACTTCTAATTGTAAGTTGGTGACTATGCCATCTTGGTCGGCATGTACTTCGGTATACGATAAATTCAGCTTAGCCTGCGCTAGATTATTTTGTGCTCTGCGCAATTTTAAGTTTTGTTCTCCATAACTTCCTCGGCTGACTTGGAGCTTTTTAAAACGAGCATTAGCGGCTAAAAAATTGGCATTTGCGGTAGCTGCATTGCTAGTAGCCTGATCTTTTTGCTGTTGTGATATGCCGTGTGAAACATATAAAGCATCGAAACGTTTGGCTTCACTGCGCTTTTGTTGTGCTGTTGCTCTACTTGCATTGACATCGGCTTTTGCTGCCAATAAAGACGCATCTAATTCTGCATTATCTTGTTTTGCCTGTTCTAAGGCTAATTGCGCTTCTGATACTGCCAATTGATAGGGAGCAGAATCGATTGCAAATAACAAATCACCTTGTTTTACAGTCTGGTTATTAATGACTGCTATCGTCTCAATTTTCCCTGATATCTGTGGTGTTACTTTTGTTACAACACGCGTTGCCATTGCTTGAGGCGTCAAAGGCATAATATTGTCAGCAAGTAGAAAGTATGCAAATAATATAACAAAGCTAAAGGTGGCAATTTTTACGAGGCGAGTGAATTGTTGATCTGGTGTCATTTTTTTTCTCATATAAAGTCTGTTGTTGATATTTCTAGTTTTGCTAATTTCTTATTGGCATTATCACTAATAATTTTCATTACTCGTTCAAGTTCAAAAAGCTCATTCATACTCACGCCAGCCAATAACTCAATACGTACTTCAATAATTCTCGCTTCTATTTTTTTTAATAAAGCTTTACCAGAAGGTGTTAACGTAACAATTCTTGCTCGTTTATCTTTGCTACAAGCATGGCGCTCTATCAGTCCTTGTGATTCTAATTGTCCTAAGGTACGCATCAGAGAAGGTAGTTCAATTTCTAATGCATTGGCTAACACCTTCTGGCTTACGTTGTCACCTAAGCGCAAAAGCTTCCATAGTGCCGTCCAACGAGGGTAGGTTAATTTCAATGGTTCAAGTTCAACATCGACAACATTGCGCCAGATGCGATAGAGGCGTCCGAAATCTTCAGCTAACGATAGTTCCTTTAATTGCTCTATGTCTTTTGGCATTGTTGTTACCTATTGAATTGAGTTTATTGAATTGAGTTTATTAAACATTAGTACAAGTTACTTAGCGCGCTAAGTATTTTACTTGCTTAGCATGCTAAGTAAATAGCTAGCAGAAAGTTAATTATTTAAATGATCTTTTTTAGAAAGAAATAAAGTACTAATAAGCGAATAATTTGATTGAATGGGAGGAGGGTTAGTTAAGTAATTTATCTTTATTATTATTTTATAAAAGAGTTTTATTGGAGGGCTAAGTTGAATTTTTTGAAATGTAACAAATGCGTAAGTTATAAATAAAACAGAGTTAATTTATAACTTACGCAAAAAGTGTTTTTGTTTTTATGCACTGTGCTACTTTAATTTGAAATAGCTGACAGACGTCAGCAATTCTTTACTTAGATCTGATAACGAAGAAGCCGATGCCATCGAGACTTGAGCCCGATTATTGTTTTCTTC
Organism: Psychromonas sp. L1A2; assembly: GCF_009828855.1. Classification (NCBI taxonomy): domain Bacteria; kingdom Pseudomonadati; phylum Pseudomonadota; class Gammaproteobacteria; order Alteromonadales; family Psychromonadaceae; genus Psychromonas; species Psychromonas sp. L1A2. The sequence goes on along the minus strand of NZ_WUAG01000002.1, from coordinate 1,085,532 downwards.
TGCTACTTGGTTAACTTCATGCACATTGGTTTGTATTTCGTCTAATGTATTGGTTTGTAATGATGATACTGCCGAGGTTTCTTTAGAAATATCTTTGATCTGCTCAACTGATACATTAATTTCATCTATCACATGGCCAGTATTCGATACATATTCAACACTTTCTAATGATTTACTATGGCTATGATTGATCACCGATACGGCACTTAGCGTACTGCGTTTAAGCGTTTCTAGGGTTAATTGAATTTCACCCGTTGCATCTTGTGTTCGTTTTGCTAAATTCCTCACTTCATCAGCTACAACCGCAAAACCTCGACCTTGTTCGCCTGCTCGAGCGGCTTCAATTGCTGCGTTTAATGCCAGTAGGTTGGTTTGATCGGCGATACTTTTAATGACTTCAACAATATTGGTAATGTTATCGGCTTCGGTATCGAGTTGTTGAATAGCTGTTACTGAGTTTTCAATCTCACCTGCTAATCCTTCAATGGAATTAATAGTGGCATTAACGATTTCTTTGCCTTTTTGTGCCGATTCTATAGCGCCATCTGATTTTGACACCGCATTATCAGCATGTTCAGATAGCTGTGTTGACACTACGTATAGCTCATCTACTGAGTTTGATAGTTTAGCCATTTGTGAACGTTGAAATTCAGCATCATTAATACGTTGTTTATTATCATTGAGTAAACCATCGGTTGATGTATCTAAGTTATTGGCTAATGAAATAACGGATTTGAAGATGCTTTTTAAATTGTTTGTCATACTAAAAACGGATCTTTTTATCTCACTAATTTCATCTTTATTTTCACCGACTTCAATGGTTCTGCTTAAATCGCCTTTGGCTAGAGAGGAGGTCACTGACACGATAGAATATAAGTCTTTTTTGAGTTTTCTAAGCATTAATAAGGAAACAATAATAACAACGATAAATATGCTGGTGGCTAAAATAGTTGATTGAACCACAATTTTATTTTCTTCAGCTATTATTCTTTCTGAGCGTAAAGCAACTAACGTATCATGCATATTATTGATGTTATTAATGCTTTCGTTAATCGGATCAAAAGCTTGGGTAACTGCTTTTTCTGCTTTCTTTCGAACTACAAAAGTAGCTTGGGTTAACCAAGCATTAGTGAGCGAAGATAATGCTTGGTTGAGATGATTTACTTGTTCTACAAGCCGATCTCTAATTTGGATAAGACCTTTATCTTCTTCGATCTCAAGTGCTTTATTCCACTCTTTTTCAAGACCCTCACTAGTGGCAGATAAACTGCTGGAAAAATCATCAATAAGTGTTTTTGTTTGATTGGTGGCGTCTTCTAAGTCTTGCTGTTCTATTGCTCTTGCTGAAAACAACATGCCTATATCTTCAGATAATTGGTAGGACTTGTTAATGTCTTTCCATTTATTATTGACGTTTGTATAAAATGTTCGAATATCGGAGTCTAGCGTGACGTTCTCTACAACGGTTCGGCTATTGGTGACAAGGTGAATGGACATAAATAGCAATGCACACAATAGAAGTATGACAAGGCTGGAGATTTTAAATGATAGCGTTAAGTTTCTAAATAAATTCAAACTAAATCCTTATAGCATAAAAATTATCGTGGAAAGTGGCTCTTCGACTGTAGCACTACTACCTCTAAAGTGTGAGCTATATTTCCTAAAGTGAAGACAAAAAAACAACATATTTATGTATAAAATACATACTATTATTTTGTTTAAACATCGTGTTAATGCTTATAAGTTATGCACTTATGATCTGAATCCAAGTGACTCTGTTTGATTTTCAGCATCTAGGAATGAAAATTTTTAACTGTAAAGTGGAGTCATCGCTTTGTTATTAATGTCATCAAATGATGCACATTAAAAATCTAAAGGAAGTGAAGACAAATACTGCCTTCACTATATCGGCTTTAAAGACAGGAACTTAACTACTTTCTTAACTCTTTTTTATTAAGCCTAAATTATCAGCGTGGAACCGTAGGTGTGATTCAATGAAACTACTGATGAAGTAATAACTGTGGTCATATCCATCACGCATATTAAGTTGAAATGTATTTAGCTTAGTATCGGCTATTGCAGTTAAGCTTTCAGGTTTTAACTGATCTTGTAAAAACGAATCGTTACTACCTTGATCAATTAAAATAGGTTGATGTTTTTCTTGTTGTGCTAATAATTCACAGCTGTCATAAGCTTTCCATTCTTCAACATTATCACCTAAATAAGCGTTAAAGGCCTTTTGACCCCATGCACAATTGATTGGATTACAAATTGGACTGAATGCACTAATTGATTGGTATAAATCAGGGTTACGTAAACCAATGGTTAACGCGCCATGACCGCCCATCGAATGCCCACTAATAACGCGCTCTTTAGTCACGGGGAAGTTAGCTTCTATCAATTGCGGTAATTCGTTAACGATATAATCGTACATTTGATAATGCTTATTCCACGGTGCTTGTGTTGCATTAATATAAAAACCAGCTCCTAAACCAAGGTCGTAAGCTTTGTTGCTATCGTCGGCAACATTTTCACCACGTGGGCTAGTATCTGGTGCCACAATTGCAATGCCTAATTCAGCCGCTAATTTTTGTGCACCGGCTTTTTGCATAAAGTTTTCATCGCTACAGGTTAAACCAGATAACCAGTACATAACTGGAACAGGTTTATTACTGCTTGCTTGTGGTGGTAAATAGATAGCAAAACGCATGTCACAATGAAGCACACTTGATGAATGAGTATATTGTTTATGCCAACCTTCAAATAATTTATTACTGCTGATATTTTCAAGGATCATCGTGTTGTCCATATAGAAGTTGTTCAGTTTGAATGTAAGCCGTTCAGTTCGAGTTATTACTCGTATTGAAAAGGACTCAATTTGAAAAGCAGTCAGATTAAGTTTCTACACCTAATCTGACTAAGCAGGTCAGTCTATTTATGATCGAAGTGAATAACACTACGAATACTTTCACCGCTGTGCATTAAATCAAACGATTTATTGATATCTTCAAGTGGCATAGTATGAGTAATAAAATCGCTTAATTTAAATTCACCCGCTAAGTATTGTTCCACAATAGCAGGTAACTGTGAGCGACCTTTAACGCCACCAAATGCCGTTCCACGCCAAACACGCCCAGTCACTAGTTGGAATGGACGGGTCGAGATTTCTTTACCTGCACCAGCCACACCAACAATCACTGATTCGCCCCAACCTTTATGACAACATTCAAGTGCACTTCGCATCACATCAACATTACCAATACATTCAAACGAGTATTCAACACCGCCATCGGTCATTTCAACAATCACATCTTGGATTGGTTTGTCATGGTCTTTTGGGTTAATACAATCCGTTGCACCGAGTTGTTTTGCTAGTTCAAACTTACTTTCATTGATATCGATACCAATAATCTTATTGGCGCCGGCCATTTTTGCACCGATAATCGCTGACAAGCCAATGCCGCCTAATCCGAAGATCGCAACGTTATCGCCTTTTTCAACTTTAGCTGTATTTAATACCGCGCCCATACCGGTTGTAACACCACAACCTAATAAACACACTTCTTCAAGCGGTGCATCTTTATTAACTTTCGCTAATGAAATTTCTGGTAACACAGTATATTCAGAGAACGTAGAACAACCCATGTAATGGAATATTGGTTGACCGTCTTTGTAGAAACGGCTAGTACCGTCTGGCATGACACCACGGCCTTGTGTTTCACGTACTGCGCTACATAAGTTAGTTTTACCTGAGGTACAGAACTTACATACACCGCATTCAGCAGTGTAAAGTGGAATAACATGGTCGCCAACGCTCACACTAGTGACACCTTCGCCGATTTGCTCAACGATACCGCCACCCTCATGACCTAAAATAACTGGGAATAAACCTTCAGGATCTTGGCCAGATAACGTAAATGCATCGGTATGGCAGACACCAGAGGCAATTACTTTAACTAATACTTCGCCTTTTCTAGGTAGCATTACATCAACTTCTTCAACCACTAATGGTTGATTTGGACCCCACGCTACAGCCGCTTTTGATTTAATAAATTTATCCGTCATATCTACTCCAATTATGTGTGTATGGCATTTTTGTGTGTCTATTATATTTGTTTCTACAATAATGATAATCTACCTAAAATGAAAATTACTTTTACCAGGTGGTAACAATGAAGTGGCAGGGCATCAACGAATTTGTAGCAGTAGCTGAAAATCAAAGCTTTTCATTAGCCGCTAAAAATCTCAAACTTTCTACTGCACAAGTGAGTCGTCAAATCAGTGCACTGGAAAAGCGCCTACAGGTAAAGTTATTTTACCGTACCACACGTAAAGTCTCGCTAACACAGGAGGCACAGTTGTTTTATCAACATTGTCGTCATTTGTTAGATGGGCTAGATACTGCTGAACAAGCCATCACCAACTTACAGAGTAAACCGCAAGGTAAAATAAAGCTAACTGCACCAGTGACTTATGGAGAGCAGAAAATCTTGCCGTTAATCAATGATTTTGTCGCTTTGAATAGCGATATTGAAGTGACGACTGAATTAACCAATAACCGAGTTGATTTAATTGATGGTGGTTTTGATGTCGCTATTCGCTTAGGGCAGTTACAAGATTCAAGCTTGATTGCTAAAAAGCTCAGTCAACGATCTAACTTTGTTTGTGCCTCTGAAAATTATTTGCAAAAGCACGGAGAAGCTCATTCACTATCCGAGCTTAAACATCACAATTGTTTATTGGGCACACGTGATTATTGGCGCTTTACGGAGCAAAATAAAGAGAAGAACATTAGAGTTAAGGGCAACTTGCGTTGTAATAGTGGCGTGGCGTTAGTTGATGCTGCATTAAAAGATATTGGTATCGTGCAATTGCCTGATTATTACGTGCAATCTTATATAGAGTCAGGGCAGTTAGTGACCATTTTAGATCAGTTCAGAGAGCCTGCTGAAGGGATATGGGCTGTGTATCCGCAGAATCGTTATTTGTCACCGAAGATAAGGTTATTGATTGATCACCTTGCGGAGCATTTACAATAATATAGCCATTAAATAAATGGGTTATTATTGATATCTGTAATAGATAAATAGCAGCATTACGTTTTTATTTAATATGGTTAGTTGTATTTTAAAGCTAAAAAAATAGCGACAGTCCAAGGGAAGGGTGCCGCTACAGAACTATTTACAAGCTCTAAATGTTATAATATTTCTACTATAGTTAAGTTATTAGAATTAAAGAGTGAATCTCTCTACTGAGCGGTTTAATGAAGCGGCTGAATCTTTTAAACCCTTAGCCATTGTTGAATTATTTTCGGCATTATCGAATGTATGTTTAGACATATCATTTAAGCTGACAATACTATTATTAATCTCTTCAGCGACGACTGTTTGCTCTTCAGCTGCGGTAGCAATCTGATTATTCATATCTTGGATTTCTTCTACTGAACTATTGATAGCTTCCAGAGCCAAATTAGCTTCATTAGATTTAGTGGCTGTTGCTTCTGCACTTTTTGAGTTTGCTTCCATTAAATGTACTGAACGGCCTGCTTCTGCTTGTAAGTTAGCAATCACTTGTTGAATTTCATCCGTACTTTCTTGTGTTCTATTTGCTAAGTTACGGACTTCATCAGCTACTACCGCGAAGCCTCGACCTTGTTCTCCGGCTCGGGCTGCTTCAATAGCTGCGTTAAGTGCTAAAAGATTAGTTTGATCTGCAACTCCTTTAATAACGTCAAGAATACTACCAATATTATCAGTCTGTTGAGCTAGTTTATTAATAACTACTTGCACGTCTTCAATACCATTTAATAATGAACTGATATCATTATTCATTTCGCTTACGACCGTCATACCATTTTTTGAATGTTGTTTAGCCTCATGTGCTGAAGATGAAGCTTGCTGTGCATTTCTCGCAACTTCTAGTACCGTTACCGTCATTTCATTCATAGCTGAAGCTGTTTGATCTAATTGATGCATTTGTTGTTGCGTAGTTTCTGTCACGCCACTAGATGACTTTTCAATTTGTACAGAAGAGTTAATTACTTCTGTGCTTGTTGCATTAATTTCACTGATTGTATTTTTTAATTGTCCGACCATGGCGAGTACCGCTTTATAAACGCCTGTTTCATTCCCTGTTGTTTCCGCGTTAAGGGAAAGGTCACCATTTGCTATTTTTTGTACGATATCTTCGATTGTTTTAGGCTCTCCACCGATTGGCAAATACATTAGCTTAATAACTAGAGCGTAAGTGATGGTTAGTGCAATGACGATAAAGATGAAAGCAATAATGAGGCTGGTATATAAGTTATTATTAGAGGCTTCATTAATGTTTTCTTGTGAATCCCATGCCCATACATTCCAGTCTAAATTTTTTATTTTTGATGATGCAACAAAATAATTTTTACCATCATAGTGATAATTTAAAGATGCTTCATCTAAGTTTTTAAGAGGTTCATAACTTGGGTGTGAGGCAAAAAGGTTATCACCCAATAGCTTTTCATCTTTAGCAACTAAAACATACCCATCTTCACGAGAGATATATATTTGCGAGTTATCCGATAATTCTTTAACGAAGTTGGTGATTGAGTTAACTTCAATATTAACCGCAAGTAATCCAACGCGTTTACCTTCTCTGATAACAGGGACAGACATCGCGATAGCTGAGTTCCCTTCACCGTTAGTGTAAACCTTGGTCATTACCTCATTTTCACCTTCAAAAATACGGACATACCATTCACGTTTCATTTCTTTTGCATTAACGTTAGGAACAAAGCCATTTGCTAACGAGGCATAGATATCACCATTTTTCATACCTATATGTGCGCCAAGTACATCAAACTTATCTGCAATTGATTTAAGTGATTTTAAAGTTGCTACTTCATCTATTTTCTCATCACTAGTAATGGCAAGTTCTGCTGCAACGGCATGAAGAATATCAAATGTACGACCGATTTTTTGTTCTACCGCTTTGCCTATTACCATCGCATCATTTTTTAAACTACGATCATAAGTGTTCACTGATTCTGACTTGAAATTTATAAATCCAACAATGGATATCACTAAAACAACTATGGTTATTAGTGAGCCCATCAATAACATCATCTTTAATTTAACACTCATTAGGCATTTTCCTTGTAAAAAATTGATAAGAAGTGTCAATACTATAGTCGTGTTTTTGTAGATAAACGAAATAAATATGCTAGTCCGATCAATATTTAGCTATTTATTTATGAGTAATTTACAGCTAAGTTAATAGATAATGTTAACTCTGATATCGTTTAAGTTATTTATACTAATTAACTATCATTTGTCGTTTTAATTATTTTTTGTGGGAATACCTAATACGTTAACCAGATCATAAGTTACGACGATATTGAGTATATTAAATCGTCGTTTAATAGGTCTCTATTTTTGTTGACTTCCCTCTGATGTAGCTCTAACTAATTGTTTTAAAATATGAAAATTATATTTTTATTTTCTAAATAATTAATTAACACCATAAAAACCATAAGCACCATTGATTCATAACGTTTAATCGTCTCGCCTCACATTTCCATTCTTAACCTATCAGTATGCTTACAAAATCAGTTCATTCATTTAACAATTAAAATACATTTATTTAACGCATCAAATGAATATTAGGTTTTTACAAAGGATCTATTCTGAGAATAACAATAAAACGAGGGTAAGAGCTATTCGCTCAATACTTTTTATATTTAGAAAATAAGCTAAGGATGTAAGTTGATGATTAAATTAAAACAGCTTTTAACAAGTGCCGTGATTGCAACCACTACACTTCTCTCGGTTAACTCTGCGATGGCAGCCGATTACCCTCCTCATACTATTAATATGGTTGCGCCTTCAGGTGCTGGTGGCGGTTGGGATTTAACCATTCGTACTGTAGGTAAAGTGTTAAAGGATACAGGTCTTGTTGATGCCAATATGCCTGTAGTAAATCGTCCCGGTGGTGGTGGTGCTGTTAACTTAGCTTACATGCAAACTCAAAAAGGCAAAGGCGATCTTATTTCAGTATATTCTCCGCCTATTTTGCTAACTAACTTAACCGGGCTGACTCAATACAGTTATAAAGATACAACGCCTATTGCTCGTCTTATCACTGACTATGCTGCTTTTGTAGTGCCAGAAAATTCAAAATACAAAACCATTAAAGAAGTTATGGACGCGCTTAAAAAAGATCCTAAATCGGTCAAAATTGGTGGAACATCTGCCGCAGGATCAATGGATCATATTCAATTCTTATTAGTGGCTAAAGCTGCCGGTGTTGAAAATCTTCGTAACATTGATTATATCTCTTTTCAAAACGGTAGCTTAATCGCACAAGCGCTGGGTGGTCATGTTGACCTTATTTCTACTGGTTTAGGTGATGTAGCGGGGCTGGTTGAAAGTGGAAAATTACACGCGTTAGCACAAACGGCAGACAAGCGTATTGGTAGTGGCTTAATCGCGGAAATTCCAACAGTAAAAGAAGAAGGTATTGATGTCACGTTTGAAAACTGGCGCGGTTTATTTGGCCCTAAAGATATGCCAGAAGAAGCGGTTGCGTATTGGCGTGATGCTTTACAGAAAATGGTTGAAACAACTGAATGGAAAGAAGCTCTGAAACGGAATGGTTGGGACAATGCTTACCAAAATGACCAAGACTTCACCACGTTCCTAGGCAAAACTAATGAACAATATAAAGGATTGATTAAAGAAGTATTTGGTCGATAAGTCTCGGTATTAATAAGATGAAAGAGATGATTTATTTAAAAAAGTAAGTGCTCTTTCATTAAACAGGTTTGATATCAGTACTGAATTTTTATAAATCAATAACGATTCTATTTTAAAAAATACAATAAAGCTTTGTGTAAAAAGCAAAGCTTACTCCCTTATGATTATGCCAAGAAACAAAGTCGTTATAGCCACCGTTTCCATATTAAAAAAGCATAACTTAATAAACTCGATTATTTGGTAGAGGTGTAACGTGTCAAATATAAAATCAAATTGGGATGGTCTAACAGGACTATTTAGTATCACATTTGGCCTTGCTTACGGAGGGTATGCGTATAGCTTACCTCAGCCAATGTTTGGTAATCCATTAGAGGCTATTTTCTTACCACTTACCGTATCGGCTATCGCTATCTTTATTGGCATTTTACTGATCCTAACTGGTGGAATCACGCCTTCAATAACGGCTATCAAGGCATTATTAAATGAAAGCCCACAACGAAAAGAGGATCGCAGAAAAATAGCCATTACTTGTGTTATTTGTATTTTTTACGCGATGTTATTTGAACATGTTGGTTACGTGATAAGTACCTCTTTATTTATGTTTTCAACGTTGACGGTGACTTGCGGTAAAGGTTTTTGGAAAAAAAGCGCTTTAATTTCAATTATTTTTGCTGGTGGTATTTTTATTACTTTTAATGAATTGCTGTCAGTTAACCTCCCTCCATTCCCATTTTTTAATTAATAGAGCTGAGCATAATGGATATTTTAACGAATTTAATGAATGGCTTTAGCGTTGCTCTTCAGCCTTATTACTTATTTTTAATCTTAGTTGGCGGTATTTTAGGGACTGTGATTGGCATGCTTCCTGGACTTGGCCCTGCAACTGGCGTCGCTATTTTATTACCAATGACGTTTTCAATGGGACCAACCGCTTCACTTATCACCATGATGGGCGTTTATATCGGCGCCATGTTTGGAGGTTCTCGGAGCTCAATTTTAATTAATACCCCTGGTGATGGTGCGGCATTGGCGGCAACCTTTGATGGGTACCCCATGGCAATGAAAGGCAAAGCAGAATCCGCACTCGCAATATCAGCTATTGCATCTTTAATTGGCGGTACTATTGCGGCAATATTAATGACGTTAATGGCGGAGCCGGTTGCTGGTTTAGCTATTAAATTTGGTCCCGCTGAATACTTTTTATTAATGGTCGCCGCACTTTCTATGACGGTCTCTATGTCGAAAGGGAACATGCTGAAAGGCTTTTTATCGATGTGCATTGGACTCGCGATATCGACGGTAGGAATTGACGGACAATCAGGCTTACAACGCTTTACTTTTGGAGTGTTAGAGCTGCAAACGGGTATCGACTTCTTAGTGGTTATTATTGGTATTTATGCTTTAGGTGAGGTCTTTAAAAGTTTCCGAACCTTGAGTGAAGGAGGCAAAAAAGCCCAAACTAAGTTTAAAAGAATTTGGATAAGCAAAGAAGAATGGAAACGTTCAAAGTGGCCTATTCTTCGTAGTGCACCTGTTGGCTTTATTATTGGTGCACTCCCTGGTGCGGGCGGCACGATGGCATCGCTGATGTGTTACAACAACGAAAAGCAATTATCTAAAAATAAAGAAGAATTTGGCCATGGCGCAATTGAAGGATTAGCAGCACCAGAGTCAGCTAACAATGCCGCTTCTATTGGTGCGATGATTCCAATGTTATCGCTGGGTGTTCCGGGATCGGGAACCACTGCGGTAATGATGGGCGCGTTATTAATGCTTGGTATTCAACCTGGGCCACTCTTGTTTGCTCAGCATCCTGATACAGCTTGGGGCTTAATCGCGAGTATGTTTGTTGCTAATGTGATTCTAGCTATTGTGAATATTCCACTTGCTGGTGTATTGGTACGTTTGCTAGCGATTCCGCCAAAAGTACTTTATCCAATCGTACTTAGCTTAGCTTTTGTAGGTTGTTATGCAATCAGTGCTTCTGTTGTCGATTTCTATATCTTAATCATTTTAGGTGTTGCAGGGGTTATCATGGGACGTCTTGATATACCAACTTCTCCAATGATTTTAGCAGCCATTGTCGGTGGACAAATGGAGCAATCATTCCGTCAGGGTTACAGAATATCGAACCAAGACCTAAGTGTTTTTATGAACTCTGGTATCGCTAAAGGATTATTAGTCGTGATATTACTATCGATATTGTTACCTATTATTAGTGCTATTCGAGCGAAAGCCGCTGAAAGAAAGGTAGCAGCTTAAAATATTAGTTGCTCAAGCTGCTAAATTAACCAGTTACCCAAGTTACCCAAATAACGTAAGTTGTCATGACGATGCGTTATTTGGGTTCTTTTTTATGTTTAAAAGCGAACAACTATGTTGTACACATAAAACACTGTTTTTATTAGAAAATATTCATTAATAGGTAAGAGATAAACTCTAAAGCGAGTAAAGCGTCACTGTCTTTATTCTTATTTTAATTTAACATTTACGTTTCAAATCAGTTACAAATTTAACTCACTACTTCTTACTCATTACTCAGCATTCACTTCGGTTAGGCTTTATGAAAAATACTTTTTCTTCTTTCTTTAAATTGACCTTTCGCATCAAAATATTTTTATTATTATTTGGTCTACTTATGCTGCAAATGCCAGTGATGGTATGGCATTTTGAAAGTACATTATATAAATCTATCAAACATCAAGTGGGCACTCGCGCACTTATCCAAGCTAAAGAAATTTCCAGTGACCCCGTGCTCATTAAACAAATTGTGTCAAAAGATCTGGTCGCTCTAAATATTAATATCAATCGATTATCAGCGATTTCAGATGCCAGTTTTATTGTGATTGGTGATGAAAATGGCATTCGCTTATCACATCCGGTAGAGGATCGTATTGGTTTTCCAATGAGAGGTGGTGATAACGCCGGTGCGCTAGAGCGTGGTGAGTCTTATATCTCCTTAAGGGAAGGTAGTTTAGGCTATGGAGTGCGGGGAAAGGCTCCTATTTTTGATAGTGAGCATAATATCATTGGAGTTATTTCTGTTGGTTATTTACTGAACCGTTTTGACCAATGGATTGATGTGTATATGACACCTTTGCTTATCGAGGTGTTTAGTCTTTTTGCGCTCACCTTAGCCGCCGCATGGGGGTTTTCTCATCATATTCAGAAAAAAATGAATATGATGGAGCCAGAAGAAATTGCTCTTGCATTGAACTTACAAAATACAATTTTAAGTTCAGTATATGAAGGTGTCATTGCCATCGATCGAGAAGGTTATTTCCTCACTATGAATAAGTCGGCACGTAAATTATTGAGCGCTGAGTATGATATTAACTACCTAAAAACACGGAAAATTTTTGAATATGTTTCAAACTCAGAATTCTTTTTTCGTCAGCCACTGAATGAAAGCCTAAAAGATGAAATGATCCGTTTGAATGAATACAGTTTAATCGCCAACCGCGTTGCTATTTTTAAAAAAAATGAGCTGATTGGTTGGGTTGTTAGTTTTCGTGAAAAAAGTGATATTGAGTCTCTTACCAACGAGCTTACCCAAGTTCAGCAACACACCGATACGTTACGAGTATTACGACATGAGTTTTCTAATCGTTTGGCTACCATCTCTGGTTTGATTCAAATGGGTAGATTAGATGAAGTACAGCAATTGATTGCACAGGAAAATACCAGTAAACAAAAATTGCTAGATTTCATTCATCAGCATATTCATTTACCACAAGTTGCAGGTTTATTATTAGGAAAATCATTACGCGCAAAAGAATTGAATATTTCATTGATGTTTGACTCTACTTGCCAACTCTATCCACTTAATTCAACATTAAGCGAAACTGAATTGTGTGCAATCCTGGGTAACTTAATCGATAATGCCTTCGATGCTACTCAGAATAACCCTAATAGTAACTGTATTATTAACGTTTTAATCACTGATGCAGGCGATGATTTGGTGATTGAAATAAGTGATAACGGTACTGGTCTAGCGCCTGATTTAATGAATGAAATCTGGAAGAAAGGTGTCTCCAATAAACAAGACCGTTATAATCATGGCATTGGTTTATATTTAGTTCACCGCTATGTCACTCATGCTAATGGTTTTATACTCGTTGATAATGCGGAGCCACAAGGTTGTATCTTTTCTGTCTTTATCCCCAACCATTGTAAAAAAGACCCAATCAATATAGAAGGTAAACTAAATGGATCTCATTGATGTATTAATCGTGGAAGATGATGCAAGAATTGCACAAATTCACAGTCAAATTTTACGTCAAACCCCTCGTTTTAACCCTATAGGGATTGCTGAAAATCTACAAATGGCAAGAACGATGGTAAAAATACATAAACCGAATGTCATTATCTTAGATAACTATTTACCTGACGGTACTGGCATCGATTTATTCCGTGAGATCATTGCCGATAAAACGACTCATAAAACCAGTGTGGTGTTAATTACTGCTTCAGATGATATTGATACGGTTAAAACGGCAATGAAGCTAGGTTGTTTTGATTATTTACTTAAACCAGTGTCATACGAACGCTTGCAAGAAACACTCAATCGCTACTTAACATTAAACACCGCAATGGATGCATACGATAACCTTGAGCAACGTCAAATTGATGAACTCTTCAATATCCAACTGCGTGACAAATATCAACAATTATTACCGAAAGGAATAGAAAGCATTACGTTAGAAACAATCAAACGGGTATTTTCTCAAAATGTTGGCGTAAAATTTACCGTTGAACGCTTAGTTCAAGAAACGGGTATTAGTAAAACCACCGCTCGTCGCTATCTAGAATACTGCTCTGCCAATGGTTTATTAACTGCAGAAAATGAATATGGGAAAGTCGGACGACCAGAAAGAGTGTATTTAAAGCAGAGTAGTTAAAAAATCAGTAGTTAACAATTCAATGATTAAGAGTCGAATCAACAAAGATTAAAAGAGCAGAGCCAAGTCTACTCCTTCAATTTATATCAATTGATATTCTATAAATCCATATTCTTTAAATCTATACTCTATGAAGCATAAGTTTAAACTACAAAATTATGTTTGAATCAGTCTTATTTTAATACGCTTTGAATCCAAGCTGAAATATCGGCTAGCTGTTCTGCTATGACTGAGTGCGGCATGGTATATGACGTCCATTTAGCGGCATAACCTGCATCAATTAATAGCGAGTTAGCCATTTTACCTGCACTAATTGGAACCACTTCATCTTGCTCTCCGTGATGTTGTAAAATCGGCGTTTTTTGATTTTCTGATGATAGATCTGTAGGCAGTGCATCTGGGTTTGGTAGGTAACAAGACATAGCTAAAATACCGGCTAATTTTTGTGGGTACCTTAACCCTGAAAATAAGCTAATTACGCCACCTTGGCTAAAACCGGCTAACACAATTTTGTCCGCTGGAATGCCACTGTCAATTTGCTCTTGAATCAATGCATGTAGTCTTTTTTCTGATGCCATTACACCATTAAGATCTGCGCGATTATGTAGATCCATGCTTTTAATGTCATACCAAGATCGCATCACTGCACCTTGGTTGATGGTTACTGCTTGCTCTGGTGCATGTGGAAAGATAAAACGGATCTGATGATCTTTTGGTAGATTTAATACGGGTACTACAGGTGAAAATCCCGCGCCTGAATCGCCTAAACCGTGTAGCCAAATAACACAGCTTGTTGCGTCTGAAGATGGATTAATAATGATTTTTTCTAATGCTGCTGTCATGTTCTTATCCTTTATAAATTGCTCTGTAAATAAGTTACTTTTTAAGTGAATGAGCCTAATAATTAACTGATCTTACTCTTATTTTATTAATCGAGCGGTAATGCTGTTTTCTTAATGACTTCACGTAAAACAAAACTAGAGTGTACGCCTGTTACACCTTCTAGTTTGGTGATATGACCTAACAGAAATTGTTCATAATGTTGCATATCTCGTACGATCACTTTTAATAAAAAATCAGCCGATTGACCTGTCACAATTAAGCACTCTAATACTTCTGGTAATAGGCTAACTGATGTTTGGAAGTTTTCAAAACGCTCTGGCGTATGCCTGTCCATACTAATACCTATCATTGCTGTTAGGTTTAAACCTAAAGCAGAAGGCTTTAATAGGGTGACATGTTTATCGATAATACCTGATTCTTCTAAGCGTTTAACACGACGAGAGCAGGGTGTTGGTGATAAACCAACACTGTCGGCTAATTCTAAATTACTAATACGCGCGTTAGCTTGCATCAGTTGCAATATTTGCTTGTCTATTCGGTCTAATTTTACGATTGATTGCATGGTTATTTCTCAATGTGTATTTAATCACTACATTTTTTTGTTTTTGTAGTTATTTGTTGCAATATTTTGCAATTATAAGGGTAACTTTGCAACCATTCCCTCATTATAATTCGCTATAGTTTACAGCATGAATAGCGAGCGAAGTTTCTTACCGGAAATGGGTGGCAATAACCTTACCATGCTGAGCCAACTCGCTAATTCGTTTATACTACGCTTTACTGTTGCTTTATCGTTATAATGATAACAATCATATCAAAAAATAGTTTTAGGGAATCTCTTATGCCAGTGAATAGCAATCAACCATCTAGTTTTAATCATAAAAAATATCGTGCTTTTGCGCCTATTCAAAAAACCGATAGACGTTGGCCTAACCGTGTTATTAGTGTTGCACCTGATTGGTGTAGTGTTGATTTAAGAGACGGTAACCAAGCACTTATTGAGCCAATGAGCCCAAGCCAAAAACTAGAAATGTTTAAGCTATTAGTTGATGTAGGTTTTAAAGAAATTGAAGTAGGTTTCCCAGCGGCATCTGCACCTGATTTTGATTTTGTTCGCCAATTGATTGAAGAAGATTTGATTCCTGACGATGTAACGATTCAAGTATTAACACAAGCAAGAGAACCATTGATTGCACGTAGTTTTGAGTCATTGAAAGGCGCTAAGAAAGCGATTGTTCATTTATATAATTCAACGTCTACAGTACAGCGTGAACAAGTTTTCAAAAAATCATGTGAAGAAATTAAAGCCATTGCCATTCAAGGTGCGCAATGGGTAAAAGAGATGGCTTCTCAACAACCTGATACACATTGGTCTTTCCAATATTCCCCTGAAAGTTTTACGGGAACAGAAATGGATTACGCACTAGAAGTGTGTGATGCCGTGATTAACGTATGGCAACCAACGCCTGATAATAAAGTGATCATCAATCTACCTGCAACAGTCGAAGTGTCTACTCCGAACGTTTATGCAGATCAAATTGAATGGATTAATGACAATATCAGTCATCGTGAAGCCGTTAGAATTAGTTTACATACTCATAATGACCGTGGTTGTGGTGTTGCTGCTGCTGAGCTAGGTGTATTAGCAGGCGCTGACCGTATTGAAGGTACATTATTAGGTAACGGTGAACGCACGGGTAATATGGATATCGTGACCATGGCGATGAACATTTACAGCCAAGGTATTGATCCAGAATTAAACTTATCTGATATGGACCGCATTATTTCAACAGTTGAGCGCTGCACTCAGTTAGCGGTTCATCCACGTCATGCTTATGCTGGTGAGTTAGTATTTGCTGCTTTCTCTGGTAGCCATCAAGATGCGATTAACAAATGTATGAGCATTGATGCGGAACAGCGTAAAGAAGACCCTGATGCGCATTGGCAAGTAGCTTACTTACCGATTGATCCTCGTGATTTAGGTCGTAGCTATCAGCAAGTGATTCGTATAAATAGTCAATCAGGTAAAGGCGGTGTCGCTTATGTACTTGAGCAAGATTATGGCATTCAAATGCCACGCTGGATGCAAGTCGACTTTAGTCCACACATTCAAGCATTTGCTGAGAAAAGTGAAGCAGAAGTAGGGCCTCAAGTAATACATGAAATATTCTCAAACACCTACTTAAATCCAGTACATGCAGTTAATATTGAGAGTTACCAACTTAATCGTGAAGGCAGTGTTGATACGTTACAAGCACAGTTGACAACACAGAACCAAACACTTGAATTAAAGGGTGAAGGTAAAGGTGTATTGGATGCCTTTGTGAAAGGCTTAAGTGTCGCTATTGGTCATGACATTGTGTTAATTGATTACACTGAACATGCGTTACCAAGCAAGTTAGGTGCTGAAAATGAACAAGCTGAAGCAATGGCTTATGTGCAAATTAGCATTAAAGGAAGTCGCTATTGTGCAGCATCTAATTGTCACGATATTTTAACGGCTTCTATGCAAGCGGTATTGAATGCATTGGGTCGCAGTAACGTTAATGTGGCATCGTCTATTTCATTATCAGCTTAATAGCGATTAGTCGCTTACAATCATTTTTAATAACTTCATGGATAAGCATATTCATGAAGTTATTTTCATATCTTTACCATTCTATAGCTAATTAATATTACTGCTTAAAATAAATAACTACATCATTAAATTTATATTAAATAACAAGTGTTTACGTTATTTTTTACACTTATTTCCCCTATATAAATAATTAAATAAAGATTCAATGGAACACTATTACTTTTAAATTGAAGATTTTTCATTAGATAAAGCAGAAATAAATAAAAGATTTATCTCTTTGTTACCAAAGAGATATTGATAAAGTAAACCCTTGAAAGTAGAATGCGACTCATTATCGTTTATTGAGGTTGTTATGTCTTATATCGTAGTGGTTAGTAATAATTTGCAAAGCAAAAAATTGTTAACACAAATATTAACTAAAGCGACACATCAAGTGACTTGTTTTGATGATGTTAAAAGTACTTTGGTTCATTTACAGCAGCAAAGTGCTGATGTTGTGATATTAGACAATGAGTTTTCGAATGACTTACTTACCGATAATTTTTCTGCGAATACCTGTGTTGCTAGCAAAGCTATTTTTAGGCAAGAATCCTCTAGTGAGTTATCCTCAACGCTTTCTAATACTCAGTTTTCTGACTGTAATTTATCAAGTCGTGATCTGTCCAGTCGTGATCTGTCCAGTAGTAATCTGTCGAGTAATAAGCAATCTGATACTAGTTTAGTTGCTAAAGAAACTCAGACAGTCATTTCAACCATTTGTAAGCGTTTTGCCGTTCCTATTTTGTTATTGAGCGAAGCTAATGACCAAGCTAATTTGCTTGATAAATTAAAGGCTGGCGCTGATCAATATCTTAATAAACCTTATTCAGAACAAGCTTTGTTAGTGCATATCGAAGTGTTATTACGGCGTGTAGCATTAGAAAAACAACGTGCTGCATTTGATAATTGTTCTGAGCGCTTTTCATTTAAAATATCACGTCTGCCTTTAACTGATACTGAAGTGCAGTTAGTGCAATATTTGAGTAAAAATGACGGAGACATTATTTCTAAAGCAACCTTACAGAAGGAAGTGTTAAAAAGGGAATTATCTGCTTTTGACCGTAATTTAGATGTTCATATTAGTAACATCCGTCGAAAAATGTCTAATGCAGGCCTGTCTAAATTACATATAAAGACAGTGCATGGAAAAGGCTATGCTTTCACTGAAAAAGTTGCACAAATGTCTTGTGTCCTAATGTGTTTTTTATAGTCTGCTAATACCAATCACACTAATTAAGTTATCTATTTTACTTGTTAAAATAACTTATTTCTTCGTTGTAAATTTCGTAAATGGAACAACCATTAATGAATTAACATGTTTTAGTTAATTCACCGATAGACGATTAACGAAGTTAATCTTCGAAAGGCCTCAATTTTCGCCTTGAACTAACTCATTTTTCCTGCGCAAAATTTAGATCACTTATTTAATGTAATCGGTATAACCTCTCATATTCTTTTAAAATAAATTAATCGTGCTTTTATAAATGTGTGGTTAATTTTATTTCTCTGTTTTAAAAAATGCTATTCAGATGATTTACCTACCTATTACTTATTCTATTTAACTTTTATCTAGCAAATGTAAAGAATGTAATTTTGTTGTTATTGATAATTATTATCACGTATTTTTAGCGATTATTTCCATCAGTTAGTGCGATTGAACGCTCAAATGGAATTGATAATAAACAATCATTAATACAAGGGAGAAATAGAAAATGTTTAAAAGAAGTCAGTTGTCTATGTTAATAGGTGCGACGCTCGCCTCATCAGTCATTTATGTCAATGCTGCTGAAAATGCAGGTATTGAAGCCGATCCTGAAAAGTTAATGGTGGTGACTGGTGAGCGCGCTAACTATAAAGCGGACAGCAATACTGGCTCTATGCGCATGGAAATGACTCAGCTTGAAACGCCGGGACAAGTCACGGTGATTGATGAGCAATTAATTGATGAACAACGTGCAACCAAATTAAGCGATGTATTAAAAAATGATTCAAGTGTTTCAGCATTAGGCGATAGTCGTAATCGTGAACGTTTCGCTTTGCGTGGTTTTGAACTTAGTAGTAGCACTGGTTATTTACGAGATGGTAAACAACATTGGTCTCATTACCGTCAACCTGTTGAATTATTACAGTCAGTCGAAGTATTAAAAGGTCCTGCTGGATTGTTATACGGACAATCGGCGCCAGGTGGTCTGATTAACATGGTGTCTAAAAAGCCAACGGCAGAAACACATGTTGTCTTTAGCCAAGACTTAGGTTCAAACAATTCAACTCGAAGCACACTGGACGTTAGTGGTGCTTTGAACAAAGAAAAAACGTTACGTAGTCGTTTGGTGTTATCACAACAAAACTACGACTCATGGCGCAGCTATAGTGATGGTTCATCGCCTTCAACGGATCGTTTTGTTGGCGGTCTATTTATTGATTACGATCTTAATGATGCAGTGACTATTTCTGCACATTACGACCGTACAACAGATAACGGTGGTGTTGACTCTGGTGCTTATGTTGTTGCTGGGAAATCTGTTTTAGGCGATGAATATATTTGGGATACACAATGGTCAAATATCGACAACGAAGTTGAGAATGTCGGTGTTGGTGTTGATGCGCAATTAAATGATAATTGGTCATTAAATGTGAGTTACAACCATCAAGATTTTAAACGTCATGATGTTGAAAGTTATCCTGTTGAAACATCTTATGATGGTACAACTTATACGCAAGCGGGTAGTGATCGTAGTGATAACTGGATCTTCCAAACGGCAAGTGCCGATTTAGTCGGTGAATTTGATACTGGTAGTATTGGCCATAAAGTCTTAATCGGTAGTAACTGGTTAGGTTATAGCTATGAGCGAGAACAGTATTCATTAGTTGGGTCTACAACGACGGTTGGTGAGCCAAACTCATCGGCAACTATTGATACCACCGCCAGCGTTAGAACAACTGATAGTAAGTACAACAGTTATGGTTTTTATATACAAGATATGGTGACTTTTAATGACCAATGGCAAGCACTTGCTGGCCTGCGTTATGATTTGAAAGTAACACCTGGTGATGATGGTGAATCAGATGAAAGATTAGATGTAATTGTGCCTAAAGTCGCTTTAATCTATCACCCAACAAGTGACGGTTCTATTTACTTAACTTACTCTGAAAGCTTTGAACCTCAGTCTGATGTATCAGACAGTAATGCAACGAATGATGGTGCATCACTTGACCCAGTGAACGGTAAACTTTATGAGTTAGGCACTAAATGGGAATTATTTGATAAACAATTATTTGCTTCTGGTGCTGTTTTTCAAATTACTGAAGAAAATTCAACAATTAATGTGGGTAGTGCAGAGTCTTATGAAGTCACACAAACAGGTGAACGTGTTCATCGTGGTGTTGAATTAGCATTCCAAGGTAACATTACTGATGATTTTTCATTAAGTGGTACAGGTACTTATCTTGATGCTGAATACACAACGGATGCTAATTACCAAGGTAATCGTCCTGCTGATGTGCCTAAGTTCGCTGCTAGCCTTTGGTCTCGTTACCAAGTGACTCATAATACAGATCTTAACTTGGGTGCTACTTATGTGGGATCACGTTATGGTGATGCAGCAAATACCTTTAAGAAAGATGGTTATACTCGCTTTGATTTAGGGCTTGCTCATCATTTTCAATACGATCAAAACCTAGAAATGGTATTTCGTTTCAATGTAGAAAATCTGCTTGATACTGATTACTACGCTGGTGGTGGCTCAACAAGTGATGACTACGAAACTAATGGCGCACAAAATGTTGTTGTTGGTGAAGGTCGTAACTTTATGGCAACGGTTCAAGTTCGTTACTAATACCAAAAGAATTAATAAGGTGATCATTCTTACTGGTTAAAATTATCTCTAACTGCGTTGTGAGTTTTGAAGTGAGAACAACTATCTCCTACAACTCACGCCTTATTAGTGTTAATTTTTCCTGCGCAATCCCTGATCACTTATTTAATTCCATTGGTATAAGCGGTTTGAATTGTTAATTACTATTTATAAATAATGTAACGGCTAGGAAACTAGCCGTTTTTTATGCACTAGACTTCCTCTTCTTTTATTATGCCAATCACAATAGATAAGCTATTCATTGTGATTGCTCTCAATTCCATTTTATCTAATTCTCTTTTTATCGTCATTACGTCATTTATTGATTTTCTTTGTTTATCTGAGTGCTTTTCATACTACAAATGTAAAGAATGTAATTTAATTGGTATTGATAACCGTTATCACTAAAATCCTTTTCAGATTTTACACCTCACTTTTTATAAATATTCTAATGAGATTACAAATAAATTATCTGTGAATACTTAAAGCGACAAATATATGTTTGTCGTTTTGGGGGTGTTGAAAATAAATAGCGCTATGTACTTAAGTTTGTTGTGCAAACTTATCTAAAAGGAAATATTAGAAGATGTCTAACCAGTTTTTTAAAAAATCAAAACCAATTACTCACCTAGCGATTGGATCCGCATTAATTACAGCCTTATCTCCTGCTTCATTTGCTGCGGATGCCGATTCTGAAGTGACTAAGTTAGACGTAGTGACGGTGACCGGTCAGTCTGAGCAAGGAATTAATGCCGTCGATAATACCGCAACAAAAATGAACTTATCTTTGAAAGATACAGGTCGCTCTGTTGTAAAAGTAACAAAAGAACAAATCGAGGATATGTCTGCAGAAGATGTTAAGGATATTGCTGAGTATGCCACTAGCATTAATACCAGCAGTTCTGCCGATCGTAATGTGATTATTCGCGGTATATCAACGAACCTTGATAACTTTATGGTCAATGGGTTACGTTCACTTCAAGGTGGTGAAGCTGGTTCTGGTTCTCGTTCTCCTAGTACTTATAACGTAGAGTCAGTGACAATACTTAACGGTTCTGATGCTATTTTATATGGTTCAGGTGTTGGTGGCGGTATGGTTAATGTCATTACTAAAAAACCTCAAGAAGAATCAGAAACGACATTAGGTTTAAAAACAAGATCTTATGTGTCTGGAGATACGGCTAACTTTAAAAGAAACCAAGTCTCAGTCAGTATTGATTCAACTGGTGAGTTGGTTGGCGATAAAGTGTTATATCGAGTTAATGCAGAATTAACACCTGATGGAGAAGAGTACCAAGAAGGGCGCTCAACAGATGAGCAAGCTCTCGATGTTTCTTTGACCTTTAAAATTGGTGATAACACACGTATTACACCACGTTTTGAATATATTAATCGTGAGACGACGGGTGGTAGTAGTTATGGCGATGGTGTTTACACCACTAATCTTGCTAATGGCACATTAGGTGATACAACAGATAGTTTCGGTAGCATTATTAACCGTAGTTTCTATTATGGTAGCCCGTTAGATAAAGGCGCTAATAAATCAACTACTTTTGAATTAAGTGCTGAACATAAACTACAAAACTGGACGTTAAATGCAACCGCTGCGGCGGTCAATACTAAGTCAAGCGCGCAAGATCTCTATGCAAGTAATAGCAGTGGTTTAGGTAATGCCATTGGTGATTCAACATTAGAAAGAAAGTGGGTTTATGCTCAAGGCGAAGACCAATACTTTTTACTTGATACCAATGCTGAAGGGAAATTTGAAACAGGTATTTTTAAACATCATTTATTAACGGGCGTTAATGTCCGTAATAAAAAAGTTAAATTTATGCGTAACTTCCAAGATAATGAAGATGCGATTGGTAATAATACAATCAATGTCTATGACCCAGATGATCAAATTTATACTCAAATACCTGACTCTTTAAAAGACGGTAATTATTCAACAACAATCGATAATGAAATCAACTTATATTTAAAAGATCGTATTAGTCTTGGTGATTTCACATTAGCGTTAGGGTTGGGGTACACAAGGTTCAAAGGTGAAGAAACGAGTTCAGATGATTCAGATTATGATCAAAGTACTTCTAACTTTATCTATGATGCGGGTGTTGTTTATAAGTTAACGCAAGATGTGAATCTATTTGCATCTTACAGCCAAGCTTATGAACCGATTGATACATCGACGTTAGTACAATATGGCCAAGATGGTGTTAGCTACGATCCAGAAGAAAGTGATAACTATGAACTAGGCTTTAAAGGTGACTTTTTCGATGATAAGTTAAGTACTAGTGTGACATTATTTTATATCAATACTAAAAATCAAACAGAGTATGAAACGATTGATGGCGATAGAGCGTTAGTACAACGTTCAGGTGAAGCGTTCAGATCAACAGGTGTTGAAGTTAATGCGTTAGTTCATCTCACTGACCAAATTTCTAGCCGTATAAGTTACGCATACACTGACGCGTCTGATACTTCGGGTGACGATAAAGGTGTACAAGCAGATTACACACCTTATAACTCTCTTTCTATTTGGAATAGTTATAAGATGGATAGCGAGCCAGTTCGTTTTGCATTAGGTATGAGAGCTGAATCAGGTAGTAATGATGGTGATTACAAAGTACCTGGATATGCTGAATTTGACTTCGGAACTTACTATGAACTAGAAAACTGGGATATCTCATTAGTGGTTCGTAATATGTTTGATAAAAGTCGCGTTGCTTCAACACCAAACTGGGTGTTGGCAGAAGGGAATGACCCTCGATCTCTTAACTTAAACTTTAAATACCGTTTATAAGTGTCCTGTTATAAACACACTAAATAGTATTTTTAAATAACGATAAAGCGGACATAGTAGTGTCCGCTTTTTTATAGAAAGGTTATTCGTTAATGATCACTATTCTTGAAAATGTTCTTTCTGAAGATGAACTAAAACAAATACATCAGACTTTGAGCCGTGGGACATTTCACGCAGGTGATGAAACGGCTGGTTGGGCTGCTAAGTCAGTCAAAAAGAATCTTCAATGGTATGCCGATCCTGAGTTAGAAACTGATCTTTCTAACACGATGACCACTAAATTAGTCACACATCCTGATTTTGCAACGACAACTTATGCTAAAAAAATTGCACCTTTCTTATTTAGCGAGAGTAAAGATTCTGGCGGTTATGGAAATCATGTTGATGATGCGCTAATGGGCGCTGATTCTATTATTCGATCTGATATCTCTTGTACGATTTTCCTTTCTGATCCAAAAGATTACAGTGGCGGAGAGTTGGTGTTTTCTATTGGAGCGCAAGCGTTAAGTTATAAATTGTCTGCAGGCCAAGCTATTATTTATCCATCTACCACACTGCACCGCGTAGAACCTGTGACAGAGGGGGTAAGAAGTGTTGCCGTTACTTGGTTAGAAAGCTATGTGCGTGATACCGAGAAACGAGGGATCCTTGGTGACCTTGATTTGGCTCGACGAAATATCATGACAACACAAGGTAAAAATTCAGCCTTCGACCAAGTGAGCCGCTCTCATGCAAACCTGTTACGACTTTGGGCTGAAACCTAATCATTAAGCAATCTTTCTAATTATTAGCCTCGCTATATAAATCTATTCAAGCTAAAGCAAATGTAAAGAATGTAAGTTTCATTATTTTTTAAATGAGAATGAATTACATTTGCATCTTTATTGTCAACCTCGTTATGAATATGTCTAATACCGTTACCAATTCGCTCAAAAATAAGAAAGTACAGTTATGGGCTCGCCGTTTACATATTTATGTTTCGATGGCGTTATTACTGGTGGTGTTGTTCTTTTCACTCACAGGAATCACCTTAAATCGTCCGCATCTTTATGTGAGTGACTCTCCGAATGTTGATCGTAATCTTTTATCAATACCAGGCCGATTCTTTGTATTAGAGCAAGGGAAGTTCAGTGTTGATAAAACACCATTATTAAATTATTTAGCCACTGAAGGAAAGCTGTCAGGAAAACCTTCAGCGATGCAGATGTTCAGTGAAGTTGAAGAAGGCGAGCTAGTCGAAGGAGAGCTTTCCTTAGATTATAAAGGACCAGGTTATAACAGCACTGTTTTCATCGATATGGTAACTCAAGAAGCTGAAATTGAAATAACACATTACGGTGCAATCGCAGTATTAAATGATCTGCATAAAGGGCGAAACAGCGGAGAAGTTTGGGCTTGGTTTATTGATATTAGCGCCTTACTCATGGTGTTTTTTGTCTTAACTGGCGTGTGTTTATTAGTGCCTAAAAAGAAGAGTTTTAGCTTAGGTCTAAAATGGACGGCTTTTGGTTCGATGGTCACGCTACTGATTTACCTGTTTGCTGTGCCTTAGCTTGACCGATTTAAAACAAAAAACAAAAAACAAAAAACGAAAAAAGAATCAAAAAAAGAGCTTAAAAACAAGAACCTAAAAACGAGAGTCTATCAATGAAAGTTAAAAATTTAACGTGTTTACTATTTAGTTTATGTATCGCTTTACCAAGCTGGGCTAAGAGCATTCCAGAAACAGCAACCATGGATATTGAGTTTGTTATACCGAATATCGAAGCGAGTATTTATGCACGCCCTTACGTTGCCGTTTGGATTGAAGACAAGCAACGCAAACCTGTCCGCACCATACAACTGTGGGTTGGCGAAGATGAATGGTTAAAAGACCTTCGCAGCTGGTGGAGAAAGGTGGGTCGTAATGATCGCGCAGTGGTTGATGCTGTTACTTCTGCAACAAGACCTGTCGGACAATATCGCTTTAGTTGGGATGGGTTAGATCAACAAGGTAAACGTGTAGAGCAAGGTGATTACACTTTTTATGTGGAAGTGGTACGAGAGCACGGTGGACGTAATTATATACGTCAAAAAATACAGCTAGCAGAAGAGGGCTTTAACATGCAGTTAGAGCCTACTGAAGAAACAGGACTAATCACCTTAGATTACCACCTGTAGACGTTGCTGAAATACTGTTTTTGAAATGTACGATGAAGTTATTTTGATTACCCAATTTTATTTTTAAATTAGTTATTAAGAGAGAGAGAAATGTTGAATAAAAAAATAAACACACTGGTTGTCCTTTGTTCTGTGCTAGCTGGAAGCATGTTGTCTAGTTTTGCTAACGCACATCCTCGATGGGTATTACCATCACACTTCACTATCTCTAAAGAAGGTGGGGATTGGTTGACCTTTGATGTGACAGCATCTCACGGCACTTTTGTAATGGATAAACCAGCAGGTAGTGAAACTGCACAAATCATCATGCCTGATGGCCGTCAAGAGCGTCCTGATTTTGTATTACGTGGCAAACGCCGATCAGTGTTTGATTTCTTCTTTTCTGAAGAAGGCACGCATCGAGTACAAATCAATAATGTACCAGGTTACGTAACACATTATAAAGCAGGTAAACGAGATACAGTAAAAAGAATACGTGCGAACAAAGTTGACCGAACTAACTTGCTACCTGAAACCTCTCGAGACATCAGTACAACGATTACTTTCACTCGAGCGGAAACGTATATCACAGTGGGTAAACCAAGTGAGAAAGCCTTCCCATTAGAAGGAAAGTTCTTGGAGCTACAACCTATTACTAAACCTGCTGACATTGTGGCAACTGAACCAGTTCGTTTTCAATTGTTCTTTAATGGTAAAGCGCAAGCTGGTGTAAAAGCTGAAATTACACGTGACGGTACTTTATACCGTAACCAACAAGATCAAATTGACGTAGTCAGTGATGAGCAAGGCTTTATTGAATTCACACCTGAAATTGCAGGTCGTTATATCCTAAAAGCGTCTCATACTGCTAAGTTAACTGATAACCCATTAGCCGATAAAATGAATGCAAGTGTACACCTTACTTTCGAAGCAATACTTCCGTAGCGGGGGGCTAAACAATGACCTTTAAAAAGTCTTTTAAAACCTCTTTTAAAACCTTAAGTGGCGCTGCGTTATTATTATCAAGCAGCACAGCCTTCGCTCACTTCCCTTTGATGCATTGCGCATTTATTGGTGAGACTATTGAGTGTGAAGCGGGTTACAGCGATGGTAGTAAAGCGATTGATTCTCGAGTGAGTATGTTTGATTACAATGACAACTTAATTGCTAAAGAAAAAACCGATAAACGCTCTATTGCTACATTTAAAAAAACAGTGGAAGAGTTTTATATTGTCTTTGATTCTGGACATGAAAGCCCTGTGGAAGTTGACAGTGTTGAGATAACAGAGAAATGATAATACAACAGCTCGTTGTAAGTGAAAATAGGGGACATGAAGGCTATTGGATTGCTTTTTTATGTGTCCTTATTTTAATGATTGGTGCGCTGTTATTACCTTATAACAGCGTTAACCACCAACATAATAACCTTCAAGCACATCAAGTGTTGATTACAGAATTAACACCCCCTCCTTTATCAATGATTGCAGAATTACGCCTTGCTTATGAAGAGATACATTACTTTCATGAAGCGAATCAAGCTTGGTTATCGGTACGGCAGTTAGAGGAAGACTGGATTGCACCTTTTGTAAAAGATAAAAGTTGGGCACACCAAGGTGAACATCAATGGTCGCAAATAGCCCCTGGTATTTATCAAAGCAAACCGGCACAGGGTGGTCCTGGTTATTTATTAAATAGCCAAGATCAGGCGCTCGATATTTGGATTGATTTTAAAAACACAACACCACAAGCAAACATCGTTAAAGTAAATGTTACTGCACAAGTTAATAGCGATGTTAAAACACGACCTAACACGCTTGATACAACATCATTAATTAAAGCAGGTTGGACTCAAGTGGTTTTTGAATCAGAACAAAACGCATCCGAACACGGTCATTAACATCATTCGCGAGACTCTCTATCATGTTTAAAACACTCACTTTAGGTTTACTGTTGATGTTAAGTAGCAGCTTAAGCCATGCAGAAAAATTAACCGTTGGTATTACATTACAACCTTATTACAGTTACGTAAAAGCCGTAGTCGGAGACCTCGTTGAGGTATTGCCTTTAGTTGATGAAGGTTTTAATCCTCATAATTATCAACCACAAGCAAATGATTTACGCCGTTTAAATATTATGGATGTCATTGTTATTAATGGTATTGGCCACGATGACTTTGCATTAAAAGTAATTAAAGCGGCTAACCGCGATGATTTAATTATTATAAAAGCCAATAAAGATGTGCCGTTATTACCTGCAATGGGGCAATCAGTTGGCAGTGGCGTAGTGAATCCCCATACCTTTGTTGGTGTTTCAACCACTATTCAGAAGGTTTATACGATTGCTAATGAGATGGCAAAAATTGACCCTGATAACGCCAAGCAATACCGAGCGAATGCCCGCCAATACGCTCTAAAATTTAGGAAAATGAAACACCAAGCCATGTTGGCGTTAAGTGATATTAATACTGCCGGTATGAAGGTTGCGACAACACATAATGCTTATGGTTATATTCTGCAAGAATTTGGTGTTGAAGTCAGTGCGGTTATTGAGCCTGCGCATGGTGTCGAACCGAGCGCTAGCCAACTACAAGAAACCATTGAAAAAATACGAGCATCAGGAATCGATGTGTTGTTTTACGAGCTTAATATGCCGAATCGTTATGTTGATACGATTGAGAAAGAAACAGGTATCAAACTATACCGTTTTTCTCACATGACTCATGGTGCTTACGAGGCAGATAAAGTAGAAGTCGAAATGCGTAATAATTTAAATACTTTGGTGGAAGCGATGAAGTTTACTGCACAACAAAAAGGCGGTGCGTAGTGGGGCCTTCAATTTCATTGAATGATGTTGGTTTACGTTATGAAAATAACATCGTATTACAGGATATTTCAGTTTCACTTGATGCGGGAAAATGTCATGTGATCATGGGGCCCAACGGCGGTGGTAAAACATCATTGTTACGTTCCATCTTAGGGTTAACGCCTTTTAAAGGGGAGATCAATGTTAACTGGACCGATAGTAAAGGCAAGATAGGTTATGTGCCACAAAAGGCGACCTTTGAACCGAGCTTACCGTTAACCGTCCTCGATTTTATTCTACTCAACCAAAGTCGTTCTCCGCTATTTTTTAACTTTAATAAAAAACACAAAGTGAAAGCATTAGCACAATTAGCGCGTTTGGGTATGGCGGATCGCGCTATGTTTCGCATGGGGCAATTGTCAGGTGGTGAACAGCAACGTGTTCTGTTTGCTCAAGCATTATTAGATAACCCCGACTTACTTATTTTAGATGAGCCCACCAATGGCATGGATGATCAAGGAGTACGTTACTTTGAGTCTTTGATCAGTGATTTAGTGAAAGAGCAGAAAACGATTCTTGTGGTACATCATGATATCAGTGCCGTGCGTCGTTTAGAGGCAACTGTGCACGTGGTAAATGGTGTGTTAATTGAAAGTGGTGATGCGAGTGAGGTATTGCAAACCAATAAGATAGAGCAGCTTTTTAATCATTATCGTAGTACGCCAGTGGCTGATGTTGTTAATGATTCAACGGTTAATAGTGAGGTGGCATAGTGGATACCTTACGTTTATTAGCAAGCCAAGGTGCGCAAGCGGGTTGGTTAAGTGAAAGCTTCTCCTATGCATTTATGGTAAATGCATTAGTGGCGGCCTTATTAGTTGGGCCGTTGTTAGGTGGTTTAGGTACATTGGTGATTGCCAAGCGCTTAGCTTTCTTTTCGGAAGCCGTTGGTCATGCGGCTTTAACCGGGATTGCGATTGGAGTGTTATTAGGTGAACCTCCTGAGAATCCGATCATTGGTTTGTTTTGTTTTTGCATGATCTTTGCGTTGTTATTACATTTTGTGCGTAACCGAACAGCGGTACCTTACGATACATTAGTCGGTGTTTTTCTTGCCGTTGCATTAGCTGGTGGGGCGGCGTTGCTGATGTACGTTGCTCGTAAAATCAATATTCACATGTTAGAGAATGTGTTATTTGGTTCTATTTTAACTATTACTGATTTTGATTTATTAGTGTTAGGCATCAGTTGTTTACTGATTATTGTGGGTCTCATGTTTACGTTTAATCGTATTTTATTGGCGTCGATTAGCCCTGATATTGCTAAGGTACGAGGTTATAACACGCATTTTTATGATTACTTATTCGTGATGATGATTACCTTAGTAACCATTGCAGCGGTTAAAATTGTTGGTGCAGTATTGGTTGGCGCATTATTACTTATCCCGGGTGCAACGGCACGTTTAATGACGAAAAGTATGGGCAGTTTTGTGCTGTTATCTTCGTTATTAGCGACTCTGAGTTGCTTGATTGGTACGTTATTGCCAATGGAGTTAAAGCTGCCTATTCCCTCTGGTGCATCGATCATTTTAGTCGCTGCTAGTTTCTTTTTAATCGCGACTATTTATCGCATTGTTGGTGGACGTACATAATGAATAAAGTCTTTAATAAGCTATTTCGCTATTCGGTCATTTTTTCTGTGCTGCTAGCATTGTTGCCAACTCAATTAATGGCAAAAGACATTTTAACCACAACACCTGTTACGTATATGTTAGCCACACAATTAATGAAAGGCTCACCCATCACAACAACTTACCTTGCTCCTAAGCGTTATGGTTTGGAACGATTAAATAATTGGTATGCGACTAAGGGAGAAGCAAAGGCATTAGAGGCTGGTAAAACGGCAACGGTGGCGATTACCCTAAAAGCATTATGGCCACAGGATCCACTATTTGTTTATGCGCGACAGGGTAATATTAATTTAATAGAAATTGATGCTTCACAATCGATATCTCCACGAGCTAAAGGCATCGCCAGTGTACAATTAAGTGATGGTAATAGTTCTATTTATGCTTGGCTTAACCCAAATAATATCGGCACTATGTTAAGTATTGTCAGTGAAGATCTAAAACGACTTTGGCCTGATTACGCTGCTTTAATAGAGAATAATCAGCAGCAGTTGCTGCTTAAAATCCGTTTGCTTGTTAATCAACAACAGCAAACCTTATTTGATGAAGAGATTGATTCGGTGGTGTTATTATCAGATCAATTGGAAGATTTTGCCTCGGCTAACCAATTGTTTGTCGTGCAACGTTTATTCAAAGCAGAGTTAGAATGGACAGATCAAGATAAGTCTGCACTAAAAGCATTATTACAAGAGTCACCGCATTTGTGGTTATTAACAACGAAGAAAGTCTCTCAACAACTCAAGCAATTATTGCCTACTTTCTCAAATATATTAGTAATTGATAGTATCGATCGTTGGGGAGGTTCAGGCATCAAGCTTGAGCAACCATTACAACGTTGGTTGTTTTAAAGTGGCATTTATTCATTAAGAACTTGTTAAAAGCTCCTTTAAAATGCTTTTATTAAATTAAGGACTTATTAACTTAAGTATTTATTAACCTGGCAATGATTAAACAAAAATGCCGTTTAGCTTTAATAAGTTAAACGGCATTTTTATAGGCGCAGAAAAAGCTAAGTATTAAAGACGTCGTTTTATGTGCATTAAAGAGTACAGTTTCGATTGTAATTTTTTATCTGTTTTGTCTTTAATTTTAGCTTCACCCGCTTTTTCTATTTCTATAATACCTGAACGATTTAAAGTGATTCGATAACGTTCAAATTGAGCCTGATATTGACCTTGGTCTAAGGCAACAATCACGTTAATTTGGTAACGCCGTTCAATAGAGGTCGTTTGGATTTTCTCTCTATTTGCTGTCGTATCTAAACGTTCGTAGACTTTACCTGTACCACCTTCTGCATAACGCGTTAGCGGACGTAAACTAAAGAATATATTTTCTTCCATTGTATCGTAACCGGCTTGAAAGCCTTGTTTGCTGACACGAGTTTCAATACGGTAATGCAGTAATTGCGCACTTTGCTTATTTTGTGAATGGCGCTCTGCTAGTAAGTCTTTACTCTGCTGCGGCAGTTTTTTACTGATGCTGTAATCTAACCAGACTTTTTGCTTTGCTATTTCTATTTGGCTTGTTGAGTCGTATAAGGTGCGAGCCCATTTAGGTTTTCCTCGTCTTATCCATCGCCATAATATGTTTTTGAATTCATCTTTAAAGACTTCACGCACCCCGTAAATAATCGCTAATAAGAAGATCATTAAAGTGGTTAACTGGCTAAATGCCCCCTGAGTTTTGATGATTAAGACTAATACAACACTCATCAATAAAGCAGTAGCAACACCGGTCACCATTTTCTTAGTGTGATTGCCGAGTACAAGAGTTTTGCTTTTAAAAATTACACCATATTCAATCAAACGGCGTAATAAACGCATTTTGTTGGCAATACGGTTAGGTTCCTTTAAAGTCGCTTCAGAGTTATAGCCTTTTTTCTTGCGGTATTGATTCTCTTCATCACAAATAGTTAATAATGCTAAACGTGTTTCAGAAAATTCACTTGGACGTGGCTTTTTAACCAGAATACGCATGATGGTTTGTTCGGTATACCACGATAAATAGTTATCTACATTTTCATAGATAGAAGTGAGTTTGGCACTTTTAGGTTGATGGCTACGATGTTTTTTTAGAATATCTAAGCAGTGCTCTATCAATTCAACCGCTGCATCATAAAAGTCAGCTAAACTCTCGCTATCATTAATCGCTAACACTTCATTCGCATCGGTATCTAATGCTGAGATATATTGGTAAGCAAATAAGTTTAAGTTACTTTTATATTCTGATGCAGAGCGTTTCATTCTAGTTGCAAAACGACGATGTAATAAAGGTAAGTGTAAGCCTTTGGTATGGTATGCACGGCGTCCATTGATACCCGCATTGAAATAATCTGTTTCCGATAAGGTGTCTTTATTTATGCCCATCTCTTTTGGTAATGAAAAATATAAATCAATACGTCTAAACGTCCCTTGTTTCATGTGGTGGGTCAGTTTAATTGATAATTTTTCGTCTTGCTTTAAAGTGAAGTTGGGCAATTTTTTCCTCCTTAGTTGGTTGAAGTATATCTGTATTATAAAGCGTTGTAATGATCAAGAACGTAATTTTTTAAAGTTTTCATATACTAATTTATTAGTTTTTTATTATTTTAAATAGAGCTGATAATAAAACCTTTGTCATTGATTTTATTCTCTTTAATCGCCTTACTTTAGCCATTATCTTATTTATCACTTCACTGCATTATATTAGTGCTTGATACACGTTAAACGCACCATTTTCTTGCATACTCCTTAACATAAAATCAATCACCTTGTAATGATCCCTATAGGAAATTAGTACTTTAAGGTTGGCATGATTTTGGCTATATTACCCATGCTTTTGGTGATTTTCGGTTGTTAATAATAAAACACTTGAAACAAGGGCTCAGTTTGCATGAGTCAAAAATCATAGTTGTCATTTAATTTGACGTTATTTAACGCAACCTGAATAAATCTAACTATGGGCATCTCTTATGAATCAACAATCAAATACAGTTATTCGTGCAAGCTTTTTACATTTTATTAACGACCCTGCAAAGGTAGAAAACGTTGATGATGCATATCAATATATTTCTGACGGGTTACTGGTTATTGAAAATGGTAAAGTAAAGTCATTGACACCATTCAATGAAAAAAGTGCAGATTTATATCCTCACCTTGAAGATAAACGTGGCCAGTTAATCATGCCTGGTTTTATCGATACACATATCCACTATCCACAAACAGAAATGATTGCAGCCTACGGTGAGCAACTTTTAGAATGGTTAGAGACTTATACGTTTCCAACCGAGAAACAGTTTAAAGATAAATTATATGCACAAAAAATATCGCAGTTTTTTATTAACGAACTATTAAAAAATGGCACCACTAGCGCATTAGTTTTCGGGACGGTTCATCCTGAATCTGTTGATGCGTTATTTGAAGAAGCTGAAAAAATAGATATGCGCATGATCGCCGGTAAAGTGATGATGGATCGTAATGCACCGGATTACTTATTAGATACGGCACAATCAAGTTATGACCAATCTAAAGCATTGATTGAAAAGTGGCATAATAAAGGTCGTTTACAATACGCTATAACACCACGTTTTGCACCCACCTCAACGCCAGAACAATTAGCATTAGCGGGTAAATTAAAAGCAGAATATCCTGATGTGTATGTTCAGACTCATTTATCTGAAAATGTAGATGAGATTGAATGGGTTAAATCGCTTTTTCCTGAACGTGAAGGTTACTTAGATGTGTATGAGCATTATGGTTTAACGGGTGATAAGTCAGTGTTTGCACATTGTATTCACCTTACCGAGACAGAGTGGGAAACATTAGCTAGAACTAAGTCAGTGATTGCATTTTGTCCTACCTCAAACTTGTTTTTAGGCAGTGGTTTATTTAATTTAGATAAAGCAGATGAGGCTAATGTATCAGTTGGTCTTGCTACTGATGTCGGCGGTGGTACGAGCTTTTCACAATTGCGTTCATTAAGTGAAGCTTACAAAATCATGCAGTTGCAAGGTAAAAAATTATCTGTTTTTAAAGGCTTATATTTAGCAACGCTAGGCAGTGCACAGTCACTTAGCTTGGATCATAAAGTCGGTAATTTTGAAAAAGGAAAAGAAGCAGACTTTATTGTATTAGATTGGGCTGCCACTGAATTACAAACATTACGCCTTGAAAACTCTAACAGCTTACAAGATAAATTATTTGCTTTAATGATGTTAGGTGATGAACGTAATATTCATTCAACTTATGTCGCAGGTAAATTAGTTTATAGCGCGGCTGATTAACTCTATTGGGTCCGCTTTCTTGCCTATAATAGAGTGAATAATTTAGTTATAATCAGATTCAGACGTTATAACTCATTTTATAATCAACTTTGTTACAGGTAGGAAACACCATGAAATTAACTCAATTATCGACTGCTATTTACGAAAAATTGTATGCCGATATTACTCAGTTTAGAGAAACTTTTGATCTAGCTTGTGCTGCGCCAGAAACGTTAGATGATAAAGCTGATGAGTTACATACTTCATTAATTATCGAAGAGTTAACTGAATTAGCCGAAGCCCCTTGTAAGGTTGAGCAAGCAGATGCGATTGTTGATAGTGTTTATGTTTTAATGGGGCGTTTAGTCCATTTAGGTGATACTAAGGTTGAAGATAACCTAGCGATTAGCTATTTGATTGACTTGTTCTTAAACGTGGCGAAACAACGCAAGATTGATTTTATGACTTGTTGGAATGAAGTACATTCAAGCAATATGAGTAAAGTATGTCGTAACCAACAAGAGTATGCGGATACCGTTGAATTTTATGCAAAGCAGGGCGTAACACTAACTGACAGTGTAAAAGGTGAGTTCATCATCGCTAAATGTGCTGAAGACGTACAAATGGAAAGTAAGTTAGTACGCAAAGGTAAGGTTCTAAAATCTGTTTATTATCGCCCTGCCGATTTAGCTCCTTTAGTTGATCTATAAATAGTTCACCTATAGAAACCATCAATATAGTGCATCTAAAAAATAATTCATTGTTTATGTAGATAACGTCCTTGTTTATATTGATAACTAAGTGTTCAGTTAAAGTCTAAACTGCAGTTATGTTTAACACTGCTTAATTACTAACTGAACACTTTTTTGTTAATCGCTACTCCGCTGCGTCTACGCGATAAAACCTGTACTCGAGCAATGAGTTCTTCCATCGCAAAAGGTTTAACTAAGTAATCATCTGCACCTTTGGAGAAGCCTTGTAATTTATCTTCAAGCGTATCTTTTGCAGTTAGTATTAAAATAGGGACATCAATGCCTTGTAACGCAATGTTTCACACACCTCTAAACCATTCATTTTCGGCATGATCGCATTTAATTTTTTCAAGTTCAAAATAATCAATAACAGCAGTCGCTAAGTCATTACCATCTTCAACTAATAGTAACTGCAACTTATCTAAATCCATGGTCAAATCTCGCTTATTGTATAGGTATTTTATTTTAGTGTAATAAATTAACAATAGTTAGGTTAACAAGAGGTTAAGTGCTTTTAGTTATATTTTTATTTGTAGTTTTTAATGTCTGTTGAAATATTTTAGTCGTTGGTCCTTTCTTCTAAATGTAACCACGTTGTTTAATTCGTATTGTGATTAAATTTGCTACTCTAATCGCGAGAGTAAAGTCATACATTTATATGCTATGTTAGAATAAATTGACTACAGAATAACCACATTAGTGATGAGCTATGTGTAAAAAGTAAACTTTAAAGGAGATGACATGATTGATAATGCTACAGATAATGTTTTTGAAGGTATTTTTGAAGATAGCCAAACACAGCAAAAAATTGATGATATTGCTAAAAAATCAGGTATGAGTTCAATCTTAGTTATGAAGTCTCATGATAATGAAATGGAAGTGGTATTAAGTGGTGGCGAGGCGGGTAAAGAAATTTATCATGCACGAGATAAAGGTAAAAAAAGCACTCATTCTGAAGGTCAACACGCGTTATATTGTGAGCGAGTGGTTAATACCAATGAAGTTTTAGAAGTGCAGGATGCAGCTAAAGATCCTAACTGGAAAGATAATGAAGATTTAACTGAGTTCGGGTTAGGAACCTATTTAGGTGTACCTATCGAAAAAGATGGCAAAGTGGTAGGTACCGTATGTGCTTTAAATAATGAATCTATCGATTTTGAAAATGAACAATATAATGTGTTAGCGCAACTACAAAAAGTGAAAGGTGATATTGAAAGTAAAATTTAACTTACTACTCAATATATAGCTTAAAAAGATAGCCTTTAAGTATGACGTTTAAAGATGATTTGTAGCTGTATAAACAAGAAATAAAGAATAAAAAAAAGCGATTCAATGAATCGCTTTTTTAATATATGCAGATTGTTTAAGCTAGTTATAATCTAGCTTTTATTTTTATTAACGTACACCCACTAAGATTAACCCTGGTAATATGAAGAAAGTACCAACAACATAACCTAAAGCTAATAATTTGTTTTTTGTACCTACGTCTGCTAACTTCTCTGCTCCTTTTAACGGTAATTCACGTAAGAATGGAATACCGTAAATAACCACAACAGCAAGGAAGTTAAACAGGAAGTGGACTAAAGCAATGGTTAATGCGGCTTCAGCCATTGGACCTGAAATTGCCGTTGCAGCTAACAATGCTGTTATTGTTGTTCCAATATTTGCACCCAGCGTGAAAGGGTATATTTGACGTGTTGTAAACATACCGCTACCCGCTAATGGAATCATTAAGCTGGTTGTTGTTGATGAAGATTGCACCATCACCGTCATTAATGCACCAGACGTAATACCAGCGATAGGGCCTTTACCTAACGCATTATGTAAGATTGCTTTAGCGCGGCCGACTAATACTTTTTTAAGTACTTTACCTAAGAAAGTCACAGAGAATAAAATAAGCACAACACCGGCTACAACCATCGCAATACCCGCCATTTTACCTGGTATGATCGATGCCATATCAGAAATAATGTTTACGCCCGGCTTAGTTAAAGGTTTCATAAAGTTAAAACCTTTCATCGACATATCAGCACTACCCACAAGTAAGTGCGAAGCCGCGCCAGCCATTTTTTCTAATAAGCCAAACATCAATTCTAATGGTAGGAAAATAAATACCGCAATTAAGTTAAAGAAGTCATGAACTGTTGCAGCACTGAAAGCACGTTTAAAGTCTTCATTGTTACGAACGTGACCAATTGAAACGATCGAGTTTGTAATAGTAGTACCAATGTTTGCGCCCATAATTAATGGAATGGCAATTGAAACAGGTAAACCGCCAGCGACTAAGCCGACTGTTACTGCTGTTACAGTCGAAGAAGATTGTACTAACGCCGTTGCTAATGTACCCAAAATCAATGCAACTAATGGATTACTTGCAAATTGGAATATCTCAGCAGCACCAGCAGCACCACCAGAGAAAAGTTTAAAGCCACTGCTCACACTACTGACAGCAACTAGCATGCAATACACTAAAAAAACGACGGCAGTCCAATTAAAGAACTGATTCATTGTTGTATTGTTATTTTGAGTCTTCATTTTTAAGCCTATTCAATTCAGCGACTATTACGCAATGATGTTAATTATTTAAGTGCGGTGATTAGAACAGAGTTTTGTTACAGAAATATTTCAATTGTCATAAAAGATTCGTTAAATTGAAATATTTATAGTTTATTTACTATATGGACAAAATTTTGCTTAAAAATAAACGGATAAAATGGCATTTTTTTAAATGTAAGTTTTAAAAATGTAGGTTTTATAAAATGCTTAAGAAGTTAACCTCTATCAGCAGGCTAATAGATAAACAGTAGGCGGAAAGATAAAGTGTAGAAATTAAGTATAGGAATAATAATACCAAAAGAATTAATAAGGTGATCATTATTGCTGGTTAAAATCCCCCCTAACTGCGTTGTGAGTTTTGAAGTGAGAACAACTATCTCCTACAACTCACGCCTTATTAGTGTTAATTTTTCCTGCGCAATCTCTGATCACTTATTTAATTCCATTGGTATAAGTATAAAAAAGGGGCTTAAATGCCCCTTACAATAACTCGAATAAACAATGAGTATTTTTATAGCTGTTCTTTTAGTTGATAAAGCATTGCCAGTGCTTGTTTAGGTGTCAATTCATCTGGATCGACTCCTTCAAGTAAAGCGACTGCTTTGTGCTTTTCAGGTTCTGAAAAATCTAGGCTAGCTTGAACTTGAGCCTCGGCCACACTATCTGCTGTTTGCTTATCATTAGTTTGGTTTTCAAAAGATTGAGATTGTTTAGAAGACGCTTCTAATTGTGCTAGTTTTTGCTTGGCATTATCTAAGACTGATTTAGGTACACCTGCTAATGCGGCAACCTGTAATCCATAACTTTTGTTGGCAGCACCTTCTTGTAACGCATGCAAAAAGGCAATAGTATCACCGTGCTCTACTGCATCTAAATGCACATTCACTAGTTCTGGAATCGTTTCAGGTAAACGTGTTAATTCAAAATAGTGTGTTGCAAATAAGGTATAGGCTTGAATTTTTTCTGCTAATTGTTCTGCACAGGCCCAAGCTAACGATAAACCATCAAAAGTACTGGTACCTCGACCTATCTCATCCATTAATACTAATGAGTTTGGCGTTGCATTATGCAATATATTCGCAGTTTCAGTCATTTCTACCATAAAGGTTGAACGACCACTTGCTAGATCATCCGACGCACCGATACGAGTGAAAATTCGATCTATAGGGCCTATTTTTGCACTTTGAGCAGGAATAAAACTACCAATGTGCGCCATCAACACCATCAACGCAACTTGACGCATATAGGTTGATTTACCACCCATGTTAGGGCCAGTAATAATCAACATACGACGTTGGTTATGTAAATTAACAGGATTCGCAATAAAAGGTGTTTTACTTACTTGCTCAACAACAGGGTGTCGGCCTTCTTCAATTTCGATACCGTTTTGTTCTTGTAACACTGGTCGAACATAATTTAGTGTTAATGCGCGCTCGGTTAACGTATTTAATACGTCTAATTCAGCTAATGCTTTGGCTGTGAATTGTAAGCTTTTTAAATGTGGCAATAATAAATCAATCAATTGCTCATAAAGTTTTTTCTCTAGTGCTAAGGCTTTACCTTGGCTAGATAATACTTTTTCTTCGTGTTCTTTTAATTCTGCAATAATGTAACGCTCTGCACCTTTAAGCGTTTGGCGACGTACATAATGCTCCGGTACATGTTCAGATTGATTTCGACTTATCTCAATGAAGTAACCATGCACTCGGTTATAACCAACCTTTAAAGTGCTGATACCAGTACTTTCACGTTCACGTTTTTCTAACGCTTCTAAATAGTCCGTTGCACCTTTTGATAAATTACGCCAATGATCTAGCTCTTCGTTATAACCTGCTTTGATCACGCCGCCATCACGTATTAACACTGGCGGATTATCAATAACTGCCGTTTCTAATAAGGTTAATAGCTCTGGATAGTTACCCATTTCTTGGCTCAATGTAGAAACGAGTTCAGAAGGTAATTCTGCAATTAAATGCTGTAATTCAGGTAATAAAGAAAAAGCGCAACGTAAACGTGTTAAATCCCGAGGGCGTGCAGAACGTAACGCTAAGCGTGCAATCACACGCTCAATATCACCGATCTGTTTAAGTGGGATAGAAAGTGCGTCAGTTAAATCAAAATCCATTAACGTTTGGATCATGGTTTGACGGTAATTTAAGACCGTTAAATTACGAATTGGCTGATGTATCCAACGTTTTAATAAACGGCTACCCATTGGGGTTACCGTAGTATCTAATATTTGCGCTAGCGTATTATCGGTCCCGCCTGCTAAATTAAAGGTTAACTCTAAGTTACGGCGTGTGGCGGCATCTAAAATAACCGTATCAGTGCTTTGTTCTAATGTAATTGATTGAATATGGGTAAGCACTGTACGTTGAGTATCTTTTAAATATTGCAATAACGCACCAGCAGCACAAATTGCAAAGTGGGCTTTTTCAATACCAAACCCGACGAGATCTTTAGTGCCTAACTGTTGGGTTAATAGTTTTTTACAGGTACCTAATTCAAATTCCCATTCAGGGCGACGACGAATCGTAGGTAAATGTTCAATTAACTCCAAACATTCAAAGTTATCGGGATATAAGAGTTCAGCTGGATTTAGACGTTGTATTTCTGCTTGTAAAGATTCAGCTTTATTAAGTTCATTAACAATAAAGCGACCACTACCAATATCTAATGAAGCAATACCAAAGGTGTCACCTTGTTGGTAAACTGAACATAATAAGTTATCTTGTTTATCATCTAATAACGCTTCATCAGTGATCGTGCCAGGGGTAATGATACGTACTATCTTACGTTCAACAGGGCCTTTGCTGGTGGCCGGATCGCCAATTTGCTCACAAATTGCAATCGATTCACCAAGGGCAATCAATTTTGCTAAGTAGCCTTCAACACTATGGTAGGGAACACCGGCCATTGGAATGGCATTGCCGCCAGTTTTTCCACGTTGAGTAAGGGAAATACCTAATAATTGTGATGCTTTACGAGCATCATCAAAAAACAGTTCGTAGAAATCACCCATACGATAAAAGAGTAAGGTGTCTGGCACTTCACTTTTTAAGGTTAAAAATTGTTGCATCATCGGAGTATGCTGTTTTAATTCTTGCGCTGTTGGCTTCATAATGAATACACTTAATAACTATTTCTAAAAAAGGCGGAAAATGATGTTTACTGAAAAAACCGTTAAAGAATTGGCGCAAGTATTAGGCGAAAAACTGACTAATGCTGGCTTGGTTGCTACAACCGCAGAATCCTGTACCGGAGGTGGTGTAGCATACGCTATTACAGAAATTTCTGGAAGTTCGCTGTGGTTTGACCGTAGTTTTGTTACCTATAGTAATGGCGCTAAAACACAGATGCTAGGTGTTGAAGACCTGTTGATTCAAGAGTTTGGGGCGGTCTCCAAAGAAGTGGTTAATGCCATGGCTATTGGCGCCATAAAAAATTCAGATGCCGATATTGCTGTTGCGATAAGCGGGATTGCAGGGCCTGATGGCGGCAGCGAAGAAAAACCAGTGGGTACGGTTTGTATTGCTTGGTATAACGCACATAGTGGACATAAAACTGAAACCTATTTATTTGTAGGTGATCGCTCTGAAGTGAGAACACAAGCAATTCGTTTAGCACTTTTAGGGCTGATAGATAACGTTGATATGCTAAACTAAATAAATATCATCATATTTTTAATAAAAAACTTGATACTGTATAAATGAGCAGTATACTGCATGCATATACAGTAAAACATAAGAAAAACACTGGAGAATACATGAGTCAGGACGCAAATAAAGATAAAGCATTAGCAGCTGCATTAGGCCAAATTGAGAAACAATTTGGTAAAGGTTCAATTATGCGTCTAGGAGACGGTGCTGCAGCAATGGAAATTGAATCTGTTTCAACTGGCTCATTAGGTTTAGATGTTGCTCTTGGAATAGGTGGTTTACCGTACGGTCGTGTTGTTGAAATATACGGTCCAGAAAGTTCTGGTAAAACGACGCTAACATTACAAGTTATTGCTGAAGCACAAAAACAAGGTAAAACTTGTGCGTTTATCGATGCAGAGCATGCGTTAGACCCTAGCTACGCAAAAAAATTAGGTGTTAATGTTGATGATCTTCTTATCTCGCAACCTGATACTG
Source organism: Psychromonas sp. L1A2 (assembly GCF_009828855.1). Taxonomy (NCBI): domain Bacteria; kingdom Pseudomonadati; phylum Pseudomonadota; class Gammaproteobacteria; order Alteromonadales; family Psychromonadaceae; genus Psychromonas; species Psychromonas sp. L1A2. The sequence continues at coordinate 1,043,473 of NZ_WUAG01000002.1, read as the reverse complement.
GTGAGCAAGCATTAGAAATCTGTGACATGTTAGTACGTTCAGGTGCTGTTGGTGTAGTGATTGTCGATTCTGTTGCGGCCTTAACGCCAAAAGCGGAAATTGAAGGAGACATGGGTGACTCACACATGGGTCTTCAAGCACGTCTAATGTCTCAAGCATTACGTAAACTAACCGGTAACATTAAACAAACTAATACGATGGTTATCTTTATTAATCAAATCCGTATGAAAATTGGAGTTATGTTTGGTAACCCAGAAACAACTACTGGTGGTAATGCATTAAAATTCTATGCATCAGTTCGTTTAGACATTCGTCGTATTGGCGCTGTTAAAAATGGTGATGAAATCACAGGTAATGAAACACGCGTTAAAGTGGTTAAAAACAAAGTATCACCACCGTTCAAACAAGCTGAGTTCCAAATCTTATACGGCGAAGGTATTAATAACCACGGCGAGTTAATTGATTTAGGTGTTAAACAAGAGTTAGTTGAAAAATCTGGTTCTTGGTACTCATACAACGGTAGCAAAATTGGCCAAGGTAAGAGTAACGCTTGTAAGTTCTTGCAAGAAAATCCAGCTGCTGCTAAAGAGTTAGATGAAAAGCTGCGTGAAATATTATTAACAAAACCAGAAGTTGCACCTGAAACTAAAGATGTAGAAACTGAAGCGCCTGAGTAAGTTAATCTATAAAGCTAAAAGTGCCTTTGTACTAATGGTAATACCAACTATGTTAAAGAAGCTATGTTAACTGAGCTTCTTTAACCAGTAAAATAGAGTCAGTTAATTAGTGCGATTGATATAACTAGCTAAGATAAAAACCGATGCCTACAAAGCATCGGTTTTTTTGTCTGTTTTTTCTGAGTTAGTCTGCACGAAAAATTGAAGTCCTCTTAAGCAATTAATAACTTCAACAGTAAAAAAACTAACATACCAAAGAAGATCGTTTTTAATAAACTCTTAGTCACTAGGCTGATCACCACACTAATAATTGCCGCTAATAAATAAACATTAGTAAAACTTATATCCATATCTCCATAGGGCATAACGACTGCGGGCACTATGATTGCAGTTAATACTGCTGGAGGCACAAATTTTAATGATTGTTGCATCCAGACTGGAAAAGTAATTTTCCCTGCAAAAGCAAACATGACAAAACGAATACCAAATGTAATGATGAACATGCCTAAAATTAACCAGAATTCATTCATATTTTCTTCTCCTTGTTAATAGACATTTTTTGCATACGCATCACTGATAAGCCAGCGGCAACACCTATTAATGCACTAATAATGAGCCCAAGCTTATTAGGTAAATAAGAAAAGGATAAAGAGGCTATTGCAGCACTGCACGTTGCACTTAACATGGCTTTACTATTAATGTAAGGCACCACCATACCGATAAAGGTAACTGACATAGCAAACTCTAGTCCCCAACTTGTCATATCAGGAATAATATTGCCAAGTACTAAACCAAGTGCTGTAGCCGATGACCAAGCGATATAAAAACTTAATAAAGAACCAATATAGAAAAAATGCGCGTACCGATGATCATTACCTAACGGAGAATCAGGCTGATAACGTTGGCTCATGTTAGCAAAGGTTTCATCGGTTAAGCCAAAGGCTAAAAAGGCTCGTAATGCGATTGGTAAATGAGCTACTCGAGGTACTAATGCTGTTGCGTATAACAGATGGCGTAAATTAACGACAAAAGTAGTTAACAAAATGATTTCCAGCGGTGCTTGTACTGCAATTAATGCTAAAACAATAAATTGTGCTGACCCAGCAAAAACAAACAGTGACATAGCCATGGTGGCCCATACCGAAAGTCCACTGGTTGGTGCTAATGTACCGAATAAAATTCCAAAAGGAATACCACCTATTATCAATGGGATTGCTGCTTTACAACCCGCTTTCATTTCGGCTTTTTTTAGCTGTTGATGATTGATAATATTCTCCACGATCAAGTTGATAAAATAATGACAGTATTTGACCATAGCTGAATGATTTAATAAAACTTTTTAAATAAATTATCAATTTAATTCGTTTTCATTAATGATATTGATCTATCGATACTAAGCACTTAACGACACTAAGCACTTAACGATACTAAGTATCGATCTGGAAAATCTTTTCCATTGAAAATTGGTTCAATTGGAATTTTTATATCGGCCTGTTATTAGAGATAAATAATAAGTAGTTAACGAATCTTATTTAAATAATAATTTATGATACTAAATTGAGTCTGCCAATTAAAAAATAAAATAAAATAAAAGAAATTAAATTAGATAGTGGTAGATAGTCTTACACTTTAAAAAGGATCGTAAATGATAAATTTGACGATTGTAGCGAACATTAATGTTAAACAAGATAAGATCGACTTTGTAAAAGCTGAAATGATTAAGTTAATCGATAAAACCTTGATAGAAAAAGGGTGTGTAGAATATCGTTTACACCAAGATAATAACAACCCAGCTCATTTCATATTTTATGAATGTTGGGAATCTCGTGAGTTATGGCAAATACACAGAGAAAATACACATCTAGTAGACTACCGAGTGGCAGTTGAAGGAGCAATTGAATCCTTTGATGTTAGCGAAATGACAGAGCTATTTACAGGGTCAGAATTAACTAAGTTAAGTTAAGTTAAGTTAAGTTAAGTTAAGACCCTTGATCTCAAATTGTATTCTTCTGCGGAGGAATACATTACTATCACTATTGATTAATAAGCCTTCGGCTAAGTATGAACAATCCTTCGACTAAACCTTCGATTAAATATTTAGAACTCTTCTATTAAATAGCAACAAAGATCTTAGTTATCATTTTAAGTCTTTTTTAATCCTCGTTTTCTGCCTTGTTATTTTTTATTGTAGGCTGTCCCACAACGGTTTTTGTGAAAACTTGTCACTAATAAAATCGATCAATAAACGACAGCGTTGTGATAAAAAACGGGTTTGTGGATAAACCGCATAAGCATGAAGGATAGGTAATTGATGATCCGTTAATATCGGCACTAATTGCCCTTCAGTAATAGCTTGATGAATAATAAATAGTGGTAAAGCAACAATACCTTGTCCATTGATCGCAGACATTTTTAAAAAATCGCCGTTGTTGGCTTTAATCTGTGCATTTACATCAAGCTGATGTTGTTTTTGTCGAGGGTCGGTAATATGTAATTTATGATGATCGTTTTGTGTGTATTGTAATAAACGGTGTTGGCTTAATTGTTCGATATTTATTGGCTGACCATGTTGCTTTAAATAATCTGGGCTAGCACATAAAAAGTGACGAATGCTGGTCAGCCGTTTTGCTTTTAATGTAGAGTCTTTTAAGTTAGAAATACGAATAGCCAATTCATAACCTTCTTCTACTAAATCCACATGGCGATCAGAGAAGTCGATATCAATACAAAGGTTTGTGTGTAGTTGGCTAAACTCATCAATAATCGGAGCAAGATGTGTTAAGCCAAAGGACAAAGGCGCAGTCAGTTTTAAAGTACCTTCAATATTCGTTGTAATACCACTTGTTTGCGCATTTAATTCAGCGACATCATTTAAAATAGTTAATGCTTTTTGATAATAAATACGTCCTGCATCAGTAAGGTGAGACTGACGAGTGGTACGAGAAAGCAGCTGAGTATCAAGTTGCTTTTCTAGTTCTACTAAACGCCTGCTAACCGCAGATTTTGCAATATCTAATTGTGCAGCTGCTTTGCCGATACCGCCAGACTCTACTATTCTCACAAAGAGTGCCATATTTTCCATTTGACCCATCTATTGTTCTCTTTTTGACAATTATAAATTCAAATTATTGCTGTTTATGCTCAATAGTTCAACAGTTATGATTTGTTCATCTCAATAACTGAGAGCAATAACTAAGAACAGTAACAGAGGTGAAATATGAACCATATAATAGATGCCACACTACATGGCTCACAGCAAATCTCAATTAAGCAGAGTGAGCGTAGCGTTAAAAAAATCGTTTCTGGTGTTAAAACCTCTGATGGTGATGGCGTTAAGTTAACGCGTATTATTGGTTCATCGCAGCTGGATATGTTGGATCCCTTTTTGTTATTAGACTGTTTTGAAAGTGACCAAGCTGAAGATTATATTGGTGGTTTTCCTACACATCCCCATCGAGGGTTTGAAACCGTAACTTATTTGTTAAATGGAAAGATGCGCCACAGAGATAGCGCTGGTAATGAAGGTATTATTGAACCGGGTGGTGTGCAATGGATGACGGCAGGTAAAGGTATTTTGCATTCAGAAATGCCAGAGCAAGAAGATGGTTTATTAAAAGGTTTTCAGTTATGGGTGAATCTACCGAGTCATGCAAAAATGAAGGAGCCTCAATACCAAGAATTTTTACCACATTCGATGGCGTGCGAACAATTAACGAATGGCGGCCAAATAAATGTTATCGCAGGGACAACCAATCAAGGCACTACTGGTGCAGTAACAAACGTTCATAGCGAGCCTTTGTATCTAGATGTTCATTTACCTGCGCAGCAAGTGTTAACACAATCAATTAAGCTAAATCATAATGCGTTCATTTATGTTATTGAAGGTGAAGTGATTGTTCAAAGTGCAGGAAATACAACTCATATTGAAGCTCAGAAATTAGCTGTTTTAACCAATGGTGAACAAGTTTCTTTGCAAAGCGGATTGCAAGGGAGTCGTTTTTTATTAATTGCAGGTAAACCTTTTAATGAACCTATCGCACGACATGGGCCATTTGTTATGAATACAAGAGATCAATTATTGCAGGCTTTTGATGATTTTAACCAAGGTAAATTTATTTAAATTAGTTCAATAAGAATCTAATTAACTGGCTCCTAATGAACGACGTATAAAGTTCAGCGATCAAATGGATTAAAGGAATAAAAAATTTAAATAATCGCTGAATGATTATGAAAGAACATATGATGAGGAATAAATAATGGGATTATTAGTAGACGGGCAATGGCATAACCAGTGGTACGATACCAAAGCAAACAATGGTAAATTTATTAGAAGTGAGTCGCAATTTAGAAACTGGATCACAGCAGATGGTCAAGCAGGGCCAACCGGTAAAGCTGGATTTAAGGCTGAAGCTGGACGTTATCATTTATATATTTCATTGGCTTGTCCTTGGGCACACCGCACTTTAATTTTTAGGGAGTTAAAAGGGCTACAGTCAATGATTGATATTTCGGTGGTCAATTCATTGATGGCAGAAGAAGGTTGGACGTTTAAGCCTGGAGTGGGTGTTATTGCAGATAGTGTTAATGATGTTTTATTCGCTCATCAATTATATACGTTAGCAGATCCCGCTTACTCAGGGCGTGTTACTGTGCCCATTTTATGGGATAAACAGCAACAAACGATTGTCAGTAACGAGTCGGCAGATATTATTCGCATGTTTAATAGTGCTTTTGATGGTATTGGCGCATCTGAAGGAGATTATTATCCTGAACATGCTCAAGATGCAATTAATGAAGTAAATGATTGGATATACCGAGATATTAATAATGGGGTTTACCGTGCTGGCTTTGCTACCACTCAAGCGGCTTATGAAGATGCTGTTAATACCGTCTTTGAGGCGTTAGATAAAGTAGAGTTACGTTTAAGTACACAACGTTATTTGTTGGGTAAGCAGTTAACAGAAGCTGATTGGCGTTTATTTACTACTTTAATACGTTTTGATGCGGCCTATGTTGGGCATTTTAAATGTAATAAAAAGCGTATTGCTGATTACCCCTCTTTGTCGAATTATGTTCGTGATTTATACCAACATGAAGGCATTGCAAGTACCGTCGATATTGATTATATCAAAGCGCATTATTATGGTTCACATGATACAATTAATCCAACTCGAATCATTCCTGTTGGTCCTGAGGTCGACTTTATGCAAGCGCATGACCGGTCTCGTCTTGCTTAACGCATTGCACTAATCATTAAAACCGTTACTAAATCAGAATAAAATAGTAATGAAATAGTAACGGTCAATTCTTTGAAAATTCATGGAAGTCTAAGAATAGGCCCTTTAGTGAGGGGCCATTACTCCATAAAAATGGTTAACAATTCATTTAAGTATCTATGCCCTAAAGGTGTTACTTGGTAACTATCTTCAGCAACTGTTATTAGGTTTTTATTGATTGCTTGTTGTAACTGTTTTTCTAATACACTGCGTTGTAAACCTGTGTAATCTTCAAATTCTACGAACGGGATTACTTCCATTAAACGTAATCGGTTCATCATATATTCGAAGACAAGTTCATCTTTATCAACAGCATTACAATCATCCATATAAGCTCGTTGTGGTTCTAAATATCCTTTAGGATGTTTTATTTTAGTAGTGCGTAATATTTTATTTTCTAACGGGAATGATATCTTACCGTGTGCACCGCAGCCAATGCCCAAGTAATCACCAAAACGCCAATAATTTAAATTATGCTGACATTGCCAACCTTCTTGGCTATAACCAGATATTTCATATTGTTGATAACCATGCTCAGCTAATAGCTTCAATCCTGTCTCTTGAATATCCCAAAGTGTTTCATCATCAGGTAATGTAGGAGGATGCGAAAAATATTGTGTATTAGGCTCAATAGTCAGTTGATACCATGATAAATGAGTTGGTTTTAAGGCAATTGCTGTTTCTAAATCACTCATCGCATCTTCTAAACTTTGCCCTGGCAAGCCATGCATTAAATCAAGATTGAATGTTTTCATCCCCACATTATGTGCTTGTCTAGCCGCTGTTTTAGCCTCTTCTACACCATGGATTCGGCCTAATTTAGTTAACTTTTCCTGTTGAAAGCTTTGTACTCCAAATGAAAATCGATTAATACCGGCTTCTTTAAAGTCAGCTATTTTTTGATTCTCAATAGCACCTGGGTTTGCTTCTAAGGTTATTTCGATATTGTCACTAAAGGGAATTAAACTCTGAACATTTTCTAATAACCATTTGATCCCCGCAGCAGAGATTAAGCTAGGTGTGCCTCCACCAATAAAAATGCTGAATAAATCACGCCCTTGAACAAAACTAAGGTCTTGTTTTAGGTCATCAATAAGTGCGTTTAAATATTCAGTTTCTGGGATTTCTCCGCGTAACTTATGAGAATTAAAGTCGCAGTAAGGACATTTTTCAATACACCATGGAATATGAATATATAAACTGAGAGGGGGTAGCTGTAACATGATTTATCCAATCTAAAAAGCGACTAAAACAGTCGCTTCAAAATGTAATGCAATTAATAATGTAAACTGCAAAGTGTAAAGAGAAGTGCAATAAAGCTAAGCTGATAATTGCTCTTTTAATAAATCAACTAATTGTGTTAATGCTTTACCGCGATGACTTAATTCACTTTTACGTTGTTTGTCTAATTGTGCTGAAGTGGATTGCTCGCTTTCCACCCAAAATACAGGGTCATAACCAAATCCATTCTTACCTTCAACACTTTCAGTAATACTGCCTTCCCAAGTACCTTGGCATATAATCGGTGTAGGATCTAACGCGTGACGCAGATACACTAAAACACATTGGAAGCGTGCTTTACGTTGTTCTGGGTTAATACCTTCGAGCTTATTAAGTAGCTTATCAATATTATCTCGGTCTGTTGCTGTTTCACCTGCATAACGAGCAGAGTAAATACCTGGTTGCCCATTGAGGAAATCAACCTCTAATCCTGAGTCATCAGCAATGGCTGGTAAGCCTGTTAATTTAGCTGCATGACGAGCTTTGATAATGGCATTTTCTACAAAAGTAGTACCTGTTTCTGGAACATCAGGTACATTAAACTGGCTTTGTGGTAGTACTTCGATTGAAAAACTATTTAATAGCTCACTCATTTCTTTTACTTTGCCTTGATTGCCGGTGGCAAGTACCCATTTTTGTTTCATTTTTTTTCCTTAATCAACATAAAATTTATGTTGAAACTTAAGCGTGTTCGACGCCTTTTCAGTCTTTAGGTTAATTTCAAAATTAACGATTTCTTCATTAGTAAAAGGGTATTCAGCAATATAGTAAATCGCTTTACCTTCTTTTATCTGTGTAAATGTTAATTGCTGAGTTTGACCAATTAAATTCTTTCCTGTGCCTTGCAACGTGGCGGCTACAGCTTGATTATTTTGTTTTGTATCAAGTATCGAAATATTTAATAAGCCATTATTTTTACTTCGTATGATTTTGTATTGTGTTGCAACTTCAGGCTGAATGAAGGTGCTTGGAATCGCTATGTAATGAACCTCAAGGTTACCAAACTTTTTAAATTGTTCAGCGGTTACCGTTGAACTGGTGAATAACAGTAAACTTAAAAACAACGTTTTAAATATAATCATTGAACGAAACATATAATCCCTTATTGTGAAAAAAGTGAAGGTAGTTTTTTAGGCTGTTTAATTCGTACTAATTTGTGTCGACTTTGTAAGCCTTTTTCTACACTAATTGCACTTTTTGCTACGTTAAATTGCTTACTTAAAAACTTTACCAAATGTGCATTGGCTTTACCGTCAACAGGTGGTGCAGTAATCGCAATTTTTAACTCTTCGCCATGTTCGCCAACAAATTGATCTCGGCTAGCTTTAGGTTGTAAATAAAGGCGAAGCAATAAATCTTCGCCTTGATATGAATAATAGCTGCTCATTAAAAAGTGTTCATCATTATTCTTTGCTTGTTAATAGCTGGAATATTAGTACTTAGAGGATTAGTGTTTAGAACATTAATGCTTTGAATATTAATAGTCATTTAACCTAATAACTGAGCAAGTAAATCAGTCACTAGTTTTTCTACAAACTGAAGTCCCAGTAATACAACAAGCATTGATAAGTCTAATCCTCCCATTGAAGGAATAATGCGACGAACAGGACTTAATAATGGTTCTGTTAATTGAATCATCACTGCTTCAATCGGGTTTTGGCCTTTACTGACCCAGCTTAATATTGCGCGTATTACTAATACCCAGAATAATAATTTGAACACCGCTGTGATCAAAATAAACAATGCTGATATCAATATGACCATCGGATTAATCGTGTAATTGAGTACGGCACTTAATACTAATATTTTGGCCGCAGCGACAATAAATGCAAACAATATAGTCGCAATATCTAAACCACCATAACCTGGAATGAAACGACGTAATGGCGCGACAATCGGTTGAGTTGCTTTTACGATAAATTGGCTAAATGGATTATAAAAATCCGCACGAGCTAGTTGTAACCAAACTCGTAACAATACAATCATCAAATACAGGTCAAACACAGTATCGATTAAAAAATTAACAGCATTCATTTATTTACTACCTTTATATACGACTATTAAATATTTGATTTATTAAGTTTCAGATTTTAAATGTAAAGTCATTAAACTCAAACTTTTACACTACTGACTTTAAAATACAGAACCATTGAATATAGCTATTAAAACAATTTTTCCATTTCGGCACCACGATCTGACGCAGCTTGCATTGCTTTTCCTACAATTTCAGGCAAGTTTAATTCGTTAAACGTACGCACAGCTTCTGCCGTTGTACCGCCTTTTGATATTACATTATTGCGAAGCGTTGCTAAATCCAACTGTGGATTTTGTTTTACCATTTCTGCACTACCAATAGCAGCTTGTTGTACTAGTAAGCGTGCATCTTCTTCACTAAAGCCCATTTCTATTGCTTTGGTTTGCATTGCTTCCATAAATAAGAAAAAATATGCTGGAGCCGAACCTGCTGCTGCAATAACAGCATTGATTTGAGCTTCTTCTTCTACCCAAACTATCTCGCCTACCGCTGCCATTAATTCACCAGAAAACGCTTTATCTTCTTTCGATACTTGTTGTGAAGCGAATAAGCCTGTCATTCCTTTTTGCAGTAATGACGGTGTATTTGGCATGGTACGGATCACGGCGGTATTGTCACCTAATATAGACTGTAATCGTGCAACAGAAACACCAGCGGCAATTGAAATAACTAGCTTGTTAGAAAAATCAACGCCTGCATCTACTAAGGTTTGGCAAACTGCTGCCATCATTTGTGGTTTAACACCTAATACAACAACATCAGCCCATTGTGCTGATTGGTTATTATCTTGGCTGTTTAGAATGGAAAGATCGTCTGCTAGTTGTTGTGTATTAGTGAGGCTTGGTGCTGAAGCACAAATTTGCTTTGCTGGGTAACCGCTCTTAACTAAACCATTAATGATGCTACCTGCCATATTACCTGCACCAATGAAGGTGATGTTTTTATGTTGCATTTTATTATTCCTTACTATTAATTTTTATCTTGAACCAAAAATATCAGTACCAATACGAACCATCGTACTGCCGCATTTAATTGCACTTTCTAAATCACCGCTCATACCCATGGATAAGGTATCAATGTCGGGATACTGCTGTTGTAATGTTTGATATATTTTATGTAATGCTAAAAATTGTTGTTCGACAACTTTTGGGTCATCGCTCTTTTGTGGAATCGCCATAATACCACGAAGTTTTAACCGTGAGAGGGCTTGTACTTGTGATGCTAATTCAATTACTTGTGATAAAGTAGTACCCGATTTGCTTTCTTCTCCACTAATATTAACTTGTAAGCAAATATTGAGCTTGGGCATGTTTTCAGGACGTTGTTCATTGAGTCTTTGTGCTATCTTTAAACGGTCTACACTTTGTACCCAATCAAAATTTTCCGCCACTGGGCGAGTTTTATTAGATTGCAGTGGACCAATAAAATACCAATGAATTGGTCTATCAAAATAACTATCTGTTTTGATGTGTTGAATTTTTTCTATACTTTCTTGCACATAGTTTTCTCCAAAGTGAGATAAACCTTGTGCAAATGCTTGTTTAATTGATGAAACCGGTTTGGTTTTACTGACAGCTAATAACCGCACTTTGTCTTGGCGTTGTGCATTTATACTAGCTTGAGCTATTTTTTGTTCAACAGCTACGATATTGTTAGGTATATTAGTCATATTATTAGGATTTTAAATTATGGATATAACGGAATTATTAGCCTTTAGTGTAAAGCATAAAGCATCAGATCTACACCTTTCTGCAGGTGTTCCTCCAATGATTCGTGTAGATGGTGAAGTACGTAAAATAAATATGCCTGCATTAGAACATAAAGAAGTACATAATTTAATATATGACATCATGAATGATAAGCAACGCAAGGATTTTGAAGAGGAGCTTGAAACAGATTTTTCTTTTGAAATTAAAGAGCTAGCTCGTTTTCGTGTTAATGCTTTTAATCAAAACCGTGGTGCAGCTGCTGTATTTCGTACCATCCCTAGTGAAGTCTTAACATTAGATGATATTAATGCTCCTGCTATCTTTAAAGATATCTCAGACTACCCTCGTGGTTTAGTGTTGGTAACTGGACCTACTGGTTCAGGTAAATCGACAACATTAGCAGCAATGGTTGATTACATTAACGAATCTCGAAACGAACATATCTTAACCATTGAAGATCCTATCGAGTTTGTCCACACCACTAAAAAATCACTCATTAACCAACGTGAAATTCATAAAGATACTTTAAGTTTTGATATGGCGTTACGTAGTGCGTTACGTGAAGATCCCGATGTTATTCTAATTGGTGAGATGCGTGACCTTGAAACGATTCGTTTAGCATTAACTGCCGCTGAAACCGGACATTTGGTATTTGGTACTTTGCATACTACCTCTGCTGCTAAAACAATTAGCCGTATTGTCGATGTATTTCCTGCTGCAGAAAAAGCAATGGTACGTTCTATGTTATCAGAGTCATTACGCGCTGTAATTTCACAAACATTATTGAAAAAGAATGGTGGTGGCCGAGTTGCTGCACATGAAATAATGATCGGTATTCCGGCTATTCGTAACTTAATTCGTGAAGACAAAGTGGCACAAATGTACTCTGTTATTCAAACCGGTAAGATACATGGCATGCAAACACTGGATCAATGTCTTCGAGATTTAGTCGCTCAGGGAATTGCATCTTATGAAGATGCAGCATCAAAAGCGATGGATCCTAAAACATTTTAAGAGGTCGTTATGTTAGATAGATTACTAGGTTATCTAGATAAGTATAAAGGTTCTGATTTATATATTTCTGTTGGTCTACCTCCGACGATTAAATTAAATGGCCGATTAGAATCATTATCTGAAGATGATTTGATTGATGAAGATATTTATAGCTTATTAGAAAGTGCGTTGAATGAAGAAAGCTTCATTGAATTTAAACGTAAAAAAGAAGCTAATTTCGCTTTCCACCGTCCAGAAATTGGACGTTTTCGTATTAGTGCTTTCATGCAAAAAGATAGCCCTGGTATGGTTATTCGTCGTATTCAAGAGAAAATACCGACATTTGATGAGTTATTATTACCTGAAAAGCTGAAAGAAGTCTGTATGGCTAAACGTGGTTTAATCTTATTTGTTGGAGCAACAGGTGCAGGTAAATCGACCACTCAGGCTGCAATGATCGGATATCGTAATAATCATGCATCAGGTCATATTTTTACCGTTGAAGATCCTATTGAATTTATACATGAACATGCTCGTTCAGTGATTACACAAAGAGAAGTAGGTTTAGATACCGATTCTTTCGAAGAAGCGTTACGTAATTCATTACGACAAGCACCTGATGTTATTGTACAGGGTGAAATCAGAACGCGTGAAACAATGGAATTTGCATTAAACTTCGCAGGAACAGGGCACCTTTGTATGGCAACTTTACATGCAAATAATGCTAACCAGGCGTTAGACCGTATTTTACATCTTGTGCCTAAAGAACGTCACCGACAGTTTTTATACGATCTGTCTGTTAACTTAAATGCCATTGTTGCTCAACAGTTAATTCCAACACCTGATGGTAAAGGAAGCAGAGCAGCCTTTGAAATTTTGTTTAATACACCGACTATTGCAAATGCAATGCGTAAAGGTGAATTACATGAACTCAAACGAATTATGGCTTCCTCTACAGAGCATGGTATGCAAACCTTCGACCAAGCTTTATTTAAATTATACGCAGATGGTAGAATTAGTTATATTGAAGCATTAGCACATGCAGATTCAGAAAATGATTTACGTTTAATGATTAAATTAGAAATCGGCACTGAATCAAAGCCCAACAGCTTAAGCAATTTAACCATTAACTGATATTGATAGATTAGGAAAACATATGATAGTTGTTATTTCTCCAGCTAAAACGTTAGATTTTGAAACACCGGCGACGACTTCTGAGTTTACAGAAGCCAATTTATTAGAACAAAGTCAGTTATTAATAAACCGTTGCCAAACATTATCAATACAAGATATCGCTTCATTAATGAAAGTTAGTGATAAAATTGCAGGTTTAAATGTAGCTCGTTTTACACAATGGCAAACACCTTTTTCATTAGATAAAGATGCTAAACAATGTTTATTCGCTTTTAAAGGTGATGTTTATACTGGATTAGAAGCTGAAACCTTAAGTGAAACTGCATTGCAATATGCACAACAGAACTTGCGCATTTTATCTGGTTTATATGGTTTATTACGTCCTTTAGACTTAATGTTGGCGTACCGACTTGAGATGGGAACTCGTTTAGATAATGAACGTGGCACAAACCTTTATCAATTCTGGGGTGATTTAATTACCGAACAATTAAATAAACAACTTGTTGCTCAAAGTTCAGCGTATTTAGTTAACCTTGCTTCTAATGAATACTTTAAAGCCGTTAAAACTAAAGCATTAAAAGCGACAGTCATTACACCTATTTTTAAAGACCAAAAGAATGGGCAATATAAAGTGATTAGTTTCTATGCGAAGAAAGCTCGTGGTTTAATGGCGCGTTATATTATGGAAAATGAAATAACTGATATTGAGCGATTAAAAGGCTTCACTATTGGTGGTTATTACTTTGTTGAAGCTGCTTCAACAGCAACTGACTTAGTTTTTCAGCGTGATGAGCAATAAGGCAGATTGATTTTATCGAGGTTACATTGTTATCGAGGTTACATTGTTATCGAGGTTACATTGTTATCGAGGTTACATGTAGTTCTGTATATTTAATTTGTACTCATTTAGGTTTAACGAACATAAAGCCCCATTCTATAATTTATATAAAATGGGGGTTTAATGTTTTAAGTCGGTATTTTCTAAAATTTACTTATTAACTTAATGCCTCGTTCAAAATGGCATCCATTTTAACGGCGACGCCGTGTTCTTGTGAAGATTGGGTGATTTCAGCATCAGGTAATGCGCTTAAAAGATCTTTTTGTGAGTTAGCCATTAATATAGGTTTACCAACGCCGCATAACATCTCAACATCATTCATTCCATCGCCAAAGGCAATCGCTTGTTGCGCAGTTAAGCCCATTATTTTCAATACAGCATCCACTGCCGCACCTTTATTAGTATTGGCTTCCATCACTTCTAAACATCTATCTAATGAGAAAGTGAGATTAACTCTATCGGCAAATCGTTTATCTAGCATTTCATAAATGACATCTAGTTTTTCTCTATCGCCCCAAAAGAAAATCTTAATCGTGTTAGATTTATCAATGACTTTTAAGTCTGTTGTTTGACAATAAAAGTCGGTATCTATACTCATACCGACTAGCTCTTGCATTGAAAAGTTAGCGAACCATTTTTGATCTGTAAATAAGTTTATTTGTACTGATGGATCGAAGCTATTTTCACAGATTGCCGTTGCAATATCAGTCGGTAAGTTTTGCTTTAATATAATATTGCCATGTTGATCATGTACGCGAGCACCGTTTGAGGTAATTAGAAAAATAGACTCCCCTAACTCATCTTGTATTTTTTTTGCTTCTATATAATGACGTCCAGTAGCAATAACGAATTTTCTACCAGTGTTTTTCCATTGTTGAATACTTTCTTTAGTTTTACTTGAAACCTTATGATCAGGTCCAAGTAAGGTTCCATCAAGATCTGAGATGGCTATTTTATACATGACAGTTTACCTTGTTGAGATTGTTGAAAGAAATCGAGTGCTTCGTTTATTGCTGGTATTCTGTATTGGTCTTGCTCTAACAGTAGTTCATGTCGAGCATTTTCTATACGTATCAATTTATTACCCTTGCAATCGTTTGTATTAGCAAAAAATGCATTTTGGCCCTGTTCTGTTACAACAGTATCTCTACCTGCTTTAATAACCATAATGGGAATATTTATTTTCGAAGCCTGTTGAATTGCTTTTTCTGTTGCAAATAAGCTTTTATTTACCCAGCGCATAGTCGGACCACCTAATTGAGTTACAGGGGCATCCTTAAAAGTATTCGAGCTAGATTGGTAGCGCTTAACGCTACTCGTTAAAATATTGTGTTCAAAAGCTGTTTGTATGTAAGGTCCTACGCCTGGTGCATAACAGGCTAAATCACTAAACCAACTACAGACTAAATCACTAATGTAACTGACTGCTTTAGCAATAAAAGGAGGCATGCTTCCTAGGTTAATAGAAAGCATAGGACTAAAAAAAACAGCGGCAGTAAAAGGGTGTGTTTGTTCTTCTAGATACAAAGCACTAATCGCACTGCCCATCGAGTGGCTTAAAATAAAGCGAGACTGGTAATTTTTTTCTAACTGTAGTGAATTAATAAATGTTGTTAAGTCTATTATATAATCATTAAATTCTTGCACATGTCCACGATAAGCATCTCCACCTAAACGGCTAGAATACCCTTGTCCTCGATGATCGATTAAAAAAACGTCATAACCCTGATTACTTAAATCAAAAACTAATTCTTTATACTTTAATACGGACTCGTTACGCCCTTGGCTGATAACAATCGCATTAGTACTACCTGTTTTAATGTGAACGGTATTAATCGTGCCACCAACTTCACTGTCGAATGTTTTTATTTGAGCATGTTTATTCCAAAAAGTATTAATAGCAGGAGAGAAGTTTGCATCAAGATGTACCTCTGTATTGAGTTCATACTTATTATCTAAGCTGCTATTTAATTGACTGTTTGATTTACTCTCTAGCATTGGAATATCGGCCTGACCTGCGATAGGTAATAAAGTGAAAAGAAAAGGCAATAATAAAGCCCTTAAAAAGTATGTCATATAAACCCTGTTGTTTATTAAGTGTTAATGAGGTTTTGTTTAAGAGGGTATTGATACTAATGTAATCTACTATGAAAATAGTTTAATAAAAAGAGTAGGAATGTTTCGGCGTTGCTTTAAGAGAATTTAGTGATAAAAAAACCACGCGATAAAAGCGTGGTTTTAATGAGTCTATACTAAAAGGTTATGCTTTTATTTAAGCAAACTTTGCTTTAATAAATTCAATGACTTCTTCAATTTTCACTTCTTGTTTTTCGCCAGAAGCACGATCTTTATATTCAATAACACCGTTATCAATACTACGATCACCAATCACTAATGTATGCGGAATGCCGATTAGTTCAGCATCTGCAAACATAATACCTGGACGTTCTTTACGATCATCTAATAGTACTTCAATACCAGCTGTTTTTAATTCTGCATAATATTGCTCTGCTAAATCTGCAACACGATGAGATTTTTTCATATTCATTGGTACAATCACGACCGAGAAAGGTGCTAATGTATCATTCCAAATAATACCATTTTGATCGTTGTTTTGTTCAATAGCAGCAGCAACGATACGTGAAATACCAATACCGTAACAACCCATAGTCATTACTTGGTTTTTACCTTGTTGGTTTAATACGGCTGCATTCATTGATTTTGCGTACGTATCACCTAGTTGGAAAATGTGACCTACTTCGATACCGCGTGCAATTGATAGTGTGCCTTTACCACATGGGCTTGGATCACCTTCAACCACTTCACGTAAATCAGCAATTTCATAATCAGTGATATCGCGATCCCAGTTAACACCTGTTAAGTGCTTACCATTTTCGTTAGCGCCACAAATAAAATCTGCTAATTTTTCAGCACTGCGATCCACGATTGTACGAATAGTTAAACCTTTAGGACCGATAGAGCCTGCTTCACAATTTGCAGCATCTAAAATTTGCTGAGCGCCTGCAAAACGTAATGGACTTGCAATCCCTTCAACATGTTCAACTTTAATTTCATTTAAGTTGTGATCGCCGCGTAATACTAATGCGATAACTGGAGCCATTTCGCCTTCTTTGGCGTCACCTTCAACTAATAATGTCTTAACTGTGTTTGATGCTTCAACATTAAGTAAGTTACACACTTCTTCAATAGTGTGTGCATTAGGCGTATCAACGACTGCTAACTCAGCACTTGCTGCTGGGCGATCAAACGCAGGTGATAATGCTTCTGCTTTTTCAATGTTCGCTGCATAATCACTTTGGTCAGAAAATACAATTGCATCTTCACCGCTTTGCGCTAATACGTGGAATTCGTGAGACGCACTTCCGCCAATACTACCTGTATCAGCAATTACTGGGCGATACTCTAAACCTAAACGATCGAAGATTCGGCAGTAGGCATCAAACATATTTTGGTACGTTTTTTCTAAACATTCTTGTTCAAGGTGAAAAGAGTAAGCATCTTTCATAGTGAATTCACGTGCACGCATCACACCAAAGCGAGGGCGAGTTTCATCACGGAATTTAGTTTGAATTTGAAATAAGTTAAGTGGTAACTGTTTGTAACTGTTTACTTCTTTACGTACAAGTTCTGTTACCACTTCTTCATGTGTTGGGCCTAAAACAAAATCACGGTTATTACGGTCTTTAATACGTAATAATTCCCCACCAAACTTGTCCCAACGACCCGTTTCATGCCATAAATCTGCTGGCTGTACGACAGGCATTAAAATTTCAACCACGCCTGCACGTTCCATTTCTTCACGTACAATCTTTTCTACTTTACGTAAAACACGTAAACCTGTTGGTAGCCAAGTATATAAACCTGATGCTAATTTACGGATCATACCTGCGCGTAACATCAGCTGGTGGCTGGCAATTACTGCATCACTTGGAGCTTCTTTTTGAGTGGATAATAAATAATTGGTAGTACGCATGGTGATCCTTGTTGATAGTTCTCTATCGATTTATTGATTGCTTGTATAAAGTTGGCTGATTTTAGCAGTCGATTGCCATCGACTAAAGCATTGTTAACTGATTTAACTAAATAATGTTGTGTTTTTACCTAGAATTTAGTTAGTTTTACATAATGTTCAAGAGGAAACCTTATGCAACGTTATCTAAAGCCAGCAAAACATAGTTTAGCGATTATGCTGTTCTGTACCATTTTACTCATTATTAATAGTATTTTTACTGTTAATCGGTTTGGTATTGCACCGCGAGAAGCGAGCTATTTATCAGGAATACTTTTTGCGCCATTTTTACATGGTGATTGGGCGCATCTCATTAGTAATTTTTTCCCTTTTGTTATTTTCTCAAGCTTGATTGGGTTACATAGCCTCAAACGATTTTGGATAGTCTTTATATTGTCAATATTAGGCACTGGTACTTTAGTGTGGTTATTCGCTCGTGGTGGCAGTATTCATATCGGAATGAGTGGTGTGGTCTATGCCATGTGGGGATATTTGATTGTTTACGGATTTAGGCAAAAACATTTTCGAGATATTGTTATCTCGGTATTGGTTTTAATATTATACGGTGGTTTAGTTTTTGGTGTATTGCCGAGTTCACCAAACATCTCTTATGAAAGCCATTTATTTGGGGCTTTAGCTGGAGGTGCTATCGGTTATCGCTTGTCTAAACCTAAAAAGAAATCTTAAAAAAGAGTCTAAAAGGCAATGACGACTTAACTGTCATAGTGACTATTATAATTAAGTCGTTAAAAGTAATGCCGATTACATTAAATATGTTATCTAAATTTTGCACTGAAAAAACGGTTCAATTCAAGGTGTAAATTGAGCCTTTCGAAGATTAACTTCGTTAATCGTCTATCGAAGAATTAACTAAAAAATGTTAATTCTTTAATGGCGGTTCCCTTTACCAAATTTACAACGAGGAAGTGGGCTGTTTTAACCAATAAAATAGATAAGCTATTTATTGTGATTGGTATAAGCTAAACCCACTTAATAGATAAAACAGTGATCGTCTCTAATGTGCATTGCCACTTAATATTAAAATCAGAAAGGTGCATTGCATAGATTTTTTCATCAGGCTTTAATTTTTTATAAGCAGGTCGAGGATCTTGTTGTAACACTTCAATAATGAATTGTTGTAAATCTTGATATTGTTCAGACAAAGCTTGCAGTTGTAAGTTGGCTTGCTCACTAAAGCTAACGGTTAATGTTCGCTCTGGTGATGTTTGTGCAAACCCGGCTCTAGCGGTTGGTATTGCATCCGCGTAAGGAATATAAGGTTTAATATCGACAATAGGCGTGCCATCTACTAAATCTATATTACTTAATGAAAGAAATAACTTCCCATCGCGTTGAATCAATCCATGAAACTCTACTAATGATAAACCAATTGAATTAGGACGATTTGGACTACGAGTCGCAAATACACCGAGTCGCTTATTACCCCCTAAGCGCGGAGGGCGCACAGTAGGAGACCACCCATTTTCAATATCTGTGGTTGCTATATTTTTATGGAATTCAAAGATTAACCACAAATGACTAAAATCATCTAAACCATTAAAAGCATTAATATCATTGTAGGGAGTTAATATTTCTAACTCCGCTTTTGCACTCGGTACTAAACCTGGTTGCCTTGGTACTGCAAACTTCTCTTTATAAGGAGAATGTAAAGTGCCTATTACATTATATTGAAAACTACTCATTTTCAGGAATTTCTACATCTAATGCACGTCCATAACAGATCACATTACTAATGCAGGTTTCATCTTGTTCAATATTGAGGCAAGAGTGAAATATAATACCGTTAGCATTCATATCAGCGGCATTGAATCTTGCTTTAGTACGCGCTTCTCGTTCACTTGCAGGAACATCTATCTCAGCTTCCTGACAACTACTCCCTTCTACTGCACCTAAGACAGTATATTCAAGATCTAGCAACTGCTTTTTTTCATAAACAACCACATGGGATGGTTTGAAGTAATCATCGAAGTTTTCTTTATCAACATTAGAATGAAATTGATAATTGCTACAGCCAGAAACTAGGGCGATAAAAACGATAATAACAAGTCTATTCATAGTCGGCTCTCTTTATTGATAGTAGGGGATAATAATGGGTGGCATAATAACACCATTAAACAAGCTGAAATAGAGATGTAAAATGAGTAATGCAAAACCCGCAGTATTTTTAGACCGAGATGGTGTCATTAACAAAGATAATGGCTATGTTTCACAGAGAGACGATTTCGAATTTATTGAAGGCACTATTGAAGCCTGTATTGAACTTCAGAAAAAAGGTTACCTATTAGTTGTCATTACAAACCAATCAGGTATTGCACGTGGTTTATTCACTGAAGAGCAATTTAATACATTAACTGAATGGATGGATTGGTCTATGTCTGATCGTGGTGTCGATTTAGATGGTATTTACTATTGTCCTCATCATAGTGAAGAAGGCCAAGGTGAATTTAAAGTTGACTGTGAATGCCGTAAGCCAAAACCTGGGATGTTAAAGAATGCTATTGAAGACCTTAATATAGATATAGAAGCATCAATTTTGGTCGGCGATAAAGTTTCTGACCTACAAGCTGGTATCGCTGCAGGGATTAAAACCAACTATTTAGTACGTTCAGGCAAAGATATCACTGAACAGGGTGAAACATTAGCAACAGCTGTATTCGATGATCTTGCTGCTATTGCTAAAGCCATCTAACAACTCTGTGGATAACTTGGTCATTTTTGTGTGTAAGTTGTGGCCAAAGTAAGTATAAAAATTAATTGTAATTAATCGCAATAAAACGCTTGCGAATAGTTTCGCGATCCCTATAATACGCCGCACAGACAAGGACGGAGGCGCAAGCCACTAACCAAGACTGAGAACAAAAGAAACGCTTTAACGATTCGAGCTTCGGTTTGAAATTAAGTTTTCTAAAGGCAAATTTTCATGTTTTAAAAAGGTTTGTAATCTTTTATAAAACATTAAATATAAGACCTTGACATTGTTCGAAAGGCGCGTAATATACGCCGCCTAGCCGAAAGGCACGCTCTTTAACAATTTAATCAAACAATCTGTGTGAGCACTTGTTGTTGATGTGATTTCAAAAAAATCAAAGTCCTTTCTTGTAAAGGCAACATCAATAATAGTGACACACGAAATAATTCATTATTTCAGAATAATAAATTGTGAGTTTCTTATATTTATATAGGAGATTAGCAGTAAGTTTTAGTCAGTAGTATTGAGTCGCACTTTTAATTAAGTGCAAATTAAACTTTAAATTGAAGAGTTTGATCATGGCTCAGATTGAACGCTGGCGGCAGGCTTAACACATGCAAGTCGAACGGTAACAGAAAGTAGCTTGCTACTTTGCTGACGAGTGGCGGACGGGTGAGTAATGCTTGGGAATATGCCTTATGGTGGGGGACAACAGTTGGAAACGACTGCTAATACCGCATAACATCTCCGGATCAAAGTGGGGGACCTTCGGGCCTCACGCCATAAGAGTAGCCCAAGTGGGATTAGCTAGTTGGTAAGGTAATGGCTTACCAAGGCGACGATCCCTAGTTGGTCTTAGAGGATGACCAGCCACACTGGAACTGAGACACGGTCCAGACTCCTACGGGAGGCAGCAGTGGGGAATATTGCACAATGGGCGCAAGCCTGATGCAGCCATGCCGCGTGTGTGAAGAAGGCTTTCGGGTTGTAAAGCACTTTCAGCGAGGAGGAAAGGGTAAATCTTAATAGGTTTTATCTGTGACGTTACTCGCAGAAGAAGCACCGGCTAACTCCGTGCCAGCAGCCGCGGTAATACGGAGGGTGCGAGCGTTAATCGGAATTACTGGGCGTAAAGCGCGCGTAGGCGGTTAATTAAGTCAGATGTGAAATCCCAGGGCTCAACCTTGGAACTGCATTTGAAACTGGTTAACTAGAGTTTTGTAGAGGGTGGTAGAATTTCAGGTGTAGCGGTGAAATGCGTAGAGATCTGAAGGAATACCAGTGGCGAAGGCGGCCACCTGGACAAAGACTGACGCTGAGGCGCGAAGGCGTGGGGAGCAAACGGGATTAGATACCCCGGTAGTCCACGCAGTAAACGATGTCTATTAGAATTTTGTGGCTATATGCCGTGGGATTCAAAGCTAACGCATTAAATAGACCGCCTGGGGAGTACGGCCGCAAGGTTAAAACTCAAATGAATTGACGGGGGCCCGCACAAGCGGTGGAGCATGTGGTTTAATTCGATGCAACGCGAAGAACCTTACCATCCCTTGACATCCAGAGAATCACCAAGAGATTGATGAGTGCCTTCGGGAACTCTGAGACAGGTGCTGCATGGCTGTCGTCAGCTCGTGTTGTGAAATGTTGGGTTAAGTCCCGCAACGAGCGCAACCCTTATCCTTATTTGCCAGCGGGTTATGCCGGGAACTCTAGGGACACTGCCGGTGATAAACCGGAGGAAGGTGGGGACGACGTCAAGTCATCATGGCCCTTACGGGATGGGCTACACACGTGCTACAATGGCAAATACAAAGGGCTGCTAACCAGCGATGGTATGCGAATCTCCTAAAGTTTGTCGTAGTCCGGATCGGAGTCTGCAACTCGACTCCGTGAAGTTGGAATCGCTAGTAATCGTGGATCAGAATGCCACGGTGAATACGTTCCCGGGCCTTGTACACACCGCCCGTCACACCATGGGAGTGGGCTGCACCAGAAGTCATTAGCTTAACCCTTCGGGGATGGCGATGACCACGGTGTGGTTCATGACTGGGGTGAAGTCGTAACAAGGTAGCCCTAGGGGAACCTGGGGCTGGATCACCTCCTTACGTAAAGAAACACATTAGCAAGCTTCTTATGAAGCCTTTATTTCTACTTGTAGAAATGATGCGAGTGCCCACACAGATTGTTTGATTAGACTGATTAGAAAGCAAAGTAGGTTCCGGGTCCCCATCGTCTAGAGGCCTAGGACACCGCCCTTTCACGGCGGTAACAGGGGTTCAAATCCCCTTGGGGATACCAACTACTACTTTAATAAAAGATACTTAATAACTGTTCTTGCTTAGAATGATTATTAAGTGTTTTTAACACTGCTCTTTAACAATTAGGAAAGCTGATAAATGTTCTTATTTATCACATAATAACAATGACTTAGTTCTGTTTTACAGAGTAAGTTGATTGATGTGATAAATATAAACGAAATTGTTCTCAGTATTTAAAATAACTACTTGTAGTTAAATTAGATACTGTAATCAAGCAAAATAAAAAGCATTATGTAATTCGTTACGTAATGTGAGTACGTATCTACTCAGTTAATTTATTAATTGATAGGTGCACGAAAAACGATTGTTTTTCATATGTAAAATATGAGTCACAAGCGTCTTGGAACAACATACACATCTAGACACTGTTTAGGTGTTGTATGGTTAAGTGAATAAGCGTGCACGGTGGATGCCTAGGCAATTAGAGGCGATGAAGGACGTGGTAATCTGCGATAAGTCCAGGGGAGTTGATAACAAGCGTTATATCCTGGAATTTCCGAATGGGGCAACCCGGCACTTAGTGTCATCGGCTAGTGAATACATAGCTAGTCGAAGCAAACGAGGGGAACTGAAACATCTAAGTACCCTTAGGAAAAGAAATCAACCGAGATTCCGAAAGTAGCGGCGAGCGAAATCGGAACAGCCCTTAAGCTGTTTAAAAGTTAGTGGAAGGCTCTGGAAAGTGCCACGGTACAGGGTGATAGTCCCGTACACAAAAACTTCTTTACAGTGAAAACGAGTAAGACGGGACACGAGAAATCCTGTTTGAATATGGGGGGACCATCCTCCAAGGCTAAATACTCCTAATTGACCGATAGTGAACCAGTACCGTGAGGGAAAGGCGAAAAGAACCCCTGTGAGGGGAGTGAAATAGAACCTGAAACCGTGTACGTACAAGCAGTAGGAGCGGATTTATTCCGTGACTGCGTACCTTTTGTATAATGGGTCAACGACTTAATTTCAGTAGCAAGGTTAACCGTTTAGGGGAGCCGTAGGGAAACCGAGTCTTAACTGGGCGAATAGTTGCTGGGATTAGACCCGAAACTTGGTGATCTAGCCATGAGCAGGTTGAAGGTTGAGTAACATCAACTGGAGGACCGAACCCACTAATGTTGAAAAATTAGGGGATGACTTGTGGCTGGGGGTGAAAGGCCAATCAAACCAAGAGATAGCTGGTTCTCCTCGAAAGCTATTTAGGTAGCGCCTCATGTATCACTGTTGGGGGTAGAGCACTGTTAAGGCTAGGGGGTCATCCCGACTTACCAACCCTTTGCAAACTCCGAATACCAACAAGTGCAATCATGGGAGACACACGGCGGGTGCTAACGTCCGTCGTGGAAAGGGAAACAACCCAGACCGCCAGCTAAGGTCCCAAAGTATATGTTAAGTGGGAAACGATGTGGGAAGGCTTAGACAGCTAGGAAGTTGGCTTAGAAGCAGCCATCTTTTAAAGAAAGCGTAATAGCTCACTAGTCGAGTCGGCCTGCGCGGAAGATTTAACGGGGCTAAACATATCACCGAAGCTGCGGACGCATATTTATATGCGTGGTAGAGGAGCGTTCTGTAAGCCGTCGAAGGGAAAGCTGTAAGGCATCCTGGAGGTATCAGAAGTGCGAATGTTGACATGAGTAACGATAAGGGGGGTGAAAAACCTCCCCGCCGGAAGACCAAGGGTTCCTGTCCAACGTTAATCGGGGCAGGGTGAGTCGACCCCTAAGGCGAGGCCGAAAGGCGTAGTCGATGGGAAACGGGTTAATATTCCCGTACCCTTTATTATTGCGATGGGAGGACGGAGAAGGCTAGGTGGGCCTGGCGATGGTTGTCCAGGTTCAAGTATGTAGGTGGGAGACTTAGGTAAATCCGGGTTTCTACTAACACTGAGATACGATGTCGAGGTACTAAGGTACTGAAGTCATTGATGCCATGCTTCCAGGAAAAGTCTCTAAGCTTCAGATAATAAAGGATCGTACCCCAAACCGACACAGGTGGTCAGGTAGAGAATACCAAGGCGCTTGAGAGAACTCGGGTAAAGGAACTAGGCAAAATGGTACCGTAACTTCGGGAGAAGGTACGCCTTTGGCGGTGATGAGACTTGCTCTCTAAGCTGCTAGAGGCCGAAGATACCAGATGGCTGCAACTGTTTATTAAAAACACAGCACTCTGCTAAATCGTAAGATGACGTATAGGGTGTGACGCCTGCCCGGTGCCGGAAGGTTAATTGATGAGGTTAGACTTAGGTCGAAGCTTTTGATCGAAGCCCCGGTAAACGGCGGCCGTAACTATAACGGTCCTAAGGTAGCGAAATTCCTTGTCGGGTAAGTTCCGACCTGCACGAATGGCGTAATGATGGCCATGCTGTCTCTACCCGAGACTCAGTGAAGTTGAAATCGCAGTGAAGATGCTGTGTACCCGCGGCTAGACGGAAAGACCCCGTGAACCTTTACTATAGCTTAGCAGTGAACTTAGAGCCTACATGTGTAGGATAGGTGGGAGGCTTTGAAGCGTTGTCGCCAGATGACGTGGAGCCAATCTTGAAATACCACCCTTGTATGTTTTGAGTTCTAACCATGGCCCCTGAATCGGGGTTTGGGACACTGTTTGGTGGGTAGTTTGACTGGGGCGGTCTCCTCCTAAAGAGTAACGGAGGAGTACGAAGGTTGGCTAATCACGGTCGGACATCGTGAGGTTAGTACAATGGTATAAGCCAGCTTAACTGCGAGACAGACACGTCGAGCAGGTACGAAAGTAGGTCATAGTGATCCGGTGGTTCTGAATGGAAGGGCCATCGCTCAACGGATAAAAGGTACTCCGGGGATAACAGGCTGATACCGCCCAAGAGTTCATATCGACGGCGGTGTTTGGCACCTCGATGTCGGCTCATCACATCCTGGGGCTGAAGTCGGTCCCAAGGGTATGGCTGTTCGCCATTTAAAGTGGTACGCGAGCTGGGTTTAGAACGTCGTGAGACAGTTCGGTCCCTATCTGCCGTGGGCGTTTGAGAATTGAGAGGGGCTGCTCCTAGTACGAGAGGACCGGAGTGGACGAACCGCTGGTGTTCGGGTTGTATCGCCAGATGCATTGCCCGGTAGCTACGTTCGGAATCGATAACCGCTGAAAGCATCTAAGCGGGAAGCGAGCCTCAAGATGAGTTCTCACTGGAACTTTAAGTTCCCTAAAGGGCCGTTGGAGACTACAACGTTGATAGGCAAGGTGTGTAAGTGCAGTAATGTATTGAGCTAACTTGTACTAATTACCCGTGAGGCTTAACCATACAACACCTAAGTGGTGTTGGTGTTTACCAAGACCAGAGTGGATACTCTTTAAACTAGCGCTTGTGAAGTGTATTTACATATAGAATTTTGTAAGATTAACAATTTCAGAATTAGAACATATCGACTATTAGCTTTTCTAATTTATTTTTTATAGAGATTTAGATTGTTACCTTACGGTGATTAACAAAAAAACGTTAATAACCTACCGGTTAAAACAATGTAAAGCTCAAAGAAGCCTAAGCTTTAAAAAGTTTTTGCTTGGCGATAATAGCGCTGTGGTACCACCTGATCCCATGCCGAACTCAGAAGTGAAACGCAGCTGCGCCGATGATAGTGTGAGGTCTCCTCATGTGAAAGTAGGTCATTGCCAAGCGCCTAATACGAACAATCCCTGTTGACTAACGTCAACAGGGATTTTTTCGTTTTGATGATTTTAAAATTAATGAGTTGAAATATATCCCTTACAGGAAGTTCTATTGATTGGAGGGAAGCCTTGTTTTTGGCTTTGGGGCGCTTGCTTTAGCCTGCGGGGTTTTAGTGTGTTTACTTGGTCATATTTAATATTTAACAATTAAGGTTAATACTTTATTACTACAAAACTTGAATCTAATAATGACCTTTATTGTTAGCTTATCAAATAGGAGCTGATTCTGAATACTCAGATCTTATTTTTTCATCTCTTTTATAAGGCTTTAAGTAAATTATTTTATCTAATACCATTCCGCCTAATTAGTTGATCAGATTCATCCAATCCCTAGTGCACATTTTTATTACTCTTTGACTATCACTTACAAAGTCATTCCATGCATAACAAACCGCATCCACAATTGATTCATAACCATTAAAACAACGATTAGCTAAATGATGTTGACGCAACCAGCTCCACACTTGTTCTATCGGATTTAGTTCTGGTGAGTACGGAGGAAGCTTAATTACGCTAACATTATTAAAGTCTGTCGCAAGATCTTCTGTATGCCAACCAGCCCCATCCATAATAATGACTGCATGCCGATCTTCGGCGGTACTCATGGATATTTGTTTCAGGTGAGCATACATAATGTCTTTATTTACATAAGGCATTACCATCGCTTGTGATTGCCCATTAGTGACACAAACGGAGCCAAATAAATATGCATATTCAAACTGTTGCTGTTTCACAGCTAATGGTCTGCTACCTGTTTTAGCCCATAGCTTTGTTGTTGTATTTTGTTGTCCAAAACGTGCTTCATCTTGTAACCAGATATCGACTCTATCTAATGAGATATGGCCAGGGATCTTAAGGATCATTTTTATTTGGAATTTTTTTAAAATCTTCTTGAACTTCAAGGGACTGTTTTGGGTGCTTAGAGCGAGAGGTTATCCATGAAAAACCTAAACGGTGAAGTAATTTGTAGACACTTGAAAGGTGGTATTGATGGCCAAAATTATCAGCAATAAACAACTGGATATCAGTGCCTACTAATCGGCCACCCTTATCATTTTTTGTATATTCATTAATATATTGAATTAGTTGAAGTGATTGGATTTCAGATAATCGTAAGGGACGTCCAGTTGTCTTTTTATCAATTAATCCATCCAATCCATTTTGATGATATTGAGATATCCATTTATTAACACTAGTACGGCTCACTTTAAGAAATTTAGCTATATCGGTACGAGAGCTGCCTTCTTGAAAGTGCGCTAGAGCAGAATAACGCAGTCTCATACGAACACTTTTATGTGTTTTGGCCAATTCAGAAAAATCATGTTTTTTCATACGTCACCAAGAGAATATAATCAGTTAATAATTAAATACATTAGATCACATAATTAGGCGGAATGGTATTATTTGGAATTTTTTTAAAAGATGCTTGGATTTCTTCTGATTGTTTGGGGTGCTTAGAGCGAGTTGTTATCCAGCTTAGATTTAATTTGTTGAGTAAATGATAAATATTAGTTTTTTGATAAGTGACCCCGAATGTTGTTTCAATATATTCTTTTATATCCTTCCCCTGCAGACAGCCTCCTTCTGATTTTATCGCATTACCAATGACATATTGTTTTATGTTAGCAAGTTGCTCTGGCGTGAGTCGATGAGGCCTCCCGCTACGGGGCTTTACTTCCAGACCTGTTAACCCAGAATGAAGGTATGCTTTAATCCAAATGTTGACACTTCTACGGCTTACCTTTAAAAAAGTCGCAATATCAGTTCTACTTTTCCCTTCTAAGAAATGCGAGACAGCGAGTAATTTTAATCGTTGTCTCGCATTGGTTGTCGCATTAATTAATTCAGCAAAATTTTGACTCATATTAACTCCTTTGTAAGAAGCTTAATTAGATCACATATTTATCGGAAATGGTATTACTACAAAACCTGAATTTAATAATGACCTTTATTGTTAGCTTATCAAATAGGAGCTAATTCTGAATACTCAGATCTTATTTTTTCATCTCTTTTATAAGGCTTTAGGTAAATTATTTTATCTAATATTTTTGCTTATTTGTCGTAATGAAACTTTTAAGGGGTATTGGTTGTCTTATTTTAAATAACGCAAAGTGCTGAATCTTTAAAAAGTATCTTTTAATACCGATTACATTAAATAAGTAAAATAGATCAGTTAATTAGTGTGATTGGTATAGCAGACTATTTTTTTGTGCAAAGTGATTGTGACTCTTTATTCATCAATACCTAGACCCATATAAATAATATCTTTAAATCAATGAACATATCTTTTAAGTGAGCCATAAACTTAACTTCAATAAATCATTATTACATTACTTATAAAATTGGTGAGCATAATGAAAGGAAGTATTACGAAAACATTAATGATTAAAACTCCAATTGCCATTTTTGTATTGATATTGATAGCGCTTCATAATATGGCGATTAGTGCGCCAATCATCAATATTGCTGGCGAAGATTTAACAAAGCCAACCATAGTTAATAAGCTTGAAAACGATGATTTTAAACAAGATGCCGATTTAATTCGTCATACTTACGAAACAAATTTATATACTTTACCTGCCTTCAAATCTGGTCATTATGGATTGAGAATGTATAGGCAGACATTAGATAACAAATATGCTCCTGCAGTATGGTCAGATATGGCGAGGGTCGCTAGCAGACTTAATATGTTTGCCGATCAAGTTCATACAGCTGAACAAATACAAAGTTATTCAGAGAAGCGTATTGAAAATTATCGTGATGATTCTAATCAACGTACAGCATTGCGATATCAAGCAACAAAACTAATGCCAGAGTATCTGTATCTTGGTGTTGGTTTATTAGGTTCAATGGCGCGTGCTAATGAATATGGACTTAAACATCGTGATGATAAAAAGTTACGTGAGGTAATTCGTCGTTATGATTTTGCTAAATATGTCACAGATGAAAGTATGGTAAAAGCGTGGGCTGCTCAGTTAGCTAATCAAGTTTATTGGTTAAGACAACTAGGAGAGCAAGATGTAGTTGATGATTTTATTACTACGTTTAAAAAAGTTTATCCTGATAACAACGACAGTGTTCTTACTAAACAACAGTTCGAGAATAAAGTTTATGGATTAACACACATTATATTTGCAGCATCTCGCTATTATCAACACCCTATTAATGAACAAGATTACCAATGGATATATGATTACTATCGGAATAATATAGATACGATTATCGAACGGGCTAAAGAGGATGTTATTGCTGAAGTTGGAATTAACTTTCTGCTAGCGGGACTCGATGATGATCCTGTTGTTCTCAAAACAAGAAAAGTTATTCAAAAAGCTTTAAACCGCGAACATGGCTTAATACCTTCCGTTACTGGAGAAATGGATTTAAAAAAGGGAGAACATCGAAATGTACTCGCTATTATGTTACTTGATTGGAAAGGTATGAATGCAGCACCGACAGTCACTAATGAACCAAAAGTCTTTAATTCAATACCTTATGGTTTAATTGAAAAGTGATGATGTAGTTATACCCGTCACCCTTTAAAATATAAAAATCAGCAAGTCATAAGTGAAATAGATTCTAGGTATAAGGTTAAAGATCTAACGGGTTAAATTGAGACTTTATAACAACGAAGCTGGTTACCTCACGACTTGCTAACTCGAAAACTAATACTGCGTGTAACATTCGATAAGAACTCACCATTGTCATAATGTTACGCCTTCTTGTCTTTATGTCCGAGTGGACGACTGAATAATGAAACTTGATTGGTAACCGGCATATGTGGCGTTATATAAAATGACAGATCATGTTTTTTTAGTATTTAACCATTAAGACGTAAGCTGATATAAAGGAACAAAGAAGCACTGTCATCTTTCCTTGAAGTAAAGCATGTTTATTACTAGGCCTAACTCATTGATAATAAAGGTTAGAGGAGCATCGAAAACTTAAGAAGAATAGATAATGGATTGTTATTTCCTTTCTATTATTCGGTTTCTTTGTATAGC
Organism: Psychromonas sp. L1A2; assembly: GCF_009828855.1. Taxonomy (NCBI): domain Bacteria; kingdom Pseudomonadati; phylum Pseudomonadota; class Gammaproteobacteria; order Alteromonadales; family Psychromonadaceae; genus Psychromonas; species Psychromonas sp. L1A2. Next base: position 1,012,775 of record NZ_WUAG01000002.1, on the reverse strand, counting down.
TAAAGAGTCCTAATTACTTTAAATTCAATGTTATTCGTATAATGCAGTTTATCAATAAAAATATGTACTCTCTGAATTTATGATCTTAATTCTCCTGTTTTTTGTATATTATTAAGTAATATCAATTATATTAAAATAGACAAGTTAATTAGTGTGATTGGTATAAGGCTTAAATAAAAAGTCCGAAAATGTTGAGCTAAATAACCACTAATAGGATTTATATGAAATACAGTTTTAATACTGAAGATGCTGGGCAGATATTTGTAGGTGCATTTGCACTTGCTGTTCCTGTATCATTTTCTGAGGAAGCTTGGAAATTAGGTGAAACGTTACCGACTCAAAACCTACTGTTATTATTAACACTATCTGTTGTGTTTTTAACCTTGTATACCTATCAAAGTGTTTTTCAGAAAGAGATTAAAAGCAGAAAGTTTATTTTTATATTACGTATTGTTATTGCATATTTAATGACGGCTTTTGTCGTTGCATTAGTCTTATTCTGTTTGAATAAGCTACCTTTCGTTGATGACCCACTAACTGCGATAAAGCGTATTATAGTGATCAGTATGCCTGCTTCAATGGGAGCAATTGTAGTTGATAGTTTTGACAAAGAATAAAAGACAAATAATAAATGAGAAACAACTAGGTGTGATGATGTAAAAAATTTTTAACTAAGCGACTTTAACCTTAAAGTCACTTAGTTAAATAAGAAATTACCATGGGATTGTTTTACCTTGCCAATCTAAAAAACTTGCCTCTCCATCAACTTCATTCTCTGACACTATTTGTAGTAGTTGTTTGGCAACAAATTCACTCGTAAATAGTTTACTTTCAGGGACATTTTTTTGAAAAGGTTTAGAAAGAGGGGTATCCGTCGTTCCGGGATGAAAGGAAATAAGTTTAATATTTTTAGCTGTTCTTGATAACTCCACTGCGGCAGATTTCAATAACATATTCACCGCTGCTTTTGATGCACGGTAACTGTACCAACCACCTATTTTATTGTCTGAAATACTGCCAACTCGCGCACTAAATACCACTACTTTACAAGGTTGTTTCCCTTTTAAAATGGGCACTAGATTTTTTAGCCACAAGAGAGGGGTGATAGTATTTGCTGTTAATATTTCAGTGAATGACTCTGCTGAAAATTCTTGTAAACGCTTCTCTGGATTAATATTGTTATTATGTAATAAACCATGACAAATGAAGACTTGGTTTATTGATGTTGTTTTATCTTTACTTATGTCTTGTACAACTGTACTTATCGAAGACTCTTGATAATCTTTGATACTAATGACTTTACTATTATTAAACTGTTCATGTTGATAGAAAGAAGTATCACGAGTGACGACAATGAGCTTAGTATCACTTTCTTTTATTACTTGTAACGCTAAGGCTTTCGCTATCGCGCTATTTGCCCCTATTATTAGTGTTGTTTGGTTTGTCATAACAAGTTCCTTCATTGCATTGTTTTATACCGATTCCAAAACGCTTGTAAATAAATTGAGAAATAGGATAACGATATTTTGCTAGTTGTAGATATACGAGATGTGATAGAGGTTTGATGATTGGCCATTGTAATGGAGCGACCAATATTCCTCGTCCGACTAATGTCCAAGCTCTATGAGTAACATCTAAACCTAATAACAACTTACCTTGGTATTCACCATGTAAAATGGCTAATGCTTTATCAACGTTGATATGAGGATACTGTTCATTGAAGTTAGCTTGGTGTAAATCAATTAACAGAATATTGTTTTTATCGTCTTGCTCTTTTAATCTCTGCATTTCTAAACTGCATAAAGGGCAGTGACCATCATAGAAAATGGTTAGTTGATTATCTGTCATTTTATTTCAACTTATCATTAATTTCGTGTGGATTCATGTTGGGTTTTGCATAGCTTAAGCGAGATAGACGTTCGCTTATATGATAACTATCAAGCCCAGATATGCTAACCGTTTGTAATGATTGTATATCGATATAGCCATCATCTTTGATTGTCTCTTCATCACAAATAACATCGGTTATTTCACCAATGATAAACAAGGTATTATTGAGTGGAATAGGCAGTATTTCTTTTAATGTCACAGCGTACTTCAAACGACTTTCTTTCACAAAGGGAGCATTGACTGAATCCAAATGAAAGGTTGATAAACCAACTTCCTCAAATTCACTTTTTTCTCTTGGGTATCTTGCTGATGTTTGGTGTGCTTTTTCGTAAAACGCTGTAGAAACTTGGTTAATCGTATACTGTTTGCTAATGCTAATATTGTCTAGAGTGTGTCGATCGTTATTATCAGGGCGCATAATGAAACCAACTAAAGCAGGTGAAGCACCTAAATGTACGACTGAACTGAATATCGCAAGATTGGTTTGTCCATTTACATCTTGTGTTCCGATTAAATTCGCACTCTTAAAACCAGATAAGCTATTAATGAAGTGAGCACGTTGCCTAGTTGGCATTGCTTTAACATCATGTTGAGTAAAATGTTTAATAGTAATAATAAACTCCTAGAATTTCACTTCATACTGTTGTGTGTGATGTTTAATACGTCAAGTTCAGTCTTAAAGATCTATATTGTTCAAAAATAACCCCTATTTCATATTTGTTTAGTTTTTATGTTAATTTATGTTTCTATTAAATTGATGATTTAACAATTTTGGTGAGAACAATGAAAAAATTATACTTATTAGGATTATTTATTTCGTTAAGTACAGTAGCAGATGCTAACGCTAAAAGTTATTCGACTTCTCTCGATTATGCACAAGTGCAATATGTAAAGGTAACTCAAAGTCAAAATGGTAGTTGGTGCTTTTCGACACAAGTAAGGCATAACGATCAAAGTTGGGATCATTATGCAGACGCTTGGCAAATAGCTGATTTAGAAGGTAACGTGTTAGGTAAAAGAGTACTTTTACATCCTCATGATAACGAACAACCTTTTACACGTAGTCTTTGTAATGTAGAAATACCGAAAACAATACAAAAAGTAGTCGTGAGTGCAAAGTGCAATATACATGGAGTTGGCGGTGAAAAAGTGATCATAGATTTAAGAAAATCTAAAGGTAAGAGATTTATAGTTAAGAAAGTAAACTGAGTTTGAAATAGTTTAGTAGAGTAGTGCAGAAATAGGTAGAAAGATGGTCTGATAAATACTTCGTTCATAAACTTAAAAAGCCGTGTTAGTAATATTAATGACTAATACGGCTTTTAACATTTCTTAACTATCTCCTTTTAAGGTGATAGTTAGTAGTTCATTATTGTTCTACTGCTTCAATCAGTAATTTACCGATATCAGTATGGTGAGATAATCGAGAAAATTTCTCAGAAAATGTTTTAGGACCGACAGCAACAACCGCTACTGGTGTATTTGTATGTGTTCCTGTTCCCCAAACAATATTTTGTTCCTGACCTAGTTCACGTCCAATTAAGTCACCACGAATATCTTGACCGTATACATAAAAGGCTTCGAAATCGTCAACTTTAGGGAACGTTTTAAGTTTTAGGTAAGTATTATCAGGATCATAAAACTTGTTTTCTTCAGTTTCTAAAATCTTTTTAGCTTGTGCTAAGTCGATTTTAAATTCACTGCTAGCGTTAACAATTTTTAATAATGATTCTGGCGTTTTATCTGTTTTATCGAACTCAGCTAGCATGTCGCCAAAGCTTTCTTTTTGTCCGTATAATCTATCTAAAGTCGGTAATGTACCGAAGTTAAAGTTTGGTTTATAGTCATGATCTTTAAATGTAGAACCGCTTAATTTTTTAGCTTCTGGTACATTAGCGCGTGAATAACTGAATCCAAAACCGCCTGTTTCGTGGTCGGCTGTTACAACTAATAATGTATCGTCACGATCTTTTATCCAATCATAAACATACTGAATTGCTTCATCAAATTTAAGCATTTCATGTAGTGCTGTACCTGCATCATTACTATGAGATGCCCAGTCAATTTGACCACCTTCAACCATTAAAAAGAAACCATCAGGATCTTTAGCAAGCACATCAAGTGCCTTCATCGTCATCTCTTTCAGACTTGGCATAGTACGATCAGCTGAGTCTTTAGTTTGGCTATAAGTAATACCATTTTGCATACCTGAATAAGCAAATAAACCAAGTACTTTATCGCCTTCAACATCAGCTAAACCATCACGAGTATAAGCAAGTGAATAACCTGCATCGCTAGCTTCTGCCAATAAATTTCTTTCATCTTTACGTTTAGATTTTATTTCAATTGTACCGCCAGTTTGCTCCATAAGTTGTTTATATAAAGCACCTTTTTCATTAACTGATTCTGGAATAAAATAGCGAATACCACCTGATAACATGACATCAGGGCCTGTTGCTAACATATCTGCAGCGATTTCATTTTCAAGTGAACGATGTCGTTGATGTGCAGCAAAAGCAGCCGGCGTTGCATGAGTTAAACGAGTATCAGAAACTAAGCCTGTTGCTTTTCCGAGTTTTTTAGCAATTTCTAGTACTGTCTCAGCAGGGTTACCATCTTTATCGATACCAATACCTTCTGAAGGAGAGTCAACACCAGTAGCAAGGTGTGATGCTGAAGCAGCTGAATCTACAACTAGGGCATTAAATGGGCTGTGCATTGACATGCCTAAAGCACCATTATCAATTATCGTTTTCATCGCGGTATCACGACCCTTGTAGATTGAATTCGGTGCCTTAGTTGCATATTCTTCTAATAAGCTCATTTGGCCAGGGCCCATACCATCGCCAATCATTAAAATAACATTTTTTATTTTAGATTCAGCGTAACTAAGATTGCTTACAAGTCCTAGTGATAACGCAATGGCTACTTTTGTAAGTCCTTTATTGCTCTTCATGATCATTTCCTTCTGGTAGGTTAATCGTTTTAATGTGGCTGGCATGCTAATACTGAACTATTACAGTTTTATGACAGCATCTTTTACTTTATGGAAGTTAACAGCTTTTTATATATTCATTTTGCTTAATTAAATTATTTTGTGATCCAGCTAAAAATCAAACTTATAATTTGTGATCTATGTTTAATTGCTAAAATTAATGATTTTTAATTAATTAGATCTACTGCTCACTTTTTGCTTTAAAGTTATTTTTTTAAAGTTTTGACGTGACATAAATCACGTTTTTGTGGTGTTGTATTTTGATTTTTCCATTGTGTAATAAAGTAAAAAATCATGATAATCAATTGCTTGTGTTTAGAAAGAGGCTTGTTAAATAAGTTAATTGAAAGGTAGCTATAAAAGTTAAAATGTGACGAAATTAGTGAGTTATGGTTAAATTTTTGATCTTTATGTTTTAGTGCTTTGACTTTAGTTAGCAGAATGCAGGGATTTGATATTAAAAAGTAGATATTACAAAAGTGACTAACCTGTTACTGCGATTAGCTCTTGTGAATTCGTGTCACTGGCTTCAGCCTGCAGGGTGTTGTGTGTTGATTTGTTCTTTTGATTGTTAACTACAAAGTCAAAATCAACACATGTAAATACTTCAAGCTTTTGAATTTGGGGCGCTGACTTTAGTCTGCAGGGTGTTATGTGTTGTTTTTGTTCTTTTGATTGTTAACTACAAAGTCAAAATCAACACATGTAAACACTTCAAGCTTTTGAACTTGGGGCGCTGGCTTCAGCCTGCAGGGTGTTGTGTGTTGATTTGTTCTTTTGATTGTTAACTCCAAAGTAAAAATCAACACATGTAAACACTTCAAGCTTTTGAACTTGGGGCGCTGGCTTCAGCCTGCAGGGTGTTGTGTGTTGATTTGTTCTTTTGATTGTTAACTACAAAGTCAAAATCAACACATGTAAACACTTCAAGCTTTTGAACTTGGGGCGCTGGCTTCAGCCTGCAGGGGGTTGAGAGTTGTTTTTTATTTTCATTTTAAATTTGATATTTAATGGCTCAAACCTCAACATAAAATAGATCTGCAAGCCAAAAATAGAATTAGCAGATCGCTTAAGCTCATAACACTAGGTTATGTTGCACACACTCCAAATCACAATCTGTAACGTTCGACTGGGCAATTAGTTAAATTTCTTATTTATAGTTCAGATAGTTCAGATAGTTCAGATAGTTCAGATAGTTCAGAGGGCATCAAAAGAAAAAAGCCGTGACAGTTAATCTATCACGGCTTTAGTTTGTTCTGCTTAACTATAAACTTTAGTTATAAAAGTTTATCAAGTTGAGCTTGTTAATGTGTTGCAATAAAAGGTTCTACAATTGCGCCATCTAGACTATAAGCCATATTGATTTTTTTATTTCCATCGACCAAATAAAGGTCTTGAGTTGATGGGGTAATGCGTAATGTACCTGTTATTTTAATTGGCATATAAGGTGAGCCTGTTGCAATTGATTGTTTCGCTTTCACGTATATCAATTGATTTGCAGGCGGTACGGGTTTGTGTGAACAAGCACCAATAGTTGGTACTAATAAGAACTCAGAAACCTCGCCATTATCAAATTCAAGAGCAAGCATATAACCAGACATTTCTATTTCTCTATTTGCTAATAAGTCATTGGTTACTAAAGAAGCTTTTTTACGCTTTTCCATAATGATGTCACGTTGCGCAAACATTTCATCAATATCTACTTTTTCTTTTATCAATTGAGCTTTTGCATCTTCAGCTTCTTTAAGCATTGCATCTGTTAACTTATAAGAAGGAAATACTTTTTTCATTTCCGTTATTCGACCATAAACAGAAAGATTATAAAGTTGATCCTCCGTTAAATCACCAAAAGGGTCTTGGTAAGGTTCAACTTTTCCTTGCAAGTCTTGCCAATCAATTTTCATTGGTTGGGCTTGAGCCTGCATCGCGGACGTTAAACCTAATAATAATATTAATAAGTACTTTTTCATGTTACTCCCTAAAACTTGATGCTCATGCCGTCCGATAATGAGTACTTATAAATTAACCAGCCAGGAATTAATGCTATCAATAATGCACTAATTTGAATAATTGCTAAAATAAGTAAGTCATTAGACGTCAACATATTAATGTCCAAATAAAACCCATAATACGATGCCAACGGTGACTGTAGTATGAGAAGGAGTAGGTAAAGTAATGCAATACCCAATAATATGCCAGCAAAACAAACAAAACCTGCTTCGCCAATAATCAAACTAAAGATATGTCCAGGTCTTGCTCCTACTGAGCGTAAGATTGCCATTTCTCGACGACGTTCATTCAAACTCATTAGAATAATGCTTAACATTCCCAATAAGCCAACTAAGACAACAAATACGGTCACAATACTCAACGCAACTTCAGCAAGGCTAAAGAATTCCCATAATTCCTGAAGAGCGAGGGCAGGAATAATCGCTGATAAAGGCTCTTCTTGAAAATTATTAACATAACTTTGCATGCCTAACACTGCTTGAGGAGAGGTTAAACCAACAAAGATTGCATTAATTTTCTCTGGTTTTACCTTTAATAACCTAGCAACACGTTGATCTTGTGTCTCACGGTGACCTTCATGGGTTGCTTCGTGATCATGTTCATCGTGCGCAGCTTCATCATGGTGTTGCTTATGATTTTCATCTTCGTGATCATGTTCATCGTGCGCAGCTTCATCATGGTGTTGCTCATGATTTTCATCTTCGTGATCATGTTCATCATGTGCTGCTTCGTCATGGTGTTGCTCATGATTTTCATCTTTGTGCTCATGTTCATCGTGAGTGGCTTCGTTATGATGTTGCTCATGATTTGCATCTTCATGATCATGTTCATCGTGCGCAGCTTCATCATGGTGTTGCTCATGCTCAGCATCTTCGTGATCATGTTCATCATGCGCTGCTTCGTCATGGTGTTCTTCATGATTTGCATCTTCATGATCATGTTCATCGTGCGCTGCTTCGTCTTGGTGTTGTTCGTGATCTGCATCTTCGTGATCATGTTCATCGTGCGCAGCTTCATCATGGTGCTGCTCATGATCTGCATCTTCGTGCTCATGTTCATCATGCGCTGCTTCGTCATGGTGCTGCTCATGATCTGCATCTTCGTGCTCATGTTCATCATGCGTTGCTTCGTCATGATGCTGCTCATGATCTGCATCTTCGTGATCATGTTCATCGTGATCTGTGTGATTGGCTGCTAGGGTTGTTTCTCCAGGCAATACACCAAAATGGCCATGATTATCTGTATGCATCGCTTCCATTGCTTCCAATGAAATAATAAGAGATTGGTCTATAGCGGTAAAAGAAGGGGATAGGATTGCACTGATGAAGTAAGGAATATTATCATGATGATGTCCTTCTATTTCACCACCTCCATGCGTTACGATAACCTCATCGCCAATTTTATAATTTAATTTTTTAGCGACTTCTGAACCAATAACAACTGCGAACATATCGTCATCTATTTTTCCTGATTCAACCTTTAAATGTTGTTTATTAGCGTAACTAAAATAATCAAAGAAACTTAAGTCGGTTGCCATCACAGTATAGCCATGATGAGAATCACCTAATGAAATAGGCACAGCCCATTCAACAGCAGGTGATTGACTGATTTTTTGGTAAGTATCATATTTAATGGTATTAGTGGTATTGCCGATATGAAAAACTGAGCTCAATAACAATTGTGAAGAAGCACCACGAGAGCCAATAATTAAATCAGTACCTGAAATACTTTTCATAAAACTATTATTGGTTTCTGTTTTTAACGTTTGAACCCCTAATAATAAAGTTACGCTGATTGCGATAGAAAAAAGAGTAATAAAAAAGGTCAGTTTACGGTTAAGTAAGCTTTTAAATGCTAGTGATAAAATCGCCATTATATCGATTCCTTGAAGTTAACCTGATTAATCTGTTGTAAGTTAATAGAATGAGAAAAATGATGTTTCAAACTAGCATCGTGGCTGACAAAAATAAGGGTGATATCTTCTTTTTTACATTCTTCAAATAGTATTTTAATAAAACCTTGGCGGTGATCACTGTCCAATGCTGAAGTAGGTTCATCGGCAATAATTATTTCAGGACTTCCAAGCATTGCTCTTGCGGCTGCGACCCGTTGTTGTTGACCTACACTCAACTCATTAACACTACGTTGTAGTAATTCTGAATCATTTAACCCGAGTGCAGCTAATAGACGAATCGCCTCTTCATTTAAGCTATTACTTCGTTTTAATGCTTTTGCTTTGCGGGATGTTGAGAAGGTACAAGGCAAGGTAATGTTATCTAACACACTTAAATAAGGGATCAAGTTAAACTGCTGGAATATAAAACCAATATGGTTTGCTCTAAAAGAGTCCTTTTGACTTGAAGATAGGGCATTTAAGGATTGTCCAAGTATTGTTACATTGCCATTTTGTGGTGTTAAAACACCTCCTAATAAATTTAATAATGTACTTTTACCGCTTCCACTCGGGCCTTCAATAAATAAATGTTGACCTTTTTTAATATCTAACGCTTCAATGTTAATAACGTCTTTTTTCTGCCAGGCAAAGCGTAAATTAGTTAGATTAATCATGTTTTTCTCACCGATAAGTTTTAGTATTAAATTATTGCTTTGTTATAACATAACAATACTTTTTTGTTACAACATAACAAAATAAAAATGTTAATACGAACTATAAAATGCAAGTATTAGATATTTTTTATAAGTTTTACTTTATTCAAGTGCCACATTGAATATAAATAATTTGCAGTGCTTTAATATTCTATAACCCAAAATATATAGAATGAAAATGCTTAATCTACTCTATTTATCTGCTTATTTATTACTCTTTTTCTTTATAAACTATTGAATAATAGATCTCAGTCAAAATCATCGTTAAACGACTAATTATCCCTTTGTTTGACGTTACAGGGCGTTTATACTGGTTTTTTAGCGCTCAGGTTTTTATGACTGTAGCCACCATAACCATAAATTTATCAAACAATTGTGAGAGTATTTTATGTCAACTACCCCTTTAACTAGTGAGCAAATCAGCGAACTAGCAAATGCACTGTCTAGTGCGCGAAAAGATGTTCGTATCCTAGATGGTTTTCCTGGTCCTATCCCAAGCACACTAGCTGAAGCTTATGTTGTGCAAGATGGTTCTATTGCAGCTTCTGATCAGCCTATTGTTGGTTGGAAAGTCGGAATGGTACCGCCAGACCTACGTGATGAGCTTGGTGCTGAACGTATTTTAGGACCTGTATTCAAAGATGTATGCATCACTTTGACAGAGCAACAATCAAAGGGACAAGCATTTGAACTACCTGTATTTGCTGGTGGTTTTATTGCGATTGAACCTGAGTTAGTGTTTGAAACAAATCAAGATATTGCACCGGGTAGCATCAACACAGCAGATGGCGTAGAGCATTTAGTTAAAGCCGCGTATGCAGGAATCGAAATCGCAAGTAGTCCTGTTATTGATTTAAATGGCTATGGTCCAACGGCAATTGCTTCAGATATTGGTAATCAATATGGTGTAATTTTAGGCACATCAATTTCCGATTGGAAAACGGCTATTGCAACAATGGAAACAAGCACTACGATTAATGATGAGTTGATCAATACTGCTCCAACAGATGGCATTTTCAATGGTCCATTATCAGCATTTGCTTTCATGATCGATTGTTGTGCAGAACGTGGCATTACATTACCAGCAGGTTCTTTATGTAGTTCTGGTGCTATCACCGGCGTTCATGAAACATTAGTAGGTTCAACTTCAACAGTTAAGTTTGGTGATGTTTGTACAATGAACTTTACGTTAGTTGATAATAAAAAAGCTTAATAATAAAAATCTGACAAAATGTAAGTTATTCAAGACTATTTGAATACTTTAATTCAAGTAAAAAGCGATCAATTGATCGCTTTTTTTGTTTTTAGATTACCACTTTTTGTTCGTCGGTATATACGGTGAATTAGGCGCAACTTAGTGCCATGAAGGAAGGCTCTACGCAAGTCCTGTTTTCAGCTTGTAGTGTTTAATGTTTAAATGTGTTGATTTTGACTTTGTAGTTAACAATCAAATCAACACATAAATCCCTGCAGGCTGAAGCCAGTGTCCCTAAGTCAAAGGCTGATAATCGAGTTTAAAGGCCTCAGTTTTTTTCGGGCGCATGGCGAATTAGGCGATAGCCTAGTGTTATGAGCGGAGGAGCTCTGCGAGTCCTGTTTTTAGCTTGCAGGTTTGTTATTTTCGGGGCGCTTGGCGAATTAGGCGGTAGCCTAGTGTTATGAGCGGAGGAGCTCTGCGAGTCCTGTTTTCAGCTTGCAGATCTTTTTTGTGTTGGTTTTAGGTGTTTTTTTGTTGTGGCTGGAGCCATTAAATATCAAATTTAAGATGAAATTAAAATTCAAAATCAACACATAACCCCCTGCAGGCTGAAGCCAGCGCCCCTAGGTCAAAGGCTGATAATCGTCTGTACAATGCCAGAGGTTTTGAACTAGAGGCGAATTAGGCGATAGCCTAGTATTGTGAGCGGAGGAGCTCTGCGAGTCCTGTTTGTAGTTTTTTGATTTTCGGGGCGCATGCTTAAGCTTGCAGATCTTTTTTGTGTTGCGGTTGGATCCATTAAATATAAAATTTAAGATGAAATTCAAATTCAAAATCAACACATAACCCCCTGCAGGCTGAAGCCAGCGCCCCTAAGTCAAAGGCTGATAATCGAGTTTAAAGGCCTCAGTTTTTTTCGGGGGCATGGAGAATTAGGCGGTAGCTTAATGTTATGAGCGAGGGAGCTCTGCGACTTCTGTTTTCAGTTTGAATGTTTATGATTTTCGGGCGCATGGCGAATTAGGCGGTAGCCTAGTGTTATGAGCGGAGGAGCTCTGCGAGTCCTGTTTTCAGCTTGCAGATCTTTTTTGTGTTGGTTTTAGGTGTTTTTTTGTTGCGGCTGGAGCCATTAAATATCAAATTTAAGATGAAATTAAAATTCAAAATCAACACATAACCCCCTGCAGGCTGAAGCCAGCGCCCCTAGGTCAAAGGCTGATAATCGTCTGTACAATGCCAGAGGTTTTGAACTAGAGGCGAATTAGGCGATAGCCTAGTGTTATGAGCGGAGGAGCTCTGCGAGTCCTGTTTTTAGCTTACAGGTTTGTTATTTTTGGGGCGCATGCTTCAGCTTGCAGTGTTTAATGTTTAAATGTGTTGATTTTGACTTTGTAGTTAACAATCAAATCAACACAAACCCTACAGGCTGAAGCCAGCGCCCCTAGGTCAAAGGCTGATAATCGTCTGTACAATGCCAGAGGTTTTGAACTAGAGGCGAATTAGGCGATAGCCTAGTATTGTGAGCGGAGGAGCTCTGCGAGTCCTGTTTGTAGTTTTTTGATTTTCGGGGCGCATGCTTAAGCTTGCAGATCTTTTTTGTGTTGCGGTTCGAACCATTAAATATCAAATTTAAGATAAAATTCAAATTCAAATTCAAATTCAAATTCAAATTCAAAATCAACACATAACCCCCTGCAGGCTGAAGCCAGCGCCCCTAAGTCAAAGACTCATGCTCGGAGGTATGAGCTAATAAAGTTTTGAACTCCACCTCGAAGTTAAAGCTCGATAATTCAATATTTTGAACTCAGCGAACCTAATTAAAAAGTCGATAGCGCTAGTTCGCATAACATTCCAATTAAAAACTATCCTTTAAACTAGCTCATATAACATGCTAGTTAAAAACTAGCTTAAAAAACTATCCTTTAAACTAGCTCTGATATCATACTAGTTAAAAACTAGCTTAAAAAAACTATCCTTTAAGCTATATCATAAGTTATGTCAGAAAGTTATGGCAAAAACTATCCCAGTAACCTAGTAATAACCTAAGCAACAAATTCTTCGACTTCAATTCTTTGTGGCATATCAGCCATTTTATCAGCGAGTATTGACTCAACTTCAGGTAAACAACTACCACAGCCTGTGCCTGCACTGGTGCATTGTTTGATGCTATCAAGTGTTTGACAACCTTCTTCTAAAATAGCGTCCGTAATAGTATTGATGCCGACTTGTTTACAAGCACAAATGATTTTACCTTGGGCTAATTTCCCTTCAACAATACCTGAAATCAGTGTGAGTTCAATACTACTATCAAGAGGCAGATCCAATACACTTTGCAACCAATCTAATGACTGAGTGGTTAATTGCTCTGAAGTGATATAAGCATTATTAAGCTGTGCATTTTGTACAAAAGCATAACGGTGAATCATCTGTTGAGTTTGATCAGTGCTTGAGAACTGCAGAGTTTTACCTTGTGTATTCTTTAATAAACTCTGTAACGCTTGTGCTAATTCTAAAGGCGAACGGTTATCTGCAATACGGTATAAATAACCTTTTTCTACTTTCTGTTTTACCCAGTAATCAAATGATTCAAGATTTAATGGTTCACGAGTTAATAACATGGCTTCACTATGGTAATGCCATTTTTTAATATTTACTTGAGTCGATTTAAAACCTGGTTGACCGGAAATAGGGTCGTTATCATCACTGACTAAATTACAAATATTAGCACTTTTAGCCGTTTGGCTATTCCAATGAATTGGCGTGAAAATTTGTCCTTTATTTTGCTGCTTAGTGAGTAAAGCTCTCACTAACATCGCACCTTGAGGGCTATTAATCGCCACTAAGTTGTTATCTGTTATCTGACATTTCTCAGCATCATTCGGGTGTATCGCAACAAAAGGTTCAGTAATATGTGCACCTAATCGGCTTGATAAACCTGTTCGAGTCATCGTATGCCAATGGTCTCGAATACGCCCGCTATTTAGAATTAAAGGGTATTGAGATTGTTTAGACTGCTGATCCATTACATTAATGCTGGTTGCTAACTGTGACACCGCAATAAACTGTACTTTCTTAGAAGCGGTGAAAAATTGCTTATCTGCAAATAGACGTTGATGAACATTTTTTGTTTGTAATTCAGTCACTGGCCATTGTTGAGGTGTTAACTGGCTATATCCTTTGGCATCTAACGTTGTTAATCCGATTAAATTCAAGTCGCGAGATAAACCATCTTCATTGTCTAACGTGGTCATTTTTGTAAATTCAGAGAAAACTTCTCCTTCATGAAGAAAGTTAAATGCCTTTGCAAATCCCATACATTTAGCCACTTCACTGATAATCCACCAATCTGGTTTAGCAACACCTGGGCTTGGTAGCAAACGACGTTGTCTTGAAATGCGTCTTTCAGAGTTGGTGACGGTGCCTGATTTTTCACTCCAACCTTGTGCTGGTAGCAATACATCTGCGAACTGTGTTGTCGCTGTTTCAGCCATACAATCAGACACAACCACTGTTGGACATTTTTTTAAGGCTTCAATAATTTTATTAGTATTCGGTAAGCTCACAACCGGGTTCGTTGCCATGATCCAAATTGCTTTTATTTTACCTTCATTCATTGCTTCAAATAGGTCTACTGCTTTTAATCCTGGGCTGGTGGCGAGTTGTTCTGTTTCCCAGAAATCACTGATCAATTGATTGGCTTTTTGATCGCCAAATTCCATGTGCGCTGCCAAGGTATTCGCAAGTCCACCCACTTCGCGGCCTCCCATTGCATTGGGTTGCCCTGTTATTGAGAAAGGACCCATTCCAGGCTTTCCGATTCGACCAGTGGCAATATGGCAGTTAATAATACTGTTGACTTTATTACTACCTTGCGTTGATTGGTTAACACCTTGAGAGTAAATCGTCAGTGTTTTTTCGGTGTTAGCAAAATGCTCGAAAAATGATATTAAGTCTTGCTCATTCAATGCTAAATTTGTAGCTAATTGAGCGATATTGGGCATATCTTGTTGTGCACTTTTTAGCGCTGCTTCAAATCCTTCACTATGTTGTTGAATGTAGTTGTCATCAATTTTTTTATGTTCAACAAGGTAACTGAGTAAACCGTTAAATAATGCAACGTCCGTTTCTGGCTGGATGGCTAAATGTAAATCGGCAATAGAACAGGTATCTGTTTCACGTGGATCGATAACTACAATAAATAAATTGTCTCGTTTGGCTTTTTCAGTTTTTAAGCGCTGAAATAAAACGGGATGACACCATGCAAGGTTAGATCCCGTGATAATAACTAATTCTGCCGTATCAAGATCTTCATAACAACCAGGTACCGTATCACTACCAAAAGCTCGCTTATGACCAACCACACTTGATGACATACAGAGTCGTGAATTGGTGTCGATGTTACCGCTGCCAATAAACCCTTTCATTAGTTTATTCGCAACATAATAATCTTCAGTGAGGAGTTGTCCTGATACATAAAAAGCCACTGAATCTGGGCCATGTTCTTCAATTGCTTGTGAGAATTTTGAAGCAACATGTTGTAATGCATTTGACCAGTCAGTTTCAACACCGTCAATGGAAGGGTGTAATAATCGTCCTTCTTGGCTGACAGTTTCACCTAGTGCTAACCCTTTAGAACAGAGGTTTCCATAATTGGCGGGGTGTGATTGATCACCACGAATGCTTAATTCACCTTTAGCACCGATACTTGCCTCAATGCCACAGCCCACACCACAATATGCGCAGGTTGATTTAGTCCATAAGCTCTTTTCTTGGGTCATGTTGCTCTCTCTATGCTCTTTTATATCCATATCTATACCTATATATAGAGCAAAGAGCACACCAAGTAAGGGGGAATTAGTGAAATAGCCTAAAATATATAAATTTTAACTTTAAAATCAATAAGTAAGATCTTTAATTTTTCTATTTAATGAATAAAATGAAAATATTGAAGTGCACTAAAAGTAAAAATATGCACCAAAATAGTGCGCGATGCACTGTTTGTTTACATTTTTGTAACATTTAAGGTCGTTGATTCGTTTTGTTAAATATAACGCCTTTGATTTATTTTCTGTAACTCTTTGAATTTTTATATGTATTTGTTTTTATTTATTAGTTTGCTGTTATTGGCCTCTGCCTTGCAATAAATACTTTAAGACACTTATTAAGCAAATTTAAGTGAACACTCAAAATAGAAGTTAAAAAGGAAATAACAATTATGAGTAAACAACGCATTGTTGTGGTTGGAAACGGCATGGTAGGCCATAAATTTATCGATACCATTATCGGTAATGATGAAACCAAATACGAGGTGATTACTTTTTCTGAAGAATCTCGCCTTGCCTATGACCGTGTCCAATTAAGTTATTTCTTTTCAGGTAAAACAGCTGAAGACCTCGCATTAACTGATGCTGCATATTACGAAGAGAACGGTATTAAATTTGTTCTTAACGACAAAGTAGTTGATTTAGACTTTGATAATAAAAATGTCATTACAGCTAGCGGTCGTGTTGAAAGCTACGATAAATTAGTGCTTGCTACTGGTTCTTACCCATTTGTTCCGCCTATCCCAGGCAATGACCAAGAACATTGTCATGTCTACCGTACTATTGATGATTTAGAAGATATCACCAAGTCGGGTGAAACTAGCAAAACCGGTGTTGTTATTGGTGGTGGATTACTAGGACTTGAAGCGGGTAATGCACTTGTTAACCTAGGTGTAGAAACGCACATTGTTGAATTTGCACCACGTTTAATGGCTGTTCAGTTAGATGACGGTGGCGGTTCGTTATTAAAACGTAAAATTGAAGACTTAGGTGTGCATGTACACACTGAAAAAGCGACCACAGAAATCGTCGCAGGTAAAACGTCACGTTACAGAATGAATTTTGCTGATGGTTCTCATTTAGAAACTGACATGATCATCTTTTCTGCGGGTATTCGCCCACAAGATGAACTAGCGCGTAAAACCGGTATCCCAATTGGTGAACGTGGCGGTATCGTTATTAACAACCATTGTGAAACAGGCGTTGAAGATGTTTACGCGATTGGTGAATGTGCGTTATGGGAAAACTTTATATTCGGTTTAGTAGCGCCTGGTTACCAAATGGCGAAAGTTGCTGCTGCCCATATGCATGGAGATTCAGAAACTGAATTTACTGGCGCAGATATGAGTACCAAATTGAAATTGTTAGGTATCGACGTAGCCAGTATTGGTGAAGTACACGGTAAAACACCGGGTGCACAGTCATACACTTATCATGATGAAATCGAACAAGTTTACAAACGTCTGATCGTTTCAGCTGACGGTACAAAAATGGTCGGTGCAGTACTAGTAGGTGATGTAGAAGCTTACGGCACGCTATTACAATTAAAGCTCAATGATATGAAATTGCCTGCTAACCCAAGTGTGCTTATTTTACCATCATCTGGTGGCGAAGAAGCGGCAGGAATGGGCGTAGATGCATTACCAGATACAGCGGCAATTTGTTCATGTTTTGATGTATCTAAAGGTGATATTAAAAATGCTGTGGCAGCAGGTTGTTGTAGCATGGGTGAGCTTAAAGCTTCAACTAAAGCAGCGACTGGTTGTGGCGGTTGTAGTGCACTAGCAAAACAAGTGCTTGATAGTGAATTAGCAAGTCTTGGCTTTGAAGTGAAAAAAGATATCTGTGAGCATTTCGCTTATTCACGTCAAGAGTTAGCCGATATTGTCCGCGTTAAGAAAATTAAAACATTCACAGGTCTGTTAGCTGAATGTGGTAATGGCCTAGGGTGTGAAATTTGTAAGCCTGCCGTAGCTAACATTCTTGCTGCTTATTGGAATGAATATGTATTAGAAGATGCCCATGTTGGCCTGCAAGATACTAATGATAACTACCTAGGTAACATGCAAAAAGATGGTACTTACTCAGTGGTTCCACGTATGCCAGGTGGCGAAGTTAGCCCTGATGGTTTAATTGCGATTGGACAAATAGCAAAAGAATTTAACCTTTATACCAAAGTGACGGGCGGAGCTCGTGTGGATCTATTTGGTGCGCAATTACATGAGTTACCTGTCATTTGGAAAAAACTAGTTGATGCAGGTTTTGAAACAGGCCATGCATACGGTAAATCGCTACGTACTGTTAAATCTTGTGTTGGTAATACTTGGTGTCGTTACGGTGTTAAAAATAGTATTGGTTTTGCGATTGACCTTGAAAATCGTTACAAAGGTTTACGCTCTCCGCATAAAGTGAAATTTGGTGTCTCTGGTTGTACGCGTGAGTGTGCAGAAGCCCAAGGTAAAGATTTTGGCTTAATCGCTACCGATGGCGGTTGGAATTTATACTTTGGTGGTAACGGGGGTATGCGTCCTCGTCATGGTGACTTATTTGCTTCTGACTTAACTGATGAACAAGTACGTACTTATGTTGACCGTATTTACATGTTTTATATCCGTACTGCCGATCGTTTACAACGTACTTCAGTATGGTTAGAGAATCTAGAGGGGGGTATTGAATATCTACGTGAGGTCATTATCAATGATTCACTTAACATTAATACAGAGTTAGAAACAGAAATGGAAAGTAACATTGCAAATTACCAATGTGAATGGAAAACAACCATTGAAAGTCCTGAAAAACTGAAACGCTTTAAACACTTTATTAACAGTAAAGAAGCAGATGTCGGTCTTGCGTTTAAAGTAGTAAGGGGCCAACGTTTCCCTTTAGAAAAAGACATTGAAATTACAGAATTAGTTTAATAGGAATAAGAAAATGGACGCTACATCGAACAACACAACTTGGACAGATATCTGCCCGATTAACGACTTAACGCCAGATGCAGGTATTTGTGCGCTATATAATGAGCAACAAGTCGCTATCTTCTTATGCAAACAAACTAACAGTGTTTATGCCGTTGCTAACTTCGACCCATTTGGTAAAGCGAATGTGTTATCTCGCGGCATCATAGGTTCAACAGAAGACATTACTTATGTTGCATCGCCTTTATATAAACAACGTTTTAACTTAGCGACAGGGGAATGTTTAGATTCTGAAGAACATAAAATTAAAACCTTTAACGTTCGTATTGAAAATGAGCAAGTTCAGCTTAAGGAAGCGAGCTAATCATTTAATACAGCAAACACATGACACTAAGCCATTTTACGTACAACAAATTGATAGTTGAAAAAGTGGCTTAATGTTCCCCCCTTAAAACAAGTTATTTCTAACCATGGAATAACTTGTTTGATAAATCAGATAATGATTTGTTAGGTGCTTCGCATCAATAACGTTCGTTAATTTTGTATAAAGACAGATAGGATATATATGAGTAATAATTCTTTTAACATTTTTTCTTTCCAAGGAAAAATGAAAACACTGCATTTAAGTTGGATGGCCTTTTTTATCACGTTTGCAGTTTGGTTTAACTTTGCACCCCTATTACAATCAGTAAAAGAAACATTGGGTTTAAGCACTGAAGAAATTAAAACACTGCTTATTCTTAACGTTGCAATGACAATTCCAGCACGTGTTATTATTGGTTCATTAACCGATAAATATGGCCCGAGACTGGTTTATTCTGCTCTACTTATTCTATGTTCAATCCCATGTTTCACTTTTGCTTTCTCTGAAAACTTCTTGCAAGCAGCTATCTCGCGTTTTGCTTTAGGTTTCATTGGTGCAGGTTTTGTTATTGGTATCCGTTTAGTATCTGAATGGTTCCCACATAACGAGCTAGGAACCGCTGAAGGGATTTACGGTGGTTGGGGTAACTTTGGTAGTGCTGCAGCCGCATTCAGTTTACCAACACTGGCATTACTATTTGGTGGCGAAGACGGATGGCGTTACGCAATGGTCGTAACGGGTCTACTAAGTTTAGTATTTGGTTTTATTTTTTACGCAAACGTAACAGATACACCTAAAGGTTCTACTTACTTCAAACCTGCTAACTTAACAGCAATGGAAGTAACGTCAAAAGGTGACTTCTTCTTACTACTTATTATGAAGATCCCAATGTATGCGGCTTTAGCATTACTAGCGTGGAAACTATCTCCAGATAACGTAGGTATGATTTCTAACACCGTTTGTTATGTTATTTATGCATTACTATTTGCGTTATACCTTTACGAATGGTCACAGGTTTGGAAAGTTAATAAATCAATCTTTACAACACCAGTACCAGAGCTACACCAATATAAATTCAAACAAGTAGCAGTATTAAATGTCCTTTATTTTGCTACGTTTGGTTCTGAATTAGCGGTTGTTTCAATGTTACCTCTATTCTTCTTAGAAACATTTGAATTAACACCGGTTGTTGCGGGTATGGTGGCATCAGCTTATGCCTTCATGAACTTAGTATCTCGCCCAGGTGGCGGTTGGTTATCAGATAAGTTTGGTCGTAAATCTACCTTACTTATTTTAACCGCTGGTTTAGCGCTAGGTTATTTATTAATGGCGCAAATCGAAAGTAGCTGGACATTATGGGTTGCTGTTGTTGCTGCTATGATTTGTTCTTTCTTTGTACAAGCGGGTGAAGGTGCTGTATTTGCAACGGTTCCACTAATCAAACGTCGTATGACAGGACAAATTGCAGGTATGACCGGTGCTTACGGTAACGTTGGCGCAGTAGTTTACCTAACGGTGTTATCTTTTGTTAGTTACCAAGTTTTCTTTTACGTGATTGCAGCAACTGCTTTCTTAGGTCTTTTAACATTATCGTTGATGACTGAACCTAAAGGTAAAATTGCAGAAGTAAACGAAGATGGTAGTGTTACCCTAATCGATGTAGGTGCTCACTAAAACTATATTTTCATCCCTCATCATAAAGTGAGGGATGAAAAATTTAAGGTAAAAAATATCAATGGATAAGAGTCAAGCAAAGCCAACCTTGAAAGTCTGTATTGGTGGGTATTCCACCGCTGGTAAACGTTCGGTCAATCAAGATGCTTTTGCAGTAAAAGACCCTTATTCAGCATCAGAAAAAAAGATGAAAGGGATAGTCGCCTGTGTTGCTGATGGCGTAAGTTGCAGCGATAAAGGACAACAAGCTAGCCACACCAGTGTTACCCAATTCATTGCTGATTATTACAGCACCAACAAAAGCTGGGACGTTAAACAATCCGCCAGCAAAGTCCTCAACTCCCTTAATAGTTGGTTATATCAACATAACCAAGATGATCTTAGACATAATGGCTTAATCACCACTTTCAGTAGTGTCATTATCAAATCTACAACCGCTCATATTTTACATATCGGTGATAGTCGCGTTTATCGTTATCAAGAGGAAGAATTAAAGCAACTCTCACATGATCATAGCCGTGCGGTTTATAAACAAAATCCAGTATTAACCCGTGCATTGGGTATGGATTGCCACCTTGATATCGACTATCAAACCATCCCTCTGCAAGTCGGAGACCTGTTCATGTTAAGTAGTGATGGTGTACATGACTACTTGAGCCAAGAGAACTTAAAGGATTACCTAAGCCAATTAACAGAAGACGCAACAACAAAAGAGTTTGAACAACTTGCTAAAACAATCTGCGACGATGCTTTAACACAAGGGAGTAGCGATAACATAAGTTGCTTGCTTATAAAAGTAACCTCATTACCTAGAGCAGATTTAAGTGAATTATTTTCACATTTAAGCAGTTTGAATATTCCGCCTGCATTACAAGTCGGTAACGAAATTGACTGTTTTAAAATAGATAAATTATTACATGAAGGCTCACGTAGCCATGTTTATCTAGCGACGGATAAAAGCACAAAAAATAAAGTCGTGTTGAAAATGCCATCACTGAACTTTGAAGAAGATGCCAATTATCTCTTAGGCTTTTATAAAGAACAGTGGGTAGGGCAATCAATTAATCACCCGAGTGTCATGTCGATCGCAGACAACATCAAAGGCTCAGTATTTTTATACCATATCTGTGAGTATGTCGAAGGAATGTCCTTAAGATTATGGATGCAGAAAAATCCTAAACCCGAATTAGACCAAGCCTACGACATCATTAAAAAAATAGTGAATACAGTACGTGTATTACAACGTGCAGGCATGGTGCACAGAGACCTTAAACCTGAAAATATCATCATCACAGATCAGGATGAGATTAAATTAATCGACTTCGGCACCGTTAAAGTTAATGGTTTTGAAGAGATAGTAAAAGAGCAACAAGAAGAACCATTAGGCGCAGTAGATTACATCGCACCTGAATACTTAAACGACAACCAAAGCTCATCTTTGTCAGATCTATTCTCCATTGCAGTTATTGCCTATGAACTGTTATCAGGATATTTACCTTATCCAGCGAACCAAGCACAATCGTTAGACAGAGCAAGGCAATACACTTGGATTTACCAACCCATCCAAACTCACCGTTCAGAACTATCAAGCCGACTTGATAACGTATTACAGCGTGCATTAGATCCAAAGCCTAATAAACGCTACAGCACCATGAGCGAATTTATCGCAGAACTAACCGCAGTCCAAAAAAGACAAGCAATCCAAGAACCTAAAAAATCACTCTTAGAACGAGACCCAGTAAAATTCTGGCAATACCTAGCCTTCATCTTCATCGGCATCAGCGCCGCAGAACTATTCATACTAGTAAGCGGTAAAGCGCTTTAGTTTTTTACTGGCTGATATCGAAGTTTGAGCGCATGGCGAATTAGGCGTAGCCTAGTGTCATGAGCGGAGGAGCTCTGCGAGTCCTTTTTTTAGCTTGCAGATTTTTTGTGTTAGGTTTTATCTTTTACAATATTCAATACAAACACACAATCAACACATAACCCCCCTGCAGACTAAAGTCAGCGCCCCAAAGTCAAAAGCGTACAATGGTCTTAGAAATCTACCATGGTTTGATGCATTGATTTTGAACTCGGGGCGCATGATGAATTAGGCGTAGTCTAGTGTCATGAGCGGAGGAGCTCTGCGAGTCCTTTTTTCAGCTTGCAGATCTTTTTGTGTTAGATTTTATTTTTTGAAATATTCAACATAAACTGAAAAATTAACACATAAACTTCTACTGACCAAAGTCGAAGAGGCACAAGAGAGTCCCTCTCATGTGCTTACCACCCCGAAACTAATGTTACTTATAAAGTGTGCAAACTCCCTTACAAACCAAAACTAATCACCAGTAATAACTGTTCTTAACCCGTAGTCTAGTATCTTACCTGTTTGGCTTTTTACGCTTAGGGTGGTGACTTGTACTTTTTCGCCGTTACATAAATCACTGGTGATTTGACGAATACGTTCTGCATCTAGGCGAGGGGAATAAGTGTTGGCAATAATAAAACCACCTTTGGCGCGTAAGGCTAAGGCTGCTTCTATAAGCTCTGGGAATTTGTTTTCAATCTTCCAGCGTTCTTTCTTTGCGCCGATACCAAAAGCGGGAGGATCCATTATCAAACCTTGGTATTGTTTTCCGCGTTTTATTTCACGCTGAGCAAATTTCAATGCATCTTCTAAAACCCAATGCACATCTGTTAAACCAGAGGACTCCATGTTCTCTTTGCCCCATTTAATGATTTGCTTAACAGAATCACAATGTAGCACTTCAGCGCTCTGATCTCTTGCTACTAATGAAGCCACACCTGTATAAGCAAAGAGGTTCAAGAAACGGTCGCCAGATTGAAGGTTATCAGCAATAAAATCCCAATTAGCGCGTTGTTCTGGAAATAACCCAACATGTTTGAATTTAGTCAGATGCAAATTAATTGTGATGTTATTGAACTTAATCTGCCAATCATGTTCCAAATTACCTTGTAGTGTCTTCCATTCACCAGCACTACTGCTACTTTCAATAAACTCAAAGTGTGCTTTAGCTAGCCATTGTTTTTTTGAAAGTACAGGTTCAAAGTAAGCATTCATTTCAGGGCGAATTGTATAAACATTTCCCCAACGCTCAAGCTTTTGGTTATTACCGGCATCAATGAGTTCATAGTCATGCCAAGGAGTAGTAAAAGTGCGTTTGATCATAGGAATGTTAACTTTTATAGAAGGTGAATCGGAGCGATAGACTGTCGAAAATAAACTTTTTTACAAATGTTGTTTTAAAATAAAGTACAAATGAAATTGGTTGATAATATATTTTATATTAATGTGATCATGGTGTCACATTAGTCCTTAAAATATTGTGCTAATTTTGAAAATATTATTGCACCACTTTTATCTTTAAAAAATATTAAGTTTTTTAAAGAGGGGAAAGATGTTTTTTTGTTGTTTGATATTTTACTTAATATTTAGCTTTATTTTAAATTGAAATATGATGAATTGATCGTTAACAGTACAAAAAATAAATATAAAGGTTTATTTTTTAGGATCTTTTGAAAAAGAGAGTATTCCAAGTAAGCTCTTTTAGATTGCTCCAATTGCACCACTTTGTTATGATTCGTTTCTTTTTTTATCAAAATTATCTTTTTTTAGGTATTTTTAGAGTTGTAATTATGATTAATATTTTATCTTCTAAACATTATAAATACTTATTAGTGCCTGTGGTTTTAGCACTAACAGCGTGTACCAGTAAACCGAGAGAAGTGTATGCCTCTATTCCACTCGTTAGTAGTAACGACGCTAAACCTGACCAAAAAGTATTACCTGCAAATTTCTCTGCGACATTAAGTAACCCATCTTCTACACAATTAACACATGGACAATATGACGTTGCTTTGATGCCTACTTATGTATCCGCATTAGGCTACCCATGTCGTCAACTGATATTTTCTGAATCAGGTGCGCAGTCTAAAAAAAGAATTGCTTGTGAAATCACTTACAAAGAAAACGATAAATTAGTTAAATCTTGGTTTCTAGAAAATGCGATTATCGAATCTGACGATAACATTACTTTATAATTAAAGTTATGTATAAAAAGCTATTGATAGCACTAAGACAACTTATAGCGTCACAAACTTATTCAATATTGAGTTAAAAAATGAATTTATTAAAAATGGACTTACTAAAAATAGCCACGGTTGGATTACTTTCAAGCTGTTTTTTATTGCCTAATGCATTTGCCGCTTTTGAGCCAAGCTCTATTGATCTGCAAAGTGGAACAAGCAACGGTATACCGCAAATAGATACGAGCAATACTGAAACAAGTTTAGAAACCGGATCTTACCAAAAGCAAAATCGTTCAGGTGTGTTACTACCTGGTGAAGTCGATGTTCGTGAGTTATTGCCATCATCAGGCGAAGATAACCCGCCGCCATATGGTGCAAATTTATTCGCTGGTGGATATGAAACAGAACGTGTTGATGGCTTAAATGAAAACTACCTGATTGCCGCTGGCGACAAAATAAACATCTGGATATGGGGTGCGGTGACTTACTCTAATATCGTAACCGTGGATAGCCAAGGGAATATCTTTATTCCTAATATAGGCCCAATTAATGTTTTAGATGTACCTGCGAGTAATATCAATAAACTCGTCCAATCAAAAATAAAACAGACCTACACCAATAACGTTGAAGTTTACGTCAACTTATTAACGGCAACACCTGTTAGTGTTTACTTATCAGGAGCAATCATTCGTCCTGGTCAATATGCAGGTATGGCATCGGATAGCGTCTTGTACTTTCTAAAACGCGCAGGTGGCATTGACTCTGATCGAGGAAGTTACCGTAGCATTCAAATTATCCGTAATAATAAAATATTAAAAGAAGTGGATTTATACACCTTTATCCAAACAGGTCGACTACCTAACATTACCTTTAAAGATAAAGACGTTATATTAGTTAAACCACAGAAATCAGCCGTTAATGTTGCCGGTGGTGTTAAAAACCCTTTCCGATTCGAACTAAAAAACATTCAAACTAAAGGCAGTGAGCTGGCTCAATTTGCCTTGCCGCTTGCCAAAATAAGCCATGTGGGTGTGTTTGGTAATCGAGTGACAGGCCCATTCTCTGTCTACCTAGAATACAAAGACTTCTTAAACTACACATTACAAGATGGTGACAGCTTAGTGTTTAACGACGACTCTCACGCTCAAGTCATCGATGTTCAAGTGTCAGGTAGTTATTTAGGCCCATCATACTTTGCCGTCAAAAAAAGCGCGCGTCTGCATGATGTTTTAAACGCCATTCCAATTGTGCCTGCACTTACGGATAACAAGTCTATTTATATCCTGCGTAAAAGCGTGGCTGAACGTCAAAAACAGATCTTAGATGATTCATTAGACAGACTCGAGCGTAGTGTATTTACCGCACCAGCGTCTTCTGACGGTGAAGCTTCTATTCGTGCAAAAGAAGCCGAAATGGTGATGCAATTTGTTGAAAAAGCAAGGCAAGTTAAACCGCTAGGTAAAGTAATTGTTTCTGATAATGGCTCGACCGCTAATATTCTATTAGAAAAAGGCGATCAAATCGTTATTCCGCATTACACGGATTTAATCAATATTGGTGGTGAAGTACTATTGCCACAAGCGGTTGTGTTTAACCCAAATGCAACAGTTGATGATTATATTGCTTGGGCAGGCGGCTTTACCGATAGAGCTGAAGATGAACGTATTTCAATTGTGCGAGCTAATGGCATTGTTATTTTTGTGAAAGAAGGCGAAGAAGCCAAAAATATGAAAATACAACGTGGTGATCAAATTCTAGTGTTACCTAAAGTGGACACTAAAATTGTGCAAGCAGTGAAAGATATTACCCAAATAGTTTATCAAATCGCTATTGCAGCAAACGTGGCTATTCGATAATGAATGCTGATGTAACACACCATTTGATAAGCCAGTTTAAACTTTTATCAATGAGACTGGTTTAATGGCATTAGTTAAAAAACGCTCAACCCTAAAAGTATGGGGTGATGTGATATTTGCTATCTTTTTAAGAGAGATAAAAAGCCAATCAACCGATAAAATTGGTTTAATTTGGGCTGTTGTATCCCCTCTGATTTTAATTGGAGGAATGACTGCTTTAAGAACCTTTGCATCGGGTAATGGAGATACTCATGGAATGCCAACCATGTTCTTTATGGTATATGGTATGATATTAGTTCAATTTTTCTTGGGTGTTTTAGGGGCAAGTAGTGGTGCAATACAAAAAAATAAACCTCTTTATGCTTTTAGACAAGTCCAGCCAATTAGTTCTGTTATTGCAATTAGTTTTTTTGAGTTATTAGTTAAAATATTTGTAGTATTAACTATTGCAGTAATTTGTTTTGTGGCAAGAATCGATATACATGTACATGATGCCATTTCAATTATCTTTAACTTTAGTAAAGTTTGGTTACTTGCTGTTAGTTTAGGGACTATATTTGGTTTATCTTATTGTTATATACCTGAGCTTAAAAAAATTCTTCAATTAATCACTCGTCCGTTATTCTTCATCTCTGGGATCTTCTTTAGCTTACAAGATATCCCTCGGGAATATTGGCATTACCTAGATTGGAATCCTTTATTGCATGCTATTGAACTAACTCGTTATGCCGCTTATCCAAGTTATGGGCATGAAGGGGTGAGTTATTTCTTTTTTGATATGTGTGTATTGGTGAGCATGTTTTTTGCTTTAGCTTGTTATCACGTGAGTTGGAAACAGGCGATAAGCCGGTAAATAATGACTTGAAGACCCTATTGGTTAGAGAGTTTCTTTTTTATAACAAGCCTTTAAGCTCCTAGCTTTGAGCCTTTATGTTAAATTATGATAGAACAACGATTTAAAGCATTGCAGAAGTCACTTAAACCACAAGAGTTTAACAGCGTCGATTTTCTAAAAAATAAAGCTGAAGAATTAGCAAATACTGACCCAGATTTGTCGGCTCGTATTTTAATACGTGTCAAAAAACTGCAGGATAGACCAACACAAGCACCCAATAATAAAGGTGCAACTTCTAATGCGTCTCAAAAAATGAGTAATACCAATACTCCTGTCGCCGCAAAAGGTAAGCAACAAGCTTCTCTGAAAAAAGAACTACCGTCTAAAATATGGTCAAAGTTGTCCGCGCTGTCACCTTATATGCTTTTTGTGATTATTCCTGTGTTAATTTTTTCTGCTTATCAATTGCTTTGGGCAACCAATCGTTTTGAAAGCCAAGCAAAGGTAATAGTACAGCAACCTGATAGTGCTTCTACCTTAGACTCTGGTATGGCCTTATTAACTGGGCTTGGCGGTTCAGGTGGAGGCTCTGATCCAGAGTTAGTCAAAGCCTATATTTATTCTAATGACATGATTGACTATTTAAACAATAAAATTGCATTAAGAGAGCATTATTCTCAATCGTTTATTGATTATTTTAGTGGGATTCATGAATCAGATTCGAGAGAAACGTTAGATCAGTATTATCAAGAACATCTCGACGTAATTATTGATGATAAATCGGGCGTGATCACCATTAGTACACAAGCATTCGATAGTGATTATGCTCAATTACTAACCAATACAGTGGTTGAAAGAGCTGAGTGGTTTATCAACTCCATAGGACATCAATTAGCGAATGCACAACTCGGTTTTATGCAAGGAGAGCATAAATTAATCGAAGAGCGTTTAGCTAATGCACAGAAAGATTTATTAACTTACCAACAAAAATATAACCTACTTGATCCAACGGCGGAGGGGACTGCGAAGCAAGAGATAACCTATACCCTTGAAGGTAAAATCGCGGTTAAACAAACTGAAATAAAAACACTTAAAGCCATCATGAGTGCCAGCTCTCCGCAAGTGAGAGGATTAGAAAATGAATTAAAGGCACTGAATGCGCAATTAGAAATAGAAAGAGATAAATTATCACAGTCTGGGTTAGATGAGATCCCGATTAGTGAACTTTTATCTAAATTTACTGACTATAAAATCAAAATGGATCTTGCATTGCAAGCTTATACCTCTTCACAAATCTCATTAGAGAAGTCAAGAATAGAAGCTTATCGTCAACTTAAATACTTAATTGTTGTAGAACAAGCAACATTAAGTGAAGACAGCAAGTACCCGGATGTTGTTTATAATATTTCGTTGTTTTTACTGTTGTTAAGCCTAGCATTTGGCATAGGAAAAATAATTATCAGTACTATTCGCGAATTAAAATAAGCCTTAATTAATATTAGAGTTTTCAAAGTAAATATGAAAAGGAATCAGCATGAATAAGAACCCATTAAACCGTAAAGGAATTATCTTAGCCGGTGGTTCAGGTACAAGGCTTTATCCGTTAACAAAAGTAGTGAGCAAGCAATTGATGCCTGTTTATGATAAACCTATGATCTATTATCCGATGTCTAATTTATTCATGGCGGGTATCACAGAGATATTAGTTATTTCAACACCGTTAGAGCTGCCTAGATTTAAAGAGTTATTAAAAGATGGTTCACAATGGGGCGTTAAAATTGAATATGTAGTACAACCAAGCCCTGATGGTTTAGCACAAGCTTTCTTATTAGCGGAAGAGTTTTTAGACGGTTGCCCTGCTGCGTTAATCTTAGGTGATAATCTTTTCTATGGTCATGATTTAGCTAAATCATTACAAAAAGCCAATCAACAAGAAAAAGGCGCGACGGTATTTGGTTATTATGTTTCAAATCCAACGTCTTATGGTGTTGTAGAGTTTAATGATGCAGGGCAAGCGATCTCGATTGAAGAGAAACCAGTGGAACCAAAATCATCATACGCAGTACCAGGGTTATACTTTTTCGATGCAGATGTTGTTCAATATGCAAAAAATGTAAAACCATCACCACGCGGTGAATTAGAAATCACAGACGTTATTGAGCAATACCTCACGAACGAAACGCTAAAAGTAGAAGTAATGGGGCGAGGCACCGCATGGCTAGATACAGGGACATTAGATGACCTGCTAGATGCCGCATTATACATCCGCGCTATCGAAAAACGCCAAGGCTTAAAAGTATGTTGCCCAGGTGAAATCGCTTTCCGTATGGGCTACATCGACGAGAAAGGTATCAGAAAGTTAGCAGAGCCATTGAAAAAATCAGGCTACGGCGAATACCTATTAAGCCTTTTAGAACGTAGAATTCTACCAAGTACCTAGCTAACTATAACCTTAATAGTATGTTGATTTTAGTCTTTAGGTTTTGGTGTTGATTTTTGGTATAACGTAATTGACGAGCAGCATTATAAGATACGATACATCTTGTAAGGGGCGCTGGCTTCAGCCTGCTTGTTTTGACCTTAGTCTCTGATTTTTATGTTGTTTTAGTCATTTATGGTTTGGTTCGCTTTGCTCAGCGAAGCTAATCGTTGTATGCGATACATCTTGTAAGGGGCGCATGCTTTAGCTTGCAGATTTTAATGTTTACATGTGTTGATTTTTTGACTTTGTAGTTAACAATCAAAAAACAACACACAAAACCCTGCAGGCTAAAGCCAGCGCCCCGAATATCAAGCTACGCTTGATAGCTATCGCAACTATGTTGAGATGAGCGAGGGTGTTGATTTTTGGTATAACGTAATTGACGAACAACATTGTAAGATGCGATACATCTTGTAAAGGGCGCTGGCTTTAGCCTGCTTGTTTTGACCTTAATCTTTTGACCTTGAAGTTTGAATCTAGTGCCATTTATGGTTCGCTTTGTTCAGCGAAGCTAATCGTTGTATGCGATACATCTTGTAAGGGGCGCATGCTTTAGCTTGCAGATTTTAATGTTTACATGTGTTGATTTTTTGACTTTGTAGTTAACAATCAAAAAACAACACACAAAACCCTGCAGGCTAAAGCCAGCGCCCCGAATATCAAGCTACGCTTGATAGCTATCGCAATTATGTTGAAATGAGTACGGTGTTGATTTTTGATATAACGTAATTGACGAACAACATTGTAAGATACGATACATCTTGTAAGGGGCGCTGGCTTCAGCCTGCTTGTTTTGACCTTAGTCTTTAGGTGTTGGTGTTGATTTTTGATATAACGTAATTGACGAACAACATTGTAAGATACGATACATCTTGTAAGGGGCGCTGGCTTCAGCCTGCTTGTTTTGACCTTAGTCTTTTGAGCTTGAAGTTTGAACCTAGTGCCATTTATGATTCGCTTTGTTCAGCAAAGCTAATCGTTGTATGCGATACATCTTGTAAGGGGCGCATGCTTTAGCTTGCAGATTTTAATGTTTACATGTGTTGATTTTTTGACTTTGTAGTTAACAATCAAAAAACAACACACAAAACCCTGCAGGCTAAAGCCAGCGCCCCGAATATCAAGCTACGCTTGATAGCTATCGCAACTATGTTGAGATGAGCGATGATGTTGAGTTTTGATATAACGTAATTGACGAACAACATTGTAAGGTACGATACATCTTGTAAGGGGCGCATGCTTTAGCTTGCAGATTTTAATGTTTACATGTGTTGATTTTTTGACTTTGTAGTTAACAATCAAAAAACAACACACAAAACCCTGCAGGCTAAAGCCAGCGCCGCGAATATCAAGCTGCGCTTGATAGCTATCGCAATTATGTTGAGATGAGCGAGGGTGTTGATTTTTGATATAACGTAATTGACGAACAACATTGTAAGGTACGATACATCTTGTAAGGGGCGCATGCTTTAGCTTGCAGATTTTAATGTTTACATGTGTTAGTTTTTTGACTTTGTAGTTAACAATCAAAAATCAACACACAAACCCCTGCAGGC
Source organism: Psychromonas sp. L1A2 (assembly GCF_009828855.1). Lineage (NCBI taxonomy): Bacteria > Pseudomonadati > Pseudomonadota > Gammaproteobacteria > Alteromonadales > Psychromonadaceae > Psychromonas > Psychromonas sp. L1A2. The sequence goes on along the minus strand of NZ_WUAG01000002.1, from coordinate 981,532 downwards.
TAAAGCCAGCGCCCCGAGTTCAAAAGCTTGAGCGACTTGCACCCTACTCATAATCTTGAGCTAATTGTGTTTGAAGGCTTTAGGATTGATTTTTCAATATTTTTAAGTGTTATCTAATTTATAACTGAGTGTATATATGAAATTTATAGAAACAAATATTCCTGATGTAAAAATTGTTGAACCACAAGTGTTTGGTGACGAACGTGGTTTCTTTATGGAAACATTCCGTACTACGTTATTTAACGAACATTGTGGTGAGCGTGAATTTGTTCAAGAAAATCACAGCAAATCAAGTCACGGCATTTTACGTGGTCTACATTACCAAACTGAAAATACACAGGGTAAATTAGTCCGCGTAACAAAAGGTGAAGTATTTGATGTTGCAGTTGATATGCGTAAAGACTCACCTACATTTGGTCAATGGGCTGGTGTTTTACTCTCAGCAGAAAATAAACGTCAACTTTGGGTACCAGAAGGCTTTGCACACGGCTTTTATGTAACAACCGATGAAGCTGAGTTCGTATACAAATGCACAGATATCTACAACCCAAGTGCAGAAGTTTCAATCAAATGGGATGATCCTGAAATCAATATCGAATGGCCAATCAATCCAGATCAAAAACCATTATTATCTGCAAAAGATGAAAACGGTTTAAGCTTCTCTGACGCACCAAAGCTGTAATTAATGCGCATATTTATCTCAATAGTGTCTCATCGCCACCATGATGTGATCATCAATTTAGGTACCATTAAAACATTATTTAAATACGATGAAATAACCGTTGTATGCAGAGATAACGACCCAGTACATAAACTACAAAAATATTGTGATAAATATGGCGCTCATTATATTGCAAATAGCCACGAACAAGGATTTTCTGCTAATAACAATGCGAATTACATGCATTGTAAATTTGAACTAGGCATGGAAGAAGATGACTACTTCATTCTGTTAAACCCTGATGTGTTTATTACCAAGTCCAATATATTGAAACTGATTGAAAACTTAAAAGAAGGTACTACAAACTTAGGTGCGGCTAACCTATACCTCGATAGAGAAGAGATGGTGCAAGACGATAATATTCGCCTATACCCTAAATTTTCTAGTTTTGTAAAAACTTACCTGCTCAATGATCGCTCTACTATGGTTAATCGTAAAAAAGGCTTATCCCCCTCTAAAAAATACTGGGCAAGTTGTGCGTTTCTGATTGTAAAAGCTGATGTCTATAATCAGCTTAATGGCTTAGATGAACGTTATTATATGTATTGTGAAGATATCGATTTTAGTTTTAGAGCCAATAAAGCGGGCTTTCCTCTTCAGTATTTTGAAGATGTCAAAGCGGTTCACTTCAGACGCTGCTCAAGCAAGCAGTTCTTAAGTAAATACTTCTTTTGGCATGTGCAAAGTGTCTTTAAATATTCATTTGGTAAGAAGCAAGAGTCAGCATTAAACTCGAGCCTTGAATACCAAAATCGCTATAAAAAATGATTGATATCGTACTAGCGACCTACAATGGCCAAGCTTTTTTAGCTGAGCAGATAAAATCAATACAAGCTAATGTCGGCTATCATAAATGGGTTAATAAAATCATTGTCACTGATGATGGTTCAACGGATAACACACAAAATATTGTTGCTACATTAGCCGAACAAGACAATAAAATAATTTGGATTGAAAACAGTAGTGGAAAAAAAGGCCCTAAAGATAACTTCGCCTTTGGATTAAGCCAAAGTACTGCTGACTACATTATGCTGTGTGACCAAGATGATATTTGGTTACCTCATAAAATAGAACTCTCTATGCAACACCTAAAGCAAGCTGAAAGTACCTTACCTCCCCACACTCCGTTATTAATTTTCAGTGATAAACAAATCGTAGATGAAAATTTACAACAGATCTGTAACAGCTATTTCAAACTGAAAAATATCAGCAAAGAATGGCATTTTAAGTTTAATCAACTATGCCAACAGAACGTCATTTCAGGTTGCACCATGTTATTTAATCGTGCATTAATTGATAAAGCCTTACCGATGCCTGAAAAAGCCTATATGCATGATTGGTGGTTAGGGTTAGTCGCACATCGCTGTGGTGAAATTGTATTTATTGATCAAGCATTAATTCAATATCGTCAGCATCATGCGAATGTCATTGGCGCAAAACACCGAAGTCTGTTCTCTTTATGCTTTCAATTTTTTAAACATTTGAAAGCATTTAAAAAAAGCCAACAAGCGCTTATTAACCAAGCAATTGCTTTTCAGGCATTTGAACAAAAAAATAAAATGATACCAAATAGAACAATTAATATACTAAGCTCTTTGAATTATCTGCCTATACACAAAAAAATATCTTATTTTTGTAAAGGGAATGTGACTCGTTCTCATTTTTTAGGTAGACTTGCTCTTTTGATATCGCTTTTAACAAGTAAACGTCAACGGCATTAAAAATGCACAATTAAAAACGAATAAGGTTGTTATGAAAGTATTAATTACAGGGAAAGGCGGCCAGTTAGCCTGGGAATTAGAGAGGTTAGTACCTAAAAGCGTACAGCTGCTTAGTTGCTCTGCACAAGACTTAGATATTACCGACGTAAATCAAGTTAATCATACGATTGAACAATTTCAGCCAGACATAGTAATTAATGCGGCTGCTTATACTGCAGTAGACAAAGCAGAAACCGATACAGAAACAGCTTATGCGGTTAATGATCTAGGCAGTGAATATCTAGCCCTTGCCTGTAAAAAAATTGAAGCTAAGTTAATTCATGTCTCAACGGATTTTGTTTTTGACGGTACCAAAACAACCCCTTATCAAACTGATGATCAAGTAAACCCCATTAATGTTTATGGCGCTTCAAAACTCGCTGGTGATATTAAAGTGAATGCTATTTTAGGGAGTCAAGCGACCATCATTCGTACCGCTTGGGTATATTCTGTTAATGGCAATAATTTTGTCAAAACAATGTTACGCCTAATGGCTGAAAAAGATCAATTAGGCATTGTCTACGATCAAGTCGGTACACCTACTTGGGCTAAAGGGTTAGCGACCATGATATGGGCGTTAGCAAGCAAAACCCAAAATCCACAAGAGACTGAATCAATATCAACATCAGCATCAACACCAAATACAGCTCAAGTTTTACATTGGACAGATGCAGGTGTTTGCTCATGGTATGACTTCGCCGTGGCAATACAAGAATTAGCCATTGAAAAAGGGTTGCTTGATAAATCCATTCCAGTACGTCCAATACCAGCAAGTGCTTACCCTACACCAGCGCAACGCCCAAGTTTTAGCGTGATTGATAAACAGTCAGCTGAGCAAGCGAGTGGAGTAGAAACAACGCATTGGCGAAAACAGCTATCTACAATGATGGATGAATTGAAAGCAAATTGAAGATTAAAGAGTTTATCTAACTAAGTTAGCAAATAGATAAGTTAGCAATTAGATAAGTTAACGATTAGGTAAATTCAAACCTTAAATTATAAAAAAGCAGCTAATAAACCTTAGATAGGGAACTCTGCTCAATTTAATTAAACGTTGTGAACTTAAAAAGTTAGAACATGACAGCGTTATAAATATTAACCAAAAAAGACGGAATAGTGATATGCGAAATTTATTAGTAACAGGTGGTGCAGGTTTTATTGGTGCTAACTACGTTTTATATTGGCTTGCAAACAATCCTCAAGATAAAGTGGTTGTATTAGATGCATTAACTTATGCAGGTAACCGTGAAAGTCTTGCATCAGTAGAAAGCAACCCAAATTTTGTATTTGCGCACGGTGATATTTGCGATACTGCATTAGTAGAAACGCTATTAAAAGAGCATAGCATTGATACATTAGTACACTTTGCTGCTGAATCACATGTCGACCGTTCAATCACTGGCCCTGATGCTTTTATTGAAACCAATATCATTGGGACTTACAGCCTATTAAAAGCGGCTAAAAAAGTATGGATTGACGAGCCGAAAGCAGACGGTAAAGCGCCACTTAAACATCGCTTCCATCATGTATCAACAGATGAAGTTTACGGAGAGCTAGGGCCAAACGATCCTGCATTTACTGAAGAAACGGCTTATGCACCAAATTCACCTTATTCAGCGTCTAAAGCCGCATCTGACCATCTTGTTCGTGCTTATCACCATACTTACGGTTTAGAAGTGACTACCTCTAACTGTTCAAACAACTATGGTCCTTATCATTTCCCTGAAAAACTTATTCCACTGATTATTACTAATATTCTTCATGATAAACCATTACCTGTTTATGGCGATGGTCAACAAATCCGAGACTGGTTATACGTAGAAGATCATGCTCGTGGCATTGAGTTGGTGCTAAACAAAGGTCGTCTAGGTGAAAACTACAATATCGGTGGCCATAATGAATGGGCTAATATCGATATTGTTAAATTAGTTTGTCAACTAATGAACGAACAGTTCCAAAAAAATCCTGCACTAGCAACCGCATATCCACTGGCTAAAACAGTATTTGAAAACAAAGCTGAACAGTTAATTACTTTTGTGACTGATAGAGCAGGCCATGATTGGCGCTATGCAATTGACGCGACTAAAACCAATAATGAATTAGGTTACAAACCTGTAGAGTCTTTTGAAACAGGTATTCGTAAAACGATTGAATGGTACTTGTCAAAAGAAGACTGGTGGTCACCTTTATTGGAAGAGAAGTAATAATGGATAAAAATAAAATGGAAAAGACAGTCTTGAAAGATAAAGTGACTGCAATAGAAAAAGGAATTGGATCAGATGAAAAGTCTGAAGCCATTACTCGCCCTATTAAAGCAGATACCATTAAAACTGAAAATGTTAAGGCTGAACCTATTAAAGCCCCAGTAAAAATACCGAATGTATATATTGATGGTTTAGTAGGGGACTCAATTCAAGGTTGGGCTAAGCAAGCGGATACTGTTGTTATTTTTATTGAAGATAATAAAATTGCAGAAGTCTCATGTAAAGAACATAGAGAAGACCTCAAAGCTATTTTAAAAGATCCTAAAGCAAGTTTTACTTATGTGTTAACTCAAAAAGATATTAAAAAAGAATGGTTGAATTTACCAAAATTGACGATTCAAATTGATTTTTTATCGGCTAAAACGCTAATAGAAACGGCACAGTTCAGCACTAGCATAGAACAGATCAAAGAAGAGGTTATTTATAAAGGCCTTGATACTAAGTTAGATATTGAATTTTACAAAGGTCACTACCCTGATTTAACTAAATTAACACCAGAGCAATTAAAGCAGCATTGGTTAAATGACGGTAAAAATGAAAAACGTTACCCAAATAAAGCTGTATTTGTGGCTAAATCACTACAAATGCAATTTGAATTTGATTACTCATTTTATAAACACTTCTACCCTGATTTATTAGCTGCTGGCGTAAAGAATGAAAGTGATGCTAAATTTCACTGGTATTTCCATGGTAAACAAGAAGGGCGTATTAAACAGTTAGAAGAGTGGGTGGAAAAACATAATAACACCGGTCTTCTATTTAACCCGTTAGATTATGACTTTATTGATGTTTTAGACAGAAATGTCGAATTGTCAGTGACGCTACAAGACTATTTAAATTTAGCGCAAGGATCGATGACTAAACCCATTAAGGTTGAAGAGACTAAAGAAAGTAACGCACGATTTTATCGTGGGTTAGGGTTAGGGTTGTATAATCAATTTAAAAATACAGGAGACCACGCTAAACTTCATAATGCGCGTAGTGCATGGCGTATTGTTTGTTATTTCCTTCCTTCAAATGAAATAATGGAAATTATTGCAGGTACTTATTTTGAGCAAAACGATTTTAGAACGGCACAAAAAGCCTATGAAAATGGTTATAAACTTAATAATAAAATCAGTTTTGGTGCATTAGGTTCTTTATTGCAGTGTTATGAAAAACTAACAAACATTACAAGTGGCTTAAAATTCTTAGTGCAGTACAAAAAAGATAATCCAGAGCAAACGCTTGTATTAGAATGGATTGATGATTTTTGTAAAAAACTTTACGAAGATAACCTAGGTGAAATGCAAGTGTTAAGTAACCTAGATCAAAGAAAAGAGCTAATCACTTGTGCCGAAAAATACACAGACCTTATCTATGATGCTTATTACCAGTATTATTCAACAGATGATGTGACAACGCTTAAACCAAACTTAAATACAGAAAAAGTATTGATTATTGGTGATTATCATATTCCTCAATGCATCCGCTACCGAATTGACCAAAAAGTAGAACAATTAGAGCTACAAGGCAAAACGGTTAAGACGGTAAGTTGGACTGAAATAGATCAAAATTCAAGTGAAGTTGCCTTGCATGATATCGTTATCTTTTACCGAGTCCCTTCTGTACCAAACGTCATAAAAGCATTAGCGCAAGTTAATGCCAATGGTAAAGCGTCATTCTTTGAAATTGACGACTTATTATTCGATGCATCATACCCAGCAGCGATAGAAACATTTGGCGGATATGTTGACATTAATACGCATATTGAACTGCGTAAAGCGTCAGGTAACTTCTCTGCATTAGCCAAAAAATGTCGTTTTGGTATTGCTTCTACCGAGTTGTTACGTCAAAAACTGGCAAAGTTAGTAAAATCTAGTGTTTGTTTATTACACCGTAATGGTTTAGATAGCTTAAATTACTTTTCAACAAGTAAAAGGTTAGGCAAAAAAACCATTGATATTTTTTATGGTAGTGGCACACAAGCCCATAATACTGACTTTATTGAATTAGCTTTACCTGCGCTTAAAAAAGTATTGAGCAAGCATAAAAACACACGTTTAATTATTGCTGGTTATTTAGAATTGCCTGACAGTTTTAAAACCACTTTTGCTACGCAATTATCAATGGTTCCACCAGTAAAAAGTGTAAGAGCTTATTGGAACCTGCTTGAGCAAGCTGACATTAACTTAGCTATTTTAATTGATGATGAAACCAACGGTTGTAAAAGCGAGTTAAAATGGTTTGAAGCGGCTTGTTTGAGCGTACCTTCTATTTTAAGCAGTACAGCAAACTATAGAGATGTTATTAATGATGGTGAAGATGCGATATTAGCATCAACGCCTACAGAATGGACTGACGCTTTAACTTCATTAGTGGATGATGCTGAATTACGAAATAAAATAGCAGACAAGGCCTTACAAAGAGTCAAAGTAGAGTACTCTTTAGAGACCCTAGGTGGTCAACTAGTAGAAGATATTCAAAATGTAGTCACTCCAACGACGAACAAAGTACAAAAAGCTAAGAAAAAAATCGCTATTGTTAATGTATTCTTCCCACCACAATCGATTGGTGGTGCAACTCGTGTAGTATCGGATAACTTTGATATATTACAAAAGCAATACGGCGATGATTATGAGTTAGTTGTATTTACTTCTGATGAACGCTGTACAACACCTTACAAATTGGAGTCATATCAACACCAAGGCGTAACCGTTTATCGATCAACAATTTTATTTAGAGAAAACATGGATTGGCATCCTAAAGATGACAATATGTATGATCTATTTGAAGCGTTTTTAGATCTTGAAAAACCTGACTTAGTACACTTCCATTGTGTTCAGCGCTTAACCGCCTCTATTGTTGAAGCAACAAAAGATAATAATATTCCTTATATTATTACGGCACACGATGCTTGGTGGATTTCTGATCATCAATTCCTTATAGACCAGAATGATAATGTTTATCCTGATGGCCATCCTGATATGTTTGCGCCGAGAGTATTACCTAACAATGTATCGTTAAGTGATTCTATTGAGCGTATTAATTATTACAAATTTCTCTTGAATGGTGCTAAGCAGTTATTAACCGTATCACAAAGCTTCGCTGATATTTACAATAAAAATGGTTACCCTGACATTCAGGTGAATAAAAATGGCATCAGCTCAACCGTTGAATGGAAGCCTAAAAATACAGCTCATACAGAAAAGGTGGTGTGCGCGCATATTGGCGGTATGGCCAATCATAAAGGTTACTTCCTACTCAAAGAAGCGATTGAGCAAGAACAACCAAAAAATGTTGAAATGTTGATTGTTGATCACTCAAAACCAGAAGGGTTTGAGAATAAAACTTTTTGGGGAAAAGTACCGGTTACTTTTATTGGGCGAGTAAGCCAAATAGGGGTCACCAGCCTTTATCAAAAATTAGATGTGTTATTTGCCCCATCAATGTGGCCTGAAAGCTATGGCTTAGTGACGCGAGAAGCTGCCGCTTGTGGTTGTTGGGTGGTTGCTAGCGAGTTAGGTGGTATTGGTGAAGATCTGATTGAAGGAAAAACTGGTTTCCGAATTAAGCCTAAATTAGATCGTCTTTCTAAGGCTATTAATAAAATAGATCAAAATCCGAAGCAATTTAAACAAAACATAATGCAAGTTGATATTCGAATTGTTGATAAACAAATTTTAGAATTAGTGGAGATATACAAGTGATTGATAACCTATTTTTAAGTGTTGGTGCAATGAAAGCTGGTACTACTTGGCTTTATGAGCAATTAAAGAATCATCCTGAAATACACTTTACTCCGGAAAAAGAAATTCATTATTTTGCGAATAAGGTCGGCATTGAAAATCAATTAAATCATCGTAATCGTATTTTGAAATTAAAAGGTGTTTTACAGAAAAATGCGAATGGGAATGCGAAATTTATTTCTCAAAACCTAGACGAAATATCATGGTATTCAGATTACGCACATGATGCTGAAATTTCTAATGAGTGGTATGAAAAGTTATTTAAATTTAACCCAAACAAAAAGCTGTGCGCTGATTTTTCAAATCTTTATTGTCAAATGAGTTCCGATGGTTGGGAGAACGTACGTAGAGCTGCAAAAAATGTCAAAGTTATTTATACGCTTCGAGATCCATTGGAACGTTTATGGTCACATTATAAGTTCCATATGAAATGGGTGAATCGTGAAGATGAAGCTTTGGATGCAGGCTTCGAGAACTTTAAAGAGTTACTCGATAAGAACTTCTTTTGGGTAAATGCTGAATATGCTAAAAATTATGAACTTTTAAAGCAGTCATTGAACAATGATGAGTTAATGGTTTTATATTTTGAGGATTTTAGAGAGCAACCAATTGAGATGTTAAATAAAGTACAAATTTTTTTGGGCATCGAACAAATCCAACCTAATATAGAAAATATAAACAAGAAAGTGAATAAAACAAAATCCTTTGACTTACCTGTAGAGTGGCTTGATTACATGAAAATAAAGTTAGAACCTGAAATTTCTGCTTTAAAAGATAATGGTTTATGGTGTGATAAATGGGGATCTTAGATAAAGGCGTTGATTTTTTAAGAGCTGGAAATATTGATCTTGCAATAGAATATTTTTTGGCTGCGAGCTTGGAATACCCAGAAAATGATGGTGTTTATCGGTTTTTAGGTAAAAGTTATGCATCATTAGGGGATAAAAATAAAGCCTCTAAAGCGATTGAGACAGCGATTAGAATAAATCCTGAACAGCCAATGTGGTTATATAAGTTGCTTGCTGAAACCAAATTAAATTTTGTTTATATTGAAGATGCAGAAGGAATATTACCAAGTAATGTAATTGATACATTAATAGATACGGTTAAACTTGAAGCTTTCCTAGGTTTAGAAGGAAGTGCGCCTTGTTCAACGGAAGGGGATGGTAAATTAGGCAATAAAATTATATGTAATGCACTTGTTAATAAAAAAATCACCTTCATTTCGCCTATTGATGGAAGTAAAGAAAGTACCGAATACTCTTTAATGGATGATGCTTATTTTTTTAAAAACGGTAAGTTTTTGCTGACTTTTTTTAGTGACTGGGCAAATCCATTCTTATTTTTTCAAATCTATTTAGTTGATAAAAATACAGTTGTTTTTGGTTATTTAGATCAACAATCTGAATTGCATACATACAATAAAAAACCTCATTCGTTTATGATGTATTATGCTAATTTACTAAGAACAATGACTTTATATAAAAAAGATATTGAGAGTTATTTAAAACACCCAATAAAACAAGTTATTTTATCAAATCAGAACTTTAAGCATTTAGGTCATGCGATTTGGAATGGAGTTAGCGCAACAAATCCATTGCTTTATCGAGATATTGTTCTTCCTCAAAAAGTTATTTCTTTTGTTCCCCAAGCAACTGTATTGCCTAGTTATTTAAAAGGCGTTGAACATCTCATTTCTAATGAGAATGAACAAAATATAAGTGATAAAAATAATTATCAAAATCAAGTTTTTAAGCTTTCAATAAAGGCTAATTATGTTCATGAATCAACGGCAAATCAAATTGTTAAAGGTGCTTTTTCTAGTATTAGCAATGATAAGATAAAAGAAATAATTAAATTCAGAGAAAGTCATTTTCCTATTATTTTAATTGGGCTTAGATGTGGAACCAGAGCATGGCTAAATCAAGAAGTAGGCTACGCGGAATTAATCAATAATGTTTTGCTTCATTATCCTAATGCTGGGTTTATTATTGATGGTATGAATTCTATTGAAAGTGAAGTGCATAGTTCTCACGCAAATATTGATTTGTCAGCTGAACTTCAAATTTCCGCCGCATTAAAAGGCAAGCACTCTAGTATTATTTCACTTGTCGGTTGTAGTGTTAATTTGAGTTTTACTTGGGGTGAAATTGTAGACTTTTTTGTAGCTCCATGGGGAGCAGGATTAGCTAAATATAAATGGGTTAATAATATTAAAGGTGTAGTTTACTCTTCTAAGTGTGTTTTAGAAGAAAAGAATGATCTCCATATATATGACGATGAAAAGTATAGAGAATTTGCCATTCCTGATTTTTGGCTTCCTTCCTCTTATTCTTCAAACTCTAATTATAAAACGTTAGCGGACTATAAGGCAGATAATCCAACAGGTAATGCATATTACTATCAAAGTTTTAATATTGATTCAAAAGAGTTATCAAAAATTGTTTTAGAGTATCTAAGTGGCATTTCACCATTTATGAAAGAGTTAAAATATAAATCTTTAAAAGTTATATCTAGTATTGGGGGAGTGTAAATGAGTAATGGATTAATAGGGTATACAGGGTTTGTTGGTGAAAATATTAAACTATCTATTCCAGGTGAGTTAATGTGCTACAACTCTTCAAATATAAATGATATTAAAGGGACTACTTTTGATATTTTATATATTAGTGCTATTCAAGCAAAGAAATGGTGGGCAAATCAGAATCCAGAAGAAGATAAGAATTTAATTGATCAATTATTTGGTTATTTAGAAAGTGTTGAAGCCAAAAAAGTGGTGTTTATTTCTACCGTTGATGTATATCAACCACCTTTGAATGCTAATGAAGACACTTCAAATAACAAGAATATACATGCTTACGGTGCTAACCGCTTATATGCAGAAGAAAGGGCGGCAGAGCTATTTGAGGACTTACATATAATTCGATTGCAAGGTTTAGTTGCCGATAATTTATCAAAAAATATAGTTTTTGATTTGAAAAATAAAAATATATTAGAAACGCTTAATCCAGATTCATCTTTACAATGGTACCCACTTAAGCGTTTGTATAGTGATATTGAAAATGTAATTAAAAATAAGATTCCTTTAATAAACTTAAGTGTTGAACCAATTAAAACACAATCAATTATTGATATTGCACCTTTAACTATTGAAGAAAGGAAAATTGTCTCGACCCAACCCGCTAATTATGTGAGTTATGATGTGAAAAGTAAGTATGCAAAACTTATGGGAGGAGATAATGGTTATATAGTAAATGCACAAGAGTCATTAACTGCAATAAAAAGTTATTTTGAATCATAAAAGTTAATAAAAAAGTAATAAAAAATAATAAAAGGTGAATGTATGGACGCTAAAATAGCGATTATTGGGGCTGGCTGGTATGGCTGCCATTTAGGTTTGATGCTCGATGCAATGGGGTGCGATGTCAGTGTTTTTGAAAAAAATTCAGACATTCTTGGTGAAGCCTCAGGTAATAATCAGTTTCGTTTACATTTAGGGTTCCACTATGCAAGGCATAGTCGAACACGTATTCAGTCGCGCGATGGATATGCTCGTTTTACAGAACGTTACCCTACATTATCTAAACCTATTGAAAATAATTTATATGTAGTGCCAAAGTTTGATAGCTTAGTTGATTTCGATACCTATAGATTAATCATGTTTTCATCTGGAATACATTTTCAAGAATTACGACCAAATGAATGGCCAAAGTACCTTAAAGATGTTGATGGTGTTTTAAAAGTTGATGAGCATGTTTTACTTACCAAAAAGGCTCGTCAACATTTTAAAGAGAAGTTAGCAGGAAAAATTCGACTAAATACTAAAGTCGAATTTACTGAGCAACAGGGTGACAAAGCAATTGTTAATGGTGAAGAGTTTGATTTTGTAATCGATGCAACTTGGGGGCATTTAGCTGATATAGATTACGATTGCTTTTATGAGCCAACGTTACTTTTATATTACCGCTATAAAGGTGAAGGTGATTACCCTGCAATTACAATGGTGGACGGGCCTTTATGCTCGATCTATCCAACAGAAAACGAAGGTATTTATACTTTGTCAAGTGTGAAGCATACTCCTTTAGGTCAATTTGAAACATCTAAAGAAGCTAAGCAAAGACTACGTGATTTTACAGAAGCTGAATTAAATATAAAAATTGCAGAAATAGAGGCGCACGTTAAAAACTTTGTCCCTGATTTCTGTGAACATTTTGAATATCATTCTCCGCAATTTAATATTAAAACTAAATTGCTCGGCGAGCATGATGATAGGTCATGTTATGTAAAAACAGATGACCGAATGATTTCTGTTTTCTCTGGGAAAATTGATACTATTTTCTTTGCTGCGCAAAAGGTCTGCGATTATCTAGAGCGCTATACACATGGTGAAGTTACCTCTGAAAAAATAAAAAGCAAATAAGGGTAATTAAGAATGAAATTATCAATAAGTAATTTAGCTTGGCCTGTAGAGGAAACTGATTGGTGCTTAGATCAATTAGTGAAACATAATATAAAAGGCGTAGAGCTTGCTCCTTTGAAAGTTTTTGATTCTTGGGACTCCGTTAATGAAGAAAGCATTAAGGCTGTTAGGAATAAATATGAAAGAGTAGGGCTTAAAATTAGTTCTTTCCAAGCAATTACTTATGCCGTTAATGATTTAGCTTTATTGGGTGACAGAGTTAAAGTTGATAATTTCTTACAGCATATGGATAAGGTTGCATTTTTACTGAGTGAGCTAGGTGGTGAAAATGCTGTATTTGGCAGTCCTGGTTTAAGAGTGAATAATGAATACAATACTCAAGAATTATCTGAGTTATTTATCAGAATAGATCGTGTTTTTTCGAAATATAAGGTGAATTTTGTACTTGAAACAGTACCTAACTATTATGGTTGTAAGTTACTTAATCGTATTGAGCAAACTGAAGCTTTTTTAAGTAGTTTAAAGCTAAGCAATGTTTCACGACATTTTGACTCTGGTTGTCAATATTTATCTAATGACTTGGAGGATATTATTCGTTGTAATGATTTCATTTCTAAATCAAAGCATCTCCATATATCAGAGGTGGATTTAAATAACTTTGTTAATCCATCTCAATATAACTCTAATATTACAGCACAAGTAAAAGAATATTATGAAGGGAATTGGTGTGTTTTAGAAATTAATGATAAAAATTATTCTAGAGAATGTTTTTTACAGTCTATGAGTAATTTTATTAAGTTGTTCTCTTATAAGCAATAACAATAATTTTGACTTTTCGTCTAGGAAGTATACCTATATTTTTTTTGATAGTTAAAGCCATAGAAAGCTATATTTCTAAACTAAACCACGGATTCAAAAAATATGAACTTAGAAAATAAAAACTTGAAAATTTTAGTAAATAATAAATATGCATTAGCTTTCTTTAATTATATATCAAATAAGAACTTAGAGGGGCCCGTAAGCTTAAACCTATTTAATTATGAAAGTAGTTCAAATATTATACTTGATGAAATAATTGATAGTAACATGAGGACTTTTATTCTTAATTCAAGAGATGTGATTTTTGAAAGTCTTGGTCATAATACTTTTTATGTAGGGAATGGTTTATCTTTAGAAAAATCATTAGTTATAGGTAGCAGTATTCTTTATTTAGGTTCTTATAAAAATAAAACTGTTGGTGTAATCTTTGGTAGCGGTTTTAATCGACTTATTGGGATTTTATTATATTCCAATTCGGAGTTTACTTTATATCTAGATAAAAATGATTTTACCAATACAGCATTAAACAGAAATATCACTGCTGATTTCTATAATAATGTTGAATTAAGTATGCCAATGTCGAGTATTATTACTTATTTAAGGGGTAATAAGAAAAGCGCGCAAAGTTTACTACTTCATCATTGGCATTTAGGGCATCATTTATGGAATGAGGTTAGTGTTTTACAAGAAGTTCAAGATATGGGGAAATGGCATGATAATTGGTCTCTAATAAAATCTTGCCCTACAAGTGAACATTTTGGATTGACTAGAGATTTATTTGAAAGTAAGGGAACTTCTGAGTTAACGTTAAATCAGAATGAAAATATAAATGAGGTGATTATAAATAAAAATTTATGTGTTTATATACCTATGTCTCGTCATATTAAAGAAAAAACAAGTATTAAAATATTAGAGCATGCTAAGCAATATACATCTGTTTTAAGCCAATTATTACCAAAAAATAAAGATCATATAAAAATCCTATTTAATATAAGGCTTGGAGATAGGGAATTATTAAATCAAATGGATCTTATTGAGTCTTTATCTAACAAACTTACATCAATTAATAAAAATCATACTATTTTTATAGACGGAATAAATAATAATAGAGGAGCTCGTGGTGAAAGTGTGGCCAATAAGACTGCCTTAGAAGATGAATTTGCCTTTTCTGATAAATTATTAACTTTATTACCAGATACCTGTGTATCGATGATTGGATGTTCTGTTTATGAATCTATATATGTTTGTAGTATTTCTGATTTATACATTGCGCCTTGGGGAGCTGGATTAGCTAAATATGCTTGGGTTTGCAATGCAAAAGGTTTTATTCATTGCAGTAATTATGTAAAAGAAAAGAAAAATGATTTGGCAATCTATGATGATCCGAGGTTCAGGGAAAATATAAGGAGTATTGATTTTTTGAAAGAAATTACGGATGAGAAGTCAGAACACATTGATGAGTTTAGAAGAAATTATTCCATTAATATTGAAAACGCTGTGAATGAACTTATTCAACATTTAATATCATAGGTATATTTAAGCTGTTCATATCTGAATATTCAAAAATATCTTACAAAAAATGATTGGTAATGCCTCTCGGTAATAGTCTCTTACGATACACCTAAGCATCAAGTCATTTTATACGAAGTGTGCTTTTTATTGATAAACATAAAATAATGCAAGAAAGCTTATTAGGGGACTTTTTAATAATTATTCTCATTGCTAGTTAACTATTGTTTATGATATTTTTTAGATATTAGATAAGTCTAAATATTAGTTTTATTCTGATATAAGTGTATGGATGTATTTTATGCCACACACTATTATCTTTATGGTTATAAAAATATAAAGTTCAATGGAGCACAAATTAAAAGAGTAAGAATATTATTTGAACTTAAAGCTTTCATCTTCCTGAACAGAATAACCATAAGTATTTACTGGTAAATCAACTATTAACGTTTATGTTTAGCTGTGGGTAAATAACGTCTATAGCCACTATTTCTAGGTTTTAATTTATCAGTTGCAAGAGATGCTATTTATCTGTTGAATAACACTTCCGCAATCTGATGATATAGACAAGCTATTTGAATGGTGGATAATAATAGCGTTAATGCGATCATAAACTCATTTGACACAGGGCGAATGATACGATTACATTAATTTATACTTTAGGTTGAAAGTTATATTGATTATTAGCAAATTCATAAGTAATGCATTTTTGTTATTTATTTATTTATATTTACAAATACTTTCTTATCTCAATAAACCTTAATTTATAGGAACTTTTTTTAATGTGAAGGCTCTATAAGTGACATCTTTACTTCAAAAAAAGCAGAAACCATCTTTATTTTACTATAAAATGCTTTTCACTATTAATGTCACTAATTTGTTAAAGAGTCATCAAATGTCAATTACTTCACTTCAGGAATTAGGGGCGACTCTCATTTCACCTATGTTTATTTTCTATAATCAAACATTAAGCAATAATGTTGATGAGAAAGAAAGAGTCTTCTTTTTAGCCCGTGAGGGATATTGGTTTAGCAGAGCTTACTCTGAGTTTTGTAAAGCAACCAATCGCGTTGATAACAGTCAATATATGCTAGTGTCTCGCGCCTTCCTTTTTAAAATAGGTTTATCAGAGCCTAAAACATTCCCTTACTCTTTAAACTTTAAGTTTGAGAGTAGCTTGTATGAGTTAATGCGCTCACGATTTATGTTGAGTGATAGTAGTTTAAGAAAAGTCTTTACTGAGAAACAACTGCAGCAAACCTTTTCGTTACCGGATGACCTTAAAAAAGTGTCTACTCTCTTAGTTCAAAAACAAGCAAAATTAAAACCTATCATTGCGCCTTCAAGTTCGGCTTATCATCAATACTTAACGTCTATTGGATTTTTTGATGTGGAAACGGTGAACCTAGTTGACCTTGGTTACAGCGGTACGATTCAAACATTACTTACGATTCTGTTCGAAAAGAATACTAAAGGGCATTATCTGATTGCCTCTAACCCTGGTAATAAAACAATAGAAAAACAAAAAATGACCATGGTAGGTTATTTAAAAGAGGGTGTGAAAATGGGCGGAGGCTATACGCCTTTAGATCGCTCCATGTTTTTAGAGTCTCTACTTACCGCACCTGTTGGCCAATTTCAGGATATTCGTCTTAGCCCACTGCCTGATGAAACGTTTGATACTTATTATGGTCGTAAAGTCACATCACAACATCAGTTTCATTTGTTAGAGCAGATATGCCAAGGCGCACTTAAGCAAATGAATGAGTATATAAAAGACGGTGTTACTTTTTCTGCAGCTGAAGTAGAAACGCTTTATACAACATTTGTAACTAAAAAAGGCATGTTACCAAAACATAGCTGGCCTCTTTTTACGATCGATGATGACATTGCCAGTGAAGGCACGGTAAATGGTTTGGACTTTTTTGGATTAAAAATATGAATTACAGAGCAATAGTTAAACGCTTACCTTTGGTAGGTAATATTTTAAGAAATAACCCTAAATTGATGCAAGCTGCAGTGAATGTTGAAAGCAAGTTGATTGCTAAAGAAGTGCCCGTCAATACTGGACTACAAGTTCATGTACCCACGCCTATTAACAATGACCCTGCGTTATTGGCAGATGCAAAGCATCATGGTCTTTTTGATTTTTCATGGTATTGCGATGTGCAAGATAAACCTTTTGATTCAGAAACGTCAGCGTTTAACGATTATTTAATGAAAAGTCGTTTTTCAAGTGTTAGTCCGAGTCCCGCTTTTAATAACTGGGATTATTTAAAAAATAATTTAGACGTTTATCATTTTGGTTTAAGTCCGCTTGAGCATTATGTGACGACGGGAATTAAAGAAGGCCGTATAAATACACCTTTTGCACCACGTTGGGAGCCTAATGATAAGATCGTCAGTGACATTGATTCTGAACTCATTAATACGCAAAAGGTCGCTGTTTGTTTACACGTTTTTTATGCAGACTTTTTAGATTATTACCGTCAATGTTTAGAGCATTTTCCTGTTAATGTGGATGTGTTTGTTTCTGTTAGTGATATTGCTTTAAAAGAGACTGCCATTGAAAAATTAGGGGCTTTGAATACCGTTAATAATATTGAAGTGGTTGCAGTACCTAACCGAGGTCGTAACTTTGGTCCTATGTTGGTTGAGTTTGGACAGAAATTATTAGATTACGATCTGTTTTGTCATTTGCACTCTAAAAAATCACTTTATTCAGGACGACCACAAACACAATGGGCTGATTACCTTGGTGAGTTTTTATTAAATGATGCCAATGTTATTGCTAAAGCCATTACTCATATGGCAAAAGATGAGCAATGTGGTATTTATTACCCAACCTCGTTTATGATGATGCCTGACTGGGTCAATCACTGGTTAAAAAATAAACCGTTTAAAAGTAAGTATTTTGAAGAGTGGGGGATGACCGACCATTCAGAGTTTATTGCTTACCCTGTCGGTGGCATGTTTTGGGCTAAACCAAGTGCTTTAAAGCAACTGCTCGATAAAGACTACCAGTATGAAGACTTTCCTGCTGAGCCTTTACCTAATGATGGTTCTGAATTACATGCGTTAGAAAGATGTATTGGTTTGTTAGCTGAGCGTAATGGTTATAAGCAGTTATTCTACTATCCTGAATTAGGCCGTTTCACACAAGATAAAAGCCATCTTTTCGCTAATTATGTGTGTAGCCAAGAGCAGCTTCTTCATAAAATACAGCCTTTTGATATCATTTCATTTGATGTGTTTGACACGTTGGTTCGCCGTTCTCATTTTGTACCTGATTATGCCAAACTTAAGTTAGGTCAATATTTAGTAGAACAAGGCGAAGTAAAAGATGCGCATGCCTTTGTTAAATTGAGAAATGCTGCTGAGTTTACGGTACGTAAGCAAAAGAATTTTAAAGGTGATGTTAAAATCGTTGAAACCTATCAGCAATTAGGCAAAGAGTTGGGCTGGGATGAAGAAAAGTCTCAGCGTTATTCTGATATGGAGTTTGCTTACGACCTTGATATGATTGAAAGTAAAGATGAAGTCGTTGATATTTTGAATGCGTTAATTGGCCAAAGAAAGACGGTTTATATTATTTCTGATACTTATTACTCTGAACACCAAATTGTATTGATGTTGAGAAAAGCAGGGGTGACCAATGGTTATCAATTATATGTGTCTTCTGAGTTAGACTTACGCAAAGATAGCGGTACTATGTGGGCATTTATGAAAGAGCACCTAGCTGATAAAGGATCTTTTGTACATGTAGGTGATAATGCGGTGGCTGATGCTCAAATCCCCGGCGATTTCGGATTAACCAATCTACATATTTTAAACCCGATGGATAAATGGCAAGCAGCAGGATGGGATAACCCATTTACTGAAGGCAATGAATTAAACGAACAACAAATTTTAAAATGGGGGCCATTGATTAGTCAATTTGGACGCTTCCCATTTTTAGGCGAGTAATTAACAGTATGAGTATTAACTTAAATCAACCTAAAACGATTATTTTCCATCCTGGTATTGGTAAGACGGCAACGAGTGCTATACAAAGTATTGGTTTAAAATTACCTTCTGATAATACTGAACAAGCTTGTTTTTCTCCTTATGGCGTTTTTGGAGGAGCGAGTAATTACTTTGCGTCTAATCATCCAGAGTATTCAGAGGTTAAGTTTAAAGAACAATGGGATGCACTGTTAACGTTTGCTTTGAATAGAAATGCTAGCACCGTTGTTTCTAGTGAGTTTCTTATTAGGGATAACCCTAAGCATATCGAAGCGATGTTAAAAGAAGCAAAAGAAAAAGGCCTAGAAGTTAAAGTGATTATTGCTGTCAGAAACTATACTGATTATCTTATCTCCGCTTTTTTACAGGCAGTGAAAGTGAATTGGGGGATTCCAGATAGCGAAAATATTTTTATGTTTTGTGAAAGAGAGTTTAATCAGATAAGAATGCCTTTGCTTGTTGACCAGTGGGCGAAACACATTGGCGATGAGAATGTTTTTTTAATGGATTATGACAAGCATAAACAAGACTTTGTTAATTTGTTTTTTGAAACCATTGGCGTTGATATTGATACTAATGATAAACAAGAAAATAAGGTTAATGAATCAATAAAATTAGAAATTGCACCTATGCTGCGTCACTTTGATCGTGTCAATGCAAATAAAGAACAACGTACTGAATTTATTAAATTTTTAAATTCATTAGAATACAAAAAACAACATTCGATAAATTTAAAAAAACGAATAGAAACACAAATAGTACGAAATGCTTTTACACACGATAAAGAACGCCTTTCAGCTAGATATACGTGGATTTAAGATTTTTATAATATTTTACATGTTTTTATTAATTAAATAGAAAGCGATATAACTCTTTAATCGTTAATAAGATATTTAAATTAAAATAGTATTAAGGGCTAATTCTTAGTCATTTTTTATTATCAAGTGAGTAATTGATGATCAACCTAGTTTTACATCCAGGTCACTCTAAGTGTGGCTCTACAACCATTCAAGACTTTATTTATGAAAATAGAGAAATACTTTTAAAACGAGGCATTTTTATTCCTGACGTGAACTTTAATTTTTGGGGGGATTCTGAGTATAAATTTAATTTAACTCAAACTCCTAGAGCTTATTTTGCGAAGGTTCAAAATGGAGACATACCTTTATCAGACTTAGAAAATAAATTAGATAAATTAGTAGGAAATGCTGAGAAACTAGGCTGTAGAAGAGTTATTTTATCGGCAGAGAATTTAATCAATGGTATTGGTTTACCTTCGACTGCTGGAATACATAAATTACTTAATAAAAAATTTAGCAGTGTAAATGTGGTTTATTACATTAGAAAACAAAGTGATCTATTTGTTTCTGCTTGGCAACAGTGGGCTCATAAAAAAGGTGAGTCTTTAGATGAATATATTGAAAGAATGATGACTACTAGTTTTGGTGATTTTCTTTTTATAGTAAATAAGCTACATAAATATTATCCAAATAAAAACTTTAATGTTTTCCCTTTACATAAAAAATCATTAACAAATAATGATTTGATTGAAGATTTTTGCTTTAGAGGAAAACTGAATAATAAAGGTTTAAAGTTGAAAATTGCTTCTAGCAATTCTGGTCTAAGTAATGCTCTTTGTCACACTATGTCTTCTATAAGCGATGTATATAAAGATGTTCATGATCAAGATATTAAACATGCGATTACGAGCCTAACTCCTCATTCGAGTAAAATTAGAGAGAAAAAATATGGAAATGATATCTCTAAAACTTTAATGAAGAGCTTATTTGAAAAATTTGAAAAAAGTAATAAAGAATTAAGTGAAAAGTATTTCCCTGATGTTTCATTTGTTGATGCGATGTCTTTAAGTAACACCTCAAAGAACCTTGTCACCCGTGAAGAAGAACTTGCAGATAAAATAGAAAGGTTAGAGGATTTAGTGACTATCCAAATGGATATGATTTTACAATTACATAATAGGTTAGAAAATGGAAAGTAAAATAAAGCTTATTGCTATTGCAAAAGACGAAGCTGCTTATTTACCTGAGTGGATTTTTCATCATTTACATTTTGGTTTTGATGCAATTGATATTTATGTCAATAATACGACTGACAATACATTTGAATTAAGCAATATACTGAAAGGTTTTAGTTCAGTTAAGCTATTAAATGGAGATGTTTTTTTTAATAATGAAGCTAAATCCCCGCAATTAACTGTATATAATGAAGCATTTTTAAATGCTAAAAATGCAGGATTTAGCCATGTCATGTTTTTAGACATCGATGAATTTTGGACTCCGGTAGATATGAAGTCTACTATAAAAAACTGTTTATCATCTTTAGATGCTGATGTTGTTTCTTTTGGGTGGCTGAATAAGTTTGAGAATAAGAAATTTGCTCCTGTGATTGAGGCTAAAATTACTGGAGAGCATCATCCTCTAGTTAAGACAATCATGAGTGTGAATATAAATATTGAAAAGCTTGATATTCACAATGTTACTGCAAAAAATGCTAAGTATGCTTTATCTGATGGTTCCACACCAATATTTACAAATACAAATCAGAAGTTGGTTTCTATTGATGAGGTCAAACCATATTTCATCATTCATAGAATGTATCGTAGTAGTGAGGAATACGTTTCATTATTAGGCAGAGGTCGCCCTAAAGGTGGTAGTGTATTCAAAGATAATCGAAATGGGTTTTGTCAATTAGAATATAAACTAAAAACGATTACATTGAATGAAGTTAATACTCTGAGTTATCACCAAAGTAGAGAAAATTTCCTAGAAATGCATATCCCTTTTGATTATATGCATAAAGCATACTGCTTTATCGACGAACGTTATAATGGAGTACTTGAGTTAATCAAAAACGCTTCTGTTAATGATTTAGTTGTTTTAAGAAAGATATTAAGGAATCTTGAGCTAGCAGATGTTAACGCTGCATATGCATTCTACTTACAAAATATTTTCGATTTTGTTGCAAAAGATGTTACAGATAACTTAAGAGATGCGGCTATTTTACTAGAAAAACGAAATCTAAATAAGTCATTAAAACTGATGCAATTAGCTTCTGTTTTTAGACCTAAAGGTCAGTTAATAATCAATAAAATCGAAGAGTATAAAAATAAACTTATCCAAGAAAAACGTTAGTAATATATTTGTTTTAATACATTAGTATTCCTTAGTCATGGTGACTTTTAAACTTATTAAAAAGTTATCCATCTTGTAATGGATTGATTGTAAATATCTTTAAAATTTTTCTTCTTTTTTCAAAAATGAGAGACCTTATTATTATATGAAAATTGTAGTTATCGGAACTTCCAATTCAGTGATGGGAGGAAATGGTTTTGTTAAAGCATTAAAATTAGATCATGAAGTTATACAGTTATCTTCAGGTAGAGTACCTTTTTTCTACCATATTAAAATGCTTGATAATAATAAGGAATTGATTGAGTCTTCAGATTTACTTTTAATCGATCATTATATTAATGATTTAAATTTTTATTTGGATGCATTAGGTCAATCATATAATCAATTCTGTGAAGATTTTTATACATTATTAAGCTCTATTAACACCAGAATATTAAATGTATTTTTTCCTGTTTTTGATTTAAAGAAAAGAAGTACTTTTGATTATTATGAGCGTGTAAAAAATCTTTCTAATCTACATTCTCTAAGTATATTAGATCTTAATGAAACTCCCTTTTCTGAACATCATTTTAAAGACAATATTCATCTAACTCATGATGCATCTTATGCCTTCGGCATTGTTCTGGGTAAAGAGTTACTTCTTTCTTCTATAGGTGAAAAGCCTAAAGGAGGGGACTGTGAAAGTATGCCATTTAAAATCGTCAATATTGAATCAATAAAAAACGATAACCAAGTGAAAGTGTTTAGCAATAGTCTAATGTCGATTAAATATTTAGATGTTAAAAATAAATTTATCGTTAACGTCTCAAATAGTGCGAAACTTTTGTCGTTCGGCTACCTCCGGATTAAAAATAACGAAGGTAACTCAGGTGTTATGATTAATGATCATAAACTTGGTTTGAGAGGAATTGGTTATTTTCATGAATCTATCGATTTTAATGTATTTGGCTCGCTTGAAATAAGTCCTGTTTTTGGTGAAAAGTTAACTTTAAATAACCTAATGGAAAGAGGCATAACGGAAGGTGATTTTTCATATTGTTATCTTACAGAATTCTTTTTTTACGACAAAAACTCACCTTTTCAAATAAGAAGTGCAGACAGATCTTTATTTACTATTAATTTACCTAAGCTACTTGATGTCGTTGATAGAATGAGCGTCAAAAATGATTTATTCAAACTGCCTAAATTACAAAATAAAACAATTAATATTTTACGTCAACTTGCGATTAGCCAGGAAAGTGAAAATATTGAAGTTGCATTTGATTTGATGACTCTCGCTAATTTAGCAAGACCTACGGGATCTGTTATTAAAGCGAAATTAATTCAATATCAAAATAAACTCGATGAAAGCAATAAAGAAAAAAATAATTAAAGTAAGCTAATTTAATTTTTGTATTTTTTCTACATTAGTATAGTTCGTTATTTTAATTAGTTTATATAACCTCAGGTGAGAAATGAAAATATTAGAGTTATTAAAAACCTTAAACTTAGATAGCGAATATGTTGGGGAAGATGTTGTCGCTGATATGTATTACAAGTATCGAATTGTCAGTTTAGATAAACCTATCGTTATTACATTTCCTCCTAATAGAAATAATATTAATAATGATCCTAAAGTATCACCTTTTAATTTCGATTTTTTATGTCGGTATGATGTGAATATTCTATGTTTTGGAGTGTTAGGACATCATGCTGATAATTATTTTATGCATCCTGATTTCTCTTCATTTATTGAAAAATTAGGTGTTGCTTTAAAACCTTTTAAAATACGTTTAGGTTACGCTAATAGTAAAGGTGGTTTTGGTATTGGAGCTTATGCCGAAGCTTTGAACTTAGATCATGCAATATTATTTCATCCAGTAAGTACTAAAAAATCAAGTCTAGTACCATGGGATACTCGACCTACGACTAAAGCTGCAGCTCATATTGATTGGTCTGGAAAGTACAATGATGTAAATATGGGAAATTGTAAAGGTTATATAATATACGATCCTGATAATGAAATTGATGTTAAACATGCTGTGCGTTTTGATGGCCTGAAGCATATAAAAATAAATGGCTTTGGGCATGGATCGGGGTATTATTTCTTAGCTAGAAACTCTGATGTTATTAAAGATATGATAAAAGAGTTCTTATATACGCAAGAAATAAATATGTTTAATGTTAGGAATAAAACTAAACTTTTAAGGTTTACATCAAACTACTACGATGTGCTTTTAAGTAAAAAGCCAAATAATTCGATACTCATTAAAAATCAAAAAAAATTAAAAGTTTTTTTAAATTCTCCAATGGTTAAATCTTCTAACACTATTAATACAGAGGAGGTTGATGGAATTAGAGATGCTGCAATAGCGCTAGAGGAAGTTGATATACAAAAAGCTATGAATTTAATGAAAATAGCTTTTAGGATAAGACCTACCGGCCCACTTATTAAAAGAAAAATAGCTGAATATCAGAAAAAGCTAAAAGCTAAAAGCTAAAAGCTAATTTACTAGATGTTACACACTTATTTAGTCTTTATTGTGTATTGTTTACTTAATATTATTGGTGTCTATGTAAATTTAAGATATATGATATTTGGTTAATGCTATTTACTAGCCCTTCATAGGATTCTGATGTTTAAACTGTGCTTTACAAAACTCCGTAATCAAGCTAAAAAAAGTAAATTACTGACTAAAGTGTATCGTCGTTATTTTATGACGTTACCTATTGATGCTGATTATACTGAAATAACCCAAGTGCAAAGTAAGCTGCTTTCTAAGCTTAAGGTTCGCTCAAATATCATCACCTTTTCAATACTTGTCCCTATCTATAAACCTGACTTAGCTTTATTTAAAGAGATGGTGTCATCGGTCTTAGCACAACATTATTCACATTGGCAATTAATTCTTGTAGATGATGCTTCTGAAGATGATCAGTTAACAGATTATTTACTCACATTAGAAAACGCATATCAGCAAATTAAAGTTGTTAAATGTACTGAAAATACTCATATTTCTTCAGCGTCTAATCATGGTTTGGCTATTGCTGATGGTGAATACTTAGTTTTATTGGATCATGATGATCTATTGCATAAAGAAGCGCTAAAAACAGTTGCTTATTACATCGATAAAAATCCTAACGCAAGGATCCTCTATAGTGATGAAGATAAGTTAACATCCAAGGGTGAACGAGCTTCTCCACATTTTAAACCGCAATGGAATCGAGATTTGCTCTACTCGATGAATTATATCTCTCATTTAGGGGTTTATAAAAAATCACTTGTAGATGCTATTGGTGGTTTTAAAGTGGGTGTTGAAGGAAGCCAAGATTATGATTTGTTGTTACGTTGCATTGAACACTGTGATGATTCGCAAATTATTCATATTCCTTATGTGCTTTACCATTGGCGTGCGATACGTGGTTCTACTGCGCTTGCTGAGTCTGAAAAAGAGTATTCTTCTGTTGCCGGTTTAGATGCACTTAAAGCACATGTGGGTTTTGACTCTGTTGAAATGGGTAAACTAGCCAATACTTATAAAGTTAATTGGCCTCTTCCTGAGCCTGCGCCTTTTGTGTCTATTATTATTCCGACTAAAAATGCTAAAGCATTGGTTAACCAGTGTATTGATTCAATTTATAAAAATGTTTTGTATCCAAGTTTTGAGGTTCTATTAGTTGATAATCAATCTGATGAGGTTGAATCAATTAATTATTTTAAAGCATTGGAAATGGAAGGAAAAATTAGGCTACTTCATTACAATAAGCCTTTTAATTATTCTGCTATTAATAACTATGGGGTCAGCCAAGCCAAAGGTTCATTAATTGTGTTAATGAATAATGATATTGAAATACTATCTGACGGTTGGTTAGTCGAAATGGTCTCTAATATTAGTCGAACTGATATTGGTTGTGTTGGTGCAAAGCTTTATTACCCTGATGGTAAACTTCAGCATGCTGGCGTTATTACTGGGTTAGGCGGTGTTGCTGGACATTCTCATAAGTATTTCCCTAAAAATCATTTAGGATATTTTAAACGATTACAAGTTGTGCAGAATTTATCTGCTGTGACGGCAGCTTGTCTTGCCGTACGTAAATCGGTATTTGAGGAAGTGGGAGGGTTGAATGAACAAAACCTTTCAATTGCTTTTAACGATGTTGATTTTTGTTTAAAAGTACAAGCTGCAGGGTATCGTAATTTATGGTCTCCTTATATTGAAATGATACATCATGAGTCGATTAGCCGCGGTGCTGAAGATACGCCTGAAAAACAAGCTCGCTTCGCTAGTGAAGTTAATTATATGAAAAAAACATGGGGCGAGCAGTTATTGAATGACCCTTGTTATAGCCAATGGCTTACTTTAGATAGAGAAGATTTCAGTTTGCGATAAATGAGTAATTACCTCGCATGAATTAATATTATGGTAAATAAATTTAATGTTTAAAAAATTGATTAATAAAACAAGTGTTATTAGTAGGCTTCGTCGTGTCACCGGGGTGTTTGAGCTTAGTGGAAAAAAGGTGCTTGGAAAGGAAATTATTCCATTAACTTTGATCGGTAAAACGAAAGGCGTTGATGATATTGAGTTAAATAATAATTTTTTCTTTATTCATATTCCTAAAACGGCCGGTACTAGCTTTAGAAAATCGTTGGAAGATAAATATTCTGTGATGGCGGATTATGGCGCTCAATCTGCGGAGACGCATGCTTTTTTGAAAGAGTGTATTTATACCAATAACGCTCCTTTATTGTTGAAAGGTAAATGTAAAACCTTGCAAGATACTTGGTTGACTGGTCATGTGCCTTTGAAGAAGTATTCTAATATGGTGTCTGCTCGTCATATTGTTACTTTTTTACGAGACCCGGTAGAAAGAGTTATTTCTCATTATAATCACAGTGTTAGTTACCAAGGTTTTAAAGGAGATTTGTCGAGCTTTTTAAAACAGCCTCATTCCTCCAACTTTCAAAAAAAGATTTTGAATACCTTACCACTGGGCTTGATCGGTTATATTGGTTTGACTGATTGTTATGATGAAAGTATTAGCTTGATTAATGGTTATTACGGACTCGATCTCGATGCTAAGAATACTAATGTGAATAAAAAGAAAACCATTGAAAAAGAAACTGTTTCAGAAGAGCTAAAAAAGCAGGTCAGTCAGCAGAATAAACAAGATATTGAATGTGTAGAACAGGCGCGTTTTTTACATCGTCAACGTGTTGCTTTGGTTAAAGAAAATAAAGAATGGGTTTATAGTCATTTCTCGATTAATCCACATAATGTGTTAGTAGGTTGTGCTTATTATAGTCATTCTGCTAAACCTGTAGAGTTTGATGTTTTTCGTAATGGTGAGCTACTTGACTCTTTTACTGCACAAGGGTTTTATGATGGTTTTGCTAAGGTTAACTTCCCTCGAGAGCGTTATATTGGGGTTCATATACCACTGACTAAACTAACTAAGAAAGGCGATAAGTTAGAAGTGTTTGCTAAGGAAACCGGTCAGCAACTGACTTATAAACCTTTAGTTGTTAAGAAGTAATGATTTACATTATTTAACGACTTTAGTTAGTGTGTTATTTAAACATCTTATAATAGGCACTGGAATAACTCAGTGCCTTGTCTTTATTTTCTTTTTTGTTCTTTGTTATATTAAATAAGTAATCTACATTTTGCACAGAAAAAATGACTTAGTTTAAGTCGTTAGTTGAGGTTTTTCGAAAGTTAACTTTGTTAATCGTCTGATGGGGAATTAACCAAAAGATGTTAATGCTTTAATGGTTGTTGCCTTTATGAAATTTACAATGAAGCAATAAATTATTTGAACAAGTAAAATAGAACAGTTAATTAGTGCAATTCTTATTATCCATTACCTTCTCATTTTTAATATATTACCTCGCTATTTATTATCATTATTCTTACGTTGAACCATACTCAATAAAAATGCTTTGGGAGGGTTTATGCAGATACTTCATCATGGTGCGGTTAATGGGGTGACAGGTTCTTGTCATCAATTGATTATTGACATCAATAATAGTTTGCTGGTGGATTGTGGTTTGTTTCAAGGTGCTGAAACGTCCGGTCGAGGTGATGATGATTTATTATCTATCGAGTTTGATATTAGTACAGTGCAAGCTTTATTGGTGACGCATTGTCATATTGACCATGTTGGACGATTGCCATATTTATTAGCAGCAGGGTTTAATGGGCCGATCATCGCCACAGAAGCGACTGCGGCTTTGTTGCCTATGGTGATTGAAGATGCGCTGAAAGTGGGAGTCACACGTAATCAATCGATTATTAAAGCCTGCTTGGCTCGTTTAAAGGATCAGTTGATTGCAGTGCCTTATCAACAATGGTTTGAGGTGACGTTAAAAGGGGCTCGTCGTACTAAAGTTAAGTTCCAACCTGCAGGGCACATTCTTGGTTCTGCTTATATCGAAATTGATGTTAAAGCTGATGTTAAGGGCTCTGAGCAGACTGCTAAGCGGGTTGTTTTTTCAGGGGATCTTGGCGCAACTTATTCTCCCTTGCTCGCTTCTCCTAAAAGTCCTTATAAAGCAGATATTGTAGTTATTGAAAGTACTTACGGTGATAAGAACCATCAAGGGCGACGTGACCGTGCTAAGAGTTTAGAAAAGGTATTAATTAAAGCGATTAGTGATAATGGTGTGGTGATTATTCCTGCTTTTAGTATTGGTCGCACACAAGAGTTGCTTTATGAGTTAGAGCAGATCACCGCGAAGGCTAAGTTTAAGAAGCTGGCTGATATTGAAGTGATTGTCGATTCTCCGATGGCCGCTAAATTCACTGAGCATTATCAACATTTTCAGACGCTGTGGGATGCTGAAGCTAAAAGGCGTGTAAAACAAGGGAGGCAACCTTTAAATTTCGATAGTTTATATACGGTTGATACGCACCAAGAACACATGCAAGTGGTTGAGTATTTAGCGAATCGTAGTAAACCAGCGATAGTGATTGCTGCGAGTGGTATGTGCAGCGGTGGCCGCGTAGTGAATTATCTAAAGCGATTTATTACTGAACCGACTGCTGATGTACTGTTTGTGGGTTATCAAGCTCAGGGGACGTTGGGGCGTCAGATTCAGCAATATGGTCCGAGTGGCGGTTATGTGTTTATCGATGGTGAAAAGTTAGATGTGAAAGCAGGTGTGCATACAATCTCAGGTTATTCCGCACACGCAGATCAGTCTAACTTAGTGAATTTCATTAAACGAATTCGTAAAGGCCCTGAAAAAGTAATCATCGTACATGGCGATCAACAAGCTAAAGAAAGTTTGAAAGATAAGTTATTGGCGCTGGATAAAAACATGCTTGTGGAAATAGGAAAAGGGTAATTGTGTGATGTTATTTTTTAGATTGTAGGTTTGCTATTCGGGGCGCTGGCTTTAGCCTGCTTGTTTTGATTTTAGTTTTTAGGTTTTGGTTTTTGGTATAACGTAATTGACGAACAACATTGTAAGATACGATACATCTTGTAAGGGGCGCTGGCTTTAGCCTGCTTGTTTTGACCTTAATCTTTTGAGCTTAATCTTTTGACCTTGAAGTTTGAACCTAGTGCCATTTATGATTCGCTTTGCTCAGCGAAGCTAATCGTTGTATGCGATACATCTTGTAAGGGGCGCATGCTTTAGCTTGCAGATTTTAATGTTTACATGTGTTGATTTTTTGACTTTGTAGTTAACAATCAAAAAACAACACACAAAACCCAAAACCCTGCAGGCTAAAGCCAGCGCCCCGAGTTCAAAAGCTTGCAGATTTTAATGTTTACATGTGTTAGTTTTTTGACTTTGTAGTTAACAATCAAAAATCAACACACAAACCTCTGCAGGCTAAAGCTAGTGCCCCGAGGTCAAGAGCTCTGCGAGTCCTGTTTAGCTTGCAGGTGTTTAATATTTGCATGTGTTGATTTTGACTTTGTAGTTAATAATCAAAAATCAACACACAAACCTCTGCAGGCTAAAGCCAGCGCCCCGAATATCAAGCTATGCTTGATAGCTATCGCAATTATGTTGAGATGAGCGATGGTGCTGATTTTTGATATAACGCAATTGACGAACAACATTGTAAGATGCGCTGGCTTTAGCCTGCTTGTTTTGACCTTAATCTTTTGAGCTTGAAGTTTGAACCTAGTGTCATTTATGGTTCGCTTTGCTCAGCGAAGCTAATCGTTGTATGCGATAACTCGCATACTGGCAGGCTAAAGCCAGCGCCCCGAGGTCAAGAGCTCTGCGAGTCCTGTTTTCAGCTTGCAGTGTTTAATATTTGTATGTGTTGATTTTGACTTTGTAGTTAACAATCAAAAATCAACACACAAACCTCTGCAGGCTAAAGCCAGCGCCCCGAATATCAAGCTATGCTTGATAGCTATCGCAATTATGTTGAGATGAGCGATGGTGCTGATTTTTGATATAACGCAATTGACGAACAACATTGTAAGATGCGATACATCTTGTAAGGGGCGCTGGCTTTAGCCTGCTTTTTTTGACCTTAATCTTTTGAGCTTGAAGTTTGAACCTAGTGTCATTTATGGTTCGCTTTGCTCAGCGAAGCTAATCGTTGTATGCGATAACTCGCATACTGGCAGGCTAAAGCCAGCGCCCCGAGGTCAAAGGAGCAAACCTAACACCAGAAGAATAAACCTCAACACCAGGAACCCTGCAAGCTGAAGCATGCGCCCCGAGGTCAGAAGAATAAACCTCAACACCAGGAACCCTGCAAGCTGAAGCATGCGCCCCGAGGTCAAAAGCATAAACCTCAACACCAGGAACCCTGCAAGCTGAAGCATGCGCCCCGAGGTCAAAAGAATAAGCCTCAACACCAGAATCCCTGCAAGCTAAAGCATGCGCTCCGAGGTCAAAAGAATAAGCTTCAACACCAGAATCCCTGCAAGCTGAAGCCTGCACCCCGAGGTCAAAAGCATAAACCTCAACACCAGAAACCCTGCAGGCTGAAGCTAGCGCCTCAGGCATGAAGCTTGTTGGCTTATGCTTTGAGGCTAACTGGTTTTAAGGTTAGTGGTTTGCTCGGCGCATTTCTCTTTCTGCTATCTTTTGTGCGCTGTCTAGTGCTTGTTTTACGCTGATCTTTCCTTCGAGTGCTTCTGCTATTGTTTGTCCAGCGAAGCCTGCGATGGAGACGAATTCAGGGATTGTTACAAATTGCACACTAGAGTAAGGCGATGGGTATAACGTGTTGTTTTCTGGGTCTATGCCATTGAGTGCGGTTAGCTCTGCTTTGGCAAAGTCACCTACTGCTTTTACATAGTCTGGGTTGTTGTAGGTTGATAAACGTGTTCCTGTTGGTACATTCGCCCAACCATTTTTATCTGCAATACGTTTTATATAGTCTTTTGACGTTGCCCAGCTAATAAATTTCTTTGCTGCTCCAACATTTTTTGATTCTTTTGGAATCGCTAATGCCCAAGACCATAACCAACTTGCGCCATTTACGGTGATTTGATATGGCGCTTCGGTATAAGACCAAAGTGAGGCATATTTACTTTGTGTGCTGTCGGTTAAGAATGATGCAGCAATTGAAGCATCAACCCACATTGCACATTTTCCTTGTCGAGATAAGCTTAGAATTTCGGTGAAACTGTTTTTTTCTGGATTAGGTGGTCCGTAATTGGTTAGTAAGTCTACATAGAAGTTGACCGCTTTGTTCCACGCTATTGTATTAATTTCTGGTTGCCAATCCATATCAAACCATCGACCACCAAAACTGTTCGCTATGGTTGATACTAATGCCATGTTGTCTCCCCAGCCTGGTTTACCACGTAAGCAAATACCATAGACTTCGTTGTCGGGATCGTGCACTGCTTTTGCTGCGTTTTGTATATCTGTCCAGTTAGGTCTTTTATTAAAAGAGATGTTGGCTTTATCTAGTATGTCTTTACGGTACATCAACATTGAACTTTCGCCGTAGAAGGGGGCTGCGTAAAGTTCTCCTTGGTATGATAAACCTGCTTTTATAGAAGGCAGTAGATCGTTTACGTCATAGCTGCTATCTGGCGATAATGGGATTAACCAGTTTCGCTTTGCCCAAATTGGTGTTTCGTATAAGCCGATGGTAACAACATCATAGTGACCTCCTGCCGATGCAATATCTGCAATCGCACGCATTCGCAAACTACCTTCGTTATAAATATGCCATTTGAGTTGGATGTCTGGATTATCTTTTTCGAAAGCCGGAGTTAATGCTTTCATTTCCATCATATGTGCGTTGTTTACTGTGGCAATATTAAGATCTAGTGCAGAGACATTCACGCTGAATGCGAACGACACTAAACTGAGGAAAAGGGTAGACGTTTTTTTCATTTGGTTTCCATCCTGGAACTTTTTACAAGGTTAATCGCGTTTGAATAATCGTGTGTGTATTCATCTATTTTACCGTTTATTTTATATAAAAAGTGTTAGTTAATTGATGAAAGTAACAAAATAATAGCACTGCTAATGTAAAATCAAAGCTTAAAAATCGACTTGAAGCGGTTATTTTATGTGTTAAGAACCTTATTATTCGATTTATTTAATAGTTAACCTAAACTAATCAATTAGTTGTAGTTATTTGACGTTTAAATTTACAAAATGTAAAAAATATAGTCAAATAGTAGAGTTATGATCTCTGTTATGGAAAGAGGGACAAATACGGATGAAAAGGGATTTATGAAAATATTTAATATCAATTTATCGACCAAAATCATATTGAGTTTTGGGTTGATAGGTTTTCTTTTCATCGGCATGGTTTTGTTTAGCTTTGTTAATGGAAAACAAGTTATATCTGGTTTGACATTAATTAATAATGAGTCGTCACCGGTGATTAGTTTCTCTTCTAAAACTAATGAATTGGTTAAAGCCACTGAACCATTAATTTTAAAATTATTGGTGAGTGAAACAAGCGAACAATACAAACAGACGTCAAATAAGCTTACTGCTAATAATCAACAGATCGTTTCTACTTTAAATGACTTCGGAGAGCTTAATTTAAGTCGTGAGTTTTCAACTGTGGTTGACGAAACGTTATTGCAGTTAAAAAATAATATGCAAGAAGTGGAAGCAAATTCATTATTGTTGATTGAAAAGCAATCGCAAATAGTGAATGCCATTGAAAGTACGCACAGTATTGTATTAACACTTGATGCTTTATTAGAAAAAATTGCACCACTGCTTTCTGATACGCTAATTGAGTTAGAAGATGAAGCAACCATTTCTATTGTTAATGAAGTTAATGCTTCAGTTATTTCGGGTATGTTGATTATTGAAAAGACCGCGAATGCTCAGTCTTTAGAAGCGTTGGACAATAGTAACCAACAATTTGTTAGCTGGCAGAATCAACACTCTAGTTTATTACCTTCTCTTATTTTTGCTTCAAACGATGGGTTTTATCAAAACTTTGTTCGTAAGTTATCAGCCCTGACATTATCTTTATTAGACGCTATTGAAGGTGAGCAAGGGTTATTGTCTATTCAGAAAAAAAGATTGGCGGCAATTAAGCAACAGAAAACTGATTTTGCGACATTAAAAGCGCAAACAGAGAATGCTAGTGTGTTAACAGGGTTATTATTAGATAAGTCATTCGCACAAAACAAAAAACTCGCGACCGATATTAATGAAAGCACACAAAGCCAAAATAATATTAGTATTGTTGTTGGTATTTTTATTCTGCTTTGTATTCTCGTGCTGTCTACGACGATGACACGCCTTATTCGTCGTGCCATTAAGCAGTTTATGGGGGAGTTAGATGCGTTATCTAATGGCGTATTACGTAATATACCAGCCTCTAAATCAAATGATGAATTTGGGCAATTGAATAATTATCTTATTAAGGTGATTAATAACTTAAAGCAGACTGTATTGGACATTGAAGATTCTTCTAAGAAAGTGGAAGACTCTGTTGCATCGGTTGTTAATACTTCTCAAAGCACACTCGATATAGTTAACCAACAAAAAGATGAATTGCACATGGTGGCAACGGCTTTGGTTGAAATGAGTTGTACTGCGAATGAAGTGGCGGAGCATACTGAAAAAACTCATGATGCAGTTATTAATGCCGTTGAGTTGTCTAAAAATGGCCGACAAAGTGTGTTAGATAATCACCAAAGTATTGAGCAGGTTGCCTCGCAAA
Organism: Psychromonas sp. L1A2; assembly: GCF_009828855.1. Lineage (NCBI taxonomy): Bacteria > Pseudomonadati > Pseudomonadota > Gammaproteobacteria > Alteromonadales > Psychromonadaceae > Psychromonas > Psychromonas sp. L1A2. The sequence goes on along the minus strand of NZ_WUAG01000002.1, from coordinate 947,038 downwards.
CTAAACTTACTTTATCGGCTATCAACAATTTACATAATGGTGTTAAAAGTATTCAAAATATTGTGGATACGATTACTGAAATTGCAGACCAGACCAATTTGTTAGCGCTTAATGCAGCCATTGAAGCAGCACGTGCAGGCGAGCAAGGAAGAGGTTTTTCTGTAGTGGCTGATGAAGTCCGTACTTTAGCAACGCGGACACAAAAATCTACTTTAGAAATTCAAGAGAAAATATCGACGATGATCCTTGATTCTAAGATGACCGTGGATGCAACGACTAAAAGTGAAGGTCTGGTAAATGAAAGCCTTAAACAAGCGAAACTAGCTGATGAAATGATTGCGAGTTTTGAAAGTAAAATGTCCGAGGTACAAGATTTAAGTTATTTAATTTCTACTGCGACAGAAGAGCAAGCGGTAACGGTAGCTGAATTAGATAAGAAAATTAATAAAATCGCGATGCTGGCTAATGATACCAATAGCAAAGCTGAGTCAGCTAAAGATGAAGCAACGTCACAAATTACTATTGCTAAAAACTTACAAGAGAATGTCGCAAAATTTGTTTTTGAACGTTAGGTGTTTAAAGCTTTTTAACTTTGAGGCGCATGGAAAATTAGGCGACAGACTATTGCTATGGACGGAGGAGCTCTGCGAGCCCTGTTTTCAGCTTGCAGTGTTTAATATTTGTATGTGTTGATTTTGACTTTGTAGTTAACAATCAAAAATCAACACACAAACCTCTGCAGGCTAAAGCCAGCGCCCCGAGGTTCAAAGAATAAAGTCTAGGTCAAAAGAATAAACCCTAACACCAGAAGCTCTGCAGGCTAAAGCCAGCGCCCCGAGGTTCAAAGAATAAAGTCTAGGTCAAAAGAATAAACCCTAACACCAGAAGCTCTGCAGGCTAAAGCCAGCGCCCCGAGGTTCAAAGGATAAAGTCTAGGTCAAAAGAATAAACCTCAACACTAGAAACCCTGCAAGCTGAAGCATGCGCCCCGCGGTCAAAGGAATAAAGTTAAAAGATGAACCCCTAACACCAGAAACCCTGCAGGCTAAAGCCAGCGGCCCAAGGTCAAGATATTCCCGTTCACACCAGAATCCCTGCAAGCTAAAGCATATGTAGCGAGGACACAGACTAAAGAAAAATGTTTAAAGGTGGCAGTTATAACTAATCACAATTAAATACTGGTTGTTTTGTTGATGGGGATCTTGCTCCCTTTTGTGAATAAAGATAAGCTAGCGATCCACTTTTTAACAAAGCTTTGTATAAAACTATGATTAAATTGCAAAACCTCACTAAGTATTATCCTTCTGATTTAGGCCCTCAATTTATTTTTCAGAATATTAACTTTGATATTCCTGATGGGCATAATATTGGGATTTTAGGATCGAACGGTGCAGGTAAGTCAACTTTATTTAGAATCTTAGCGGGTAGTGAGTACCCGAATAAAGGCAAAGTAGTGACAGACAAAGCTATCTCTTGGCCTGTTGCTTTATCTACTGGTATTCACCCTCAAATGACTGGGCGTGAAAATACGCGCTTTATTGGTCGTGTTAATGGAGTTGAAAATTTAGATGAATATGAAGAGAAAGTTAAAAACTTTGCTGAATTAGGCATCAAATACGATTTGCCTGTTAAAAACTATTCAAGTGGTATGAAGTCTCGACTTGCCTTTGGTTGTTGTATTGCGATTGATTTCGATGTCTATTTAATTGATGAAGCGACTTCGGTTGGTGATCAAAAATTCCGAACCAAGGCTCGCCAAGCTTTGTTGGCTAAACGAAAAACGGCCAGTTTGATTATGGTTAGTCATGATCTTAAAGAAATTGAAGAGTTCTGTGATAGTGCGATTATTTTACATCAAGGGGAATTAACTTTTTATCCTGACTTACAGCAAGCTTTGAGTATTTATAAAAGCCTGTAATTTTTTATAAGTAGTCTGTAATTATGCATTTATTTCATTGGTCGGTAGATAAACTGTATTTTTGCATATATAAAATATAAATGAACTTATTAATTGAGTTACTCTCTAAGCTATTGACTATTTAGTTATATATATCTGATTTTACCAATAAAAAAGACACTTTTTGTTATAGGGTATATTAAAAGTACTTTAAAAATAGTTAGTTAGAGTGCTATTATTAGGACTCAAATGGAATTGCCACTTGTATGACAAAAGTGAACAATAAGTAAGCAAATAATAAAGGTGTCAGTTATGTTAGGTTCAATGATAATAACGTCGCTTATGTCCTTTGTTGTCTCATCTTTTCTGTTTTATTTTTTCCATCCTAAAGCGATTCAATTTGGGCTGGTGGATAAAGCTAATCACCGTAAACTACATAAAGGTAATATCCCCGTTATTGGTGGCCCTGCTATTTATATTGCGCTAGTTTGCGTCTTATTTTTCGAACAAAAATTTACTTCTGAAGTCTTGTATTTTGTCTTGTGTAGCGGTTTTTTAATGTTACTAGGCGTAATTGATGACAAAATAAATTTAAAGGTATCACTGCGCCTACTCTCCATTATTGCGATTACCACTTTCCTTTATCATTTTGCGCAATTTAAAATAAACTCTTTGGGGAATTTATTTGCCTTGGGCGACATTAATTTATATGACGCATCGCTATTTTTTACGGTGATTGTGGTGATTGGGGTGATTACTGCTTTTAATATGGTTGACGGCGTTGATGGCTTACTGGGTTGTTTGAGTATCATCTCATTTTTATCTTTGGCTATTCTATTTGGTGTAAACGAACAATTTAAGCTCACTTCAATTTGTATCTGTTTTATTGCCGCTTTAATTCCTTTTTTATTATGTAATTTATCGATACTCCCTGGAAATCGTTATAAAGTATTTATGGGTGATTCGGGAAGCTTCTTTATTGGTTTTGTTGTTATTTGCTTATTGGTGGTGGGCAGTCAATCATCAATGTATGTAGACAGCCAGACTGGAGAATCAGACTCTTCACTTGCTTTTAGACCTATTACGTCTTTATGGGTGATGACGGTGCCATTATTAGATATGATTGCTAATATTATTAGACGTATAAAAAGCAAGCAGTCACCATTTCAGGCTGACCGCGGGCATTTACACCATAAATTACAAGATATTGGTTTATCAGATAAACAAGTACTGATTTTTATCTCTATCTTTGCTTTGATTGGGGCCACTATCGGTGTTGTTGGTGAAGTTTACCATTTGCCTGAAATTGTTATGTCTAGCTTACTTATACTTTTATTTGTCGTTTACTTTCACTTTTATTCACATACTTGGAAAGTAAGCGGATTAATTCATCGTTTATTTGGTAACAAGTTACCAGTTTCATAGGAAAGGTTATTTTATGCATTATGATATTTTTAACGGGGATGCCGACGGCATTATTTCATTAATACAGTTACGTTTATCTACCCCTTTGAAATCTTGTCTTGTTAGCGGAGTGAAAAGAAATATTCAATTATTAAAAACGGTATCAGCTAATGCTGAAGATACGTTTACTGTATTAGATGTTTCAATGGAAAAAAATACGCAGGCATTAATTGATGTGCTTGAAAAAGGTGCTGAGGTATTTTATGCCGATCATCATCGAGCTGGCGATATTCCTGAGTATGAAAAACTAACGGCATTGATCGATTTAGATGCCAATACTTGTACTGCGCTGATCGTTGACCACCATTTAAAAGGACAATTCCATGATTGGGCTATTTGCGCAGCATATGGCGATAATTTAATTGCTAAAGCTGACCAGTTAGCATCTGCAGCAGGTTATAGCGAAGCACAAGCAGAGCAGTTGAAAGAGTTGGGTACGTTAGTTAATTATAATGGTTACGGTGCTGATATTGCAGATTTACATTTTGACCCAGCTGAGTTGTTTACGGCTTTGTTAAAATATAAAAGCCCGTTTGATGTGTTTGAAGATAAAGCATCGCCTTATTATGCTTTACAAGCGGCTTACCAAGATGATTTAGAGAACGCGTTAGCTATTGCTGCTGTTTACAGTGGTAAAAAATTGAGCGTATTTGAATTGCCTGATGAAAAATGGTCTCGTCGTATTAGTGGTGTTTACGGAAACTTACTGGTTAATCAACAGCCAAACAGTGCTTTTGCGGTATTAACTAAGAATGAGCAGGGTGGTTATTTAGTGTCTTTACGTGCGCCATTAGAAAATAAACAAGGCGCTGGTGATATTTGTAGCCAATTTGAAACCGGTGGTGGTCGTGCAGCGGCTGCGGGTATTAATCATCTTCCTAGCGAGTCGTTACAACACTTTATTAGTACTGTTGAAACTTATTACGCTTAATTATGATCTTAATAATGTGTCTCGGTAAGCGCTAGCGATATTAAAATGTAACGTTTAATATCCTGAAAGCCTGAAAATAAACATTATGAATTATTTTGCTTTACTCGACTTTTGACTTATCAGAACTGAGAAAATACAGATATAATCACCTTGTTCATATTTTATTAAGTGATTCATTATCTACACAGAGAGATTTAAAATGAGAAAAATAGCAGTTGCTGGTACCGGTTATGTCGGATTATCTAATTCAGTTTTATTGGCTCAACATAACCAAGTCATTGCTGTTGATGTTATTGCTGAGAAAATCGCATTATTGAATCAAAAAAAGTCGCCTATTGCTGATGTTGAAATTGAAGACTTTTTAAAAAATAAACCATTAAACTTTACTGCAACGTTAGATAAAGAACTTGCTTATAAAGATGCTGAGTTTGTTATTATCGCCACGCCAACTGACTATGATCCAGAAACAAACTATTTTAATACGTCTTCAGTTGAGTCTGTTATTAAAGATGTGATGGCGATTAATCCGAATGCAGTGATGGTGATTAAATCAACTGTGCCTGTAGGCTATACAAGAAATATTAAAGAAGAATTGGGTTGTGAAAATCTTATTTTCTCTCCTGAATTTTTACGTGAAGGTCGTGCATTATACGATAACTTACACCCTTCTCGTATTGTGGTCGGTGAGCAGTCTGAACGCGCTAAAGTATTTGCTGGTTTGTTAGCTGAAGGTGCAATTAAAGAAAATATAGATGTATTGTTCACCGATTCAACAGAAGCAGAAGCGGTTAAGCTATTTAGTAATACTTACCTTGCTTTACGTGTTGCTTATTTTAATGAGTTAGATAGCTATGCTGAAGCACATAATTTAAATGCACGTCAAATCATTGAAGGTGTTGGTTTAGATCCTCGTATCGGTAATCATTATAATAACCCTTCTTTCGGTTATGGTGGTTATTGTTTACCTAAAGACACGAAACAACTACGTGCAAATTACGCAAATGTACCAAACAATATTATTGGCGCGATTGTAGATGCGAATACCACACGTAAAGACTTTATTGCTAATTCAATTATTGCAAAACAACCTAAAGTGGTTGGTATCTATCGATTAATCATGAAGTCAGGATCTGATAACTTTAGAGCATCAAGTATTCAGGGCATCATGAAACGCATCAAAGCAAAAGGCATTGAAGTGGTTATTTATGAACCTGTATTCGAAGGCGAAGATTTCTTTAATTCTAAAGTCATTAAGTCTTTGGAAGCGTTTAAAGGGATGTCGGATGTTATCGTTTCAAACCGTATGGTTGACGAAATCAAAGACGTAGCCGATAAAGTTTATACTCGTGACTTGTTTGGTAGTGATTAATTTATAGTTGAATAATCTCAGCGCTTTGGAACCGTAAATGCTTTTGACCTCGAGGCGCTGGCTTCAGCCTTTAGAGTTTTGTGTTGGTTTAGCTTTGAAGGTTGATAGTGTGCCTTTGACCTTGGGGCGCTGGCTTTAGCCTGCAGGGTTTTGTGTGTTAGGTTTTCTTCATTTTTCTTCAACTATAATGTGAAAATATAAAACTTAACTATCAACACAAAACAATCAACACAAAAAATCTGCAAGCTGAAAACACTAAAATAACCACGAAGCGCTACGCTACACGAAGAGCACGAAGAAAAGCTATAATCCATTACTTGTTATTAATCGCTTTTGCTCTAACCTTCATCACCCTTCATATCTTCGTGGTAAACCGCTTTTGACCTCGGGGCGCTGGCTTTAGCCTGCAGGATTTTGTGTGTTGGTTTTCTTCATTTTTCTTCAACTATAATGTGAAAATATAAAACTTAACTATCAACACAAAACAATCAACACAAAAAATCTGCAAGCTGAAAATACCAAAATAACCACGAAGCGCTACGCTACACGAAGGAAAAGCTATAATCCATTACTTGTTATTAATCGCTTTTGCTCTAATCTTCATCACCCTTTATATCTTCGTGGTAAACCGCTTTTGACTTTGGGGCACTGGCTTTAGCCTGCAGGGTTTTGTGTGTTGACTTTGGTTTCGTAGATTGAATATATATGTGCCTTTGACCTCGGGGCGCTGGCTTTAGCCTGCAGGATTTTGTGTGTTTGGTTTTCTTCATTTTTCTTCAACTATAATGTGAAAATATAAAACTTAAGAATCAATACAAAACAATTAACACAAAACACCTGCAAGCTGAAGCATGCGCCCCAAAGTCAAAAGCAACGCATGTAAACATTAAAACCTATAAGCTGAAAACAGGACTCGCAGAGCTCTTCCGAACATGACACTAAGCTGTCGGCTAATTCGCCATGCGCCCCGAAAGTCAAAAGCAACGCATGTAAACATTAAAACCTATAAGCTGAAAACAGGACTCGCAGAGCTCTTCCGAACATGACACTAAGCTGTCGGCTAATTCGCCATGCGCCCCGAAAGTCAAAAGCAACGCATGTAAACATTAAAACCTATAAGCTGAAACAGGACTCGCAGAGCTCCTCCGCTCATGACACTAAGCTGTCGGCTAATTCGTCATGGGCCCCGGAAGTAAAAGCAACACATGTAAACATTAAAAAGCCTACAAACTGAAAACGAGGCTTGCAGAGTTCCTATGCTCATAAGGCTAGGCTGGTGCATAACTCATCATGGGCGGTAAGTTCAAAGCATTTGCTAACTAAAATAATTGTATGGGAGGTTTTGTGGTTTTATGTGTTTATAATAGGGGGATTGGGAGCTCGTGATGGCTTTGTTTGTGTTTAATCAATAAGAATCACTCTTTTTGTGGATAATCAGGTTACAAAAGACAGAAAAATCCTTATACTTACGTCCTTTATTTTAGGGTGACGATTTTGCTTAATGTAAAAGAAATCTTTCACCTATTAAACAATCGCTTATATTAGGTGGTTGTTTTACCACTTAGCAACTGATGCTAAGAACGGTATTATTAATTTTAACAGTGGATACAATGCGTTATGACTACAGTAAATTCTGAAAACAGCAAAAGCTCTTTTGATGGGCTGAAATGGACTATCACCGTTTTATTATTAGCAGCAGTGATTGTTGGTAATTATTTATATGGTGAAGAAACACACGTTGTATTACGTGTGGCAATACTTTTAGTTTTAGCTGCTTTAGCAGTTCTTTCTGCTGCATTTACTGAAAAAGGCAAAACATTTATTGGCTTTGCTAAAGATGCGCGTCTTGAAGTACGTAAAGTTGTTTGGCCTACTCGCCAAGAAACAGTGCAAACTACATTAATCATCTTAGCAGTATCAACTATTGTTGGTTTAGTGCTATGGGGTCTTGATGGCATATTTGTTCGTGTCGTTTCGTTTATCACTACCTCTATTTAAGGGTTTATTATGACTGAAGAAGTTCAAAAAAAGAGATGGTATGTCGTTCAAGCCTTTTCTGGCTATGAAGGCCGTGTTCAAAAAACATTGTTAGAGCACATCCGTTTAAATGAAATGGAAGAGCACTTTGGCGAAATCTTAGTACCTACTGAAGAAGTTGTTGAAATGCGCGCTGGACAAAAACGTAAGAGTGAACGTAAGTTCTTCCCTGGTTACGTTTTAGTTGAAATGGCTATGAATGATGATAGCTGGCATTTAGTTAAAAGTATTGACCGTGTTATGGGCTTTATTGGCGGCACTAAAGAACGTCCAGCTCCTATCTCTCAAAAAGAAGTGGATAACATTCTTAACCGTTTACAAGAGTCTCACGATACACCACGTCCTCGTACATTGTTTGAAGCGGGTGAAATGGTTCGTGTTACTGATGGTCCATTTGCAGACTTCTCTGGTACTGTTGAAGAAGTTGACTACGATAAGAGCCGCTTAAAAGTATCGGTTTCTATCTTTGGTCGTGCAACGCCAGTTGAACTTGAGTTCTCTCAGGTTGAAAAAGACTAGTTAACTAATAGCGAGTTCGCTTTGTTAGACTATTAAAAAAGCCAATAAGGTCATCTTATTGGCTTTTTTGTTTTCAACGGGTGTAATAAATTTAAATTTGACTAAAAAAACAACAAAAGACCTTGTGAAGCAGGCGACGTTACAGTTATAATTCGCCGCCCATTTTATTTGTTATTTTATTTTAAGGTAATAAAGATAATTGGTTCTAATAGGCTGCAATAAGGCAGTCACTTACGTATTAACTGGGAAGCTGATTTTTCAGCGTTATACCCAAATAAAGGTAATATATCATGGCTAAGAAAGTAACCGCATATATCAAGCTGCAAGTTTCAGCTGGTATGGCAAACCCGTCACCACCAGTTGGTCCTGCACTTGGTCAACACGGTGTTAACATCATGGAATTCTGTAAAGCATTCAATGCAAAAACAGAAGCTCAAGAAAAAGGCGCGCCAGTTCCTGTAGTAATTACAGTATATGCTGACCGTTCTTTTACATTCGAAACTAAGACTCCACCTGCATCTTACTTACTTAAGAAAGCTGCTGGCATCAAATCTGGTTCTGCTGTACCTAATAAAGACAAAGTAGGTAAAGTAACAGTTGCTCAACTTGAAGAAATCGCTAAAGCGAAAGAAGTTGATTTAACGGGTGCCGATCTTGAAGCGATGGTACGTTGTATTGCGGGTTCTGCTCGTTCTATGGGTCTGGAAGTAGAGGGTTAATACAATGGCTAAATTATCTAAACGCATGACAGCTATACGCGCTGAAGTTGACGCAACTAAAGAATACGATATCAATGAAGCAGTAGCACTTTTACAAAAGTTCGCGACAGCTAAATTCAGCGAAAGCATTGATGTTGCCGTTAACCTAGGTGTTGATCCTCGTCGTAGTGATCAAAACGTACGTGGCGCAACTGTATTACCACACGGTACTGGACGTGAAGTTCGTGTTGCTGTATTTACACAAGGCGCTAACGCAGAAGCTGCTCTAGCTGCTGGTGCGGATATCGTTGGTATGGACGATCTTGCTGCTAAAGTTAAAGCTGGCGAAATGGACTTTGACGTTGTAATTGCATCACCAGACGCTATGCGTGTTGTTGGTCAATTAGGTCAAATCTTAGGTCCACGTGGTCTAATGCCTAACCCGAAAGTTGGTACTGTTACACCTAACGTTGCTGAAGCAGTTAAAAATGCTAAAGCGGGTCAGGTTCGTTACCGTAACGACAAGAATGGTATTATCCATTCTACAATCGGTAAAGCGACATTTACTGCTGAACAAATTAAAGAAAACCTAGAAGCTTTGATTATTGCTCTTAAAAAAGCAAAACCATCTGGCGCTAAAGGTCAATTTATCAAGAAAGTTTCTCTATCTACAACTATGGGTGCAGGTCTGAAAGTTGACCAAGCAACTCTAGTTACTGTAGTAGCGTAATTTTTTGTAGTCATTTGGTGATTAATCATCAAGTGACTATACAAGGTTGCATATTGTTTGTATAATATGCGACCTTACTTTGGAGGGCCTTAGGTCTCTTCTTAGACCGTAGGTGTTAAATTTTTTGATTTAACTTAATTTCCTGCGTAGACGGTACCGGACCCCAGAAAGATTATTCTACTGGATCCGTAACCAAAAATAGTGCCTCATCATTAGATGGGGGTGTTTATCTAGGGTAAAACCTAGTGGAATCCAGGAGTAAAACCAAATGGCATTAAGACTCGAAGACAAACAAGCTATTGTTGCTGAAGTCAACGAAGCTGCTAAAGGCGCTCTGTCTGCTGTAACTGCCGATTCACGCGGTGTAACAGTAGGTGCAATGACTGAACTTCGTGCAAAAGCACGTGCAAACGGTGTATTTTTACGAGTTATTCGTAACACACTAGCACGTCGTGCAGTTGAAGGTACTGACTTTGCATGTCTGGCAGATACGTTTACAGGTCCTACTATCCTTGCTTTTTCAAACGAACATCCAGGTGCAGCAGCACGTCTTTTAAAAGACTTTGCTAAAGCTAATGAATCGTTTGAAATTAAAGGGCTAGCATTTGAGGGTGAATTCATTGAAGCCGCTCAAATCGACCGTTTAGCGACATTACCAACATACGACGAAGCAATTGCGAAACTGATGGCTACTATCAAAGAAGCTGCAGCGGGCAAACTTGTACGTACTCTGGCTGCTATTCGCGACCAGAAAGAAGAATCTGCAGCGTAATTGCTGTAATACCATTTTATAATCTATATATAGGAATTGACTCATGTCTCTTACTAAAGACCAAATCATTGATGCTGTTGCAGAACTATCTGTAATGGAAGTTGTTGAACTAATCGAAGCAATGGAAGAAAAATTCGGCGTATCTGCTGCTGTTGCTGCTGCCGGTCCTGCTGCTGCAGGCGAAGCTGCTGCTGAGCAAACTGAATTCAACCTAGTACTTACTGCTTTCGGTGAGAACAAAGTTAAAGCAATCAAAGCTGTACGTGCTATCACAGGTCTAGGCCTTAAAGAAGCTAAAGAAGCTGTTGAATCTTGTCCTGCTGTTCTTAAAGAAGGCATTTCTAAAGACGAAGCTGAAGCTTTCCAAAAAGAGCTTGCTGAAATCGGTGCAACTGCTGAACTTAAATAAGTTAGTTTTTCTAACTTAATAGCTATGCAAATAGCTTTGGCTGGTGATTTTTTAATCACCGGCCTTTTTGCGCTATAGGATACCGTGATTTTTCATTATTTTTTACGGTCATCGGACGCTTAAGGTGATGTTATTGCCGTATTGCTTCAAACGATAAAGTCAGCGAAATAAGCTGCGCCTCAAAAGTAGGTTCAACCTGAAGTAGTACTGACAGTTAAAATATCATTAACACCAAAATAATGTGCCGCCGTTGTCATACATCAGATTCAAACCAAGTGAGACAACTATGACCAATTTTATCAGCGAGCAAAGGAACCACATGGGTTACTCTTATACTGAGAAAAAACGTATTCGTAAGGATTTTGGGAAACGTCCACAAGTGATGGAAAAACCATACTTGTTGGAAATTCAACTAGATTCATTCAAACGATTCATTGAAGTCGATTTAACTGGAGAGGTAGGTCTAGAAGCTGCTTTTAACAGTATCTTCCCTATCGCTAGTTATTCAGGTACCTCGGAACTACAATATGTAAGTTACCGTTTAGGCGAGCCTGTTTTTGATGTGAAAGAATGCCAAATCCGCGGAGTAACTTACTCTGCTTCTTTACGTGTTAAATTACGTCTTGTTATCTATGATCGTGATGCGCCAGCAGGCACGGTTAAAGATATCCGTGAACAAGAAGTTTACATGGGTGAAATGCCACTCATGACAGAAAACGGTACCTTTGTTATCAATGGTACAGAGCGTGTTATTGTTTCTCAATTACATCGTTCTCCTGGTGTTTTCTTTGACCATGATAAAGGTAAGACACACAGTTCGGGTAAAGTGTTATATAACGCACGTGTTATCCCTTACCGTGGTTCTTGGTTAGATTTTGAATTTGACCCTAAAGACAACTTATTTGTTCGTATTGACCGTCGTCGTAAATTACCAGCGACTATCATGTTACGTGCACTTGAGTACACGACTGAACAAATCCTAGATATCTTCTTTGATACAACTGAGTTTGTTGTTAAAGATGGTGTTATCACAATGGCATTGATTGCAGACCGTTTACGCGGTGAGCAGTTCAACTTTGACATCGTGAGCAAAGGTACTACTTATGTTGAATCTGGCAAGCGTATTACTGCTCGTCATATCCGTCAACTTGAGAAAGATGGCGTTAAGCTGCTTGAAGTACCGTTTGAATATTTAGAAGGTAAAGTATCAGCTAAAGATTACATCAGCAGCGAAACTGGTGAAATCATTGTTAATGCAAATGATATCTTTACACTTGAATTATTAGCTGAGCTTGCACAGTCAGGTATTAAAAAATTCGAAGCAATCTACAGCAATGAATTAGATTGTGGTTCATTTATATCAGACACATTACGTGTTGATTCTTCAACTAACCGTTTAGAAGCGTTAGTAGAAATCTACCGTATGATGCGTCCTGGTGAGCCACCAACTAAAGATGCAGCTGAAGGCCTATTCCAAAACCTATTCTTCGCAGAAGAACGTTACGACTTATCTAAAGTGGGTCGTATGAAGTTCAACCGTCGTGTTGGTATTGATGGTGATGAAGGTCCAGGTATTTTATCTAAAGACGATATCTTAAGTGTAATGAAAACACTGATTGATATTCGTAACGGTAATGGTGAAGTAGATGATATCGATCATCTTGGTAACCGTCGTATCCGTTGTGTAGGTGAAATGGCAGAAAACCAATTCCGTGTTGGTTTAGTACGTGTTGAACGTGCTGTTAAAGAGCGTCTATCTTTAGGCGACCTTGATGCAACTATGCCGCAAGATCTGATCAATGCAAAACCTATTTCAGCTGCTGTTAAAGAGTTCTTTGGTTCTTCACAACTGTCTCAGTTTATGGATCAAAATAACCCGTTATCAGAAGTAACACACAAACGTCGTATCTCTGCATTAGGTCCTGGTGGTCTAACTCGTGAGCGTGCTGGCTTTGAAGTACGTGACGTTCACGCAACTCACTACGGTCGTTTATGTCCAATCGAAACACCAGAGGGACCAAACATCGGTCTTATTAACTCGTTAGCAACGTTCTCACGTACTAACAGTTACGGTTTCTTGGAAACGCCTTACCGTAAAGTTATTGATGGTAAACCTTCTGATACAGTTGAATATTTATCTGCTATCGAAGAGGGTACTTTCGTTATCGCACAGGCTTCTGCTAACGTTGACGAAAATGGTCTATTGAATGAAGAGATGATCCCTTGTCGCCATAAAGGTGAAACTACCTTTATGGGACCAAATGACATCGATTACATGGATGTGTCACCACAACAGATCATTTCTGTTGCTGCGTCACTTATCCCGTTCTTAGAACATGATGATGCTAACCGTGCCTTAATGGGTGCGAACATGCAACGTCAAGCGGTTCCTACCTTACGTGCTGATAAGCCATTAGTAGGTACTGGTATCGAGCGTCGTCTTGCTATTGACTCTGGTGTTACTATTATCGCGAAACGCGGTGGTGTAATCGATTATGTTGATGCATCTCGTATCGTTGTTAAAGTTGCTGATGATGAGTTACTTGCTGGTGAAGCGGGTATCGATATCTACAACTTAACGAAATACACGCGTTCAAATCAGAATACTTGTATTAACCAAAAACCAACGTGTAAACCTGGCGAGCCAATTGTTCGCGGTGACGTATTAGCAGATGGTCCATCTACTGATATGGGTGATTTAGCACTTGGTCAAAACATGAAGATTGCCTTCATGCCTTGGAATGGTTACAACTTTGAGGATTCAATCCTTATTTCTGAGCGTGTATCTCAAGAAGATCGTTTTACTACGATCCATATCCAAGAGTTCTCATGTATTGCACGTGAAACTAAATTGGGTACTGAAGAGATCACTGCCGATATCCCTAACGTTGGTGAATCTGCGTTAAGCAAGCTAGATGAGTCTGGTATTGTTTACGTTGGTGCTGAAGTTAAACCTGGTGATATCTTAGTAGGTAAAGTAACGCCAAAAGGCGAAACACAACTTACGCCAGAAGAAAAACTATTACGAGCTATCTTCGGTGAAAAAGCGTCTGATGTTAAAGACAGCTCTTTACGCGTAGCTAACTCAACTTACGCAACAGTAATTGACGTACAAGTCTTTACTCGTGACGGCGTTGAGAAAGATAAGCGTGCACTAGAAATTGAAGAGATGCAGTTGAAAGCAGCTAAGAAAGATTTAACTGAAAAGTTCAAGATCTTAGAAGAAGCTATCCATGAAAAAGCGTTGAAACTATTAGTTTCTGCTGGTCAAGAAGAAGCGCGTCTGCTACAGATGCCTAAAGCACAATGGTTTGACATCGTATTAAATGATGATGAAAAACAAACTTACTTAGACCAAATCAATGCGCAATACGATGAAGTTAAAGCAGACTACGATAAAGAGTTTGATATTAAACGTCGTAAGATTACACAAGGTGATGATTTAGCACCTGGCGTACAAAAAATTGTTAAGGTTTACCTTGCAGTACGTCGTCGTCTACAGCCTGGTGATAAAATGGCCGGCCGTCATGGTAACAAAGGTGTTATTTCAAACATCGTACCTGTAGAAGATATGCCTCACGATGAGTTTGGTGTTCCAGTTGATATCGTACTTAACCCATTGGGTGTACCATCACGTATGAACATCGGTCAGATCCTTGAGACACATCTAGGTCTAGCGTGTAAAGGTGTTGGTGAGAAACTAGAGCGTATGATCAAAGATCAACGTGAAGTAGAGATCAGCAAAGTACGTGAATTCGTACAAAAACTTTACTCGTTCGGTGATGCACCTTGTCATGTTGACTTAAATGACTTTGATGACGAAGCTGTATTACGTCTTGCTAAAAACCTCTATAAAGGTTTACCAGTAGCAACACCTGCATTTGATGGGGCTCACGAAAGTGAAATCCGTGAATTGTTACGTCTTGCTGACTTACCAGAGTCTGGTCAACTGCAATTAACTGATGGCCGTACCGGTATCGATTTTGAACGTAAAACGACGGTTGGTTACATGTACATGTTAAAACTGAATCACTTAGTTGATGACAAAATGCATGCGCGTTCAACAGGTTCTTACAGCTTGGTTACTCAGCAACCACTTGGTGGTAAAGCTCAGTTCGGTGGCCAGCGTTTCGGTGAGATGGAAGTATGGGCACTAGAAGCTTACGGTGCTGCTTACACACTTCAAGAAATGCTAACGGTTAAGTCGGATGATGTTAATGGTCGTACTAAGATGTATAAAAACATCGTAGACGGTGACCATAGAATGGAACCAGGCATGCCTGAATCATTCAACGTATTGTTGAAAGAGATCCGTTCATTAAGCATCAATATCGAGCTAGATGAATCGAACTAAAATTCGTTTTAGTTGAAAAATATGTGGCGTCTCGTTCCATTGAGACGCCTAGTTTTAACTCCTATGGGAGAGTAGCGTGAAAGACTTACTCAAGTTTTTAAAGCAACAAAATAAAACCAAAGAATTCGATGGTATTAAAATCGGTTTAGCATCACCTGAAATGATCCGTTCATGGTCTTTTGGTGAAGTTAAGAAACCTGAAACCATTAACTACCGTACCTTTAAACCTGAACGTGAAGGTTTATTCTGTGCACGTATCTTTGGTCCAATCAAAGATTACGAATGTTTATGTGGCAAATACAAACGCCTTAAACATCGTGGTGTTATTTGTGAAAAATGTGGTGTTGAGGTAACTCAAGCTAAAGTTCGTCGTGACCGTATGGGACACATCGAATTAGCATCACCTGTTGCACACATTTGGTTCCTTAAATCACTTCCGTCTCGTATCGGCTTAATGCTAGATATGACGTTACGTGATATTGAACGTATCCTATATTTTGAATCATTCGTGGTTGTTGAACCAGGTATGACTGATCTTGAGCGTGGCCAAATCCTTCTTGAAGAAGAATACTTGGACAACCTAGAGCAATGGGGCGATGAGTTTGACGCAATGATGGGCGCTGAAGCCGTTTTTGCACTACTTAAGCAACTTGATTTAGAGCACGAAATCAAAGGCATGCGTGAAGAGTTAGAAACAACTAATTCTGAAACTCGCCGTAAGAAATTGACTAAGCGTCTGAAGTTAGTGGAATCTTTCCACCAGTCTTCAAACAAACCAGAGTGGATGATCTTAACAGTACTTCCAGTACTACCACCTGATTTACGTCCTCTAGTACCACTAGATGGCGGACGTTTTGCTACTTCTGACCTAAATGACTTATACCGTCGTGTTATTAACCGTAATAACCGTCTAAAACGTCTTTTAGAGCTAGCTGCACCAGATATCATCGTACGTAACGAAAAACGTATGTTACAAGAATCTGTTGATGCGTTATTAGATAATGGTCGTCGTGGCCGAGCTATTACTGGTTCGAACAAACGTCCTCTAAAATCGCTTGCAGATATGATCAAAGGTAAGCAAGGTCGTTTCCGTCAAAACTTACTAGGTAAACGTGTAGATTATTCTGGTCGTTCTGTAATCACAGTAGGTCCAACTTTACGTTTACATCAATGTGGTCTTCCGAAGAAGATGGCATTAGAGCTATTCAAACCATTTGTATACGGTAAGTTAGAAGCATTAGGTCTTGCGACTACTATTAAAGCGGCTAAGAAATTAGTTGACCGTGAAGGTGGTGAAGTTTGGGACATCCTAGAAGGTGTTATCCGTGAACATCCAGTGCTACTTAACCGTGCACCAACACTTCACAGACTAGGTATCCAAGCATTTGAACCTGTATTAATCGAAGGTAAAGCGATTCAATTACATCCATTGGTTTGTGCGGCATACAACGCCGATTTCGATGGTGACCAAATGGCGGTACACGTACCGTTAACAATTGAAGCGCAGCTTGAAGCTCGTACGTTAATGATGTCTACGAATAATATCTTATCGCCTGCAAATGGTGAGCCGATTATCGTACCGTCACAAGACGTTGTATTAGGTTTGTACTACATGACTCGTACTCGCATTAATGCGCGTGGCGAAGGTATGTACTTCCTAAGTGCTAAAGAAGCTGAAAAAGCATACCGTGCTGGTGTTGTTGATCTACAAGCGATTGTTAAAGTACGTATGACTCAAGTTCATATTGCTGAAGACAAATCTCGTACATCGACTACTGAATTAGTTGAAACAACAATTGGTCGTGCGATCTTATCGTTAATCATGCCTGAAGGTCTTCCTTTTGAGCACGTTGATTTGAACATGGGCAAAAAAGCAATCTCTAACGTGTTGAATGCTTGTTACCGTTTACTAGGTATTAAAGACACGGTTATTTTTGCTGACCAATTAATGTATACAGGTTTTGAATACGCTACATTGTCAGGTGCTTCTGTTGGTATCGACGATATGGTTATTCCTGATGCTAAGAAAGTATTAGTTGAAGAAGCTGAAGCTGAAGTACTAGAAATCCAAGAGCAATTCCAAGCTGGTCTTGTTACTGCGGGTGAGCGTTACAATAAAGTTATCGATATTTGGGCAAGTGCGAATGAGCAAGTGGCTAAAGCGATGATGGAAAATCTGTCTAAAGAGACAGTTATTAACGCTAAAGGCGAAGAAGAAGTACAAGATTC
The DNA here is from genome assembly GCF_009828855.1 of Psychromonas sp. L1A2. Classification (NCBI taxonomy): domain Bacteria; kingdom Pseudomonadati; phylum Pseudomonadota; class Gammaproteobacteria; order Alteromonadales; family Psychromonadaceae; genus Psychromonas; species Psychromonas sp. L1A2. The sequence goes on along the minus strand of NZ_WUAG01000002.1, from coordinate 929,629 downwards.
GTTTAACAGCGTTTATATGATGGCCGATTCGGGTGCACGTGGTAGTGCCGCTCAGATTCGTCAGCTTGCTGGTATGCGTGGTCTGATGGCTAAACCAGATGGTTCAATCATCGAAACACCTATCGTCGCTAACTTCCGTGAAGGTCTAAACGTACTTCAGTACTTTATCTCGACGCATGGTGCACGTAAAGGTCTTGCCGATACCGCACTTAAAACAGCAAACTCGGGTTACCTAACTCGTCGTCTTGTTGATATTGCTCAAGATTTAGTTATTACTGAAGAAGATTGTGGTAGTACTGAAGGTCTATTAGTTACGCCATTGATTCAAGGTGGTGACGTTGTTGAACCACTTCGTGAACGTGTTCTAGGTCGTGTTGTTGCTCGTGACATCATTAAACCAGGTACTGATAACGAAGTATTAATCGCACGTAACGTATTACTTGATGAAAAATACTGTGACTTAATCGAAGAAGCGTCAGTTGACCAAGTATGGGTTCGCTCAGTAATTACTTGTAATACAGACTTTGGTGCTTGTGCACAATGTTACGGTCGTGATTTGGCTCGTGGACACATGGTTGGTCAAGGCGAAGCAGTTGGTGTTATGGCCGCTCAGTCTATCGGTGAACCTGGTACACAGTTAACGATGCGTACGTTCCACATCGGTGGTGCAGCATCTCGTTCTGCATCTGAAAACAGTATTCAAGTTAAAAATACGGGTAAAGTTAAATTACATAACGCTAAGTTCGTCATTAACTCTGATCAAAAAGTAGTTGTTATCTCTCGTTCTACTGAGTTAACCGTTATCGATGAATTAGGCCGTACGAAAGAGAATCACCGTCTACCTTATGGTGCTGTTCTTGATAAGCAAGATGGCGCAGCAATTACTGCTGGTGAAATCATCGCTAACTGGGACCCGCATACACATCCAATCATTACGGAAGTGGAAGGTAAGATCGAGTTCGTTGACTTCATTGAAGGCGTAACGATTAACAAACAAACTGATGAATTAACTGGTTTATCAAGTATTGTTGTTATCGATCCGGCTCAACGTCCATCTGCTGGTAAAGAGATGCGTCCAATGGCTAAACTAGTTGATGCTAAAGGTAATGATGTATTCATTCCAGGTACACAAGTTATCGCTCAGTATGCGCTTGCTGCAAATGCAATCGTAAGCCTAGAAGATGGTGCGCAAGTACGAGTTGGTGATGCGGTAGCCCGTATTCCACAAGAAAGCTCAAAAACTCGTGATATCACGGGTGGTCTACCTCGCGTAGCCGACTTATTTGAAGCTCGTACACCTAAAGACGCTGCGATCCTTGCAGAAGTTTCAGGTACATTAGCATTCGGTAAAGAGACTAAAGGTAAGCGTCGTCTTCTTATTACACAAGCTAATGGCGATGTGCATGAAGAGATGATTCAAAAATGGCGTCATCTAAACATCTTCGAAGGTGAGAAGATTGAAAAAGGTGAGGTTATTTCTGACGGTCCTGAGTCTCCTCATGACATTCTTCGTCTACGTGGTATTAGCCCAGTGGCTAACTACATCACAAACGAAGTACAAGAAGTATACCGTTTACAAGGTGTAAAAATTAATGATAAGCACATTGAAGTTATCGTTAACCAAATGCTGCGTAAATGTATCATTACTGATGCCGGCGATACGTCGTTCTTAGTGGGTGAGCAAGCTGAAGTTGTACGCGTTATCATTGAAAACCGTCGTCTTGAAGCTGAAGGCAAAAACGTTGCTAAGTTTGAATACCAGTTATTAGGTATTACTAAAGCATCGCTAGCAACTGAATCATTTATTTCAGCTGCATCTTTCCAAGAAACAACACGTGTTCTTACGGAAGCTGCTGTTGCAGGTAAATGTGACCAATTACATGGCTTGAAAGAGAATGTAATCGTTGGTCGCTTGATTCCAGCTGGTACTGGTTTTGCACATCACCGTACTCGTGCTGCAGCTAAAGCGAAAGAGCTTGAACCTGTAACTGAGCAACCAATCATTGACGTAGAAGCAGCTGAGCAAAACTTAGCTGACTTACTAAACGCCGTTGATTTTGGTGAGTAAGTAGTGAATATAAGCAATTAATTTTGCTTTAGAAAAAAGGTGCTTCGGCACCTTTTTTTATGCCTGAAATTTGAGTTTATTCGAGTTTGTACTTTGTGATTTGCTGTTTAAAGTCAAAAGCGGTCTACCACGAACACGAAGGGCGAAGTAAAAGTACTTAATAAAAAATAGTGAATAAAGTGCTTTTTGCTTAGCTTATTGTCTTTTCTTTATGTTCTTCGTGTAGCGGAGAACTTCGTGGTTATTTTGATATTTTCAAGTAAAAGGTCGATAATCGGAACTATGAAATTAAATTGTGTTGGTTGTCGCTTTTGTTATTCGAGTCCTGTTTTCAGCTTGCGGTATTTTGTCGCTTTTGTCATTAGGGGCGCATGCTTCAGCTTGCAGATCTTTTTTGTGTTGATTGTTGGATAGATTATTCAATTAATCATTCATGTTACAAAGATCAAAAAAGTAACCCCTAACACTAGAATCCCTGCAGGCTAAAGCCAGCGCCCCTAAGTCAAAAGCAGTTTACCACGAAGGTACGAAGGGTGAAGAAGGTTAGAGCAAAAGCGATTAATCATAAGTAATGAATTAGAGCTTTTCTTCGTGCCCTTCGTGGTTATTTTGGTGTTTTCAAGTAAAAGATCGATAATCAAAACTATTGATTTAAATTATGTTGTTTTAGGTGCGCATGGCGAATTAGGCGACAGCCTAGTGTCATGAGCGGAGGAGCTCTGCGAGTCCTGTTTTTAGCTTGCAGATCTTTTTTGTGTTGATTTTTAGATGGTGTACTCAATTCATAATTCATAATTCATAATTCTTTATTAGTGGTATAAAGATACAAACAATAAACCCTAACACCAGAACCCCTGCAGGCTAAAGCCAGCGCCCCAAAGTCAAAGACGGTTTACCACGAAGGGTGAAGAAGGGGAGAGCAAAAGTACTTAATAAAAAATAGTGAATAAAGTGCTTTTTGATTAGCTTTTACTCTTTTCTTCGTGCTCTTCGTGTAGCGTAGCGCTTCGTGGTTATTTTGGTATTTTCAAGTAAAAGGTCGATAATCGGAACTATGAAGTTAAATTGTGTCGGTTGTCGCTTTTGTTATTTGGGGCGTATGGCCAATTAGCCGACAGCCTAGTGTCATGAGCGGAGAAGCTATGCGAGTCCTGTTTGTAGCTTGCAGATCTTTTTTGTGTTGATTTTTAGATGGTGTACTCAATTCATAATTCATAATTCTTCATTAGTGGTATAAAGATACAAACAACAACCCCTAACCTCAGAACCCCTGCAGGCTAAAGCCAGCGCCCCAAAGTCAAAAGCGGTTTACCACGAAGGTACGAAGGGTGAAGAAGGTTAGAGCAAAAGCGATTAATCATAAGTAATGAATTAGAGCTTTTCTTCGTGCCCTTCGTGTAGCGTAGCGCTTCGTGGTTATTTTGGTGTTTTCAAGTCAAAGGTCGATAATCGGAACTATGAAGTTAAATTGTATGGTTGTCGCTTTTGTTATTTGGGGCGTATGGCCAATTAGCCGACAGCCTAGTGTCATGAGCGGAGAAGCTCTGCGAGTCCTGTTTTTAGCTTGCGGTTATATTTACTCGGGGCGCATGCTTTAGCTTGCAGATCTTTTTTGTGTTGATTTTTAGGTGGTGTGCTCAATTCATAATACTTCATTAGTGATACAAAGATACAAAGATACAAAAATAAAAACAACAACCCCTAACCCCAAAGCCTCTGCAAGCTAAAGCCAGCGCCCCAAAGTCAAAAGCGGTTTACCACGAAGGTACGAAGGTACGAAGGGTGAAGAAGGTTAGAGCAAAAACGATTAATAACAGATAATGGCTTATAGTTTTTCTTTCGTGTCCTTCGTGTAGCGTAGCGCTTCGTGGTTATTTTGGTGTTTTCAAGTAAAAGATCGATAATCGGAACTATGAAGTTAAATTGTGTCGGTTGTCGCTTTTGTTATTTGGGGCGTATGGCCAATTAGCCGACAGCCTAGTGTCATGAGCGGAGAAGCTCTGCGAGTCCTGTTTTTAGCTTGCGGTTATATTTACTCGGGGCGCATGCTTTAGCTTGCAGATCTTTTTTGTGTTGATTTTTAGATGGTGTACTCAATTCATAATTCTTCATTAGTGATACAAAGATACAAAGATACAAAGATACAAATATTAAAAGAATAAACCACAACACCAAAATCTCTGCAGGCTAAAGCCAGCGCCCCAAATTCAAAAGCGGTTTACCATGAAGGTACGAAGGGTGAAGAAGGTTAGAGTAAAAACGATTAATAACAGCTAATGGCTTATAGCTTTTCTTTCGTGTCCTTCGTGTAGCGCAGCGCTTCGTGGTTATTTTTGTGTTGATTTTTAGATGGTGTACTCAATTCATAATTCTTCATTAGTGATACAAAGATACAAATATTAAAAGAATAAACCACAACACCAAAATCTCTGCAGGCTAAAGCCAGCGCCCCAAATTCAAAAGCGGTTTACCATGAAGGTACGAAGGGTGAAGAAGGTTAGAGTAAAAGCGGTTAATAACAGGTAATGGATTATAGTTTTTCTTAGTGTCCTTCGTGTAGCGCAGCGTTTTGTGGTTATTTTGGTGTTGATTTTTAGGTGGTGTACTCAATTCATAATTCTTCATTAGTGATACAAAGATACAAAGATACAAAGATTAAAACAATAACCACAACACCAAAATCTCTGCAGACTAAAGTCAACACCCCAAATTCAAAAGCGGTTTATCGCGAAGGGTGAGAAAGGTTAGAATAAAAGCGGTTAATAACAGATAATGGATTATAGCTTTTCTTCGTGTCCTTCGTGTAACGTAGCGCTTCGTGGTTATTTTGGTGTTTTCAAGTAAAAGGTCGATAATCGGACCTATGAAGTTAAATTGTATTGATTGTTGTATGGGTTAATCAATCAATTAATCATTTGTTGTGCAAAGACCAAAACAATAAACCCTAACCCCAAAATCCCTGCAGGCTAAAGCCAGTGCGCCGAAGTTCAAGAGACTAGAGTCGATTTCTAAGTTTTTTCTTATTTCACGTTGTTTTTATTTTGCTTCTACTTCAATATACAGTCTCAAATTTAACTGATTAGGATAAGCCTTAAATGACAACTAAAAAAATTATTAGTACAGAACAATCGCCATCAGCAATTGGTCCATATTCTCAAGCTAATCAATTCGGTGATATGATTTTTACTTCTGGCCAAATTCCATTAAACCCAGAAACAATGGAAATTGTTGAAGGTGGCGTTGCAGAACAAACTGAGCAAGTAATGAAAAATTTATTTGCTGTTCTAGAAGCAGCTGGTGCAACTGGCGAAACAGTAGTGAAAACAACTTGTTTTATTAAAGATATGAATGACTTTGTTGCTTTCAATGAAGTTTACGGTAAATATTTTGCAACATTAGCACCTGCTCGTTCATGTGTTGAAGTTGCTCGTTTACCAAAAGATGTATTAGTTGAAGTTGAAGCTGTTGCATTTGTAGCGTCTAAATAAATTCAATTTAGACTATAAGGTTAATAATGTCTGACCATCAAGTAACAAAATTTACACTCTTAGTGACTGGCAACCCAGCAAGTCAGCAAAGTGCCTCTAGTGCATACCAATTTTGCTTTGCAGCGTTAAAAGCAGGGCACAAAGTTAGTGGCGTATTTTTTTATCTTGATGGTGTATTGACGGCAAGTAACCTGATTAGCCCAGCAACCGATGAAGTTAATTTACCGGATTTATGGGCTGATTTAGCTAAAGAATATCAATTTCCATTAGAGGTTTGCGTTTCTGCTTCTTTACGTCGTGGGATTGTTAATCAACAGGAAGCTGAACAATTAGCACTTTCCAATTATAATCTTAAATCACCTTTTGTATTAAGTGGGTTAGGTCAGTTAGCTGAGTTGTCAGCCAATTGTGACCGTCTGGTACAATTTTAGGTTGGTGAAACTTTAGGATATGAGCATGGAAAAGAAGATTGGTATTGTAAATCGACGTGCACCGCATGGAACTACTCATGCACGTGAAGCGTTAGATCTGAGTTTGGCTCTTTCTGCGTTTAATGAATCTTTAAGCCTTTTTTTTATTGGTGATGGCGTCTATCAATTGCTTGCCAAGCATCAAGCTGATTTGATTCTGCAAAAAGATTTTCAACCTATGTTACAAATGCTTGAGCTTTATGATGTTGAACAAATTTATGTTTGTCAGCAATCACTTTCTATAAGAAATATTTCGGTAGAACAATTAGTTATTAAAACTACACTGCTAAGTACCGATGAAATAAATTCACAGCTTGCTATGCAAGATCAATTGTTGAGTTTTTAAATGATATTACATACGGTTAATAGCTCCCCATTAAGTACTTTTGCGCTACATGATTGTTTAAAGCAAATCGCTGATAATGATATATTGTTATTGATAAACGATGCAGTGATAGCAACGAGTGCGACTATCGAACAAAAAGCAACTCTACTAAAGCTGCATGAGAGTAAGCGTTTGTTTGTTTTACAAGATGATCTCGAGGCGCGTGGCTTAATGGCTAATGTAGGTCAAATAATCGATTATCCTGCTTTTGTGGATTTAACGATTCAATGTAAAAGCCAATTAGCTTGGTAATAAGCACTTTTTAGTTAATATTAGTTTTCCTTAAATCTCGCCACTTTGAATACTATTACCTTTACATCTTGATCTCTTTAACGTGGTTAACTAAATACCTGCGTTTTATCTTTGTTGTTTTGTGAGCAAAAACACAATTGCCTATTTATTGACTCGCCTTTCTATTAAGCGTAAACTCTTGCGACCCTAATCTTTAGGGCTTGATTTTTCACACACACATTAGGAGCTATTTAACAATGGCAACAATTTCACAATTGGTACGCAAACCGCGTAAGGACAAAGTTCAAAAAACTAACGTTCCTGCGCTAGAAGCGTGTCCTCAAAAACGTGGTGTATGTACTCGTGTATATACTACTACACCAAAAAAACCTAACTCGGCAATGCGTAAAGTTGCTCGTGTACGTCTAACTAACGGTTTCGAAGTAACTTCGTACATCGGTGGTGAAGGCCATAACTTGCAAGAGCATAGTGTAATCTTGATCCGCGGCGGTCGTGTAAAAGATTTACCGGGTGTTCGTTACCATACAATTCGTGGTGCACTTGATACTTCAGGTGTTGCAGCACGTCGTAACGGTCGTTCTAAGTACGGTGCTAAAAAGCCTAAATCTTAATACTTTCCGTAAGTAAGGCCAAACAAACACTATTTAATTTTAATATGTTTTGGGTAAAATCCTGAAGCGCACGGAGATAATAAGATGCCAAGAAGACGCGTCGTAGCTACTCGTAAAGTACTACCAGATCCTAAGTTTGGATCAGAAGTTCTAACAAAATTCGTTAACGTAGTAATGGTTGACGGAAAAAAATCTATCGCAGAAAAAATCGTTTATGGTGCATTAGCATCAGCAGCTGAAAAAAGCGGTAAAGACCCAATGGAACTTTTTGAAGTTTCATTAGAAAACATCCGCCCAAGCGTCGAAGTTAAATCTCGCCGTGTTGGTGGTTCAACATACCAAGTCCCTGTAGAAGTTCGCCCTTCTCGTCGTAATGCGTTAGCAATGCGTTGGTTAGTTGAAGCTTCTCGTAAGCGTGGTGAAAAATCAATGGCATTACGTCTAGCTGGTGAGCTAGTTGATGCAGCAGATAACAAAGGTTCAGCGGTTAAGAAACGTGAAGACGTTCACCGTATGGCTGATGCAAACAAAGCGTTTGCTCACTACCGTTGGTAGAAAAATATTAGCACAGGCTTTTGCTTGTGCTTTTTCGTTTCTATTTGCACAAAGCTTTATTTAAGAAGGACATTGCATTGTCACGTACAACTCCCATTGAGCGTTACCGTAATATCGGTATTGTCGCTCATGTCGATGCAGGTAAAACTACTACTACAGAGCGTGTATTGTTCTACACTGGCGTATCTCACCGAATTGGTGAAGTACATGATGGTGCAGCAACAATGGACTGGATGGAGCAGGAGCAGGAACGTGGTATTACTATCACATCCGCTGCGACTACTACTTTCTGGCAGGGCATGCAAAACCAGTATGAGCAACACCGCATCAATATCATCGATACCCCTGGACATGTAGACTTCACTATTGAAGTTGAACGTTCATTACGTGTGTTAGATGGTGCTGTAGTTGTATTTTGTGGCTCGTCAGGTGTAGAACCTCAATCAGAAACTGTTTGGCGTCAAGCTAATAAATACCACGTTCCGCGTATTGTATTTGTTAACAAGATGGATAGAACAGGCGCTGATTTTGAATCTGTACTTGAGCAAATTCGAACTCGCTTAGGCGCTACTTGTGTTCCTATTCATCTGAATATTGGAACAGAAGAAAACTTTCGCGGAGTTATCGACCTCATTAAAATGAAAGCGATTGATTGGAACGATGCAGATCAAGGAATGACATTTAAATATGATGACATTCCTGCTGAACTATTAGAACACGCGCAAGTTTTGCACGAAGAACTAGTAGAAGCAGCTGCAGAAGCAAATGATGAACTAATGGAAAAATACCTTGAAGAAGGTGAGCTTTCAGAAGAAGAAGTCAAAGCAGGTTTACGTATTCGTACGTTAAATAACGAGATCGTCCTAGCAACGTGTGGCAGCGCCTTTAAAAATAAAGGTGTGCAAGCAGTGTTAGATGCGGTAATCGATTATTTACCTTCTCCAGTGGAAGTTGAAGCGATTAAAGCTATCAATGGACACAATGATCAAGAGATTGAATGTCCTGCTTCAGATGATGCACCATTTGCTGCACTTGCATTTAAAGTTGCTACTGACCCATTCGTGGGTACGTTAACCTTTATGCGAGTTTACTCCGGCGTAGTTAAGGCTGGTGAACAAGTTTTTATTCCTATTAAAGGCAAAAAAGAGCGTTTAGGACGTATCGTACAGATGCATGCTAACGAACGTAAGGAAGTCAAAGAAGTTCGCGCCGGTGACATCGCCGCCGTGATCGGTCTTAAAGACGTCACTACAGGGGATACGCTTTGTGTTGCTGGACAGAATATTATTCTTGAGCGTATGGATTTCCCTGAACCGGTTATTCAAATTGCGGTTGAGCCTAAAACCAAGGCCGACCAAGATAAATTAGCGCTAGCACTAGAAAAACTATCTGCTGAAGATCCTTCATTTCGTGTTGAAACGAATGAAGAGTCTGGACAAATACTGATCTCTGGTATGGGTGAACTTCACCTAGATATTATAGTCGATCGTATGCGTCGTGAGTTTTCTGTTAACTGTAACGTGGGTAATCCTCAAGTTGCATACCGTGAAACCATCCGTAAAACGGTTGAGGTTGAAGGTAAATTTATTCGTCAAGGCGAAGGACCTAGCCATTATGGCCATGTCCAACTAAGATTAGAACCGCTGGAAAGTGGTGCTGGTTTTGAATTTGTGAATGAAATGGCTGCGAATGTTTTCCCTAAAGAATACATTCCAGCGGTGAGCAAAGGCTGTGAAGAACAAATGAACCAAGGTGTGCTTGCTGGGTACCCAATGCTTGACGTACGAGTCACTTTACTAAATGGTTCTTACCATGAGGTTGACTCTAGCGAAATGGCATTTAAAATTGCTGGTATGATGGGTTTTAGAGATGGGGCATTAAAAGCTGATGCAACAATTCTTGAACCTGTGATGAAAGTGGAAGTAACTACTCCAGAAGATTGGATGGGCACTGTTGTTGGCGATCTTAATAGTCGTCGTGGTATTATAGATGGAATGGACGATGGCCCTGGTGGCGTTAAGATCGTACATGCTAAAGTACCGCTGTCTGAAATGTTCGGTTATGCAACCGCAGTTCGTTCAGCAACGCAAGGTCGTGCATCTTATTCGATGGAGTTTTTAGAATATGCCGATGCGCCTAAAAAAATTGCTAACGCAATTATTGAAGCGAAATAAAAAATAAATTAAACTAACGCCTTTCCATGTGATGGCATGTGGAGAGGTATTTACTGATAAAGAAGGTACACACTGTGTCTAAAGAAAAATTTGAACGTAATAAACCACATGTAAACGTAGGTACAATTGGCCACGTTGACCATGGTAAAACTACTTTAACAGCTGCAATCTCTGCTGTATTAACTAAGAAATTCGGTGGCGACATCCGTGATTTCTCTGCAATCGATAATGCTCCAGAAGAGCGTGAACGTGGTATTACAATCAATACTTCTCACATCGAATACGATACAGAAACTCGTCACTACGCACACGTAGACTGTCCTGGACATGCCGATTATGTTAAAAATATGATCACTGGTGCTGCTCAAATGGATGGCGGTATCTTAGTTGTTGCTGCTACAGATGGTCCTATGCCACAAACTCGTGAGCACATCCTACTTTCTCGTCAAGTTGGTGTTCCACACTTAGTTGTTTTCTTAAACAAATGTGACATGGTTGATGATGAAGAGCTACTAGAATTAGTAGAAATGGAAGTTCGTGAACTTCTTTCTGAATATGATTTCCCAGGTGATGACCTACCAGTTATCCTTGGTTCAGCTCTTAAAGCTCTTGAAGGCGAAGCTGAATGGGAAGAAAAAATCCTTGAACTTGCTGATGCACTAGATACTTACATTCCTCTTCCAGAGCGTGATATCGACAAACCATTCATCCTACCAATTGAAGATGTATTCTCAATTGCTGGTCGTGGTACTGTTGTTACTGGTCGTGTTGAACGTGGTATCATCAAAGTTGGTGAATCTGTTGAGATCGTTGGTCTTAAAGATACAGTTACAACTACTTGTACTGGTGTTGAAATGTTCCGTAAACTGCTTGACGAAGGTCGTGCTGGTGAGAACGTTGGTGTTCTTTTACGTGGTACTAAACGTGAAGACGTTGAACGTGGTCAAGTTCTAGCTAAGCCTGGTTCTATCAAGCCGCATACTAAGTTCGAATCTGAAGTATACGTACTAAGTAAAGATGAAGGTGGTCGTCATACTCCATTCTTCAAAGGTTACCGTCCACAGTTCTACTTCCGTACAACTGACATCACTGGTGCTGTTGAGCTTCCAGAAGGTGTTGAAATGGTAATGCCTGGTGATAACCTTAAGTTCGTTGTTGAACTAATTGGTCCAATCGCTATGGATGAAGGTCTACGTTTCGCAATCCGCGAAGGTGGCCGTACTGTTGGTGCTGGTGTTGTTTCTACTATCATCGCGTAATTTATAATTACACGTTTTTAGTTAAACAATATTCAAAAAAGACAGCTTAGGCTGTCTTTTTTTATGCCTGTAAGAAAAGTTAAAAGTCTCCATTTCGCAATCCGCGAAGGTGGCACTATACCAAGTGCATGTAGGTGCTGGTGTTGTTTCTACTATCATCGCGTAATTTATAATTACACGTTTTTAGTTAAACAATATTCAAAAAAGAGAGCTTAGGCTCTCTTTTTTTATGCCTGTAAGAAAAGTTAAAAGTCTTCATTTCGCAATCCGCGAAGGTGGCGCTATAGCAAGTGCATGTAGGTGCTGGTGTTGTTTCTACTATCATCGCGTAATTTATAATTACACGTTTTTAGTTAAACAATATTAAAAAAAGAGAGCTTAGGCTCTCTTTTTTTATGCCTGTAGAAAAGTTGAAAGTCTCCATTTCGTAATCCGCGAAGGTGGCGCTATACCAAGTGCATGTAGGTGCTGGTGTTGTTTCTACTCTTTTATTTTTTGACCTTGGGGCGCTGGCTTTAGCCTGCAGGGATTCTGGTGTTAGGGTTTATTTTTTGATCTTTTAACATGAATGATGAATCGAATAATCTATCCAACAATCAACACAAAAAAGATCTGCAAGCTGAAGCATGCGCCCCGAAAGTTAAAACACTGCAAGCTGAAAACAGGACTCGCAGAGCTCCTCCGTTCATAACACTAGGCTATCGCCTAATTCGCCATGCGCACCTAAACAACATAATTTAAATCAATAGTTTTGATTATCGATCTTTTACTTGAAAGCACCAAAATAACCACGAAGCGCTACGCTACACGAAGGGCACGAAGAAAAGCTCTAATTCATTACTTATGATTAATCGCTTTTGCTCTAACCTTCTTCACCCTTCGTACCTTCGTGGTAAACCGCTTGTGACTTTGGGGCGCTGGCTTTAGCCTGTAGGGATTCTGGTGTTAGGGTTTATTTTTTGATCTTTGTAACACGAATGATCAATCGAATAATCTGTCAAACAATCAACACGATTCAGCTTCCTAGCTCCGAATGTCAGCTTTTGACTTGAAAACACCAAAATAACCACGAAGCGCTACGCTACACGAAGGACACGAAAGAAAAGCTATAATCCATTACTTGTTATTAATTGCTTTTGGCCTAACCTTCTTCACCCTTTGTACCTTCGTGGTAAACCGCTTGTGACCTTGGGCGCTGGCTTTAGCCTGCAGGGATTCTGGTGTTAGGGTTTATTTTTTGATCTTTGTAACATGAATGATTAATCGAATAATCTATCCAACAATCAACACAAAAAAGATCTGCAAGCTGAAGCATGCGCCCCGAAAGTTAAAATACTGCAAGCTGAAAACAGGACTCGCAGAGCTCCTCCGTTCATAACACTATGCTATCGCCTAATTCGCCATGCGCACCTAAACAACATAATTTAAATCAATAGTTTTGATTATCGATCTTTTACTTGAAAGCACCAAAATAACCACGAAGCGCTACGCTACACGAAGGGCACGAAGAAAAGCTCTAATTCATTACTTATGATTAATCGCTTTTGCTCTAACCTTCTTCACCCTTCGTACCTTCGTGGTAAACCACTTTTGACTTTGGGGCGCTGGCTTTAGCCTGCAGGGTTTCTGGTGTTAGGGTTTATTTTTTGATCTTTGTAACATGAATGATTAATTGAATAATCTATCCAACAATCAACACAAAAAAGATCTGCAAGCTGAAAACAGGACTCGCAGAGCTCCTCCGCTCATAAAACTAGGCAGTGCCTAATTCGCCATGCGCCCTGAAAGTCAAAACACTGCAAGCTAAAAATATCAGTCAAGGGGAGGGGATTCGTTAGTGGCGTTGTAAATGATGGAATTTTAATACTAAAAATAATAGAGAAAGCTACTCTTGTAGGTTTTGTGTGTGAAGATGGTCAAGTGCAGGGTAGTGTCTTGCTTTTGTATTAGAGAGGCTTTTAGGGACTCTAGATTTGACATTAAAACATTAAATAAAGTCAAATGAATAAAAATGATAATAACGAGTTAAAGATAGCGATTATTTACAGGGGCATTTTTGTTTATTTATATTGCTATTGTTTTAACTTCTTCTGGTAATAAGACTCGATTTTATAAAGCTTGAATTCAAGTGATAAGTTAATCGTTGTAATTTTTTCGTGCATTGGCAATGGCGTAGCCAGGCATTTTTTTAGCTAATTTAGCTAATAATCTTTCCGCTTCTTTTTTGGTTTTTGGATTTACAATGACGCTGCTATTTAAAGCCCTGTATGCATCTTCATAATCAAGTGGACTGCCGTAACCTTGATCTAGTAATTTGATATAACTAATTTTTGCAGGTAAGTAACCTTGCAATGCGGCTTCTCTGAAATACCTTGTGGCTTTATCTTTGTCTTTAATAACCAAAGTACCGTTATTGTAATAACGCCCTAATTGTTCTATCGCTGCCAATAAACCTTGTTTAGCAGCTTGATCTATATAATACATGCCTAACGTTGCATCACGCTCTACACAAACGCCCCAAGCAAGCATATCACCCCATAAAAATACGTAAGAGGGTTCTTGTATCTTCAGTGCATGCGCTTTGATATCTTGTACTAATTGGCAATCATCTGCTTTTACTCTTTGTAAATGCTTATTTTTTTTAATCAGCGAATTGAGTTCATCTTGGGTATATACCTGTATCACTTCATAATCTTCAGCAATCGCTGTTACGCTATTTAATAAACTAAATATTAGTAGTGATTGTATTATTTTTTTCATATAAACCCTTGGCTTTGATGCTTTATCAAAATATTCATTATAGTCATTGATATTAAGTTATCGGCAAGTCACCTTTTTTCTTAAGTAAAAAACAGGCAAAAAAAAGCCCCTAATATTATTAGAGGCTGTTTATAGCAATTTTATTTAATCAATATTGAAAGTAATTAAATACCACTACCTTGTTCTTCAATTGGATCTTCGTGTAATCCACATTCACGTTTTAAGCCAAAGAAGCGTGTTTCTTCTTCACTCATGCCTAATTCAAGTGGGCGTGATGTTTGTACATCGCCTACTGAGACATAACCTTGCTCCCATAATGGATGGTAACTTAAACCGTTTTCTTCTAGGTAGTAATGTACTTCTTTGTTACTCCAGTCGATAATCGGTAAAAATTTAAAGCAGTTATTTTGAATGCTTAAAACCGGCAAGTCTTCACGACTTGATGATTGTGAACGACGTAAACCAGAGAACCATGTTTTAGCATTTAATTCTTTCAATGCACGTTTCATTGGCTCAACTTTATTGATCAAATTGTACTTAGTTAAACCATCTACGCCTTGATCCCATAATTTACCATAACGAGCTTCTTGCCATGCTGGACTGTGCTGTGCACTGTAAATTTTTAGGTTTAAGTTAAGTTGCTTTGTTAAATCATCAATAAATTGATAGGTTTCAGGAAATAAGTATCCTGTATCCGTCAAAATAATAGGTGTATCAGCTTTGACCGCTGTGATCATATGCAAACATACAGCAGCTTGTATTCCAAAGCTTGATGATAAAACAAATTCACTTTCTAAATTCTCGACTGCCCATTGGACACGCTCTTGAGCTGTCTTTGTTTCTAATAACGTATTAACTTCAGCGAGAGCGATTTTTTGCTCTGCTTTAGAAAGTGTTAATAGATGGTCTAGAACTAAGGTGTTAGGCATAGAAATCCCTAGCCGCAACAACTACTTCAGAAATAATGCCTGCGCGAATAACAAAGTCACCAAAATCTTCATCTTGGTCACGCTCTGTTGCCCAGCGACCGATTAATTCATCTAGTGTACTGACGATCGTTGCTTCATCAATATTTTCAGCATACATTTTAGGAATACGCGTACCGATACGGTTACCACCTAAATGCAGGTTATAACGACCAGGCGCTTTACCCACTAAACCAACTTCCGCTAACATCGCACGACCACAACCATTTGGACAGCCTGTAATACGCAGGATGATATGGTCTTTTGCAATGCCGTGCTTAGCTAATAAGCCTTCAACATCGTCGGTTAAGCTTGGTAAATAACGTTCAGCTTCTGCCATTGCTAGCGGACACGTTGGTAAAGAAACACATGCCATAGAATCAAGACGTTGACCACTTGTACCATCATCAATTAACCCACACTCACGTGCTAATTTTTCAATGTTGTCTTTTTCAGATTCTGGCACACTTGCGATTACTAGATTTTGGTTCGCTGTCATGCGGAAAGTACCTTGGTGTACTTTTGCAATTTTTACTAAACCTGATTTTAATGGTTTGCCATCAAAGTCTAGGATACGACCATTCTCAATGAACACGGTTAGGTGCCATTTGTTATCGATACCTTTAACCCAACCGATACGGTCGCCACGTTCTGTGAACTCGTAAGCACCGGGTGCTGCAAAAGCAATACCAGCACGTTTCTCAACTTCTTTCTTGAAGGTTTCGATACCGTGTGTTTCAAGCGTATATTTAGTACGAGCATGTGAACGACTAACACGACCACCTAGGTCACGTTGTGTTGTTACTACTGCTTCAGCTACTTCCATTACTTTATCTACAGTAATAAAACCAAAGTCATCACCTAGACGTGGGAACGTTGTTTTATCGCCATGTGTCATACCTAAACCAGCACCAACAACCACGTTATAACCAGTGATTTTGTCATCTTCAATGATGGCAATGAAGTTAAGATCATTGGCATGAATATCAACATCATTGTACGGCGGTAATGCCACAGCAATTTTAAATTTACGTGGTAAGAAAATATTCTTGTAGATAGGCTCTTCTTCTACCGTATCTAATACTTTTTCGCCATCTAACCAAATCTCTGCATAAGCATTTGATTTTGGTAAGAAGTGTTCACTTAACTTTTTAGAAAGCTCATACACTTCTGTGTGCAATTCAGATTGCTCAGGGTTAGACGTACAAATAGTATTACGGTTTACATCACCCGCCGTAAAAATAGAATCGATATTCGCTTTGAATTTCAATTCTTGGAATACTGATTTTAAATTACGTTTAAAGATACCGTGGTATTGGAACGTTTGACGTGTGGTAATACGGATACTACCTGCATCAGTTAATTCTTCAGCAATACGATCGATCTCTAACCATTGTTCAGGTGTTACAACACCACCAGGTAAACGAGCTCGTAACAAGAACGAATATAACGGTTCTAGTTTTTGTTGCTTACGTTCAGCACGCAGATCACGGTGGTCTTGTTGGTATAGACCGTGGAATTTAACGAGCTGTACTTCATCAGGATGAAATGAGCCTGTTGTTGTATCGTTAATTCCTTCTACTAAGTTACCGCGAAGATAATTACTTTCAATTTTAATGCGTTCGTTGTCGTGTAATTTCTGGCTCATTAGTAAACATCCCTTTGGTAGCGTTTTGCTTGGCGTAATTCTGTTAAGTATTCTTCAGCATCTTCAAGGCTTAGTTTTCCTTGTTTGCTGATAATATCGATTAATGCTGTTTGTACATCTTTAGCCATGCGGTTTGCATCGCCACACACATAGAAGTGTGCTCCATCTTGTAACCACTTAAAGACTTCTGCAGCATTTTCTTTTAAGCGATCTTGTACATATATTTTTTCAGCTTGGTCACGTGAGAAAGCAAGGTCTAATTTTGTTAATAGGCCTGATTTCAAATGTGTTTGCCATTCAACTTGATATAAGAAATCTTCGTTAAAGGTTTGGTCACCAAATAATAACCAGTTTTTACCTGTTGCTTCACTTGCTTCACGCTCTTGCATAAATGCACGGAAAGGCGCGATACCGGTACCAGGACCGACCATAATAACCGGTGTATCTGGATTCGCTGGTAAACGGAAGTTATGGTTATCTTCAATAAATACTTTAACTTCTTCACCTTCTTCTAAACGATGAGATAAGAAAGTAGAAGCACTTCCACCACGTTGTTGACCTGCTTCATTCTCAAATACAACCGCTCCGACAGTTAAGTGAACTTCATCTTCCACTTCAGTTTGGCTTGATGCAATTGAATATAGGCGAGGGCTACTACGGCGTAATAGCGCAACGAAGTTTTCTTCTGTTACTTTGTCATTACCCGTTGCGGTTACAACATCAACAATCTGGTTATTATTAGCGAAGTCACGACAAGCGTTTTTATCTTCAGCTAGTTTTTGTAATGCTTCGTTTTCTGTTAACGCAGCATAACCTTCAATGAAAGCTGGGTGTGTACCAGTTAATTCATATTCTTCAATTAATGCATCTTTTAATGCAATTTTTTTATCGCCTACAGTGACTTCTTTAGTCGCATCTAGGCCTAACTTTTCAATCAGTTCATCAACCATGTTTTGGTTATTTTTAAACCAAACGCCTAGTGCATCACCCGCTGTGTAATGTAAGTCTGAACCTTCTAAGTCAATTTCAATGTGTCGCACGTCTTTTGCTGAACGGTCGCCAGTGATTTTTTGACTTGTTAATAAACTTGCACTGAAAGGATTTTGTTTATTATATTTATTTTCCGTTACGATGGTGCCTGTTGCGACAGCGGCTGTTGTTGATGTGCCTGCTTTTTCAAGTGTCGCTTCAACTGCTGTTAATGCTTTGTCGAACCATGCTTGCGTTACTTCTTGATAATCAACATCGGCATCTAAACGGTCTGATATTATTTCGCCGCCTAATGCTTGTAAGCGTTGTTCAAAATCTTTACCTGTTTGACAGAAAAATTCATAGCTTGAATCACCTAAACCTAAGACAGCAAATTTTAATCCATCTAATTTAGGTGCTTTTTTAGAGGCTAAAAATGCATGTAAATCAATGGCGTCATCAGGTGCTTCACCTTCACCGTTAGTGCTGGCAACAACAATGACATGGCTCTCATCTTTAATCGCTTTAACTTTGTAATCAGCCATTGAAACAAGTTTATTAGGGATGCCCTTCGCTGTCGCTTGTTCAGCTAGTTCTTGTGCAACGCCTTTTGCATTACCCGTTTGTGAACCAACTAAGATAGTTAAGCTTTGTCCTGCGCTTTGCGTCGGAGCTGCTGCTGTTACTGGGCCTTGGCTTACGCCTGCTAGATAACCGCTAACCCATGCAGTTTGTACTGCATCCAAGCCTGCTGTTGCTTGTTGCAATTGAGTCAATTGAGACTCTGATAAAGGCGATGTTAAAGCCGATAAATTGTTAAGTGCCATGAAGTAATTTCCGCTATTACATTAAGATAGATGCAGTTTACGCGAGCTTATAATTAACACAAAAGAATAAAAGTTACTCTTTTATAACTAAATGCTATTTAAAAAAGTGTGGGTAATAATCATTCGTATTTAGGCGGTTTCTTAGAGAGGAAAATTTAAGACTGGTTATGTTTAATCTTGGTCACATTATAAATCGATTTAAAATATGACCAAGTCATTTTTTATTAATATACCTGTTGCCATTCAAGATTCAGCAAATGGTGAAGTGAACAGATGCGAGGCAGAAAGAGCAAGATCTAACGGGGTAAATCGACACTTTCTAACAACGAAGGTGTTTACTTCACTGCTCGCCCTCTGGGTCGTTAGCTTGAAAACCAACTCTGCGTTCCAACCTTCAATAAGGACTCGCCATTATTATCATGTTGGCTTTGATTTGGAGTCCAAGCTAACGACTGAAAAAAGTACCTTAAACGGTAACGAGTACATAAAGGGGTAAAAGCTTGATGCAATCACCCCATTAATTTTTTCAAAGTGCTATATCGTTGTTTCTGCATCTAATTCGATTTCATTTGAGCGAGTAAAAGCAGGGTGGCTGGCTAGTTGTTGAATATAAGTGGCTATGTTTTTATATTTATCTAATTCGCCATTGTTTTGTACTAACTCTGCAATAAACGACATCATAATATCTGCACCAGTTAATTGGTCTGAGACTAAATAACGTTTACCTTGTAACGATTGGTCGAAGAAGCTAATCACTTTTTCGGTTTCTATATCTGCATATTGAGCTAAAAAGTTAGTTTTACAGCCATCTTTTGCAACAAACATTTTTAATAACAAAGGTAAGATAGCAGAGCTCTCCGCAAAATGTAGCCATTGAGAGTATTCTACATACTCTTTTGTACCACGTGTTGGTGATAACTTACCGTCTGCGTCGTATTGCTCAATAAGGTATTCAGTAATAGCGCCTGATTCTGCGATTACTAAACCATTATCTTCAATCACAGGTGACTTGCCTAACGGATGAACCGATTTAAGCTCTGGTGGGGCAAGGAAGCTAACGCTATCACGTTGGTATGGGATAATTTCATAGTCAATATTAAGTTCTTCTAATAACCAAATAATGCGTTTAGAACGTGATTTATTTAAATGATGTAATTTGATCATGATATTCCTAATTTTTATAATGATGGATAATGTATAAGCAAGTTTATCAAAGCTCTTTTATTTTACATTCCATTGCCATCTATCACTTTAAACACATCATAATGTTATGCAATACTTTTATAAGTCTGCTAACAGACTAGTTTGCGAGATCAACTTTTAACTATTTTGATGAGTTATTATACCAATCACACTAGTTAAGTTATCTATTTTACTTGTTAAAATAACTTATTTCTTCATTGTAAATTTCGTAAATGGAACAACCATTTACGAAATTTTCACCTTGAACTAACTCATTTTTCCTGCGCAAAATTTAGATCACTTATTTAATGTAATCAGTATTAAAAAGAATTAAAAACACTCAACTTACCCGTCCTCGACATCTATTTAATCAAAAAGGCCACAAATAGATAACTATTTGTGGCCTTTAAATTTAATGTGCTATTTTTAGACTGGCTTAGAAATGAACTTCTACACCTGCAAATAAACCATCAATTTCTTGCTTGTTAGCCGTATGATCTAAATCCAGCTCTTGTACGCGGTAACCTGTGCGAACCGCGATATTTAATAAGCTTGAATCCGGGTTAAAGGTATAAGCTAATCCAATTTCAGCACTTAATGCGTCATCATCTGTTACTGAACCACCAATGACTTCTGCAAAAGCATGCATACTTACCCCTGGTACATGTACTTTAGCTGCACCATAAGCTTGTACTATTGATGCACTTTCGTTGTAACCTTCTGCATCCGTATAAACAGCACCTAAATCGAGTTCAACTAATCCATTATCAAGGATTTCGTAATACAAGATACCATTTGTCGTTGAGCTATTATCTTCATCAAAATGGTGGTTTGTTAGGTCATTATATTTAATTTTAATATTTGGTATTAATGGAATGAAATGTTCAAAAGCGACATAACCAGAAATATTATTTGATCTGTCTGAATCATTGTCGAGCGTTGTTTCATTCGTGCTGTAATCAAGACCAGCATAAACACCTAAGAAATCAGCCATTGCTGGCATGCTCATTGTAGCTGCGATAGCAGCCGCTAAAACTTGTTTTTTCATAATTGATATCCCTTTGTGAGCTTAATTATTTAATGATGTTTGTGATCTGACATTTTGTGAGAAGCGTTAATCTTTTGTACTGGTGTATTTACTTTGATCTGTTCACCATTATCAAAATAAAGCATGAGATCGACGCTTTGTCCTTCTGTTAAACTATTTTTTAAGCCTATAAACATAACATGATAACCACCTGGCTGTAATGATGTACTACTATTTGCTTTAATCATTATAGTGTCTACTTGACGCATTTTCATCATGCCATCTTTATTAATATTATTATGTATCTGAACTTGTTCTGCAATATCACTATTTACTGCAACTAAGTTGATGCTTTTATCGGTATTATTAGTGATAGTAAAAAAAGCGGCACTGCTTTTAGTATGGGGAGGCGTTGCACGTATAAGTTGCTTGCTAATGTCTATCTCACTTGCAAAACCACTTATTGAAATGAGTAATGTACAAATTAAAAGAGTTAGTTTTTTCATTATTTGTCCTTGTTATATTGAAAGAAGTAATAGTAAATTAGATAAGCAATTAAGAACCAAATACCAAATTTAAAAATAAAGGAGAGAGCACCAATAAAGATAAAGCAAGCGATCATTATGAAGGCGATAACACCAAGACTAAGTACCGATATACCAAACATAAAAAGTACAAATGCGGACATCAATAGCGCTAGCAACTCGAACATTTCATTCTCCTATAAATAAAAAATGCAAAGTACAGGAAGCTGCACTTTGCATAAGTAAAGTTTTAACAATTAGATTAGCGTTTACGCACGCAGTGCTTTATCACCGCGAGCAATACCACAAACACCGGATCTTACCACTTCAACAATTTCACTTGCATCACAAATAGTTGCTACAAAAGCATCTAATTTTGAACCCACACCCGTTAATTGTATTGTGTACAGGTGTTGAGTAATATCAACGATTTGACCACGGTAAATATCACAGGTGCGTTTAACCTCTTCACGTGCTTCACTACCTACTGTACGTACCTTTATTAACAATAGCTCACGTTCTACATGTGCACTTTGAGTTAATTCAGAAACACGTAACACATCAACTAGTTTGTGTAATTGCTTCATCATCTGTTCAAGTGTTGCATTGTCAACTACGTCAGTAGTGATTGTCATACGTGATAATGTTAAATCATTCGTTGGTGAAACGGTTAAAGATTCGATGTTATAAGCACGTTGTGCAAATAAACCAACAACACGTGCAAGTGCACCAGATTCATTTTCTAATAATACAGAAATTATTCTACGCATCAGTTTGCTCCGTTTTGCTTAGGTACATGTCTTGCATACTGCCAAATTTAACTTGCATAGGGTAAACGTGCTCTTCAGGATCAATCGCAACGTCAACAAATACAACACGATCTTTTAATTCAAACGCGCGTACTAATGCAGGCTCAAGCTCTTCAATTTTGTCTACCTTAATACCGATATGGTTATACGCTTCTGATAATTTAACAAAATCAGGCACACTATCCATATAAGAATGAGATTGACGACCACCGTAGAACATTTTTTGCCACTGTTTTACCATACCTAGGGAGCGGTTGTTTAATAACAAGATAACAACTGGAATGTTGTATTGCATACAAGTTGATAGCTCTTGAATATTCATTTGAATAGAGCCATCGCCTGTTACACAAACAACGGGACGATCTGGGAATGCTATTTTACAACCCATTGCTGCTGGTAAGCCAAAGCCCATTGTTCCAGCGCCACCTGAGTTAATCCATTGACGAGGTTCTTTAAATGGATAATATTGAGCGGCAACCATTTGATGTTGACCAACGTCAGAAGTAACAATAGCATCGCCTTTTGTTACTTTATATAAACACTGGATGACTTGCTGTGGTTTGATATGCGTTTCTGATGTTTTGTAAGCAAGACAATCTTTAGCGCGCCATTCGTTAATTTGATCCCACCAAAGATTAATGCTTTCGCTGTCATTGGTTGCTTTAGTTTCTTCAATCAGATCTAACATCTGTTGTAACACCACTTCAACACTACCTACAATCGGTAAATCTGCGTGGATATTTTTTGAGATAGATGTTGGGTCGATATCAATATGCATGATTTTTGCGTTTGGACAGAATTTATCAACATTATTGGTTACGCGATCATCGAAGCGTGCACCACAAGAAAAAATCAAATCAGCATTATGCATTGATTTGTTTGCTTCATAAGTGCCGTGCATACCTAACATACCGATAAATTGTTTGTGCTCGCCAGGGAATGCACCCAAACCCATTAAGGTATTGGTTACTGGTAAGTTTAATTTTTCAGCAAGCTCTAATACTTGTTTTGATGCATTGGCAATAATGGCGCCACCACCTACGTATAAAACAGGTTTTTTAGCACTTGTTAACGCAGCAACTGCACGTTTTATTTGTCCTTTATGTCCGCTTAGCGTTGGGTTATATGAGCGTAAGCTAACCGTTTCAGGATATTCATAAGGGAATTTATTCAGTGGGTTTTGTACATCTTTTGGAAGATCGATAACCACTGGGCCTGGTCGGCCTGTTGATGCAATATAGAATGCTTTTTTAATTGCAATTGGTATTTCTTCTGCGGTACGACATGAGAAACTGTGTTTTACGACTGGGCGAGAAACACCAATCATATCCGTTTCTTGGAAGGCATCGTCGCCAATCCAGAAAGTTGGTACTTGACCTGCTAAAACAACTAATGGAATCGAATCCATGTAAGCCGTTGCAATACCTGTAATACAGTTTGTTGCACCTGGGCCAGCTGTTACTAATACACAACCTACTTTGCCCGTTGCACGTGAATAAGCATCTGCCATGTGTACTGCGGCTTGCTCATGACGTACTAAATAATGCTCAATTTTATCAGATTGAAAAATCGCATCGTAAATATCTAACACTGAACCGCCAGGGTAACCAAAGATATGTTCTATACCTTCGTCCTGTAGTGAGCGCACAACCATTTCTGCGCCAGAGAGCATTTCCATAATTTGTATCCTTATACAATCGGTTAATTGCGTCGTTTTCTATCTGTATCGGATAGAAGCGAACCTTGCTTAAATGAGTTTTTAACTTTACGTTAATGAAAATAAAATGCATCTAAAAAACACTGAAAACTTGTCTTTTTTTTAACTTATTTGCTGTATTTCTGATTTTTTTGTAAAGCTTATTAACATTTTATGCTTTTCAATGTAGTGAAGCATTTTTCGTGCTATTTTGGTTTTTCTCAATACAGTCTAATTTTTTAATAATAATCTTTTAAGGTAGTCGAGAAAAAACCTAAAAAAGCGCCTTATTTAAATGCTTTTTAGGCATCATTTTATCCGTCCTTCCTTTTAATCTAAGAGTATAAACCCCATTTCCTTAGCTGGGCTGAGCACTGCGTTATTACTTTAGTTGATAAAAGCATCGTTAAGCGGCTATTAATTTTAATTGTTCTCTATTTATTTCGATGATAATTGGTTAAAATTCGCCTCTTTTTACGAATATACTAATAGCGAGCATCAATGTTTGAAGTAAATCCTATTCTTAATCAACTTAAAGACCTAACTGAGCGTGCTGAAATGCTTAGGGGGTACCTTTGACTACGACGCCAAAGTAGAGCGACTCGAAGAAGTTAGCCGTGAGCTTGAATCGTCTGAAGTTTGGAACGATCCTGAACATGCACAAGCATTAGGAAAAGAGCGCAGTAGCCTTGAATTAGTAGTGAAAACTATTGATGCCTTAACAGAAGGTACTGACGAAGTTGAAATGCTAGTGGAAATGGCGGTAGAAGAAAGCGATCAAGACAGTTTTGATGAAGCGATTAAAGAAGCCAATGATCTTGAAAAGCAATTAGAAGTCTTAGAGTTTCGTCGTATGTTTTCGGGTAAACAAGATGCTTGCTCTTGTTACCTTGATATTCAATCTGGCTCTGGCGGGACTGAAGCACAAGACTGGGCGAACATGCTATTACGTATGTATTTACGTTGGGGTGAAGCCAATGGATATAAAACCGAGTTAATGGAAGCAACGCCTGGCGATGTCGCAGGTATTAAAGGCGCTACTATTCGTTTTAGTGGTGAATATGCTTATGGCTGGTTGCGTACTGAAACAGGTGTGCATCGTTTAGTGCGTAAATCGCCATTCGATTCATCTGGTAAACGCCATACCTCTTTTGCTTCTGCGTTTATTTACCCTGAAATTGATGACAATATTGATATTCAAATTAATCCTGCAGATTTACGTATTGATGTATATCGTGCATCGGGGGCAGGTGGTCAACATGTTAATACAACGGAGTCAGCGGTTCGTATTACCCACGTGCCAACTAATATAGTAGTGCAATGTCAAAATGATCGATCGCAGCATAAAAATAAAGATCAAGCGATGAAGCAACTTCGCGCGAAACTTTATGAGCATGAAGTACAATTGCAAAATGTAGAAAAGCAGATTAATGAAGATGGTAAGTCGGATATTGGCTGGGGCAGTCAAATTCGTTCATACGTATTAGATGATTCGCGTATTAAAGATTTACGTACCGGTGTTGAAAATCGCAATACTCAAGTCGTATTAGATGGCGATTTAAATAAATTTATTGAAGCAAGCCTAAAGTCTGGATTGTAAATAAAATAAACAGCATAAGCCTTATATTAACTTACTTTATGTAAGGCTCATTTAGAAAAATAATGTAAGACACTAAACCGATAGGAACTATCATGTCAGAGCAAAATAAAGCAGAAGCACCACAAGAAGAGTTGAACGATATTTTAACCGCACGTCTAGAAAAACTAGATGCTATGCGTGAAAAGGGACAAGCATTCCCGAATGACTTCCGTCGTAAAAATATCTCAGATGAACTGCATAAGCTTTATGACGAAAAGAGCAAAGAAGAGCTAGAAGAATTAGCGGTTGAAGTGAGCGTTGCTGGACGCATGATGACACGTCGTATTATGGGTAAAGCAAGCTTTGCGACTATCCAAGATATGGGCGGTCAGGTTCAAGTCTACGTTGCACGTGATAACCTAGCAGAAGGTTTTTACAATACTGAATTCAAAAAATGGGATTTAGGCGATATCGTTGGTGCGACGGGTGTTTTATTTAAAACAAAAACAGACGAGTTAAGCATTAAAGTATCTGAAATTCGTATCTTAACTAAGGCATTACGTCCATTACCTGATAAATTCCACGGTTTATCTGATACTGAAGCTTGTTACCGTCAACGTTACCTTGACTTAATTGCTAATGAATCATCACGTAAAACATTTATTTTACGTAACAAAATCGTAACGGCTATTCGTACTTACTTAAATGAACGTAATTTCATGGAAGTAGAAACGCCAATGTTACAAGCCATTCCAGGTGGCGCAACAGCTCGTCCATTTGAAACGTTTCATAATGCATTAGATTTACCAATGTATTTACGTATTGCACCAGAATTAAACCTTAAGCGTTTAGTGGTTGGTGGTTTTGAGCGAGTATTCGAAATTAACCGTAGTTTCCGTAACGAAGGTGTTTCAACGCGTCATAACCCAGAATTCACTATGATTGAGTTCTACCAAGCTTACGCTGATTACATTGACCTAATGAACTTAACTGAAGATATGTTACGTACTATTACTGAAAACGTATTAGGTTCAAGCATTGTTAAATATGGCGAAGAAACGTTTGATTTTGGCCAACCTTTTATACGCTTAACAATGAAAGAATCAATTCTTGAATACAATGAAGGCATTGAAGCATCTGAATTAGATAGCATGGAAGGATTAAAAGCCTTAGCAAAACGTTTAGATATCCACTTAAAAGAGAGCTGGGGCGAAGGTAAAGTCTTAACTGAGATCTTTGAAGAAACAGCTGAGCATAAACTAATGCAACCAACGTTCATTACCGCTTACCCAGCTGAAGTATCACCATTAGCACGTCGTAATGATGAGAACCCAGATGTAACAGATCGTTTTGAATTCTTCGTTGGTGGTCGTGAGTTAGCGAATGGTTTCTCTGAGCTAAATGACTCACAAGACCAAGCGCAACGTTTCATGGATCAAGTAGCACAGAAAGAATCTGGTGATGACGAAGCAATGTTCTACGATGCAGATTACATTACTGCCCTAGAGCATGGTTTACCACCAACAGCGGGTGAAGGTATTGGTATCGACCGTTTAGTGATGTTGTTTACTGACAGTCATACTATCCGTGACGTATTACTATTCCCACACATGCGTCCACAAGCTAAATAATAAACACACTTTATTATTTCAACGATATTGTTTCACAATATTAAGCCTCGTTATTCGAGGCTTTTTTTTGCCCGTTTTTTATGACGAAAGTATTTTTATTGCATTTAATAATCATTAAAATTGACGCTTAGTGTATTTAATTAAAAGAATAACTTAATCAGTCAAAGTCATTCAGTCCATTATAAAAATAACAAAATAAATAAGAATTCACTTATACAAAGCAGTTAATACTATTATTTATTTCTTTTATTTTTAATTAAGTTACCTAATCAAAATAATGAGTATTAAAGTAAAATATTCATGTTAGATTTTTATTTTCTTTAAATTGTTTTTTTAACCAATTGATTTTTAATGTATTAATAAATGAATGTTAAGTTATTTGTTATATTTTTTATGTATTAAGTACTTATTTTTTTGTAAACAATATCAAAAGCACTTAACAAACTTATCTTTATTCTCATTTATTTTGAAATTTTCAGTAAATGGGGTGGGTCTTTTGAGGGGACAGTAACTTACACTCAATTAATGACGAGTTATTGTTTACAGCTTTTTTACTCATAACTTGTTTTAAAACATTACGTCTTAACCCATTACATTAAGGTCAATTATCATGAAAAAAATATTAAAAAACAAACCTGCTATTATCGCTGCTGGTATCTTTACTGCTGCTTTAACTATTAACCCAGCATATGCAAGCTGTGGTGGTGCTGATTTCGATGATTTTTGTTCGCCTTGTTCAGCTAAGGTGACTAAAGTGGTTAACCCGTGTGCTGCTAAAAACCCGTGTGCTGCTAAAAACCCATGTGCTGCTAAAAACCCGTGTGCTGCTAAAAACCCATGTGCTGCTAAAAACCCGTGTGCTGCTAAAAACCCATGTGCTGCTAAAAACCCATGTGCTGCTAAAAACCCATGTGCTGCTAAAAACCCATGTGCTGCTAAAAACCCATGTGCTGCTAAATAAGCACTTTGTTAGTTAGTTAATTATTGGTAAACAACGTATTCTAATAAGCGTTAAGAGATGTTTATTAAAAAATAGGTAACTTAGTTGATACCAAATTTTAGAGACTTCTAGGCGAAATCAGCACATGTTTTTTGCTATAACATTTTACTAGAATACGCTGTTTTATCTTTTTAACCTTTAATATTAAGTTTTATATTATGCATAAAATTTCTTGGTCTGCTTGTGAAGCGAATATTCCTCTTGAAGCTCCTTCGTTAGAGTCAATTGATAATATCGATGCTCTATTAGTCGCTGCTAAAAAAGTGAAAGAGTGCCATCGCCTTTTAGAGAGAGGGGGGATCAATATTGTTAGTGAATTACTTAAAGGGGAGGGGACATTTTACCAATTAAACCATTACCCTGAAGAAGATGTTTATGACAATGAAACACACAGTCAATATTATTACCATAATCATCGTGGAATAGAGTCTGAGCATGGCCACTTTCATACTTTTTTACGTTCACCATCAATTCCTGAGTCGATTAAACCGATGGAAGGGTTTATGCATTCAGAGCCGTGGCCTTCAGGTGAGAAGGCTGTTGCACACTTTGTTTGTATTTCAATGGACGATGAAGGTTTCCCTGTTGGCTTTTTTGCTGTGAACCGATGGGTATCTGCGCAAACATGGTATTCAGCTAAAGATACTATTGCCTTATTAGATAGCTTTTGCATTGATCATGCTTATCCTAACTTGGTGGTAAATCAATGGTTATCAGCGATGTTTATTTTGTTTAGACCGCATATCGTTGCCTTATTAGAGCATAGAGATAAAGTGATTGAGTTTATGCATAAAACAAACCCAGAAGTTGATGTATTAGAAGATCGTTCATTAGATATGACAGGCTCATTGTCTATAACAATAGATGAGTGGGTACTACAATTGACAGAGAAAGCTGAAACGCTTAATCATAACATCGACTAACAATGCCGAGTAATAACGATACCTAGTAAATTTTATTATCGAAAATAACCGTAATGGTATCAATGATATTGAATTTTTGGATTATCGAAGAATAGAGTTGAATAAGCTAGGCAATAATTTCACCTAGCTCAGTTTTTATTCTTAGTAAGAAAAGTTAAGCTTATCTTGTAACTGCTCAATAAAGTGATTTAAACCGGCTTCATCTACTTCGTTAAAACGCTCTGTAATTGGGCTATCAATATCTAATACTGCTACCGTTTTCCCATTGTAATTAATAGGTACAACAATCTCTGATTGGCTTGCTGCATCACAAGCAATATGCCCTGGAAACTCATGTACGTCGGCGATACGTTGCGTTGTATTAGTGCTAAACGCTTTACCACAAACTCCTTTATCTAAGTCGATACGCACACAAGCAACATTACCTTGGAATGGGCCCAATACAAGTTGATCGTGTTTTAATAGATAAAAACCTACCCAGTTTATATTCGATAAGTTCATATTAAGCAGAGCACTTATATTCGATAGATTAGCTATTAAATCTTTTTCATCTTCTATAAGAGCAACAGCTTGTTTTGTGAGTAATTGGTAGTCGGCTAATGTTTTCATTTTTTACCTGCTTATTAATTAATTATATCAAGAGAGAATAAATATTTTTATGGTTAACGCAAGAGAGAATTAAGCTCGGTAGAGGCGATTGATGAAAATAAAAGAGAATCTTTAATAAAATAATACTTTTTATAAAGAATTATTATTTTATGCACATTTTTTGCACATTCAATGGTTATTGTATGAATCTTGTTTTTAGTCTTATAAGGTTTGTTAAATGAAACAATGTTCAAAAATGTTACTTGCTTTCGCTCTTTCAGTTGGTTTTATCGGTCAAAGTTATGCAGCTGGTTCTGAGCAAGGAGATCGTCCTCAAGGTGGTCCACCTGCATTCTCATCGATCGATACCGATGGTAACGGCGAAATTAGTTTTACAGAATTTTCTGCTAAAGAAATTCCACATGGCGATCATCAAACAGTCTTTGATGAAATAGATTCAGATGGTGATGGTGTCATTACTGAAAGTGAATTTAGCAGCCACAAACCACCTCGTCGAGAAAATTAAAAAATAGATTGTTGTTATTGTAATCATATCGACTGAGCTCATTGCCTAAGATAGTATAAATATTTTTTCGATATTTTTATAAACGAAAAAACAGGTATTTTCCATATTGACCTTAACGGAAATAAGTCATCACTGAATAAGTGTGGAAGGAGGCGTAAGATCTCCTCCACATTTATCATCATATAATATCAATGCATGAAACAAGCTGACATTAATATATCTGAACGTGTTTTGGATATATTATTATTGGTGAATTTCTGTTGTTAAATTAAGCTGTTTTATTAATTTAAATAACTTTAGATATGTGATGATGTGAAAATTGGTATCGAAGTGGGTAATTCGACTATCAATACTGCTACATAATATTGTAACAGTATATTTAATGAGATAGGCCCGTTAGTTTTGTTAAATGCTAACGGGTTTATTTTTATTATTTACTTATTTAATCTGCTAAGTAGACCTTGATTACCATTCTATTTTTATATTGTATTGCCTTATTTAATATTTTTTAACTTATTCGGAATGCTTCGATGGTTATACCAATGGTATTAAATAAGTTGTTTTAATAAGTAAAATAGAACGGTTAATTAGTGTCATTATTAGTTAATACCTTGTTGAAGTAAAAGGTCTGTTAATATTGTTTATCTGGTTCTTACAAATTAAAACCGTAATACAAGCATGAGATTGCTCATATGAAAATCCATAATAAATTATTTTTTGTTTTTTTTAGCTTTAGCTTGTTATTAGTGAGTGCTTTAGTCTTGTTAATACAATGGAGTATTAACAAGGGAGTTATTGATTATGTTAATAGTAAAGATATAGAAGCATTAAAACCTCTCGTTACTCAGCTTGAAAAAGAATATAAAAAAGAAAATAGCTGGCAAGATTTAAGAGGTCACCATAAAAGATTTGGAGATATACTTTTTTTGCACTTACAAGGTGAATTTAGTGTATCAGAATTGCCAGGACGACCTAATCGCCCACCAAGAGATCGACAAGATCGTATTTCCCAGCCTGATCCTATGCACAGAGATAGTCATCCTATAGAAAGTAACCGTCCACCAAGAGGCCAAGCAAGTTTTGCTTTATTTGATCATAATAAAAAATTGATCGCTGGTTATTATGATGAAAATGTTGAGTATAATAAAACCCCTATCAATGCCAATGAAGTTAATGTTGGTTGGTTAATGATCCCTAAAAAAAAGCAAATTACAGACGGTTACGAGCTTGATCTTATCGAACAATTGCAAAGTTACTTATGGGTCATAGCGATCTTTACCATGGTGTTAGTCGTCTTGATTACTTTTCCTATCGCACGCCATATAGCAGAACCAATTAAGAAAATTATTCTAGGTATGCATAAATTAACGCAAGGTGATTATCAACAGAATATAACTCTGAACAGAAAAGATGAATTAGGTGAACTTAGTCGAGACTTTAATGAGTTAGCATTAACCTTGTATGAAAATGAAGGTGCTCGTAAACGTTGGCTAGCCAATATATCCCATGAATTGCGGACCCCTGTAGCGATCTTACGTGGTGAGCTAGAAGCGATGTTAGATGGTGTTAGGCCAATCAATGAAAAAAATATTGACTCTGCTAATGATGAAGTTAAACACTTACAGCATCTTATTGATGATTTAGACCAACTTAGCAGTGCGGATATAGGTGGTATGCATTACCGAAAGAAAGCAGTTAATCTTGGTACATGGTTTAAGTCAGAAGTTGATAAATATACAGGTTTTCTAGCGGCGGCTAATATAGCTTTAGTTGTAGATAATAATGAGACAGAAGCGAATGTATTTGCCGACACGACAAGGTTATGTCAGTTATTTGAAAACCTAATTAATAATTGTATTAAATACTCAGGAGCTAGCGTTGCTAAAATTTCACTTGAAGTAGACACTTCGATAACAGGAGGTTTGATACGTATTAAAGTTGAAGATAACGGCGTTGGTGTTGAAGAACAGCACCTGCAGCGTCTTTTTGAGTACTTATACCGTGTTGACAGTTCAAGAAATCGGAAAACAGGTGGGGCAGGCCTTGGTTTGTCTATTTGTGCACATATAGTGACGGCACATCAAGGTAGCATTAAAGCGTTAGCATCAGAATTAGGTGGGTTAGCAATCGAGATTGAACTTCCGTTAGAACAATAATATTTTCTAACAGTTAAGTACTTTAATACTGCTTATATGTAGTATTAAAATAGAATCTGCCAACTTAATAAACTATACCCGTTATCGTTCAAGGCGCTTTGTTCAATCGTTAGCTTGGTTTTCAAATCAAGGAGCAACATGAGGATAATGATGAGTCCTTATCGAAGGTTGTAACGCAGTGTTGGTTTTAAAGCTAGTGACCCGGAGGGCAAACCGTGAAGCAAATTCTTCATTGTTAGAAAGTGTCGATTTAACCTGCTAGATCTTCTTTCTGCTTAGCATCTGTTTACTTCATTACTTGCTGAGTTTTCCACCTTGAATGATAACAGGTATATATTAAAGTAGAATTGTATAGCCTTAATAATTCTCAAAACTAATCTCTAATTAAAGTGACTTATTACGGAGTTGTAAATCTGGTAAATAGAATAGCCATTAATAAATTAAACGTTTTTAATGTAGCGATAAAGAATTAACTTTCCTTTGAAATTAAGCTATTTTTCTACATAAAATTCAGACCATTACCTAACTAGGTTACTATTAATATGATAAGGAACAATCAGTGTTAAATTCTATATTAATTGTAGAGGATGAAATTAAGCTCGCTAATTTGTTAGCAGATTATTTTAAATTAACAGAATATGCCCCTCATATAATAGATAACGGTGATGACGTTATTGCTTGGGTAAAAAGCCACAAGCCAAATGTTATTCTATTAGATATCATGTTACCCGGTAAAGATGGTATTACCTTGTGTCAAGAGATCCGTCAGTTTTCAAATGTCCCTATCTTAATGGTCTCTGCAAAAGTAGATGAATTAGATCGATTATTAGGATTAGATTTAGGTGCTGATGATTATATCTGTAAGCCTTTTAGCCCGAGAGAAGTGGTGGCTAGAGTGAAAGCAGTATTAAGAAGAGCAGGCTCTTCTAATATTCTTAGCAATGACTTTTTATTAAATGAAAATCATTTAACGGCTACATTTAAGCGTAATGTTATTGTATTTACATCTATTGAGTTCCAGTTGCTTAAGCTGTTAGCTAATAAACCTGGTCGTATCTTCACGCGAGAGCAATTGATGCAAAATATGTATTCAGATGATCGTATTGTTAATAACCGGACTATCGATAGTCATATTAAAAAACTAAGAAAAAAGTTAATTATAATTAGTGAAGGTGAAGATTTAATTCAATCAGTTTACGGTGCGGGTTACCGTTTAGTGTTAGCTTAAAAATAGTCATAGTATTAGCACTAACATCGCTTCAATGAGAGGGTTAAAACAAGCCGTTATTATACCAATCACGCTAATTAACAGATCTATTTTACTTATTAAAATAATATATTTCTTCGTTGTAAGCTTCGTAAAAGGAATAGCCATCTACGTCTTGAATGGAACTGTTTTTTCCAACGTAAAATTTAGATAACGTATTTAATTCTTTTGGTATTAATTCTCCGACAGACGATTAACGAAGTTAAACGTCCAAAGAACTCAACTTATACCTTAAATTAAGTTATACCAATCACACTAATTAAGTTATCTATTTTACTTGTTAAAATAACTTATTTCTTCGTTGTAAATTTCGTAAAGGGAACAACCATTTAGCTCAATTTTCGCCTTGAACTAACTCATTTTTCCTGCGCAAAATTTAGATCACTTATTTAATGAAATCGGTATTATTTTTCCTGCGCAAAAATTTAGATCGCTTATTTAATGTAATCGGTATTAAAACCACTTTATCAAATATGTCTTTATTAAATTTTAGGCAAAAAAATACCCGCTCGAAAGCAGGTATTTTTTAACATTAAGATATTGTCACTGATTACTCAGCTTCAACAACCTCAAGGTTTACAACTGAAGTTACGTCAGAGTGTACTGTAACAGTAATCTCGTAAGAACCAGTTAAACGTAAAGCGCCTTCAGGAAGACGAACTTCACTTTTAGCAACAGCTACACCAGCAGCAGTGATTGCATCAGCAATATCACGCGTACCGATTGAACCGAATAGTTTACCAGCATCACCAGCTTTAGAAGTGATTGTTACCGCTTCTAATGCAGAGATAGCTTCACCACGTGCTTGAGCAGCAGCTAGGTTAGCAGCTTGCTTAGCTTCTAATTCAGCACGACGTGCTTCAAAAGCTTCTAAGTTTGCTTTGTTTGCTGGTACAGCTTTTTGCTGTGGGAAAAGAAAGTTACGTGCGTAACCTGCTTTAACATTAACTTTATCGCCAAGTTTACCAAGGTTAGCAACTGTATCTTGTAGAATAATTTCCATAATATATAGCTCCTATTTACTTGTGTAAATCTGTGTAAGGTAAAAGCGACAAGTAACGTGCACGTTTGATAGCGCGCGCTAGTTGGCGTTGGTATTTTGCACATGTGCCAGTAATACGGCTAGGTACGATTTTACCACTTTCAGTGATGTAGTTTTTTAATGTAACAACGTCTTTGTAATCAATCTCAACAACATTTTCTGCTGTGAATCGACAGAATTTACGACGGCGAAAATAACGAGCCATGGTAGTTCCTTAAATTTGTTCTATGTACTGAGCATGTAACACCAATTTACCAAGATTACTCTTGCTTTGGTGGTAAGTGATAAAACCACTTACTTTAATTTGCATACCTTTCGATAATTTATTTTTCAACTGACTTGCTAATGGTCCACTTGTTGCAATTGGCATATAACAATATGTATTGCGTGGTAATCCAGCTTCTTCTTGCACTGAACGATGTTCTATCGTCAGGTTACAGTGTTCAATACCACTTGGGCTTGTTTTATGTATCGGCTTTTCAGTTACGATACCTGTAAGTTGCAAAAAGTTATCAGTCACTCAGTTTCTTATGCTTCAGCTTCTGTTGCAGCAGGCGCAGCTGGTGCAGCATCAAAATCTGGACGTGGAGCACGAGGAGCACGTTCAACACGTTCTTCTTTTGCTTTAGCCACTACAGATGCTTCAGTTACAGCAGATTTAGTACGCATGATCATGTTACGGATCACAGCATCGTTGAAACGGAAAGCAGTTTCCAAATCATCGATTACTTTTTGCTCAGCTTCAATATTCATAAGAACATAGTGTGCTTTGTGTAGTTTGTTGATTGGGTAAGCCAGTTGACGACGGCCCCAGTCTTCTAGACGATGAACAGTACCACCAGCTTCTGTGATAGAAGTAGTGTAACGCTCGATCATACCATTAACTTGTTCACTCTGATCTGGGTGAACCATAAATACGATTTCATAATGACGCATATAAAAATCGCTCCTTACGGGTTAGTAGCTTCTTAATTTGGCTCAGCCGTACCAATAGAAGCAAGGAACAAAAAGGGTGGCTGATTTAAGGCGGCAGATTGTACAATTTAGAGTCAACTTACGCAAGTGACAAAAGTAATATAACTGATAATAAATAATATGAGCGTAAATTGTTGGGAACTTTTATTGATCGTTTGCATCTATAGCTTAACAACATAAAATACCCTTTTCTTAAATTATATAAATGAGCTGGTTTTATTGAACTCTCCATTCTTTTACATTTTAATGGTTAATCTTGTCGTCTTTAGTGCTAATGCCTGGTTTTTTATGGAGCCTGAGGGGCCTATAGCAAAAGAAAGTCCTGTAACAATTGAGGATGAAAAAACTAATAAAAATGAGATTAATAATAAAGATCTAGAAGATGAAAAGCCGCTTACGATGGACGATATTTTATTAAATTTAACAGCAGAAGAAACCCTTGCTGTCATCAAATCTCAGACAGATGCACAACAAAAGATAGAAACGTTAAAAGCACAACTACAGGCAGAACTTAAAAAAACGACTCAAAGACAACAAGCTCAAGAGTTACAAGAAGCCAAACTGGCGACTTTAGAAGAAGAAAATCAGCGTCTGGCGGATAAAGTATCGACTTTAGATAATCAGGTTAACATTCAAGAATCTCATCTAGCCGAAAGCCTTAAGCGTGAAAAGCAGCTTAACGATGCATTACAAAAAGAGTTATTAAAACATGCAAGCTTATTAAGCTCACCCATTGATCAAATTAAAACCTCCATCGATCAGAAATCTGATTTATTAAAAACAAAGAAAACATCACAAGGGAGAAATGGGATTTCTGATGCTGAGTTTATTGATGTGGCAGTTCAAACAAATAATATTCAGACAGATGTAGTTGATGGCAATGAAGAAGCAATATTAGAAGAAAAACATTTTAGCGGCGCTGTTGAATTTGGCTTTAATTATGAACAAGAAAATGAATTAACTAAAAGTGCAGAAGGGCGATTGATCTTAGATTACAACGTTGTTGATCAATATAATATTAATAATGATATTAAATTTGAGTTTGAAGATGAAGAAGATGAAGAAACGGAAAACGAATGGCGTTGGCAGTTACAAGGAAATTATAATTTAGATCCTGTTAATTTAATTTTTCTGCGTAGTGATATTCAACGCAGTCAATCTGCTTCATATGGAAAAGAAGATACATTTACAACAGGATATGGTCATATTTTCTTTAATGAAAATAATCATAAATTTAATACTGAATTTGGGCCAGGTTACAAGCTTGCAGAGCCTAATGATGGAGAAGATGAAGTTTCTTTTAATGAGTTCATTATACGAACGAAGCTAAACTATGAAAGAATAGTCACAGAAAGCTTACAGGTTACATTAGGTAGCGTGTTTGAATTAGGCCATAAAAATAGTGTTTATGAAGTCGAGTTCAAAGCTCAAAATAGAATATATCAGGAGTTGTATTTAATTTTTGATATCAATTATAAATACAATCAAAATGTTCCAGAAGAAAGTGAAAATGATGAACTTTCTACTGGTTTTAATTTACAGTATGCATTTTAGTTTGATTTTTTAGATTACAGATAGAATATTAACTGAATGTTGGAAGTCTGGGGACTTTTGTTCAATTGTACTTTAAAGGGGTTGATCTTCCTTTAAAATCGATAAAAAAAGCCAGAAGGTAATTCATCTACCTTCTGGCTTTTTTATAGTCAATTTAATACCGCCTATTTGTTTTTATAATGGCAGTTACTTAATTGTCGTTACTTAATGCCGTTATTTATCGACGTTGACGAACCACTTCAAACAAACAAATACCCGTTGCAACAGATACATTCAAACTTGAAACGGCACCTGCCATTGGTAATTTAATTAGCTCATCACAATGCTCACGAGTTAAACGACGTAAGCCTTTGCCTTCCGCACCCATTGCTAATGCCATACCGCTTTCTAATTTACAATCATAAAGGCTTTGTTCTGCTTCACCGGCTGTACCATAAATCCAAATACCTTTATCCTGCAAACTACGCATAGCACGTGCTAAGTTAGTCACATGGATTAATGGGATTGATTCTGCTGCACCACAAGCTACCTTACGTACAACAGGCGTTAAACTTGCTGAGTTGTCCTTAGGAATGATAACAGCGTGAACACCAGCGGCTTCTGCACTTCGTAAACAAGCACCTAAGTTATGCGGGTCAGTAACACCATCTAAAATTAATAAGAATGGTGGAACATCTAATGCGGCTAAAATAGGTTCTAAATCATTGTCCGTTAATACTTTCAATGTTTTTACTCGCGCCATAATACCTTGATGCTGCTCACCATCAGACTTTTCATCTAATGCTTTGCGTTGCATGAATTGCACTGACACACCCCATTCTTTTGCTTTATTAAGCACATCATTCAAACGTTCATCATCACGGCCTTTTAGGGCGTAAATTTCTATCACACGTTCTGGTTGCTTCTCTAATAGGGCATCAACGGCGTGCATACCGTAAATAATTTCACTTTTACTCATGTCACTTATCTCTTTATAAAAAAGGTGAAGCAAAAAGCTTCACCTGTAATCACTGTTCTATTGCTATTTAGGTCTATGCCTAAAGGTTGCGCCTAGGTAATATGGTTAAGTACTACTGTACTCAGTACCATAGTTCAGCTTTATGCTTTAGTGTTATTCGCTTTTGCTTTAGAGCGAGCTGCACGACCTGGACGCGTTGTTTTAGATGTCGTTTTTTTCTTTTTAGAAGAAGCGGTATTCTTTTCACCTTGCGCTACTTTGCGTTGAGGCTTTTTCTTTTGCTTATTGGCCGCTTTTCTTTTTGCTAAAAGCTCTTCTTCTGTCAATTTTACAACAGGCTTTGTATCGCCCTTATCACTTGTTTTAGTATTTGCTTTAGCGTTGCCTTGGCCTTTTTCTTTATTACGTGAGCGTTTGTCGATAGGGCGATCTGAACCTTTACCTTCAGATTTACGGCCTTCTGGCTTACGAGCACGTTTACGTTGTCCAGCCACCGCTTCATCTGCTAGTTCAAAGTCAATCTTCTTATCATCTAAGTTAACTGACAATACTTTCACTTCTAATACATCACCAATACGATAAATGCGGCCTGTACGCTCACCTTTTAGGGTTTGCTTACCTGCATCAAAGATATAGTAATCAGAAATCAAGCCAGTCACATGCACCAAACCATCAATATGAATGTCATTCAGGCGTACAAAGAAACCAAAGTTGGTAACAGCGGCAATCGTACCGACCATAGTGTCGCCAATATGATCTTGCATGTATTCACATTTAAGCGCGTCAGCGACATCACGTGTTGCATCATCTGCACGACGTTCGGTCATTGAGCAATGTTCGCCTAATTGGCTAACTTCTTCAGTTTGATAGTTGTAACCACCTGTTTCAGTCCATTTCGCTTTTAATTGATTGTTCGCTTGATGTGCGACCAAGTATTTAATAGCACGATGTAAAATCAAATCAGGATAACGACGAATCGGTGAAGTAAAGTGAGCGTATTCTTCTAACGCTAAACCAAAGTGGCCTAGGTTTTCATCTTGATAAACCGCTTGCTTCATTGAGCGCAGTAGCATGGTTTGTAACAGCTCTTTATCATCACGTTCTGCAAAGGTTTCGGCTAAATCAGCGTAATCACGTGGTGCAGGTTTTTCACCACCATTAAGACTCAAGCCTAATTCACCTAAGAAAGAACGGAAGTTAGCGAGTTTTTCTTCACTTGGTGTTTCATGTACGCGGAATAATGCAGAGGCGCCTGCAGACTCAATAAAACGTGCAGAAGCAACATTCGCTTGAATCATACATTCTTCAATGATCTTATGCGCATCGTTACGTACTAGTGGCACAATCGCATCAATTTTACGTGCTTCATTAAATAAGAAACGTACTTCTAACGTTTCAAATTCCATTCCACCACGGATTTTACGTGCTTTTTTGAACGCTTTATAAAGGTTCTCTAACTCTTCTAAATGTGGCACTAATGGTTTGTATTGCTCACGTAATTCTTGGTCGCCCGCTAAAATCGACGCTACTTTTGTATAAGTGAAACGCGCGTGAGAATTCATTACCGCTTCGTAGAATTTGTAATCTTTTAAATGACCGTCTTGTCCAATCACCATTTCGCTAACCATACATAAACGGTCAACTTGTGGGTTCAGTGAACATAAGCCGTTTGATAACACTTCAGGTAACATCGGGATAACTTGATCTGGGAAATAAACAGAGTTACCACGGTTAACCGCTTCTTTATCTAGAATAGTACCAGGTCGAACGTAAGAACTTACATCGGCAATCGCTACCCATAAGCGCCAACCGCCATCCGGTTCTTTTTGACAGAAAACAGCATCATCAAAGTCACGTGCATCTTCACCATCAATCGTTACTAATGGTAAATCACGTAGGTCAACACGACCTTTTTTAGCTTCTTCTGGTACGAATTCACCGAAAGGTTCAAGTTCTTTATCTAAACCCTCAGGCCATTCATGTGGAATATCATGTGTGCGGAGTGCAATTTCAACTTCCATACCCGGTTCCATATCTTGACCGAGTACTTCTGTGATTTTACCCGTTGCAGTAAAGCGGGCTTTAGGTCGTTGTAGTATTTCAACTACGACTATTTGTCCATGGCGAGCGCCGCCATTGTTTTCTTTACTAATAGTAATTTCTTGATTGAGTCGGGGATCGTCAGGTATTACTGATGAAACACCATCTTCTACAAAGTAACGACCTACAATCGTTTCTTTACGTGCTTCTACTAAACGCACAAAACGTGCTTCAGTACGGCCACGTGAATCAACCTTAACAGGTTGCGCTAATATAGTGTCTCCGTGAAACAGGAAACGCATTTGGTGATTAGGTAAGAAAAGGTCTTTACTATCATCTTCTGTTTTTAAGAAACCAAAACCATCTTTATGGCCGATCACTTTACCCGTTGCAAGGTCAAGTTTATCAGGTATCTGATACGTTGCATTGCGGCACCAAATTAATTGACCATCACGTTCCATCGCTTTTAAACGACGACGTAGGCCTTCAGCTTCTTCTTCGCTGCTCAATGAGAATGCTTTAAACATCGCATCACGTGTGATTGGTTTACCGTGTTTTTCAATGAAAGCTAGAATAAACTCGCGGTCAGGTACAGGGTGTTCATAAGTTTTGGGTTCTTGATCTACAGTAGGATCTAGGGTCATATTTGGAACTCTTTATAAGGCAATTAGTTAAAGTATATCTGAAAATCAGTCAAAGCTTTGGATTAATCAATAAAAGGCTGTTTTTTTTATTTTTTAGGCAAATTGGTTATTGATTAAGCAAGCAGAACCATTTTAGCAAAAAAAATGCAGAAAAGACTAGACAGCTTTTGCAGTGTTCAGTATTATCCGCGCCACGCTAAAGACGTGAGCACCCGTAGCTCAGCTGGATAGAGCGTTGCCCTCCGGAGGCAAAGGCCACAGGTTCGAATCCTGTCTGGTGCACCATTACTTCGAGAAGCAATTGTTTTAAAAAGTAATATTACGGATGTGTAGAAGTTCTTTAGTTGTTATAGTGGCGGATGTAGCTCAGTTGGTAGAGCCCCGGATTGTGATTCCGGTTGTCGCGGGTTCAAACCCCGTCATTCGCCCCATCTTTTCTCGATGTTAAATTGAAGCAGAAACAAACTGTAAATACGTCTCGGTGATTAGCGCAGCTTGGTAGCGCATCTGGTTTGGGACCAGAGGGTCAGAGGTTCGAATCCTCTATCACCGACCACATTTGAATAATCCGCTTAGCTCTTAGAGTTAAGCGGATTTTTTCGTTTCTGAACCTCTGATTTTCATACTCGGTGATTAGCGCAGTTTGGTCGCGCATCTCCATTGTTTCATAAAAAGTTGGACCAGAGGGTGGTTTTTTAGGTTCGGATCTTCTATCACCGACCACATTAGAAAAGCCGCAATACTGAAAAGTATTGCGGCTTTTTGCATTTCTGACCCTTGATTCTAAAATACGAATAACAATACTCGGTGATTAGCGCAGTTTGGTAGCGCATCTCCATGGTTTTTATAAAGAGTTGGAGCAGAGGGTTGGTTTTTAGGTTCGAATCCTCTATCACCGACCACATTTGAAAAGCCGTAATACCATTCCGCCTAATTAGTTGATCAGATTCATCCAATCCCTAGTGCACATTTTTATTACTCTTTGACTATCACTTACAAAGTCATTCCATGCATAACAAACCGCATCCACAATTGACTCATAACCATTAAAACAACGATTAGCTAAATGATGTTGACGCAACCAGCTCCACACTTGTTCTATCGGATTTAGTTCTGGAGAGTACGGAGGAAGCTTAATTACGCTAACATTATTAAAGTCTGTCGCAAGATCTTCTGTATGCCAACCAGCCCCATCCATAATAATGACTGCATGCCGATCTTCGGCGGTACTCATGGATATTTGTTTCAGGTGAGCATACATAATGTCTTTATTTACATAAGGCATTACCATCGCTTGTGATTGCCCATTAGTGACACAAACGGAGCCAAATAAATATGCATATTCAAACTGTTGCTGTTTCACAGCTAATGGTCTGCTACCTGTTTTAGCCCATAGCTTTGTTGTTGTATTTTGTTGTCCAAAACGTGCTTCATCTTGTAACCAGATATCGACTCTATCTAATGAGATATGGCCAGGGATCTTAAGGATCATTTTTATTTGGAATTTTTTTAAAATCTTCTTGAACTTCAAGGGACTGTTTTGGGTGCTTAGAGCGAGAGGTTATCCATGAAAAACCTAAACGGTGAAGTAATTTGTAGACACTTGAAAGGTGGTATTGATGGCCAAAATTATCAGCAATAAACAACTGGATATCAGTGCCTACTAATCGGCCACCCTTATCATTTTTTGTATATTCATTAATATATTGAATTAGTTGAAGTGATTGGATTTCAGATAATCGTAAGGGACGTCCAGTTATCTTTTTATCAATTAATCCATCCAATCCATTTTGATGATATTGAGATATCCATTTATTAACACTAGTACGGCTCACTTTAAGAAATTTAGCGATATCGGTACGAGAGTTGCCTTCTTGAAAGTGCGCTAGAGCAGAATAACGCAGTCTCATACGAACACTTTTATGTGTTTTGGCCAATTCAGAAAAATCATGTTTTTTCATACGTCACCAAGAGAATATAATCAGTTAATAATTAAATACATTAGATCACATAATTAGGCGGAATGGTATAATATTGAAAAATATTGCGGCTTTTTGCATTTCTGACCCTTGATTCTAAAATACGAATAACAATACTCGGTGATTAGCGCAGTTTGGTAGCGCATCTCCATGGTTTTTATAAAGAGTGGAGCAGAGGGTTGGTTTTTAGGTTCGAATTTTCTATCTCCGACTACATTTGAATAATCCGCTCTATATTTTGGCTCGTCTACGCTCGTCCTGTCAGTTTGATATTTCATTACTTGGTGTTTCGCCATGTCGGCGACCTACTTTTTCTTACCAGAAGAATAAAGTAGGCAAAAAGACTGGCTCCCAATTCGTTTTTTAATCTGAATCAATCACTGTCTTCTTAACACACCGCTCAGACTCGACATCCATGTCTCGAACTGAGCTAGCAACGGCATCCATGCCTCTGCTTGCTGAAGTCAGTGATTGATTCAGAAAAACTCAACGGGAGGCAGATCGTAGCCATATTGAGTTTCGCTTTTGTTATTTGTTGGGAATATTTATTTATTATTTATAAATGAAAGGATTTTTGTTAATAAAATTAGTGTTATACCTGAAATTCCAAAAGAGACGAAAGGCGTAACAACATCATTTAATAATGGCCAAGTCTCTTTAACTAAAGGGTGAACGGCAAATTGTGCAAGACTTGCTGCACCTACTAATCCGAAAATGAAGGTGAGAGTTCTATCGTTCTTATTTTTTATTTTATCAGTGTTGTATTTTAATTCATCAAGGTAATATTTTGCAGACTCTTTACCAGAGTTAATTAATCCGGTGGTTCCGAATTTTCCCATAAGGTAAGACAAGGAATCTACAATTTCTCCTGCATTACTGCTTTGATGAATGATGTTATCAGAGCTT
The DNA here is from genome assembly GCF_009828855.1 of Psychromonas sp. L1A2. Lineage (NCBI taxonomy): Bacteria > Pseudomonadati > Pseudomonadota > Gammaproteobacteria > Alteromonadales > Psychromonadaceae > Psychromonas > Psychromonas sp. L1A2. Next base: position 886,192 of record NZ_WUAG01000002.1, on the reverse strand, counting down.
GCAAGAATCTTATAAGCATAAAGTAAGTGTTCATTACTTTGTGGATTCTGAGCCCAAGCACATGCTCTTGCAATCTTTAAATTATAGTATTCTATTAACTCTGTTCTTGCTTGACCTGCAAAAATCATAGAAGCAGTATTAGGATCTTCCCAAGCATCTATAGGACTATTCTTCGACTTTAACCACGTAGATAATAGTATTGCTCTATTGCCATGTAAGCAGAAGTCATCAATGAATCTTAGGTCTCGGGGGCGTTCTGGTCGTTTTGTTATTTTATCTGCTCGAAAAAGAATTTTTGATATGGAATGAGAAAAATTATCGTATAATTCTTCTTTATTGTCAGGTTGATTTTTGAAACGCAGCAATGTTATTGATGGGCGGCCTTGCCACATAAGCTGTTTGAATGGGCTATTTATTTCATTTTTCCCATTTACTATTAAACTACAGATCGCATTACAATATATGGATCGACATAACTCTATTGTAAGTTCTGCAAATTTATTTTTTTCAGTCCCCACAATTTGGTGTAATACCCAACTACCATGGTCATCACCAAATTCAAAAATATTTCCTTTATTTTGTAGAGATTCGGTAAGAAGTTTCTCAGTTTCTTGTTTGTTTTTCTTTATAAGTTGTTTAATTTTCCATTTAGTTAAATATGTTTTTCCATTTAAAAAACTATCTTCGTGTATATTATGTAAAAGGGCTTTTGCATCAAGTTTTTGTAAACGAGAATCTATCCATATTGATTTAAAATAGTACTTAAATATATTTACAATTTTAGATAAAAACTCACTTTCACCTAATCCATCCCATGACGCATCAAGTTGAAAACTAAGTATTCCAATACCATCTGAATATACCTTTAAAGATGCAAAAATAGGAAGTTTATATTCGTCATTATCTAAAAGTATAGGAGGTAAAAAAGTACGGAAATATGAAGACTCTTCATTTTTAATTTGCTTTTCATGGAAAGCCATTTTTGAAGCGTAGTGTAAATCTGAAACTACCGATTTTGGCATCCCTTCATTTGGGGTAAAATCATTGCCAGTTTGGGAAAGTAATTCATACTTCTTAGTTCCAGAGTTATCAATATAGATGCAATTAAAATCAGAAAAGAAGACCGATGTGGAAATTCCTTCTTTAAGAAATTTTTCAGCTGTTTTTAGTAAGTCGATACTTGCAGAATCAAAACCAAGGGTATAGTTATAAAAAGAATTCGCTTGGTAGACCTTAAGCTCTTTATCTTTACTGGAAGATTTGAACATGGCTTTGACTCTTAAATTAATTTAAATGTCTAAATAATATCATAATTAAATTTTGATGGAGATATTCTGTTTCCCTCATATCATCATCTCTATTTTAAAATATATCAGGGTTATAAAAACCGAATGAAAGTATTGGCTTGTCATTTTTTAATTCAATAGTATCTGGTAGTTAACGATGCTTCTTTCCTCAATGCGGCTACATTTCCCCTCCGTTGATCTTTCCCAAGAAATGGATTCATTTTAGTAAAACCAAACAGGATGTTTGGGTTAGTTGACGCTAGTGAATTCAATGGATGGCTGTGCAATAGCTTTATGGTTGATAGTTTACCTATAATAAATACGTCATTATTTTCATTTTTAGACGTTTATTTTGTGTAAGGTCGCATCTTAAGTTGGCTTGTTGTGACCTATAATACAGAATTTGAAGGTCATAATAGGTGGATAAAATTAAGTTAAACAACAACTGCTACTTTTCCTATATAATTGATTGATAATTATACTTTATATATGGTGAATCAGTGTTGTCTTCTTTCCTAACTATTATTGTTGCAACGAATTAATATGACTAAATTATCACTCCGCTCTGTGCTTATTTTTCCCTATGTCGTACTTGTTGTTTGCTTAGCACTTGCCATCGGTTCTCTTTCCTATAGTGCTGGCTATCATGCGGTGCAAACCGTATCGAAACATTTACTTGAAGAAACGGTTAACCGCATTAGTCAGGCGATAGATAGGCATGTTGTTGGGTCTGTCGCAACGTTAGAAGTTGCTTTTCCTGATGGCATGCTGATGGATGCTGATATTAAAAGCAATTTAAATAATATAAGAGATCGTTTTTGGAGTGCCTCATCGCTTCACTTAGACCCCAATAATTATGTCTATTATGGCAACAAGGCTGGTCAAGCAATAGGCCTTTATCGATATTCCATTAAGAAAGGTGAATTAAGAGTTAAATATACACCTGAAGAGCATCGAAAATTCTATGAGCTTAATGGCATAAATAGTACTCCAACACTTTTATCTATTGAAGAAAAAAACTTTGACCCAAGAGTTAGACCTTGGTTCCATGCTGGTTCTCGTAATAATAATGATACTTGGACTTCGGTTTATATTGATTTTAGAACCCATGATTTAATTGCTACGCGCGCGCGCCAGGTAATAGGCCGTGATGGTACGTTTGAAGGTGTCGTGGCGACAGATATGTCATTAAAGTCATTAAATGATTTTGTCAGTAACCTTAATATTTCAGAGAATGCTATCGCCTTTATTATTGAGCCTGATGGCCAATTGATTGCCTCTTCAGTGAGCCCGAATATTAAACGTAACAAAGATGGAATCAAAACAAGAGTAAAAGCAGACCAAAGTGGTAATACCTTACTCTCTGATATTTATTCACAAATGGTGCCTCTCATTTCAGAAAAGGTAGCCAATGATAAGCCAGAAACCTTTAGTTTTACTGATGATTTACAGCGTGAAATATATGTTGCCTATAATAAATTTGAAGATGGTGCCGGATTAGAGTGGATTAATGTCGTGGCGATACCCAGTTCTGATTTTATGGGAGACATTAAAAATAATAATTTACAAACGATTTTACTTGGTATTTTAGCAACCGGGTTAGCGGGGATAATTGGCTTCATCATACTCCAATGGGTGACTAAGGATTTGAAAGTGTTGTCAGATGCGGTTAATAATGTAAATAGTGGATATATTGATATTGAAGAGCCTATTAATATTCAAAGAAATGATGAAATAGGGGATTTAGCAAAGAACTTCTCAGCGATGCAACGAAGATTACATACTGATTACCTTACTGGTTTACCTAATCGATATGCCTTTGAGCAACACTTAAAAACAAAAATAGAAAAGTATAATTCTGAAGAAAAATACTAACCCATTTGCCATCTTTTTTATCGACTTAAATGATTTTAAAAAAATAAATGACGTTTATGGTCACGATGTTGGTGATCAAGTCTTAATTCAGTTCGCTGACAGGGTGCGATCTGCTATTGGCCATGATGATCTTGCTGCTAGGTTTGCTGGGGATGAGTTTGTTATTGTCATTAATGATGTTAATAATAAAGGTGACTTAGAAGCTGTCTTGTCTAGGGTAAAACAAACATTATCAGAGCCTCTTAATTCATCAGATGTTTTTACTGATAGTTTCGGTGGTGCGATTGGCGTCGCGAATTACCCTGAAGATGGAAGCACTATCGATCAACTATTGGTGGTGGCTGACAATAATATGTATGCAAATAAAGCTGAGATTAAAAAATAATAAAGCATCTTTAATCGAAGAGAGCGATAACTCTTAATGCTAAAAGATAAAAGGGGATTATTTGCTTAGCGATTAAGGCTCTTAGGGGGAGAGATTACCTTTTGTCTATAGATGAAATCTGCACTTGAATGAAACTCAATGTGGCTACTGCATTGATGAGCGTTCGAAACGAGTTGTTTAAAATGAAGGCATTGATTGGGGGCAGTGGTGATTATGCCACAGCATCGCCCTAGGAGCGGATTAAGCTCTGTGTATCCTGTTCAATCTTTTTTGCGTGTTGTAGGTAAATGTTTTTTCCTGATAAGAAAAAGTAGAGTTGCTGCCAGGGAGAAACGCTGTTAATAAATATCAATATGGCAACATGAAAAGATGAGCGTAGTCAAATTACATTTCAAAATAATGTAGAGCAATCTTTCTCCCCATCACACCTAAAATACATCACCAACAACCTATATCAACTCTTTAATCACATTGTGTAACCATAGATAGCTGGCTGGCTTTACTGTTGTTTATCTGATGTCAATCCAAGTTTCATTTTGAGGGCCTACCAGAAAGGTTAGTGTAAAAGGCTGAACAAATACAAAGTTGGTGTTTTTTGTCGTTCTGTCTATTCTTTAACTACATGATTAAAGTCTAGGCTCATGAGTAAATGAATTGAGCGAACCCTTGTTACCTAGAACCTGTTCATTTTACTGAGTTTTGCAGCGGATATATGTAAAGAAGGAGAAGAAAAGTATCAGGAAGAATAGTAAAAAGTGTTTTACGCTAACTATTCATTAATTTAGTTAAAATAATTTTAGTGTCTGGAAATGTTCCTCTCGTGATGCATACATTTTAAAAGAACAATTAATGCCTGGGTATATCGAAGAAAATAATTAGCAATATACCTCCGCTAATAATTTTTATCGTTAATAGAAGGAGTCTTTGATATCTCATTTCTACTTAAACTCGTTAATTAAAACGACTAAAAAAAGCGATTGTATAAAGATTTTTGAGTAAATATGAGTGCTAAACGACTGATCTTTTTATGAGCTTTATACGTAAACAACGCTTTTTTTCTTTTTTCTTAGTCCATACAGCTATTAGTAATACTAATAAAGTTCAATATTTAGTCTATTTTTCCTCTAAAAAATAAAAAAATGCAGCATTGACCGCCTAATTCCTTATTTAATTCCATCTTTTTTTGGGACCTAGATCACAATGCTTTTCTTTAGTGTCGATTTTTATGTGATGTTTCGTCATATAACTGCGTTTCCTATTTCCGCCTTCAGTTTTGTGTGGTAATTTTATTTTGCGCTTAAAACACTGTGACGCGTTGTTAACGCTAAAAGTATTTAAGTATTTAAGGACTCAATTATTATTATCAATAGCCACAAGGTGATGGAAAATGAAAAAAACAATATTAGCAACAATGCTTACTTCTTTATTCGCTGCAACTGCTGCACATAGTGCAACGATGCATGACGCTGACGGTATCACTGTTGAGCTATACGGTGATGTTGAAGTGCAAGCTATTAACACATTAGATGAAGACGAAGGTAAAAAAATCCAGCTTGATGAAGCAAACTTCGGTGTAAAAACAGCTTACGACATTACTGATGATGTAGCAGCTATTGGTGTTATTTCGTTTGAATCAATTACAGGTAACGACAATGACAACGGCGCAACACTTGATGATGCATACGTTGGTTTCTCTTCTGGTAAATACGGTACAATAACAGTTGGTAAGCAAGTTACTATCTTTGATGATGCCGGCATCGGTGGTGATTACCAGTTTGGTTTTAACGATTTCTACGAGCAAACTACCTCTAGTGAACAAGTAATTAAATATACTGTTGATAAAGGTAACTACTACGGTGGTATCGCTTACATTGTAAACGGTGAAGATTCCGATGGTCTTCGTGCTATAGATGGTAAATTAGGTGTTCGTTTTTCTGGTGTTGATTTAACTGCATTCTACGGCGAGTCAGACCTTGCTGGTGGCGGTGAAACGAAAAACTTAAACTTAGAAGCACGTTACACAATTGACAAATTAACATTAGCCGCTGCTTATGCAACGACTGATATGGACGGCGCTAATGACGTCGATTCTTTAGGTCTTGCTGCTACTTACCAAGTTAACTCAAAAGTACAACTTGCTGTTGGTTACGCAAACATCGATGAAGATAATGCTGGCGATGACAACCAATACTACGCAAATGCTTCTTACGCATTTAGCAGTAACGTTAACACTTACTTTGAAGTTGGTGGTACTGATGCTGATGATACTGAGTTAGGTTATGTTGCTGGTATGGCAATCTCTTTCTAAGATAAGTTTATTATAAATCAGGTTATTTTTATCTAATAAGTTAAAAATTAAAAACTGATACCATAATAAATTATAAAATTTGCTTATTCATTTTAAATGGATAAGCATTTTTTTTATGCTTTTAAAAATATAAAATATAAGGTTTTACTTATTAGCTAATATGAAACATATATAAAGCTAATTGTTAAAATATAAGTAATCTCACAAGCTATTTTTGTCTACTATTCGTATCAAACACTTCTTTCGTAAGACTCAATATCTTTTGTTGGGTAAAACAATAAGCATACATTCAACGTACTGTCTTTCGACCTATTCAAGTTATGCATTTATGTTTTTAATTTACGTAATACCGATTACATTAAATATGTTATCTAAATTTTGCGCAGGAAAAACAGTTCAATTCAAGGGGGAAATTGAGCCTGTCGAAGATCAATACCAAAAGAATTAATAAGGTGATCATTCTTGCTGGTTAAAATCCTGCCTAACTGCGTTGTGAGTTTTGAAGCGAGAACAACTATCTCCTACAACTCACGCCTTATTAGGGCTAATTTTTCCTGCGCAATCTCTGATCATTTATTTAATTCCATTGGTATAACTTCGTAATCGTCTATCGGAGAATTAACCAAAAGAAGTTAATTCTTTAATGGCTGTTCCCTTTACGAAATTTACAACGAGGAAGTGGGCTATTTTAACAAGCAAAATAGATAAGTTATTTATTGTGATTGGTATAATTACCTATCCTTAATAGCATTAAGTTAATGATAGGTAATTACATAGATTTCAGGGCTCAATCAAACTTTTGATCTGTATACGCTTATTTTTTCTATGTAATTATTAGAATACGTATTTAATGGTTTGTAATAACTAAACTGTTGGTTTGAAAATAAGTGACGTACCATTGATACAGTGAAGAATCTGTTTATTTATATAAAGTATATGGCCTAAATGACTACCACAACGTCGGCAATGAGATTCCATTACTTTATCTTCTTTAGGCTCCCCACGACTGTAATGTGTGAACAAATCTATCCCCATGAGTACTGTATCAGGCTTGCTATGTCTGAAGAAAACCCACCCTTTATCCAAAACAGTTTTCTCTTTTGATTCATAAACAGTTAATTCACAGCCTTTACAGTGGTATAAACCCTCACGTTTTTCTTTCCAAAGTGGGCTACTTTTTGCTTCTTCTGTTTCACCTTCTCGAAGGATGGTAAATTCAGCTTCAGTTAGGCGTTCCTTCCATTCTGCATCTGTATAATTAACTTCATATGTGTAATCTTCACTCGTACTGACTTGGTCAGTCGTCGCTTTAGTTGTGGGCTCTGCTGCAAACGCTTTAGTCGCTATTTGGCTGACCGCGACGACTGCTGAGCTAGTTAGAAACTTTCGTCTTGTAATATTTATTTTCATCATTATTCTCCATTTTTAACTTTGTTTTTTTATAAATCAAACATAGAAATGTATTATTTCTAAAAAGCTTAGTCGAAATTTAATTACTTACCTATAATTTTAATGCTTTTTTGTTCTATAAGCATCGTATTTTTCTAAAGCCTGTTGAAGCATAAGAAGCATTAATAGGTTTTATATATATGCATATTGGCTATTAAGATAACGCAGTCGTGCTTTTCTTTGTCATTGTAGTCTCATATTTGTAAGCATAATTTGCTGAGATCTTACACAATGTTTTTTCTACTTAAATAATCAACTGATTTTTATCATAAAATTAATTCTTTCTGTCCAATTAGCTCTGTGCAATTCAGATTGCTTTAGCATAATGGCTGTTTTGAATTGTTTGATTATTCTTCATAAATTTTATACACCTTTAAAAAATACTAAAGGTAGTTTATTAAAGACCGTTGAGTATAGTTATAAATTTCATATTTTTTACATGTACCACTTTTATTTTTAAAGTGGTATTTAAGATGGAGAGTTTTTTGGCATCTCAATTACGTTTATCATTATTTAAAATTTAATTTTTGAGAATAGTTTTAAAAAATTAACATGAATTAATAAACTTAAGTTATTTGTGTTCAAAATGAAAGTTATTATAAATTAGCCTCATACGGTGATGTTGAAGTTCAATACAAATTAATATCAGTCTAAGTCATTATCTCGTCATTTATGCTTGTTAAAATGAATGCTAGCTTCGTTGTTGACTTTGTAATGAGAAGACTAGTTACTGCAATCAACGCCTTGCTAACATCCATTTTCCCTAACGCCTAAATAGACTCTTTATTTATCCAGATTGGTATAACTAAAACAAACTAAGATCTTGTCTTAATACTCGATGATGCTGATTTTTTGTTAAAACTGTGTACGTTGTTGTCGGACAATTATCTGTTATAGATGTTATGGCATTTACTACTGAATCAGATGGTGAAGTAAGTTATGCTAATGTAGAAAAGGTTATGTAGATTTTTTAACTGTAAATTGAGAGACACTAACTTTTCATAAATAATATTTTATTTGTGATGATTTAAGCAATGGTAGTATTTTTGAGACGAGCATAGATAATATAGCGACATATGATCCGTTTAAATTGAAGTTGTAAAGTATAAAAACGACTATGGTAATGTTTATGGCAGTAACGTTTACGTATTAGATGATCATGGTGCTATCGATAGTAATACGCTTGTTCGTTTTGATTTAACTGAATATTATAATATCGACGATGACTGCTTATATTAAAGTCTCTTAAAGTCGCCAGTGATGATTCAGATTTTGGTTATTTAGTCCTGTATTTAATTAAGCTTCATATGTGGCGAAATATTTTTTTAGCTACATATTTCTTTAATGCCTTATTCCTGATAAAGCTCGATATACCATTAAGAAATCGAAAACCTTTATCTAATATTGTTATCTATTTTTCTTTCGCTTACTTTTTCTTATTACTTCTCATTTTATTTCATTTTCTCTGCCGTTTGAACATTATACCAAAAGAATTAATAAGGTGATCATTCTTGCTGGTTAAAATTACCTCTAACTGCGTTGTGAGTTTGGAAGTGAGAACAACTATCTCCTACAACTCACGCCTTATTAGTGTTAATTTTTCCTGCGCAATCTCTGATCACTTATTTAATTCCATTGGTATTATCTATTTAACTGATTTTCTTTATATTGTTACCTATACCTCATTATATATATTTTTCATTTTCAAAAAGAATGTAAATGCTTATTTTTTATGTTATTTTGATGTTGTTGTGGTTATCCAGTTTTCTTTTGATTTTTGAGGTATTTATGAGTTTTGTTGAAAAAGTGGTAATGGCATCTGAAGGACCTTCTTTTTCTAAATTAATACAAGGCTATTGGCGATTAAACGATTGGAGAATGTCACCTCAAGCTCGCCTCACTTTTTTAAAACAACATCTAGAACTTGGTATTAGTACTGTTGATAATGCGGCAATCTATGGCAATAGTGAGATGTTATTCGGTGAAGCATTAAAGCTAGATCCTAGCATGCGGGACAAAATTGAAATTATTTCTAAGTTTGGTATTAATGGCATTGCTTCCTCACCTAACGAAAAGCGTGTATCGCATTACGATAGTAGCAAAGCAGCAATTATTACTTCTACAGAGAATTCATTACGTCGATTAGGCGTTGAAAAACTAGATGCATTGTTAGTGCATAGGCCTGACTTTTTGATGAATGCAGACCAAGTTGCAGCGGCTTTTTATGAGTTGAAGCGTTCTGGTAAAGTCGACCATTTTGGCGTCTCAAATTTTACACCTTCTCAATTCTCTCTTTTACAATCCCGCTTAGATAAACCATTAATTACTAACCAAGTTGAAATAAATCAAATCAATACACATAACATTGAAAATGGCGTATTAGATCAATTGCAGGAATATCGCGTACGTCCGATGGCATGGTCATGTTTAGCTGGTGGTGCTATTTTTAATGAGCAAAGTCCGCAAATTTCACGATTATGTAGCTGCTTAAAAGAAGTGGCTAAAGAGACTGGTGCGACTTCTATTACGCAGGTTATCTTTGCTTGGGTACTTAAGCATCCATCAAAACCGGTTGCATTAATTGGTTCAGGTAAAATTACTCGGGTACATAATGTCGTTGCAGCATTAACATTAAAAATGACGACAGAGCAGTGGTATCGTATTTGGGTTGCCTCTAAAGGCTGTCCTGTCCCGTAGCCCTATCATGATAGTAGAATTGAAGATGAACACTAACTTAATAACGGCATTGCATTTGGGTTGCCTCTAAAGGCTGTCTTGTCCCGTAGTTCTACCTTAATAGTAGAATAGAAGATGAATACTAACTTAATAACGATATCGTATTTGGGTTGCCTCTAAAGGCTGTCCTGTCCCGTAGCCCTATCATAATAGTGGAATTGAAGATGAACACTAACTTAATAACGGCATTGCATTTGGGCTGCTTCTAAAGGCTGTCTTGTCCCTAGCCCTATAATCAAGTTGAAGATGAATACTAACTTAATAACGATATCGCATTTGGGTTGCTTCTAAAGGCTTCTTTGTTTATTAAGCTGTTATTCCAAAGCTATTAAATATAAATAAGCGTCTTATCAGTATTTTGAAAAAAGACAGCTAAGCTGATGAGCGTTAATGACTAGACCAGAATAATCAGTTAAATCATTTCAATTATTAGTTTTGCGGCAAACAGTAATAAAACTAATCCCATCACTCGATCAAACCAATGACCATAGTTTAAGAATTTTTTTCTCACAGATTGCTGTGAAAATAGAAAAGACACTAAGCAGAACCAAGCCGCTGTTGTCACGATGATCCATAGCCCATAAAGAGATTGCACAGCAATGGGTGTACTTGCACTGACGATTGTTGTGAAAATAGCTAAGAAAAACAGTGTTGCTTTAGGGTTTAACACATTAGTCATAAAGCCAATCATAAACGCTTTTTTCTGATTTTTTTTATTATTATCAAGCGTAATTGATGACGATTGATTTGGTTTCGCTTTGCTACGTAGTAAATTAACAGCTAAATAGGTGATATAAGCTGCACCTAGTATTTTAGCAACCATCATTAAAGAATTTGATTGTGAGATCAAAATACCCACACCTAGAAGCGTGTATAACACATGTACCGATATACCTGCACCTATCCCTAAGCTGGTGATGATTGCCGTTTTACGGCCAAAGCTAATACTTTGTCTAAGTACGATTGCAAAGTCTGGCCCAGGGCTCATGACGGCGAGGAGATGGATGATGGTAAGCATAATAAATTCTTGAAAGTAGGGCATGTTTTACTTTTAACTCTAATTGGTGAGGAGACGTTTAATCGATTATGATAACGTGTCTTTAATTATTTTCATAAGGTTAAATAATGACTTCTGTGACACAATTTCCTGTGCCTTTGCTAGGATTCGCCGCCTTTAGCGGTACCGGTAAAACAACCCTAATAGAGCAACTTATTCCTTTGTTAATTGAACAAGGTTTACGTATCGCTTTGGTGAAACACAGTCACCATGACATTGAAATGGATAAACCTGGCAAGGACAGCTACCGTTTACGTAAAGCGGGAGCATCACAAGTCGTATTGGCGGGAACACATCGTTCTATTTGCTTTCATGAACATGAGCAAGCACATGATAGTGAATTAAGTGAACAACTCGCCTTATTAAATACGCAGAGTTTAGATCTCGTGCTGGTGGAAGGTTACCGTGATCAAGCTTTTCCTAAAATAGAGCTACACCGTAGTGTTTTACAAAAGCCATTTTTGTACCCAACGGATACTAATATTATTGCTCTGGTTTGTGATCAACCTGTTGATACAGGTGATTTACCACTATTTGATTTTACGCAACTACAACAGCTCGTTACATTTATCTTAAAGCGCATTGTGTCAGCGCTTTGATAACATTCTTTAATAAAGTACTTTGATCATACCAATCACACCTTGAATTCAAGTGATAAGTTATCTATTTTACTTGTTAAAATAACTTATTTCTTCGTTGTAAATTTCGTAAAGGGAACAACCATTAAAGCATTAATATCTTTTGGTTAATGCTCCGATAGACGATTAACGAAGTTAATCTTCGAAAGGCTCAATTTTCGCCTTGAACTAAGTCATTTTTCCTGCGCAAAATTTAGATTACTTATTTAATGTAATCGGTATAAGTTCTGTTACTTAGAAGTCATTGATTTAAAGCAGAGTTATTTGTCTGTTTTCTGTTATTTTCCAAAAAGGGTATTAGTAATGAATAAATGGTTGGTTTATTTTTAGGCTTTTATGTTTTTAGAGGTTGTCGTTGAGAAAAAGCTGATATTAAGCGTTGTTGGTAGTTTTCTTCTGGCAATTGTTGGCGTGATTTTCCGAGCAAATAGTTTTCTTTAAAGGTTGAAAATAATAACGTTAAGAGATGCGCATTCTCTACTTCACCTAAGCTGTCTAATACTAAACTCGCTACTTCAGCGGTTGCTAATTGATTGTCTTTAGTCGCTTTACGCATGATGTATTGCGATAGTTTTTCTGGTGAAAAAGACAAGACAGGAAATGCATCTAAATATGGGCTTTTACGGAACATTTTTTTAGCTTGTGCCCACGTACCATCCAACAAAATAAACAAAGGTCTTTTACCCTCATTTAAATAAGTAACAATAGGTGATGACATTAACGTTCTCTCTGCCGTGGCATATTCAGCAGGAAATATAACGATTGGTTGCCATGTTGGGTCGGCTAATATCGCTAACATATCTGAGTTGGGCTTTGTGCGAGACCAAATATAGGCATGAGTATCAGGAATGATATCCGCAATTAAACGTCCTGTATTACTTGGTTTTAAGATCTCATCGTCATACATCAATAATAGAAATGCACCTTGGCTATCGACAGTTTGTTTGATTGAGCAAATGCATAAGTAGGGTAATAACATGCAATGCTTACAGCGTGGAATACTACCGCCTCGGGCTAAAAAAGGACGCGTACTTTGGCTTAAACGGTAATCGTATAGTGTATGAACTGCATGAATTCGCATAATTAACTCTGTTATTAAGAGGAGGGGATTATATGCAAAAAAATGACTATAAAGAATACATGAAAGCTATTAATTGGCGATCATGAGAGAAAGAAGTGGAGAAATAATACCGATTACATTAAATATGTTATCTAAATTTTGCGCTGGAAAAACAGTTCAATTCAAGGCGTAAATTGATGTAAATGGCTGTTCCCTTTACGAAATTTATAACGAGGAAGTGGGCTGTTTTAACAAGTAAAATAGATAAGCTATTTATTGTGATTGGTATAAGTAGAATTAAAAGGGATGATATTAATCACCCCCCTTGATCTCATTTTGTTAGTGCTTAGTTTGTTATTTGATAATACTTACTGTTGATGTGATGGTAAGTCATTACTTTCAAATGAATCAGCAAACTCGTGGTTACGGTCACGGTGCTGTGCTTCATCTTCACGAATACGCAATACAACATCACGTAACAATGCATCTTGTGGCAACTTATAATAGTCTCTAGCAATTTTAGGCGCAGCGACATTTTCAACAACACCTTCATCTATTTTATCTAGAAATTCGGTATAACTTTTACAGGCTTCTTCTTCAAAATAACCGACGACTCTGTGTGCGGTTTTAGACGATAGAATATATAAAAAAGTGTACACAAAGAGGAACGCGCCTTGCCCTAGTAATACTAATGTACGTTCAATCCATGTCGGTTTAGCAATGTCTAAAAATATCATTAAATGCATGCGTTCATTTTCAGCTTCATCTAATAATTCTCGCACCCATCCTTCATCATCTCGCATACGACGTAATGCTTTTAAGTGGTTGAGCATACCTGCAACCATACCAGGTACAGCGGCAATTGTTTCTAAGATGACGGCACGTTTAGCGTACTTGGTGCCGTAAAAAAGGTTTAGTGTGAATTTCAATACCTGAGTGATTTTATAGGCGATAGACTCAGACATTTTACTTGGCTTTTGGTGCAGCAATTCAAAGTTTGACATAGTATCTCTCTCAGTAAGTTAAAGTAATTCTACTGCTAAATTAATACTAAATGTGATCTGGGTCAATGCATGTTCAGGTTGAAAAAAAGCTGATTTTTGTCATGTAAACAACCATTAACAACTTTAGAAATAGTCCATTAACATTTGTGAATGATTTTGCCTTTTAACTAATTGAAATACGCTCTATTGATCGCTATTTGTTAGTGTTTTGTAATTAAGTTACTTTTTTTTAAATAAAAATTATTGACGTAAATTTGACTTAATATGTCTAGGTTTATCGCTAAAAAAGAGATTTTTATATTTTAAATTAAGTATTTAGCTTATTAAAGGAAGGTATTCGATACGATAAAAATATGATATTTACATTTACTAATATGAAATGAGGTTAAATAAGGTGGCGGTAATAGCATTGGTTTAAGTTCCGTGTCATGGTGACGACTATAATAAAAACCTATTTCTTAATTAAGAAGGGAGTTAACCATTCAGATGAATATTCCAGATGACTTTGTACATTATAAAACGACGCCACTTTTTACTAAAAACAATATCCCCAAATTATTCTTATTTGAACATAATACAAAGGCGGGCGTGTTTGGAAAAATATGTGTATCCTTCGGGCGCTTAACGTTTTATGGCTTTGGCGAACGACGTGGCCCAATAGAACAAGAGGTTGTCATCTCTGCTGGTGAGCATGCTATTTCCCCACCTGAATACTGGCATAAAGTAGAGTTTTTAACTGATGATACTGAATTTAAAGTAGAATTTTATGCACATAAAGACTCTGATACCGTTAAACAAAATTTATCAGAAAGAAACGAATAATTTAATTGCTATACCTAGTTGCTATAACAGGTGGCTATGCTTAACAACACTGAAACGAGAATGTAATGGTTGAGAAAAAACGTATTTATATCGCTTATACTGGCGGCACTATTGGTATGAAACCCTCTAAAAATGGCTTTATTCCCGTTGCTGGTTATTTGTCTGAAACGATTAAGAATATGCCTGAGTTTTACCACCAGGATATGCCTGAATTTGAAATACATGAATATGAGCCGCTTATCGATTCAGCCGATATTTCACCGCAAGCTTGGCAAGTGTTAGCAACTGATATTCAGAAGAAGTATCAAGAGTTTGACGGGTTTATCATATTACATGGTACAGACACCATGTCTTATACTGCATCTGCATTATCATTTATTTTTGAAAGTTTGAGTAAGCCGGTGATTATTACTGGCTCACAAATACCACTTTCACAGTTACGTTCAGATGCTCGAGCTAATTTATTAAACTCTTTGTATATTGCAGCTCATCATCCTATTAATGAAGTCTGTATTTTCTTTAATAACCAGTTGTTTAGAGGTAACCGTACCACTAAACAACATGCTGATGGTTTTAGTGCTTTTGTTTCGCCTAATTACCCGGTGTTATTAGAAGCGGGAATAGAAATTAAAAATGTTGCCGGTAAAAAACAGAAAACCGTTAATACACGTTTAACCATTGGCACGATCGAAAAACAATCGATTGCCATTTTGCATTTATTTCCAGGATTAGACTGGCAAGTGTTGGACAACTTATTAAAAAGCCCACTGCAAGCGTTAGTGTTATTAACTTATGGCGTTGGTAATGCTCAGCAAGATCCGCAATTATTAAGTACTTTAAAAGAGGCAAGTGATCGCGGTATTCTCATTGTTAACTGTAGCCAATGTTTAAAAGGCAGCGTTAACATGGAAGGTTATGCAACAGGGCATGCATTAAGCGAAGCGGGCGTGATCAGTGGGTTAGATATGACCACAGAATCAGTGATTGCTAAGTTACATTATCTCCTTAGCCAAGACCTAAGCTATAAAGTAGTAAAAGAATTACTAACAACTGATTTACGTGGTGAATTAACGATTGCTGTTTAACAGTTGTATTCAGTAGCGGCTATTTAGCCGTGTCGCTGTTTAGTCGCTACCGTTTCATGGCGTTATTCGTTTTTGGTGCTTATTTCACTTGGCTTGTCAGTGTTTTAATTAAGCCATTTACTCATTAAAATATTAAAATATTAAAATATTAAATCACTAAATCACTAAATCACTAATCTATGTCTACGGCGTTAAATTAGTTTATAAGCTTTAGCTTTATTTTTAACGTCGCAGGGATAACCAATCACCGATCACTAACAATCAATAATCAATCATTACAATCAATCTCCAATAGCCAATAACCCAATAATCAATATTAAAAGGTGATCATTAAACAGGCTGCGATTTGTTTTTTATTGTTCAGTTATTCAGTATTAACTGCATCTTCATTGAAGGTACCTTGCATTAAGTGTGCTGTTACAAACTCGGTGAACACTTTTAAGCGAGAAGGCATGTATTTATTTTGTGCATATTGCATTGCTATCACCCCCGCGTAATTACCTTTAATTTCCCAATCAGAAAGCACGTCAACCACTTCATTTTTTTGTAGTGCATTTTTAATCACAAAGTCAGGGAAGATGCCAATCCCAAAACCATCTTTAACACCATTTAAACGCATCTGAGAATGATTGACGGCATAGCGTCCAGAAACAGGGATTACATGCCTTTCCTCTTTTTTCATAAACTCCCATATATGGTCGATGGCGGTTTCACCTAAATACAAACAATCATGCTCTGACAATTGTTGTGGATGAGTCGGGCAACCTCTGTTTTTTATATAGTTGGGGCTTGCACAGAGTTTTAAATGCACCTTACCGATTTCTTTCATTATCAACCCTTCAGAGGGTTTATCGGTTAAGCGAAATACCACATCAATGCCTTGCGCTATCATATCGATATCACCGTCTGATGCTCTTAGCTTTAACTGAATTTTTGGGTATTTAGTTAAAAAAGGAGTGACTAGTGGCTGCAATACAATGGTTAAAAATGCTTTTGGTGCGGCAACGGTTAACGTTCCAGAAGGCACGGTATGTTCTAAACTAGAGATATCAATGGCCTGTTGAGCGGCTTCAACAATGATCGTTGATTGTTGGTATATTTTTTTACCCGCGTCGGTGATCAATAAGCGACGCGTGGTTCGCTCAAACAACTTTACCGATAGTGCACTTTCTAAACGCGTAATCAATTTGCTTAAAGCGGAAGGTGTTACCCCTAGCTTTTTGGCTGCCGTTGTAAAGCTTCCTTCATTCACCACAACAATAAAAGTGGCTAAATCGGGTAATAAAGTAATTAGTTTATTTGTGACCATGATTCACCAATGGTTTTCCATTTTATAGGCTAATAGTTGTAATCGGTTTCAATTAGAATCTGTTTATTCGATTTTATTATACTTTTTATCAACAACATTTATATGTCGTATTCTTTATAAAAGGATTTTTTATAAAGAAAAATAACAGCTAAACGATAACCACTTAAAGAAGGAAATATGATGTCTTCTACATTTTATGCACAAATCAAAACACAAATAGAAACAGTAAAGAGCGAAGGATTATATAAATCAGAACGTATTATTACTTCTGCGCAAAAAGCCGCTGTTTCAATTTCTACAGGGCAGGAAGTATTAAACTTTTGTGCCAATAACTATTTAGGTTTAGCCAATCATGAAACGCTTATTCAAGCGGCAAAAGACGGCATGGATGAACATGGTTTTGGGATGGCATCAGTACGTTTCATTTGTGGTACGCAAGATTCACATAAAGTATTAGAGCAAAAGCTATCTACTTTTTTAGGCAAAGAAGACACCATTCTTTACACCTCATGTTTTGATGCCAATACCGGTTTATTTGAAACTATTTTAGGTAAAGAAGATGCGATTATTTCAGATGCGTTAAACCATGCTTCTATTATTGATGGTGTTCGTTTATGTAAAGCAATGCGTTTTCGTTATGCTAACAACGACATGACAGAGCTTGAACAACAATTGATTGCTGCCAAAGAAGCGGGTGCTCGTCATACCCTTATTGTTACTGATGGTGTGTTCTCAATGGATGGCGTAGTGGCAAACCTACCGGCTATTTGCGATTTAGCTGAACAATATGACGCATTGGTGATGGTTGACGATTCTCATGCCGTTGGGTTCATGGGTGAAAATGGAGCAGGTACCCATGAATACCATGACGTGATTGACCGAATTGATATTATTACTGGTACGTTAGGTAAAGCGATGGGCGGTGCCTCGGGCGGTTATACCTCAGGCAAAAAAGAAGTTATCGATTGGTTACGTCAACGATCTCGGCCCTATCTTTTTTCTAACTCGGTAGCACCTGCGATTGTATCAGCGTCTATTCGGGTGCTTGATTTACTCGCTGAATCTGGACATTTACGCACCAAACTATGGGAAAACTCAACGCACTTCCGTACCCGTATGGAAGCTGCTGGGTTTACCATGGGAGGGGCTGACCATGCGATTATTCCTATTATGTTGGGTGATGCCAAAGTGGCTGCTGAGTTTGCTGAACGTGCATTAGTTTTAGGTATTTACGTGGTGGCTTTCTCTTTCCCTGTAGTGCCTAAAGGGAAAGCTCGTATTCGTACACAAATGTCTGCCGCGCATTCTCGTGAACAACTTGATACCGCGATTGATGCGTTTATTAAAGTTGGGCAAGAGATGGAGTTAATTGGTCATGAAAATTAAAGCGTTAGCTAAATTAAAGCCTGAACAAGGGCTGTGGATGACTGACGTTGAAAAGCCTGAAGTTGGGCATAATGATTTGCTTATTCGCATTAAAAAGACAGCAATTTGTGGCACTGACATCCATATTTATAATTGGGATGAATGGGCGCAACAAACTATTCCTGTTCCTTTAGTGGTTGGTCATGAATACGTTGGTGAAGTGGTTGGCATGGGGCAAGAGGTTCGCGGTTTTAAACTCGGCGACCGTGTTTCTGGAGAAGGACATATTACCTGTGGACATTGCCGTAATTGTCGTTGTGGTCGAACTCATCTTTGCCGTAATACAAGTGGCGTAGGTGTTAACAGAACGGGGGCATTTTCTGAATTTTTAGTATTGCCTGCGTTTAATGCTTTTAAGATTCCTGATCAAATTTCAGATGATCTTGCGTCTATTTTTGACCCTTTTGGTAACGCAGTTCATACGGCTTTATCATTTGATTTAGTGGGTGAAGATGTGTTGATTACTGGTGCTGGCCCGATAGGCATTATGGCCGCAGCAGTTGCAAAACATGTGGGTGCTCGTCATGTGGTGATCACTGATGTTAACCAATACCGTCTAGATCTTGCTAAAAAAATGGGCGTTACACGTGCCGTTAATGTGAAAGATGAAAAGCTAGAAGAGGTGATATCTGAATTGGGTATGACAGAAGGTTTTGATGTGGGGCTAGAAATGTCTGGTAACCCATCTGCGTTTAATAGCATGTTAAAAAATATGAACCATGGTGGTAAGGTCGCTTTGTTAGGCATTCCACCTTCAGATATGGCAATCGATTGGAATCAGGTTATCTTTAAAGGGTTAGTGATCAAAGGTATTTATGGTCGTGAGATGTTTGAAACGTGGTACAAAATGGCTAGCCTTATTCAATCTGGCTTAGATTTAACGCCTATTATTACACATCACTTTAGCGTGGATGATTTCCAAAAAGGTTTCGATATGATGCGTTCTGGTAAATCAGGAAAAGTGATTTTAGACTGGGAAAAATAGTGGATTTGTTGCTAATTGATACTGCTACTAGCTGAGTAATACTGGTCGATGTGGCTGCTTGAAACTGCTGCTGGTTAATACTACTGCTGGTCGATGTTACTGGTTGTTACTGCTGGTTAATCATGTTGCTGCTTGATACTGCTGTTAGCTTATAGTTAGTCATAAGTACTAAAAGGTTTTCATTGGTCGAATACACTGAAAACTAGTTAAACATTGATACCATTCCGAAAAATCAATCGGAATGGTATCAGCTTAATGTCGATGTATAGTTATAGTAGTTATAGAAGTTATAGAAGTTATAGAAATTATAATCGCTATTGCCGCTATGTTTAAGCTCAGTTTATGAGAACGTTAAGCCAGGTTCATCAACATTACTAGTGGCGACTTTAAGTCGATCAGTCAGCTCTGTGTACTCTGAACTAAGAATTGTGTCGACATAATGCCATTGGCTTTCAACTTTCTCTTGAGTGAAGGTGAGGGTTAAAAAACCTCTATCTTTAGCATTTGAATACTTAAGCCCCTCAATTAAAGAAACAAAACCATCCTCTGTACTTTCGATCGCGTCATCACTAATATTTAAATAATACTCAAGTCCGGGTGACGAGATGGAAGCCGTTGCAAACTCAACACCGACAATTTTATCATCGCTATTAGATAACTCATTTGCCCATGCATTATGTGTATCACCCGCCACAACGACTAAATTTTTTGATGCGTCATTAAAGATGGCCAATACTTTATCTCGCTCTGTTGCATATCCATCCCATGCATCTAAATTATATGGTAGTTCAGGGAAGGATAATAAACTAAGAGCATCAGCAGTCAGTTTGTCTGCATTGGCTTCATAATAGGTCTGCTCATCGGTGGTTATCGTAGAATCTCCAGCTTCGATACGTGCTGCTAATAAAGCTAATGCTCCTAACTCTGCATAATCCGTTGTACTCATGGCATTTAATGCAATGGCACCAGGTAATTTCATTTCACCCATTAATACTTGTTGACCTAATAATTGCCAACGGCCGTTATTGACACTCACGCTATCTTCAAGCCACTGTAATTGCTCTGCCCCGAGCATGGTTCTTTCAGTTTCATAGAGATCTTGGTTAAACGTTTCTTCATCAAACAAAACACTACCATCAAAATAATTTGCATAGTCGAGCTGTTTTTCACGTGCTAAAACACGGGTATCTAACATGTATAAATCAACAAGATCACCAAATGAAAATTGACGATAAATTTCTGCATAGTTACCTTCACTCCAAGGGCGGATAGGTAACCATTCAAAGTAAGCTTGCAAGGCGGCAAGTTTACGTTCTTCAAAACTACCTTCATCTTCGGTATGGTTTGCTGCGCCATCACTCCAAGTATCATCAGCGACTTCATGGTCATCCCAAACGGTGATAAAAGGCACTTTACTGTGTAATAGTTGTAAATCAGGATCGCTATGGTATTGAGCATAGCGAGTACGATAATCACTTAAACTAAAAATTTCAGTTTCGGGTAATACTTGACGATCTATTGCTTCAGCATTATCGCTGCCGTACTCGCCTCGACCGTATTCATAAATATAATCACCGAGATGCAAGATGGCATCTAAATCATCTTGTTGTGCGGCTAAGTTATACACATTAAAAAAGCCAGCAGGGTAGTTGGCACAAGATAACACGGCTAATTTAACGGAGTCAGGCGAGCCATCGGGTAAGGTTTTAGTGGTACCTATTGAAGAGGTTGTGCCATTACTGATGAAACGATAATAATAAGTAGTGCCGGCAGAAAGGCCAATAGCATCTACTTTAACGGTATAATCTCTTGCGTTGCTGGTGGTCGTATTACCTGTATTTACTAATTGAGTAAAAGCTTCGTCTGTCGCTATTTCCCAAGATACCGTAATTTCACCTTCGGTTGTTGGTGTTACGCGAGTCCATAAAATAATGGCATCCGTTAAAGGATCACCACTAGCGATACCATGATTGAAGCCAATATTATTGTTTGTTTGAGCGTCGTCATCATCGCTAGCACAGCCCATTAAACCATATGATACAACCGCGGCACCTGCCCCTTTCGCTGTTAATATTAGGAAGTCACGACGAGAAATAGATCCTTTCATTCACTTTATCCTTCTGCGTTAAAAATGTTTGCATTAAAATAGTATAGAGTGAGTTTGTGACAACTAAATGATAAAATAGTTAGCTATTTATCGTTTAAATATTATTTTATATCCCATGTAAAACGTAGACAGGTGAGTAACTTAGGTTATTTATTCTAACAATTACTATTTACGCTTGGTTATAAGGGCAACGGTTTATTATAACGGTATGAATTATTCTGCAATTAAATTTTCAAATAATCTATCACAGCCTTTTTTTAATTCGAGCAATTCTTCCAAAGGCAATTTAGCCTTGCATAACATTTTTTCAGGGACGGCTTCAGCTTGTTTTTTTAAATTAATACCTTGCTCTGTTAAAAAGATTTCACGTACGCGTTCATCATTTTCACCGCGTTGTCGTGTCAAGACTTGCTTACTTTCAAGACGTTTTAATAAAGGCGTTAAGGTACCGGAATCTAAATGTAGTATCTGCCCTAGATCTTTTACATTGATACCGTTATTGCCCCAAAGAACAATCATCACTAAATACTGAGGATAAGTTAAATCAAGTGCTTTTAGCATCGGTCGATATGCACGAACAATGGCATTGGCTGTACTGTATAAAGAAAAGCAAAGTTGTTTTTCAATGGCCAAGTTAGAACCGGGTTCTATTATTGAGCAGCTATTAACTTCTTCACACTTATTCACCTTTAAATCTACCTTATCGTCACTCATATTCAATCCGTTAAATAATTACATTGTGCACAATATACTTGCATTATGGTTTCAATGCGAGATATACTTGCTACACAATTAAGTTGTGCGCAATTTAATTAGAATGATAATTATTTCGATGTGGCATATATGGGGTCATGTTAGATCCATATTGATCGTAGAGTAAAACTGAAACGTATAGAGCCTATGTTGTATAAACAAAGCCGATTCAATGTAATGTATTCAAGTAAATCAGTTTCAGTAATACAAAATTTTTAATAAACGATGAATAGAATAAATCGTTTTAAAGGAGTCATAGATGAACAATTTTAGCTACCAAAACACAACTGCAATCCACTTCGGACAAGGTCAAATTGCAGCGATCGCTAACAGCATTCCAAAAGACAAAAAAATATTAGTCACTTACGGTGGTGGTTCTATTAAGGGCAACGGTGTTTACGATCAAGTTGTTGCAGCACTAGCCGACCATAACTGGGATGAGTTTTCAGGTATTGAGCCAAACCCACATTACGATACATTAATGAAAGCTGTTGAACGTATTCGTGCAGAAGGTTTTGATTACTTATTAGCTGTTGGTGGTGGTTCGGTTGTTGATGGTACTAAATTCATCGCTGCTGCAGTGAACTTTGAAGGCGCAGAAGCGTGGGATATTCTAGCAAAACAAGGCAAAGTTGAAACAGCATTGCCATTAGGTTGTATCTTAACCTTACCAGCAACAGGTTCTGAAACGAATACTGGCGCAGTAGTAACAAGAGGCACAGAAAAACTAGCATTTCAAAATGCATTGGTTCGTCCTCAATTTGCTATTCTTGACCCACAAACAACATTAAGCCTGTCTGAACGTCAAACTTCAAATGGTGTGGTTGATGCGTTTGTTCATGTGATGGAGCAATACCTAACGTACCCAGTTAACGCAAAAATTCAAGATCGTTTTGCAGAAGGCATTTTATTAACATTAGTTGAAGAAGGTCCAAAACTGATTGTTGATTTACAAGATATGGAAGCACGTACCAACGTTATGTGGGCTGCGACTCAAGCACTAAGCGGTTTAATTGGTGTAGGTGTACCTCAAGATTGGGCAACACACATGATTGGTCACGAACTAACTGGTAACTTTGGTGTAGACCACGGCCGTAGTTTAACCATCGTGTTACCTGCAATCATGCAAGTATGTCGTGAAGAGAAAAAAGCAAAATTATTACAATACGCTGAGCGTATTTGGAATATCACTGAAGGTTCTGATGATGCGCGTATCGATGCAGCCATTGAGAAAACAAAAGCATTCTTTTCTGCAATGAAAACACCAGTATCGTTAAGCGAAATCGACTTAACACAAACTGATGTTGACACCGCAATGGTAAGTTTAGAAGCACACGGTATGACTAAGCTTGGTGAAAATGGCACGATCGATTTAGCACGTTCTCGCCAAATCTTAGAAACAGCACTTTAAGTTAATCGGCTGTTTAAATAGACGGTTTAATTGTTTTGCTGACTAACATCAAAGTCATTAATGGTTTTGGTGTCGGTCACTACTAAACTGAGCTAAACTAATAAGCTAAACTAAAAAATAAAGTTATTTAACGATATTTGAAACTTGAATCTGCCAAATAATATAAACGCATGTCTAAGCAATTAGGCATGCGTTTTTTGTTTTTAGGCTCTTTTATTGTTGCATCGATGCCAAAATAAATTCAATCATCGTGCGTATTTTTAGTGAGGGAGTTTTACTTTTATACAACACATTAACAGGCATTGCTGGTGGGATATGTTCTTTTAATATCTCTATCAATTCACCATTAGCAAACTCTTCTTGTAATAGCAGTAGAGGTTGTAACAAAATTCCCGTCCCTTTGAGTGCTGCTACTTTTAAAGCTTGTCCGCTGTTAGACGTTAGGCGTGTATGTTGCCTATCAAATGCATGAGTATTTATTCTTAAGGCAATATTGGCTTGAATATGGTCATAGCTGAAGCCTAAACATTGATGGTTAATTAAATCACTTAAGGTTTCTGGTGTTTTGTGTTGAGCAAGGTACTGAGGCGAAGCACAAAAGACCATTTGATAGTCTGCTATTTTGCGTGCAATAAGCGACGAGTTAGCTAATTCACCAATGCGAATAACCACATCAACCTGTTCATGTAATGGATCAATTAAACCGTTATCCAATATTAACTCGATATTAATATCAGGGTACTGCAGCAAAAAATCAGCCAAAATAGGCGCTAATACAATATTGCCAAAGGTCACAGGAGAGTTAATACGTACCGTGCCTTTCGGGTTATTTTCTAAACGTTGCAAACTATTTTCAGCGTCTGCAATATCGTCCAAAATACGCGTGCATTCTAAATAATAAATTTGTCCTGCTTCAGTTAAAGATTGCCTACGGGTGGTTCGATTAAGTAATTTGGTACCTAAATACGCTTCTAAATATTTAATGTGTTTGCCAATCATAGTCGCCGTCACTGAAAAATTGACCGCTGCCGTTGCAAAACTGCCATGTTGAGCGACGTATACAAATACCTGCATACTCTTTAATTTATCCATATTGACAACTTATAGTTAGTAAACAATAAACTCGATGGTCGTTTATCAACTATAAATAGTCAATTAGAATTATTGGTTGTCTTATTTCATCCACATATTAAGGGCCATCTATGTTTAAACAAGGTTTGTTCATTACAGCAGAACTTCGCATTAAAGCTGAAAGCGATCTCGATACCGCCATTTCGGCAATTCAAACTTTTTGTGAAGGAATGAACAGCGAGCCAGGGTGTTCAATGGCCGTCGTATTACAAGACAAAGACGATCCACGTCGTTATATTTTTTGGGAACGTTATAATAACCAAGAAGCTTTTGAACAGCACTTTAATGCCGAACACACTCAAACATTTATCCAGTCGGGATTGACTGATTTGGTTCAAGCATTTGAAAGCAAATTATTAACAGGAGATAAATAAGAATGAAAAAGACACTTAATTGGGGAATATTAGGCACCAGTTTTATCTCTGGAGAAATGGCAGATGCCATCGTTAAAGAAGGTAATACTCACCTTTATTCCGTTGCAGGTCGTTCCGTCGCAACATTAACTGAGTTTGCTAATAAATATGATATCAAAAATACATTCACTGACTTTGATATGCTGATTAACGATCCTTATGTCGATATTATTTATATTGCCTTACCTAATCACATCCATCACGACTATGTAATAAAAGCCGCTAACGCTGGCAAAGCCGTATTATGTGAAAAATCATTATCAATCGACATGCAAAAAACACAGGCCGCTTTAGCAGCAGTGAAAGAAAACAATACTTTCTTTGTTGAAGGGCTGATGTACCTCACTCATCCCTTTATTAACACCATTGCAGAAACCATTAAATCTGGCGCAATCGGAGAAATAAAATCGATTACTGGTCAATACTGTGCCGCGATAGAACAGTTTGTTAACCCTGACAGTAAGGGGGCATTGTATAATTTAGGTTGTTACCCAGCATCATTAATGCACCTATTAATCAAACAACAGTTTGGCAGTGAAGTGAGCGATAACTATCAAATAAACGCATCGGGCCTACGTGGTGATGATGGAAATATTTGCGAGTCAGCTGCAACTATTCAATATTCAAACGGCATTACTTGCCAATTACACACTGCAGAAAACTATGGCTTACATTCTTCATTTACAGTCCTAGGCAGCGAAGGAAGTTTAGTATTAACGTCTAATCCTTGGTTACCTGATGCAAGTGGTAATAGTTTTGCTATAACAAAATATGAACAAAAAACTGAAACGATCACAGTAGAAGCAGACGGAAATGGATTTTTATATCAAGTGAAATCAATTCGTGAAGCCTTAGAACAAGGCCATAAAGTTTTACAACGACCTGCTGCAACACCAGAAGATTCAGAACAGATAATGAAGTTATTAACCGATTGGGAAGCAGCAACTTTAGCGTCTTTAGTTTGATAAAGACAAATGTAATCAATAAATATAAATGGTTTAACTTATAAAGTGTATTAACAGAAAATGATATCAGTTGGAGGTTATAAAAATTCTCCGACTGATATCAGAGCATCATGAAGTTGTATTGCATTGCTGTTAATTAGTAAGGGCAAAGGACACGCAGAGCTTAGTCCGTCCATAACACTATGCTGTCGCATAAATCGATCTATGTCTTAGCTTACTAAAGTGACTGATTTAATCAGAAACACTTAACGGAGAAATAGATGTAGTCATATCGAGTATCGACTTTATTTATTAGCTAATAGCTTTGCTTAGGCAAAAAGCAAGATCTGACCTATTGGTGCTTTCTTGAATTTAAGATTAAAAACGTAGCCTTATTATTTTTAATTAATGATCGAAACACCATCGATTTCAATAACCGTATTAGCATCCGTTCGTTCAATTATTTTTACTAACGTCGATTGAATCGTTTCGTCTTCCCGAGCGTCATTTTCACTCAAAAACGTTTGGTCTTGTGGTTTAGCGTTCTCATCCGCAGTGAACGAAACGATGACTTTAGTTGCAGAATCCGACGTTTGACCAAAATACGCTAATGAGATCTGAGGGTAGCCGTTAAATCCTTTTTTAACTTGCTTCGCGATACGTTTTTTTGCTTTATCTATATTCATCATTGAATCCTTGTGACAGCCAAACCAGAGAAAATATAACGAGGTTATAGAATAACCTATACGGCGGAAAATGATTTAAAAATAAAGCCCTATAATAAAAAAATTATAACCTTCTTAATGCACTGTTCATAGATTACGTCGTTATTTAATAAGGAAGAAGTGAGCTAGCAAGGGCAAAGGACAAGCAGAGCTTAGTCCGCTCATGTAACTATGCTGTCGCATAAATCGCTCCATGCGTTGAATGAACCTACAGCAAACGTCCTGTTTGCTGTTGCTGAAAGTCCTTCATCGTTTGGGAAAGCTCAACGGCGGGAGGGGGTTGTAGCCACATTGATTATCGTTTTTATTATGAGTTTTTGATGTGGTGTTTTAAAAAGACAAAAAGCAAGACTTGACCCCATTCACTTTACCTTTTAGCTATTTCTTGTACCAGTCTCAATTGATACACGCTCAACTTTATATCTACGTGCTGTTGTATTTATCAAGATGACAGGACTTCATTATCAGGTATGTGTCCCTCGGATATTCTAGGTCTAAGTGCGTAAACAACTTCTCTGTCTACAGTTGCAACTTTTTGGACGTATTCTTTGTTGTCTTTTTTGGAAAATAGATAGCGAGTAATTAGAGTTACAATAAAACCACTAAGAATCCCTCCTCCTATCCCGATAACCCAAGAATTATTGAATATATCCACTTACTCACCCGTATTGAACTGCTTGTTAAACCATTTTTATACAACTACAATGGACTCATTAAATGACCTAATAAGAGACCACTTAAATGACCACTAGAATCTTAGCTGACGTTGCTGCCAGTATCACTGAGCTCAAAGCAAATCCAATGAAAGTTGCAACAAGTGCCTATGGCGAGCCTGTTGCAGTACTCAACAGAAATGAACCAGCATTTTATTGTGTACCTGCTGAAGCCTACGAAATGATGATGGACAAAATTGAAGATCTTGAGCTTTTAGCTTTAGCAATAGAACGACAAAATGAAAGTAGCATTTCGGTAAATATTGATGACTTATAATCTCGAGTTCAAGAAAAGCGCACTAAAAGAATGGAATAAGCTAGGCGCTACACTCAAAAGTCAATTTAAGAAAAAACTAATTGAACGCCTAACTAATCCTCACATACCAGGGGCTAAGTTATCAGGCGCAGAAAATATGTATAAAATTAAACTTCGCCAATCCGGTTATCGTTTAGTTTATCAAGTCACAGATAACATTATCACTGTAACTGTGCTTGCAGTCGGTAAACGTGAACGAAGCGATGCTTATAAAAAGGCGACGAAACGTCTCAACGACTGATTGTGGTTTAACGCCTCATTAAGAGGGAATTTATAGTTGGTTAAAATGTTGAACGCAGTGAAAAAATAATTGTAAATTTTCCTGCTTTAAGAACAAAGTATTGAGCAAAGTATTGAAAAACCACTCTTTGAAGTTGTTCATTGAAGTTGTCTTTTAAAATCAAAAACCGATTAACCACGAAAGAGAAAGAAGGTTAGGTCAAAAGCCTTACTATTAACTAACATTGTAACTTTTCTTCGTGTCCTTCGTGTCCTTCGTGCAGCGTAGTGGCTTCGTGGTCGCTTGTGGTCTTTTAAAATCAAAAGCCGATTAACCACGAAGACACGAAGGGGAAAGAAGGTTAGGTCAAAAGCCTTACTATTAACTAACATTGTAGTTTTTCTTCGTGTTCTTCGTGCAGCGTAGCGGCTTCGTGGTTGCTTGTGGTCTTTTAAAATCAAAAGCTGATTAACCACGAAGGCACGAAGAGGAAAGAAGGTTAGGTTAAAAGCCTTACTATTAACTAACATTGTAGTTTTTCTTCGTGTCCTTCGTGCAGCGTAGCGGCTTCGTGGTTGCTTGTGGTCTTTTAAAATCAAAAGCCGATTAACCACGAAGATACGAAGGGGGAAGAAGGTTAGGTCAAAAGCCTTACTATTAACTCACATTATATTATAGCTTTTCTTCGTGTCCTTCGTGCAGCGTAGCGGCTTCGTGGTTACTTGTGGCCTTTTAAAATAAAAAACCGATTTAACCACGAAGACACGAAGGGTGAAGAAGGTTAGGTCAAAACAGTATTATTAAAGAATATTGTGGATTTTATTCGTGTGACGATATCATGGTTTTAATGAAGTCCACGTTTATCGACAATGGCGAAAACCAAGGATAAAAGTGAGATCATTGATTAAACTTGGCGTAAGTGAACGTTTAGCTATTTCTTGTGCCAGTGGGGTTATAAAAGCACCAGTAAAGTACCTTGTTGTAGTTCGAAAACCAAAGGGAGCAATAGTGCGATCAGTAATGAGTTTTTAGCCAGACAAGGCTTGATATCATTAAAGGATTTGTGGATTAATATTCACTATTCATCATAAGATGAACCGCTCTGTGCGAAACCACATGTAGGCGGGCGAGGTTGAAAGTTAGATACCTACGGCTACCCGATTATACGCTCTAGTCAACGTGCATAGCAGTTTTTGCAAACTCTTTTAAATGCCTTTTTGCTTTTTCAAAGCTTGCTTTGGCAACAAGATCATTACTATTAGTTTTTAAATATTCTTCCAAGTATTTTACTTCAATATGTACTAAGTCAATTTTAATTCTTTGCAACCAATTTGGAGTACCTAAATTATGTCTTTCCCAATTTCGATTTATAAAAGGGTTTTCATAATATGGAATGTCTTCGAATGACTCTTTGCTTATCCCTTTTTTAATTAAAAGAGATTCAAATTCACTTTGTAGGTTTTCATCGCTTTCTTGTAGATGCTCAAGTAAACCTTTAATTCCATCAATTGCCTTGTAGGCACTTTTGATAACCTGAAAGAAACTATTATCCCCTTTAACTTCCATAGCTAAACCAGTATCAACGAATACATGATTAACATTGTTTAATCTTTCAATATCTCCCCAATATTTTTTCATTTCATGGGAAAGTTTTACTAGTTCAGCCTCGTCAATTTTAAAATTATCTTTTTCAAATAGCTGCTCATGTTCATTCTTTATTTGGACGAGTCTTTCTACTGGATACTCTTCCACATCATCTGTTTCGATATGATGTGGATAACAAAGAATTAGTAAATTTTCATAACTTCGGCGGAATTCATCATAGCTTTCTTCATTAAAGCGTTCGCCTCCCGTCATTGCCGCTTCAATGTGACATACTTGACCAATAAATTTATTTTTATTGTTCATTATTGGTTGGGTACAACCGGGAAAGGCACATTGATTTCCTGACCTTGCGAAAAGAGCTCTTAGAGTATTTGTCTTAGGTGCTAAACGAGCCATGCAAATCCTTTTTAACGTTTAAAGCTCTTGTATGGCGAATGTAAGTGAATAATAGTTACAAAGTTTTCGCTAAATTTCCAGTACTTAGGGTTGAATTATTGAATTATAACCTCACTTATTATGTGTTAACTAAATTAAGGAGTTCCTTTGAGCACAGCTGTCCCTAAAGTATTTATATCTTACTCTCATGATGACCAAGCCCATAAGAAGTGGGTCTTAGAACTCGCACAACGTTTACGTAACGCTGGTGTAGATGCAACCTTAGACCAATTTCGCCTTAGTCTAGGTGATGATTTAGGTAGCTTTATGGAAAAAAGTGTTGCTGAATCAGATCGAATCATTATGATTTGTACTGATGCATATGTCGCTAAAGCAAACGATGGCCTAGGTGGTGTTGGCTATGAAAAAATGATTATAACCGCTGAATATATGAATCAGATCGACACAAAAAAAGTTATCCCACTGATTCGTCAAAATGGCACGCATAATGTACCAATATTTCTAAAAAGTCGTTTACACATCAACTTCTCTCGTGAAGATGAATTCGAGTTACAGTTTGATAACCTTCTTCGTGAAATTCATGAAGCCCCACTATTCAAAGAGCCTCCTGTAGGCAATAATCCCTTCGAGTCTGTAACAGAAAAACCAGTTGAAAGCGTAACAGATAAAAAGACTGAGTTAGTTAAAAACTTAATTGAGAGTTATAACGAAGGAAATGTATTTTATACTTTTAACGACTTACACCATAAATTAGCTTGTTCAAAAATATTCGCTGAGGTTTACATTAATGATCTTAGAAAAGATGGATTTATAAAAGATGAAACATCCTATACACCGTATGGTGGGGGTGTTTTTGGTTTTGCATTAACCGACAAAGCAAAATTATATGCAATACAACAGGGCTGGGTAACAGAATAATAACTTTAGATAATGTGGAACAACATGAGTCGCCTAACAGCTTTATTAACTCAAAAATGGAATTTTAACGGTGGAAATACGACAAGAGTTAATGATATAAAATCTTATTATTACTTTACGTTGGTTTGTCGGTAAAACAAAGAGCTATAGTTAACTTGTGAATTTTTAATCATTTAAAAGCGTAGAAAGTGTTGGACAGTCATTCATTGAAGTTGCTATCAGTAATGAGTTTTTAGTCAGACAAGGTTTGATGTTATTAAAGGATTTGTGAATTAATATTCACTATTCATCATAAGATGAACCGCCCTGTGCGGAGCCGCATGCAGGGTGGTGTGGGGGCTGGGGGGGTAGATACCTCCGGCTACCCGATTATATTTTGTCACTAATCGTTTTTGCTAGATTAATGTTTTTTTCTGGCACTTTAGGAAAACACACTCGACCGATTGTATTAAGCATTACTTTCCGGCATTTTGTGGCAAACCTCAAATCTTTATTGTCCGATAGATACTTAGCGACAATAAAAAGATCAGGGGTAAATACTAATGCAGTTGAATTTGTTTTAGCACCTGAATAACATTTTGTAGTGAATGGATCATTTCTTTTCTCTAACTCTTGTAACCTGAAAGCATTTCCAAATAAAACAGGTTTAGCAGGACTCTCTACTTCTTCTCTTTCAAGATCCTCATGTATATTCAGAGCTAGTTGCCTTAACTTATCAATGTTTAATGCTTTATTATCTTTTCCTTCAGCTTCTCCGATTAGCCTTCCTTCTTTAGATTCAAATACTGCGTCAAACTCAGACTCACTGTTCTCAAACTGAGAGACAGAAAAACCTAATATTTTCAAAGCGTCTAAGATAGCAAACTCTAACGGTTTGCCTTTTTCAAATAACAGATTCCTTAGCTGACCACTCTCATTCAATTTTTTTATAATAGATTCTTTTTTTAATTGAATATCTGCCAGATCTGACTCAACTTTCAATAGTTCAGAATCTAATTTTTCTTCTTTTTTAAGCTTATAATTTATTGATTTAGACCACTCAGGCTCAGCAGTCAGTTCATCTGAATTTTTTATAGCTTTATCTACGCTGACAACTGACTTAGTAAACTTTAAAGCAAATTTCTTAGACTCAGCACTCCCCCAATCTCCTTCATCATCAAAAAACTCATCAGGATAAAAATCAATATCAGGGAGTAGGATGAGAGCTCCATTTGAGTTTTTAGACCTTATTATAGAACCGACTGTTTTATCGCCATTTTTAGTTAACAAACTTGCAGGTACTTTATCTCCAATTGTTACTTTGTAACTTGATTGATTTGAATACTCTTTCCAGTATGAAGATATTAATTCTGCATGTTTTGGAGCAAGTTTAATTTCTCGACCTTTGGTTTTAACTACATTTATTTCGGCAGGTATAATTTGATAGTTATCATATGGTGTAACGTGCCTAGTTGTTTGTCTATTTTTACCAGTTCCTGAATACGTTTTTTGCCCAGTAGCTATGAATATTTGAGCTAGTTCTGAAAGAAAGATAAATACTGTTTTCCCGCATTCTACTGACTCAAGAATTTCTCTCCTCCAATGTTGTACTTTATCTTTTAACCTAAAGGAATCATGATCACTCAAAGAAGGCTTACCTTCGAACATATCGGCATTTGATACAAAGTCATCAATATCAGGCTTAAACAAAACAATGTCATAATCAAGAAGTGACGAATCGCTATTAAAACTACAATAATTAACACTATCATTGTTTAACTCAAAACCAATTGTAACAATGTTTTTTTGTGCCATGATTGATAACTCCTGAAGAAAAACATAACGCCGCAATAAGCGGACTAAAATTGTTGGTTATAATGTGTAGCGAAGCGAAACTTAACCAACTGTTTTAGTTCCGTTTAATTGCCTTGTTGAACGAAGCCGCTGTGCGGCAGAAAAACAAAAGACCAATAACGTTCATACTTATTATCCACATCACGTCCTCGTGATGAATAATAGGAGTATAAGCGATGAACACTTCAGAACAACAACACTTTGACCTTTTATATCAACAACATTTGACTAACCTAACACTGCAAGGCATGCGACCCGCTACCATTGACGCGTACTCGAGAGCTGTCCGTAGAATAAGTGCTTTCTTTGACTGCTCACCTGATACATTAACCAAAGCCGATTTAAAAAACTACTTTGCACAACTCATTCAAACCCCATTCATGGAGCACCATAAAATTAGACCGTAATGGCCTACAGTTTTTTTATAAACATACCCTCAATAGACAATGGGAATGGCTCAATATTGTCAAACCACCACAAGTAAAACACATTCCTGACATTCTCACGCCACAACAAGTTGGCTTGATGATTAGCCACACTCGTGCGTTGCGTTATCAAGTGTTTTTTCTTGTTTTGTACAGCATGGGATTACGCTTAAGTGAAGCCCTTGATTTGACCGTGAACGACATTGATAGCCATACCATGCAAGTGCATATTCGCGAAGGTAAAGGAGGCAAAGACCGCTTGCTACCTTTACCTAAACGAACACTCTCTGCGTTACGTTGCTACTGGTCAACGCATCGTCATCCTCAGTTGTTATTTCCAAGTATTGGTAAAAATACACAGGTGCCAATGGATAAAGGCAGTGTGCAGAAAGCCTTGAAGGAAAGTGATTGTTGAGCTGAGGATTAATAAAAATATTAGCCCTCATTCACTGCGCCACTGCTTTGCAACTCATCTCTTAGAGCAAGGTATTGACCTACGCTCCCTGCAAATACTATTGGGACATCACAGCCTGAATACGACAGCGAAATACACACAACTTACCCCACTCAAACAAAAGGATAACGTCACCGCCCTGAATAAGTTAACTAATAAATTAGCCATTCAATGGGAGGTCTCATGAGCCAATTTATTGCACTACTTGGTCGCTATCAAGCGCAACTGGAGCAACAATATGGTGGATTATTGAATCAAGATATTCGCCGCGCCATCATTGACATGTTGCATTGTAAGCAGGATGAGTCTCGTTATAGCCAATGGCATTGTGGACATTGCCTGCATGACCAACAACACCTTGCATCCTGTGGGAACAGAAGTTGCCCACAATGTTTGCATCAAACCACATCAAATTGGTTAGCCAAACAAACCGATAAGTTATTACCCGTACACTATTTTATGGTGACCTTTACCTTACCCTATCAGTTCAGAGTACTTGCTCAAAAACATCCCAAAGCCCTCTATCAATTGATGTTTAAAATCACATCGAATTTACTAAAAGACTTTGCATCACGAGAGGATAAAGGCAACTTAGGCTTTACCAGTGTGCTGCATACTCACAATCGCAAAAGAGAACTACATCCCCATCTACACATTGTTATTCCTTCTGGTCGCTACGATGCAAGTAAGAAGCAATGGCATAAAGGGGATAAACGCTACCTGTTTAATGCTTTTTCGTTAGCTAAGGTCTGGCGAGGCAGAATGATGGAGGCAATCAATCATCACCCTCAGTTAGCACTACCGACCAACATCCCCAATAAATGGGTGGTTGATTGTCGTAAGGTAGGATTCGGCTTGTCATCATTTCAATATTTATCACGGTATTTGTATCGGGGCGTGTTACCCGACAAAGATATTATTCACATAACCGATGAAGAGGTTACGTTTAGATATAAAGAAGGTCACACCCATTTGATGAAGACACGCACTTTACCCGTACTTAAGTTCTTATGGTTGATACTGCAACATGTGTTACCTAAAGGATTACAGCGAGTACGTGATTATGGGTTTTTAAGGGGAAATGCGAAGCGATTACGCTTACAGATTCTGTTATTGCTTGGCGTGAATGTAGTGGTAGTGCCAACACCACCAAATGTGATGAAACGTATAAATTGCATTTGTCCCTGTTGTCAGCACATCATGCAATTTATGGGCATGGGACGACTGAGTCATTAATGTCTCTTTACGCTTGAGCTTCATAAGTTCATCGGCAGGCAGAAAAATAGAGTGGTCAAAGTAATAAAAGGAGGTTGATTGGCATTCAACATAAAAATATAAGGCACTGATATAATTGGGCTATCGATTGTATCTTAGCGAGACTCACCCTCAGAAAACTGAATCATCAACATTCCTTTAGTATAAAAACCGCTATTTACTATAATAAGTAAACCAACCTCAAACGGGCTTGTCCAACACCCGAATAAGGTGTCGGCTGCGCGACACCTATTCTTGTTTGTTATGTGCATTTTAAACCCAGCTAAAATAGAGGAAAACTTTACCCCTAATATACCTTGATTGTTGATCATTTTTTCAAATGTCACTCCTACTAACTTAGGCTCAAATAGCTCAGTTGGATTTGAAAAATTGTGAGTTATGTAAATGGGCCCCCCACTTATTCCTTGAGGTTTAGCAGGAGGAATTTCTTTCTGGTTATTTGTAAATGCTTTCTTTAAGGATATATCAATGCCTATATACTCCTCGCCAAACCCCAAAGCACTTAGTGTTTCACGCTTAGAGCTTTTACCGAAGTAACCATATCGGACATTTGATAAAACATCTGTTTGCCAACGAATTTTATTTTGGGTTTCAGGAAGCCCATAAGCACATAAATAATGTTCAGGTTCAATCTTTCCCATGAACATATCAGCTTCAGAAATAAACTTAGTGAATATCCTATCCCAACTGATATTTTTTGGCTTTATAGCGACAACATCTAATTCATTATCCTTAGCATTAAATACTATATATTTATCGAAGCTTGTAATCTGAGTGAGGTTCCCGTCAACAATTGCAAATATTTGGTCATCAGAATCTTCAGAATACTTTTGGTTTTTCTTTAGCACATGCCCTGCTGTAATAAAGTAAACCTCCTCATCAATTTTTACCGCAAACATAGTACCTGCATGGTAAGGTTTAGAGTCATCTTTTAACTTGAAAAGAGATGTTACAGAACCTGCAAATATATTGGGGGAAAGCTCAATTCCCTCTAAAACAGTATTCATATTAAATAGTTCCGTATTATGGTTGATTCGAACAATGCAGTGCACATAACAGCTTTATTAACTCACAAAATGTCATTTTAACGGTGGAAATACGACAAGAGTTAATGATTAAAATATTATTATTACTTTACGTTGGTTTATCGATAAAACAAAGAGCTATAGTTCACTTGTGAATCTTTAATCATCTAAAAGCGTAGGATGCTGCAATATTTACGGTGGAAATACTGCAGGTGAGAGATATATAAATTTATTGATTATTTGAAAGCATTAACTCAAATAAAGTCAGATAAATTTAACACTTTAAATTACAGACATAAAAAAACCTAGCGGTGCTAGGTTTTTACTATTCTACAATTTAATAAATCATCTTAAAAAGATAACTCGATCCTAGAACGGAATATCGTCATCAAAGTCCATTGATGGCTCATTAAATGACGCTGGAGCTTGTTGCGGTTTTGCCTGTGGCGCTGGAGCAGGCGTTGGTGCCGGACGTTGCTGTGGAGCAGGTGCTGGCGCAGGTCGTTGCTGTGCAGGTGTTGGCTGTGGCTGATAAGCTGGTGCCATTTGCGGTGCAGGCTGGTGTGCTGGTGGCTGTTGCGGAGCATTACCCCAAGACTGTGCTGGTGCAGCCGCTGGTTGTGGCGCTGCGCTTTGGTATCCACCTGGCTGTTGCGGTGCTTGGTAAGGCGCTTGGCCTTGTCCTGCATTTTGATTACGCGCATCTAGCATTTGAATGTCGTTTGCAATGATCTCAGTTTTGTAACGATCTTGACCGTCTTGACCTTGCCATTTGTTGGTTTGTAATTTACCTTCAACGTAAACTTTTGCACCTTTTTTAAGGTACTGGCCAACCATTTCGCCAAACTTACCGAATACAACAATGTTGTGCCATTCAGATTTGTTTTCGTATTCGCCTGTTTGTTTGTTTTTCCAGCTTTCCGTGGTTGCGATAGAGAAGTTCGCAACAGCGCCACCGTTTTGGGTATAACGCATTTCAGGATCTTTGCCTAGGTTACCTACTAGGACTACTTTGTTTACACTACGGTTAAACATATTCTTGCTCCGCTATTTCGACTTATTTAAAGTATTTGTGAGTGCTAGTTAGTTAACTACCACTTAAAATTTATTGCGCTTTTTCTTACTTAACTGTTAGTTAAATCGTTACTTAGCTAATCACTAAAATGATGACTTAAGTTGTGAATGAAACTATGACTTAAAAATTGAGTATTAGTTTTGCTATAAACAGTATTTTTGTTAGTCGTCACAATTACATTTAATGCGCTTTCTAATGCAATTAGTTAATCAATTAACTGTTGCTTACTTTTATCTTGTTAATAAACGTAGAAATACGCTTATTAGTTAGGTTATGTCTATTAATAGATAATAAAAGAGACATTAACATTAACTTTGTTAAGCATAAAAATAAGCAAATATTGTTGACTAGTTTATAGGATCTTGCCCCTACAATACCACCCATAAATATCTTAAAAATAGATATGTAGCGTATAACTTGGTTTCGGTGCCCCACACAGCAACAAGTGAGCGCATTAAATTAGTTTTTAAAATAGTTTTCTGAAAATTATGGCGGTAAAAGCGCAGGTAAGAATAAGCGTCTAAGAAGATCAAGACTGTTAGTGTTGCTGCATATTAAGCTAAATAAATAGTGTTTACTTTATGACACGATAATCATTCGTCGTATTATCTTTTTCGCGCAATAAAACTGTAAAGTCTTTATACTGCGCAGGTTATTATTTTATTTGTTTTTCTAGAACCTTTTTGGAGTTTTTTGTGCTGAGTTATCGTCATTCATACCATGCTGGGAATTTTGCAGATGTGTTAAAGCATACTGTATTAGCCTCTATCCTTGATTACTTATTGCAAAAAGATAAAGCTTTTTGTTATTTGGATACCCATTCTGGCTGTGGTGCTTTTCAATTAGATTCAGCTCAATCATTAAAAACAGGTGAGTTTAAAAACGGGATTGGTGCGTTATGGGATCTTAAAAACTTACCGGTGCCAGTATCTCGTTATTTAGATCAGGTTAAAGCATTTAATGGGGAAGGTGCGTTACTGTCTTACCCTGGTTCTCCGATGATTTGTAATCAAATGCGTCGTGATGACGATCGTATGTTTTTATTTGAACTACACCCGAATGAATTTACTAACATGCGTGGCAATTTCTCTGGTGATCGCCGCATTAAAATGGCGAATAGCGATGGCTTACAAGGTTTAATTGCTACTATGCCACCTAAAGAGCGTCGTGGTTTGGTGTTGATTGATCCGTCTTATGAAATTAAAACAGAATATGATGAAGTGGTTGACAAGTTAGTTGATGCTCATCGTCGTTTTGCGACAGGAACTTATGCTTTATGGTATCCCGTTGTTAAACGCACGCTGATTAATAAAATGGAAAGAGCGTTAAAATCGTCAGGCATTAAAAATATCCAGTTATTTGAATTAGGTATTGAAGCTGATAAAGAAGAACGTGGCATGACGTCAAGTGGCATGATCGTGATTAATCCGCCATGGACGTTACAAAAAGAGATGCAACATAGTTTGCCATTCTTAGCTGAAACATTAGGGATTGACGGTGAAGGTTTTTACCGCATCGAAACGTTAGTCGCTGAATAAATCTGTAAGTAGCTAAATAAGTAAATAAGTAAATAAGTAAATAAGCCCGTTTTAAATATTGGCTAGTTAGCATCTGTATCACTAGCCAATCAAGTTTTTTCCTCAACGTGCCTCAACAATAAAGCCTCTATTATTAGTATCTTCTTTAAACCGTTTTTTCTTTAAGCATTCTTTTGATTAATTCGTTTCTTTATTAAGGGATTTTCGAAGTGGTTTCTGCATTTTATTTCGAGTTTTATATCTGCTTAAACGTTAAAAAATAATATTTATTGTCTTTAAACTAGGATTTTTCAATCAATATAAACTCAATAAACTATTTGTATTGAATGACGACTAATTCGTTAGGTGGGATGTTTGGTTGTAAATTACTGATTCGCTTATTCATAAAGGTTATATTGAGTAATAAATTATTGCTATGACTCTATTTATCGCTACTTTCACCAGCACCATCTGCATGATATATTAGCCTCCATTTATTTTTCATCTATTTAGCCCTTAAAGACTCATTTTTTAAGAATACCTAAATTGACACTTTTACATGGAATAAGTCATGACTAAATCGACCGCTGATATTCGCCAAGGATTTATGGATTTCTTTGGTAAGAAAGGGCATCAGACAGTGAGCAGTAGTTCACTCGTCCCTGAGAATGACCCTACCTTGTTATTTACTAATGCAGGTATGAATCAATTTAAAGAT
This sequence comes from Psychromonas sp. L1A2, assembly GCF_009828855.1. NCBI lineage: Bacteria > Pseudomonadati > Pseudomonadota > Gammaproteobacteria > Alteromonadales > Psychromonadaceae > Psychromonas > Psychromonas sp. L1A2. The sequence continues at coordinate 846,794 of NZ_WUAG01000002.1, read as the reverse complement.
ACCTTTTTAGGCACTGAAAAAAGAGCTTATACGCGCGCAACTTCAAGTCAACGTTGTGTTCGTGCTGGTGGTAAACATAACGATCTAGATAACGTTGGTTACACTGCTCGTCACCATACTTTTTTTGAAATGTTAGGTAACTTTAGTTTCGGTGATTACTTCAAAGAAGAAGCGATTGGATTTGCGTGGGAATATTTAACTGACGTTCTGAAAATACCAAAAGAGAGACTGCTTGTTACTGTTTATGAAAGTGATGACGAAGCATTTTCATTATGGGCTGATAAAATCGGCGTACCAGAAGATAAAATCATTCGTATTGGTGATAAATCACCTGAGAAAAAATACGAGTCTGATAACTTTTGGTCAATGGGTGATACGGGTCCTTGTGGTCCTTGTTCTGAAATATTCTACGATCACGGTGAGCACATTTGGGGCGGTCCTCCAGGCACACCTGAAGAAGATGGCGACCGTTTCATTGAAATCTGGAACATCGTTTTCATGCAATTTAACCGTAGTGCTGATGGTTCAATGGAAAACCTACCTAACCCATCTATCGATACGGGGATGGGCTTAGAGCGTATTTCTGCGATTATTCAAAATGGTCATTCAAACTACGATATCGACCTATTCCAAGGGTTGATTCAGAAAGTAGCTGACGTAACAGGCGCACAAGATTTACAAGATAAATCGTTACGTGTTGTTGCCGATCATATCCGCTCATGTGGTTTCTTGATCTGCGATGGTGTTATGCCGTCAAATGAAGGACGTGGTTATGTGCTACGTCGTATTATTCGTCGTGCTGTACGTCACGGTCATAAACTAGGTGCAAAAGATGTGTTCTTTTACCGTATTTATGAAGAGCTAATTAAACAAATGGGCGATGCTTACCCAGAACTAGGTCAGCAACGTGAATTCGTTGAAAAGATCTTACGTTTAGAAGAAGAGCAATTTGGTAAAACGCTAGAGCGTGGTTTACTGATTTTAGATAACGAGCTAGATGCGCTACAAGGTAGTGTTATTCCTGGTGACGTTGTATTTAAACTTTACGATACTTACGGTTTCCCTGCTGATTTAACAGCAGATATCGCGCGTGAACGTGAATTAACTATCGATGAAGATGGTTTTGATAGTGCAATGGCTGAGCAACGTAAGCGTGCTCAAGCAGCGAATAACTTCGGTAAAGACTATAACGACGTATTAAAAATCGAAGGCAAAACTGAGTTTATTGGTTATCAAGCACTAGTAGGATCTTCTACCGTGACGACGTTAATCAAAGAAGGTCAGTTTGTTGATAGTTTAGTCGAAGGTGATAACGCACAAATCGTGCTAGCTAAAACACCATTCTATGCAGAGTCGGGCGGCCAAGTAGGCGATTCGGGCGTGCTTAAGTTCAGTAATGGTATTTTTGTTGTAACAGATACTAAAAAATCTGGCGATGCTTTCTTACATATCGGTTACGTTAGTATGGGCGCTATTAAAGCGAACGAGTCTGTTGAAGCTGAAGTAGATGCTGAACGTCGTAAGTCAATTGCATTACATCATTCTGCAACCCATTTATTACACGAAGCATTACGCCAAGTGTTAGGTGAGCATGTGACTCAAAAAGGGTCGTTATGTGATGCTGAGAAACTACGTTTTGATTTCTCTCACTTTGAAGCGGTATCAGCTGAAGCACTTAATAAAGTGACTTATATGGTCAACCAAGCCATTCGTAACAACTATGAAGTTGTCACGAAATTGATGGATATCGAAGAAGCTAAAAACCAAGGTGCAATGGCATTATTTGGTGAGAAGTATGGCGATATGGTACGTGTTGTTCAAATGGGTGATTTCTCAACTGAACTATGTGGTGGTACTCATGTACAACGTACTGGTGATATGGGGTTATTTATTATCACTTCTGAAGCGGGCACTGCTGCAGGCGTTCGTCGTATTGAAGCGGCTGCGGGTGACGCTGCTGGTAATGTATTGCAAAACTTACGTGAGCAATTCAACAAAGCGTGTGACCTTGTGAAAGGCGATACCTTCACGCTAGGTGAAAAGATTCTTCAAACACTAGACCGCAATAAAGTGCTTGAGAAAGAGTTAGCACAACTTAAAGCGAAAGCGGCAAGTGATGCAGGTTCGAACCTAACTGAACAAGCCATTGAGATTAACGGCATTAAAGTCGTTGTTGCTCACATGGAAGGTGTTGACCCTAAAACGTTACGTAATAGTGTCGATGAAATGAAAAACAAATTGCAGTCAGGCATTGTGGTATTAGCAACGACGGTTGGTGATGACAAAGTAAGTTTGATTGCGGGTGTGACAAAAGACTTAACTAAAAAAGTCAAAGCAGGTGATTTAGTCAACGTTGTTGCTATCCCTGTCGGCGGCAAAGGTGGCGGTCGTCCAGATATGGCAATGGCTGGCGGAAACAATCCTGCAGCATTAAAAGAAGCTCTTGCATTGGTAACTCCTTGGTTAACTGAACGTTTATAAAAATTAGGGGTCTATACCTTGGTTGTGTAGAAAGGAAAAGAAATGGCATTACTAGTTCAAAAATATGGTGGTACTTCCGTTGGCAATGTGGAACGTATCAAAGCCGTCGCCGAGAAAGTTAAAGCGACGAAAGAAGCGGGTCATGATGTAGTTGTTGTTTTATCGGCTATGTCTGGTGAAACAAATCGATTAATCGCCTTGGCTAAAGAGTTTAACGCTACACCGACTGCTCGTGAGATGGATGTATTGTTGACCACTGGTGAACAAACGACTATCGCTTTGCTGTCTATGGCGCTACACAATCTAGGTGTTGATGCTGTTTCAATGACCGGTGACCAAATTCGCTTAAAAACGGATTCAAACCATGCTAAAGCACGTATTCTAAATGTTGAAACTGAGAATCTTCAGAAGCATATAAAAGAAGGTCGTGTTGTTGTTGTCGCTGGTTTCCAAGGTCGTAGTGAAGATAATAACATTACAACACTAGGGCGAGGAGGTAGTGATACTTCAGCGGTTGCTATCGCTGCTGCATTAAAAGCAGATGAATGCCAAATCTATACGGATGTTGATGGTGTTTATACTACTGACCCACGTGTAGAGCCGAATGCTCGTCGTCTTGATAGTATTACGTTTGAAGAAATGCTTGAAATGGCTAGCTTAGGCGCGAAAGTGTTACAAATTCGCTCAGTAGAATTTGCAGGAAAATACAACGTGCCACTACGTGTACTTTCTAGTTTTAAAGATGGTGGTGGTACGTTAATTAGTTATGAGGAAAATAAAATGGAATCTCCTGTTATCTCTGGCATCGCGTTTAATCGTGATGAAGCGCGTTTAACTTTATCTGGTGTTCCTGATCAACCAACGGTTGCAGCTCAAATCCTTTCTCCTATTGGTGCTGCAAACATTGATGTTGATATGATTGTGCAAAACACATTAGGTGACGGTAAAACAGACTTTACCTTTACAGTGCATCGTGATGACTACGATCAAGCGACAAAATTATTAAATGTTGTTTGTGAGAAGCTAAAAGCTAATTCTGTACAAGGTAATAATGAGATTGCAAAAGTATCTGTTGTTGGTGTTGGTATGTGGAATCACCCAGGTGTTGCACAAAAAATGTTTGAAACCTTGGGCGCAGAAGGGATCAACATGCACCAAATAGCTACTTCTGAAATTAAAATTTCAGTGTTAGTTGATAGTAAGTATTTAGAATTAGCTGTACGTGCTTTACATAAAGCATTTGAACTTGAAACAGAACCAACGCAAGAAAAATAGATTTGGTGATAGACACAGTAAATAAAAGATGAATTTACTGTGTAATGAGCCATACTGACTATCTCGATATAATTAGAATAATTTAGGAGCAATAAATATATGTTAATTTTAACACGCCGTGTAGGCGAAACTCTTATGATTGGCGACAACGTAACAGTGACTGTATTAGGCGTTAAAGGTAATCAAGTACGTGTAGGCGTTAATGCTCCAAAAGATGTCTCTGTGCATCGTGAAGAGATTTATATGCGCATTCAAGCTGAAAAGAATGCTGCTAGTTAATTCTAGTTATTCTTAAAGAAAGAGCCTAACGGCTCTTTTTTTATGTCTGAAATTTACCCAATGTAGATGAAAAATGAACAGGTTGTTCGAATAGCGAGCAAACGGAAAGTTTTCTACTAAAAAGTGTTTGACTTGTTTTCAGAAGACAGTAATATGTGCGCCAACAAGACGACGGTGGGGTGGCCGAGTGGCCGAAGGCGCTCCCCTGCTAAGGGAGTAACGGGTTTATAGCCTGTTCGAGGGTTCGAATCCCTCCTCCACCGCCATTCTTGTAGATTCTTAAAGCGGGTGTAGCTCAGCTGGATAGAGTACCTGGCTACGAACCAGGCGGTCAGGGGTTCGAATCCCTTCACCCGCACCATCTTTCTATTTGCACGAAAAGACGGTGAGCTTAAGAATTGAATAAAAACAAAAGAATATCGCGGCGGGTGTAGCTCAGCTGGATAGAGTACCTGGCTACGAACCAGGCGGTCAGGGGTTCGAATCCCTTCACCCGCACCATTCTTTATAAAGCTTACTTTGGTAAGTTTTTTTGTTTTTAGAGCTTATTAATATTATTCCCAATAATTTTAAGCACCATGCGGGTGTAGCTCAGCTGGATAGAGTACCTGGCTACGAACCAGGCGGTCAGGGGTTCGAATCCCTTCACCCGCACCATTTCTTTATTTTCTATTTTATCTTCTCTTCTATCTTTTATTGTTAGTAATTCCTCCATTTTTAAATTTTAATTCATTAATTTAGAATAAATATTCATTTTTTGTTTTATTTTTCGTTTAATTAAATCTTTCTTCTGCATAAATAATCAAAGCTAACGCCCTTGCTATACCTGCATAGAGTGGTCTTTACCATTGTTTTATCCACTGCCTTAATGTTAAATACAAACTCTGCAAACTAGGTCAACTTCCATTTCTTTCATTTTATAGCCCAAACCAGTACAATAGGCATCTGCGAAACATTATTCTACTAATAACGATATATATTAAAGGGTTATTGATCAAAGTAGATTGATGGTTGATGTTTATTATTTACATGGTTTTAATCGTGATAGGTATTCAAAGCTCGCAACTTTGCAACTTGTTAAATATATATTGAATTTGAATAAATATTCATTTTTATGTGTCAATAACAGGTTGTCATGAGCATTTAGAAAAGGAAAGGATACATTTATGGATATTTCAGGGTCTTTAGTTACCGCGTTAACGTTACTGGGTCTCGGCATGGCATTTGTTTATATGTTTTTAGGGTTACTCTTTATTTGTATCAACCTAATGGCAAAATATATTCCTGCGGATAAACCCGTTATTACCCCTCAACGCAAAACCGCTGCAGCATCTAAAGCAGCTGGTCAAGCACAAGCAAGCCCTCAAGTTATTGCCGCTATCACAAGCGCAGTGCAACAATACCGTAAAGCACAAACAGTATGATGGATAAAGAATTAATAAAGGAGCAAGTGAATATGTCTAAGCCTCTCGCAATCACCGAAGTTGTTTTACGTGATGCACACCAATCATTATTTGCAACGCGCATGCGTATTGACGATATGTTACCCATCGCAGAGAAATTAGATAAAGTAGGCTACTGGTCTTTAGAGACTTGGGGCGGCGCTACTTTTGATTCATGTATTCGTTATTTAGGTGAAGATCCTTGGGATCGTATTCGCGCTTTAAAAGCGGCGATGCCAAACACACCACAACAAATGCTGTTAAGAGCACAAAACCTATTAGGTTACCGTCATTATGCTGATGATGTTGTTCAAAAGTTTATTGAGCGTGCACATACTAATGGCGTTGATGTATTCCGTATTTTTGATGCAATGAATGATGTGCGTAACTTTGAAACCGCAATCAAGTCTGCTATCGACGTGGGTGCGCATGCACAAGGTACTATCTCTTATACGACTAGCCCTGTTCATACGATTGACGGTTGGGTTGATATGGCAAAACGCATGGAAGACATGGGTTCGCACTCAATTTGTATTAAAGATATGGCTGGTTTATTAAAACCTTATGTTGCAGAAGAATTAGTCACTAAAATTAAAGCGTGTACTAATATCCCATTAGCTTTGCATTGTCATGCGACAACGGGTTTAAGTGTTGCTACTCAGCAAAAAGCCATTGATGCGGGTGTTGATATTATTGATACTGCTATTTCATCAATGAGTATGACTTACGGCCATTCACCAACGGAAACATTGGTTTCTATTGTTGAAGGTACGCCGCGTGATACTGGATTAGATTTACATAAGCTTGAAGAAATCTCTTCTTACTTCCGTGAAGTGCGTAAAAAATACGTGAAATTTGAAGGTGAATTGAAAGGCGTTGATCCACGTATCTTGTTAGCACAAGTACCGGGTGGCATGTTAACTAATATGGAAAGCCAGCTTAAACAGCAAGGTGCTGGCGATAAGATGGATGAAGTATTGAAAGAGATCCCGCGTGTTCGTGAAGATCTTGGTTTTATTCCTTTAGTAACACCTACTTCTCAAATCGTTGGTACACAAGCTGTGATCAATGTATTGATGGGTGAGCGCTACAAAAATATCACTAAAGAAACCGCTGGTGTATTAAAAGGCGAATACGGTGCTGCTCCTGCTCCTGTTAATGCTGAATTACAAGCAAAAGTATTAGATGGGGCTGAGGCAATTACTTGTCGTCCTGCTGATAATATTGCTCCAGAAATGGCGACTATTGAAGCTGAACTTAAAAAGTTAGCGGCCGAGAAAAATATTAAGCTTGCTGAGAATGAAATTGATGATGCTCTTATTTATGCATTATTCCCTGAGATTGGACTTAAATTCTTAGAAAACCGTAATAACCCTGATGCATTTGAGCCAGTACCAAGCGCAGATGATATGAAAGTAGCTGCACCATCAAACAAGGAACCTGAATCATACTCAGTGTCAGTTGATGGCCAGTTATATAATGTACAAGTAGGCCCTGAAGGTAGTATTGATGGTATTACGCCAGTGAAAGCAGCCGGTCAAGTCAATGCAACGGTTTCAGCTAATGTTGCTGCGCCTGCTGCTAGCGCGGAAGGTGAAGATGTACCAGCTCCTTTAGCGGGTAACATCTTTAAAGTGCTTGTTAATAATGGTGATTACGTCGATGAAGGTGATGTACTGCTAATCATGGAAGCGATGAAAATGGAAACTGAAATTCGTGCTCCAAAATCAGGCACAGTACAAGCTGTTAATACCAAAGAGGGTAATGCTGTTACTGTTGGTGAATCACTGTTCGTAATAGGTTAAGGAAGATAACGTGAATGGATTAATGACACTGTGGGCTGATACGGGAATTGCAAATTTCCAATGGCCTGAGCTAGTGATGATGGCTGTCGGTGGTTTGCTATTATATTTAGCAATCGTACGTAAGTTTGAGCCACTTTTATTATTACCAATTGGGTTTGGCGCTATTTTAGCGAATATTCCTAATGCTGGTTTTAATGATGAAGGCGGTATGCTTTATTACATTTATCATATTGGTATTGAAACGGGCATTTTCCCGTTGATTATCTTTATGGGTGTTGGTGCATTAACAGACTTTGGTGCGTTGATTGCTAACCCTAAAACGTTGTTTTTAGGCGCAGCTGCTCAATTTGGTATTTTTGCTACACTATTTGGTGCAATTCTATTAAACCTAGTACCTGGTTTTGAGTTCACTCTGGCTGATGCTTCAGCTATTGCCATCATTGGTGGAGCTGATGGGCCAACTGCTATTTTCTTAGCTTCTAAATTAGCCCCTGACTTGTTAGGTGCAATTGCCGTCGCTGCTTACTCATATATGGCGTTAGTGCCAATTATCCAACCGCCAATTATGCGTGCATTAACGACGCAAGCTGAGCGTGAGATAAAAATGGAGCAGTTGCGTCCAGTAAGCAAAAAAGAAAAAATCATCTTTCCTCTCGCTGTTTTATTTATGACAATTCTATTCTTACCGGCTGCAACACCGCTAGTAGGTATGTTTTGTTTAGGTAATTTAATGCGTGAGTCTGGTGTGGTAGATCGCTTAAGTTCAACTGCTCAAAATGAGTTGATTAATATAGTGACTATCTTCCTAGGTTTAGGTGTTGGTTCTAAATTATCTGCTGATAAGTTCTTGAACTTAGAAACATTAGGTATTTTAGGGTTAGGCGCTATTGCTTTCTCTATTGGTACTGCATCTGGTGTGATCATGGCAAAAATTATGGGGCGCTTCTCTAAGAGTCCTATCAATCCATTGATTGGTGCTGCAGGTGTGTCAGCTGTTCCTATGGCTGCACGTGTTGCTAATAAAGTAGGCCTTGAAGCTAACCCGCATAACTTCCTCTTAATGCATGCAATGGGCCCGAATGTGGCTGGTGTATTAGGTAGTGCTGTTGCTGCTGGTGTGTTGTTAGCTATTGTTGGTTAAATAGTTAAAGAATAACTTTACGATTCTTTATTAAGGCCACTTTTTAGTGGCCTTTTTTATGGCTAGCTTTAAACTGTCAGTTTACTCTTTATTTTTGAAGTTTAGCCTTGAAACATGGCTTTGAAGTTTAGCCTTGAAATCTGTTTTTTATGGTATTACCTATGGAGCAAGCCTTTGATGAGGTTAAGTAATGAATGATTATTGGCTGTTGTTTAGCAGCGCCTTTATTTCATCGACACTCTTTCCTGGTGGGTCAGAGGTATTATTTGTTTATTACCTTAAACAACAATTTTCATTAAAGTGGGGATTTTTGTTAGTGGCCATTATCGGTAATAGCTTGGGATCTATTGTCACTTACTTACTGGGCTTCTATATCCATTTTGGTCAAGAAAAAGCAGCGGTGAAGTACCCTAAGACTTTATTCTTCTGTAAAAAGTGGGGCAACGTTGCGCTGCTATTAAGTTGGTTACCGATTATTGGTGATGTTATTTGTTTGTTTGCTGGATGGCTTAAGTTACCAAAAACCATTGCCTTTATTAATATTGTAATAGGTAAAAGTTTACGTTATTTATTTTTACTCGTCTTAGTTGCACTATGGCCCTAGCAGAGTCGGTAACATGTAATATTTAGTGAAATCTCTATTTTGATGCTCAGCGTTTAGAATGCTTATTAATATTTAAAATAATAATAGAAAAATTAAGTTATTTAACCTCAATTCTGGTTAATGAAAGCGGAATTTTACTTAAAATCATAAGGTACTATTTTTACTAGTCAATGCCGTTAGTTTTGTGTAGTTCAAGGTGAATTATTAAAGTGATAACGGGTTGTTGAACGATAATTTAACGCAGAAATCTGCGGAAATAGTGGTGTTGTATCGCTTTGCTTATTCAGAACTGAGGTTATTTATAAACTGTCTGTTTCAATGTGTTATTGATGAAATTTAAATACATTTTATTGGAAGTTATTCATTCAACTATTTAAACTTTGTTTAAAGTCTAAAAATATGAGGCGTTTCTATTAAATCCTTATTTAGTTCAATGAAGTTCGGTGGTAGAGTTAGCCCTCTGAAAACTACTCTGGGGCTTACTTTTGGCTAAAAACTTTCAACAACGCATTCATTTCCTTAACCAACATCCTGAAAGTCTCACTGAATTTGGGCGTGGTATTGAACGAGAAACATTACGCGTAAATGTAGATGGTAAACTATCTCAAGAAGCACATCCTAGTGCTTATGGTAAAGCCCTTACACATACTTCAATTACCACTGACTTTGCTGAAAGCTTATTAGAGTTTATTACGCCTGTTGCAAATAGTGTTGATCAGCTTTTTGATTACCTGAATGACATTCATCATCATGTTGTATTGAATTTACCTAGTGAGCAATATCTGTGGCCAATGAGTATGCCTTGTTATGTGCAAAGTGAAGATCATGTCGAGCTTGCACAGTTTGGAACATCTAATATTGGTAAAATGAAAACCACTTATCGTCAAGGGTTGAAAAACCGTTACGGCAGTATGATGCAAATTATTTCTGGTGTGCATTATAACTTCTCATTACCTGCTAGTTTTTGGGATACTTGGAGTGAATTGCATGATTCTCCATTAACGGGAAAAGATGCGCAATCTGCCGGTTATATGGGCTTAATTCGAAACTACTTACGTTATGGTTGGGTTATCCCTTATTTATTTGGGGCTTCTCCTGCGATTTGTAAGTCATTTTTGCAAGGCAAAGAAACTAAATTACCTTTTGAAACTACGGGTTCAGGAACTATTTATTTACCTTATGCAACTTCATTACGTCTTAGCGACTTAGGTTACACAAGTAGCTCTCAATCAGATTTGAATATTTGTTATAATAATCTAGATTCATATCTAGACAGTGTTCGCGTTGCTTTATCTAAAAAAGACCCTAAGTTTACTGAAATGGGTGTTGTTAAAGACGGTGAATACGTTCAACTGAACGATAATATTTTACAGATTGAAAATGAGCTATATGCTTCTATCCGTGCCAAACGAGTTCAAAAAAGTAATGAAACACCCTCTCAAGCATTAAAAGCACGTGGTATTGAGTATATTGAAATTCGTTCTTTAGATGTTAATCCTTTTTGTAAGCTGGGCATTACTAAAGAACAAGTTCATTTCTTAGATTTATTCTTAACTTGGTGCGCAAGTGTCGAGTCTCCTGAATTGTCACAACAAGAGTATAAAGCTTGTGCTGATAACTTCAGTCAAGTGGTCACTCGTGGTCGTGACCCGAAATTAACACTAACCATTGCAGAACAAACTAATGACGTGGCTGGTTGGGGTAAGTGGTTAAATGCACAGCTTGCTGACATGGCTATTTTATTAGACAAAAATAGTGAAGATGATTGTTATCAAAATGCAATGAAACATATTAGCCCGCGTTTCGAGCATTCGGAAAACACTAGCTCAGCACGTATCCTAAATCGTATTATAAACGCTCAAGGGGATAATGGTTCTTTAGCATTAGAACTGAGTAAGCAATATAAAACAGAGTTAGAAGATCAATCTTATACAATTTGGTCTGATCAAGTATTTGCAGAACAAAAATTACAATCAATCGATAAGCAAAAACAGATTGAAGCGGCAGATACACTAACATTCTCTGACTTTTTAGCTGATTATTTTGAAAATGCTAAAAAATAATAAAGTTAACGTGACTGGCTAGTATGATTGTTTAACAGTGCTTATTTATTTTTCAAGTCTTTAAAAATACACCATGGTTATTGCTACCAATAACCATGGTGTTGTATCTATTCTTATCATTAAACGTTTTATTAACCCTTATTGCTCGTTCGATTAGCCTAGAGGTTTAACATTTATAATGAATTTATTTAAGAAAATACTTGTTCTGGCTTTTCCTCTTTCTTTAATAGCTTGTGCAACACCTCCTCCTGAAAACCCTGAAAATATTTGCGATATATTTTTTGAAAATAGAGATTGGTATAGCGCGTCGAAGGAAATGAATCAGCGTTGGGGGACACCAATCCATGTTCCCATGGCGATGATGTACCAAGAAAGTAGTTTTATACATGATGCTGCGCCACCAATGGAGTACTTTTGGTTTATTCCTATTGGTCGAATCAGTAGTGCTTATGGGTATGCGCAAGCACAAGATGGAACGTGGGATGATTATCAACGTGAAACAGGTAATAACTGGTCAGATCGAGACGATTTTGATGATGCGATTGATTTTATGGGATGGTTTACCAGTAAAACCAATAAGATAAATGGTATTTCCAAGTGGGATGCCTACGGACAGTATTTAAATTATCATGAAGGTTGGACTGGCTATAAAAAGAAAAGTTACAATAAAAAGCCTTGGTTGTTAAAAGTTTCTCGCAAAGTGGATACGCGTGCTAGACAATACGCTACACAGTTAAAAGGCTGCCAAGAAAATTTAGATTCAAGCTGGTTATGGCGATTATTTTATACATAACGAGTTAATTAATACCAATCACTTATTTAATATAATTGGTATTACATAAATAAGTTGTTGATGACTATCAGTAACTGATAACGATTAATTAAGTAAAAAAGGAAACCCCCGATGCCATTATTAGACAGCTTTACCGTTGACCATACTATTATGAAAGCGCCAGCAGTACGTATTGCTAAAACCATGCAAACACCAAGTAAAGATACGATTACTGTATTTGATTTGCGTTTTACTGCGCCTAATAAAGATATCCTATCGGAAAAAGGGATCCATACATTAGAGCATTTATATGCTGGTTTTATGCGTGACCATTTAAATGGTGATCAAGTAGAAATTATCGATATCTCACCGATGGGGTGTCGTACCGGTTTTTACATGAGCTTAATTGGCGCACCAACAGAAGACCAAGTTGGTAAAGCTTGGTTAGCGGCAATGCAAGATGTTTTAAACGTTGAGAATCAAAATGAAATTCCAGAATTAAATGAATTTCAATGTGGTACTTATGAAATGCATTCTCTAGTTGAAGCAAAACAGATTGCTCAAGCAATTATTGATGCGGGTGTCGGCGTTAATAAAAATGACGATATCTCATTATCAGCTGAGCAACTACAACAGCTTTAGTTGTTAACGCTGTCTGCTTCTTAATAAAAGGCTTCTATCATGAAGCCTTTTTACTTTCTGTCTTATATTTAAACTTCTAACCTCTAACCTCTAACCTCTAACCTCTAACCTCTAACCTCTAACCTCTAACCTTTAAACTATAACCTCAAACATCATATTCTTACTGCTTTTGGCTGATCGGCGATTTTTCAATAAACCAATTTCCTAACCCTACGATGACGGCACCTCCCACAATATTACCCAATGTTACTGGAATTAAATTATTAACGAGAAAGTGACTGATGGTTAAATCAGCAAAGCTTGTCGCGTTATAGCCTAGTTCAAGCAATAACTCAGGTGAAAAACTATGTTGTAGTGCAATGCCTAAAGGCACCATAAATAGATTAGCAATACTATGTTCAAATCCACAACTGACAAACATGGTGACTGGCAGAATTAATAACATGGCTTTAGTTAATATGTCTTTTGTATAAAATGTCATCCAAACACCTAAGCACACCAGTAAGTTACATAAAATGCCTAGTGAGAAAGCTTGTATCCAAGTGTGGTGAAGTTTGTGCTGTGCAATAAGCATCGCATTAATACCCCACTGACCGCCGTCTTGCAGGTGCATTTTTGCGCCTACAATTAACAATAACATGATCATTGCTCCCACAAAGTTGCCTATATAAACTCGGATCCAACAGCTAATCAGTTGTTTATTAGTGATCTTCTTTTGCGCCCACGCTACGCTACTTAATACGGTACTAGTAAATAGCTCTGCACCACAAACGACCACTAAAATAAGTCCTAAACTAAAAGCAAAACCGCCAGCAAACTTTGTCATGCCCCATGATGCACTTGAGCCAGTGGTTACCGTGATATAAAAAACAAAAGCAATCGAAATAAAAATACCAGCAAAAATAGATAAACCAAAGGATTGTAATAAACCTTTATTGGCTTTTTTATATCCATATTCACTGGCGATGGAGACAGGGTTATCGAGACTTTCTGAGCTAATAGCTTCTTTATTTAAGTTGTTTAAGTTATTGATTGCATGGTTCATATAAATCACTAAGCCTCTAGAAAGGGAATTAATTAATGTGAGCTTATTATTACAATGTTTTGAAAAGTGTTCTTGATATGTATCAAAGGTGATCTAGTTCTATTTATAAACACTTTTTTAAATAATACCAAAAGAATTAATAAGGTGATCATTCTTGCTGGTTAAAATCAACTCTAACTGCGTTGTGAGTTTTGAAGTGAGATCAACTATCTCCTACAACCCACGCCTTATTAGTGTTAATTTTTCCTGCGCAATCCCTGAACACTTATTTAATTCCATTGGTATAAACGCCTTAAAGGCAAGAAAGTAAAATAATTATTCGAGTTTAAAGGTGCAGATATTGAAGAGGCTTAGAGGCAAAAAAGCAAACCATGAGGTTTGCCTTTAGTCTTATTGAACTGAATCATTTAAATAAACGGATTTATACCAATCACAATAAGTAGCTTATCTATTTTACTGGTTAAAACAGCCCACTTTCTCGTTGTAAATTTCGCAAAGGGAGTGGCCATTTACACCTTGAATTGAACTGTTTTTTCCAGCGCAAAATGTAGAGAATATGTTTAATGTAATCGGTATTCTTAATTTTCTTCTGTATAAAGCTGAGGAATGATTTTTACCAACTTAACCATGTTGTTTTCAACTTCTATTATTTCCATCGGGTAGCCACAGATACGTGTACTAACTGCAGATGTTGGGATTGTCTCAAGGTGTTCAAGAATTAAACCATTCAGAGTACGAGGACCATCAGTGGGTAAAGACCAGCCCATTTCTTTATTTAAGTCTCGAATGCCCAAGCTACCTTCAATGATGTAACTATCATCTTGTTGTTTATGAATTTCTTCAGAGCTATGTGGTTCACGTGTTGTAGTAAAGTCACCGACAATCTCTTCTAATATGTCAGCTAACGTTACTAGACCTTGAATATCACCGTATTCATCTACAACTAAGCCTATACGTTCTTTGTTTTGTTGAAATTTGATCAGCTGTGTATTGAGTGGCGTACCTTCAGGGATGAAGTAAAGTTCACGTACACTCCTTAATAAGGTTGTTTTAGTAAACTCTTCTTTTAATAAGATCAGTAATGAATCTCGAGCATGTAAAAAACCTATTGAGTCATCAATAGTGTCTCGATATAACAAGGTCATGGTATGAGTCCGATGTCTTAATTGCTTTAAAATAGTCTCCCAATCTTGATTGATATCGATCGCTGCTATTTCATTACGCGGTACCATAATTTCATCTACAGTAACTTTTTCTAGCTCTAAAATACTCAATAGCATTTGTTGGTGATGCTCTGGGATCATAGAGCCCGCTTCATGAACGACTGAACGTAACTCATCGCTTGAAAGTGCATTATCATTTTGATTGTGCAGGCTAATTCCAAAAATTCTTAGTAGCCCGTTAGAAATGCCATTAATAAACCAAACAAATGGGCTCAGTAATTTTTGCAATGGCGCTAATAATACAGAGCTAGGGAAGGCGATTTTTTCTGGGTAGATAACGGCTAATGTTTTAGGTGTCACTTCAGCAAAAATAAGAATTACAAAAGTTAATACACCGGTTGCGATCGCAATACCGGCATCACCAAATAAACGTTGACCAATAATAGTGGCAATAGCGGACGCTAAAATATTAACTAAGTTATTACCAATCAAAATTAAGCCGATTAATTTATCTGGCTTACTTAATAGTTTTTCTACACGTAGTGCAGCTTTATTTTTATCTGCCGCTAGGTGACGTAAACGATAGCGGTTTAAAGACATCATGCTTGTTTCTGAGCTAGAGAAGTAAGCTGAAATAATGATTAAAATAACTAAGCTTATAAATAGTGCACTAATGGGTATGTCGTTCAAAAGTTCTCTCGATAGTTGCTATAAAAAAATTAAATATAATTGACCTGATACTATCGAAGAAAAGCAGATATAACAAAGTAGATTTGCTAAATATTGTTATAAAAAACTCATTTTCGATAGAAATCGACTTACTCCACATAATAATAGAATTAAGTCTATGTATTCATTATATGTCGAAATAATCCGTTCATTAATATAAAAATACGAATAACTGTCATCAATCTTTACCAATATTTCAAACTTATTAGCGATGCGTTACTTTTATGGTGATTTATCTTACTCTAATAACAGCTAACACAATGATTTTATTTCATATAATGGCTTGTATCTTACCTGCGTAAAATTAGATAATACTCCCTTTTGTCTAATGGATTATAATTATCAAATCATTAATAGTTTTATCATTATTGCCTTTCTCATTATTCGTGAATGCAGAAAATACTCAAATACAATCTTTCTCAAGCGCTAAAAAGAAACTAGAAAAAGAAATTTATTTAACCTCTCAAGAGCGCCATACCTTATATTGCCAAGCAGAGTTCGATAGTAAGAAAAATATTACGCCGCCCAATGGCTTTGAAAGTATCAAATATCAAAAAAGAGCAAAGCGCGTAGAGTGGGAACATGTCGTGCCTGCAGAAAACTTTGGGCGTAATTTTAGAGAATGGCGTACAGGTGCTGAAGTCTGTGTAAATAGTAAAGGAAAGGCTTATAAAGGCCGCAGATGTGCAGAAAAAGCAAATTCTGAGTTTAGATATATGCAAGCAGATATGTACAACCTTTATCCTGCCATTGGTTCTGTTAATGCCAGCCGTAGTAATTATAACTTTGCTATGTTGGGCTCTATAAATAATAGCTTTGGTAGTTGTGCCGTTAAAATAGATAACCGTAAAGTAGAACCACCAACAGCTAGTCGCGGTATTATTGCTCGTACTTATTTGTACATGGATAGTCTGTATGCCAATTACAAAATGAGTAGTCAACAGCGTCAATTAATGAATGCTTGGGATAAAACTTATCCTGTTGACCAATGGGAATGTGAGAGAGCCAAACGCATTCAAAAGGTACAAGGTAATCATAATGAAGTGGTAGAAAACAGCTGCTTAAAAGCAGGTTATAATTAAACTTTTTAATTATTCTTTTTTAATGACTTTAGTCAAGATCAGCCTAGATAAAATTAAACCGCTGAAATTAATTCAGCGGTTTAATCATTTAGATATTTTAAGGTAGGGCACTTTATAAAATTATTTCACGTACAACACGACTACCAAAATAAGCGAGTGTGAGTAACGATGAACCTGCAATCGTGATATAAATAACTAAACGTCCACGCCATCCTTTTTTATAACGACCCCATAATAATGTCGCATAGATAACCCAAGCGACCATGGTCAGTATCGCTTTATGCCCACTTTCTGAACCAAACATATTCTGTAAAAATATAAATCCAGTAATTAATGTGCCACTTAATAAGATAAAACCAATTAAAATAAGTTGAAATAGACTTTTTTCAAGGGTCATTAGTGGTGGCAAATTTATACTGGTCACAGGTGATTTATGATTTTTTAATCGATAGTCTACATAAGCTAATTGTAAGGCAAATAAACTAGCGATAGTGGTGATTGCATAGGCTAATATCGCTAAAATGATATGAGAACCAATGCCTGGATGATTTTCTAAATGAGTGATGTAATGGCTAGGTAAATACATGACTGCAACAAAGTTAATAATGTTAAAACCATAAACAATCGGTAACAATAAGCCTGTATTTAATTTTTTACTCATGATTAATGAGAGGGCAGCAATGACAAAACTAGCTAATGACACCACATTAAGAATCGGTAAATTTTGTCCGTTGATGAGTAAAATGTTCTGATATAACCAAAGTGCATGGCTTAATAAAGCAATACATGAAAGAACAACTATATATAAATTGGACTTTATTTGAGCGGAGAATAATTGTCGGCCAGCAAGTAAGCCGCTTAATAAATAAAACACAACACTGATAATTGCTAGTTGATCCATATATTGATACCTATTTTCATAAAATGAGTCTTTTAAGTGCACACATTATAAGCTTTATTGGACGGATGAGAAGTTAATACTATTTTGAAAAAGCATAAATGCGTATAATGTACAAAATCCTAATAATTTATAGCTATGAGACTTAAACATGTTTGAGAATTTAACGGACAGATTATCGAAGTCACTGAAAAGTATCAGTGGTAAAGGTCGATTAACAGAAGATAACATTAAAGGCACGTTACGCGAAGTGCGTATGGCATTATTAGAAGCGGATGTAGCATTACCTGTTGTTCGTGACTTTATTCAAGCAATTAAAAAACGTGCCATTGGACAAGAAGTTGCCAAAAGTTTAAACCCTGGCCAAGCCTTTATTAAAGTTGTACAAAATGAACTTGAACTGGCGATGGGGGAAGTTAATGAAAACTTAAACCTAGCAACACAACCGCCAGCAGTATTATTAATGGCAGGTTTACAAGGGGCGGGTAAAACGACTTCTGTTGCTAAACTGTCTTTATTATTAAAAAACAAAGAAAAGAAATCGGTATTAGTAGTAAGTGCCGATATCTATCGTCCAGCTGCGATCAAGCAATTGGAAACATTAGCTGCTGAAGTTGATGTTGAGTTCTTTCCAAGTGATATTAGCCAAAAGCCAATTGATATTGCGAATGCTGCGATTGCACATGCGAAAAAGAAATTTATTGATGTAGTGATTGTCGATACGGCAGGACGTTTGCATGTCGATGGCGAGATGATGGATGAAATTAAAGATCTTCATCAAGCAATTAACCCGATAGAAACACTATTTGTTGTTGATGCGATGACCGGTCAAGATGCTGCAAATACTGCGCAAGCATTTAACGAAGCATTACCATTAACCGGTGTTATCTTAACTAAAGCCGATGGCGATGCGCGTGGTGGTGCTGCACTTTCAATTCGCCATATCACAGGTAAACCTATTAAGTTTATCGGTATGGGGGAAAAAATTGATGCATTAGAACCTTTCTACCCAGATCGTATCGCTTCTCGTATTTTAGGTATGGGCGACGTTCTTTCATTGATTGAAGAACTGGAAACTAAAGTTGATAAAGATAAAGCTGCTAAATTAGCGAAAAAAGTTCAAAAAGGTAAAGGTTTTGATTTAGAAGATTTCCGTGACCAGCTAGTGCAAATGAAGAGCATGGGCGGCATGATGGGGATGATGGACAAGTTACCAGGTATGTCTAACATTCCAGATGCCATGAAAGACCAAGTAAATGATAAAGCAACTAATCAAATGGAAGCGATCATTAACTCAATGAGTAAAAAAGAACGTGCTAAACCTGAAATTATTAAAGGTGGACGTAAGCGTCGTATAGCTGCTGGTTCTGGAACGCAAATTCAAGATGTTAATAAATTACTGAAACAGTTTACGCAAATGCAAAAAATGATGAAAAAAATGTCAGGTAAAGGCGGTGGCATGCGTAAAATGATGAGTGGTATGCAAGGCATGATGCCCGGTATGGGCGGTGGTATGCCCGGTGCGGGTGGCGGTGCTGGATTGCCACCAGGCTTAGGTGGGTTTCGTAAAAAATAATCATTAGTAAATTCAATTACTAAAGTGAGCTAAAAGCCCCGTTGAATCAAATTCAACGGGGCTTTTTGTTTTTTCATACTTTGAATGATTTGTAAACTGTGATTTTGATTGTTCTTTTCTCAAATAAGAGTATAATTTTGCGGCTTTCTACAGAAGCAGGTGGTCAGAATTCACTGACTTTCGACGTTTAACAATATATATAGAGGACGATATGGTAACTATTCGTTTAGCTCGTGGTGGCGCTAAAAAACGCCCATTCTACCAAGTGGTAGTAACTGATAGCCGTAGCCCACGTGACGGTCGTTTCCTTGAAAAAGTTGGTTTCTTTAACCCAACTGCACAAGGTCAAGCAGAAAAATTACGTTTAGATACAGATCGCATCAACCATTGGGTTGGTCTTGGCGCACAGCTAAGTGATCGTGTAGCTAAATTAGTAAAAGACAACGCCGTAGCTGCTTAATTGCAGTTAGGTGAAGGAGATATAGGTGAGCGATAAAGCACAACCAATAGAGATAGGCAAATTTGGTGCAGTATATGGCATCAAAGGCTGGTTAAAAGTCCACTCCTACACCGATGATCCAGAAAGCATTTTTCAATACAAGCCATTGTTAATGAAATCAAATGGGGCATTTCAAGAAGTGACTATCACTGAATGGAAGCGCCACAATAAAGGTTTTGTTGCAAAAGTAGCTGGTTATGATGTTCGTGAAGAAGTGCAAGCCCTAGTTGGCCTTGACCTTCTTGTTGACCCATCTGGCCTTCCTGAATTGGAAACAGACTACTATTGGCGCGATTTAGTCGGGTGTCAGGTTAATACTGACAAAGGTTATCATCTTGGTGTTGTCACTGATTTGATGGAAACAGGCTCTAAAGATGTGCTTGTTGTAAAAGCCAACTCGAATGATGCTTTTGGTCAAAAAGAACGGTTAATTCCGTTCATCGAAGAGCAAGTAGTATTGAATGTTGATATTACAGGCCAACTAATTACAGTTAATTGGGAACCTGATTTCTAATTACCCTGGGAGAAAAGTTATGTGGTTAGGGGTTATTAGCCTCTTCCCGGACATGTTTCGGGCCATTAGCGAGAATGGGGTAACAGGTCGTGCGATTAAAAATAACTTGCTCTCTATCGAGTGTTGGAATCCACGTGATTTCACATTAGATAAACATAGAACGGTCGATGATCGTCCCTATGGTGGTGGGCCTGGGATGCTGATGATGGTGCAACCTTTACGGGATGCAATCAACGCAGCAAAACAGAGCGCAAGAGAAGCAGGGCACGAGGCAAAGGTGATTTACCTTTCTCCTCAAGGTCGACGTTTAGACCATCAGGGTGCTCAGTCCTTATCAAGCTCTCAAGCTTTGATATTAGTGGCAGGGCGCTATGAAGGCATAGATGAACGCATTATCGAAAGCTTAATAGACGAAGAATGGTCTGTTGGTGATTATGTGTTAAGTGGTGGTGAGCTGCCGGCAATGATTTTAATGGATGCTGTGGTACGTTTTGTACCGGGTGTTTTGGGTCATAGTCAATCAGCTGAGCAAGACTCCTTTGCGGATGGTTTGCTTGATTGCCCTCACTATACAAGACCTGAGGTATTAGATGGAAAACAAGTGCCAAGTGTTTTATTAAGTGGTGATCACGAGAAAATTCGTCAATGGCGATTAACTCAATCATTACAACGCACGAAACAAAGAAGACCCGATTTATTAAAAGATCTAGCTCTGACTGACGAGCAAGCAAAATTGCTTGCTGCTCTGGATAGTGGCTCCAACTAAACAGCGATGTTATTAGTTAACTAGAATTAAAAGGTATTAAAATGAGTAATATTTTACAAGCAATTGAAAACGAACAACTACGCACAGACATCCCTAAGTTCTCTCAAGGTGATACTGTTGTTGTACGTGTTCGCGTAAAAGAAGGTGAAAAAGAGCGTCTTCAAGCATTTGAAGGTGTTGTTATTGCTAAGCGTAACCGTGGTTTACATTCAGCATTCACAGTTCGTAAAATCTCGAGCGGTGAAGGTGTTGAGCGTGTATTCCAAACTCACAGCCCACTTGTAGGAAGCGTTGAAGTTAAACGTCGCGGTCTGGTTCGCCAAGCTAAACTTTACTACTTACGTGAACTTACTGGTAAAGCTGCTCGTATTAAAGAGAAGCTAGGTAAGTAATTTCATTCTTTCAGCTTAATTAATATTGGCTGGAAAATGTAAGTTGCAAAATTGCTATAATAAAAAGGTCTGCTTAATGCAGACCTTTTTTTTGAAATTTTTTTACCTTCAACTAAAATAACTCAAACAGATAAATCAACTAAAAAATTAAGGCAAAATTTATGCGACAAAATTTAATAAAATATCTATTATTTGTTATTGCCTGTTTTGCTACTTTGTTAGGACTATTAGGTATTATTTTACCTTTGTTACCTGCAACTCCTTTTTTTATACTCGCGTTATTTGGCTTTTCTAAAAGCTCTCCAAGATTTCAACAATGGTTATTAAATTTACCAGGTATTGGTGATGATTTAAGACATTGGCAAGCTCATAAAAAAATAAATAAACAACGTAAACCAGCTATTTATTTAAGTATCGTGGTTAGCTTTCTAATTTCTATTTTATTGATTGGACAAACTACACTACAGTTGATGTTAGTTGTGCTGATGTTGATATTACTTTTTTGTATGAAAAAGCTACCTGAGTCTTAATCCTTATCTCTATTATTTAATTACCTCTCTTTTTTACTGATTTATTACGTAAAATTTAAAATACTCGGTTTTGAAAATGTGATTTTATAATGTCTGTGATAATCTTAGTTGATATACCGATTAGAGAATAATAAAATGAAAATTACCTTACCTGAATATGAACAAGCCAATGTGTTAGTGGTCGGCGATGTCATGTTAGATAGATATTGGCATGGACCTGTTACCCGTATTTCTCCTGAAGCGCCTGTACCTGTCGTAAATGTAAAGCAAATAGAAGAACGACCAGGTGGAGCTGCTAATGTTGCATTAAATATTGCTGCGTTAGGTGCGAGTTCAACCGTTGTTGGGTTAGTTGGTGACGATGAAGCCGCACAAGCTATTCAAGACAGTTTACGTTCAGTGCATATAAAAACAGATTTTATTACAGTACCTAATGTACCTACTATTACTAAATTGCGCGTGTTAAGCCGTCATCAACAATTGATTCGCCTTGATTTTGAAGAATCATTTGCAGAAGTTGATAGTACTAAAATAATGAATAACATGGATAGAGCTCTAACGGGTGAAAGCCCGGTAGTTGTCTTTTCTGATTACAATAAAGGTTCATTATCAGATATACAGAATATGATCCTATTGGCAAAAAGTCGCGGAGCTAAAGTGTTAGTCGACCCTAAAGGCTCTGACTTTGAAAAATATCGCGGCGCAACATTATTAACACCTAATTTATCTGAATTTGAAGAAGTCGTTGGGTATTGTAAAACCGATCAAGAATTATTTGATCGTGCAACTCAATTAGTTATCGATTTACAACTTGAAGCTTTGTTAGTCACCCGTAGTGAGCATGGGATGACATTGATTCGTGAAAATGCTGCTCCATTTCACCTACCGACGCAAGCACAAGAAGTTTTTGATGTAACAGGTGCGGGTGATACGGTTATGGCTGTCTTAGCTGCTTCTATCGCAGCAGGAAGCAGTTTTGAAGATGCTTGCGCATTAGCTAATGCAGGTGCTGGGGTCGTTGTAGGTAAAATAGGAACGTCAACGGTTAATACGATTGAGTTAGCTAATGCAGTTTATAGCCAACAAGAAATTGGTTTTGGTGTGTTAACTGAAGAACAATTAAAGCTTGCCGTAAAACTTGCACAGCACCGTGGTGAAAAAGTGGTAATGACTAATGGCTGTTTTGATATTTTACATGCAGGCCATGTATCGTATTTAAATACTGCCAGAGAGCAAGGCGATCGATTAATTGTTGCTGTTAACAGTGACCAGTCGGTTCGCGGTCTAAAAGGTGAAGGTCGTCCGGTTAATCCTGTTGATCGACGAATGCTTGTGTTAGCTGGGTTAGGTGCTGTTGATTGGGTTGTTGAATTTACTGAAGAAACGCCACAACGACTGATTGCTGGTGTGTTACCGGATCTATTAGTCAAAGGTGGTGATTACAAACCAGAAGAGATTGCTGGCGGTAAAGAAGTTATTGCTAATGGTGGAGAAGTGAGAGTATTACAATTTAAAGATGGCTGCTCTACTTCTGAAATTATTAAAACAATCCGTAATGAGCTTTAGTTTCAACTTTATTTTTTGATTGCTTTTATAAAGTCATTAAAATACTAATAAAAAGGGAAGCACCTGCTTCCCTTTTTATTTCAATAATATTAAACAGTTGTATATTATTTTTTGGCTTCAACCAATCCTGCTGAAATATCAAAAATATCTTGTTCAGACAATGTACCTGCAGATAGTTTCAATTGAATCATATTGATGATGTAATCATAACGAGCGTTAGCTAATAAATTTTCAGATTCGTATAAGTTTCTTGTTGCATCTAATACGTCAACAATTGTACGGGTACCTACTTCAAAGCTTGCTTCTGCTGCATCTAATGCACTTTTCGATGAAATAACAGTTTGTTCATAAGCTCGTATAGAGCTAACAGATGCTTGAACGTTGTTATAACCACTATTAATTTCAGCTTCAGTACTACGGAAACTTGATACTAAATCTTGGCTTGCCATCACATAGCTGTATTGTGCTTGTTTAACTCTTGAAGTAATTGCACCACCAGTGTAAATAGGGACGTCTAAACTAAGCCCAAAAACAGCTGAAGTACTAGAGGTTCCACTAACTGAACTTCTAGCCGAGTTTTCATAGTCATAGTCGTCATAGTTCACATCGATGGTGAAATCTAGAGTAGGATTATGCCCAGTTTCTGCTAGCTCAATATTCATTTTTGCTACATCTTTAGCAATGCGTTTTGCATGTAAATCTAAGTTATGCTCTAACGCTTTATTACGCCAGTTTGTCACATCGTCTTCAAGGCGTTGTGGCTGGAAAGTATCAGTGTTTAGGTAAGCAACTTGTTTTACATCTTCCCCAGTTAACTCTCGCAATAGATAGTAATTATTAGCTAATGTATTTTCTGCCATAATTAAATCTGCAACGGTTCTATCATATTCCGCCTGTGCTTCATGCACATCGGTAATTGCAATTAGACCAACATCAAAACGCTGCTTAGTTTGTTCTAATTGACGTTCAACAGAGCGTTTGTTTGCAGCGACTGATTTTACTGATTCATTTGCTCTTAAAACATCAAAATAGGCTACAGCTGCTCTGTATAATAATGTTTGTGCTGCATAACCGTAAATAGTTGCGTATTCAGTTGCCTGTTTTTCAGCAATGTCTGCGTTTTTCCAATATGAACTATTATAGATGGACTGCGTTAAATCAATACTTGCACCATAGTTCGTATAGTTATTAATATCATCGGTTGATTCAAGTTTGCTCGCATCTAAACCGAACCCTATTTGTGGTAATAAAGAAGCTTTAGCTTCATTGA
The DNA here is from genome assembly GCF_009828855.1 of Psychromonas sp. L1A2. Taxonomy (NCBI): domain Bacteria; kingdom Pseudomonadati; phylum Pseudomonadota; class Gammaproteobacteria; order Alteromonadales; family Psychromonadaceae; genus Psychromonas; species Psychromonas sp. L1A2. The sequence goes on along the minus strand of NZ_WUAG01000002.1, from coordinate 822,260 downwards.
TTTGTTCCGAAAAGACATCATATTCAGCTTTGCTTTTTAGAATAACAGGATCTTTGTATTTAGCTGTTTCATAGACTTGTTTTAATGTATCAGCATTAACGGCAATACTGGATAAACCTAATAATGTAGCGATATATAAGCGTTTTAGAGTCATGGTTATAGAATCCTATAATGTATATTTTATTCTAATGTATAGTAAGGCTAGTTAATATAAGGTTAAGCATATTATAAAAACATCATATAAACTATTTATTGTTACTTCCTGAAGCAAATAGAAAATAAAGAGAGTATTTATGTACGATAAAAACGATGTTCAGGTTTTAAATTCTGAACCACTTTACCAAGGTTTTTTTAAATGCAATAAATTTACACTTAAGCATAAATTATTTTCAGGGGAATGGAGCAAGCCCATTCAACGTGAATTTTTTGAAAGAGGTAAAGCGGCTGCATTATTAGCTTACGATAAAGAAAAAGATGCGGTTATCTTAGTTGAACAGTTTCGCTTTGGGGCAATGGAAAGTAAACAGTCGCCTTGGTTATTGGAACTAATCGCAGGAATGATCGACAAAGGAGAAGATGCTCAAGAAGTGGCAAAGCGAGAGGCTTTTGAAGAAGCAGGTTTAGTGATCGAAGAATGTCAATTTATGTTGAGTTATTTTGTGAGTCCTGGAGGCACAACTGAAACATTGGATCTGTTTATTGCTAATGTTGATAGCACCAACGTAGGTGGGGTTTTTGGACTCGACGAAGAAGGCGAAGATATTCGTGTTCATGTTGTTCCTCGTGAACAAGCTTATCAATGGGTAAAGTCAGGGAAAATTGATAATGCAGCGACAATAATTGGTTTGCAATGGTTAGAGTTAAATTATAAACAAGGCTTAAATATCTAAGTAAATACATAAGCTTTCATACAAATTTAATGTTTCATTTAATGAAAATGAGGCATTGCCGACATTTTTAGTTATTTTATTAATTTCATTTTTTTGACAATGGTAAAATAAATAGCTTGAATTTTAATGAAAGCTACCATTAAGAGTAGTGCTTTTAACTATATAAAGAGCGAAATATATAATACATGAATGGTGTAAATCAGAGCGTCGCAACCTTAGCTGCAGATCCCATAGGTGATATTAAGTTATTACAAATCACTGATACCCATCTTTTTGCTAATCGAGAAAAAGGTTTATTAGGCATTAAAACTGTAGAAAGTTACGATGCTGTGATTAAACACGCCACTAGATATGCAGGTAAATGTGCTGCGGTTTTATGTACTGGTGATTTATCTCAAGATCATTCTGCTCAATCCTATATCGATTTTAGTGATCGTATTAAAACCTTAAAAATGCCCTGTTATTGGTTACCTGGCAATCATGATATGCAAGAAGTTATGTTACCTTCTTTATTATCCGAAGGGTTAGCCCAAGCAAAACAAATTGTTAGTGAATATTGGCAAATTATATTATTAGACTCTCAAGTATCTGGTGTGCCTTATGGACATTTAAGCGAATCACAACTCACTTTTCTTGAAGATAAACTACAGCAATATCCAGATAAACAGACTCTAATAGCCGTTCATCATCATATTCTTCCTGTTGGCGCCGCTTGGTTAGATCAACATATATTAAAAAACAATGAACAGTTTATCGCTTTAATCAGTCAATTTGATAATGTAAATGCAGTGTTATCTGGGCATGTACATCAAGAATTTGATGTTGAACAAAATGGGGTTCGGTATTTGACGAGTCCATCAACCTGTGTGCAATTTAAACCAAAAAGTAATGATTTTGCTGTTGATGATAATGCGCCGGGATATCGCTATTTAGTATTAACAAAATCAGGTAAAATAACCACTCAAGTTGAGCGTATCGATATTGGTGAATTTAAGACTGATGTAAATGCGACAGGTTATTAATATATAAAGCTAAAAGAGGAAAAATGAAAGAGCCTAATATAACTAAAGTGTTGCTTTCGTTACACGGTTTTCATAGTTCTCCTGCATCATTAAAAGCGCAACAAATGCGTGACTACTTATTACTGAACCATCCTGATATTCATTTTGTATGTCCACAACTTCCGGTCTTACCCAAAGACATGTGGACAGTCATTGAATCAATTTTTAAACAGTATGAAAATTGTGAAATAGCAGTAATGGGAAGCTCTTTAGGCGGTTTCTTGGCCACTAAAGTAGCACAGCAGTACGGGGTCAAGGTCTTATTAATTAATCCTGCTGTCACGCCTGGTTTATTGTTAACTCGATATCAAGGAGAACAATTACATCCTTACCTGCAACAGCGTTATGATATTAATGAAAATTATATAGAACAGCTTATCGCATTACATGTTGAAGACATTAATGATGCTCAAAATATATGGGTGCTCTTACAGCAAGAAGATGAAGTGTTAGATTATCGAGAGGCACTTAAAAAGTACGAACAATGTAAAGTAACTTGTGAACAAGGAGGCGATCATAGCTTTATTGGCTTTGAACGCTATCTTGCAGAAATAATTCATTTTCTTTACTAAATACATACAATCAATAAATTTTTTCTGTGGTAACTTACGCGCAGAATTAATAACTATTACATTTTAAAACTCTTAAATAGAATAACCATAGGTGCATGCATGAGCGAACAATATAATTCAGATTCCATTGAAGTATTAAACGGGTTAGATCCCGTTCGCCATCGACCTGGCATGTACACCGAAACTAACCGCCCAAATCATTTAGCACAAGAAGTTATTGATAACTCTGTGGATGAAGCGTTAGGCGGGCATGCAACCTCAATTCAAGTTATTCTTCATGAAGATCAATCATTAGAAGTCATTGATGATGGACGAGGAATGCCAATTGATATGCATCCTGAAGAAAAAATATCAGGTGTAGAGTTAATCTTTTGTAAATTACATGCTGGCGGTAAATTCTCTGGTAAAAACTATGAGATATCTGGTGGTTTACACGGGGTAGGTATCTCTGTCGTTAATGCTTTATCGACTCGTGTTGATGTACAGATTCGACGTGACGCAAAAATTTACCATATCGCTTTTGAAAACGGCAATAAAGCAGAAGAGCTGAGTGAAATTGGTGTATGCGGTAAACGTAATACAGGGACCAGTGTTCATTTTAGACCCGATCCTAAATACTTCGATAGCTTTAAATTCTCTGTCTCTCGTTTACTACATTTACTTAAAGCAAAAGCAGTCTTGTGCCCTGGGTTAAGCATTAAGTTTAAAGATCGCGTTAATAAAAATAATTATGAATGGTGCTACCAAGATGGGCTTAATGACTATTTATTAGAAACGGTGTCTGAAAATGAATTATTACCTTCAGTACCTTTCGTAGGTAAGTTTTCTGCGAATAATGAAATGGTTGATTGGGCGGTTGTATGGTTGCCTGAAGGTGGCGATTCGATTGCTGAAAGTTACGTTAACTTAATCCCTACTTCACAAGGTGGTACTCATGTAAATGGTTTCCGTCAGGGGTTATTGGATGCAATGCGAGAATTCTGTGATATTCGTAATATCTTGCCTCGCGGCATTAAACTAAGCCCAGAAGATATCTGGGATAAGTGTAGTTATGTCCTTTCTGTCAAAATTAAAGAGCCACAATTTGCTGGGCAAACTAAAGAGCGATTATCCTCCCGTCAATGTTCTGTTTTTGTCTCAGGTGTTGTTAAAGATGCTTTCAGTTTATGGTTAAACGCCAATGTCACTGAGGCTGAAGCATTAGCTGAGTTCTGTATTAATAATGCACAAGTACGTAATCGTAAAAGTAAAAAAGTCGCACGTAAAAAAATAACACAAGGTCCTGCATTACCGGGTAAATTAACAGATTGTTCAACACAAGATCCTGAACGTGGTGAGTTGTTTTTAGTGGAAGGGGATTCAGCTGGAGGTAGTGCTAAACAAGCAAGAGACCGAGAGTTCCAAGCTATTATGCCGTTACGTGGTAAAATTAAAAATACCTGGGAAGATGAATCCGATGTTATTTTAAGCTCTGAAGAAATTCATAATATCTCCGTCGCTATTGGTATCGATCCGGCATCAACAGATTTATCTGGTTTACGTTATGGAAAAATTTGTATCCTAGCCGATGCCGATTCAGACGGGTTGCATATTGCTACGTTAATCTGTGCGCTGTTTGTCCGTCACTTTAGAGCGGTAGTTGACGCAGGGAATTTCTATGTGGCAATGCCACCTCTATACCGTATCGATATTGGTAAAGAAGTTTACTATGCTTTAGATGAAGCGGAAAAAGATGGCGTATTAAATCGCATTCAAGCAGAAAAAAAGCGCGGTAAAGTTAACGTGCAACGATTCAAAGGTCTAGGTGAAATGAATCCATTGCAATTACGTGAAACAACTATGGATCCTAATACGCGTCGGTTAGTGCAGTTAACGATTGATGATGCTGATAAAATGCTTGAAATGATGGATATGTTGTTAGCAAAAAAACGTGCGGGAGACCGTAAGGTTTGGTTAGAAGCAAGCGGTGATATGGCGGCTATTGATTAATGTTGTTTAAAGCATAAGTTGTCATTGTTAAAGCATAAGCTGTCCTAAATAAAGCATAAGTTGACATTGTTACTCCTCAATACTACACTTTTAGTACTGAGGAGTAACATATGCGCAAAAGAACCCCAACCAGAAGAAATTTAAATAACCTCCTTTATAAAAGCATAACTAAATTCCCTTCAACTAAATCAGATGACTCTCCAACAATAACTGAAAGTCCGCTAGAAGCAGACTTTTGCTACCACCTTGAATTCGATAAAGAAGTTATACAATACGAAGCTCAGCCACTGTGTTTTGAATATTGGTATGACGATGCGATACATTATTACACCGCTGATTTTGAGGTTTTTTATGAAGGCCACTCTTGTTATTACGAAATTAAATTCGAGAATGATATTTTAAGAGACAAAGACTTTTATCTTATATTTGAAGCACAAAAAAAAGCAGCTATTGAATTAGGAAAAGATTTATTACTCATAACGGATGAGTTTATTTTAAAGCCTAATCGATATGAAAACCTTTGCTTGCTATACAAGCATTCTAAAGCAGATATTCAAACTGACTATTTAGTGCTTGTGGCTGAAGGATTAAAGCGTGAGGGGGTGTTAATGATATCCGAACTATTAAGGGGAGATACATACAGTTCTGATTTTCAGCAGATCTACAAAAATATTTGGGATCAAACATTAATTACAGATTTAGAAACTGAAATACTTAGCGTTCATTCACTTATCAGGTTAAATGGTTAGTAATATGTATGATAACTATAAACAAGGCGACTTCATTACAATATCGAATGGTAATGCAAAATCAACATTTGAGATTTTAGGGGTTGATAATAGCTTACTTAGGCTGAGAGATAGTTTTAGCTTAATCGAATCAACCAGAGAAAGAGTTGAGCTAAATGAACTTATTCTTGCTGGAATAGCTAATATTGAGACTAAAAATATTGATGAACGTGAAATTAGTGATTCTCTCTCTAGAAGCTTTTCAGATTATACAGAGAAAAATAAAACAGAAGCTAAAAGGCGATATCAATATGTTTTAGCTGTGATTGAGTCTATCCCAAAGGCTTATAGTGATCGAATTCTTCAGCCCGTTATTGATTCTGTTGCTGTAGAAAATAGTGATACCCCTCCTTCATGCCGTACGCTTAAACGATGGTTAAAAGCATATACTAATGCTGGCAACAGTATTAGAGGATTATTGCCTGCGCATGAGAATAAAGGGAATTATGAAGCAAAGATCCATAATGAAATAGAACCATATATTCAATTAGCTATAGATCATTTTAAAAATAAAACCTGCCCTACAGTTAGCTCCTCGCATGATTATATGGAAGCACTTATTGAGAACGATAATAGCATGCGATCTTCTCAAAATAAGCTTGCAGTACCATCTATCCCTACTCTTACATCTCGCATACAAGAAGTTGCTCCAAAAGCTTTACTTGAAAGTCGTAAAGGTAAGCGAATTGCCAATGTACAGTTTAAACAAAGTAAGAATGTGAGGGATATAAAATTAATACTCCAGCGTGCTGAAATAGATCATACTCAACTTGATCTATTTGTCGTTGATGATCAAACCAATATGGTGCTGGGAAGGCCATGGGTGACTGCATTATTAGATTATAAGTCTAAAAATATACTTGGCTTTTATATTGGTTTTGAGAACCCAAGTTACTTGAGTGTTGCCAAAGCATTAAAGCATGCAATGTCATCAAAGTCATATGTGAAAGAGCTTTATCCTAAGATAGAAAATGAGTGGTTATGTGCAGGAAAACCAGCAGTTATCGCTACAGATAGAGGTAAAGAGTTTAGAAGTGTGGCATTTGAAGAAGCTTGTGATGATCTGAATATTATTATTCAGCATAACCCTGCAAAGCATCCTTGGTTTAAAGGCTCTGTAGAAAGGTATTTTAGTACATTAAATAAAGAGTTATTGTCTGATAAACCTGGCAAGGTGATGACCAAAATTTATGACTCTATTGATTACAGACCAGAAAAGAATGGTGTTATCTCAATGAGTGCTTTTATGGCTATTTTTCATATTTGGGTAATCGATATTTACCAATGCAAGCCACGTACTAGGAAAAATATTATCCCTAAAGAGGCTTGGAAAGAAGATCTGGGGCGAGTTCCCATTATTGTTGAGTCCCCAGAGAAACTTAAGCTAATTCTATCTGAAGCGTTTACTCCTCATTTAGGCAGTACAGGAATTACTAAAGATTATATTAATTATGACTCTGAAGAGCTGGTTAAGTACCGCTCTATGTATGGCTTTGGCAAGGTAAGTATTAAGCGTGCAAGAGATGATTTAGGTGAAATTTATGTGCTTGATGAGAAAACCAAAAAGTACTTTAGGGTTGAAGCTGTAAATCAGAAGTACGCTAAAGGGCTGTCTTTATTCCAGCATAAAATTCATCTGAAACTTGTCAAATTGCAGTTGAAATCAAAAGTTGATATTGAATCGATTGCACGAGCAAAAGTATTAATAATGAAAGTTGTCGAGGATGAAATAAACTCATCGAAAAATACCAAAGTCACCTCAATTCAGAGAGTGGCAAGGTATCAAAATATTGGTATGCAAGAAAATGGGCAAACGAAAGGTTCATTGCTTGAATATTCTAGTCCTATACCTACTCAAGGTGTACCGAAGCCTAAGAAAAAAGCGATTGAAAATACAGAAAATGAATCTCTAAATTCGGAGTTCGATGGATTGAATAATGAATTTGATGATGAATTAGAGTTGTGAGCAGATTATGAATAGTGAAACGAAAGATAAACTGAAGCTGATTAATGAAATTTATGTTGCAACGAAAAAGTTGCAAACCCTCTCTGACGACCTCCGTTACTCGCGTGAAAACTCATATAACTTAGACTATGACTGTGAACCCATATGTGTTTTGGTTACGGGAGAAACGGGCACCGGTAAGTCTGAATTTATTAAAAAATACCTTGCCAAATATCATAGAATTGAAGAGGCAGAGAGAACTAAAATTCCTGTTTTAGTTAGCCTTCTCCCTAAAGCAAGACACCCTAAGCCAGTAGTCTCACAGTTACTTAGAGATTTAGGAGATCCACTTGGTGGAACAGGAGGAGATACAGAACAACTAACAGACAGGCTTATCACTCTTTTAAAAGGCACTGGTACAGAAATTATCATTTTAGATGAATTTCAGCATGCGATAGAGACGAAAAGTAATAAAGTTGTATACGATATTGCTGACTGGATAAAAACATTAATTAATAAAGCGAAGATCCCAATTGTTTTATTTGGCTTACCTTGGAGTTCCTATGTACTTGATGTAAACCATCAATTGGCTCGCAGGTTTAGTATGAGACATGAACTAATTAATTATACGTTGGATGATTTTGAATACTTCCAAATGTTTATACAAAAAATCCAAGAACAATTATTAGATAAAGTAGGGATTGAATGTAAAGAAGAGCTATGGAAATCCGACTTTGCTTTTCGTTTATTTGCAGCCTCATCTGGAAATATATCTGACTTAATGAATAAAGTCATTAAGCCGGCCGCATCAGAAGTTGTTCGCTCTCAAGAAAGCTTGCTAACGATAGATCATTTAGCTAATTCAGCTAAACGGCATTTAGGGGTGTTGGATGAGAGAAATCCTTTTATTATCAAACTAAAGGATATTAAAGCAACTCAGCAAAGTAGCGTTTCATATTGGAATTCGCAAGCTGAGAAAGGAAAAAACTGTGTTGTTGATGCCAAGGAAAAAGAAATTACATTTTCTCAATTGGCTCTCAAGGATATATTTTAGTGTCAAAGTTTTTAATTCGATCCAAGCCATATAAGGAAGAATCACTTCAGCAATATTTACTAAGAATAGCAAAAGTTAATGGGTACACTATTAAAGCCTTAAATTCTTTTATCATTAAAAAGACAGGCTTTTCATATCGCCAGATTAACGCTAAGGGTAGGGAGTCATTAAAACAACAATTATTTACAATGACTGGCCATATAGAGGTAATGGAATTGTTTGACCATAGGCAATGGTCAAAAGAGTTCAAGTTAATCTTTGATAGTGTAAGGCTAAAGATCTGCCCTCAATGCTTGGGTGAATATAGACATTGTTTTTCAGAATGGCATTACTTACATAACCTAGTTTGTATGCAACACAAAGTATTCTTAGTAGAGCAATGTAATAAATGTCAAAGGGTATTGACAGATGACTCACTATTATTAGATGCCTGCTTAGGTTGTGGTTTTAAGTTGCATGAGATGAGTAATGGAGACTGCGCTCTTCCATATTTTTACGGAAATATTAGTCTAATATCTGCGAAGGAGTTACATCAAAAAAAATTAGCTGAAATTTTAAAGTTTACGAGTAATCTAATCCCGTATTATAAAATGCTTTTAGTTAACAGTGCTTTTTTATGGAGAAGGGAAGGAAGAGGAAATATTCATAATCATGTAAAATTATTAGCGCAAGTTATTTTATTTCATTTTAACCCTAAGCAGGTAGAGTATGCTTTTGTTGAAATTATTGATGATTCACAAGAACAATATAGTCTTTCAAAGTCACTAGGGAGTATATATTGGGATATTATTCAGCCTAAATATTCCCATATTAGAAATGCATTTCGCCAAGTATTCACTCTTATATGTAAAGAGTTTCCAGATATGTACATTACTCTGGAGTTTCTTGATAAACTTTTTTATTTTAATTTGTTGAATATAAAGGAACATAAGCGAGAAGAGTTAGTCTTCTTTTTACATCAGAGGCCTGTTTTATATTTAAGAGATGTAGAATATTTTTTGGGAAGGGTGAATAGTAAAGCGTTTTATTAAACTTATCATTTTTGTTAAAGTCGTTTTATTAGGAAGTACTTCGTACATATAAATTTACTAATCCACCATTAATAGCTGGGCCTGATATTAACTCGAATTTATGTTTATCCTCGGATTTAAAATGTTTGTTTAAAACATAGTTATTTTTAAATGAATCAATGCTGTATTTCGGTATTAATTTAACAGGTCGTGCAGTTCGGCCTACCTGTTGCTTCTCAATAATCAAAAAGCCTCGTTTTGCAAAGTCGTATATCGCATTAATATTTACCCCTAGTATTTTACTTGCCTGCTTTGGACTTACGTACTTATTAGGTTGGAGGCTAACATCAAAGCAGGGGTGAAACTGTTGTAGGCTAAGTGGATTATTCGGATTTTCAGTGTAAATCACTGCCGTTTTATTAATGACAATATTTTCAATCACTGTTGAAATGCAGTCTCCGTTAAATGTTAATGCTTTAAAGGTGCTTGATTTGAACGATGTAGGAAGTTTATGTGGGGTAGTTATGCAGTCTTTTATTTTTGAGGTGAATGCTTGCAACTCTTTCTTATCAAACAGCCAATCCCGTAACTCATCATTCGGATGAATAACATACTTTAGTAATCCAGAATCAACAAGCTGTACTACTTGAGACTTGCCAATTTCTAACAATTCGGTTGTTTCTGTTAGCGTAATAAAGTCCTTTGCTTTAACAATAAATTCAACAATATCCTTTTTTAAAAAAGTACCGTTATCTTGCAGTGTTACTAGTCCTGCATTAACGAATAATTTTAAGTGAGAAACTGGGATATTTAGCAGTTGAGCTGCTGACTTTTCACAAATACAAGTAGCACTGTTGTGTAGTGGAGCCTCTATTCTGGTTAAGCTATTAGTAAAAGCTGATTCTGAAAACTCATTTTCCAGATAGTCCTCAAAAGCGCTCATTAAGAATTGGTAAGCAAAAATCCCCTTCAGACTACCTGAATATATTTCATCGTATAAGTCTCGAAAATAGTGCCTGATGCCTGTTTCACCTCTTTGTGCCATTGGCTTAAGCAAGAAGCGATTGAGAAGCCCATAGAAACCTGTAGGCCAATTATTAAGATATTCGTTAGCAATGTTGTATAAGTGAACCCTCTGCTTGTTAGAAAGTTGTTGTGCACGTTTAGTTGGACTGGTAATGCTTCGTTGATGGTAATGGAAAAAAAAGTGTAAAAGTACTAGATAGTTTTTGAGGTTAAACTGCTGTTTGCCAACTAACAATCGTTCAGCAGAGGTTAAGCCTAGCTTACTAATATTGCTGGTAACTGTCGGCAGAACCTCTTTTATCACTGTTGAAGTAGCCTTATCCATAATTGTTAGCAAATCAGCTGTTGACCAAGTTAAGCGCTTGCCATTACTCGGATTAAAGTCAATAAGCGCACAGTGGTGCTTTGAGCAATGAGTCATAGGTAGTAGCAAATGCTGTACAGGATGTTTTAGTTCTTCACAAAAACATTGCGGGCAGAAAGTTGGTTTGGAAAAGTTAATTGATGCAGCAGGTATAGTGAGCTGCTTAAATCGATACCAGTTATGTTCTGCTTGATGAAACAAAGTTGATGATAGTGGCTTAGCTTTTAAGTTTATCGCTTTTTGTAGCAACTCAGTCGGGAAGTCTCCTAGAGCCACTTTCTTAGGGGGAAGGCGATTATTCGTTAGTGGTATATCAATACAGCGTAATAATTGAATCGTATTTTTAAAGCCATTAGCGATTGAAAGACGCAAGATAAAGCTAAGGAGGTGTTCATTATTTAGGGGCGTTGGCCTGACCAAAAACATCATAAGATACCTTCGTGTTTAATAAGCTAAGCATAACGCATAAATTATGGTTCATCAGTTAACGTATGTTTCTGTTATAGCGTCTGCACGAAAGAGCCACATGTTTATTGATATTTTGATTAAACCCCCTTTAAAATCATTGGTTTTAGGTATGATAGATGTGAGTTATCACTAAAAAATAAAAATAATGAATTTGCGACTACTGAAATACAATCAGATGCCCAAAATAATAAGTAGGGATATAAAATGAATGATAATAATCTTTCTGAATATAAAGTTTTTTTCTGTCACGGTATCCCACCGAACAGGGATTTATCGATAGGCCAAATATATATATGGCCTACAGATAATTCATGGAATGATTTTATTCATAAAACCCATTGTAATTATGTAACAAAAGGGGCTAATGGAGACGTTGTTAAAGGTTCTATTCTTGTTGCTCTATTGTCAAATCAGGAAGGAATAAAAGGCCAAGGACTTGGTAATGTAGAGGTAAATAAAATAAAGCCGTCTGCCCATTTTGGTGATTGGTACTCCCTTCTTCCTTCAATGCAAGAATACAGAAAGATCATTCAAGAGCTTGGTGTTGAACAAGGAAATTTTTTCTTAAAGTCATTAAATGATCTGGTTTACTTACAAGATAAAAAATCAAATTCTGTATTGTTTTTAAATGCTCTTAAGTCTGAAGCATTTAGCCTCTCATTTATGAGAAACTCAGAGCCTTTTTTTGCATTTAATAATGCGAGTAGTCTTTTACAAGGACTAGCATTTGAAGAGTTTAATACGCTTTCAAAGTCTTTTGATTTACAGTTCCAGCTAGATGGATTTCAAAATAAACATGAGGTTTTTCTAAAATACTCTTCTGATGGAATAATACCCAAAAGAATCAATGTTCTAATAGGTAAAAATGGCCTAGGAAAAAGCCAAACTTTAAATAATTTCGTCAGAGGAGCGTTACAACAACGAGGCTATAAGGATACTTTGACAAGTCGCGGTGAACGACCATCCATTAGTCGGATTCTAGCTATAGGCACTCCAGGTGAAACTAAACATACTTATCCGGAAGATAAGGTGAGAAACCTGAAGTTGAATTATAAGCGTTTACTGCTTACTCGAAATGGTAAATCAAGGTATGGGCGAGGTATAGGGCAAAGTCTGTTACTGCTTGCAAGAAATGAAGAATTGATTGGTGAGGAGTTTAGGTGGGATATCTTCATCAATGCTCTTTCAAAATACTTTGATGTATCTGAGTTACATTTACCAAGTGAAACTCAAAGCGAAGAAAAGTATATACCCTTGAAGCGTTTGCCTAATGGATGGAATGAACAATTACGACTTGAAATATGGGGCTCTATATCAAACAACGCAGAGCCTCGGTTAAAAAAGGGAGAGAGCTTTCATCCTCTGAGTAGCGGACAACTTTCTTTTTTCAAGTTTGCACTATTAACATGTTTACATATCGAAAATGGCTCTTTTTTATTGTTAGATGAACCTGAAACTCATCTTCATCCTAATTTAATAAGTGATTTCGTCGCTTTGCTTGATTACCTTTTAGAGCAAACAGGTTCTTACGCTTTAATAGCAACACACTCAGCATACTTCGTAAGAGAGGTGCCAAGAGAGCAGGTACATGTATTTAAGTCGGTGGAACAAGGTGCAATTTTTATTACTCCCCCTAGGCTAAAGACATTTGGCGCAGATGTTAGTGCAATTTCACACTTTGTATTTGATGAAGATATTGATACTTCTTTAACCCAAAAACTGGTTGAAAAAATAAAAGAAAAATCGTTGAGCTTTGAAGAAGTATTTGAACAATACCGCACAGAGCTATCTAACGAAACTTTAATGCTGATTAGACAACAGTTAGAAGGTGATGAATAGTGAAAAAGCTAGATTTACCTGAAACGGATGATCAAGGTGTATTAAAAGATATCTGCAATAATTCTAGATTGAGATGTAACCCTTGTATATTGAATGAATATTTAACAATGCGAGATCAATACTCAAGTTACACGGATAACAAAGGAAACCCATGGTTGTGTCAATCCATTAACTTGGATGTTAATTTGGTGGAAGCACTAAAGTATCACTATAAAAAACCAAGTAAGGATTTTTCTTACATTACAGAGTTACGTCGTTCAGGATCTGCTGATATATGTCCTATGTGTGGAAGTTTAAAAACGGCAGATTTGGATCATTTTTTACCTCAAGCTGATTATCCAGAATGGGTGGTTTTCTCAAGAAATTTAGTTCCTGCTTGTGATTGTAATCGAACTAGACGAAATGATGTAAAAGGAGATACGCCAGATGAAAGAGTTTTACATCCGTACTTTGATGCTTGCCTTTCGAATAGATTAATAAGTTGTATTTTTAAAGGGGACTTGAATTTACCCTTAATATCCTTGGTTAGGCAGAGTCATCCTTCTGTTGCTGATATAACAATTGATTTTCATATTAATACAGTAATAAAACGTTCAACCATAATATCATGGCTAGGGGCGAAGTGGCTTAGTCTAAAAAGATGCCCATCGGCCATAATTGGTCGTTTGCCAAGGCGCCGAGAAGTTAATCGAGATGCATTAGTTGAAGCCATTCAAGACTGCTTGGAAGACAAGGACATTGAACTATCTAGTAAAAACAATTGGTATTCAATATTTTACCATGGAATATCCCTTGATGATGATGTGATCGATTGGATCTTAGATAGGCATAATGGAATCGTCAGAGGTGATATAGATCCTTTAGCAAATGACTAACCTTTGTATTCAGTGATTCAAACCAGTTGAAAAAAATTAATAACAGGTAGTAACCTTATGCATATATCAAAGTTGTCGCTCATTAACTATAGAAATTTTTTGAGCGCGAAACTCATTTTTAAACAAGGAATAAACACCCTAATTGGTGAAAATGGTACTGGTAAAACAAATATTTTCAGAGCTATTCGTCTGCTACTTGATAACGAATTGCCAAGAGCTGCCACCCGTTTAAATGAAAGTGATTTTTGCCGACAGTTAGGTGACTGGCGAGGCCACTGGATAATGATTAGTCTAGAGTTTGATGATATTGCCGAGGATGAAGTAAGTCAGGCTCTATTTTTACATGGAACTGGAGTCATAGAAGGTAACAGTGTTAATAAGGCAACTTACAATTTTATTTTTAGACCCAAAGCAAATATTAGAAACGCCCTTAGCCAACTAACTGTTGGTGATGTGACTGGGCTAGAGGCTTTGCGAAATGTTATAACTATTGCAGATTACGAGCCTATGTTTACAGGGAAAAGTAATGCAGATTTTAATGATCCTTTGGTATATCGACAGATCGTTGGTGATTTTGATAGTGTAGATTTTCCTGCTCTAATAGATAACTCTTTAATTGGTGCCAAACTTCCTAATATCCTTTCGATATCTGATGAAGTTGCATTTACTTTTGTAAAGGCTCTTAGAGATGTTGTTTCGGACTTCAGAAACAGCAGAACCAACCCCCTTCATAAATTATTAAAATTAAAAAGCGAATCAATAAACCAAGCTGAGTTTGACCCTATAATCCAGCTTGTTGAGGACTTAAATACATCGATAGAAACCTTATCTGATGTTAAAGAAATAAAATCTAATATCAAAGAGACAATAAATGATGCTTTAGGTGATACGTATTCGCCGTCATCTATTGCAATAAAATCTGATCTTTCAGACGAAGCTGAAGAACTATTCCAATCTCTTAAATTGTTTGTTGATGAGTCGAATGATGGATACGAAGGCAGTATCTATGAAATGAGTCTTGGCGGTGCAAACCTAATTTTTTTAACACTCAAGCTATTGGAGTTTAAGTATCAACGTCCAAATGACACTATAGCTAACTTCCTTTTAATTGAAGAACCAGAGGCTCATGTTCATACTCATATACAAAAATCGCTTTTTGATAAAGTTAACTACGCCAATACACAAATAATATATTCAACACATTCAAGTCATATTTCTGAAGTCAGCAATATAAACCGTGTAAATGTCATATCTAAAACCAATAATGGCTGCGTTGCTTACCAACCATCAAATGGGTTGTCGCCACAAAAAATATCTTTTATTGAAAGGTACTTAGACGCTATTAGAAGTAATTTGCTTTTTGCTAAGAGTGTTATTTTGGTTGAAGGTGACGCAGAAGAAATTTTAATTCCTGTTCTAATCAAAAAAGTACTCGGTATAAGTTTAGACGAGCTAGGTATAACACTAGTCAACATGCGAAGTACAGGATTCGAAAATATTGCTCTTCTATTCCATGATGACAGGATTAGAAAAAAGTGTGCTGTGATTACCGATCTTGATAGCAAGTTTTTTGATACCACTATTCAACCTGAAGATAATTCAGCAACTAAAAAGAAAAAAAATAAAGCACAAGGTTCCCATGATAAAGGTGCCGCACGAAAAATAACTCTAGATGCTTTTTGTAATGGGAATGAGTGGTTATCCCCTTTTTATGCAGAGCATACGTTTGAAGTGGATTTTGTTAAGTCAGGAAACAGTAATTGCTTAATCGACATTTTAAAAGACGTATATTCTCAAGAAGCGACTGTCACTGCCTCTCGTACAGATCTACTTTCTACTATAGATAAATTTGGTTCAAGAGCTCTCACAATGGCGAACCACCAAGGGAAAGGCTGGTTTGCCATTACACTATCTGGGGCTATAAACTTTAACGTTCAGCTACCAGCATATATTATTGATGCTTTAATATTTTCTCATGGGTCTTTTAATAGATCAATTATTGAAAAAATTATGGAATTCCGTTTACAGCAGTTAAAAACATTCATAGAAAATGGTAGAGCATACTTACAGGCTCTTAATTTACCGCAAGACCAGAGTACTTATGATCAATGGAATGCATATTTAACTCCTATTGAACAAGGAGTAAATTTGTTTGAACCTAAATATATTACCTGTAAAGCGTTCGGTGGGGTTTTAAGTGCGTTAAAAGCCGATATGCTAGCTGATATTCCATTAAAGTCTAACTCCTTTGTTGAAAAGCTCTAACTCATGTCTATTATCGATATTAGTCAGCTTAATGATGAGCAAATAGATGCGATCCAAGATGATCGCAACATCTTTTTGGTAGCCGCACCCGGTAGCGGTAAAACTAGAGCTTTAACTTACAAAATAGCGAAAGAATTATCAGAGTTGGATGAACAAAAAAAATGGATTGTGGCTATCACCTATACAAATAGGGCTGCGGAAGAAATAAAAGAACGCATTGAATTATTAGGTATAGATACTAAAAAATTGTGGATCGGCACAATTCATGGCTTTTGTATCGAATGGATTCTAAAGCCATACGGCGTTTTTCATCAAAATCTTAAAAATGGCTATAGCATAATAAACTCATACGATTCAGAAGAAATAATTTCCCTGCTTTGTAAGAGCATTAGTAACCCTACTATATCGTATTATGATTGTAACCATTATTTCACATCAACGAGGCTAGAGTATTCATCATGCACTTTAGCTACAAGAAATAATGTAGTTGCAGTGCTTAACCTTTATCACCAAAAACTTATTTCAGAGAACCAGGTCGATTTTGAACTGATACTTCTTTACGCTTATCAATTAATAGATAGTCAACCACTTATTAGTGTCACTTTGAGTCGCCTCTTTAAGCACGTGTTAATTGATGAGTTTCAAGATACCAGAGAGATACAATATTCAATATTTTCTAGGATATTAAAGGCTGGTCGCGGGGGGGTTAAAGGTTTTATTGTAGGTGATCCAAATCAAGCTATATACGGCTCTCTTGGCGGGTACGCTATTTCGCTTCAAGAGTTAGAACAATTGAGTGGACAATGCTTTGTAGAGAAACAACTAAATAAAAACTATCGTAGTTCGCTGCGTATCATCAACCATTTTTCCAATTACAAAGTATACCCATCTGCTATTAATGCAGCAGGTGATTTTTCTGCTTTTCAAAGTACTGTGACGTTTAATTGCTCCGTTCATAAAGATTATTTAGCGCCGCAGTTAGCTGGCTTAATCCGTGCTTCAATTGAAGATGAAAATATAAATGAAAATGAGATATGTATTGTCGCTCCTTGGTGGATTCATTTAGCAAGCATGACAAGAAAACTAATCGCATTGCTGCCTGAATACGACTTTAATGGCCCAGGTATGACCCCTTTTGCTAGAGATGAAGATAATTTTTGGTATAAAGTAACAAAAATCGCACTTACGGAACCATCTCCGTCAATCTATATAAGAAGGCTAAGATGGGCCTCTGAAATAATTAAGTTACTTGAGGCTGAAAGTTATCCAATCAGTAGTATTACTCCTAAGAAGCTCCTAAAGGTTTTTAATAGTATTGATTGTTCTGAAGAGGATGGTCTCAATTATCTAGACAAATATTTTCAGAAACTAGAAGTTTCTCTCGAAATAGATTTAACTGTTTACCCTTCTTTATCAGACCATCGGACTGCTTTTTTTGAAAGTGCCAGTAAACGAGTAGATAGAATCATTAGTGAGAATGAAGGCTATGCAGGAAGTATAACTGATTTTAAGAAAGTATTCGGAGAGAAGAAAGGAATCACTGTATCAACAATTCATGGTGTCAAAGGTGCTGAGTTTGATGTTGTAATTGCTTACGGCCTACTTGAAGGCATTGTGCCTCACTTCAATGAGACTGATGCAAATAGCGCATATAAACTGCTTTATGTTATTGGTTCAAGAGCGAGGAAGCACTTGCATCTAATATCGGAACAAGGAAGAGGAAGTCAACGGTATCCTAAATATCCCACAACGATATTAGAACAGCATGTGTTTCCGTATGATTAATTCAACTTTTATATCCTTTAAGAATAAACTGGATAATGTGTCATACGTATAGTTTGGCATCATTTATTCGAAAGATAAAAAGATAACTGGGAAATTATTTCGAGCTAAGTGACTAGATGAGATAGTAATCTAAAAATTATAATTAAGGCGTACAAAATGAAAGCTGAAGTTAGACTGGCATATATAGCACGTATTACAACGGAAATTGGGGAGGCAATAACTGGTAACAATTTTGAGCGGCTTGGTTATATCATATCATGCAGCTATTTAAAGAATGTGGAGTTATTTCATCGTGGAACTAACTTAGCCGGTGCCCCGGTTAAGTCTGTTGTCGATACTTTCTCTCAATGTGGAACAATTGTCGCTGAATATAGTACTGATGCAACTTATTTTAAGAAGTTGGATAAAATTGAAAAAGATACAAAACACTCGCTAGAACATTACCCTGAAACTTTAAAAACCCTTTTTCTCTTGAATAATCGTGTATGTCCTCCTGACGAACAAAAAAAAATCACTAAATATGTAGATACCATTAAACAGGAAGAACATGTTGATCTAATAATCTGGGATGGAAGAAAAATTGCAGAATATATAGTTGATGAGCTTTTATTCGATGAAGGAATTACTAACCTAATATCTACATTTCTTCCCTGTGTACAAAATATAGTTAACGAGTCGTTATTGAACTTTACTCTTCCCAAAAAAGATAGTAATTATCAAGTAAGAGGAGAACTTGAAGAAGAATTAATAGGAATGCTTCTTGATGGTGAGTCTGTTGTTATAGCTGGTTTTGGTGGGCTAGGAAAATCGAGTATTTGTAACTATCTCGCCAACACCTTAAAAGGTGAGTTTGATATTGTCTTGTGGATTGATGGGACTGAAATTCACTCACTAAATGAGCTTGGTAGTTCTGACGTGCTCAGAAACGGACATAGTCAAAATGTATTAGGTTTACTGAAAACAAGGAAATGTCTTTTGGTTTTAGATAATCTCGGTGCTGCCGTTTTAGTTAAAGACTTAAATGAAATTTGTAGCAATAATTCAGTAATTCTAGCTTCTCGTAGAGATTGTTCTGAGCCTGATTATCTGCCTCTCCCATTATTAAATAAGTCGCTAGCAAAAAAAATATTAGAGTTTGGTGCGAGCGTGCAATGCCCTGAAGACATACTTGATAAAGTTTATGGGATTGTTGGGGGGGACCCACTTATTTATGCACTTATGAATAAAAATATAATTAATAAAAGATGTGACTGGGAAGATATTAAGTCAGATTGTGAAGTTGTATCAGAGTATAAAGATAATAAAAATCAAAAATTAACAGAAAGATTACTTGGTCATTTAATTGTGCCTCTGCAAACTCAATTATCATTTTTAAAAGCATGCCAAAGTAAGTTAATTGATTTAACCTTTGCTAAGTCGGTATTGAAGTCAATCGGAATAATTGAGCTAGAAGACTCAACCATTCTAACCAAGTCTAGCCATAATTTACTTAAGGTACATGACATAATTTTTGAGGCTATTAATAATTTAGATAGTATTGTTCCGATGGATATTGATAATAAATTTTCACTGCTTTTGTCAAAGCAGAATAGCGAAGATTTGGATGCTTTTCTAAGAACGTCATATAGGCATCTTGATTTGATTGGCTTGCTCCTTAAGAAAACGGGTAAGAATATTTATTTATATGCTTATATAAATGCGAGCCCTTTGAATAAGATAAATTATTCGCTTATCCCCAAGCCTGAGGAGTTGCTTAATTTAATTGAAGTTGATAAGACCGAAGAAAATGAATTAATGGTTTTCCTAATTATTCAACTGGTTGAAACTGAATACTTGTCAATCAAGTGTGATGATTATCATGCTGCAGAAAGTACATTAAAAGACAAATTGCCCATTTTTGAAACACTTTTAAAAATGTTCTCTGGAATGGAAATTGAATCAAGAGTAAGGCATCACTATGCCAAGACTTTAAAAAGGCTGAAAGACCCTTCCGCAGAGTCTGAATTTTTTAAATTGTGTCAATTACCTATCCCGATGAGGGAAGCACAACTTCAGTTAGCTAGAATCTATGCGAAGTCTAAAAGAGAAGAGGAGGCAAAAAGCCTAATATTGGAAATAATGGAGTCATGGGAAGCTGATAATAGTGCTTCTATCCCAATTATGCTGAGCTCTTTCGAAGTTGTTTCTTGGAAATCAATGAGTAGTTACAGAGATCTGTTTAACAGTAAATATGCGGACCTAATATCCAATATAATAAAAGAGTCTATGGCATTTGGGTATGATTATGCTTATTTGGCATTCTCTTCCTTTGCTTCGGATTGGTCATATAATTTTCCTGAAAAATTTGCGGAAACTTTTGAGTACCTTCCTTTACCAACATTTGATTCTGTTTCTGATGATGATGTAAAGAACTCTATGGGAGATCTTTATAGGGAAGCAGGAAAAATTGGGCGATTGAGAGATACCGAAAACTACAAAGATTTATTGAACTTAGCGATAGAATTCTATGAATCAACAATTAAAAAATCTAATTATTATATGTTACGTCTTGCAGAAGCTAGGCATTTGATTGGGGATAATGAATCAGCTGAAGAAATATGCAATGAATTGGTTCAAGCTGAATATAGAAGTCCGCAAAAGTATTACTGGTTAGCTAAAGCTCAATTGCAGGATAAGCCTGATATCGCATTGAAGAGCGTTGAATTAGCATTAGATGGTCTCAATGGTCAATTTAGGACGGCTTCTTTAGAATTAAAGAGTGATATTTTGAGATCATTAGAGGACTCTGATTATTTAACTCCTTTAGTTGAAGCTATTGAATTGTGTTCATCAGAAAAATATCAAACTCAATTAAAGAGTAAATATTTTGAGCTAACCGGAAAAAAATAATTATAAATAAAGAGGCTTATTAGTTTAAGTCGCTATAACCTATGCAGAGATGTCGATGGGAAAAATTATTTGAGTATTTTCCAACCAGTGCGAATAAAAACGAATTACCAATTTAGTAACTTGCCAATTAATTTAGAGTTGGCAAGTTAGCTTAACTTAATATCTAACTTTAGTAGAATTGGATAAAAATATTTTCATTGATAGTTCATTTCTCCCATAAGCTCATACATCAGATCCCCTCCTAGCTTGGTAAAAGGTAGCTCAATGTATTCATCTTTATGTCTAGGTAAAGCGGGTGAGTCGTTGGGGGCATTTTTAGTATGACCATTGATTTTATTACCATCATTTTTTTTGTAAGGGAGGACGATTAAGCGTCCATGATTTTTAGATTGTATGATTCCCTCGTCCCATAGAATTTTTGATGAAGACGTATCGTATGTGTTTTTGGTTAACTTCACTTCCCATTGCAAATTCGACTCCTCGTACCAAAATACATAACTTCCACAAACTAATACTTTTTGGCCCTTTATTAGTGCTTCAGCCAGAAGTCTTTTAACACTGGCAAGCTGTAGGAGTTGATTCGCTCTGGGTAGCAATAGTCTTCGGATTTCCGCTTTAGTTTCCCCCCAGTGATTTTCTACTGATAGTGCAAATCCTTCACAAATTCGTGAACGATAAAATAGTTCTAAGCGTTTCTTGGTTAGGTTCGTATGTTGTCGCCAATTAGTCTTTTTCTTTGGGTTTCGGATTAGAAGTACTTTATGTAAAGGGCATGCGAATATACTGATATAGGGGGTAAGCTTTAATTGTTCAAATAGAGGTTTTTTTAATTTTTCTAGACTAATTTCAAGTGAATCGAATGTGGGGGTGACTGCTTTGGAGTGGCGAGAAATTGCAATATTATACATCTGAATTTCTTCCGTAATTAGCCTGTTTTTACACGTAACTGATTTGGATACCTTTAATCGTAGTGATACTTCTTCATCTGTACCACTACATTGTGAAGTTATGCTTCCTTGTAAGTGAGTGTTTAAAGATTCAGTATATTTGAGAGCTTCTTCGATAGAATAAAACTGCACATGGCGATTGTCTGCAAGATAGTTGTACCATTTTAGCTCATTACGTTTGTTTAGATACAAACCTTCAATAATGAATATACCTATCTGCCATGGAGAGTATGCAATAGCACTTCCTAATAACACGTAACTAGAGTCTAGCTTGTAAGTCTTATACATTTTATTCTCACTTAGATGTCCCGCCGATTTATTAAACATCTTACATAAATGTAAAAAACTTGGTCAAATTATGATTTCATTAAATGGGAGGTGAGCACATCTGAAGGCATCAGCACGCTGAAATTAACCTGTGTTTTTCAAAAACTGCCTTTAACTCTATGAGAGGTTACAACTTTCAATATAAATGGTCATTTGAGAGTCGGTGTAGATAG
Source organism: Psychromonas sp. L1A2 (assembly GCF_009828855.1). Taxonomy (NCBI): domain Bacteria; kingdom Pseudomonadati; phylum Pseudomonadota; class Gammaproteobacteria; order Alteromonadales; family Psychromonadaceae; genus Psychromonas; species Psychromonas sp. L1A2. The sequence goes on along the minus strand of NZ_WUAG01000002.1, from coordinate 799,993 downwards.
ATATTATGCCATCTTATGCTATATTATAGCTATTTTGTGCCACTTTATGCTTTATTTTTTCATTTGAATGATTATACTTCCCCCCATATTTAAAGGCCTCTCTTAGTTGTTAAATGACAACTTATGCTTTAAACAACAATTAATGTTAATATATCTTAATAAAGCTATAGCTTAATAAAATAATAACTATCTAAGCCAATCACCTGATTGGCTTTTTTTGATCTTGTTTTTTATTCGAAACTATAAAAAAATGATTGTTTACTCGGGACTCTATCCTGACCTTCTAATGATGGCATAAATAATTCACGAGTAATAAAGTTTAATACAGCTTTATCTAACATTTCATGGCCGCTAGATTGAATGATTTCCGCTTCTTTAGTTGTACCACTTGGTAAGACAGTCATATTCACCACGACTTGGCCTTTTTGTTGTTGCAAGGCTGCTTGTTTTGGATAAGAAGGTGCCTTACCTGATACGGCCGTTGCTTGTGGTAATAAGTTACCTTGTTTTGCCATTGATGTGTTCGTTATATCTGACTTTGGTTTGAAAATTCGTTTCGCCGTTGTTGCAGAATTATATTGCGCTACCGTAGACGTTTTATTATTGAAGTCTCTTGTGTCCAATACTGTCATTTGTCGATTGGTTTTATTTGTTTTTGTTTTAGCCGTTATTTCACTATTCTTCATGGTAATCACGGGTCGAGTTGATTTCGCAGTAGTGTTTTTGATACTGGTTTTTTTAACTTTGTTTTTCTTACTTGGTTTTGATATTGCAAGTTTTGGCAAGTTTACTAGGTTTCGTTCAAATACATATTCTTTTAGTAGGGCAACTTCATTGGATGTATGTGTCTTAACATTCACTTGATAGCTTTTTACAGGTAAGACTTTTTCAATTTTAACTATTTCATTTTCTTCAGGTAATGAGAGCGATGACTCACCTTGTTCTATTTGAGTTATTTCTTGTGGTTTTGATGATGTGACTATTTTAGTTTGAGTTATTTCTTGGATCGTTGTTGATGATGTCATTATTTCAGTTTTAGCCATTTTCTGCTGCGTTGTTAATGGGACTATTATTTCAGCTTGAGTGACTTTTTTTTGCGATATCGATGGCTCAACTGGCTCTGTGCTAGTACTTTGTTGTAATGATGTTGATAGTTTAACAATTTCTGTTTGAGTGGTTTCTGGCAATGTTATTGAGGTTACTTTTTTTGTTTGAGTTGTTTGCTGTCGTGGTGTTGATGTTGCGACTGATATTGATTGAATAGCATTGAGTTGCGGTAGTGACATTGGTATTGATTTTGAAGGTGCTATGATTTCGTCAGTTGTTTTTATAGAAGTGTAAGTTTGAGTAATAGGAAAATTTTCTGAAGATGTATCACTATTAAAATAAAAAAATAAGTAGTGTAATAATAGGCTTATAACAATAAATGGAAAATAATGATAAGAAGTTTTCATAATATATTTTTACTCTACGTATTACTATTTAGTTCGAAAAATTTGTCTATTTAACTATTTAAGTTCACTTTAGGCGTTGACTCAATTTTGGTTGGAACTGGGTCATTTTCAACAATAGTTGACTCATATTCAGTATTTTCAACGGTTAGTAATTCATTGTTGTACATTTCAGCAATTGATGAAGTTGGTACCCGTTTGATATCTTCTGTTTGCTCATGAATAGAAACATTTATTTCCCCTGTTTCTTCTGAAAACTCATAATGGTAAGGCATCTGTGTTTGTTCTGATACCGATTTACTATGACAGTCTTTTCTTTCTTCATCGAGAGTGTTCTCATCATTTTTTACCATGGTACCCATATTTTCTGAAAAATTGTTTCTGATTAAATTCTTTTGCAGACAAATGTGATCAAACTGGCTACGTACATTTTCTAAATGTAGTGTTATTTTATAAATTTGTGTACGAAAGAATTGTTGAGGTATCAAAATGAATAACAAAATAATGAGACTAGCCGCAATTGGAATTAGAGACTCTGTGATTGTTTTAAGAAGAACACCGATGTTCTCACTTTCTTGAAGTTCAATACTACTGAAAGCGTTGATTAGGTTTATTAGCGTACCTAAAATGCCTAGAATTGGCGTCACTATTAATGCTTTATGTAAGAAAGATTGACCTCTAGAAACTAAATTTATTTGTTTTTTTGTATCTAAAAGCATTTTTTCTTTAGGGGGGAAAGGCAGCATCGAAATACCTTCACTAATCATTTTTAATGCGGGGGTTTCTAATTTTTTACAAACTAATAAGGCTTCTGTTTTTTGTTTATTATATAAAGCAGCAAAGCACTCTTGTAATAAAAAACGTTCTTTCTGACTATGATAGATAACCCAGAAATATAAACGCTCTAAAGCGACAACAGTGATTAAAAAAGAGATTAAAAGTAATGGCCACATCACTACACCACCTTCTTGGAACCAAGTCGGCATAGTTTGAATGATAGGATCTAATAACGATAAAAAATTAGATTGAGGCATACTTGTGGTGATACTCATTGTTTGTTGCTTCCTAGCATAAAATGAATAAGTTTAATTGATGGAGAGGAAACATACCTTTATCCTCGTACTAATCAAGTTCAATGTTTATTAAACGATACTCTTCCAATCAATATCATTTTCATCAAGACGTTCATTTGCAATATAATGTAAATGATAATGGCTGTCGATGATCTCTTCATCAGATGGATTTAAGTGCATATCTTGACCATTTTTATGCTTACTAAAGCCTAATAAAATCATGTTATAGCGATGCTTAAAAGCATCAAACAATTGACCAAAATTGATCTCTTTTTCCAGTTCAGGTACTAAAAAGCTATAAAGTGTTGCGCCGTTTAATGTGGAAAGTAGCCTTTCTGTCACTTGACTTGATCCAGGATCTTGCATACTTCTTACCATCATCTGCGCACTATTATCGATACTGCACTCTATACTAGGGCAATGCATTTTTAATAATTGAGCTTTAGTCTCATCAAAAAAATGTGCGGTAATATTGGCATTTTTATCTGTAAATGTAGCAATACTGAGTGCAATAGATAATGTTTCATCATCTGATTGTCCATCGATAATGATACGTTTTGCTTTTTGTAACGCAATTCGTTCAAGCTCTTTTTTATCTGAAAAAGTACTTAATTTAACAAATGATAGTTCATCTATTTCAGGTAACGGATTTTTCATATCTTTAGTAACACAAAGTAATATTTGACGCTTTTGACGTTTTTTATCCCCTAAAATTAATTGTATAATTTGCTTGGTAGAATACTCATCCCAACATAATAAAAGAATGTGATCAGTTAGGTCTGAAAAGTCATTATTACCGTTCATATTATTTCTCGCTATATCAATAAATAATTGAGTTGCTTTACCAATAAATGTAGCAAACACAATTAAACCTGATGGAATCTGCCACAAGGCGACAACCAATTTTCCAAGGTCAGTTACTGGGCTAAAGTCGCCAAATCCAACCGTTGAAATAACTACCATGTTGTAATAAAAAAATTGAATTGGGTGAGTTATTATTTCTACTTCCCCTGCTAAAATAAATAAAGCATAGGTAATAGTCGCTTGTAACAACATCAATCCTAACATTGCTAACCAAGTTAAGTTTTGCGTTAATTTATGTACAATTTTTGCTAACTTCAATGAAGATATTAAGTACATCATATAATATGCTTACTAGTTATTTGTATGTGACAAAAAGTATCGATATGCAGGATTCAACGTTTCATCTTTATAGTTATAGCCTAATGCATCTAAGTGTTCACTAAACTCTGCAACTTGTGAATCATCGACTTCAAACCCCGCTAACACTTGCCCATATGCAGCACCGTGATTTCGGTAATGGAATAAAGTAATGTTGGCATGCATCCCCAATAGGTTTAAAAATTTTAACAATGCATTAGGATGCTCTGGAAATTCAAAACTATATAACCGCTCGGTTAACTGCTGTGAAGGAACACCTCCCACCATATAACGCACATGTAGCTTAGCGGTTTCATCTTGACTTAAATCGGTAACAGAGTAGCCTGCAACAGTTAGCTTATCAGTTAAACTTGTTAGTTCATCAATACCTTGTGGTGTTCTCACGCCAACAAAAATATTGGCTTGTTTACTATCGCTATAACGATAATTAAACTCTGTGATTGCACGTCCATCAAGCTCATTACAAAACGCTAAAAATGCCCCTTGTTGCTCTGGAATTGTGACAGCCAAAATACTTTCGTTATGTTCGCCTAATTCACATCTTTCTGATACATAACGTAAGCCGTGGAAGTTAACGTTTGCACCACTTAAAATAGCCGCTAAACGTTGATCCTTTATTTGATGCTGTTGAGTGTATTTCTTTAAGCCCGCTAGTGATAATGCACCTGCAGGCTCTGCAATAGCACGTGTATCATCAAAAATATCCTTTACTGCAGCACAGATTTCATCACTACTCACAGTAACAACATCGTCAATATATTGCTGGCATAAACGGAATGTTTCTTGGCCAATTGTTTTTACCGCCACGCCATCTGCAAATAAACCTACTTTTGGTAATGTCACTGGCTTACCTGCAGCTAATGCTGCTTTTAAACAAGCTGCATCTTCAGGTTCTACTGCAATCACTTGAATGTGTGGTAATAGTTGTTTGATATAAACAGCGATACCTGCTGCTAAACCACCGCCGCCTACCGGTACAAATATTTTGTCTAGGTGAGCATCTTGTTGTAAAAGCTCTTTTCCTACGGTTCCTTGCCCTGCAATAATATCTGGATCATCAAAAGGGTGGATCAAGGTATAACCGTGCTCTTTTGCTAAGGCTAATGAATAAGCGTTTGCTGCGTCAAAAGAGTCACCTGTTAAGACAACCGTCGCACCAAAACTACGTACAGAACTCACTTTAATATCTGGCGTCGTTTTAGGCATAACGATGGTTGCTTTGACACCCATTTTTTGTGCAGATAATGCTAAACCTTGAGCATGGTTGCCTGCTGATGCGGCAATCACACCATTTTTTTTCTGCTGTTCACTCAGGCTTGATAACTTATTGTAAGCGCCGCGTAATTTAAATGAATGTACTGGCTGTAAATCTTCGCGTTTTAATAATATGTGATTATCTAGACGTGCAGATAGCTTATTTAAAGGTTGTAGTTTAGTCTCGATAGCCGCTTCATAAATTGGTGCTAATAAGATTTTCTTTAAATATTGTTCACTCGATATGTTTGACATTACAACCCTTGTTATTATTGGTTTTTCTACTTAATTTCTTTATTCAGCGGTTTGCTTTACTGTTGCAAATAACTCACCTAAACGCGTTACACTTGAAGGTGCTAGATCTTCACTAAATTCAATACTGTCTTTAGGGAATAAAGCAACAATAGTACTGCCTAGTTTAAAGCGCCCCATTTCAGCCCCTTTTTCTAAGATGATCTCTTGGTCTTGGTAATCCCAGTATTGAAGCTCTTTATTTTTTTGAGCTTTTAATGTGCCTTCCCATACAGTTTCAATACTACCAACAATCGTAGCGCCCACTAAAACCATCGCCATTGGCCCGATTGCCGTAGAGAAAATGGCAACAGCACGTTCATTACGTGCAAATAAGTTAGGAACATTTTGTGCCGTTAATGGATTAACTGAGAATAAGTCACCTGGTATAAAGATCATCTGTTCTAATTTACCGGTGATTGGCATATGAATACGGTGGTAATCTTTAGGTGCTAAATAAACTGTTGAAAAGATACCATCATCAAAAGGTGCAGCTACATCATCACGACCGCCTAATAATTCTCGTAGGCTAAAATCATGTCCTTTTGCTTGAAAAATACGACCTGATTTAATATCACCTTGTTGACTAACACAGCCATCTACTGGTGTGGCTAGATTTTGATCGCCTTCAATAATTGTACGGACATCTTCTTTTAATTCACGTGTGAAGAAATCATTAAAAGTGGCAAAGTCAGAAGGTTCTGAATATTTTGCTTCGCTCATATCTATTTTGAACTTTTTAATAAACTGAGTAATTAAAAAAGTCGTAAATTTGCCCATTTTAGCATTAGCTAATTTACCTGCGATGAAAGTCACCGAGTGTTTGGGTAAAATATATTGGCCAATAATTTTTAGTTTACCGCTCATTTTAAAACTCTCTATTGTTAGTGTTGTGAGTATTGTTATTCTTTTATCACATAATTAATTTTATATCGCTAACGACTAATATCATTAAATACAGTCATTAAACTTAATGTTTAATAAACATTAGGATCTCGGTGACGTGCATTTTTGGCATCATCCATGGTTTCTAAAATACGCAAGAAACTCTTAAATCGAGCGTTGTCTATATGCCCATTTTCAACCGCTTCAACTAGTGCACACCCAGGATCTGCTTGATGTTTACAATCACGAAAACGACAGTTACCTAAGTACTCTCTAAATTCTATAAATCCACTGGCAATACGTTCTGCTTCTAAATGCCATAGTGAAAACTCTCGGATCCCTGGGCTGTCGATTAAATCACCTCCATCGCTGAAATGATATAAGCGTGCCGTTGTCGTTGTATGTTTACCAAGACCGGATCCTTCGGATATCTCGCCAGTCACGGCTTCTACTTCTGGTAATAACATATTTAATAATGATGTTTTACCCACGCCAGATTGACCAACAAAGATATTAATTTTGTCTTTCATTACTGACTTTAAAGCATCTAACCCTGTACCGTGCATTGAACTGTAAAGTACGTGATAGCCAATATCACGGTAGCTTTGTAATTCTTTATCAATAATTTTTGCTGATTCATCATCTAGTAAATCAACCTTATTTAAAACGATAATAGGCGTGATGCCAATATCTTCGCAAGCCACTAAGTAGCGGTCAATAATATTACGGGAGAATTCAGGTGCGATAGAGCTAACAATGATAATGTGGTCGATATTAGCTGCAATTGGTTTAATACCATCATAATAATCTGGACGTGTTAATACCGTTTTACGCGGATGCACCGCTTCGATAACGCCGCTAATGCCCTGATGTGATTCTTTACCTGCTCGCCATACTACTCTGTCACCAGTAACGAGAGAGCGGATTGAACGACGTAGAGTACAACGTTCTACTTTGCCTTCTTGATCTTCAATATCAGCATGCTGTCCAAATCGGCTTACGACTAAACCTTCCAGTTGTGGACCCAGTTCAGACTCATCCCATTGTTTATCGTTTTTAGGTGTTAAGCGTTTATTGTGATTGCTTTGAACACGACGAATTTGGTTTTTACTGAGTTTTTTCTTCTTAGTCACAGGCTTCCTTTGCTACACTGGCGATTTGAATGGCGTATCATACTATATTTTCCACATAATTAAGCTATTCATCAATAGAAAAGGGCGGTTATCAAAATGAACAAAAATAATTTGGTATGGATTGATTTAGAAATGACAGGGTTAAATCCTGATAGCGATAAAATTATTGAAATTGCAACGATAGTTACGGATAGCGATTTAAATATTTTAGCTGAAGGCCCACAGTTTGTTATTCATCAAAGTGATGCTGCATTAAATGCGATGGATGAATGGTGCACAGAGCATCACGGTAAATCAGGGCTAACAGCACGAGTAAAAGCAAGTAAAATCAGTTGCGAACAAGCAGAACAAGAAACGTTAGCATTTTTACAAGAGTGGGTTCCTGCTGGAGTAGCTCCTTTATGCGGAAACAGTATTGGTCAAGATCGTCGTTTTATGGTTAAACATATGCCGACGTTAGAAGCTTTTTTCCACTACCGAAATATTGATGTGAGTACAGTAAAAGAATTAGGTCGTCGTTGGGCGCCTGAAATGGTTGAAGCTCATAAAAAAACCGGGACACATTTAGCCTTACAAGATATTAAAGAGTCAATTTCAGAGTTACAGCATTACCAAAAGCATTTTTTCAACTATTAGGTTGGTTTTTGAGCAAGCTTTTTAGGATTTGTTTAAAAACTCTACATACAAGCTTTGTTGAGACTAAAATAGCTAAAAAAAGCTTGCAATCATTAACGCCATCTCTATAATTCGCACCTCGTAACGAACAGGTATTACCAAGTACCTTTTTTCTTTATAAGAAAGTTTGTTGCAGGAAAATGTGATGCGGTACTAGCTCAGTTGGTAGAGCACGACCTTGCCAAGGTCGGGGTCACGAGTTCGAGTCTCGTGTACCGCTCCAATTTTATAAGATATTTTGTTAAATACCTTGTAACTTATTTTTCCAAATAGTTTTATATGAAGCGGTACTAGCTCAGTTGGTAGAGCACGACCTTGCCAAGGTCGGGGTCACGAGTTCGAGTCTCGTGTACCGCTCCAAGCTAATATATAAAACTAAATTATGAAGCGGTACTAGCTCAGTTGGTAGAGCACGACCTTGCCAAGGTCGGGGTCACGAGTTCGAGTCTCGTGTACCGCTCCAAATTTCATCTCAACAATTCTAAATAAATTCAATTATATAAATTATCAAGACCTTGCCAATTAAGGGCTGGGGTCATGTGTTTTTTTAGTCTCGTGTACCGCTCCAAATTTCATCTCAACACTTCTAAATAAATTCAATTATCTAAATTATCAAGACCTTGCCAATTAAGGGCTGGGGTCATGTGTTTTTTTAGTCTCGTGTACCGCTCCAAATTTCATCTCAACACTTCTAAATAAATTCAATTATCTAAGTTATAAAGACCTTGCCAATTAAGGGCTGGGGTCATGTTTTTTTTAGTCTCGTGTACCGTTCCAAATGTCCTCTAGATACTTCTAAAAAAATCAACTGTTTAAGCTATAAAGGCCTTGCCAATTAAGCGCTGCGCGATTCTGTTGCTGTTCTTCACCTTTCAAATATTATTTTTTCAATATTTATCTTTATTTTGGTAAAGCAAAGGTGACTAATTGTGGGCTATGGTCTGAGGCAATGGTGGAAATGCTTTGTGCTTTAATCAGCGTTAATCCTCGATAAAATACATGATCCAAGGGAAGACCGAATACGATCAGACGTTTGTCTTTAGTGAATTGTGTTTCATTAAAACCTTCGTTTACCAACGTATCGATGATTTCCGTTGTTCGATCTTCACTCCAAGTATTAAAGTCACCACTAATCAGAATAGGCCCTTTATGTTGCTTAATTAGTTGTAAATAAGGGCTGACTTGTGCTTTTAATGGTTCTGCAGTGAAGGTGAAGTTTACCCCATGTAAATTGATTAATAATAATGACTCTTTTGAACTGATGCTCGATGAACTTTCAAGTACTGTATCAGCAATTGGATAAATAGTAGCAATACCTGTTTTAGGGACCATCGTCCAAGGTTCTGGGTATCGAGTACCGCAAGCCTGTGAAGCCTGTACTCGACTAGATGTACTCACACCATAACTATCATTTTTATAGTTAAAAGCGATATTTTGAAAATAAGTAAGTTGTTGTTGCTGACTAAAGTCGATCAACGCTTGATCATATTTTGCTTCTTGTAATGTAATTAAGTCAGCTTGAGAAGCCCATTCATTTAATTTTGTAGACCATTGTGGATTTTGTTGTTTATAAATATTCCAGTTTAATAATGAAAAAGGGCTAGAAAGAGAATCCGTCGTTTGTGTTATTTGAATATTTGCTAATGCAGGGCAAGTTGAAAAGTAATGACTTTGTTGCTGATCTATCAAGGTCATCTTTGATGGACTTTTTGGCAAAAAGCGAGATAAAAGTATTAATGTGATAAATAATAAAATGCTAAATACAATGCTCTTTTTTAATCGTGATGAGGAAAGGTAACGTTTGATGATGAATGTCCTTAAGTATTTTTATTGGAAAGCATCTCTCTGTTCGATAAATACTCACCTATATTAATTAAATGTGATATTAACTTCCCCTGTAGTTATGTTGTTATTGATAGCTACTATCTATACGGGGTATATTGCACTTACAATTAATTTGATTTAAGGAGCTATTATGCCATTAGAAAGAACACTTTCCATGATTAAACCCGATGCTGTTAGTAAACAACTTACAGGTACTATTTTACAACGTTTTGAAAGTGCAAAGTTTACTATTGTTGCTGCAAAAATGATGCAGTTAACAAGAGAGCAAGCTGAAGGTTTTTATGCAGAGCATGAAGGCAGAGAGTTTTATGAACCACTTGTAGAATTCATGACGTCTGGACCGACCATGCTTTTAGTGTTGCAAGGTGAAAATATTATTCCAGCTTACCGTGAGTTAATTGGTAAAACGGATCCCACTCAAGCCGCACCTGGTACTATCCGTGCAGATTTTGCAGAATCAACTCGTTACAATGCGGTTCATGGTTCAGATAGTCCTGAGTCTGCTGCTCGTGAGATTGCTTACTTTTTTGTAGATGACGAAATTTGTGCACCTACAGTAAGTTAATCCATATTATTAATAAAAACAATTAACCCAAGTAACTCATTAAAAAGTAAAGGCAATTATGAATGAAGTGATCATGTTGATGGAGCAAGTTCCATCTTTCTATTTTGGTCTGATTTTAGTTTTAGGCTTATTGGTTGGTTCATTTTTAAATGTTGTGATTTATCGTTTACCTGTAATGATGCAAAGAAGTTGGGAAGCTGAGTGTGCTGAATGCTTCCCTGATGCCAATATCAAGGTCGAACAATCTACTTTTAATTTAGTATTACCTCGGTCTCGTTGTCCTAAGTGTAGCCATTTAATTGGCTCACTGGAAAATATTCCATTGGTAAGCTGGTTGCTACAAAAAGGTCGTTGTAAGCATTGCGATTGTAAAATACCTGTCCGTTATCCGAGTATAGAACTGCTGACAGGTTTAATGTCATTAGCCGTTGCTTACATTATTCCTTTTGGTTGGCCTGTTTTATATGCATTAATTTTTACTTGGGTATTAATTAGTTTAACCTTTATTGATTTTGATACGATGTTATTACCTGATCAACTAACTTTGCCATTAATATGGTTGGGTTTGTTAATTAATATGTCAGGTACATTTATTGGTTTACAAGATGCTGTTTTAGGTGCTGCTTTTGGTTATCTAACGTTGTGGTCTATCTATTGGGCTTTTAAATTATTAACGGGCAAAGAGGGCATGGGGTACGGTGATTTTAAATTACTGGCTGCATTAGGTGCTTGGTTTGGATGGCAAGCGCTGCCGTTAATTATTATTTTATCTTCATTTGCTGGTGCCATTATTGGCATTGCAGTACTTTTAGCATCAAAAGACAAGCAAAGCAGACCTTTGCCATTCGGCCCATATTTAGCCATCGCTGGTTGGGTATATTTAATGTATGGCGTTGAATTAACCTCGTTATATTATTCATTTATTTTATAAGGAATATATTTTCAAGTTATGTTATCTAAGCATACGATATATACAGAATATAAAATGAACTACGTATATGAACTACGTATATGAACTACGTATATGAACTACGTATATGAACTACGTATATGAACTACGTATATGAACTACGTATATGAACTACGTATATGAACTACGTATATGAACTACGTATATGAACTACGTATATGAACTACGTATATGAACTACGTATATGAACTACGTATATGAACTACGTATATGAACTACGTATATGAACTACGTATATGAACTACGTATATGAACTACGTATATGAACTACGTATATGAACTACGTATATGAACTACGTATATGAACTATATATATGAACTATATATGAACAAAGTCTATGAATTACATTATGAATGAACAAAGTACTGAAGCAGTAAAAACAGATGATTACACAGATCAGGATTGGATGTTACATGCGTTATCATTGGCTGATAAAGCAGAAGCAGTAGGAGAAATTCCTGTTGGTGCTGTATTAGTTAAAGATAACCAAATTGTTGGTGAAGGCTGGAACCTCTCTATTTTAGATCACAATGCCTGTGCTCATGCGGAAATTATAGCGATAGGCAAGGCTGGTAAAGCTTTGCAAAATTATCGTCTTACTGACTGTACTTTGTATGTGACATTAGAGCCTTGCCCTATGTGTGCAGGAGCAATCGTTCATGCCCGTATTAAACGCTTGGTTTATGGTGCTGGAGATTATAAGACAGGGGCGGCAGGCAGTGTCTTTAATTTGGTTTGTAACGATAAGTTAAACCATCAAGTTGACGTTACATCTGGACTCTATGACGAGCAATGTGCGAATAAAATAAGTGATTTTTTTAAACGTCGACGTAAAGAGAAGAAAGCCTTAAAGAAAGCAAACAAAGGAGAAAAAGATAATGTCTAGTAAAGTCATTAATTTTGAAATTGAAAAAGAAACTAAAAATAGTGTTCGCTATAAAGAAGTGCCTGAAGAGGGGACTGCTCCGATTGTTGGTAGTTTATATGTGCAAAAATGGTTTGCAGGTAATAGTAAAAATATTCAAGTGACGATTGAAAAGAAAGACTAATTTAAATTCCCCTTTAGTCGCCATTAACTTGAACTTGGCAAATTCTTATTATTTAGAATTAAACTATTAGTCATATGTAGTCGCATACTTTTTTGAAAATGCTATAAATTCTTTCTCAGGAAGAGCCTTAGCCCAATAATACCCTTGGCCACTATCGCAGTGTAATGTCTTTAGTAGACTTGCTACTTCCTGGCTTTCAACACCTTCTGCAACAGTGCGTAAAGAAAGCCCTTTAGCCATTTGAATAATCGCGGTAACTAAGGCCTTATTTTTAGGGTTTTGTTCTATATCTTTAACAAATGTTCGGTCAATCTTAAGCACTTCAATTTCAAATGCTTGTAAATAACTCAAATTTGAATATCCCGTTCCAAAGTCATCAATCGAAAAGCTAACACCAAGATCGCTTAAACTTTTAAGGGTTTGCTTTAGTTCATCTGACTTATCAACGAGTAATGACTCTGTCATTTCAAGCTCTAAATGCCGTGCTGGTAATCCTGTTATTTTCAGGACTGACTGCACTATTTTATAAAAATTATTACGTTTAAACTGTTGGGGTGAAACATTTACTGCGATTGAAAAATCATTAAAGCCAAGTTCAATAAATGATTTGCAAGTAACACATGCGGAGTATAAAACCCATTCACCAATTTCTACAATTAACCCAGATTTTTCTGCTTGTGGAATAAATGAGTCAGGAAATAATAAGCCTTTTTTAGGATGGTTCCAGCGAATTAATGCTTCTGCACCAATGATGTTTTGGGTTAGTAAATCAATTTGAGGTTGAAAGTAGAGAACGAACTGCTGCTCTTTCAATGCCTTCCTTAAGTCTGTCACCACAGCTATATAATTGTGCCCTTGGCGGTCCATGTAAGTATTAAAAAAATGAAAACTATTCCCTCCAATTGATTTTGAATGATACATGGCGGTATCAGCATTTTGAATTAAGGCATCAAACTCTACACCGTCACTTGGAAAGACCGAAATGCCAATAGAACAAGTGCAGAATAATTCATGATTCTGATATCGAAAAGGGGCTCTTATTGTTTTAATGATATTATGTGCCACCTGAGAAATAACTTCTTCATCTTTTGCTGACTGAAGAATAATAACAAATTCATCACCAGCAAAACGACATACAAAGTCCAAATTTTTCATTTCATTACTGAGTCTTTTAGATAACTCTTTTAGTAATTCATCACCTGTTTTATGGCCTAATCCATCATTTACTTGTTTGAAGTTATCTATATCAATAAACATCAAGCACACTTTTTTGTTGTTTTTGGACGTTGCTTCTTTAAAAATACTATGGGCCATCATTCTGTTAGGTAAACCCGTTAAAATATCATGGTGTATTAACTTTTCTATTTTCTTTTTTGATGCCAATGCTTGTGTATGTTCATCCGATAATTGATTCCACAATATGTGAAAGTCAGAATAAACCATCCAAGAAATAGAACTAATCAACAAAATGATCAATGAGATGGTTATTGAACTGTCTATATAGTTTGTATCGATCTCATTGATGTACCATCCCTGATAATTAACAATGGTGTTCAATAAAATAGATATACTCATAAAAGTAATTAAACTAATAAATAATTTTTTATACCCTACCATTGAGGCTACGATTAAAAGACAAGGGTAGGCTAATAATATTGGATCATAAATACCACCGTGAGCCCACATAAAAAAAGTCGCAAAAATAGTCATCACTGAGAGGGCTAAGGTAGCGGCAAATTGTACTTTTTGCTGCTTAGCTAAGAGGTAGACAGCGATAAGAATGATATTGGTAAGCACAATCAAAAATGAATGAAAATACTCTCCAAGATAAACCTTTTGAATAGATGACAAAAATAAGGTGAGTTCTACTGCCCAGAATATCTGAATAAGTCGTTTAGCTTTAATATTTGAGTGTAAGGTTTTATTTTTTATCATATTGCGTGTGTCTTTTTAAATGGTTAAAACGCTTCTCTTATAATACTTTTGATAACTTTGCTTTGTATTACTACCAGACTTACTTTGTTATCTAACCTTGTTATTTAACTTTTTTATTTAACGACTGTAGAGGTAAGCATTAATTAAAGCGTATTAATATTTATATGTTTATTTGATTTTTATCGCAAATATTAATGGGTAGAAATAAGACTTAATTTGTATTTATAGGGTTTTATTTTGATTTTTTGGGCTTTCCATTCTTATATTAACCTTAATATTGGAAAAGCAAATCGATGCCGCGCTGTTATTTTCAGGTGTTTTTGTGTTAAATCGCCCCCCAATAACAAATTATTGTTTTGATGATTTACCTTGAACTACATAAAACTAAGGGCTCGGTATGATATAAAAATATAATGGATTGGTATTTAATAATATCACCCTTCCACTATTCAAAGAGCAGGTTATATTAACTTTTAAGTAGGTTTTACTGAGAGTTTAACTACCACGATAAATAAGGTTGAGTTGTTAACTGGTGGTCTGTTTTGGGTATGTTTTTAGCCTTGCTATATTTTTTAGTTAGATTACTTATCTAATACCAATTGATATAAGTTTATTAATATTAGACAGGTGTTACTGATAACGATAAATGAAAGTTAATAGCTATCAGTAAAGTCATTTTATTAGAGGCTACTTTTATTTTCTTTGAGTTTTTTACGTTCGTAGTAAGTACTGAGCAATGAGCCAATTAATGATGTGGCAATAATTAATGCCATTAGAAGGTATTGGTTGAGTGTAAATTGATCTCCCACTAATATGAGCCCCATTAAAATACCGGCAACTGGGTTACTAATACCGGCAAAAGTAAACTCTACGACTGACATTCGACTCATTAACCAAACATATAAACCATAAGCTAATATTGTATTGAGGAAAACTAACCAAGCTAAGCCGATTACATTAAGTAAACTAATGTTCTTTAAAACTGAGATATATTGAGTTGGCGATGACAGGGCATGAGCAAAAGCAATAACCGTTAATATACTGCCACCAATAATTAATTGCCAACAGAGTACTGACCACCAGTGCATTTTACCTCTTAAGCCTTGAATGATATTACTACCAATTACAATACTCGCCAGTGCAGCAATCATCGCAATTAGACCCACTGGGTTGAGTGTTAAATTCAAAGGATCAAATAAAAACCATGCTAATGTAATTAAGGTTATGCCGGATATAAATTGTATTTTTGTAGGCTTCTTTTTGTGTAATAGCCAGTAATAAAACATGGCAAAGACAGGAAGCGAAACCATGCCTACACCTGATATTGCTGAAGGTAGAGTTTGAGCCATGATAAATAACAAGCCGAAAAATAGTGCAATATTGATTGAACCTAAACGTACTAAAATAGGCCAATGTTTTGCTTCTGGCATACTCGGCTTAATCGCAAGTAATAATAATCCGGCAGGTAGAGCACGTATTGCACCTAATAATAATGGAGGCCAACCAGGTAAAGAATATTGTGTAACTGCGTAGGTTGTACCCCATAAAAAAGCGGCCAACATAGCCAACAGAACATTCATAATTACTTACTCATTACTTAAAAGGGTGTGCACTCTGCCTTTGTTTGCTTGTTTTGTACAGTTGCTTTGCATAAAGAAATTTTTATTTAATCTATAATTGTAAAATTTTTCTTTTATTTCAAGTACATAATTAATTGTTTGAGTGGAGTAGTTGTTATATAAAATAGGTCTATTAATAAGAATATAAATGATCAGCGAGGAGTTGAAAGGTTCAGGAAATAAAAAATTTAATGGATGACTTGAAGCTCTGAAAACGGCAAATAAAAGATTTTTCTTATCTGCCGTTGTTTTTTAATCACTAACTTCAATTCTGGATAATGAAATCGTAATGCTAATAAATTTTAATATATTAAGTTTTTATACCCGTTGCCGTTCACCATGTTTTGTTGAGTCGTTAACTTGAACTCCAAATCAAGGTACAACATGATGACAATGATTAGTTATTATCGGAGATTACAATGCAGAGTTGGTTTTCAAGCTAACGACCCAGAGAGCAAGCTTTGAAGCAAACATCTTCGTTGTTAGAAAGTGACAATTTAACCCGTTAGATCTTCCTCTTTCTGCCTAGCATCTGTTCACCTCACCTTTCTTCATTTCACATCAACTCACTACTTGCTGAATTTTGCACCTTGAATGGTAAGGGGTATAGAGTATATTTGTAGCTTTACTGAGCTTTTGAGCAGAGAGACAGATTCTTTTGTAGATGTACCAATAAATCAGTACGTCTTAAAATAGCAATTAATTTACCGTCTTTAAGAACAGGGAAAATATTCTCCGTTTGTTTTTGGGTATTGATCGCCACTTCAGACAAATCTTCATCTTCATTTAAAAAAGTAAATTCTTCTTTCATAACATCGTTCACTGTTACTGGTTTATCACAATGATAAGCACTAATTAATAATGCTGTTTGGCAATCGATAAGTGACACCATACCAATCAGTTGTTTATTCTTATTAATGACTGGTAGTTGAGCTTGTTGGCTTGTGACTAAAATATGAATGATTTCTGTTAATGGTGTTTTACATTGAATAGTTATCGGTTGTTTGCGCATGATTTGTTTAACTGTTTGCTTATTCATATTTTTACCTTGGTCATCGTGTTTAGTTTATGTGGTAATAATATTTCAAATAGTTAGATAGGTAAAATCGATTGTATTTATCGATTTGATAGGTTTTAGTGTTTTTTTGTTTTTTGTTTTTTGTTTTTTGGGTTTTGAGTTATGAAACAGAAGTTAAATTAATATGATTAATGTAAGTCAGTTTTTATTGATTTATACCCAGTACCGGTCAAGTTGCTTTGTTCTGTGATTAGCTTGGAATCCAAATATATTTGTTATTAGAAAGGGGCGATTTAAGCCGTTATAACTTTCTCTTTCTACCTATAATTTGTTCACTTTACTACTTGTTGAATGTTGCACCTTGAATAGTAAAGTAACGGGTATAGTTAACTGATCATCTCTATTTTCTCTGGTATCGACTGTCATTTAGTAAGACGTGGCGAATATAAATAGAGACGTTTTATCAGTCATCATTTTGCCGTTATTTATTATTTTTCTTGTTACTACTTGTTACTAACAGAGCAGAACTTATTTACTCATTTTTTCAGTAATCGCTTTTTTTTCTAACTCAATCGCTTTTATTTTATCTTCTATTTCTGCTTTTTTCTCTGCTTCTATTTTAGCTTGCTTCGCTTTTTCAGCAGCAGCTAATTTTTCAGCCTCAGCCTTTTTCTCAGCTTCCGCTCTCGTTTGCTTTTCTTTTTCAATAGCGGCAAGTCGATCAATTTCAGCTTGTTTATCTGCTTCTATTTTAGCTTGTTTTGCTTTTTCAATAGCGGCAAGCCTTTCAATTTCAGCTTGTTTATCTGCTTCTATTTTAGCTTGTTGTGCTTGTTCAATAGCGGCAAGTCGATCAATTTCAGCTTGTTTATCTGCTTCTATTTTAGCTTGTTTTGCTTGTTCAATAGCCGCAAGTCTATCAATTTCGGCCTGTTTCTCAGCTTCTATCTTAAGTGCTTTCTCTTGCTCTTGGGCATGCCACGTTAAGGTTTTTAAATATTCTCGTATATTATCTACATAGTGTTTTGCTTCTCGTCCACGAGCATAACCATAACGTGTTTTTGTATACCATTTACGTTGATGTAATAAAGGTAAGTTTTCTTTTACGT
This sequence comes from Psychromonas sp. L1A2, assembly GCF_009828855.1. Lineage (NCBI taxonomy): Bacteria > Pseudomonadati > Pseudomonadota > Gammaproteobacteria > Alteromonadales > Psychromonadaceae > Psychromonas > Psychromonas sp. L1A2. Next base: position 781,938 of record NZ_WUAG01000002.1, on the reverse strand, counting down.
CTGCCCATGAGTCAGGGTTTTGTTTTTTCATTTTGGTAATTCTTCGAACATCAAGTAAATGACCTAAACCAATATTATAAGATGCCAAAGCAAACCAGATCTTTTCATCTGCCGGGATACTTTCAGGTAATCTCTGAATTAATTGAGAAAGGTATTTTGCTCCTCCTTGAATACTTTGTTCTGGGTCTAAGCGATTTTTAACGTTAACAAATTTGGCTGTATCACGGGTTAACATCATCATTCCGCGGACGCCCGTTGGAGAGCGAGCTTTAGGGTCCCAATGAGATTCTTGATAACTGATTGATGCAAGTAATAACCATGGCACTTCTGGTGTCGCATATTTTTTAAACAGATTTTCGTATTTAGGTAATCTATTGTCGATTCTTTTTAGGAAAGTACGTGTATCGACATAATCAAATTCACCAATATGACCAAAATACTTTTCTTCTATTTTTGCAATGGTGCCTGATTTATATTGGTTACCCATGAATTCAATCATTGCAGAATACAGTGAGTCATCTTGTGCTTTGCGTATTAACCAAGCAACAGGTTGTTTTTCATAGATAGTGAATGCTTCGGCAAGTGATGGGTAATAACGTTGTTTTTGGGCCAACGTTGTACTATCTACGATGGCATATTCAATTTCTTTTTCAGCTATTTTTTGTAATAAAGATTCTTGATCTTCATTCTCTAATACCTTGATAACAAGGTCTGGGTATTCTTCTAAAGACTCATTAATATTTTCTTCATGGCTACTACCTTTTAATACGTTAATTGGTGCATCGATATCAGACATGTCACGCGGTCGATAGGTTCCTTTATGGTAAACAAGTTTTTGAGATAAATAATAATAAGGCGGTGAGCTACGATATTTTTCTGCTCGTTTTGGCGTTAATGTCAGTCCAGCACCTGCAAAATCAATCTCATCATTCTCTAATGCTGTAAATAACTCATCTAAATTATCAAATTCTTTAATAACAAGTTTCAATTTTAAATAAGTAGCGAATTTCTTTCCTAGTTCATAATCTAATCCACTGTAATTATCACCATCGTAACTATATGTTAATGAACTATTGATGGTTCCCATTATTAATGTTTGGCGAGTTTGCATCTCTTCTAAGTGAGTTGTATGTATAAATGGATTACATGCACTCAACAAATAGACCAATGCACTGGTTATAAATAATTTTAATTTGATCGCGATACAGGAAAGAAAAACAGGTTTATTCATAAGCAAAATGTGCCAATCCAGTTAGTAGAGTTGGTAGATTATCTAATAAACGATTTAAATATCCATTTATTTACCAATTAAGAGGGTTATTTATCATAGACTATAGAGTGTTTCTATTTAATAAAAAATGCTTTTCTTTTATAATATTGAGCTAAACCCAAGTTCATTTATTTATCCAACGAGAGTAATAACCTATGGAAATTTTGCGAGGGGCACCTGCCTTATCGACATTTCGTGTTAATCAGTTGTTGAAAAACTGTGAAGCATTAGATTTACCTGTGACAGGCATATATGCAGAATTTATGCATGCTGCAGATTTATCTGATTCTTTAAATGACCAAGAGTTAGCTGTATTACAAAAGCTATTAACTTACGGACCGAAGATAGCAGAGCATGACCCAGTAGGGATACTTCTCTTTGTCACGCCACGCCCAGGCACTATTTCGCCTTGGTCATCAAAAGCAACGGACATTGCTAAAAACTGTGGTTTAACTAAAGTAAAACGCTTAGAGCGTGGTATTGCTTATTATGTTGAAACGGCTACAGAATTAAATGCAGAACAAATTAAAGCATTAACAGGTTTATTGCATGACCGAATGATGGAAGTGGTATTAACATCGTTAGATGATGCGGCTACGTTATTTGTGCAAGGCAAACCTGGTGAAATGACTAGCGTAGATGTCTTAGGGCAAGGGCGTAGTGCGTTAGAAACAGCCAATGTGAGCTTAGGTTTAGCGTTAGCAACTGATGAAATAGATTACTTAGTTGAAAACTTTATCAAGTTAGGTCGTAACCCTAACGATATTGAATTAATGATGTTTGCACAGGCAAACTCAGAGCATTGTCGTCATAAGATCTTCAATGCCGATTGGACAATTGATGGCCAAAAACAGCCTAAATCATTGTTCAAAATGATTCGTAATACACATGAATTACATCCTGAACATGTTTTATCTGCCTACAGTGATAACGCAGCGGTAATGGAAGGTTACAAAGCAGGTCGCTTCTTCCCAAGCGTTGATGACCGTGAATTTGGCTACCACCATGAAGATATTGATATCTTGATGAAAGTAGAAACACATAACCATCCAACGGCTATTTCACCTTTCCCTGGCGCTGCAACTGGTTCTGGCGGTGAAATTCGTGATGAAGGCGCAACAGGTATTGGCTCTAAACCAAAAGCAGGTTTAGTGGGTTTCTCTGTTTCTAACCTACGTATTCCAAGCTTCGAGCAACCATGGGAAACTGATTTTGGTAAACCAAGTCGTATCGTTTCTGCATTAGACATTATGCTTGAGGCGCCTTTAGGTGGAGCTGCATTCAATAATGAATTTGGTCGTCCAAATATCCTAGGTTACTTCCGTACTTACGAAGAACAAGTTGAAAGCCATAATGGGAGTGAGATCCGTGGTTACCACAAACCAATTATGTTGGCAGGTGGCCTAGGTAATATTCGCCGCGAACATGTCCAAAAGAAAGAAATTCCGGTTGGGGCTAAGCTCATTGTATTAGGTGGCCCAGCAATGAACATCGGTTTAGGTGGTGGTGCTGCATCATCAATGGACTCAGGTGCTTCATCAGAAGATTTAGATTTTGCTTCAGTACAACGTGAAAATCCAGAAATGGAACGTCGTTGTCAGGAAGTGATCGACCGTTGTTGGCAGATGGGTGAAGATAACCCAATCCAATTTATTCACGATGTCGGTGCTGGTGGATTGTCAAATGCAATGCCTGAACTTGTGAATGATGGCGGACGTGGTGGTATTTTCGATCTACGTGCGATTCCAAATGATGAGAAAAGTATGGCGCCGCATGAGATTTGGTGTAACGAATCTCAAGAACGTTATGTAATGGCGGTTAAGCCTGAAAACTTAGCAACCTTTGAAGCCATTTGTAAACGTGAACGCGCATTATATGCTGTGATCGGTGAAGCAACTGAAGAGATGCATTTAACGCTTAACGATGCTGAGTTTGATAACAAACCAATCGATATGCCGTTAGAAGTATTATTAGGTAAAGCGCCTAAAATGCATCGCGATGTAAAAACACAAACAGCTCAAGGTAAAGCATTAGATCTTTCTGGTGCAACGGTTAAAGAAGCGGCGGAACGTTTATTACGTTTACCGTCTATTGCTGAAAAAACTTTCCTTATTACTATTGGCGACCGAACTGTTACTGGTTTAGTGGCTCGAGACCAAATGGTTGGCCCTTGGCAAGTACCTGTTGCCGATTGTGCAGTAACTGCTGCAAGTTATGATACTTACTTTGGTGAGTCGATGGCATTGGGTGAACGTACACCTGTTGCATTGCTTAATTTCGGTGCTTCTGCTCGTTTGGCGGTGGCTGAATCAATTACTAATATTGCTTGTTCTGATATCGGTGATTTCAAACGCATTAAATTATCTGCTAACTGGATGTCTGCAACGGGTCACCCTGGTGAAGATGCTGGTTTGTATGAAGCGGTTAAAGCCGTTGGTGAAGAGTTATGTCCTGAATTAGAACTGACTATTCCTGTTGGTAAAGACTCAATGTCAATGAAGACGCGCTGGCAGGAAGAAGACGGTAGCGAGAAAGAAGTTATCTCTCCATTGTCTTTAATTATTACTGCATTTGGTGCGGTTCGTGATATTCGTAATACGGTAACACCGCAATTACGTACCGATCAAGGTGAGACTGATTTAATTTTAATTGACCTTGGTAATGGAAAAAATCGTCTAGGTGGTTCATCACTTGCGCAAGTTTATAAGCAGTTAGGTCAAACAACACCTGATTTAGATAATCCTGAATTATTAAAAGGGTTCTTTAATGCCGTACAAACACTAGTTGCAGATAAAAAATTATTAGCTTACCACGATAGAAGTGACGGTGGCTTATTCTCAACAATCACTGAAATGGCTTTTGCTGGACATTGTGGTGTAACGGTTAAGCTTGACCAAGTAGGTAGTGATGATTTTTCTGCTCTATATTCAGAAGAACTAGGCGCTGTAATTCAAGTTAAACGTGAAGATAAAGAAGCAGTCTTAAATACGCTGGCTGGACACGGTTTATCATCAAGTTCATTAGTGATTGGTTCATTAAACACAACGGATAAAATCGAATTTATTCGTGATGGGGTAGAAGTTTTAGCTGCTAAGCGTGCTGAATTCCGTGGAATCTGGGCTGAAACAACCCTTAAAATGCAATCGCTACGTGATAACTCTGAATGTGCACAACAAGAGTTTGATCTTAAATTAGATGATAAAGATCCTGGCCTATCAACTAAATTAACCTTTGATATTAACGAAGATGTTGCTGCTCCTTATATTGCTAAAGGTGTTCAACCTCGTATGGCAATTCTACGTGAACAAGGTGTAAACTCTCAACAAGAGATGGCGGCTGCCTTTAACCGTGCTGGTTTCTCGGCGATTGATGTTCACATGAGTGATGTCTTATCGGGTGATGTTCAGTTAGAAGACTTTGCAGGCTTAGTCGCTTGTGGTGGTTTCTCTTACGGCGATGTACTAGGTGCAGGGGAAGGTTGGGCTAAGTCAATCTTGTTTAATGAACAAGCTCGTAACCAATTCCAAACGTTCTTTGAGCGTGAGAATTCATTTGCACTAGGTGTTTGTAATGGTTGTCAAATGCTATCGAATCTTAATGAGTTAATTCCAGGTTCTGATTTATGGCCACGTTTTGTTAGAAATAACTCTGAACGTTTTGAAGCGCGTTTTAGTTTGGTTGAAGTGCAAAAGTCTAACTCATTGTTCTTAAATGATATGGCGGGTTCACATATGCCAATTGCTGTTTCTCATGGTGAAGGCCGTGTAGAAGTGAAAGATAGCTCACATCTTGCTGCTATTGAGGCAAGTGATACTATTGCATTACGCTTTATTGATAACTATGGTAACAATACTCAAGCTTACCCAGCTAATCCAAATGGTTCGCCAAATGGTATTACAGGTCTTACTTCGAAAGATGGTCGTGTCACAATCATGATGCCTCATCCGGAGCGAGTATTCAGGACGGTTGCTAACTCTTGGCACCCTGATGAATGGAGAGAAGATAGCCCATGGATGCGGATGTTTAGAAATGTTCGTAAACAGTTAGGTTAGATAATAGCAATAAAAAAGGGAGCTTAAGTTCCCTTTTTTTATCTTTTTTTGTTTTATTAAGTGTTTGATTTTTATATACTAAATTTATTTTGATTTAAGGTGGAATGATATTGTTGAGTAAAGTTAATAAGGTGTTATACATAGGCGATAATATTAAGTTAGTTGAAGCCTTGTTACCCATTAATTCTACTACTAGTGATTTTAGTATTGTTCATCATATTTGTGCGAATGAACTTGAAACAATGATTAGTGAAGATCATTATCATTATTTTATTTGTGAAAGGCCGGTTTTAAATTCTGTAAGAAAAAGCATTACAGAAAAGCACCCAGAGACTCACTGTATTTATTTGACGAATGAAGAGCCTAATCTTAAATCGGTCAATATACCTTCTCCTGAAATGATGAACCTTGTTTCAGCAGAAGTTAAATCAGCTTTAGATTACATTAGCATCCCTATTTACTACCAAAACTCACAAAGTATCATTGTATATTGCAATACTTATTTTTCTCAAATATTTGGGTTGTTACCAGATGATTTAATTGGGCAATGCTTGCAAGAGGTTTTACCTAATGGCGTTATTGATAAAGTTAACAACTCAACTTTAAGAATGGTTAATGATCATCAAATTCGTTTACTTGAATTTGAAATGCGCGATGTCACTGGTATTAAACGTGAGTTTTTGATTCGTGAAGAAGTTGCTGATGATAGCGACCTTAAAGTTGGTTTGTTATTTGATATTTCAGAGATGAATACGGCCAAGGCAACCATCGAAAAAGAACGTGTTATGTTACGCGCCACTGCAAATCTTTCTTCTGATTTAATCTTCTTTAAAGACTTAGAAAGTCGTTTTATTGGTTGTAATAAACAATTCGAAGAGTTTGTAGGCTGTCCTGAAGCTGACATCCTTGGTAAAAAAGATGACCAATTATTTGAAATTAACCAAGCTCGAATGTGTCAAGCTCAAGATACTCAAGTAATTGAAAATAATGAAATATACGTTAATAACGAATACCTTACTTATAATAATGGTGAAGAACATTATATCTTTATGCAAAAAGTACCGCTTAAAGATAAAGACGGAAAAGTCCAAGGTTTAATTGCTATTGGGCGAGATATCACTGAAAAAAGTATTATTAAAAGGCAGCTTAAATTAGCTAATGCTGTATTTGAAAATAGTCGTGATGGTATTTTAGTCACTGACAATACAGGTTTAATCATCACTGCTAACGATGCTTGTTTAGATATTGCGGGTTATTCTAAAGCAGAACTATTAAATCAAAAAATAGCTTCATTTGCTTATGGTCGTGATTATCGTCGATTGTTTATTAATATTGAGCGAGCATTATTAAGTCATGGTAAATGGCAAGGTGATGTTAATTTTTATACTAAACAAGGTGATCTTGGTTATTTTTGGTTAGAAGTTTATCAAATCAAACACAATGAAACCGAGATTGATAATCGCGTTTATTCCTTTACTGATTTGACTCAAAATAAATACAACGAAGAAAAAATCCAGTATTTATCTAAACATGATTCTTTAACTGGCCTTAATAATCGTATTGCTTTATTTAATCATTTAGAGACAGCTATTGCTCGTTCTAATCATAAACAAATTCCAATAGGGATTTTGTTTATCGAGATTAAAGGCATTAAAACAATTAATGAACGCTATGGTCATAATCAAGGTGACTTAGTGTTTAGAGATGTAGCAAAACGTCTTAAACAATCTGCTTCAGATAAAGACTTCATTGCTCGTATTGGTGATGATCAGTTTGTTTTAGTGATTGAGGAGCTTGATAATGAACAAGTTGTTGCTTTAATTGCACGACAGATAGCCCAGCAATTTTCTGAAACAATTACTATCGAAGGCGTGGCTGTCGACTTATCCCTTTCAATTGGTATTAGTATTTGTCCTGATGACGGTATCGAGTTAGATACTGTTCTATCTAATGCTGAAACTGCAATGCTTCGTAGTAAGCAAGATAAAAGCAGTGCTTATCACTTTTATACTAATGAATTAACAGTTAATTCTACTCATCAATTAGCACGTGAAAATGAATTAAAATTAGCACTTGTGGAAGACCAATTTGAGGTTTATTACCAACCTCAATATGATCTTAATAAACGTCAAATTGTCGCTATTGAATGCATGTTGAGATGGCATCACCCTGAGCAAGGCGTGTTGTTACCAGAAAGATTTTTAATGCTTGCTGAACAATCAGGTATATTAATTGAGTTAGGCATTAAAATGTTTACTAAGGCCGCTAAACAAGCTGCAAAATGGCATGCATCAGGTATTAATTTTGGCCGAATAGCACTTCCTTTGTCTAAATTGGAATTATCACAACTTTCATTAATTGCCTCAATTCAGAAAGTACTGTTAAATACAGGCGCTAAAGCAAATTGGTTTGAGTTTGAAATTGAAGAAAGTTTATTTAGTAATGATCTGTATAGAGTTCAAGAAAACTTACTCAACTTAAGTCGATTAGGTATTGCACTTACCGTTGAAGGATTTGGTGCTGAACGATCTGTTTTATACTCAATTGATAAACTCAATATCGATAAATTCAAAATTTCCAAACATTTTATCCAAGGAGTGCCTGGATTTTTAGCGGGAGAAGCGATGCTCAAGTCTGTGTTTGTGTTAGCAAACTCACTTGGTATTGATGTAGTAGGGGAAACAATAGAAAACGATCCTTGCCTTACTAGTGGTGATAAAATATTAACGCAGGATAAATGGAATAATCAAAAAGAGGTAATGACAGCGGCCGAAGCTACTTTTTACTTGAGGTGTAATAAACGTAAATAATCACTTCCTAGTTATACTCTTACCTTACTATTTGAATTGTGAATTGTGAATTGTGAATTGTGAATGGTGTTTGGTTTATGCCAAGTATCATTCAACATTGTCATTGCAAAATTATCACTACAAAATTATCACTACAAAATTATCACTACAAAAATATCACTTTAAAATAACGACTGTTATATTATTTTTTACTAACATCTAGCATATCCTGGTTATTTTACTTATTTGTTCTACTTCTTGTTTATACAGAAAAATAGCTCACTATTGAAATGGATAGCTTTTCTTTCACGTTTACTTTATTAATAGCATTTTCATTTAGCAGTCTTTCACGGCAGCATTTTACTTTTTATTAGGAAGTACATGGAACACCTTGGTTTGAATATGAATTGGTTAGAAAGCGAAATATATATCGCCGCTTCAGCGACATTGTATTTTGGCTTATTAACGTTAATGTCAGTAAGAGTTGTCTTAAAACGTAAACCAATCGGTGTATCACTGGCATGGTTATTTCTTATGTTTGCAATACCTTTAGTCGGCATGATTGGTTACTTCATTTTTGGTGAATTAAATCTAGGTGCAAAGCGAAGCAGACAACGTAAATTAATATCAGGTACTTTCTTAGAGTGGATCCAAGAACAAGCGATGACTTATAAGCAAAGCAAAGAGCTGATTAGTGAAAATGCCCATGCAATGCAATCATTTGTTGAGTCTTATACCAATATGCCAATGGTTAAAGGTAATAAACATACTTTATTAACCACTACCGATGATATTTTATTAGAGCTTACTAAAGAAATTAAAGATGCGAAAAAACATTGTTATTTAATGTTTTATATCTGCAATCAAGGTGGTTTAGTTGACCAGTTATTAGAGGAGTTAAAGTCAGCCGCTATCAGGGGAGTTGAATGTAAATTATTGTTGGATTCAGTAGGCAGCCATGACTTTTTAAACTCTAATTTGCCAGCTCAATTACGACAAGCAGGTGTGGAAGTGGTTGAAGGTTTGCCTGTAGGTGCATTTCGCTTATTATTTCAAAGACAAGATCTGAGGTTGCATCGTAAATTAGTGTGTATTGATGATCATATTGCTTATACCGGTAGTATGAATCTAGTGGATCCTGCTTATTTCAAAATAGATAAAGGTGTGGGTGAATGGATTGATTTGATGGTGCGTTGTGAAGGGCCTATCGTACAACATATGCAGGGATTATTTTTATGGGATTGGAGTTTAGAGACAGAACAAAGCTTGCATTTACCCGAAGCCAATAAATCTTTATTTTGTATTGCAGGAGATGAAAATTCTCAGCTTATTCCTTCTGGCCCTGAATTTGGCAAAGTAGGTATTCATCAAGTGCTATTAACCGCTATTTATGAAGCTAAATATAGTTTAGTGCTAACATCACCTTATTTTGTACCCGATGAAAGTTTGTTAACTGCATTACAAGTGGCTTCAATGCGAGGGGTAGACGTTAAAATTATTCTTCCTGCTAAAAATGATTCAGTAATGGTTAAGTATGCTTCGCGTGCTTTCTTTGAAGATTTATTAAAATCGGGTGTCGAGATTCATCAATTCTATGGTGGTTTGTTACATAGTAAAAGTATCGTTATTGATGAGAAAATTGCATTAGTAGGGACGGTTAATTTAGACCTACGTAGCTTTTGGTTAAACTTCGAAATGACCATGCTAATTGATAATCCAAGATTTGCAGGAGAGTTGTTAACTGCACAAATGCAGTACACTTTAGCGTCTAACCAACTAACCTTAGAGAAGTGGCAGCAACGACCTTTTTTCAAACGTTTATTGGAAGGTTTTCTATATCTTTTTAGCCCGTTGTTATAGTTTTTCACTTGAATATGTAGAGAGAGCTAAAGCTGTAGACCCCTACAAATTTAATATGTAGAGAGAGCTAAAGCTGTAGACCCCTACAAATTTAATATGTACCAGTCTAAATTAAACCAAAAAGCGGTATAAAGCTGTGAAAAATACTGTTGTATATTCAATGTTGTATATTTAATGAATATGCGATTTATACCGGAAGCAGGGTAGTTGTCCTACCCTGCTAAAGTAGAGGCTTTATACACTATATTGCATAAACTAAATTAATGAATGTCTTGTCATTACGGCAGGTTGTTCTATACCCATTAATTTCAGTATTGTTGGTGCCATATCGCCTAACACACCATCTTCAATATTTTTAAGATCTTTATCGACTAAAATCACCGGTACTGGATTGGTCGTGTGTGCGGTGTTTGGACTACCATCTGGGTTGATCATGGTTTCACAGTTACCGTGATCGGCGATAATCAATGTTGTATAGTCATTAGCAAGGGCTGCAGTAACAACATCTTTGACACATTCGTCTACTGCTTCACAGGCTTTAATTGCTGCGTCCATCATACCTGTATGCCCTACCATATCGCCGTTAGCAAAGTTAAGACAAACAAAGTCTGCTTCACCTTTGTTCAGTTCTGGTATTAACGCATCACGCAGTTCATAAGCACTCATTTCAGGTTGTAAATCATAGGTAGCTACTTTAGGCGAATTTTTTAAGATGCGAGATTCTCCTTCAAAAGGTTCCTCTCTACCACCTGAAAAGAAAAACGTCACATGTGGATATTTTTCTGTTTCAGCAATACGAATCTGTTTTTTGCCGTGTTTAGCTAACACTTCGCCTAACGTTTCATTGATATTATCTTTGTTGTAAATGACTTTTACATTTTCAAAGGCATCACTGTAGTTAGTGATTGTCACGTAGTATAAATCGAGCTTTGTCGTATTTTGCTCTGGGAAGTCTTGTTGATTTAACATTTCAGTTAATTCACGACCTCGGTCAGTACGGAAGTTAAAGAAGATAACAACATCATCTTTTTTAATTGTCGCGCGTGGTTGTGCCTGATCATCAGTTAAAATAATTGGCTTAACAAATTCATCTGTTACGCCATCTGCATAACTTTGTTCAATTGCGCTGATGGCATCTGTCGCTTTTACACCAACACCATTCACGAGTGCATCATAAGCTAGCTGAACGCGTTCCCAACGATTATCTCTATCCATTGCATAATAACGGCCAGTAAGAGAAGCAATTTGGGTATTGGTGTTTTCAATGTAGGCTTCTAAATCTGCAATCGAGGCTTTGCCTGATTTTGGGTCAACATCACGTCCATCGGTAAAAGCATGTACGTATGATTGCTGTATACCAGCTTCTTGTGCTGCATCAATAAAGCCTTTTAAGTGGCTAGAATGAGAATGAACTCCTCCATCACTTAATAAACCTAAGAAATGTACCGCTTTATTGTTATCTTTAGCATATTGAAGTGCATCAACCAGTACCGGCTCTTTAGATAACGTTTTCTCTGCTACTGCGATATTAATTTTTGCTAAGTCTTGGTAAACAATACGCCCAGCACCTAGGTTCATATGGCCAACTTCACTATTACCCATTTGCCCTGATGGTAAACCGACATGTTCACCATCAGTTCGTAGCGAAGCATTAGGGTAGTTTTGATATAAAGAATCTAGAAAGGGAATATTAGCATTGTCTGGTGCTGATACTTTAGGGTCTGGAGAAGTACCCCAGCCATCTAAAATCATAAGAATTGTTTTTTTGTTCATGTGACCACCTAGTATAATTTTTTAGTTTTAAATCGTTGTTTAACTATTTCTCTTACGGTGCAAACAATAAGTGTTAACAAAGTAATAACATGGATTTAAATGATAATGGTTATTATTAGTGTGTTGTTAATTTAAGCTTAAATAGTAAATTTGTCTATGAAATACCTTATTTTTCCCATGGATATTTCCAATCAAATTGATAGGCAAAAAAGGGGGATGAATATAAGCTTATTTGAATCAGGTTTGTTTTTAGGGGCGCATGTCGAATTAGGTGCAGCTTAGTGTTATGAGCGGAGGAGCTCTGCGAGTCCTGTTTTTAGCTTGCAGGTATTGTGTTAACTGGTCTTCGCTCATCCAATCTGTGGTGCCTTTATTGGCAGTTGTTTCGCCCTGTCGGTGGAACATCTTTCTTTTATCAGAAAAAGGCAGCAAAGAGATTGTCACCGAATCGTTTTTTACTCCACATCATCAATCGCTTTTATAAGACATTCGGAGATAATGACTGGATTGGTCAGTGAATACTGCCGCTTAATTTAATAAACTTATAGTAATCCCAATCACACTAATTAACTGATCTATTTTATTTGTTAAAATAACTTATTTCTTCGTTGTAAATTTCGTAAAGGGCACAACCTATTAATGAATTAACATGTTTTAGTTAATTCACCGACAGACGATTAACGAAGTTAATCTTCGAAAGGCCTCAATTTACGCCTTAAACTAAGTCATTTTTCCTGCGCAAAATTTAGATCACTTATTTAATGTAATCGGTATAAAGTTTATCCGAAGTATTTAACCGCTTTACAGTGTTAGAATCTATTCCTGTCTAAGCTTTGAGTATGAGATCAATAAAACGAGATACCTGAAATGAAAAAAAGAAAAAGTCCTTGTATCGACCAGTGTGATTTCTCAGCAACCAAAGGCTGGTGCTTAGGATGTGGAAGAACGAGAAAGGAGTGCCAAAAGTGGAAGACAATGACGCCTTATAACGTCAATATTCTTCAAAAAGATCTTACAAAAAGAATGATACAAATTAAGGCTACAAAGAACGCCTAAAAAATAAAGCAGTGGGTAGAAGTAGTACATCTTAGCAATGAAATTGGTTTAAATTTATTACGATGAATGATGATAATACCAAAAGAATTAATAAGATGATCATTCTTGCTGGTTAAAATCACCCCTAACTGCGTTGTGAATTTTGAAGTGAGAACAACTACCCCCTACAACTCACGCCTTATTAGTGTTAATTTTTCCTGCGCAATCTCTGATCACTTATTTAATTCCATTGGTATAAGCAAAAAATTAAGGGGAGTCACTTTGATAAGTCTTGTACTGATTTTTGTACTTTATAAAGCGTACTGGATATTTTTGGTTAAAAAGCTGCCTATCTTGGCTCAATTTAAAGTGCTTAATAATTGATAGGCAGTTTATAGCATCAGATTCAAAAGGGTTTAGCAGCAATCCGAATTGCTACAGCAATCACCACAAGCACAACTTTCTGCACACTTACAGTTGTCTGTATTGCAACAACAGTTCGGTGTTTTTTTATCTTCACAACATTTACATACTTCACTCATGCTTACTCTCCAGTTAGGTTAGGGTCGTTGTCAGTACTACAGCACTGCCAATGATTTTCAAAACAATCTAATAAATGACAACCAGTCTCTATGCTCTTACTTGAACCACACGAATGTGAAAACATTTCTAATGCTTCTACCGTTGCTTGTAAATCAGAAATCTGTGTTTTAATTTCTTCAATTTTTGTTAACGATTTATGCTTAACGACTGATCGTGATTGACTACAACAATGATCGAAAATGAGAAAATCCTTAATTTCATCTAAGGAGAAGCCAACACCTTGAAGCTTCTTCACCAAGCGAACAATACGAATATCTTCATTAGAATAATGACGAAATCCATTCGTTTTTGGTGGTTGTTCAATAATGGCTTTTCTTTGATAAAAACGAATTGTTTCTACGCCAACATTTGCTGCTTTAGCCAGCACGCCAATGGTTATGGGTTTCTTCTCATTCATCGATAGCTCCTATCCTACACTCTGTACCTAGGTACAGAGTCAAGCAGATATTTATACAAAAAGCAAAAAGTTTGATTTTTTATCGTCTTCGTTCGTTGAGTCAGTTGGGGATTTCTTGACTGTGGCTTCGCCCTATCGGCGACAATGCTCTCTGCTAATATTGGCAGTATTCCTACTGGTTTAGTGAGTCGTGTTGCACAACAACGAAATTAAATGAAAAGTAGTTGTTTTTTAACCTTTCGTTGCTTACTTTGAATCATTGTTTTACCTCTGAACAAGGGGTTATTTATTTGAAGATATATGAGGTATTACCTGTGAAGTTATTTACTATTTCATTTGTTTTTTCAGTGGCCACTTTGTTTATATTGATTATGTTGGATAGTGAGTTATCAAATTTATATTGTGTTTGGCCGCTTCAACTTCTTGAGGCAACAGGCTTATTGGGCAATAACACTGACAGTTTTTATAATAATTGGTATTCGTTCTCAATGACTTTCTCTTTGTTTGTACAAAGTGCCGTTATCTATTTTTTGACATCAAAGCTCGCCGTTAAAAATTAATACCAAAAGAATTAATAAGGTGATTATTCTTGCTGGTTAAAATCCCCCCTAACTGCGTTGTGAGTTTTGAAGTGAGAACAACTATCTCCTACAACTCACGCCTTATTAGTGTTAATTTTTCCTGCGCAATCTCTGATCACTTATTTAATTCCATTGGTATAACTTATCTTTAACTGCAACTTTATTTTTATCATGATTCTTGCCATTGCTTTATTGTCTCTGCTTTAGTTTCAGAGGTTAATTCGTTGACTTGGAATCTCAGGTACAAAAAAGCCTGCATAAAGCAGGCTTGATAATCATTTTTTTAGAGATAATTATTTAACTAATTCTTTAACTTTCTTAATTACTTTTTTCTCTTCTTTTACTGCAACTTCTACTTCTGGTGCATCCATTACGTCAGCGTAAGCAGTACCGTAGTAAGAAGCGATTAATACTTCTTTAAGCTCTGCGATTAATGGGTAACGTGGGTTTGCACCTGTACATTGGTCATCAAATGCGTCTTCTGCTAGTGAATCCAATTTCGCCATGAATTCAGCTTCGTTAACGCCAGCTGCTTGGATTGATAATGGAATATCCAATGCTACTTTTAACTCTTCTAACCAGTTTAGTAGGGCGTTTAGTTTATCTTCAGTGTTACCTGTAATAAAGCCTAAGTGTGCTGCTACTTCTGCATAACGAGCACGTGCTTTAGGGCGATCGTACTGTGAGAATGCAGTTTGTTTAGTTGGGTTATTTGTTGCGTTGTAACGAATCGTATTCGAAATTAATAACGCATTAGCCAAACCATGTGGAATGTGGAATTCAGCACCTAGTTTGTGTGCCATTGAGTGACAAACACCTAAGAATGCATTGGCAAATGACATACCAGCGATAGTGGCTGCGTTATGTACTTTCTCACGTGCAATTGGGTCTTTTTTGCCGTTTTGGTAAGAGCTTGGTAAGTACTCTTTTAACATTTTAAGTGCTTGTAACGCATGGCCGTCAGAGTATTCATTCGCTAATACAGAAACGTAAGCTTCCATTGCATGCGTTACCGCATCGTAGCCACCAAATGCACATAAAGTTTTTGGCATGTCCATGACTAAGTTAGCATCGATAACCGCCATGTTTGGTGTTAGTTCGTAATCTGCTAATGGATATTTTTGACCTGTTTTTTCATCAGTTACCACGGCAAATGGTGTTACTTCAGAACCAGTACCAGAAGTCGTTGTGATACATACTAATTCAGCTTTAGAACCCATTTTAGGGAATTTGTAGATACGTTTACGAATATCCATAAAACGCATTGATAAGTCTTCAAAATCTGTTTCTGGGTGTTCATACATTACCCACATGATTTTTGCCGCGTCCATTGGTGAACCACCACCAACTGCTAAGATAACGTCTGGTTGGTAGCTTAAACAAGCTGCTGCGCCTGCTTTTACGACTGCTAACGTAGGATCGGCTTCTACTTCATGGAATACTTCAACTTCCATGCCTTTTTCTTTTAAGATACTGCGTAAATCATCGATGTAACCGTTGTTGAATAAGAAGCGGTCAGTCACGATTAATGCACGTTTTTTACCTTCAAGATCTGTCATTGCAACAGGTAAACAGCCGCGACGGAAGTAGATTGATTTTGGTAGTTTATGCCACAACATATTTTCAGCTCTCTTAGCAATTATCTTTTTATTGATAAGGTGTTTAGGACCTACGTTTTCAGAAATGGCATTACCACCCCATGAACCACAACCTAGTGTTAATGAAGGTGCAAGTTCAAAGTTGTAAAGGTCACCGATACCGCCATGAGACGCTGGTGTATTAATAAGAATACGTGCAGTCTTCATTTTGTCGCCAAAGTAAGCGATACGATCAGCGTTCGCGTCTTGGTCAGTGTAAAGTACTGACGTATGACCCACACCACCTATGTCTAAAACGATACCTGCTTGACGTACTGCATCTTCAAAGTTTTTGGCTTTGAATAAACCTAATGTTGGAGATAGTTTCTCATGTGCAAACTCGTCATCCCAAGATGCCTCTAAGCCTTCACCGATAAGAATTTTAGTAGAAGTTGGTACTTTAACACCTGCTAGTGCAGCAATTTTGTATGCTGGTTGGCCAACGATTTTTGCGTTAAGCGCACCATCGATAATCATCACTTTACGCACTTTATCTGCATCTGCTTTGTTTAGTACTTTAGCGCCGTATTTTGCAAAGCGTGCTTTTACTTCGTCGTAAATTGATTCAACAACAATCGCTGCTTGCTCAGAAGCACAAATAACACCGTTATCGAATGTTTTAGACATTAAGATTGAAGAAACCGCACGTTTGATATCTGCTGTTTCATCGATAACAACTGGGGTATTACCCGCGCCAACACCGATAGCAGGTTTACCTGAAGAGTAAGCCGCTTTAACCATGCCAGGACCACCTGTTGCAAGGATCATGTTAACATCGTCATGTTTCATTAGTTTGTTTGAAAGCTCAACTGAAGGCTCATCAATCCAACCAATAATGTTCTCTGGAGCACCTGCTTTAACTGCTGCTTCTAATACAATTTTAGCAGCAAAGTTAGTTGCATTTTTAGCGCGTGGATGCGGAGAGAAGATACAACCGTTACGTGTTTTAAGACAAATTAGCGCTTTGAAAATAGCTGTTGATGTCGGGTTAGTTGTTGGAACGATGGCACAAACAATCCCTAGTGGCTCAGCGATAGTAATAGTACCGCCTTCTTCATTGCGTTCAATGACACCACACGTCAGTTCGTCTTTGTATTTGTTGTAAATAAATTCAGAAGCAAAGTGATTTTTAATTACTTTGTCTTCCATAATACCCATACCAGATTCAGTGGCTGCCATTTTAGCAAGTTCAATACGTGCTGTAGAGGCTGCTAAAGATGCGGCGCGGAATATTTTGTCAACTTGCTCTTGTGAGTAGTTTGCAAATTCTTTTTGTGCTGCTTTTACGCGAGCCACCATTGCATTTAGTTCTGCGACATTAGTTACTGTCATATATTTCTCCAAAGTTTAATAAATTTAAAAATTTTAAAAGTGCTTTATTAAAACGGTGTATTTAAAAACAGACTTAGTAAATAACTTTCAACTTGATTATAGGAAGATATGAGATTGTCATATTGATCAAGATCACTTTAACGTGATGCTTTGTGTTGTTTTTTGTGTGATCTAGGTCACTTATGTTGGATAAGGTCTAATAAATAGATATTTATTATAAAATCTACTACTAAAATAATAATAAATATTTAAATAGTATTATTATATGCTTATATATCAATTGGTTAAAATATAAGGTTAAGTAATTTTTATTAATCATTCACTATCCTTTATACTTCGATTTAATTACGTTATTTAGAACATAATCCCATTAAGGAAAGTGCAAAATGGTTAATGCATCCACCGCGGCACGTACGGCTTTATATTTTTCTGCTTTAGTCATTTCACTAGCAGGTATAAAAGTAGCTGCACCGATTGTTGTTCCCTTTTTACTTTCTTTATTTGTCGCAATTATATGTAACCCTGCGATTAATTATCTTGAAGGTAAAAAAGTGCCGAGAGGGTTAGCGATCACCCTTGTTATTTTTACTATCTTTTCTCTGTTTATTATTTTGGGCGGGGTAATTGGCGCTGCTGTAAATGATTTTAGAAAAGCGATTCCAACTTATGAAGCACAATTATCAGAGCAAATTACTTGGTTAATAGGGTGGTTAGCAAATCACGATATTGTGATTTCAATGGCTGAACTCCGAGGTTATTTTGATCCCGCAAAAGTCATGAATTTAGTGACAACAACCTTATCCGGCTTTAGCAGTGTATTAGGCAATATATTTTTATTGCTCTTAACGGTTGTATTTATGCTCGCTGAAGGAAAAGTATTTACAAAGAAACTACACATGGCTTTTGATGATTCTGCGCATACAGAAAAACGCTTAGATCATTTCTTAACCATGGTAAATCAGTACATGGCAATTAAAACCATGGTTAGTCTTGCTACTGGGGTCATCATTGGTACTGTGTTGTGGGGAATGGGCGTACAATTCTATGTGTTATGGGCCTTATTAGCTTTTCTATTAAATTATATCCCTAATATTGGTTCAATTATTGCTGCAGTGCCTGTTGTTATTCTCACCTTCTTACAGCTTGGTGCTGGTTATGCTTCTGTTGTTGTTGGGTTATTTGTTAGCGTTAATATGATCATGGGAAATGTGGTCGAACCACGTTTCATGGGGCGAAGTTTAGGTTTATCAACGTTAGTTGTATTTCTCTCATTAATTTTTTGGGGATGGCTACTAGGCGTAGTCGGTATGCTGTTATCGGTTCCGTTAACGATGATTTTAAAAATTGCCTTAGAAAATAGCGAAGATGGCCGTTGGTTTTCTATTTTATTAAGTTCTGACGAAGAGGTCGAAGCATTGGAAATTGCCTGCGAAGATAAAGAGACTGATGGCGAAACCTGTGTTAATTCATTCGATTTACCGGTTACCAATACAGGTGAAGCAGAATCAGAAACGTTCGTTAACTCTACTACCAAAGAAGAAAAATAATATGTTTGCACCATTGTTAGAAAAAATGCATTTTCCTAAAGCAGTATCGAACAACGATATGCAACAAGATAAAGAGATGGCGCGTTTATTTCACGGGCGAGGTTTTTGTTATCCTGAATATCAACATTTCAATATTGATTGGTTATCGCCTGTTATTTTAGTGATCCTTTACAAAGAAGAAAGCCAACAATGGTTAGCTGATTTAAGCCAATTTTTATTAGCTGAAATGACTAAAAAAGGATTTTCTGTTACGAGTATTCAAGTGCAATTTCGTTGCCGAGATTTAGCGCCTACAGAAGTCTTATATGGTGAAGCCGTCAGTGATTATGTAGCTTGTGAGAATGGGCTATCTTATAAAATTAATTTAGGTAAAAACCAAAATTACGGTATTTTCTTAGATATGAAAAATGGCCGTACTTGGCTAAGAGATAACAGCCAAGGAAAGCGTGTTTTAAATTTATTTTCTTATACTTGTGCTTTCTCTGCTGCTGCATTAGCGGGTGGAGCTGAACAGGTTGTTAATTTAGACATGAGCAAAGCGGCTTTAGCTGTAGGGCGCGATAACCATCGATTAAATGGACATGATTTAGCGAAGGTTAAATACCTTGGGCATGACTTGTTTAAGTCTTGGGGCAAAGTGAAACGTTTAGGACCTTACGATATTATCATTGCTGATCCTCCATCTTTACAGAAGGGCAGTGTTAATATCCAACGTGACTATCCTAAAATTATGCGTCGTTTACCCGAGTTACTCAATAAAGGCGGACAAGCTTTATTGTGCTTAAACAGCCCAGATCTGGATTTTCAATTTATTTATGATTCATTAGCTGAACATTGTCCTGAAGCGAAAGTGATCGATGTTATTAAGCCACCTATGGAATATACGAATATTGACTTAGACAAAGGCTTAAAATGCGTCTTAGTGGAGATATCAGAATAATAGTACTGATGTCAGAAGAATAATGTTGGTGTAAGGCGATAAATTAGATTTGTTGGCAATAATCGACTCAGTAAAATAAATACAATGCATTATAAATTAAGATCATTAAAGTCGTAAATTAGCCATTGTAAATAATCATAAGGAGCTTAAATAGCTCCTTTTTTGTTGTTTATTATTTTGTATCAGCGAATTAATTTATCTAGTTATCTAGTTATCTAGTTATCTAGTTATCTAGTTATCTAGTTATCTAGTTACTTATCTAGTTACCGAGCTAGTTATCTATCTATTTATTTTTTAAATAAACTAACTTATTCAAAGTGACTTACTTTTAGCTCTTGAATTAGTTTACTTAATTTTAGTTTAGCTGAATTGTGCTAATCGCTTGATGAATATCAGCTTCAGCATCGTTAAAGCTGCTATTTTTTAGTGTCGCTGTAAAAATTAAAAATACATTTTCTGATATTTTAATATGGTATTGCATCGTTGTTGTATCTGCTAATGCACCATCAAATTTTACATAAAGCGCATCTTTTCCTGATACTTGTGCTTTTTCACAAGTATAAAGGCTGATATTTCGTTGAAAAAGGTTAGTTAATTCAACAGGGATTGCTGCACAGGTTTCTTTTATTTTTTCTGGTGTTGTTGCCACTTGTCCTATCTGCTTCATTACATTGATATTGTCTGCAAAATTATTAGTGTTATCAGGCAAAAAATAAAAATCCATTTTTCCAGATCTAATCATTGGGATTATTTGTTGTAATAAGGGATCAGGGATGTTGTTTACATCTTCAAAGTTAAATAACTCTGGGTTCGCTTTGATTTCAGGGCCTGTTAATGGTGACCAAGTATCAGGAATGTCCATGCTATAACCAAAATCACTATTTGCTTGTTTTGCTTGTGTAAAAAAGCTTAATAATATCAAACTCGTTAATAAAAAATATTTCACTGTATTTCTCCATGATAAATATTATTTTTTAGGATTCGGTTTAACTATATTAGGTGTAGCTTACCAGCATTTTAAATCAAAAATTACTACTTTTAATGTCAATTTAAATGGTGCGCTCATAAAAAAGCCCCATTTATCTTTATCTTACTTAATAAAGGTAAATGGGGCTTTTATTGCAGAGCTTAGCGCTCAATCAACGAGCTTTAGAGAAGTTTAAAATTAATCATAAAATTATTTTTCTAGTAAAGCTGCTTTTTCGTTTGCTTGCGTTGCTTGAATTGCTGTTAACGCGATGGTGTAAACAATATCATCTACTAATGCACCACGTGACAAGTCATTAACTGGTTTACGCATACCTTGTAGCATCGGACCGATACTGATCAAGTTAGCACTACGTTGTACCGCTTTGTATGTCGTGTTACCTGTATTCAAATCAGGGAAGATGAATACCGTTGCTTGACCTGCGACTTTAGAATCTGGTGCTTTACTTTTTGCAACATTTTCCATAACAGCAGCATCATATTGTAATGGGCCATCTATTAATAAGTCAGGACGACGCTCTTGTGCAATTTTAGTTGCTTCACGTACTTTTTCAACATCAGAACCGGCACCAGAATTACCAGTAGAGTAACTGATCATCGCTACTTTTGGGTCAATACCAAAGGCAATTGCTGAATCAGCAGATTGAATTGCGATATCTGCTAATTGGTCTGCTGTTGGGTCTGGGTTTATTGCACAGTCACCGTAAACTAATACTTGGTCTGGCAATAACATGAAGAAGATTGAAGAGACTAAGCTTGCGCCTGGTGCCGTTTTAATCAACTGTAATGCAGGACGAATAGTATTTGCCGTTGTATGTACAGCACCTGATACTAGACCAGCAACTTCACCTTCAGCTAACATCATAGTACCTAGTACTACAGGGTCTTGTAATTGCTCACGAGCAACGACTTCCGTTAGGCCTTTACCTTTACGTAATGCAACCATAGGTGCTACGTATTGTTCAATCACATCGATAGGGTTAACAATTTCGACTTCATCAGAGATGACAATGCCTTGTTGTGTAGCTATACGATGAATCTCTTCAGGATTACCTAATAGAACAGGTTTAGCAATACCACGTTGTGCACAAATAATAGCTGCTTGAATCGTACGTGGTTCTTCACCTTCAGGTAAAACAATACGTTGATTTGCTTTACGAGCTAATTCAGTTAAGTGGTAACGGAATGCTGGTGGAGATAAACGACGAGATAATGAAGAGTCTTCAGTTAATGTATTTAACCAATGCTTATCAATGTGGCTCGCGATGTATTCTTGTACTTTCTCAATACGCTCAAGGTCATCAACTGGAATTTCCATGTTGAAGTTTTGTAAGCGTTGAGCTGTCTGCCAAGTATTACTTTTTATAAGCAATACAGGTAAACCTGAATCCATTGCGCTTCTACAAAGTTTTAATACTTCTTCTTCAGGCATGTAATCGCCTGTTAGTAGTAAACAGCCGATCTTCATGCCATTCATTACAGCTAGACAAGTTGCGATGATTACATCACTACGGTCGCCAGAAGTTACTAACATTGAGCCTGCTTTAAAATGCTCAACCATATTTGGAATTGAACGAGCACAGAATGTGACTGAATGTAGACGGCGATTTTCTAGGTCGCCTTTGTTCAGAATTTTTGCTTCTAAATGAACCGCTAAGTCTTTAACACGAGGCGCAATTAAGTCAGCGCTCCATGGTATACAACCTAAGATAGGCAGTGGACTTTTGCTGAACATTTGTAACACTTCAAGATTGTTATTGATACTCGCTTCTGGAATATCAAATACTTCAGTGATATCAACGCCTGTTTTATCATTTTCATCAATAGGCGCGCCTACTTTATTGATAATACAACCAGCAATACGTTTGTTTTCTTTGCCGCCAAATGAAGAGACAGCAATTTCCATGCGCTCTTTAAGTTGTTGCGAAGTGTCATTACTAGGATGCGTTACAAATACCATTTCTGCACTGAGTGCTTTAGCGATACTGTAGTTGATGTTATTAGCAAATTGGTGCTTATCTGTTGGTACTAAGCCTTCAACAATAATAACGTCACTATCTTTAGTGCCTTCACGAAAACGTTCTACGATATTTTCAAGTAATTCTGAAGTGCGCCCAGATGAAATCAGGTTTTCTGCATATTTCATTGCAAAAGGTTCTGGGGGAAGAATGTTACTTGAGTTACGAAGTGTTGTCGTCGAACGCTCTGTTCCGAGATCACCTTGACGAGGTTGTGCGATTGGTTTGTAGAAATTAACGGCAACACCTTGGCGTTCCATCGCGCGGATCATTCCAAGACTTACCGAAGTGACACCGACACCAGAACCAATTGGTATTAGCATTATTGTACGAGCCATGACTATTCCTTTTAATAGATCATAAAGAGGGAGTAAATACTCCCTTGAAATTAACTTAGATTATGCAGATACTAGTTTAGCTGAATCTTGCGCAATAACCCATTCTTCGTTAGTTGGAATAACCATTGCGATGGGTGAGTTATCAGCAGTAATGATGCCAGCTCCGCCTAATATTGCAGTTTTATTTTTGTCTGCATCTATTTGATAACCAAATATAGCTAAGTTATCCAACACTTTTGTACGAATACGTACAGAGTTTTCACCAATACCGCCAGTGAATACAATCGCATCAATGCGTCCAAGTGGTACTGCATAAGAAGCGATATATTTTGCTAAGCGATAAGCGAACATATCAACTGCTAATATAGCACCTTCATGTCCTTTTTCGTAGTTCTGTTCGATATCACGAAAATCGCTAGAAAGGCCAGAAATACCTAATAAACCACTTTGTTTTTGTAACATGTCCATTACACCTTTTAAGCTGTAACCTTCACGTTCAATCAGGTGTTCAATAATGCTTGGATCAATGTCACCACAACGAGTCCCCATCACTAAACCTGCAAGAGGTGTCATCCCCATACTAGTATCAACTGATTGTCCGTTTTTAATCGCTGTTACTGATGCACCGTTACCTAAATGAGCAGAAATGATATTCGTTTCTTCAACGGGTTTATTTAATGCTTTTGCCGCTTCATTAGTTACAAATAAGTGGCTTGTACCGTGCATGCCGTAACGACGTATGCCTTTTTCTTTATACAGGTTGTATGGCAAGGCATATAGAAACGCTTTAGCTGGCATGGTTTGGTGGTAAGCAGTGTCAAATACAGCTACTTGAGTTAACGTTGGGAAGGCTTTTAGCGCGGCTTTAATACCTAAAACATGTGCGGGATTGTGAAGTGGTGCAAGTGATGAGCATTGTTCAATACCTTCTAAAACAGCTTCATCAATAATCACTGACTCAGTGAACTTTTCTCCCCCATGAACAATACGATGCCCTACCGCAATAAACTGAGATTCAAGACCGTCAATTTTTTTGATTATCTCTTCCACAATAAAAGTAATTGCTGCTGAGTGAGCACTATATTCTGGAAGACTTGTTGATTCTTTTTTTTCGTTGAATTTCCATTTGATGCGTGCATCAGGAAGGTTGAAACATTCAGCTAAACCACTGATTACTTCATCGCCATTATTTGCGTCGATTACAGCGAACTTAAGTGAAGAACTACCACAGTTGAGTACAAGGACTAATTTATTGCTCATGAAAGATTCCAGTCAGTAAAAAATAAACAAAAATATCAAAGCAATGTTCGATATTAAGCTAAGGTATAATAATTAGAGACAATTTAAGTAATGCTTCTTTGCTTTGCCTAGTTACTTTTATCTAGTTAATTTGATTGAGTTACTTTGGCTTATTTATGTTGCTTAGTTACATTACGCACATTAAATTATAGTTTTTATCTTACATTTATGTAATAAAATTACAAATGACAATTGAATAAAAAGTTATTTCAAATCAAGTTTAAGACAAATATATTTTTTGTATTAAACTGACTATGATTTGTGTGTCTATTTATTGAAGTTTTTAGAGGAGAATTTAATTGTTTACGTTTTTTGATTTATTAAAAAAAGGCGATCAATATTTAAAAACATGGCCTAAACAAAACTGCCTATACTCGTTATTTATTGATAGTAAAATGATTTGCTATACACAATTGCTGATTAAAATTTTCCCGCTTTTTATTGTATTAGTCGCTTCTCTTTATATTATTTTCCCTCTTTATTTTTCTTGGGCAAGTACGGCTACTTTTATTTTATTTTTGATTGGTTTACCAGTGCATTGTCTTTTATGGTTAGGTAAGCGTTCTCAACAAATACTCTCACCACAATTGTTTACTTGGTATATTGAAATAGCAGGGGTATTAAATGGTAAGCAACCTGGATTACATGTGATGATCGATAAACCTCGGTTTATCGATCTTGCTAAATTGTTAAATAAAGGGTTTAGAAAAGGAGGAGATAACTTTTTATATAATAATGAATTGATTTAATCTTTTTGAAAGACTTCAATATTGAAATCACATTCTATTTTCCATTGAGATAAGCTAAGCAAATCCGCTAGCTTCTCAGGCGTAAACTTCCAAGCAAAGGGGGTCATGTTGATCAGGTTTTTTAATTGCTGAGTCTGGTCAATCATTAACTCATAATTTAGCCCTATTTGTTCTATTTTTGTAAAACCTGTTACTGCTTCATTCTCTTGAGCATGGTCATTCACATTATCGTAAATCGCTTCACGTAATTGATACAGATGCCGTGGGGCAGGGGTCACTGTTATTAAATACCCTTTTTTGTTTATTAAGCGTAATAACTCTTGTGCTTTTGAAGGTGCGTAAATACGCGTCATTAGATCAACACTTTCATCTATAAGCGGGACTTGATAAGCACTAGCGACACAAAAGTGGATCTTTTTATAGCGTTTAGCGGCGTAACGGATAGCCACTTTAGATATATCAATGCCACAGATATTATGTTGTGGAAGTCGTTGATGAATAATATCCGTGTAATAACCTTCGCCACAGCCTAAATCTAAAATTTGCGCGTTTTCCACACCCTCCAAATATTGCTGGCTTATTTGCGCTACTTTTTCCGCGAGTGGTAAGTAACCGCTAGTA
Organism: Psychromonas sp. L1A2; assembly: GCF_009828855.1. Lineage (NCBI taxonomy): Bacteria > Pseudomonadati > Pseudomonadota > Gammaproteobacteria > Alteromonadales > Psychromonadaceae > Psychromonas > Psychromonas sp. L1A2. Next base: position 756,110 of record NZ_WUAG01000002.1, on the reverse strand, counting down.
TTCAGAAAAGCACGTCTTGCCATCATCATCTCTTGATTATCACCTGGGTTTTTAGAGCTTTTAGACTGTACAGGTAATAAATTAAGATAACCTTCTTTTGCAATATCAAAGTGATGATTATTTTGGCAAATTTGAGTGTTATTAGTTTGCGTGAATGTGCTTTGGCATAGCGGACAAATGAAAGGCGTCATAGAGTTTACTGCTTTAAAATAGAAAGTGAGTATCAAGAGAAAGACAGTTTACACTGCCTTAATCAGGAATTACGACTATTTATGACGAGGAGTTAAAAAATACCAGTCATAAATAATGTTTTATCTAAGATAAACCTTAAGTTGTAATTAAACTTAAAAGCTAAAAAATAACACTGTTATGATATTGTAAGAGTACATCTTGTACGGCAACCATTGTTTCTCTGGTGGGGGCATGCACGCCTTCTAAAGGATAAATTTCGCCCATTTCAATCCATTTATGTCTACCTAACTCGTGGTAAGGCAACATTTCGATTTTTTCTATATTTTTCATCGGTTGAATAAATTGACCCAGCGAATGTGCATCTTTCAAGCTATCTGTAATCCCAGGCACGACAACATAGCGTAGATATACCGCTTGATCGTGTTCGGCTAAATATTTAGCAAACTCTAACGTGTATTTATTACTAACATGGGTTAAATCGATATGTTTTTTATTATCCATTTGCTTAATATCTAATAAGACTAAATCAGTGTGATTAAGAATTTCTTTTGTAGTCTCATCTATTTTACGAACAAAGCCGTTAGTGTCTAAACAAGTGTGGATACCTTCTAAACGGCATGCTTTAAACATGGCTAAAACAAATTCAGGTTGAAGCATCGCTTCGCCGCCTGAAATAGTAATACCACCGCCAGATGCTTCCATATAATGACGATATTGAAGCAGCTCTTTCATTAGTTCTTCAACGGTCATCTCTTTACCCGCCTCTGTATCCCAGGTATCACGGTTATGGCAATACTGACAACGCATTAAACATCCCTGCAAGAAAATGATAAAGCGGATCCCTGGCCCATCAACGGTGCCGCAGGTTTCTACCGAGTGTACTCGTCCAGTGACTAACATTTTATAACCTCATGAATATAATTATTTGTATTAACTCTTGTTGTTTATCATCGAATGAATTCAAAGTTAATATAGATAAATACTGTTGTTTTAATAAAAAGAAACTGGTTGATAAAAATAAAGGTTTCATTCCGAAGAATGAAACCTTTTTCAATTATAGCAGGCTAACCAAAAGTTAATCTTTTTATCGTGACTCTTACAGTTTAGCTGTAAAAGTACGCGTGATCACATCTTGTTTTTGTTCTGCAGTTAATGAATTAAATCGCACTGCATAACCTGATACACGAATGGTTAACTGAGGATATTTATCAGGATATTCCATTGCATCTAATAGCATCTCACGGTTCATTACGTTTACGTTTAAGTGTTGACCACCTTCAATTTCAGGTGTGTGCTTAAAGTAACCATCCATTAAACCAGCAAGATTAGATTTTTGTGAATCGTCCGTTTTACCTAATGCGTTTGGTACGATTGAGAAAGTATAAGAAATACCATCCTGAGCATAAGCAAACGGTAGTTTAGATACCGATGTTAGTGATGCTACAGCACCTTTCTCATCACGTCCGTGCATTGGGTTTGCACCTGGAGCAAAAGGCGCACCAGAGCGACGGCCGTCAGGTGTGTTACCTGTTTTCTTACCATATACAACGTTAGATGTAATAGTAAGAATTGACTGTGTTGCACGTGCATTACGATACATTGGACGTGATTTGATTTTTTTCATGAACGTTTCAACAAGCTCACAAGCAATATCATCAACACGTGAATCGTTATTACCAAATTTAGGGTAATCACCTTCGATTTCAAAGTCTGTTGCAATACCATCTTCATCACGAATTGGACGTACTTTTGCGTATTTAATCGCAGCTAGTGAATCGGCAGCAATTGATAGACCCGCAATACCGCAAGCCATTGTACGTTCAACATCACGGTCATGAAGTGCCATTAGTGACGCTTCGTAGCTGTATTTGTCGTGCATGTAGTGAATACAGTTAAGTGCAGTCACGTATTGTTCTGCTAACCAATCCATGAAGTGATCAAGGTTAGAATAAACTTCATCATAATCTAAAATTTCAGAGGTGATCGCTGGTAATGTTTTAGGACCCACTTGCATTTTAGATTTTTCATCAACACCACCATTGATGGAGTACAACAATGTTTTTGCTAAGTTGGCACGTGCACCGAAGAATTGCATTTGTTTACCAACAATCATCGGAGATACACAACAAGCGATAGCGTAATCATCATTATCAAAGTCAGTACGCATTAAGTCATCATTTTCGTACTGGATAGATGAGGTATCGATAGACACTTTTGCACAGTATTTTTTGAAGTTAATTGGTAATGCTTCAGACCATAAAACAGTAATGTTTGGCTCTGGAGAAGGACCCATAGTGTATTGAGTATGTAAGAATCGGAAACAGTTTTTAGTCACCAATGTACGACCGTCAACACCCATACCACCGATTGATTCTGTTGCCCAAATTGGGTCGCCAGAGAATAGGTCATCATATTCAGGTGTACGTAGAAAACGTACCATACGTAATTTCATTACAAGATGATCGATTAACTCTTGTGCTTCAGTTTCAGTAATGACGCCTGCTTTTAGGTCTTTTTCAATGTAAATGTCTAAGAACGTCGCTGTACGACCAAATGACATTGCCGCGCCATTTTGAGATTTTATTGCTGCTAGGTAACCAAAATAAGTCCATTGGATTGCTTCTTTAGCATTCTGTGCAGGACCTGAAATGTCAGAACCGTATTTAGCCGCCATCTCTTTCATTTGCGCAAGTGCACGATACTGTTCGAAGATCTCTTCACGTAACTTCATTGTATCTTCTAATGAAGTGCCTGCGATAAGTTCAGCTTCCAAGCTTTTATGCTGAGCTGCTTTTTCAGTCATTAGGTAATCGATACCGTATAAAGCAACACGGCGGTAATCACCAATGATACGACCACGACCATATGCATCAGGTAATCCTGTTAATACACCTGATTTACGACATTTAAGAATGTCACCAGTGTAAACATCAAATACACCTTGGTTATGTGTTTTACGGTATTCAGAGTAAGTTTTACGAATAGTTGGGTCTAATTCTTTTCCGTACACTTTACAAGAACCGTCGATCATACGAATACCACCGTTAGGGATAAGCGCACGTTTTAATGGTTTTTCAGTTTGTAGGCCAACAATCGTTTCTAAGTCTTGGTTAATATAACCTGCATCATGAGCAGTAATAGTAGAAACAACGTCTGTATCAAAATCAACAGGGGCATGTGTTGCATTTTCTAGTTTAATGCCTTCCATTACTTTTTCCCACAACGTATCTGTTGCAGGTGTTGCATCCGCTAGGAAGCCTTCATCACCATCAAATGGTGTGTAATTTTGTTGTATAAAGTCGCGAACGTTAACGTCAGTTTTCCAAGCGTCACCTGCAAAACCTTCCCATGCTGATACAAATGCTTCGTTTAAATTAGTCATAAAGATTTACCTTTACCGTTAGTGATTAAAAAATAATGTTAAAATGCGTATTCTGTTGAGGGTTTAAAAAGTAGGCCATAAATAACAAGACAATAAACAGGCTTGTATTGGTCGCAAGATAAGAGTCAGATAAAAAAGCGTTGCTTATTTTATTGTCAGCAATGTTCTGAGGCTTGCTTGTTATTTGATAAGCTAAAAGCTTGTTAGTGCGATTGTCTACTTGCATCTTAGAAGTTACCCCGTGATGAATTAGTGCTTAGTTTAACAAATGCCTATGTACAAAAGTTGATTCACATCAACTTGTTTGATGACTTGTAATTAAATTACAGTTTTATTCGAATTTGTTCTTTTAAGAGATTTGTTTATGCAGCAACATTATAAAATGTTATTCGCTTTTTCAGGCGTTGTGCCGTGGTACAGTGACTTTAAATATTCTTTATAATCATAGACTATAAAACCAAGTCTTAAATGGGGTAATAAACGACAAGTGGTATGAAAGAGGTAATAGATTGCTTACCTTCAAGTTTTCACCTGAAGGTTTGTTGTATTAAAGTGGGGGAGAGGGGTTACAGTAAAACCTGCATCTCTTCTAAAATTTGCAAACACCAATCGCTTATTCGCTGATCACTTAATTCATATTGTGTATCTTCATCTAAAGCTAATCCTACAAAATAGTCTCCGTCTTCAGAGAGTGCTTTAGATGCATCAAAGTTATAACCTTCAGTTGGCCAGTAACCAATGAAGTTGGGTTGTTGTGGTAGTAACTTTTCGTGCAGCATACCGACTGCATCAACAAACCATTCACTGTAACCATCCTGATCACCTAATCCAAAAATAGCGACAATTTTACCACTCACACTAAGCCCATCAATTTGATCCCATAACTTACCCCAATCCTCTTGAAGTTCACCAAAGTCCCAAGTTGATATGCCTAAAATAACAATATCGTAATCATTTATCTTGCTTAAACCATCATCTTTTATGTTAAATAGGTCAACTAATGATTCACCTAGCTCTGCTTGAATCTTTTCTGCAGCGATTTCTGTATAACAAGTGCTAGAACCATAAAATAAACCGATTTTCATATGTGACCTTTTGAAGAAAAATAAAAGAGGCGCTAATTTACCGTTAAGGCCGTTGGAATGGAAGTATTAAGCATCGAACAATTTTTAGATTCTCTTTGGTTAGAGAGAGGATTATCCAAAAACACCTTAGATTCCTACCGTCATGACTTGAGTTTAGTAGAAATTTACTTACAAAAAGAAGAGGTTGTATTAAGTGATGCGAGTGAAAAACATTTAAGCGATTATTTTGAAGCACGTTTACAAGGTGAAATTGATTATAAAAACACCTCTACGGCCCGTTTGATGAGTGCTATTCGTCGTTATTATCAATACTTATGTCGAGAAAAAATACGTAGCGATGATCCCAGTTCAAAGCTGGAAAGCCCTAAAGTAATTAAACCGTTACCTAAGTCCTTATCTGAATCTGAAGTGGATGCCTTGTTATCTGCACCAGAACTAAATGATCCCGTACAGTTTCGAGATAAAGCCATGTTAGAAGTGTTATATGCGACAGGATTACGTGTTTCTGAGCTGGTGGGATTAACCATGGAAGAAATAAACTTACAACAAGGCGTGATACGTGTCACGGGGAAAGGTAATAAAACAAGATTAGTCCCCTTAGGTGAAGAGTCTGTGTATTGGTTAGAGCGTTATATTGAAGAAATGCGCTCTGCGTTATTATCTGGCCAGAGTAGTGATGTGTTATTTCCGAGCCGTCGTGGTTCTCAAATGGTCAGACAAACCTTTTGGCATCGGATTAAATTTTATGCACAATTATCTGGTATTGATAAAGAGTCATTATCTCCACATGTATTGCGCCATGCTTTTGCGACTCATTTACTGAACTATGGGGCTGATTTACGTGTCGTACAAATGTTGTTAGGTCATAGTGATTTATCCACTACGCAAATTTATACTCATATCGCTAAAGATAGATTAAAAGCATTGCACAGTGAACATCATCCTCGTGCCTAATATAGCCATAATATAATAATTATTTTGTGGTTAGCTATTCTTGTCTATTTAAATGTAGATAAGAAATTAATAGAAACTAATGCCAAAAATGATTTCTCACAGAGTCTTGAATAAAATGTTAAGCCAATGTTATTTAAGATATTGCGAATATGGCCAATTGCCATTCACTTTATGCATTAAGGTAGGCATAATCAATCGTCATTAATTTAATTTTTCAGGGGTCATCATGTCCATATTTAACGTTAAAAAAAGTGTAAGCGCATTAATTGTGGGGGTGCTCATTAGCTCAAGCAGCTTTGCTGCTGCATCGAACGAAGTAAATGAATCATTAATCAAAAAATTGGAATCATTAAAAGTAGACGTGGATTCTATTAGTGAATCACCTGTAAAAGGGTTGTATGAAATCGTTAGCCAAGGGGCTATTTATTACATTAGTGAAAATGGTCAATATTTATTAAATGGCGACATTTTCGATTTAGATAATAGTATGAATAACCTAACCAGCTCAAAGGTTGCTGCAATACGCAAAGCTAACACTGCTGAACATTTTGCAAAAATCAAAGATTTTGAAAAAGACATGATTGTTTATAAAGCAGAGAATGAAAAGCACGTTGTCACTGTTTTCTCTGATACAAGTTGTGCTTATTGTCAGAAGTTACACTCTGAAATTCCTGATTATAATAAGTTAGGCATTACTATTCGTTACCTTGCTTTCCCTCGTGGCGGTGTTAACTCCAATGCGTACCGTACTATGGTCTCAGTATGGTGTGCGGATGATCAAAAAGCAGCAATGGATGAAGCAAAAAAACGTCGTAGTATTAAACCAGTTACCTGTGACAATAATGTTATTGACCAATATAACTTAGGTGTTGCTTTAGGTATTACGGGAACACCAACGTTGTTCTTAGAAGACGGTAGAATGATGCCTGGTTACTTACCTGCTGATAATTTACTGCAAGCAATAGAACAAAAAAAATAGAGTAATACTTCAGCTATTGCTCCATTCATAATAAACTGCATTGATAATCCCTTATCGTGCAGTTTTTTATGTCTTCAGAAATAACAACACAAGTACAACAACGCCTTCAACATGATAGTAGTTTATTGTCATTATCTTGCTCTCCATTATTAACTCAACTCTATGCTAGTCGAGGCATTAAAGCTGATAGCGAATTAGATAACAGTACCAAAACATTGATTCATGCGAATCAATTAAAGGGAATGAGTGATGCTTGTGAATTGTTGTATCAAGCTTACCTAACTCGCCAAAAAATAATTATTATTGGTGATTTTGATGCAGATGGTGCAACGAGCACTGCATTAAGTGTCCTGTCTTTAAAAGCACTAGGCTTTCAAAATATAGATTATTTAATCCCGAATAGATTTGATTACGGTTACGGATTAAGTCCTGAAATTGTTGATCTTGCTGCACAACAAGGCGCAAATTTATTAATGACAGTGGATAATGGTATTTCCAGTATTAGCGGTGTTGCACATGCTAAAAAGTTGGGTATTTCAGTGTTGGTTACTGATCACCATTTACCAGGTGACGAAACCCCTATTGCCGATGCTATTGTTAATCCGAATCAAATTGGATGTGACTTCCCAAGTAAAAACTTAGCGGGTGTAGGCGTTGCATTTTATGTGATGTTATCTTTAAAATCGTTAATGCAAGAAAAGGGTTGTTTTACACACTTCCCTGCACCTAATTTAGCTGATTTTTTAGATATTGTTGCTTTGGGTACGGTAGCTGATGTCGTTAAATTAGATTCAAATAATCGAACACTAGTACATCAAGGACTCGCTCGTATTAGAGCGGGATTTTGTCGTCCTGGAATTAGTGCGTTGATTCAAGTTGCTAAACGTAATCAACAACAACTAGTGGCAACTGATTTAGGGTTTTCATTAGGACCAAGGTTAAACGCAGCAGGGCGTTTAGATGAAATGAGCCATGGTGTTGAATTACTATTATGCGAAGATCATCTGCGAGCAAATACATTAGCAACAGAGCTTGATGCGCTTAATTTATCTCGCAGAGAAATAGAACAAAGCATGCAGCAAGAGGCCATGGTGAGCTTACAAAAACTTTCTATAGACCAAGATAATTTACCATTGGCGTTATGTTTATTTGAAGCTGATTGGCATCAAGGTGTGATTGGTTTAGTCGCATCACGAATTAAAGAGAAATATTACCGCCCAACCTTTGCCTTTGCACGTGCGAATGATGGACAAATTAAAGGATCTGCTCGCTCGATCCCTGGTGTGCATATTCGTGATATGTTGGATCTAGTGGATAAAAAAATTCCTGGTGTCATTTTGAAGTTTGGTGGTCATGCAATGGCTGCAGGGTTAAGCCTGTTAGAAAAAGATTTTAATTTATTTAATGACACCTTAAACGCTATTTTAAAAGAACAGGTTGAAGAACATTTATTACAAAATGTTATTTTATCGGATGGACAATTAGCAGCAGACCAGTTTGATTTAAGTATTGCACAAGAATTACGTGATGCAGGGCCATGGGGACAAGGCTTTCCTGCACCTATTTTTGACGGTGTGTTTGAATTAAAACAACAGCGAATTGTGGGTCTGAAACATTTAAAAATGGTATTACAACAAGGTGATAAATTAATTGATGCCATTGCTTTTAACATTGATCCAGAAGCATGGCCGAACTTATCTGTTAAGGAAGTTTTTTGTGTTTATAGTTTAGATGTTAATGAGTTTAGAGGACAAAGAACCGTGCAGTTATTAGTGCAAATGTTAGAACCAAGATAAAAATAGTAAAGGAGAGCTATCGATAGCTCTCCTTTTTATTGTGGTATTTTTATGGCTGCATTTTTTATGGCAACATTTTTTATGACTACATTTTTTATGACGCATTGCTTTATTGCCGTTTAACGACATTTCAATTTTGGATTAGCTATGAGAGGTTAGGCTTTTGATTTTAGCTTTAACACTCCAACAAAAACGTTAATCGCACCCACTACCATGCCAACCCATGCTCGAAGTGGAGGAATAACGCTACTCGCTTCAATCTCTTGCGAACGGTAGACGTCATAACCCCATAAAAATAATATAATACCGAAAACGATCAGTACTAAACCCATCACTTTGTTATTCATTTAAACTCCAATCATTTTTAAATACAGGTTCAACACTTAAGTGTATAAACCGTTAATAGTATTATGATAACAATAAAATGAATTCTATTAATTAATCTTGTCGGTATAAGCGCATCCATATTAATAAATGAGAGTTATACCCGTTTATTTATACTGCACCCGGGAAATCTAGCTGACGCCAAGCTTCATAAACAAATACAGAAACAGCATTGGATAAGTTCATCGAGCGACTTTCGGCTCTCATAGGGATACGTAATTTTTGTTCTAATGGTAATGCATCTAATATTATTGCTGGTAAACCACGTGTTTCAGGACCAAATAGTAATACATCGCCATCTTGAAAGTTTGCATTATGGTGATAGGTGGTTGTTTTAGTTGTACAAGCTAGCAAACGCTTACCTTCAACGACTTTTAGAAAGCTATCAAAGTCTTTATGTATGAAAACATTGGTCATTTCACGATAATCTAACCCAGCACGTCTTACTTTTTTTTCATCTAAATCAAAACCAAGTGGTTCAATCAAATGCAATACACAGCCGGTATTCGCACATAGGCGGATGATATTACCCGTGTTAGGTGGGATTTCTGGTTCGTACAATGCAACTTCAATCATTTATAAACTCTACTTTTGTGGTTGATGTAATATCGCTAAAATCGACAAGGCGTTATTTTATACCAATCACAATAAATAGCTGAGCTATTTTGTCGATTAGAGCCATTCACCTATCAATGATAAATACCATCAGTTAATCATTCTTTAGGTGCTATATAGAGTTGTTTTTTAATAGCGATATCCGTTACCAATCAAGATGCATTATTAAGTCGTTAGCTTGAACTCCAAATCAAGACTCACCATGATGACAATAATCTGCCCTTATCGAAGGTTGCAACGCAGAGTTGGTTTTGAAGCTAACGAACTAGAAGACAAGCGATGAAATAAACACCTCCGTTGTTAGAAAGTGTCGATTTAACCCGTTAGATCTTCCTCTTTCTGTCTAGCATTTGTTCACTTCATCATTTGCTGAATTTATACTTTGAATGGTAAAGGGGTTATATAGCTCAGGTAAGTCAACCACTTTGCATTATTGGCTCTTGTTCATCTAACCAAATATATCCTCTACCTCGAATATTTTTAACTCGTAATTGGCCATCTAAACGAATTGGAATTTTACGTTTCAAATTACTTAAATGCATATCAATACTACGATCTGATGGTTGTAATTTTTTGCCTAAAATCTGTTCACTAAGATCTGATCTTGTTAATAGTTTCCCTGGGTACGTTAGAAATTTTTCTAATAATAATAACTCTGTAGAGGTTAATTCAATAGTAAAGCCTTGGCAGGTGATTTGTTGTTGAGTCGGGAACAATTCAATATCCATATGACTTACTTTATTGTCAGTATTACCTGTTTTATATTCTGTATAACGTAATACTGCTTGAATATGTTTGAGTAGTTCTTGCTCACTGAAAGGTTTTGATATGTAATCATCAGCGCCCATTTCTAAAGCAAGTTGTATATCTTTTTCATTACTTTTATTGGTCAGCATTAACACTGGCGTGTCATTTTTTTGCCGTAATAGCCTTAATACTTCAAACCCATTCATACGAGGCATTATTATATCTAATAGGATCAGATTATAATTTTTACTTAGTATTTTAGATAACCCCTGCTCACCATCGTAAGCAACTTCTATATTAAATCCCGCTGACGTTAGAAAATCAGCCAATAAGGATACTAATTCTTTATCATCATCAATTAAAAGTAGATTTTTCATCGTGTAAGCCTTTGTGAAATTGGCTGTTAAAAATGGCAATTTTTACTTAACATTTTATTTAAATTTATTTTATTTCAATGTTAAATCTTTTATTTCTATGCCTATATCGTCTTATTCAACTTAAATGTAGCCTTTATTTGTCAATTATACCCTATAAAGAGGTATTTTTCGTTATCGTATGTACTTATGTTTTAGATATTGTGAGTAATTGATTGATTGGTCGGATAAATATTCTGTATATATACTTGCTTGTATTAAATCGATTGAAAACTTGAATCTACGAAATAAAGAGAATAGGTTTTTACGATTAAATACTTTGAGCTTTGAAGTCTAAACTTTCGATAAATAAGTAAATAAGTAAATAAGTAGATAAGTAGATAAGTAGATAAGCAAGTGATGGACTAATTCATCCATATTTAAATAATATTTTTCAAATAAAAATTGACTGATATTTACTGGTTTTGTATCTGAAATGATAACGGGTATAATGATCGTCCAACAATTTTCAGAGCTATATCATTGTGAATCAATCAGCGCATCCCGAAGAATATGCTTATTTAGTTAAACGAGCTGGCCAAGCTGCCATTATTGCAGCCTCTTTATTAATTATTGTTAAATTAATTGCTTGGATCATGACTGGTTCATCAAGTATTCTCGCCGCTTTGACTGACTCATTAATGGATGTCACTACCTCTATTATTAATCTATTTGCAATAAAAATTGCCTTACAACCCGCAGACAAAGAACATCGCTTTGGGCATGGTAAAGCGGAAAGTTTAGCTGGATTGGCACAAGCTGCCTTTATTTCTGGCTCATCTGTTTTTCTAATGATCAATGGCATCTCTGCCGTGGTAAATAACAATCAAATTCACGCCAGTAGTTTAGGTGTTTCTGTTATGCTGCTTTCGTTAGTTGTCACTATCGCATTAGTTTTATTTCAACGTTATGTGGTGATTAAAACGAATAGTATGGCCATTAAAGCCGATGCTTTACATTATCGAACAGACATTATTCTTAATGGCGCAGTGTTGTTAGCTATTGTGTTAGCTGGGTATGGTTGGAACTGGGCTGATGGTGTATTTGCAATTGCAGTGAGTCTTTATATTTTACACGGAGCTTGGGAGATTGGAACTCAATCAATTGACGCTTTAATGGACAAACAGTTACCACAAGAAGAGCAAGAATTAATCCTTAAACTTGCTTATAAAGTTGAAGGTGTACGTGGTGTCCATGACTTAAGAACTCGTTATTCAAGTTATATTAAATTTATACAATTACACTTAGAGCTAGATGATGAGCAAAGTTTATTTGATGCACATGAAAAAGCGGATGAATTAGAGTTTGCTCTTGAGGCGGCATTTCCTGGAGCCGATATATTGATTCATTTAGATCCTATTTCAGTCGTACCTAAAAAAATTAAAAACAAATAACAGTATCTGAAACAAATAATCGCACCTAAAAATAAACAATCGCACCTAAAAATAAATCGGCTAACGAGATAGAAGTCTAGCGTTTAATAAAATGCCGATAGAATATAGATTTAATAGTTAAGGATAAAAGAATGGAATGTAAGGTAAAAGATCTCTGGGATAAAATTAGAGAAGAGGCTTGGGCTAGTTCTGCAGGTGAACCAATTTTAGCCAGTTTTTTCCATTCAACTATTTTAAATCATAAAGATTTATCATCAGCATTAAGTTATCAATTAGCTAATCGTTTAGATAGCCGCACTATGCCTGGTATTTTAGTTCGTGAAGTGATTGATGAAGCATTTGCAGACGATCCAAGTATCATAGAAAGTGCAATGGCAGATATTTTAGCCGTGCAAGACAGAGATCCTGCCGTTGAAGAATATTCTATTCCACTTTTATATTTGAAAGGTTTTCACGCCATTCAAATTCACCGTGTCGCACATTGGTTATGGAACAAAAATCGTTTAGCGCTAGCATTGTATTTACAAAACCGTAGCTCAGTTATTTTTGGCGTCGATGTTCATCCTGCTGCCACTATCGGCAAAGGTATAATGTTTGACCATGCAACGGGTGTTGTTGTCGGTGAAACTGCGGTGATTGAAGATAATGTCTCAATATTACAAGGCGTTACTTTAGGCGGAACGGGTAAAGATAGCGGCGATCGTCACCCAAAGATTCGTCAAGGTGTGATGATTGGAGCAGGTGCAAAAGTATTGGGTAATATTGAAATTGGTGTTGGAGCAAAAATAGGGGCTGGCAGTGTTGTTTTAGAAACGGTTCCTGCACATACTACCGTTGCAGGTGTTCCCGCTAAGATTGTTGGCAGGCCATCATGCGATATGCCATCTTTATCGATGGAACAGAACATTTGAAATTTTATGATCTAAAACGCTTTTTAGCCCTTTAGATCACAACCCCCTAGAGTAGTTAATATGCTAGGGGGAGATAATTTAAAAAATTATTTTTTATTCTAAGTCAACATAAGCAAAACGAGGTTGGCTTTTTCCTTCAATTTCTACCTGTTCCAAAAACATAGCAAGCGGTCTTACCCATAAAAGTCCTTCACCGTATAAAGGACGATAAATCACCATTTTTTCTTCTGTTTCACTATGAATGGCAATATCTTCGACTTGATAAAAGCTACCTTTGTAATGTTGGTACTTACCTATTTGTAGTTGTGTAGACATATTTTTCCTTTTAAATTATTTTAATTAATCGGAATCAGACTAACATAATGCGACTTTAAAGACGATTTACATCTTTTTTTCATAAAAATTAAAACAAAGGTTGAATAAGCATCGTGGAATGCTTATTCTCATTGCATTCCAGTTAACCATTTACTTTGTATTAAGGGTCTTCAAATGACATTTGAGCTATTAGAAAAATTAGAAAACAAAATTAACCAAGCTGTAGAGACTATTGCACTGTTGCAAATGGAAATTGAAGAGCTTAAAGAAGATAAAGCTAATTTATCAGGTAAAACTGAACAGTTACAATCTGATAACGATCGTTTAAACGAAGAGCATCAGCAATGGCAAGATCGTTTAAGTGCATTGGTCGGTAAAATCGAACAAGCTGAAGAAAACGCAGAGTAATTATTTGCGATTAGCATTTATTGTTTAGCGTTACGCTTATTTATAGCTAATTGAAAAACTGGTGTTTATTGGGGTAATAAGTAAATATTTAGTTGAGTGGTAAGGTTGAGTGACCAGTAAACTTAATTAAATAATGAAGCACTGAATAATAAATCGCTAGTTAACAAAAAGCCCAATTTAATTGGGCTTTTTAGTTTCTGTCATTTGCCAAACTAAAGTTTACTAAACTCGAGTTACAGCTAAATTTCAAGTTTAGATAAATTGGCGTTTACTAAAGGCTTGCTTTAAAAAACCTCTTCTTCTTCAGCATCTTCCTCATCAAGCACTAGCGGCTCAGGGGAAATAATAATGCCAGTACTATCAGCGTATAAAAAATCTTCAGGTAAGAAGGTAACACCTGCAAAATTAACTGCTGCGTTTATTTCACCTACTTCATCATCATCAGCACCGACAGGAATTGCTGTAATTGCTTGAATGCCAATATCGAGTTCTTCTAGCGCGTCTACTTCACGTACACAGCCATTAACTACAATACCTTCCCAGCAATTTTCTACTGCTAAGTCTGCGATATGTGCATTAATTAAAGCACGACGTAATGAACCACCGCCATCAATCAACAATACTTTACCTGCACCATTCTCTTCTAATGCTTTATAAATCAATCCTACCGACTCAAAACATTTAACAGTAACTACTTCCCCTGCAAAGGAGTTTCGCCCACCAAAGTTAGTTAATAGTGGTTCTACTACGTCAATTGTATCTGCGTAGATATCACATAAAACAGAAGTATTGTATTGCATATAAATGCTCACTTTTTAATGATGAAGTTAAATTTAGTATAAACGTAACAGACTCTAATTCAATCTTATTCTCTGATATTTGTTGAAACTAAGCTTAATTTTTAAACTTAGTCTAATTCGTCAAAAGTACCACGTTCAAAAGATTTCTCACAGTAATGACATTTTAATTTTAATGTGTTTTTCTGGTGGACATAAAAACGGGTTTGAACAGGTTCATTATGACTAATACAATTACTGTTAGGACAAGCCAATACACCAATAAATGAACTTGGTAATTGCACTTGAAACTTATTTACCACTTTGAAATCTTTAATTTGATTAATCGTTGCATTCGGCGCAAATAAAGCTAATTGGTTTGCTTGTTGATCATTAAAAAAAGTATTTTCAATTTTAATAAGATCTTTGCTTTCACCATTATGAGTGGCAAGGTTTAATCCGATGGTGATCTTTTCTTTCGTTTGAGTAAATTTAAAGAACTTTAATATTTTTACCCCTTGTTGTGCCGGGATATGGTCAATCACTGAACCTTGTTCAATCGCTTCTACTTGTAATTTCTTTTGCATGATAAAACCTTAAGCGTTTGCTTGAAAATGATTAGTTAATAACAAAGCGAGTAATGCTTGGCGAGCAAAAACACCATTTTGTGCTTGTTGGAAATAATAAGCATAAGGTGTTTCATCAACATCTATATTGATTTCATCAATACGTGGTAATGGGTGTAATACTTTTAAATTATCTCTTACATTATCAAGCATATCGGCATTTAGTAAAAAAGCTGATTTCATGTGCTGATATTCCGTTTCGTCAAAACGTTCTTTTTGAACTCTGGTCATATAAAGAATATCAAGGTCATCAACGACATCTTCAATACTGCTATGCAAAGAGAAGTTAATATTACGTTCTTTTAGTTCTTCAAGAATGTAATCAGGCATCGCTAATGCTTCAGGCGAAATAAAATAGAAATTACAATTAAATAAAGACAATGCTTGTGCTAAAGAGTGGACTGTACGTCCATATTTAAGGTCGCCTACAAAGGCAATATTTAAGTTATCTAATGTTGCTTGTGTTTCATAAATAGTAAACAAATCCAGTAATGTTTGGGTTGGATGTTGGTTTGAACCATCGCCACCATTGATCACTGGAATCGACGTAAATTCAGACGCTAAACGCGCTGCACCTTCTTGTGGGTGACGCATGAAAAATGCATCAGCATAAGAGGCGATAATTTTAACTGAGTCAGCTAACGTTTCACCTTTTTGCGCTAATGAGGTGTTGCCGCCGCTATCAAAACCAATAACACTGCCACCTAAACGTTGTACTGCAGTTTCAAAAGATAAACGAGTACGCGTTGATGCTTCAAAAAAACAGCTTGCAATGACTTTGTTTTTTAATAATTCAGGTTGCGGTGTTTGTTTTAAAGAGTGGGCTGTTTGTAAGATGAGTTCTAGATCAGAACGAGATAAATCAGCAATGGAGATAATGTTTTTTTGGTATAACGGATTATTCATTTTTTCACACTCATATTGTCAGGGCAGTTAAAAGTGAAGCAGATAATGGCAAAAATTATATCACTAACAATTGTTTTTGTTGTTATTAATGTATTAAATTTTCATCGCATGGAACCAACAGAAAGGTTATTCTCAAAATTGATTTCTTAGTTGAGTGATTTGTGATGTTAAAAACGTGTTTGTTTATTATGAGTAGTGTGGTTTGTTGTAATGCGATTGCGGAACAATGGCAGGATTTACAATCGTTATTGCCTAAAGGTACGCAGGTTTCTTATTTAGTGGTTGATGCTAAAACACAAAAAAAAGTAGCCGGTTTTCAAGAAGAAACATTAAGAACACCAGCCAGTGTTCAAAAGCTATTAACGGCGACGACGGCCAAATTATCATTAGGTAGTGACTTTACATATCAAACAGTCATTGAGGGCGATCAAAAGAAGCTAAAAGAGGGGATTTATAAAGGAGATTTGAGTTTACGTTTTATGGGTGACCCAACATTGACTCGTCAGCATATTAGAAAGCTGTTGCAAGATATAAAGCGTTTAGGGGTTAACAAAATAGAAGGGGACTTCTTACTGGATAACAGTTTCTTTAACGGCTATCAATGGAGTAACGGTCAAGCATGGAATGATTTAGGGGTTTGTTATACTTCTCCTTCTAATGCGATCATAGTTAACCGAAACTGTGTGCAAGGTAACTTAAGTTTAGACAGTGAAGATGCCGAAAAGGCAACGTTATTTATTCCTGCTTATGAGCCGGTCAATATTACAAGTGATGTTTCTGTTGTGACTAAAAAACAACGAGCAGAGCTGTTTTGTGATTTAGAAATTACACGTGATAGCCACAATAAATATCATTTATGGGGTTGTATGGTACCCCGTAAGCGTGCATTCCCTTTAGCGTTTGCAGTGAATGATCCTAATACTTACGCTCAAAAAATAATAGAAGCTGAACTAAAACAGGTTGGTATTAATTTAATTGGTTCTGTCGCGATAAAGGATAAAAATAAAGCGAATGAAGATATAAAGCCAATTGCACCCTCTATTCTAGCTTCTCACCAATCAGATACGCTTGATACTTTATTAAAAAGAATGATGAAGCGCTCAGATAACTTAATTGCAGACAGTTTATTTAAAACAATTGGCGCGCATTATTACCAACAGCCAGGTAACTTCCGTAATGGCGCTAAAGCAACGAAAGCCATATTAAAAAGCAATGGCGTTAATTTAGAAAATGCTTACATCGCTGATGGCTCGGGGTTATCTCGTCATAACTTAATGAGTACTGAGTTATTTATGTCGGTGATGCAGTTTGTTTATAAACAAGATAAAAAATTAGAGCTAATCGACACTTTTTCCGTTTCAGGAATTGATGGCACATTAAAATATCATCGAGGCGTCAATGCCCCAGAATTAAAGGGAAAAGTGGTTGCCAAAACAGGCTCACTGAAAGGTGTTGCAAACTTAGCGGGTATTGTTAAAAGTGAGGGTGGCGATAAACTATTTGTATTAATGGTGAATGGTTACAACCCTAGAAACAGTTCAAGTAATGCAAAGCTGCCTCGAGATAAAAAAGCGTCTATCTATTTATTTGAAAAAGCCTTTTTCAATAGAATTTATAAATAATCTAACTTTTATTATAAACCAATATTATCAATAACTGACCCTTTGCAGGTTTCAACCCGTTCTTTTGACCCAGTGGATCATGCTTCAGCTTGCAGGGGTTTATGTGTCGCTTTTTGATTATGAATTAAAGAACCTATAATCAAAGGTTTTGACTTGGCGGCGCATGCTTCAGCCTGTAGGCTTTTATGTGTTATTTTTTGATTATGAATTAAAGAACCAATAATCAAAGCTTTTGACCTCGGGCCGCATGCTTCAGCCTGCAGGGTTTTGTGTGTTGTTTTTTTGTTTTCAATTAAAGAATCAATAATCAGAGCCTTTGACCTCGGGGCGCATGCTTCAGCTTGCAGGGTCTTGTGTGTTGCTTTTTGATTGTGAATTAAAAGAATCAATAATCAGAGCCTTTGACCTCGGGGCGCATGCTTCAGCTTGCAGGGTCTTGTGTGTTGCTTTTTGATTGTGAATTAAAGAACCAATAATCAAAGTTTTCGACCTCGGGGCGCATGCTTCAGCTTGCAGGGGTTGGTGTGTTGCTTTTATGTGTTGATCGTTATTCGCATTTTAAAAAGGCTTTATCAATGTTGATAAAGCCTTTTGCTAAGAATCGAGCCGTTATTTAATTGAAAACCAAGTGGTTGGTCTGCCTTCGCTAAATAGTACAACGCCGCTTGAGTCTGTTGGGCGGTCAATACTTTTTGCAGCGCTGATTTTAAGTGGGTAACTTAAACCGTCAAAATCTAGCTGTAGCCAATTATTATCTTTAGCGACAAACAAATCCTGCCAAGAGAAGTGCTGAGTTTGAGCGACTAAAATAGGCGCTTGTATACGAGAGACACGGCTTGAGAATATTAATCCTTTATCTTTCGATTCAAATACCAGCATTTCACAGCCATTACTAGAGCACCAATCTAAAAGAACAATCGCTTCATCTTTACCATCACCATTTAAATCGAATCTAACTGAGTTGAAACGTGTATTTTTAGGATCGGTTCTATGTATTTTAAAGTAGTTACGCACAGCTTTTTGTACTTCTAAATCAATGCTGTTTGCTGGGTTAATAAATTGAGCAGTAAACTGACGTTTAATTTGAATCTCATCACCTTCCAACGAACTGTGTTTTGCATTCATTTTATCAAACGTTAATGTTTCATCTAGCTTAGTTAGCACATTATCTTTATTAACATCATTACTAGAAAGACTTAATCCATTACGTTTAAATATAATTTCCTGCTGTATTTTTTTACCGTCTTGCTTGGTAAACATCGCGACAACAGTGTTGGGAGTATTACTTTTCCAAAAGCCTGTTTTAACTATTTTTGTTGCTTGGTTACCTTGTTGGTATTCCAAGGTATGGTTGGCATTTAACGATAGGTTAATGTCTTGATCTGAACTTTGTTTAGATTGACTTAAATATTCACCTGTAAATGGCTGCTCACTGGTTAATTGTCCTAACTCGCCACAGCCACTGAATTTGCCATGAATGCTTTCTACAACGGTAAGGTATCCCCAATATTCTTTATTGTCAGATACATAACAGCTTCCCGGTTGCATCGTTAAAGATAATCTCTGCTCATCTGATTTAATTGCACTGATCACTTGTTGTTTTGTTGATTCAACTGTTGAGTTAGTCACTGTATATGATTGGTTGCTGGCTTTTGTGGCAAAAAATAATTTATTGTCATGGATGTTGATGCGCCAATAAGGATCATTACCTTTTGCTTTAAAGCTAAACGTATCGGTTGCTTTTGCACATTGTAATGACGTTTTGGTAGAGGCCATGTGATTGATACGATCAAGCTCTACCATAACTGAGCTTTTAGACTTTTTGCTTTTAGGGAAAACAATTTGCCCTGCAAACTCGATATAAACAGGTTCACCATTATCTTCATCAATTTTGTTATAAACATCATTTAATGCTGTTTCTGTTATCACTTGGTACTGTTGTGGATCATCACAGGATTGAAAGTAAGGTTTATTATTTTTATAGCTAAGTTGACCTCTAAAGTTCCCATCTAATATATTTGAAAAGTCTTTATGAATAATTTCAGGTGTAGGCGTTATGACAGTTTCTTTTACTTGAGTGGTAGAGGTTGAAGAGGTCGTTGAACTACATGCAGATAAAACAAGAATAAGTGGTGTTATCAGTAAAAAAGAGGAAGAAAAACGCATAATTGACCTTAGGCAGCTTCTGCTGATAAAAATAAATATGCTTAGTATAGCAGTGTGTTAGCGCTTGTGTGTAGTCCTCAAAAGTACTATTTGCGGTTACCAAGCAATCAACTTCTCACTTTAAATAGAAGTTAACTGCTTGAATGATAGCCAAAGAACTGAAATAGCCTTTTTATTCTGCTTTATCGGTATCAGGTTTATTTTTACCTGCCCAGCTAGGCTTTCCTTTTGCTTTGATAGTACGATGGCGTTGTTTACCCATCTCTAATTTTTTCTTTTGACGTTTTTCTTTTTGCAGGCGTTTCACTTCTTCTTCGCGTGCTTTACCTTTTTTGGTCATCGGTTTTTTAGTTTTACGCAAACTCACTTTTGCTTCTTTATTCTGTGGGCGTAAATCTTTGATCACTCGACGTTTTAATATTTGGTCTGTATAACGTTCAACCTTTGCCAAAATATCAATGTCATGTGCTTCGATAATAGAGATCGCAGTACCTTTTTTACCACCACGAGCAGTACGACCAATACGGTGAACATAAACATCTGCGCTACGTGGCATATCATAGTTAACAACATGCGTTATATCTGGGACATCGATACCGCGCGCGGCAACATCGGTAGCGATTAAAATATTGGTGGTGCCTTCTTTAAATTGACGTAGTGATAAATTACGTTTTTCTTGATCCATTTCTCCACGTAGGTAGTTACAACGGATATTTAGTTCGGCTAATTGAGCGACTAGTTGCGCAAGACGATCACGTGTTTTAACAAACACAATCATCTTATTTACTTGTTCTTCGTGTTCTGGTTCTTGTTCTAAAATCGCAGCAAGTAACTGTAACTTATGCTCAGGATTATCAGCTAGGTGGATATATTGTAAGATTTTACCACTTTCTCTGCGAGTGACTTCTGCATCTAACTTAACAGGATTCTTTAATACATCACGAGCAAATTCACGTAACCCTTTACCTTCTAGTGTTGCCGAAAATAAAGCGGTCATTTTACGCCAGCGAGCTTCACCAGCAATACGGTCCATCTCTGCAACAAAACCCATATCTAGCATGCGATCTGCTTCATCAAGTACTAAACATTCAACTTCACGACAGTCAAACGCTTCGGCGTCAATGTATTCCATTAAACGACCTGGAGTTGCAATGACGATATCTACTGAACCCATAATAATATCTTCTTGAGCTTCGTAAGAAATACCGCCGATGATATTACCTACTACTAGTTTTGTACCTTCAACTAATTGCTCTGCAACTTCGCTTATTTGCACTGCTAATTCGCGTGTTGGCGTTAATACTAAAATACGAGCAGAACCACCTTTACGGCGAGGGTAATCAATTAAACGTTGTACTGCAGGTAATAAAAATGCCAGTGTTTTACCTGTGCCTGTAGGCGCGCTTGCCATGATGTCTCGTTCATCCATTGCTGGTGGGATGACCATTTTTTGAATACTAGTTGGGCGTGTGTGACCCATCTTAGCAACGGCGTTTAATAAATGCTGATCCAGCTCAAGCGACTCAAATGACATGAAATTTTCCAATACAATAAAACAAAAAGCACATTATAGAGCAAAGATTGCCTTTAGGGTGAATTGTCTATCAATTAACGCATTTAATATTGAAACTAAAAGTCGCTTTGTAAAACCTAAAGCTTAAAAAACTCACCGTAATGCTAAATCATCTCATTTTTATTTTTAAATTCTTTTTTTAATTCGAGACGATGTTTGATAAAGGTTATAAATAACGGGGCGTGGAAAGAGTATTATTTACCCATAGAAGCACGAAAATAATGATGTGGTATCGCGTTGCTTATCTGTAACTAAGTATTTATGTAAAGGTTAAAGCTATTTATATGAAAGATGAAGGTTATTTATATAAAGGTTAAGGTTATTTATATAAAAATTAACGTTGTTTTTCAAAATGCGTATCATAAACGTGTATTCTATCTTTGCTTTGGCTAAATAGCTTAACTTCATTGATTAGCTACATTGGTTAGCTACATTGATTTAACCGCATTTTCTTTAAAAGTGAGTTAGACCATTAATGTTACCTATTTTATTGATACTTATTAATACTTACTAAGCATATAGCTAGCTTATAAATTTTTTGAATTATACAAAGGATATTCCGTGTTTAATATTACTGCTCCACTAGATAAAGTAACCTCACAATTTGTAAATACACTTCAAGACAAAATTGATCTTAAAACTAAACCTCAAGGTAGTTTAGGGTTATTGGAATCGATTGCATTTAAAGTGGGTTTATTACAACAAACATTAGAGCCAGTTTTTATTGAACCAAGCGTTATTATCTTTGCGGCTGATCATGGTGTCGCAGACCAAGGAGTAAGCTTATTTCCACAAGTCGTGACAGAGCAGATGGTCTTAAACTTTTTACAGGGTGGCGCCGCTATTAACTGTTTTTCAAAGCAGCATGGTATTAATTTAAAAATAGTTAATGCTGGTGTGAAAGCTAACTTTGACAACATTCAAAATGAACACTTTGTTAATTCTCCAATTGCATTAGGTACCGAAAATTTTGCTCAACAACCCGCGATGACTAAAGAGCAATGTTTAGCGGCTATTAATAAAGGTGCCGATATTGTAAAGCAACAGCATCTACTTGGTTGTAACGTTATAGGCTTCGGGGAAATGGGCATTGCCAATACCACTTCAGCAGCAGCGATTATGGCGGCAATATTAAATTTAACAGGACAAGTGTGTGCAGGAAAGGGAACAGGGATTGATCAACAAACGGTTTCATTAAAAGCGCAAGTAATTGACGATGCCATTGAAAAATACCAATTAGCAGAGGCAGATGCTTCAACTATATTACAAACCGTAGGGGGCTTTGAAATTGCGATGATGGTAGGCGCAATGTTAAAAGCCGCTGAATTGTCGATGTTGGTATTGGTAGATGGCTTTATTGCTTCTAGCGCTGCATTGGTTGCGAGCGAAATGCACGATGACTTTTTACAATACACGCAATTTTGTCACCAATCAGACGAACAAGCACATCAATTGTTATTAACCTCAATGAGTGCAACACCTATACTTAAATTGGGTATGCGCTTAGGCGAAGGTTCTGGCGTTGCGGTTGCTTATCCATTATTAGTGTCCGCATTAACTTTCTTAAATGAAATGGCTTCTTTTGCTGATGCGGGTGTTTCTGATAGTCAGTAGTTAGTTGCGTACCAGCAATATAATAAGTGATAGCAAAATTTGTAATAACCATAACCATAACCATAACCATAAACATAACCATAACCATAAACATGACAAGCATAGATAATAGAAAGAGAGTTGGATGCCAGAAAAGTTAAATAAACCGCTATATAAAAAACTCTATAAGCAATGGGTTCTATGTTGTTATGCGTTATCATTTTTTTCACGTTGCCCTGTGCCCCAATCTATTAATTTTAAAGCCTATCCATTTCATTTAGGAAATACTTACTTTCCATTTGTCGGTGCTTTGTACGCGCTTATTTGTTTTGCTGTTTATTGTGTAAGCATAAGTGTGTTTGACCATACGATTAGTATCATTTTTATGTTGCTAGCTGGGTTATTATTAACCGGCGCTTTTCATGAAGATGGTTTAGCGGACTGTTGTGATGGTTTTGGTGGTGGTTATAACAAAAAGCAATGCTTAAGCATTATGAAAGATAGTCAAATAGGCACCTATGGTGTGCTTGGTTTAATCATATTGTTTACGCTTAAAGTGACGACGCTCATTCAACTTAGCCAGCTTAATCAATTTTCTGAATTTGGTTTAGTTCATTTCTTTGGCGTTCTTTTTAGTGCTGCGGTCGTTAGTCGCTTTAGTGCTTTATGTTTGATCCAATATAGTGAATATGCAAGAGTCGATGAAACAAGCAAATCGACACAATCATCGCATCAATTACCTTTACCGTATTTATTAGGTGCTTTGTTGTTTAGTTTATTGTCATTACTTTGGATGCCAGTCATCTCCATATTGGTTATTGTTATCGTCACAACGATAAGTACCTTGTTATGTAGATCTTATTTCCATAAAAAAATTGAAGGGTATACCGGAGATTGCTTAGGTTTTTTACAACAACTAAATGAATTACTCATTTTATTAACTTGCTTAGCGTTGTTTGGAGCTAGCTTAGCTTAAATCTTAGCTTAAAGGTTTGAGGCTTTTTCTAATTGCAGTGGAAACGGAAATCAAAATGGATAATAAACCATTAACAACACATAAAATTTACTTAGTACGTCATGGTGATGTGAATGTCGCCGCTGATATTTGTTATGGTCAATTAGATTGCGCTGTTACTGAATCTTTTGATCATGATTTATTAAAATTAACAGATTACGTTAAAACTAACGTGATGAATAAATTAAAAGTTAAAGTTAATGAAACGCCATTAATTATTAGTAGCCCATTAACGCGTTGTTTAGCCTTGGCTGAAGGTTTGAAGTTAAATTTAGAGTTAGAACCTCAAACTGATAAAGAAGTGAAGGTAAGTGAGTACTCACAAAGGACGTATTCCAATCCAATGAATTTACAAATAAATGAAGGTTTTAAAGAAATTAACTTCGGTGATTGGGAAGGTTTAACGTGGCAAGATATTGGACAACAAGCAATACAAGACTGGAGTGATGATTTACTCGATTACACTTTTAAAAATGGGGAAAGTGCACGTGAGTTCGACCGTCGGGTGATTCAAGCTTGGGATAAATTACAGTCTAAGTTAAACGAAGTGAGTCAAGTTAATCAGTTAAGCCAAGGGTCGCATTCTAAATCCGTTATTATGATCTGTCATGCAGGTGTTATCCGTTCTATATTATCTGCCTTTTTACATATTCCATTACAACATTCTTTATCTTTGAAAATTGATAAAATGAGTGTTTCCTGTATTGACCTTGTTCCTGAGCAAGCTGAATTATCTCGCTGTGTAGGGATAAACCATTTACTGTAAACGGTTTACTGGAAATGAGTGTGATGAACTTGTATTCACTAACCTTTATTGTCTAATCTTGTTTATTAACCTCAACTCTGGTTAATGAAAGTGGAATTATATTTAAAATCAGAAGGTACTATTTTTTACTATGCAGTGCCGTTAGTTTTGCGTAGTTCAAGGCGAATTATTGAAGCAATAACGGGTTATTGAGAAATAATTTAACGCAGAAATCCGCGGAAATAGCGGTGTTGCATCGCTTTGCTTATCCAGAGCTGAGGTTTATTAGACTGTTTAACGATCTTATTTATTAGGGGGGATAAGTCTTGTCTATTAGTGTTGCCTATTAATACTGTCAATTAACGCTATCTGTTACTTCTCTCTATTACTTCTCTTTATTACTGTTATCGGTTACTTACAACAATTAACTTCACCCTTAAATGAACTACCACAAGCATGGCATTTTATGTCTTATTGCTTCAGCCTTCAAAGTTTTCACATTTAGCGCTTTTTTAACGGTACGTTGAAAGTGTCCATTTATGCTAGAATCGGGCGGATTTTTTTTGCTTCAATTTATTAGTTACTTTAAGGAAGATGTAATGTTTAAGCAGTCTAAAGTATTAAGTGTCATGCTGACCCTTTTTACACTTTTATTCTCTACTAGCGTATTGGCTAGTTCAGGGGAAACAATCGATTTAACCTCACATGGAATTGGTTACGCCGCTATTTTATTTTTCGCTTTTGCTTACTGTTTAGTGATGTTAGAAGATGTTATTCATCTTCGTAAATCAAAACCAGTATTAGTTGCAGCTGGTATTATTTGGGGAATGATCGGTTACTACTATTCTCAGCATGGTATGAGCCATGATGCAGAAGCTGCTTTCCGCCATAATTTATTAGAGTATGCAGAGCTATTCTTCTTCTTATTGGTAGCGATGACTTACATCAATGCCATGGAAGAGCGTCAATTGTTTGATGCATTACGCGCTTGGATGGTGAATAAAGGTTTCACCTTACGGTTGATTTTTTGGTTAACCGGCATATTAGCTTTCTTCATCTCTCCGATTGCCGACAACCTAACCACTGCCTTATTAATGTGTGCCATTGTCATGAAAGTAGGTGGGGAAAATAAAAAATTCATCGCCCTTGCTTGTATCAATATAGTGGTGGCTGCTAATGCTGGTGGTGCATTCAGCCCATTTGGCGACATCACAACATTAATGGTTTGGCAAAAAGGCATGGTTGAATTCACCACATTCTTCGCATTGTTAGTGCCTTCCGCGGTTAACTACTTAGTGCCTGCTATCATCATGAGCTTCTTTATCTCTAAAGATGTAGCAAAAGGTGATGGAGAAGTCGTCGCAATGAGACGCGGGGCAAAACGCATTGTTATCTTATTCTTAATTACTATCTTCTTTGCCGTTGCAGGTCATTCATTCTTAGGTATGCCGCCAGTGTTAGGCATGATGACAGGGCTAGGTATTCTACAATTCTTTGCATTCTTCTTACGTAAAACACAAAAGAATCACTATCAGTTTGCGATGGCGCATACAGTTGATAAAAAAGAGCATGAACGTCTACGTGGTTTAGGCGATGGTGCACCTTTTGATATCTTTAATAAAGTCGCAAAAGCTGAATGGGATACACTACTGTTTTTCTACGGCGTTGTATTGTGTGTCGGTGGTTTAGGCTTTATTGGTTATTTAGGCATGATTTCAGAAGCAATGTATAGCAACTGGGATGCCACTTACGCCAATATTACAGTCGGTGTGTTATCGGCGATTGTTGATAATATTCCGGTTATGTTTGCGGTGCTGAGCATGGAACCTGACATGGATACCGGGCAATGGTTGTTAGTCACCTTAACGGCTGGCGTCGGTGGTAGCATGTTGTCAATTGGTAGTGCCGCTGGTGTGGCATTAATGGGCCAAGCTCGTGGCATTTATACTTTTGGTGCTCATTTGAAATGGACTCCTGTGATTGCACTCGGTTATATCGCCAGTATTTATACACATCTTTGGTTTAATGCGGCGTATTTTAGCTAAGCATTTAGCTAAACAATTAGATAAATATCTAGCTAAATAAAATGCTGTTTGGTATGACAGCTTTATACAATAACCTGATGCAATAGGCTTATACAATGACCTTATACAATGACCTTATACAATACCTTATAGAGGAACCTCCACTTTGAAATGTTTAATTAAATATTCAAAGTGGAGGTACTGAAAAAATAGAATCTAAAAAATCTGTTTAGCATTTATAACGGTGATAGCTTTTAATAGAGGTTAATAGAGAGATCCTAAATAGAGAATCTAAATAGAGAGCCTAAAATATAGCCATTGAAGTATAGATTTTAAAATATAAAGCCTAAAATACAGCGTAGAGGAATTGTAGAAAAGAATTGAATCGTTAGATTTTTGTTGTTCATTACTTATACAGTGATTTTACGGCTATGTGACTATTTAATCTCGTTATATTGTTAACATAACATTTTTATTTTCATTGTGTTTTGATTTGTTTTTTTTGTTAATGTTAATTGTCAAAAATAGATTGCTTAGGTTACTATGCGCATTAAAGCTAAATATTTTTATGCTCTTATATGCAATTAGAGGTAATTAGGCTTTACTTCATGATTGGTTATTTGGTATAAATCATACGCTATATAATAAGGTAAAGGGATGACTTTACTGAGTTAACATGAAAGTCTAACGCTTTTATACAGGTTTAAAAGTATTTGAACGATAGTGAGTTATAGGTTAGTTTTTTTGGTTAAATATTGTTTTTTATAAAATTAAAGTTTGTTTTTCTAGATAAAAAAAACTACCTTTAACAGAGTAATAAATAATATTACTGGAATTAAACTTTCAAAATCAATTTATATAATAATAATTTTTGTGAGTATTTCCAAAAGATACGAATAGGGATTGTTTGTAAATATAAGTTAAAAACCAATTATTGTTTGTCATTACTGAGCTTACTAATAAGTGAAAATGTCAAACAAAGCTAAGGAAATAAATATGAAAAAGATTCAACAGGGTTTTACATTAATTGAACTATTAATCGTCATCGCGATTATTGGTATTCTTGCAGCGGTAGCATTGCCTGCTTATCAAAGTTATACAGCTAAAGCTAAATTTACTGAAGTTGTACAAGCTGTAACTGGCGCTAAAACTCAAGTTGAGTTATGTGCTATGGAGTTAGGTGATGTTGAATTTTGTGGTGATGGAAATGACGGCTCTACTTTCAAATTAGAAGCCATTACTGCATACGGTTTTGTACAAAGTGTGGCAACTGCTTCAGAAGGCGTCATTACTGCAACTGCTGTTTCAGGTGAAGGTTTGGGTAGTGCTACATATAAAGGTACACCGACACTAGAAAGTACAGGGCAGGTTACATGGAAATTTGAATGTAGTAATGATGATTTGTGTTAACTCTTAATGATACTTAATAATCTTAGCGGTTTGGCTTCTAGCCTTGCCGCTCATGGTTTACTTGATGAAAGCCAATTAAAAAAAATAATCTCATCAGCAACTTCAGAACAAAAAGCTTTAACTTCCTATCTGGTTGAAAATAATTTCATTGATAGTGTTGCCTTAGCTGAGTTCTGTGAAGCTGAATATGGTATTCCTCTATTAGATAATGAATCCTTAGATCTAACCGATATCCCTGAAAAATTCATTAACCAAAAACTAATAGAGAAACATCATGCCTTGCCTGTTTATGTCCAGCATAAAACCCTTTATATCGCTATGTCTGATCCCACCAATGTTGCCGCCTTAGAAGATTTTGGTTTTAGCTTTGGGATGCATACTGAAGCATTACTCATTGAAGAAACTCGACTTAATAAAGCAATAGACTTTATTTTAGAGGATGATGTTAGTGCACTTGGTGATATGGGCAATATCGATGATATTGAAGTTGATGAATCGGATTCTCGTTTAGATGAGTCACAAAATGCAGACGATGATACGCCGATTGTAAAATATATTAACAGCGTGTTGATTGATGCCGTCAAAAAAGGCGCCTCAGATTTACATTTTGAACCTTATGAAAAAAAATTCCGCATTCGCTTTCGTATTGACGGAATCTTAAAAGAAGTTGCCTCTCCTCCTGTTAATTTAGCCAACCGTTTTTCTGCACGTTTAAAGGTGATGTCTAAGTTAGACATTGCAGAACGTCGTTTACCGCAAGATGGTCGTATCAAGCTTAAAGTGTCTAATAAACGTAATATTGATTTACGTGTGAGTACGCTCCCGACCATGTGGGGCGAAAAAATTGTAATGCGTATTTTAGACAGCTCAGCCGCCGCATTAAATATAGATAAATTAGGTTATACGGACGAACAAAAAGAAAAGTATCTCGCTGCACTCGCTAAGCCTCAAGGAATGATTTTAATTACCGGTCCAACAGGCAGTGGTAAAACCGTGTCGTTGTATACTGGATTAAATATTTTAAATACCGTAGAGCGCAATATTTCTACAGCGGAAGACCCAGTTGAGATCAACTTAACCGGTGTTAACCAAGTACAAATCAATAATAAAGCCGGTTTAACCTTTGCTTCAGCGTTACGTTCATTCCTACGTCAAGATCCTGATATTGTAATGGTAGGCGAAATTCGTGACTTAGAAACCGCTGAAATTGGCATTAAAGCCGCACAAACAGGCCACTTAGTCTTATCAACCTTGCATACCAATTCTGCGGCAGAAACGCTAACGCGCTTATTAAATATGGGCGTGCCAGCTTTCAATATTGCATCCTCTGTGTCATTAATTATTGCACAGAGACTGGGAAGACGTTTATGTGAAGAGTGCAAAGCACCTTTGCACATTCCTGATTCAGAATTAGAAGCTATTGGCTTTACCAATGAGCAGTTATCTGAGAAAAGTAATTTATGTCAGCCTGTAGGCTGTGATAAGTGTACTGATGGTTATAAAGGACGTGTCGGTATTTATGAAGTGATGGAAATGTCTGATCAGCTCGGACGGATTATTTTAGATAATGGTAATGCCATGCAAATTTCAGATGCTGCAATAAATGAAGGTATGTATACCTTAAGGCAATCTGCGATTAAACAAGCGTTAAATGGCGTTACTAGCTTGCAAGAAGTGACACGAATTACTTAATATTCTTTATCAGCATTGTTTTTTTTATGTTTTAATTATGTTTTAAATTTAAGCTATATTAAATCTTAACTATCAGTCTTAGCTGTAAACTTTAACTATAGATTTTTAACTTAGACCTTTAACTTATAGGCCTTTAATCATAGACTTCTAAGCATAGACCTTGCTATAACACTTAACTAAAGATAACTTAATAAACAGAGCTTATCTAAATAATACTTGTATTCAGTATTCAGTATTCAGTATTCATAGTAGAAAGCCCATCTAACACTATCTAAAGAGAATTTCATGGCCATTAAACAATCTTCACCTGAATTACATACTTTTACTTGGCATGGTATTAACCGTAAAGGAGGTAAAGTCTCTGGAGAGTTACAAGGTGAAACGGTTAATGAGATAAAAGCAGAATTACGTAAACAAGGTGTGAGTGTTACGCGTACTAAAAAGAAACCAAAGTCGTTATTTTCATTTGGTGACAAAGTACAACCAATGGATATTGCCGTTGTTTCTCGTCAAATAGCGACCATGTTAAGTGCGGGTGTTGCCTTAGTACAAAGCCTTGAATTGATTGCTAAAAGCAATGAAAAACCCTCTCTTCGAAAATTAATGACCTCGATTGCTAATGAAGTTTCAACGGGAACACCGCTTTCTCAAACCCTACGTTCTTACCCAAGGCAATTTGATACCTTATATTGCGATTTAGTGGAGGCGGGTGAGCAATCAGGTGCCTTAGATACTATTTATGATCGCATCGCGACTTATAAAGAAAAATCAGAAGCGTTAAAGTCAAAAATTAAAAAAGCAATGTTTTACCCTGCTGCGGTTGTTACGGTGGCATTCTTTGTAACCTTGTTATTACTGTTATTTGTTATCCCGCAATTCCAAGATATATTCACAGGGTTTGGTGCTGAATTACCTGCATTTACCTTATTTGTTTTAGGTATTTCAGACATCGTTCAATCCTATTGGTATATGATCATTGGTGGAGCAATACTCGCCGTGTTTTTATTTAAAAGAGCACATCGTGGTAGTGAAAAAGTAAGAAATAATACCGATAAATTTATCCTCAAAATTCCTGTCATTAGCACTATTCTAGACAAAGCGGCTGTGGCTCGTTTTGCACGTACACTTTCTACCACCTCCTCTGCAGGTATTCCATTAGTTGATGCTTTAGTTTCTGCTGCTGGCGCATCGGGTAACTATGTTTATAGAAGTGCGGTGAACAATATGCGCACAGAAGTGATTAGTGGGATGCAAATTAATGTTGCCATGAAAACAACGGGTGCATTCCCTGATATGGTGTCACAAATGGTGATGATTGGTGAAGAGTCTGGTGATTTAGATGGTATGTTAAGTAAAGTCGCCGACATTTATGAAAGCCAAGTAGATGATGCCGTTGATGCATTAACCAGCTTATTAGAGCCGATGATCATGGTGGTATTAGGGATTGTTGTCGGTGGTTTAATTATTGCCATGTATTTACCTATATTCGAATTAGGTAGCGTTATTGGTTAATATGTACGATTTATATAAAGTAGCTTTTTATAAATAAGATAGGCCTTATGGTAGTCGGTTTATAAATAAAAGTTGGGAAGCGATAGTATGATTATGTTATCGCTTTTTTGTTGCTTAAGCTAAAAGTGAAAGATAAGACACTGCATACTTTTTTGTCATGGATTGGTTATTATACCAAAAGAATTAATAAGGTGATCATTCTTGCTGGTTAAAATCACCCCTAACTGCGTTGTGAGTTTTGAAGTGAGAACAACTATCTCCTACAACTCACGCCTTATTAGTGTTAATTTTTCCTGCGCAATCTCTGATCACTTATTTAATTCCATTGGTATTAATTATATATAAGGGGGCTAAGTTATGTTGGACGCTATTTATATTCCTGAGCATGAGTCTATTCCTACTCTTGATATTAAATCAAAATTACAGAAATCCCCCTCAATCATAAAGTCTGATGTTAAGGGCAATATATCCCCTAAGTTAAATACTACGACTAAAGAGCATCAGCAAATAACCTTCTCCATTTTTGAGTTTAAACATTTTACAGCCCAACAAATTGCATTGTATCGCCACTCATTATTTTGCCCTGAATGTTTACAAGTTGCTTATTTCAGAAGGGCTTCTAAAGATGGTAAGCAAGCTTGCTTTGGTTCTCGTCATCATCTTCCTAATTGCTCTGAATTAAGTAAAGTCACTAAGAAAGCTTCACTTGATTTGAGTAGTGATTTAAAGAATGATTTAAATGAAGATATTTCGGTAGCGATCGAGCCTAATGATGAATCACTTATTAATGGCCGCATTAAGCAATCAATAAAAGTTAAAGACAATAAAGCGGTTGAAGAGAGCCTTAAACAAAGTATTAAACAAAATGTTATTGAAATAGCTAATCCAATAGAGGATTCAGATAAAGGTTTTACTATTGATTTTGCAGCTGCTAATAAAAAAGTAGACGTTAAAAAGACTCATATTATAGAGAGTGATAAAAATACTGTTAACACAGATAAAGCAAAAAGTAACAAAGAGGTAATAGAGACTAAAGTCACGATTACCGCGAGTGAAGGCTCAAATAAGTCGATTAAACAAACTTTACCAAAGTTACTAAAGAGTTTATTAAATAACAGTTCTTTAGCCTCTTCTGATGTTTGGGTTCACACCAGTGAAAAACATAAATGGCGGGCGAAGAATTTATTTGTCAATTTTTCTGATGCTGAAGTTTTAGAAAACTTGTCCCCTAGAATGTATTGGGGAACCATTAGCAATGCCGATAAAGAGTTATTGTGGTTGAATGTGGCGGATGCTAAAAACGTCGCTATTCCTATCAAGCTTTTTCAACAGGCGTTTTTAGAGAAGTATTCAATTAACAAAAACACTGACTTAGTTGGTGCGAATATTATTTTATTCGCTAAGTGTTTAAGTAATAAAGAGCAATCGCGAAAGTTCTTACAATTATGGAGCAATGATCTACAGTATCTGCATCTCTCCTTACCTCCTCTCCTCTATAAGTAGTCTCTGATAACTAATAACTAATGAAAACGACCATGTTTTTATCTTTGTACTTTTAATTGGTCAAAAAATAGAAAACCATCATGTTTTGACCTTGGGGCGCTGGCTTCAGCCTGCAGGATTTGTGTGTTGTTTTTTATCTTTAGCTAGAAAGTCAATAATAAGAATATTTTGACCTCGGGGCGCTGGCTTTAGCCTGCAGGGTTTGTGTGTTTTGCTTTTATTTTGAACTAAAGAGTCAATAGCAAAAGACTGTTAACCTCGGGGCGCTGGCTTCAGCCTGCAGGATTTGTGTGTTTTGCTTTTATTTTGAACTAAAGAGTCAATAGCAAAAGACTGTTAACCTCGGGGCGCTGGCTTCAGCCTGCAGGATTTGTGTGTTGTTTTTAGTTTTAGCTAGAGAGCCAATAATAAGGAGGTTTTGACCTTGGGGCGCTGGCTTCAGCCTACAGGATTTGTGTGTTGTTTTTTAGTTTTAGCTAGAAAGCCAATAATAAGAAGGTTTTGACCTTAACACCAAAACCCCTGTAAGCTGAAAACAGGACTCGAAGAGCTTCTCCGCTCATAACACTAGGCTTCGCCTAATTCGCCATGCGCCCTCAAACCAAATAAAATCAAACCAAAAACAAACCAAAACAAAAAACAAAAAAATAATTAAACATTAATAATACTCGATCTTTTGACCTTGGGGCGCTGGCTTCAGCCTGCAGGATTTTGTGTGTTCTTTTTTAGTTTTAGCTAGAGAGCCAATAATAAGAAGGTTTTTGACCTTAACACCAAAACCCCTGCAAGCTGAAAACAAGACTCACAGAGCTCCTCCACTCATAATACTAGGCTTCGCCTAATTCGCCATGCGCCCCAAACCAAATAAAATCAAACCAAAACAAAAAACAAAAAACAAAAAAATAATTAAACATTAATAATACTCGATCTTTTGACCTCGGGCCGCTGGCTTTAGCCTGCAGAATTTGTGTGTCTTTCTTTTATTTTGAACTAGAGAGTCAATAATAAGAAGGTTACTGACCTTGGGGCGCTGGCTTCAGCCTGCAGAGTTTTATGTGCTGCTCTTCATTTTGGATTTACGAGTCAATAACATAAAAATTAACCTCGACACAAAAAAGATCTGCAAGCTAAAAACAGGACTCGCAGAGCTCCTCCGCTCATAACACTAGGCTTCGCCTAATTCGCCATGCGCCCCAAACCAAATAAAATATAAACCTTCTCGCTTTTTGTATCCTACGGACATTTGACACTTTGGGTTGTCATCGTACTGTCATAATTCTTCTGTAATTTTATCTATTTTATTCCGCTATTAATGTAGCTTTATATTTTGAGTCGTTTCTATTAATTAATGTGACTGGTATTAATATAGTTGAAGAAACGTTGTTGCTTAATCATTATTTTTGTTTAGGTTGAAATGTTCTATGTGGGAAATCTTCAAAACCTTCTTTATATTAGGCTGCATTAGTTTTGGCGGTCCAGCTGCACATATTGGTTACTTTAGAGAAACCTTTGTACAGCGTTTAGCGTGGTTAAGTGAACGACAATATGCTGAATACGTTGCATTAAGTCAATTTTTACCAGGACCGGGATCTAGTCAAGTAGGTTTTGCTATTGGTTATCATAGATTAGGGTTAAAAGGGGCTTTTAGCGCATTCTTAGGCTTTACCATACCGTCTATCGCTATCATGTTATTACTGGTGGTGAGTGCTGGTGAATTGGCGGGTAATGATATTTTTCAATCGGTAATACATGGACTTAAACTATTAGCTGTCGTGGTCGTTTTTGATGCTATTTTGGTAATGTATAAAAGTTTCTGCAAAGATACTCCTCGTATTCTTTTATGTTTAATAACAGCCTGTACATTACTTATTTCCCCAGGTGTTATCGAACAAATTTTAGTGCTGATTTTTGCTGCTATTATTGGTGTGTTTTTCTTAAAAGAAAATAAAGACGATACGACGAAAAAGAAAAAGCATTGTCTAATTTGTAATGTTTGTACGTTGATTAACTACCAGCCATTAATCTTATTTTTGTTGTTATTGTTTGTATTGCCTTTGTTGATGTTTTTCTATCCCGCAATGCCAGCTAGTATTTCTGTATTTTCTGATTTTTTTCAAGCAGGTAGTTTAGTGTTTGGAGGAGGGCATGTTGTATTACCGCTTTTACAGAATATTGTGGAAGGACAAGTTACCCCCGATCAGTTTTTAACGGGTTATGCGATTGCTCAAGCCGTGCCCGGTCCTATGTTTACTTTAGCAACTTATATTGGTTATTTTATTTTACCTAGCGAACCTATTGTAGGTGCATTGATCGCTACCGTTGCAGTATTTTTACCAGGTTTTTTGTTGTTATTAAGCTGCTTAAAGAATTGGCAAAGGCTTTCAAAAATACCAAGTTTGGCCGCTGCGATGAACGGTGTTAATGCTGCTGTGGTCGGGTTATTAATAAGTGCTCTTTACCAACCGGTGTTTGTTAGTGCTGTTTTTAATAGTATTGATATGGCGATAGTTTTAATCGGTGTTTACCTATTAAAACGTCAAAAATTACCGATTATGTGGCTTGTGATTTTATTTGCAGTTATTGGTGTTTTATTAAAGTTGATATGGGTATAGATCGCAAGTTAGTTTGAAATACTAAACCTCTTAATCTATATCATCGAACGATGAGGTTTTTGACCTTTGACCTTTGACCTTTGACTTTTGGACCTTGTGACGCTGGCTTCAGCCTGCAGGGTTTTGTGTGTTGTTTTTATTTTTAGCTAGAGAGTCAATAATTAGAAGGTTACTGACACAGGGGCGCTGGCTTTAGCCTGCAGGGTTTTGTGTGTTATTTTTATTCTAGATTAGATCATTAATAGCATATAAAATTTAACCTTAACACCAAAACACCAAAACCCCTGCAAGCTAAAAACAGGACTCGCAGAGCTCCTCCGCTCATAACACTAGGCTTCGCCCAATTCGCCATGCGCCCCCAAATCAAAATCAAAACAATTAAACATTAATAATGCTCGATCTTTTGACCTTGGGGCGCTGGCTTTAGCCTGCAGAATTTGTGTGTTGCTTTTATTTTAGATTAAAAACCAATAGCAAAAGGTTGATGAACCTTGGGGCGCTGGCTTCAGCCTGTAGGATTTTTGTGTAGTTCTTTGCTTTGGATTAGAAAATTAATAACATAACATAAAATTTAACCTTAACACCAAAACCCCTGCAAGCTGAAAACAGGACTCGCAGAGCTCCTCCGCTCATAACACTAGGCTTCGCCTAATTCGCCATGCGCCCAAAACCAAAACCAAAACCAAAACCAAAACAATTAAACATTCATAATGCTCGATCTTTTGACCTTGGGGCGCTGGCTTTAGCCTGCGGGATTTTGTGTATTGCTTTTATTTTTAGCTAGAAAGTCAATAATTAGAAGGTTACTGACCTTGGGGCGCTGGCTTTAGCCTGCAGGGTTTTGTGTGTTGGTTTTTATTCTAGATTAGATCATCAATAGCAAAAGGCGATGACATGTTGGGATGTTAGCTTTAGACCGAAGGGTTTTGTGTATTATTCTTTTGAAGGTAAGTGTTAAAAATAAAACATCGCTCTAATTTTTTAATTCATAGAGCGATGTTTTGGTCGGTTATTGAACCATTCGTTTATTCAGCGATTAGCTTATTCAGCAACGCCTTGAGATTTTAGGTACTCTTCATAAGTACCGTGGAAATCAACTACTTTATCTTTTTTGATTTCGATGATGCGTGTTGCTAGTGAAGATACAAATTCACGGTCATGACTGACGAATAATAACGTGCCTTCGTAGTTTTCTAAGGCTAAGTTTAATGACTCAATCGATTCCATATCCAAGTGATTAGTTGGTTCATCCATTAATAAAATGTTTGGTTTATTCATCATCAACTTACCAAATAACATACGTCCTTGCTCACCACCAGAGATGATTTTTACAGACTTAGTAATGTCATTTGCACCAAATAATAAACGCCCTAACGTACCACGAACGGCTTGTTCGTCATCACCTTCGTGCATCCATTGGCCCATCCAATCCATTAGGTTTTGATCTTTTTCAAAATCAGATGAATGATCCTGTGCGTAATACCCTAAATGTGCATTTTCAGACCATTTGTATTGACCAGAAGATAATTCAATTTCACCCATTAATGTACGTAATAATGTTGTTTTACCTACGCCATTTTGACCGATGATAGCGACACGTTCGCCCACTTCAACCATCAGGTTTAAGTCTTTGAATAATGTATTTTCAAAGCTTTTTGTCATATCAATTGTTTCTAGCGCGTTACGGAACAGTTTCTTCTCTTGCTTGAATACAATGTAAGGATTAACACGGCTAGATGCTTTAACTTCTGCTAGTTCAATCTTATCCATTTGTTTCGCACGTGATGTTGCTTGCTTAGCTTTTGATGCGTTTGCAGAGAAACGGCTTACAAAGTCTTGTAACTCAGATAGTTGTGCTTTTTTCTTCGCATTTTCAGATAATAAACGTTCACGAGTTTGTGTTGCCGCCGTCATGTATTCGTCGTAGTTACCAGGGAAAAGACGCAGTTCGCCATAATCGATATCTGCCATGTGCGAACAGACTGAATTTAAGAAATGACGGTCATGCGAAATGATGACCATAGTACATTGGCGTGCTTTTAATTCAGTTTCTAACCAACGAATAGTATCGATGTCCAAGTTATTGGTTGGCTCATCGAGTAACATGATATCTGGATTAGAGAAAAGTACTTGTGCTAGCAATACACGTAGTTTCCAACCTGGTGCAATGTCTGACATTGGGCCGTAATGTTGATCAAGTGGAATACCAACGCTCAGTAATATTTCCCCTGCACGTGAATCGGCAGTGTAACCATCCATTTCAGCGAATTGATTTTCCAAATCGCCAACGTGCATTCCTTCAGCTTCAGTCATTTCAGGTAATGAGTAAATACGATTACGCTCGTTCATGACTTCCCACATCTCTTTGTGGCCCATCAATACTGTATCGAGTACTGTGTGTTCTTCAAAAGCAAACTGGTCTTGGTGTAGTTTAGCAATACGTTCGTTAGGATCTCTGGTCACATTACCTGCACTAGGCTCCAGATCACCCGTTAAGATTTTCATGAAAGTTGACTTACCACAACCATTTGCACCGATTAAACCGTAACGGTTCCCAGTACCAAATTTAACAGAGATGTTTTCAAAAAGTGGTTTCGCACCAAATTGCATGGTGATGTTATTTGTACTTAACACGGCTTATTCCTAAATTGTTTGAGTATTGCTTTTTTAAAGATGGGTATTATACAGATACCGTGAGGTTAATCACCTTTGAATTGTATGAAATTCATGCATCATTTTTATCAAGCAAAGTTGTGTCGCAATAAAACTAACACATAGCTTGATCGCGAAGCTTAAGGTAAGCTACGCGTCTAATGGCAAGTGCCGTACTTTAATGAGATTTTATATGAGTTTTGATTCCCTAGGTTTACCCGCATCGTTAGTAGAAGCAGTGAAAAATGCTGGCTACGAAACGCCTTCCCCAATCCAAGAGCAAGCTATTCCTGCTGTATTAGCAGGTAAAGATGTCATGGCTGCTGCACAAACTGGCACCGGGAAAACTGCTGGGTTTACATTGCCATTATTAGCAATGCTAGAAAAAGGTGAACGCGCTAAGCCGAATCAAGTTCGTGCACTGATACTAACGCCAACACGTGAGCTAGCGGCTCAAGTTCAAGCAAGCGTACAAAAATATGGCCAAAACATGTCATTACGCAGCATGGTTGTATACGGCGGAGTGAAAATTAACCCGCAAATGCAAATGTTACGTGGCGGAATAGATATTTTGGTGGCAACGCCGGGTCGTTTATTAGACTTATATCAGCAAAATGCAGTGCGTTTTCAACAGTTAGAAGTGTTAATTTTAGATGAAGCTGACCGTATGTTAGATATGGGCTTCATTCACGATATTAAAAAGATCCTTAAAGCCTTACCGCCTAAACGCCAAAACTTATTATTCTCTGCTACTTTCTCTGATGAAATTCGTTCATTAGCAAAAGGCTTAGTTAATAATCCTGTTGAGATTTCAGTAAGCCCGCGTAATACAACGGTTGAGAAAATCGAGCAGGCGCTATATGAAGTCGATAAGACTAAAAAGACCGCTTTATTGAGCCAGTTAATTCTTGATAATAAATGGCGTCAAGTTTTAGTGTTTGTAAAAACTAAACACGGTGCAAATCGTCTGGTTAAAAACTTAGATGCACGTGGTATTCGTAGTGCAGCTATCCATGGTAATAAAAGCCAAGGTGCACGTACTAAAGCATTAGCGCAGTTTAAAGACAGCCAAATCCAAGTATTAGTGGCAACTGATATTGCTGCACGTGGTATTGATATCGACCAACTGCCTAACGTAGTTAACTTTGACTTGCCTAATGTAAGTGAAGACTACGTTCATCGTATCGGCCGTACTGGTCGTGCTGGTAATGAAGGTTTAGCGGTATCATTAGTTTGCCAAGAAGAATTCAAATTATTAAAAGATATTGAACGTCTTATTAAAAAGGTTATTCCACGCAAAA
The DNA here is from genome assembly GCF_009828855.1 of Psychromonas sp. L1A2. Lineage (NCBI taxonomy): Bacteria > Pseudomonadati > Pseudomonadota > Gammaproteobacteria > Alteromonadales > Psychromonadaceae > Psychromonas > Psychromonas sp. L1A2. The sequence goes on along the minus strand of NZ_WUAG01000002.1, from coordinate 716,807 downwards.
TATTTGCAGGTTTCGAACCTGGTGAACCATTACAACCTTCTGTATTAGGTACACACGAGAAACAAGTTAAAAAACCAAAATCACCAAAAGTACCTCATAAAGACGGTGTTCGTTCTGGCGCAAGAACCGGAAGTGCTAAGAAACAAAACGGCCCAAGAAATAATTTTGTAGGCGGTTAGAAGGTTGGATTTTTAGTTACGCAAAAATTTAGCGTAATTTAAGCCCTTATTATTTTTTCAGTAGATGGTTGCTGGACTGATAATAGGGGCTTTTTTGTATCTGTTGTTTGAGTTTTTTAGCTTGGCTCATTTCCATTGTCTCTGTGGGAATGTATATTTTATTGTCTTGATTGAGCTTTAGCTCGTCTGCGCTCGTCGGATCATTTTGATTGTTAGTTGCAGTGTTTTCGCCCTGTCGGCGAGTTCATTTTCTTTATACGAACAAAGAAAACAGAACCAAAAGAAAATCGCCCCAATTCGTTTTTTGATCTGAATTAATAACAGCCTTCTAAACGCACCGCTCATACTCGACATCCATGTCTCGAAATGAGCTAGCAACGGCTTCCTGCCTTAGCTTGCTGAAGTCTGTAATTGATTCAGAAAAACTCTACGGGGAAGTTATCGCAGCCACATTGAGTATCGTTTTTTATTAACTTATTGATATTGTTGATTTCAATGAGTGGCTGTCCAATACATTTAACATTCGCTCAGGTGCAAGAACGGGAAGTGTTAAGAAACAAAACGGCCCAAGAAATAATTTTGTAGGCGGTTAGGCTACAGGTTGTTTTGGTTACGCAAAATGGTACGTATAAAGTGATGCGTAGCTAAGACATTAAAAGCTTAATAGAAGCCCTTATTATTTTTTCAGTAGATGGTTGCTGGACTGATAATAGGGGCTTTTTTGTATCTGTTGTTTGAGTTTTTTAGCTTGGCTCATTTCCATTGTCTCTGTGGGAATGTATATTTTATTGTCTTGATTGAGCTTTAGCTCGTCTGCACTCGTCGGATCATTTTGATTGTTAGTTGCAGTATTTTCGCCCTGTCGGCGAGTTCATTTTCTTTATACGAACAAAGAAAACAGAACCAAAAGAAAATCGCCCCAATTCGTTTTTTGATCTGAATAAATAACAGCCTTCTAAACGCACCGCTCATACTCGACATCCATGTCTCGAAATGAGCTAGCAACGGCTTCCTGCCTTAGCTTGCTGAAGTCTGTAATTGATTCAGAAAAACTCTACGGGGAAGTTATCGCAGCCACATTGAGTATCGTTTTTTATTAACTTATTGATATTGTTGATTTCAATGAGTGGCTGTCCAATACATTTAACAACCTTCTGTATTAGGTACACACGAGAAACAAGTTAAAAAACCAAAATCACCAAAAGTACCCCATAAAGATGGTGTTCGCTCAGGTGCAAGAACGGGAAGTGCTAAGAAACAAAACGGGCCAAGAAATAATTTTGTAGGCAGTTAGAAGGTTGGATTTTTAGTTACGCAAAAATTTAGCGTAATTTAAGCCCTTATTATTTTTCAGTAGATGATTACTGGAGTGATAATAAGGGTTTTTTTTGTATTTGCTGTTTGAGTTTCGGCTCGTTCCCATTGCCCTTGTAGGAATACATATTATTTGGTTCGGTTGAATTTTTGATTCATTATTCTAGCGAGTTTTTGAGTGTTAGCTCGTCTGCGCTCGTCGGGTCATTTTGATTATAGTATGCAGTATTTTCGCCCTGTCGGCGACTCTACTTTTTCTTGTCAGAAGAAACTTTTTACCCACAACAGGCAAAAAGACTGACACCGAATCACTTTCTGATCCAACCAATGTAGAACTTTCTTTAAAAAGTATGGGATATCCAATAGTTGAAGTTAGCTCTATCAATTAGTTACGATAAAGCTTAGGTCAATGTGGCTACATCAATTCCCACCGTTGAGTTTTCCCAAGCAATGGATTCATTTTAGTAAAACCAAACAGGATGTTTGGGTTAGTTGAGGCTAGTGCATGGATGCACGTCCGAAACGATACGTTTAAAATGAAGGAATTGATTGGGATTAAAAAGCGATTCGGTGTGCCTTTTTCTTTGGTTACTTTCATTTGGGCAAGCAAAAGAAAGTCACTCGCCGATAGGGCGAAACCCAAAGCTAATAAACATCAAAATGAGTCGACGAGCGAAGACGAGCTAAAACTCCCAAATAAAAAAAACAAACAAACTGCGACTAGCCAAACCTCAACCTTTTCATTACTGTATAAAAACAAATCCAACACATTCAAAGGCCATCATTGCAAATGAACCAAACAACAAAATGCCAGTGGGCTTTAAAAACCAAATTGGAAGAAGCCTACCACGATGCCGAATGAGGCGTTCCTGTTCATGATGATGCAAAACTCTTTGAAGCATTGTCTTTAGAACTGTGTCAGTCAGGGTTAAGCTGGCACACTATATTGAATAAACGTGAAGGTTATCGCGCTGCATTTAATCAGTTTGATTTAAAAACAGTGGCGGCATTTGATGAGGCTAAAATTGAAGAATTAGTTTTAGATGCAGGCATTGTTCGACACCGAGCAAAAATCTCAGCGATTATTAATAACGCTCAATGTATTTTGAATGTGCAAAAGGAATTCGGCAGTTTTTCTGATTACATCTGGCAGTTTACTGATAACAAAACTCTCGTCGGTCATTGGCAATCAAGAGAAGAAGTACCTGCGTCAACGGAATTATCAACGCGGATCAGTAAAGAGTTGAAGAAAAAAGGGTTTAAGTTTTTAGGTCCAACCACTGTCTATGCATTTATGCAATCTGTCGGGTTGTTAAACGACCATACAACGGATTGCTTTCACTTTAATGCCTAAGAGAGTGTGAAAGGCTCGATAAAACGTTAAAGAATCCAAGCGTTAAGATAAAGTCTTTTGTAAATGCTCAAACAAGGCTTCCCAAATGGTGGTGGAAGCGCGACTTCTGTAGTTTCTCCCTAGGCAAACAAGGTTGATTGGTAATGTATCTGGATGTTGCCAATCCGTTAAAATAGGCACTAATGACCCATTCTGTATATTGTCTTTGATTAATATCGCATCAATCATTATTACACCTAACCCAAGTCGAGCCATTTCAACTAACGCGTGTCCGTTATCCGTTGCAATATTGTTTTGCGCTCGGACTTTGATGATATCGCCATTGTCTTGTTTGAATGACCAATGATCTAGTGTAATGCTTTGATTCTTAAAAATAATGCATTGATGTTCGGTTAAATCATCAGGAGTGACAGGTGTGCCATGTTTTTTTAAATAGTCAGTGCTGGCGAACCAACCTAAACGTTTATCGCAGATTTTTCTCGCCATTAAAGAGGAATCAGGTAAGTGACCAATGCGAATAGCAATATCAATTTCTTGCGCTAATAAATCAACAGGATCATCATTAAAATAAAGCTCTAGTGAAATGGCTGGATATTCCTCACGTAATAAATGCATCAAAGGCAGGAGATATTTTTCTCCAATGAGCACGGTACAACTTATTTTAACCGTCCCTGATAGTGTAGATTCATGTTTTTCAATCACTCGCTGAGAGGACTCTACAACTTTACTTAATGATGCTGAGGCGGCTAATAAATCTCGCCCTGCATCGGTTAAACTTAGTTTGCGTGTACTTCTTTGAATAAGGCGTTGACCCACTTGTTCTTCAAGTTGTTGTATTTTTTTGCTGACTGAAGATCGAGGTAAATTGTATTTGGTTGCTACTGCTTGAAAGCTACCTAAACGCGCTACGTTATAAAATAAATACAAATGAGAAAGGTGATTGTGTAGTTTGTTCATCGCGTTTTCTTATTATTGATTGTTTCTAAAATGGAAACTTATAGTTAACCAATTGGTAGCTAATAAGGAACTATAAAAGAGGTTAAGCTTTGTGGCTATATAAAAGTACATAAAAGTAATCATAAAATAGTGGGAACAATAATATGCAAATTAAAACGATTTTAATTACAGGTGCGACCTCAGGTATTGGCTTAGCGTTGGCAAAACATAATGTCACATTAGGAAATAACGTGATTATTACGGGTAGAAACCAACAAAAGTTAGATGCAGTTGTTGCTGACCTTGGTGTTAAAGCGTATTTGGCTGACAGTGCCGATCTCGCTCAATTAGCAGCACTTGGGAAATCATTAAAAGATGACGGTATTACGTTGGATGGCGTTGTCTTAAACGCGGGTATTTTTCACCCAAGTCCATTTATGAATGCTACACCAGAGCATTTTGATGAAATGATCGCTGTTAATACTAAAGGGCCGTTCTTTACCTTGCAAGCATTACAACCTTGTTTAGCAAACCCTTCAAGCGTGGTGTTTGTTTCTTCTATTGTGGTACAAAAAGGTTTCCCTGGTGCTGCAGTTTATTCTGCAAGTAAAGCGGCATTTGAAGCCGTTATTCACGTATTAAACGTAGAGTTGGCTGATTTGGGTATTCGTGTTAATTCAGTTCGTCCGGGTATTACAGCAACAGAAATTCATTCAAAAGCAGGCATGAGTACAGAGCAGCAAACTGCCGTGTTTGAAAGTTTGAAAGCAACACCATTAGGGCGAGAGTTAAGAGCTGAAGATCATGTTGGTTCAATTCAATATCTGCTTGAAGATGCTTCAAAACCATTACGTAATGTGACGATTGAAGTTGATGGTGGGTATCTACTGTAATGGTAAGTATCTTGCCTTTATTGGCGAACAATAAATCTATTTTGTAAATCAAATAGTCAGTTTCTTTGATAAAGGAAATCCACTTAAAAATCAGGTATTTCATTCTGAATAATATGCGATGACAGGCACCTTAAAACATTGTATTAATCATATGAATTAATGTGATTGATATAATGTATTTTTAACTGCCAAGGCTACACATGAATAAAAAAATTGCAGTTTTTGCTGACGTTCAAAATATCTATTACACCACGCGTCAGGCTTATGGGAAACAGTTTAACTACCGTAAGTTATGGCAAAAAATAGCAGCTCAAGGTGATATTGTTTGTGCTTGTGCTTGTGCTTATGCTTACGCGATTGATCGTGGCGATAATCAACAACAGAAGTTTCAAGAAGTCTTAAAATACGTGGGATTTGATGTAAAACTAAAACCGTTTATTCAACGTAGTGATGGCACAGCAAAGGGCGATTGGGATGTGGGTATTACTATTGATGTGATGGAAGTTGCACCTTCAGTCGATACGATCATTTTACTAACGGGAGACGGTGATTTTGCGATTTTGTTGGATAAAGTAAAAGACGTTTATCAAGTTACTACAGAAGCTTACGGAGTACCTAAACTAACGGCTAAAGCCTTGATTGATAGTTGTACTGTGTTTAATCCTATCGATGGTGATTTATTATTGGGTTGAGTTTTCTTAAATGATCCAATCCAATTGTTATTATTAAAAAGAACAGCAGCAAGTTTTGCTGCTGTTCTTTAAACTGATATTTAGCTGTAACGGTAAGGTCGACCTGCTTTTTCCATATCCGCATTGTATTGCTTAAAGATCTCAACAATTTTTGCTTTTGTTGGAGATTCTTTTGCAATTTCATCCCAGAAAACACGAGCATCCGCTTCAACTTGTGCCCATTCTTCATCTGGAATCGTGGTTAATTTCATATCTGGACCGTTAACGCGTAATTGCGCTTCACCACCCCAGTACCACCATTGACGGTAGTAATGCGACGTTTCCATACATAATGCTAATAATTCTTTCAAATGTTCTGGAAGTTCGTTGTAGCGATCCATATTGGCAAAGAAGTGACCAATCCAAGCTCCAGAAATGTTATTGGTTAGGAAGTAATCTGTTACTTTAGACCAACCTACAGTGTAATCTTCGGTAATACCTGACCATGCAATACCATCTAGCTCACCAGTTTGAAGAGCTACTTCCACGTCTTCCCATGGAATAGAAACCGGCACGACACCATATTTAGCCATAAAACGACCTGCAGTAGGGAAGGTAAATACTCTTAATCCTTTCAAGTCTGCCAAGCTGTTAATTGGTTTTTTGGTTGCAAAATGACATGGATCCCATGCACCAGCAGAAATATGTTTGATGCCAAATTTTGCGTATTCTTCTTTCCAGATTTTATCTAAACCGTATTGGTTGAATAAAACAGGTACATCCAATGAATAACGGCTACCAAAAGGAAAGTAACCACCAAATGTTGTCACTTCTGTTGGAGAGGCCATAGAGTCATCATCAGACTGAACGGCATCAATGATCCCTTTTTGTAGCGCACGGAATAATTCGCCAGTTGGTACTAATTGATCTGCAAAATAAAGTTCAATTTGCATCTCTTCACCGGCAATACGGTTAAATGCTTCGATAGCAGGTTTAACAACATGCTCAGCAAGTGCTGGGCCTGCATAAGTTTGCATACGCCATTTTATCTTAGGGGAAGCTGCAAATGTTTTTGCTGGTGCCAACACGGTACCAGCTGTTAGTGCAGCTGCACCTGTTAAAAATTTACGTCTTGAGGTCATAAAATTTCTCCTGTTGATTCATAAATGACGAACTTTAGCCCGCCCAAAGTAAATATTGACTTAACTAAAAGTACTAATGGTGCTGTTATCCGTAAACATAATTTGGTAACCACAAAGCGAGCTGTGGGAAAGCCATGATAAGAATAAGTGCGAAAATCATAATGCCGACAAAAGGACCGATTGAGCTATAAATGTCACGTAGTGAAATCTCTGGTGGAGCCATTGCTCGCATTAAAAACAAGTTATAACCGAATGGTGGTGTCATGTACGCAATCTGACAGGTGATGGTATAGAGTATGCCGTACCAAATTAAGTCAAAGCCAAGGGCATGTACCAGTGGTACAAACAGCGGCGCAACAATAACCAGCATCGCTGTATCATCAAGGAAGGTTCCCATGATCAGAAAAGATAGCTGCATTAAAATAAGGATGGTCCATGGACTTAAACCTAACTGCTCAGTAAACAGATCTGCGATTGCTTTGACCGCTCCAAGGCCGTCGAAGATAGCACCAAAACCTAGCGCGGCGAGTATGATCCACATGAACATACAAGAGATACCCAATGTATTACGTATAGAATTTTCAAATACGACTTTGGTCATACGTTTTTTAAAAACGGCGGCCATAAAGGCTGCAATAGCACCAATTGCAGAGCTTTCTACTAAACTGGTCCAGCCGTTTACAAAAGGGACCATCATGACTGCAAAAATGCCAATAGGGAGCAATCCAGCTCTAAGTAAACCTAATTTTTCTGCTCTAGGGATATCGCGTTCTTCTTTGCTCAGTACAGGGCCCCAAGAAGGATTAATACGACAGCAAATGACAATGTAGAGTATAAATAGTGCAGCCATAATTAGGCCGGGAATAATTCCAGCTAGCCACAGCTGACCGACGGGTTGGCGTGCAATCATTGCGTATAAAACGAGTACAACAGAAGGAGGTACTAAAATGCCAAGAGAGGAACCCGCTTGGATAACACCCGTCACCATCTTTTTGTTATAACCACGTTTTAGTAATTCTGGTAATGCAATCGTCGCGCCGATAGCCATACCTGCTACAGAAAGCCCATTCATTGCTGAAACCAATACCATAAGACCTATCGTACCGATAGCAAGCCCACCTGGCATAGGTCCCATCCATATATGGAACATTTTATACAGGTCATCGGCTATTTTAGATTCAGAGAGAACATAACCCATAAAGATAAACATCGGTAAAGTAAGCATCGGATACCAATTCATTACTTTCATTGCAGCGGTAAAAGGAATTTCTGCACCACCTGTTCCCCACAACATAATTGCGGCAATTGATGCTACCGCGCCTATTGCTGCAAATACACGTTGGCCAGTTGCCATTAATAATGCCATTGAGGCAAACATCGCGATTGCGATCAGTTCATAACTCATTTAATTTCTACTCCGCGAATAATGGCTATATCTTTAAAAAATTCTGAAATGGACTGTAAGATCATCATGCCAAACCCTGTACACATAACGGCTTTAATTGGCCATATAAGTGGGCGCCAAGCTGTATTGGTGCGCTGTCCATATTTAAGTGAATAAAGCATGCTTTCCAAACCACCATAAAGCAGTACACACAGGAAAAAAATCAGAAAGAAGGCAGTAAATAAATCCATCCAAGCACGTTTTTTTATCGACCACTCTCCATAAAAAAGATCCATGCGAACATTCGCCTTTAGTTGGATCGCGTAAGCACCACCGAGGATGTAATAACCCGCCATAACAAACTGCGCAGACTCCAATGTCCAAAGAGATGGAAAGAAAAAAGTCTTAGAAATAGAAGACCATAAAAGTATGCCAACCATTACAAAGATGCCGTACATCGCAATGCGGCCAATAACATAATTAAATTTATCAACATATTTAATATAAAAAAGAATAAAACCAGGCATCTGGTGTCCTTATGCGAATTGGTTCAGTTTTTGCTGAATTAAAATCAGCAGCTATTTAATAAGCAGTAGCTATTTTCGTACCTAACCAGTATCAAAAATCGGCAAAGATGAAAATAGTATATTTAACAATAAGATAAGAAGCATAAGCACTATATTGGTTCATGTGATGAAACAAGGAGATGAAAATGGATGGATTAGCATTAAAAAGTAACGCACTAATGCTGAGCACAATTCACTCTAATGATGCAAATCATCAGGCTGCTAACCTAAAAAATTGGGATCAGGAGTTTGATCAAATTAGTCAGGGGCATTTTCTTGGGGTTATTAATGAACTGCACTTTCCTCATATTCATATATTTCGTGAAGATACCAGCCATAGCTTACGACAACAATGCAGGATAGAAAACGGCGGACTTTGGTTGGGATTTAGTAGTAATAATAAAAGTTGTCGCATTAATAATGAGCAAACCAGTTCGAATCAATTTTTGTGTCGACCAGGTGCTAAAGATTTTGAATTATTAACACCCGATGATTTCTCTATTTATGGTTTGGTGCTGAAGCGTAGTTTTTTTAGTGATCTTACAGATCAAACAAAGGAAGAACTTTATGACGACGGTAGCGATGGCCTTTGGTTGGATAAAGTATCGCCATATGAGTTACACAAATTCAGACAATATCTTTCTTTATTGTTACAGCCAAAAGGTAATAACTGGAGCACTAAGACCCATGAGTCTATTATTCAAGATGCGGTTCTGGAATTACTCAGTAAAGCACAACAAACACCTTTAGCCCACGTTACATCGCTTCAACGCCAACGTATCATGGTGAGAATTCAAGAATATCTGACAGAATCACGGCTTAAATCTCCTATCACTATGAATGAAATATGCTCTGCGGTACATGTTAGTCGTCGTACACTTCAATATACTTTTGCTCAATGTTATGGAATCTCTCCCAAGCAATATATCCAAATAACCCGACTTAACCAGACAAGACGCATATTACAAAGTAACGAAGAGTTTCAAACGATTTCTGAGGTTGCATTTAACTATGGATTTTTTCATCTAGGTCTGTTCTGCCAGAATTATAAACGCCTGTTTGGTGAGACTCCACGACAGACTCTACTTAACCTGAATTCTGGTTAATGAGCGCTTTATTGAAAATGATTGTATAAAAGATATTTAAACAGCCAGTGCTGACAGCCAGTGCTGAAATTTTTGTGATTATCGAGGCGAGTTAGGGAATTCAATTAGTTACGATAAAGTTTAGGTCAATGTGGCTACATTCATTCCCACCGTTGAGCTTTCCTAAACGATGGATTCATTTTAGTAACAACAAACAGGATGTTTGGGTTAGTTGAGGCTAGTACATGGAGCGATTTATACGATAGCATAGTTATAGAGCGGGCTAAGCTCTGCGTACCCTTTGCACTCTAAACGGTACGTTTAAAATGAAGGATTTAAAAGCGAGTCGTGCTAGCTTTCTTTGCCTGTTGTGGATGAAAAGTCTCTACTGGTCTAGAGAAAGTAAAGTCGCCGACAGGGCGAAACCACTGCAATTATACCAATGGAATTAAATAAGTGTTCAGAGATTGCGCAGGAAAAATTAACACTAATAAGGCGTGAGTTGTAGGAGATAGTTGTTCTCACTTCAAAACTGACAACGCAGTTAGGGGGGATTTTAACCAGCAAGAATGATCACCTTATTAATTCTTTTGGTATTAATAATCAAAATGATCCGACGAGCGCAGACGAGTTTAAAACTAATAATAACCTTTCAAGTAAAAAACAAACCAACTCAAAACTAACCAAATCTTTACCTTTTCATTACTGTATAAAAACAAATCCAACCCAACACATTCAAAGGCCATCATTGCAAATGAACCAAACAAAAAAATGCCAGTGGGCTTTAAAAACCAAATTGGAAGAAAATTACCATGATACCGAATGGGGCGTTCCTATTTATGATGATATAAAACTATTTGAAGCACTTTCTTTAGAACTATGTCAGTCGGGATTAAGTTGGCATACCATATTAAATAAACGTGAAGGTTATCGAGCTGCTTTTAATCAGTTTGATCTCAACACCGTGTCGGCATTTGATGATGCCAAGGTTGAAGCACTACTTTTGGATACTGGAATTGTTCGACACCGAGCCAAAATATCGGCGATTATTAATAATGCGCAATGTATCTTAAATGTACAGCAAGAGCACGGCAGTTTTTCTGACTATATCTGGCAATTTACTGACAACAAAACCCTCGTTGGTCATTGGAAATCAAGTGAAGAAGTACCTGCATCAACGGATTTATCTACCTTGATCAGTAAAGAGTTGAAGAAAAAAGGCTTTAAATTTTTAGGGCCAACAACCACTTACGCCTTTATGCAATCTGTTGGTTTAATTAATGACCATACAACGGACTGTTTTCGTTTTAAGATTTGTGAATAAATTTAAAATAGACGTTTTGTTAACAAGATGAAAAGTCAGTGTAGGAAAATGATACTCTATTTATACTTACCAGAGTTTAAACATTATTTCCCAACGTGGTACAAGGTGACTATTCCCCATGAAAAAAATTGCTATTTTTGCTGATATTCAAAACATCTATTACACCACTCGCCAAGCCTATGGAAAACAGTTTAATTATCGTAAGTTGTGGCAACAAATATCAGCTCAGGGTGAGATCGTTTGTGCCTATGCTTATGCGATTGATCGCGGTGATAACCAACAACAGAAATTCCAAGAAGTTTTAAAATACGTGGGATTTGATGTAAAACTTAAACCTTTTATTCAACGTAGCGATGGCACAGCAAAGGGCGATTGGGATGTTGGAATTACCATTGATGTGATGGAAGTTGCACCTTCTGTTGATACTATTATTTTACTAACAGGAGACGGTGATTTTGCTATTTTGTTGGATAAAGTGAAAGACGTTTATCAAGTGACGACAGAAGCTTATGGTGTACCTAAATTAACAGCAAAAGCATTAATAGATGCTTGTAGTGTATTTCACCCTATTGAAAGTGAGCTGTTATTGAATTGATATGTAGGCTGATACTATTACCTTTTTATGGACGACTAAGTTTTAATCTTTTATAAGCGACTAAATTAGTCTTGAACGATCATTAATATCGCTAGTCATAAATAGTGAGCGCTTTAATTATTATGGCACTTTATGTTCAAACTATTGTTTTATTATACCAATGGAATTAAATAAGTGATCAGAGATTGCGCAGGAAAAATTAACACTAATAAGGCGTGAGCTGTAGGAGATAGTTGTTCTCACTTCAAAACTCACAACGCAGTTAGGGGGAATTTTAACCAGCAAGAATGATCACCTTATTAATTCTTTTGGTATCAGTATTAGCTTAGTGGTTTATTAGTTAATAAAGTAAATAATTAAAGTCGACTTTCACTTTTTTAAAGAAGAGGGTATTTATGTTTAAAGGTTTAATCGTCGTTCTATTCACTAGTTTATTTTCTCTTAGCGCTTTTGCAGCATTCGTTGGTCCAGGCGCTACCTCAATACAAACGTTAACTGTTAAAGAAGCTATTGAACTCGCTGATGATAGTAAAGTTGCGCTACAAGGTAAGTTAATCAAACAAACGTCTTCAGAACATTATTTATTCAGAGATCAAACCGGTGAAGTGATGGTTGAAATAGAAGGTAAAGATTTCCGTCAGATTACCGTGACACCTGAAGATAAAATTCGTATTACCGGTGAAGTGGATAGTGATTGGTCTGAAACTAAGATTGATGTTGAGCATTTAGAGCTTCTAAAATAACGTTTAATAAGCTTAAAAGAAACATGCCGCTTTATTAAAGCGGCATGTTTAGTTATTCAAGGCACATTATTATATTTTTATTTTGGATTCGCTGTTATATCAATGATCGTTCAAAGTGCTTTGTTATCGTTAGCTTAGTCTCCAAATCAAGCGGCGACATGATAACAACATGCTCACAATGGCGAGCCCTTATCGAAGGTGGCAACGCAGAGTGGGTTTTCAGCTAACGACTGTTAGGACAAGCCGCGAAGTAAATATCTTCGTTATTAGAAAGTGTCGATTTAACCCGTTAGATCTTGCCCTTTCAGCATAGTCTCTGTTCTCTTCATCATTTGCTGAATGTTGCACCTTGAATGGTAACGGACATAGACTAAATCTGTAATCTACATATCGGACTCAAAAGTTAAGTTTAAAACATAAATTAACAGTAAGTGGCTCTTTTGTTTGTCAAACTTAGGATAATAAGCTGAGGGAGTGAGCAAAGCCGAACAATTATTTGCAATGATAGATATTAGCTCGCTTGTGTCATTTTAAAAATAAAAGGTTGCCTGAAAAAATTAGAAAAACTGTTTCATTTTATTATTAATCACCACGTCAATTAACAGAAATATGCTTAAAGATGAATATAAAGTGTTTTATTATGTTGATTAAAATATTTAAATAAGATAGGGTAATTACTCTTAATTTTTATTTTTATGTGAATTAAGCAAAGAATCAGCGGCGCAGCTGAATAAATACAAAGTTTTAAACTTTGATTTATTCAGCTGCGTTTTTTTTTGCCTTAAATTTATAATTTAGCTAAGGAAGGACTAAGTAATGAAAAATTATATTATCAAAAGTATGTTTGTATGTGGTGCAGTTTTTGGGGCTAGTTCTACATTTGCAGATGTTAATGTCGGTGCTATTTATGACGTAACAGGTAGTTTTAGTATATTTGGAGTAATGCAAAGCAACGCGGTGAAATTAGCGATTGATGATATTAATGCTAAGGGTGGTTTGCTTGGAGAGAAGCTTAATTTAATTACTTATGATACACAATCAGAGCTGAGTAAATATACACAATATGCGAATACCACTGTGCTTCGAGATAGACCTGCAGTTGTGTTTGGCGGTATGACAAGTTCATCTAGAGAAGCCATACGCCCCATTTTTAGAAAAGCTAATATTCCATATTTTTATAGTACTTTGTATGAAGGTGGTGCTTGTGACAAGCAAACATTTGTAACGGCTCCTTCAGCTTCTCAACAAATTAAACCATTGGTTGAATGGGCAATAAAAAAATATGGCCCGAAAATGTTTATCATGGCTCCTGATTACAATTATGGGACTATTTCTGCTCTTTGGTATCACGAATACGCAAAACAATTTAATGGTGAGGTTGTTGGAGAAGATTTTCTTGCACTTACCGTTACTGATTATACCCCTACTATTCAAAAAATTCAGCGAGCTAAACCTGATTTCGTTGTTGCTATTCCAGTCGGTCCAAATCAAGTGGGCTTTTTAGAGCAATTTACTTCAGCTGGTCTGAAAGACAGTATCCCCGTTGTATCGTCAAATTATAGTACAGCTAATGAACAAGTTTTACTCACGCCGAATGCAGGTAAAGGTATTGTCTCAAGTCATGTCTATTTTTCGAGTTTAGATAATCCTGAAAATAAAGCCTTTTTAAAGAAATGGGCTGAAGTTTACGGAAAGGGACAAACTATTTCACCTGAAGCCGTTACCGCTTGGAATGCCGTTCACCTTTGGGCTAACTCTGTTGAAAAAGCAGGGTCATTTAAATCAAAATCTGTATACACAGCGTTAGAAAGTGGTGAAATTAATTTTAAAGGTCCAAATGGCGATGTAAGTATGGAGCCTGGTTCTCATCATGTTAAGCAAAATACATACATAGCAATGGGAGATGACAACTATGGTTTTGAAGTTTTAGAAACTTTTAAAGCCGTTGCTCCGAGTTATGAAAATCAAAAATGTGACCTTATTGCGAATCCAAAATTAGTTAAACACTTTACACCAAAGGCTTAAATATTAACTGATCATGAAAATACGAATAAGCTTACAGCCATAGATTTTAAGTGAAATTATCATTTATACATAGTCAATTTATTTAATGGTACAAGGTATTAATTTTGATTTTAAAAGAGTTGAAAATATATCTTAGCAGCTACCTTTAAAGGAGTTAGGCACTAGTAGGCTTATTCTATTTTCTTTAATTATTAATGATCTTTTTAAGCAAATAATTATAAATAAGGAAATTTATGGAACTCGATTATTTGGCGACCATATTATTATCGTCATTATCAAGCGCATCTATTTTGTTAATCGCTGCGATGGGATTGGCTGTTGTTTTTGGGCTAATGGGGGTTATTAATCTTGCTCATAGTGAGTTCTTAATGATTGGTGCTTATGCCGCATTGACTGTTACTAAAGCAGGCGTCCCTTATATTTTATCTATCCCTATCGCCGTTATGATTACTATGTCTATTGGTGCCATCGTCGAGATGCTTATAGTACGTCGTTTATACGGTAGATTATTTGACACCATGCTAGCTACTTGGGGGCTTAGTATGTTTTTCATGCAGCTTGTTGTGGTGATTTTTGGTACGAGTACTGTAAGTGTTGCGACTATCCCTCAATTTAATGTGAGTATTGGTGAATACAGTTTAGATGGATATCGACTCCTGATGATCTTAGTTGCTGCTCTTATGTTTTTGTTTGTTTATCTGTTGATGACAAAAACAGTGTATGGCATGAAAGCACGTGCTTCTATTCAGCAACCTGAGATGGCACAAGCGATAGGTATTGATTCTAATCGCGTTAATACGCTTACTTTTTCTATTGGATGCGGACTTGCTGGTTTTGCTGGGGCAATTTTATTACCGCTGGTTCCTGCTACTCCAACAATGGGACTTGCTTTCGCAGTAAAATCATTTCTAGCTGTTGTTGTTGCCGGGCCTGTTGCGCTAACTGGAACCGTACTAACTACTTTAGGTTTAGGTGGCGGCTCTTCAATTACAGCCAGTTTCCTATCTTCAGTTATTGGTGAAGTTTTCTTTTTTCTTATCACTGCATTACTACTTTGGCTATATCCATGTGGAATATCAGCTAAATGGCGTAGAAAACTTTAGGAAATACTATGACTTTATCAGAAAAAATTTATCAATCAGCAGGTTTAACCTTACCTGCTATTGCTACGCTTGCCGCACTTTTCGCTGCTTTTTTAATTGATCCTTACCTCGCTTTTGTTTCTACGTCTTGGCTTATATTTGGTCTATTAGGAATGAGTCTTGATATTGTATGGGGAAGAGGAGGACTACTAAGTTTAGGTCAAACTGCATTTTATGGCATGGGGGGATATTTTGGCAGTATTGCTGCTATTAATTTCTCAGAGCTTACAGGGAATTCAATTATTTGGGCTTTGCCTATTGGTAGTCTTTTTGGTGCGTTATCAGCAATGTTGCTAGGTTATGTGATCTTTTATGCTCGTATGGGGGAGTTACAAAGTACTATTTTATCTTATACATTTACTTTATTGCTTTGGTCGGTAATACAAACTTTTAAAATCGATATCGGAAGTGCTTCTGTTCTCGGAGATAGTGGTTTATCTAATATTCCTGGCATTGTTATTGGCTTTGGAGCTGAAGCTGAATCATTGGGCCCAAATCAAGCGTTAATGACGGTTATCATTATTGTTGCAATACTCTATTTTTTAACTCGTCAATTAATGCATAGTCACTTTGGACGTATTATTGATTGTATTCGAATTGATAGCAGTAAAACCGAATTGCTTGGTTATGATGTTCGAAAATATCAACTACTTAATTTTATCTACGCAGGTGCAATAGCTGGACTTGCAGGTACTCTTTATGCGCTTTGGTCAAATTTTTTAAGTCCTTCTGTCTTCTCTATTCAAGAAGCTTTTCTTCCGCCTATTTATGTTTTAATTGGTGGTTTAGGGACGCTTGCTGGCCCTTTTGTTGGCGCATTAATGATAGGTATTATGTCCTTTGTGTTAGGGGGAGCTGCTGGTGGGCAAACGACCTTAATTTTAGGTGTTACGCTGATACTGCTTGTTCTATTTCTTAAAAATGGGATTTTAGGATCATTAGATTCCTTATGGCGAAAATTTTTACCTGACCCTAATGCTGCAGCTAGAAATACAAATTCGGTTAAAATTGATGTTGAAGTATTAAAACAGATTCTTATTGACGCTGAAAAACAAGCTGGCCCAGCAAAAAACTTCTCTACCATTCAACTGTTTAAAAAATTCGGTGGTGTCATACCTGTTAATAAAGTTGATCGTAACTTTATACCAGGCAAGCCATATTCATTGATTGGCGCGAATGGCGCAGGAAAAAGTTCTTTTTTAAAAACCTGTGTTGGAATATATCAGCCTGAAAGTGGCGTTGTTAATTTAGGCGACGACAACATTACTTCTTCACCTATTTTTGAACGTGTTAAAAAGGGAATGGGAGTTAAAAATCAAAAACCTCAAGTGTTTGGTGACCTTTCTGTCATAGATAATCTTTGGATTGCAGCCTACTCACGTACTCATGATCAACAGATAGCTTTAGATATTAGCCATAAAGTGCTTTGTATGTTGGGATTTGAAGAGCAGTTAGGTGTAAATGCATCAGCTCTTTCTCACGGTCAACAACAATGGCTCGATATTGGTATGGTGTTATGTTTAGCACCGCGCATCATTTTGTTAGATGAACCCGCTGCTGGTATGACGAAAGAAGAAACTCGTGAACTATCACTCCTTATTCGTACTCTTGCCTTACATACAACAGTAGTAGTCGTTGAGCATGATATGGATTTTGTAAGTACTTTGGAAGGGCATGTCACTATGTTACATCAAGGAGAAGTCTTTGCCGAAGGGAATATCGAGGAGTTACGTAAAGATGAACGCGTGCTTGATGTTTATTTAGGGAGACGCAAACATGTTTAAGATACTTAATGCGACTGGAGGATATGGTAAAACAACGATTATTCGTGATATTTCTTTAGAAGTTAAAGCTGGAGAAATTGTTGCTTTATTAGGAAGAAATGGTGTCGGTAAGTCTACTGTAATGCGTTATGCCGCTGGGTTGATACCTGCTATGGCGGGGCATGCTGAAATCGAAGGAATACCGATGCCTAATTCTCCTGCAAAGCGAGCAAAAATGGGGTTAGGGTATGTGCCTCAAGGGCGATTCGTATTTCCTCGAATGACTGTGATTGAAAATATTGCCGTCGCTGCTGCATCAAATGGTTATAACCCCAAAAATACCGTGGAAGAACTTATGGAAGATTTCCCTATTTTAGTTCCTAAAGCAAATGAACTTGCAGGTGGACTTTCTGGTGGTCAACAACAAGTTTTAGCACTTGCTCGGGCACTTGCTACTCGACCTAAAATTTTATTATTGGATGAGCCGACAGAAGGGGTACAACCTTCGATTATTGATGAAATGTCAGGTGTTTTAAAGCGTATCAATAAAGAAAATAACATCGCTATTCTTGTTGCAGAACAAGATTTAGATTTTTGTTTATCTATCGCTACACGGGCCTATGTAATGGACAAAGGAGAGGTTCATATGGAAATTGATCGAGACAGTTTACGTGCAAATAAAACTTTACAAAAAGAATTGTTAGGAGTTTAAAAATGAGTGATAAAGAAGTAAACGTGCCATTAACCGTTGAACAAAAACAAGAAGTTGTTGATATTCTAGAGCGAATTAGAGCTGGGTTAAATATTCCTCTCGACTCACAATTTGAAGAGCCTGCTCATATTTTTAACCCAGGAGTTTTCAATGCTAAAAAATAATAAAAACTTAACAGAGCAATGTGCGGATCTCGCTACTGGAAAGGAAACGTCGGTCTCATTAACCATGAAGGCACTTGATAAAGCTGAGGAATACTCCTATTTAAATGCATTTGTCGTTCTTGATAGAGAAAAGTCATTAGATCAAGCAGTGGCTTCAGACAAACGCCGAGCAAATGGAAATTGTCTTAGCCCAATTGATGGTGTTCCAATTGCAGTTAAAGATAATTATCTGACTAAAGACTATCCTACTACAGCATGTTCAGGCGCTTTGCCATTAGAACCAAGTGGGCAAGATGCGACTATCATTGCTAACTTGCGTGCAGCTGGTGTTGTTATCTTTGGTAAAACCAATATGGATGAATGGGCATTTAGTCCTACTAATGTTAATTCTAATATTGGCCCTGTGCTAAATCCCCATAATACAAATCATGTCACTGGTGGGAGTAGCGGTGGATCTGCTGCTGCTATTGCTTCTGGTATTGTTTCTGCAGGATTAGGAAGTGATACAGGTGGCTCTATTAGAATGCCTGCAGCTGCTTGTGGTATTTATGGTTTTAAACCTAGTTATGGGCGAGCATCCCGCCATGGTGTTTTACCATTAAGTTGGTCACTCGATGCTCCTGGCCCCTTAGCGAGTTCTTTAAAAGATATTGAGTTGTTATTACCCTATTTTTTAGGTGAAGATTCAAAAGATTTATCTACTGTTTCTTCGGCTAAATTTAAAGTAGTAGAGCATAACGAAGCAATCAATGTTATTCACTTAACTGGCGAAGGGTTAGAACGAAGTGATGAAATTGATACTGCTGTAAAGACAGCGCTTGAAGCTTCCTCTGTAGTAGTGAAAGAAGCTGGATTATCTCATGTTGATAATTACTATGAAGCTTGGGAAGCGATTATCTTTAGTGAAGCGGCATCTTATCATCAACCTTTATTGAAAAAAAATCCGGGAGGATTTTCACCAGGGCTGAGGGCTAAGTTAGAAGCAGGCTCGCAACTCTCTGCATTAGATGTATTACAAGCGCAAAGATTGCGTAGTCAATTAATGCATACCTTTGCAAATGAGTTAGGAGACTGGGATATTATTGTAACACCTACTTTACCGGTTACTGCACCCACTTTAAATGAGGAAGAACAAGAGTTTGGTGGAAAAAAAGTGCATGCTCATAAAAGTATGTTGTGGTTTTGTGTATTAGGTAATATGACTGGTTATCCTTGTGTGACAATTCCTATTGGCCTCTCTAAATCAGGGTTACCAATTGGGATGATGTTAATGGGTAAACCAAATGAAGATGAAAAACTGTTAGCGATTGCTATAAAACTTGAAAGTGCTTTAAAGAAAAATTCAGTATAAATTAAAGAAGCACTCAATCATTGCTATTGGTTTAGTATAAAGAACGTAAACAAGTTCGATAATGCCTTTAAAGAAAAGTATTTCCTAACCTTTTTAAAGGCATTTTCTTATAAATCAACAGCAATCATTATTGTTGATTTAATATACTGAAACCTAAACAGTTAATTACTATCTACAAATAATTAAAATAGAGCTACTTTTATGCAAGATACAGTAAAAAATACTGAGTATGAAAAAAGAACTATAAAAATTGGTGTTCTTTTCTCTCAGTCGGGACCTATGGCTATTTCTGAATCTTCTCACTTACGTGGAGTATTATTGGCGTGTGAAGAAGTTAATAATAATGGTGGGATCGCAGGTCAGAAATTAGAACCTATTATTTTAGATCCTGCAGGAGACGATTTACTGTATGCTAAAATGGCAACAGAATTGTTACTAAAACATCGAGTTAATATTATTTTTGGCTGCTGTTTATCTTCTAGTCGAAAAGCAGTACTTCCGATTATAGAGCGTTTTAATGGGATCCTCTTTTATCCTTCTGTTTATGAAGGGTTCGAGTATTCGCCTAATGTTATTTATGGAGGAGGAGTACCTAACCAATTAGTATTGCCGCTATTAAAATATATTTTTAATAACTACGGTAAAAATATTGCACTAATAGGTCTCGATTATTTATACCCAAGAGAAATTAACCGTGTGGTTACTGAGTTCTTAAATGCCAGTGGCGGTAAAGTAGTTGCTGAAAAATATTTAAACTTCTCTGCTGATGCTGCGGACCTTAGATTAAATTTGAATGATATTCTAAAAAATAAACCAGATGTTATTTTTTCTACGGTTGTTGGCTTAGATAGTATTAATTTATATAGTGTTTATGCAGAATTAGAGTTTGATGGTGTAAAACCTCCTCTTGCTTCTTTAACTGCAGTTGAATCTAGTATTCAAGCTTTAGAGCTAGATAAAAGGGAAGGACATATATCAGTCGCATCTTACTTTTCTTCATTAGAAACAGATGCTAATAAAGCTTTTATTAAAAAGTTTAAAGCGCGTTTTGGAGAAAAGACAAGTCCTTGTGTGTTTAGTGAAGTGGCTTACTCTCTTGTTAATGTTTTTGCTAATGCTTTATTATCTGCAAAGTATGACGACACTGAAAGTATTCTAGCCGCGCTTTCAGAAGCGTCAATTGAATCCCCTGGTGGCGATCTTTTTTTAGATTTAGATACGAACCACCTTACTTTAAGGCCTTATGTGGCAAAGTCGAATAGAGAAGGAAGTTATGATATTTTATGGGAATCACCATCAGTGATTAAAGCGGATCCTTATTTAATCGCTTATGACCGTTCTATTGAAGTTTAAATTATCATTGAGGTATAGGTAACTAATGAGTAGCTCTTCAGCTAAAGATTATCAATTAATTCGTCGTTTAAGACAAATGCGTGTTCTTGTGATACACCCAGATGATTCAGATAGAAAGATATTAATTGATCATATTAAGCGAATAGGTTGCAATATTGATTATGTTTGGCCAGCTCCAAAAGTGCTTGAACAAGATATAGATGTTGTTATTTTTTTAATTGATAATAAAAATAACAAAAACTCTATTTCTTGGATGGCCAATGATGAAAGTGTTGCACGCATTGGTGTTATTGCTTATGAAACACCTGAAATATTAGTTGAGCTGGATTATTTTCATGTGCATGGCGTTATTTCGAAACCTATTCGTATTTTTGGTTTATTAGCAGTATTAACGACAGCGATAAGTTTTTCTAAACATGAAAAAAGATTAAAAAAACGCATTAACTCCTTAGATGAAACGTTAAAAGGAAGGAGGAAGGTTGAACAAGCGGTAGCAATATTATCTGAATTGAAAAATATAACAGAGCAAGAGTCTTATAAATTTTTGAGAGAGCAATCAATGATAAAAAAATGTTCAATAGCCGATATTGCAGACTCAATAATCGATGACCATTCAACGTTGAATTTGTAATTATTTTTGATGTAAGTTTAAGTTTGCCTTGTTTAAGAAGAGCGATTTTAAAGCATTAATAAATAACAGAAGACATATCTTAAATATGGCTCCCATTATTTATTAATGTGAATTAATTTTATAAATTAACTACTTACTTTCTTCTTTCAGCCATTGAGCAACTTGCTTTGCAAAGTAGGTTAAAATGCCGTTTGCTCCTGCGCGTTTAAAGCATAATAAAGACTCTAAAACACATTCTCTTTCTTTTAACCAACCGTTATCAATGGCCGCTTTATGCATCGCGTACTCGCCACTCACTTGGTAAGCAAATGTTGGCACTTTCAATTCGCTTTTAACACGGCGTACAATATCTAAATACGGCATACCTGGTTTAACCATCACCATATCTGCACCTTCTTGTATATCTAATGCAACTTCATGAATCGCTTCATCGCTATTCGCGGGATCCATCTGATAAGTTGATTTGTTAGCACCTTTTAAGTTACCTGCACTGCCTACTGCATCACGGAAAGGGCCATAGTAGCTAGAAGCATACTTCGCGCTGTAAGCCATGATTTGTGTGTTAATAAAGCCTGCGTTTTCTAGTGCTTCACGGATAGCACCTATGCGACCATCCATCATGTCTGAAGGTGCAACAATATCGGCACCTGCTTGAGCATGAGAAAGCGCTTGTTTAACTAGAATTTCGGTAGTAATGTCATTAAGTACATAACCTTCACTATCAATAATACCGTCTTGACCATGTGTCGTGAAAGGGTCTAATGCAACATCAGTGATCACGCCTAATTCAGGACAGGTTTCTTTAATACACATGACTGCGCGCTGAGCTAAGCCATTTTCGTTATAAGCTTCTTCTGCCATTTCAGTTTTTATTTCACTTGGTGTCACTGGAAAGATAGCTACTGCAGGAATGCCTAAAGCTGCTAACTCTTTGACTTCAATTTCTAATAAATCTAATGATAAACGTTCAATTCCAGGCATCGAAGGGATCGCTTCACGGCGGTTAGTCCCTTCTACAACAAACATTGGATAAATTAGATCATTAACCGTTAATTGATTTTCTTGTACTAAACGGCGTGAGAAATCGTGTTTGCGTAAACGGCGTAAACGACGAGCAGGAAAAGATTGAGAAACGGCCATAATGCCTCCTATGTTGTTTTATTTTTAGTCTTTAATACTTAATTTAGTTAATGCTTTGGCTATATTAAACATAGAGCAGAGCAAGAATACAGAGCAGAGCTGAATATAAAGCAACAAACTTTATTGAGTTAAATTAAAAAAAGACTGTGTTGTTTTTTCGGTATTACTTAAAAATGTTGAAAGTGATTGCTGACGAGCATGTGCAATGGTTTGCGCAATATAAGGCAAATACTTCGGCTCATTGCGACTTGATTTTGGCTTAGGACGCATTGAACGAGGTAATAAGTAAGGGCTGTCTGTTTCAATCATTAAACGGTTATTGGGGATCATTTTTACTAATTCTAGTAAATGTGTTCCTCGGCGTTCATCGCATATCCAGCCCGTAATACCAATATGTAAATCTAAAGCTAAACAACGCTCTAATTCTTCTTGAGTGCCTGTAAAACAATGTAAGACCGCACTAGGTAGTTGTTTAATATAAGGCGTTAATAATTCAATAAAACGCTGGTTAGCATCGCGTTCATGCATAAAGACAGGTAACTGATATTCGACCGCTAATTCTAGTTGTTGTATAAATGCTTTTTCTTGTTCGGCAGGTGTTGAGAAGTTTCGATTGAAATCCAGACCACATTCACCGACCGCTTTTACTTCAGGTTGCATTAATAATTCACGTAATTGCACTACTGATTCAGCTGTCATTGAGCTTGCATCATGCGGGTGAATACCCGCTGTACTGTAGATGAAACTAGGATTTTCTTTGGCTAAAGCTAACGCTTGCTGACTTTCAACAATATTAGTGCCCGTCACCATTAACTTGGTGAGACCTGCTTGTTTGGCATTTTCAATGACGGATGCTAAGTCTTTATCAAAACGCTTATTGGTTAAGTTAACGCCAATATCAATCATTAGTTCTTTGGCTCTTTGTGGATGGTGTTTTCTTCTGGATCTAGCTCATCATCTGACGCTGGCTTTTTCACATAAAAGCGGGAAAATAATAAACCTAATTCAAATAAAATAAGCATTGGTACAGCTAATAAGGTTTGAGATATCACATCTGGAGGCGTTAATAACATACCAAAAATAAATGCGCCCACTACAATGTAAGGTCGTTTTGCTTTTAAAGATTCAGGTGTTGTTGCGCCCGTCCAACAGAGTAATAAAGTGGCAACGGGTATTTCAAACGCTAAACCAAAGGCAAAAAACAACTTCAATACAAAGTCTAAATAACTACTGATATCAGTCGCGATGGTAACGCCTTCAGGTGCTGTGCTGGTAAAAAATGAAAATACTAAGGGAAACACAACGTAATAAGAAAATACCATACCTAAATAAAACAGCAGAGCGCTGCTAATAACTAACGGAGCAACGAGTTTTTGTTCGTGTTTATATAAACCTGGCGCGATAAAAGCCCATACTTGATATAAGATCGCAGGTATTGCAATAAAAATAGAGAGTACGATGGTCAATTTAATTGGCGTGAAGAAGGGGGTTGCGACACCTGTGGCAATCATACTTGAGCCTTCAGGCAGCTGACTGGTTAACGGAATGGCAATATAGTGGTAAATATCATTTGAAAAATAAACCAAGCTAAGGAAAATAGCTAACACCACGACAACCACCTTAAGAATACGATCACGTAATTCTAAAAGGTGAGTAATTAATGGCAAACTATGTTGTGCCTGATCTGATGCTTGCTCACTCATTAATTATTTTTCCTGCTGAGGTATTGTTTTTGAAGGTGTTGGCTCTGAAAGCATTGCTTCTGAAATGATCGGTTCTGACTTTTCACTTTCTGTTAAGACTTGTGTGTCAGTTTCGGCTGCTTTTGCTTCTTTTTGAGATTTAGCTTGAGCATTCATTAAATCATCAACGTTGTTTTTATAAGGACGTGTTAATTGCTCAACATTCTCTTTCATTTCATCGATTGACGCTTTTAAATCAGGATCTATTTTATCTAAGCCTTGTTTGCTAGCTTTGATCATATTCTCATTCATTTCATGTAATTCAAGCTCTTGAGATATTTCATTTTTTACCGAGTTCGCCATACTTTTAGCAGTATTAACCCACTTTAAAACCGTACGAATAGCGATAGGCAAACGCTGAGGCCCTAGTACGACTAATCCTATTACGGAAATCAACATGATTTCCCAAAAGCCAATATCAAACATTAATTAATACACCTTGTTGCGGGTCATTGTTATAACCGCCTTTTTTAAGAATATATTTCTCATTAGAAGTTTATAAGCGCCTATAACTCATCATTATTTAAAGATAACTGTAAACATTACAGGCTACTTTTAAAATCAATGGTTTAGTCTTGTTTGCTTTTTTCAGCTTCAGCTTTTTGCTCTTCTTTGAAGGTAGCATCTGATTTTTTATCTAATTCAGGAGAAGACGTATCTTCTTCTTTAATT
Source organism: Psychromonas sp. L1A2 (assembly GCF_009828855.1). Lineage (NCBI taxonomy): Bacteria > Pseudomonadati > Pseudomonadota > Gammaproteobacteria > Alteromonadales > Psychromonadaceae > Psychromonas > Psychromonas sp. L1A2. The sequence goes on along the minus strand of NZ_WUAG01000002.1, from coordinate 691,926 downwards.
GCTTTTTTAAATCCTTTAATTGCACCGCCTAAATCACCACCAATGCCGCGTAGTTTTTTAGTGCCAAATAAAACAATAACAATCACTGCAATAATTACTAATTGCCAAATTCCGATACCGCCCATAATATATTTCCTATATGTAAAATAATGTTGTAAGTCATTGTGTGTATTGATTTAAGCATGCTTTGTAAAGAAAGCCTGCTTATGTGAATAATTGATTAATGTTAGTCGCATTTTTTATCAGCCACTAAAGATATTAAGATTTGTTACTAAACCGCCAAGCAATTATCCATGATATTACTGCTGGTATAGTTAAATACAAGTTAAAACTATCATCAGACTGTAGATAGAATAAAGCAGTAATAATACTCAGCGTAACCGCTAAAGAGGTTATCACTTGGTTTTTACTGTTTTTTTGCTGTTGATCATTAAAACGCTGCATTAACAATTGTTGCTGTTGTTGTACTTGTTTAGTTTGCGCTAGGTTGTGATAAACCAATTCTGGGATATCTGGTAATTTTTCTAACCAAAAGGGTGCTTTCACTTTTAGTTTGTTGAACAGTGATTGAGGGCTAACTTGCTCTCGCATCCAGTTTTCTAAAAATGGTTTTGCGGTGTCCCATAAATCTAACTGTGGGTATAATTGGCGCCCTAAACCTTCAATATAGAGTAAGGTTTTTTGTAATAAAACTAATTGAGGTTGCACTTGCATATTAAAGCGACGAGCCGTATTAAATAAATTTATTAATACGTGAGCAAATGAAATTTCTGATAATGGTTTTTCAAAAATAGGTTCACAAACCGCGCGTATAGCAAATTCAAATTCTTCTGCTGGCGTATCTGCTGGTACCCAACCTGAATCAATATGTAATTGTGCAACTTGTTTGTAATCACGGTTGAAAAAGGCCAAGAAATTTTCTGCTAAATAGCGTTTATCTTCGTTGGTTAATGTTCCTACAATACCACAGTCAATACCTATCCAAAGTGGATCTTCAGGGTGTTCGTAAGATACAAATACGTTACCTGGATGCATATCTGCATGAAAGAAACTATCACGAAATACTTGTGTGAAAAAGGCTTCTACACCGCGTTCTGCGAGTAATTTTAAATTGGTGTTTTGTGCTTTTAATGCCTCAATATCCGATACTGGAATACCATATATGCGTTCCATGACTAATGCATCTTTAGTGCAATAATCTGAATATATTTCAGGGACATATAATACTTTAGAGTTTAAAAAGTTGCGGCGTAATTGAATAGCATTAGCACCTTCACGCATCAAATCTAATTCATCGATAATAGTCTTTTCGTACTCTCTGATCACTTCAACAGGACGTAGACGTTTAGCGTCTTTTAAAAAACGCTGCATTAATGAAGCCATCCATTTCATTAATTGAATATCAGCGGCAATGGTTTTAGCAATACCAGGTCTTGTTACTTTAATGACGACTTCTCTGCCATCTTCTTTAAGTGTTGCGGTATGAACTTGTGCAATCGATGCTGAAGCAAGCGCAACCTCATCGAAGTTATCAAAAATCTCATTAATTGGTCGTTGAAATGACTTTTCTATTTGTTTAATCGCTAAATCACCAGAAAAGGCCGGTACATTATCTTGTAAGTGCGCTAATTGGTCTGCATAAATAGGATCTAATAAATCACGACGAGTAGATAGCATTTGCCCTAGTTTTATGTAGATAGGTCCTAAGGATTGCAAACTTAAGCGCAGGCGTTCAGGTAATCCCATTTCTTTATGTTGATTGCGTAACCAAAATAAACAAAGTCGTAAAACCCAATAACTTTTAGGTATTTGTGCTTTAGGGACTAACTCAATTAAACCATATTCAATAAACGTTTTATTTATCTGATATAGGCGCGCTAATTCTGTTATTTTTATCATTTATTTTCCAGCTAGTGAGTTAGTACCGAGTCGTTTATTCGACTTTGCTTCTAACTGTTCTAGCTTGTTGTTAAGGCTTAGTAATAATGTATCAGCTTGTGTTTCTAGTGTTTTCACTTGCTCGCAAAAATAAGCAACTTCTAAACCGCTAGGGGCTAGTTTAATCTCTTCTGTTACATATAAAGCTGTTTGTCTTTCAACTTTATTAAATTGACCCAAAGTACCTTGATGGATCTTTTTAGCGTGATAGCAAAGTTTATGTGCAATGACATCACCTACTTTATCAGATAGATGTTCTTCCCAATCGATATCCATATCCGTCAATAATTTTGCAAACTGCTGTACTAATTGAATATCGCCATCAACTTCTAGTTGCCCTGTTTTAATTAAATGCGTTAGTTGATGGTTATCTTGCAACTTATTTAAGGCACTAAAACTGACTCGAATATTACAATCAGCTTGGCCTTCAAATTTATTTAATACATCTACTTGTCGCTCTGAAATAACAAAATACAACGGGAAATTAAGTTCTTTTAAGCTTGCAGAGATGATAGTGCCATTAAGTTGTTTACGTTTTATGACAGCGCTACTATCTAATTGATGTAATTGATTTACACCTGTTTCTAATAAACCGCACAGTAAGTTAGTTAATGGCATGTTGACTCTCGTTATAGAAGTGACTAGTTAATATTTGCAATATCGGATTAGTATTTATAACCACGATGTAGAGCGACAATACCTGCACTTAAATTAAAGTACTCTGTTCCTTCAAAACCGACATTATTCATCATTTCTTTAAGCGTATCTTGGTCTGGATGCATACGAATACTTTCAGCTAGATATTGATAACTTTCACTGTCGTTCGCAATTAATTTACCTAATTTAGGCAGAATATTGAACGAGTAAAAATCATAGAATTTTTCAACTGGCGAGTAAACTGGTTTTGAGAATTCTAATACCAGTAAACGACCGCCAGGCTTCAGCACTCGGTAAATAGAAGCTAAGGCTTTATCTTTGTCCGTCACGTTACGTAAACCAAATGCAATCGTGATTAAATCAAAGTGATTGTCTGGGAACGGTAACTCTTCAGCATTAGCTTGAACGTAACTTACGTTTCCTTCAATACCCATATCACGTAATTTAGTACGGCCAACTTTCAGCATCGAATCATTAATGTCTGCTAAAACCACTTGGCCTTTTGCACCCACAATACGTGAAAACTTTGCGGTTAAATCGCCTGTTCCACCCGCTAAGTCTAAGACTTTTTGGCCTTGGCGAACACCTGAACAGTCGACGGTAAAGCGTTTCCAAATGCGGTGGATACCCATAGATAACACATCATTCATGATGTCATATTTAGCGGCAACGGAATGGAATACGTCGGCCACTAATTCAACTTTTTTATCTTCTTCAACGGTTTTGAAACCAAAGTGAGTCTTATTGTCTGGGGTTTCTTGCATGGTTATCTCTTTACCTTCCGGATAAAAATTATTGCTTGATTAGATATCATTGCATGATAGCAATTTTTCAACAATATTTGGATCTTTATTGTTTGTCTAATTTTGTGCTTTAAATCATTGATTTTATTTTTAATGTTACGCTTTATTACAAAGCTTTACTAAATTATTGGATATTATACTCGTTATCAATCAAGAGGCATTATGTAGCCGTTAACTCGGACATCAAGACAAAGCATAACATGATCACAATGGCTAACTGCTCTTTATCGAATGTTACAACGTGGTATTGGTTTTCGAGTTGGCGACGCTTAGGTTAAGTGGTGAAGCAATCACCTTCATTGTTATACATTGTTATATATTGTTATAAAATCTCGATTTAACCCGTTAGATCTTTACCTTTATGCCTAGAATCTGTGACCTCTCGACTGGCTGATTTTTACATCTTGAATGGTGACGGGTATATATTTGTTTAATAAATTAAAGCAGAGCACATTGATTATATCGTTAATTATTAACTGAGTTATTTAAGTCTCTTCATATAAAAGGTACATTAGTTGTTCTATCACATTGTTTTACCTTTTTTATCAATATTTAATGATCAGTGTGACTGTTGTTATAAATGAAAATACGTTATAACCATTCATAAAGCTTTAATATCATAAACTTGGGAACTTCTTATGTTGAAAAATATCCAACCGACACAAACTGCTGCTTGGTCAACGCTACAAAGCCTATTTGATGACCATGCTGATATGCAAATATCTGAATTATTTGCCGAAGATTCACAGCGTTTCGAGACCTTTTCTCGCCAATTTAACGAAGATTTTTTATTAGATTTCTCTAAGAACTTAATTACCGAAGAAATATTAGCTAGCTTGATTGATCTTGCTAAAGAAGTCGATTTAAGCGAAGCAATTAAAGCGCAATTTTCTGGTGAAAAAATTAATATTACAGAAGGGCGAGCGGTATTACATACTGCATTACGTAACCGCAGTAATACACCCGTGATAGTTGATGGCGAAGATGTGATGCCTAAAATCAACGAAGTATTGGCTCAAATGAAAACGTTTTGTGCAAAAGTACATTCCGGTGAATGGTTAGGTTACACAGGTAAGCGTATTACAGATGTAGTAAATATTGGTATTGGCGGTTCTGATTTAGGCCCATTCATGGTCACTGAAGCGTTGCGCCCTTATAAGGTAGAAGGGATTGAAACGCATTTTGTGTCTAATGTTGATGGTACTCATATTGTTGAAACGTTAACTAAAGTAGACCCTGAAACAACCTTATTTTTAATTGCCTCTAAAACATTCACAACACAAGAAACCATGACCAATGCGCACAGTGCACGAGATTGGTTTTTAAATTTTGCACAGGATGAAGCATTTGTTGCTAAACATTTTGCTGCGCTTTCGACTAATGCAGATGCAGTGACTGAGTTTGGTATTGATACGGCTAATATGTTTCAATTCTGGGATTGGGTCGGTGGACGTTACTCTATTTGGTCTGCGATCGGATTATCTATTGCATTAACCGTTGGTTTTGAAAACTATGAAGAGCTACTTGCTGGTGCACATGAGATGGATCAGCACTTTGCAACGACTGAATTTGAAAATAATATTCCGGTCTTATTAGCGGTTATCGGTATTTGGTATAACAATTTTTATGGTGCCGAGTCAGAAGCTATTTTACCTTATGATCAGTATATGCATCGTTTCCCTGCTTATTTTCAACAAGGCAATATGGAATCTAACGGTAAATGTACAGACCGTAATGGTGACCCTGTCGATTACCAAACGGGGCCAATTATTTGGGGTGAGCCAGGGACTAATGGGCAACATGCCTTCTATCAATTGATTCATCAAGGTACAAAACTAATCCCTTGTGACTTTATTGCACCCGCGGTTAGTCATAACCCAGCGGGCGATCACCATGCTAAATTGCTATCTAACTTTTTTGCTCAAACTGAAGCATTAGCTTTTGGTAAAACCAAGATGCAAGTCGAGTCTGAGTTTAAGGCGGCTGGTAAATCAGCAGAAGAAGTGGCTGATTTAGTACCTTACAAAGTATTTGAAGGTAACAAACCCACTAACTCAATTTTAGTTAAAAAAATCACGCCTAAAACATTAGGGCAACTGATCGCAATGTACGAACAAAAGATCTTTACGCAAGGCGTTATCTGGAACATCTTCACTTTTGATCAGTGGGGGGTTGAATTAGGTAAGCAATTAGCCGGACAAATATTACCTGAGCTAAGTAATAAAGATTGTGTAGAAAGCCACGACTGTTCAACGAACGGCTTGATCAATGCTTGGAAAGCGTGGAAGTAAGTTTTTTTAAGTAGCGTTTTAGATTTAAATTTTTATCATTATGTTTAACGGTTAACACATATTATTTAATATGTGTTAACCGTTTTTTTGTCTTTGTATTTTACTCATTGTAGATAAGTCATTACTATAGCGGCTTTATATGATTGAGTTTATGTCGTTAATACAATCATGTGTACATTTTTGGAGTTCAATATGAAATACCTTGTAACGGGTGCTGTTGGTTTTATCGGGAGCGTTGTCGTTGAACGTTTAACTGCCGCTGGTCATCAAGTGATTGGTATTGATAATATCAACGACTACTATGATGTTGCGTTAAAAGAAGCTCGTTTAAAGCGTATTAAAAATCCATTATTTCAATTTATTAAATTAGATTTGGCAGATCGTGAAGGCATTAAAAGTCTATTTGCAGATCAGCAGTTTGACCGCGTTATTCATCTTGGCGCACAAGCAGGTGTACGTTACTCGATTGAAAATCCATTGGCTTATGCTGATAGCAACTTAGTGGGTCATGTGAATATTTTGGAAGGGTGTCGTCAAAATAAAGTAGGTCACCTGATCTATGCTTCATCAAGCTCTGTGTATGGTTTAAACGCAAAAGTACCATTCTCAACCAATGATTCAGTAGATCATCCTATCTCTTTGTATGCTGCCACTAAGAAATCAAATGAATTGATGGCACATACGTACTCTCATCTTTACGATATTCCAACAACAGGCTTACGATTCTTTACCGTTTATGGTCCTTGGGGACGTCCAGATATGGCACCGTTCATCTTTACTAAAAAGATCTTAGAAGGTGAAACGATCGATATCAATAATAATGGTGATATGTGGCGTGACTTTACCTATATTGATGACATTGTAGAAGGTGTTATTCGAATTGCAGACGTTGAGCCTGTTAAAAATCCTGATTGGACAGTTGAAACGGGTAGCCCTGCAACGAGTTCTGCACCTTACGCTGTTTACAATATAGGGCACGGCTCACCAATCAGCTTAATGGATTTTGTACAAGCAATTGAAAGCGAGCTAGGCATAGAAGCGAAGAAAAACTTCCGTGGAATGCAAGCTGGCGATGTATATCAAACCTATGCCGATACTACTGACTTATTTAAAGTGATAGGTTACACACCTGCAGTCACAGTGAAGCAAGGTGTTGCTGAGTTTGTTAAATGGTATAAAGACTTTTACGCTAAGTAGTTTCTATGGTGATTTGGTTATTAATGATAAATCGAATCTAATGAATATAATTTTTATTAAGGCTAACTTTTGTTAGCCTTTTTACTTTCTGGCTTGTCTTTTTTAACACGTAAGCCTGCTACTAAAAATCTAAAATTATTAATGATCAGAGCCTGTTATGGCAGTAAATTGTTCAATGACCTGTTCAGTGGAGATGTCTTGCATAATATGCTCACCTTTTGCGCGTGCACTCCAAGGTAGTTCAGATAACGATTTTTTATGTTGCTCTTGTACATGCTGTTCATAAACACTAATCACATATTCAGCACTTAAATAGGGGCCTGTTCGTAATGGATTACTGTGTCCATACAAACCAATAACAGGCGTGTTTTGTGTTGTTGCGATATGAGCAGGGCCTGAATCAGGCGCTAGCACTAGCGAAGCTTGTCTTAACGTCGCTGTGAGTTGCTTTAACGAAGTTTGACCAATTAAATTGATCGCTTTGTGCTGCATTAATGTTTGTATATTTTCACCTAACAGTACTTCACGAGGCGCAGGGGAGCCACATAATACCACTTCAAAACCTTGTGTGATGGCATGATCTGCGACTGCAGCATAACGCTCTGTTAACCAGTTTCGTTCATCTTTACTTGCAGCAGGGCTGATAATAAATAATGGTTTATTATGTGGGCTTATTGTTTGAGCGAATTTAACGTCTGAAGATGAAAGTGGGATATCCCAAGTTGGTGATGTTTTTTCAATACCTAAGTAATAGGCGAATTCAAAGAAGCTATCTAAAACATGTTGTGAAGCAGTATCTGAAATTTTTTGGTTAGTGAATAACCATTGTGCTTCTTTCGCACGTTTAAAATTAAAGCCCACTTTATATTTAGCTTTAATACCTAGCGTTAGCGCACTTGCTCTCAACGCGAGTTGCATATGTAATAATGCATCAAAGCGGCGTCCTGATAGCTGCTTCCAAATAGCTTTCATGCCGGAGTAACCCGTTTTTTTATCAAAAATAATCACTTCAACATCAGGTAAATCATGCAATAACTGCGCTTCTATTTTTCCCATGATCCAGGTTATCTTGGTGCTTGGCCATTGCTTTTGAATTGCTTGTACCATAGCAACAGCATGGCATACATCGCCAATAGCTGATAAACGTAGAAGACATATCGATTTAGGTGCTGTTGAAAATAATGGCATAGTAGTATGATATTCCAAGTGATTTTATTCAGTATACAATATTAACGTTATTTTAGGTTTCAATATTTTTGGAGTCGCGAGTATTTATTAAAAGGTTAACAAGATGTTCAAAATTATTCAAAGCCAAGGTGCATATACTATTTACAATGAAAAGTTGATTGATGATGTATCTGAATGTTTTGATCCACAATATTGGCAGAATAAAGCGAAGGTTATCGGTAGCGCGCAAGGGCGTGGGACGACTTGGTTTGTTGAGCTTGATAGCATACAAGCCGCATTACGTCACTATTGTCGAGGTGGATTATTTGGAAAAATAATATCTGATAGCTATTTTTTTACTGGCTATCAAAAAGCGCGAAGTATCGCAGAGTTTCATTTATTAAATCATTTGCAAGGGCAAGGCGTTAATGTACCAACACCCATTGCCGCTAATGTTAAACGTTGTGGTTTATTGTATAAAGCTAATATTTTATCTGAAAAAATTCCTGCCGCGTCAGATCTAGTGGATCTGCTACAGCAAAGAGAATTAACGAAACATGAATATTTAAATATTGGTAAAGAAATTAAAAAACTGCATCAAGCACAGGTCAATCATACTGATCTGAATATTCATAATATTTTATTAGATAAAGATGGTCGGGTTTGGATTATTGATTTCGATAAATGTTATCAACAAGTTGGAGATAGTTGGAAGGAGAATAACCTACAACGTTTATTACGTTCTTTTCGTAAAGAGCTTAAAAAGAGATCTATTCATTGGTGTGAAGCTGATTGGCAATCTCTCGTAGTCAGTTATCAACAAGTGTGAAGTTTAAGAAACTTTCACACTTAACAATATTTAAGATTTTTTCATGTTTGGAAAGCGTTAATCTTGAGTAACTTAACATTACTAATTAACTTCAATATTTAACTATCAATATTCAACTATAAATATTTATGAGATCTTTACTTATTGTGTTTCATTAATTTTTTACAGTAAGTTTAAGGTTTTTTGTAGTGCACCTTTGCTCGTATTGACTATTTGTAAAGCGGCATCTCCAGCACTTTTTCGCAACGCTTTATCATCTATTAGCTGTTTGACAGCCTTAACGATTGCTTCACTATCATTACAGATAGTGCAGGCATTAACGGCTAATAATTGCTCTGTGATTAACTTAAAGTTGTAATAACTTGGGCCGGTTAAACAAGGTTTTGCTAGTGCAGCGGGTTCTAATAAGTTATGTCCGCCGACTTTCTCTCCAATTAAGCTTCCACCCATAAAACAGACATCAGCAGCTCCAATGAAGGTTAGCATTTCGCCCATTGTGTCACCAATAAAGACTTGTGTAGCAGTATCAATAGCTTGTTTAGTAGTAGTTCTGCGTTGTATTTTTAAGCCCTGCTGTTCACTTAGTTGTGCAACTTGATCAAAACGCTCTGGGTGCCTCGGTACAATGATTAATAATAGGTCATCTCTCTTTTCGAGGAGCTTTTTATGGGCACTTAATATAATGTCGTCTTCACCTTGATGGGTACTTGCGACAATCCATACTGGACGGTTTATACCTATGCTTTCTCTTAATTTATTTCCTGATTCAATAACAGCAGGCGATATATCAATATCAAACTTCAGAGATCCAGTCACTTGTACTTTTCGGGTTGCAATGCCAAGGGCAATGAAACGATCAGCATCTGCCTGTGTTTGGCATAATATTTGACTAATAGGGTTAGAAAGTAAGTTGAAGACGGCTTGAAATTTCTTGTAGCGAAGAAAGGAACGCTCTGACAATCTTGCATTAAGAATGGTGACTTCAATATGCTGCTGTGCTGCCATAGTTAATGTATTTGGCCATAGCTCTGTTTCCATAATAAATAATTTTTGTGGTTTTACGATGGTTATAAAACGATGAACCGTCCAAGAAAAATCAACAGGCATATAACGGTGTTGAACAAAGTCACCTATTTTTGTTGCTTGTTCTGCACCCGTGCTGGTGGTGGTAGTCACAACAATGGTATGTGTTGGGTAACGTTGGTGATAAGCCTTTATCAAAGGAGTCGCAGCAATCGTTTCGCCTACTGAAACAGTATGAAACCACACTACATGATCACTAGAATCAGTTAATCTTGGTGTAAACCCAAAATGTTCAAGCCAACGTTTCCCAAACTTAGGCTTATTAGGTTTTGATTTATAGAGAGAATAAAGAAAAAAAGGGGACACTAAAGTAAGTAGTAATGTATATAATATTCGCATGTGGTATCAGTTAGTTTGCTATCTAAGTATTTATATAGTTTACACTAATTTTATTTTTAGATAGAAATATACTTTTAAAAGGCTAGTTTATGCAAAATTCAAATATATCTGTTAAATATAAATTTTTGTTTTATGTCGAGCAAAATTATTCATTTGATATCTTGCGTCCCCTACAAGTAGAGGCTTTAAAGAAAGGACACGAAGTATGTTGGCTATTGATCGGGGAAGATGTTAATCCTTCTTTTCTTCATGCTGACGAAGTTCAAATTAAGACGCTTGATTTAGCTATTAAGTATCACCCTGATGCGGTTTTTGTTCCTGGCGATAGGGTACCTCGTTTTATTCCTGGACTTAAAGTTGAAGTATTCCATGGATTAAATGAGAGTAAACGAGGCAACGTTTATCCTGAAAGGGGGTTATTCGATTTGTATTGCACTGAAGGCCCTGAAAGAACTTCTTCATTGATTAAAGAGTCAATAAAAAAACGGTACTTTGATGTTGTTGAAACAGGTTGGATCAAATTAGACAGCCTTTTTAATTATCAATCATCAAAACGGTATGAATGCCCTCAAATACTGTTTTCATCTACTTTTAGCCCATCACTTTCATGCGCAGAAGTAGCATATGAAGAGATTCAACGACTAAGTAAAGATTCTAAATGGCAGTGGTTAGTAACGCTACATCCTAAAATGTCAGCTACCACGGTTAAAAAATATAAAGCATTAGAAAATGATAATCTAATCTTTATGGATAATAATAGAGTAATTGAATGCATGCACCGAGCAGATGTTATGGTTTGTGATAATTCTTCAATTTTTCAAGAGTTCTTATTGTTGAATAAACCTGTCGTAACAATAAATAATCGACAACCTTTAGCTTCTTTTATTAATATAAATGATCCTAAAAACTTAGAGTCAGCTATTTTAGATGCATTAAATGCTTCACCTGAACTATTACAATCCATTAGAGAGTATGGTCCTTCAGTTACTCCTTTTTTAGATGGGCTGTCATCTCTAAGGGTATTGAATGCTGTGGATCATATGTTAAAAAATAATTGGGTGGATAATAAACCGATGAATATTTTAAGAAATATTAAAATTCGTAAGCAGTTAAAGTATTGGAAGTTTTAAATAGAGCCTTAGGCGTTATTGAGCTTTAACACCTTAAAATATCGTAATTAAATTTAACTTATTTGGTGTTTATATATTGAATTATGCAACTCTGTTTTGTATGTATTATAAATATATCAGCTAAAAATGTTAGTTAAAAAGGAAAAACAATGAAGAAGCATACATTATCAGTAATTTTAATTACTAAAAATGAAGGAGATCGTGTAGAGCGTTGTTTAAAATCAGTATCAGAACTCGCTGATGAGATTATCGTTTTAGATAGTGGTTCAACCGACTCCACTGTTTCAATATGTGAAAGCTATACAAATCATGTGTTCGTGACTGATTGGCCTGGATTTGGAAAACAAAAGCAGCGCGCCTTAGATAAAGCAACATGTGAATGGGTCTTATCTATTGATGCAGATGAAGCGCTTGATACAAAAATGCAAAATGCACTTAAGAAATTATTATCACAAAGTGCGATAGAACAAGATGCATTCAAACTTCCCTGGGGAGTGACCATATATGGGAAAACATTAAAATATGGGCGTAGCGCTAGAGCTGTTTTACGTTTGTTTAAACGGGATGGCGCCTACTTTACACTAGATGAAGTACATGAAACTATTGTTCCATCAGGAAAAAAATACGGCGTATTAAATGGTTTGTTATTACATTATACACATAGAGACTATAAGCATGGTTTAGATAAAGCATGTGACTATGCTTGGTTAGGATCTCAAAAGTATTTTCGTAAAAATAAAAAGTCCAATGGCTTATTTGTCGCTCTGTTGAGAGCTACTTGGACTTTCTTTTTAATCTATGTAATACGTCGTGGATTTTTAGATGGTAGCATTGGTTTTATTATGGCGATGACTTATGCTCAAGTAAATTTTAATAAATATGTTGGATTGTGGCTTTTGGAGAATAATAAAACTTAAACTTTTGAACCTCTGTTATTAATAGAGGTTCATTACAACTATTGCTGACTTCTATTATTTTAAATGTTATGGAAATCGCTCAAAATTATAATAGACTCTCAATTTTTTAAAGAATAATACTCTTGTATATAATTTAAAAAATATTTTTCAGTTGATCTATTTCTAGTGATTTCTATCTGCTTGGGCTATCAATATTTTTTTACGTGTCTTATAGTTTTCTTTCTTTATATATTTTTCTCTATAAGTTTGCTTTGATACAACGCTGTTCATAAATGTATTTATATCATCATCTAGTTCTGCATAATCATAAGGGTATATTTCATTTGACCATAAACAAGCTATTTTTTTATTCTTAATTACTTCATTAAATAAATAGAAAACCCAAAAATATGGAGCGTACCCTCTTGATTCAAGATGATTTAATAGTAAATGCCCGCTACATTCTCTCCCTATTAGATTGTCTAGCTTGGTAAGTTTATATGTAGATTTTAACCCAATAACATCAAGAATATATTTTCTATTTCTTGTTAAGTAGTTAAGAGATTCTCTAAGTAAAAATCCTGCGATTTCATTATGTTTTTTACAAACTAAAAACCACGATACTAGTTGTCTATCAGATGCGGCTTTTTCCTTAAAAGAAAAAAACTCATTATCATTGATATTAAGCCAGTCAGATAATGGTTTTAAGCAAAATGTAGTTGCATCTACCCAAACTCCACCATAATTATAAAGCAGATATAATCTTAATAAATCGGATTTTCCTGCAGCTCCCAATTTAACCGAACAATGATTAAAAAAAGAATCCCAATTAGGTTTTACATAATGCGCGATATTACTACTATCAAGAAAAACAACATCATAATCAGGGTTTTCTCTTAACCAACTTGAATAAGATAATTGTACAACATCAGGTGCATCATATAACCCTGAATCCCAAAAAATCCAAATTGTTTTTGAAGATACCCCATCACAATTATGCTTGAAAAATTCATTAACCAAACTTGAATCTGGTTCTACTTTATTCAATTTAGGCCGTATCAATATTCGTCTAATTGACTTTAATAAATTATTCATAAAAATTAACCTAATTAAAATATTATATTATTACAGCACACTAATTTAAGAGATAGTATTTTGCTGTTTTGTTAAAACGGTAGTTATAATCATTAAAGTTAAACCAAAAGCTTTTCAAAGAAAGCTAAGTGCTCATCAACAGTGTTTTTTGAATTAAATTTTTCATTCAAGCGATGCTGTGCAGCTTCGCTCATCACTCGTATTTGGTTTTTATTTGAAATCAATTTATTCATTGCTTCACCAAAGGCCATAGCATTTCCAGCTTTAACCACGTAACCAGTCTCCCCATCGACAACTAGTTCAGGTGATCCTCCTGCTGTTGTTACAATAGATGTAGTTTTATTTGCCATTGCTTCAATGATGGTTCTTGGTAAACCTTCACCACTAATCGATGGTTGAACCTGAAAGTCTGCCATGGTCATTAAAGAAGGAATGTCTGTTCTATGCCCAATATAATGGATTCTATCTAACATTGGACTTGCTTTTATTTCATCAAAATGAGCTTCAAAACCACTGCCTGCTAAAATAAGGTGGAAATTTTTATTTTTTATGTAATGTGTAGCTCCGATTAATACCGAAATACCTTTACTTGGTCGAACGTGCGCTGCACAAACTGCAATGATGTCATTATTAGTTAAATTAAACTCTGCGCGTTGTGTCGGTTCTACCTGATACCAATCTAATCGATGACCCTTATAGATAGTAACTACATTATTTTTGTTTTTCCAAACTCGTTTTTTTACATCATTTGTTACTGCATTGGAAACGCAAATAATACCATCAACGCGGGGATGTAACTGGGTTAAATAAGCAGAGGGATCATGTCGATATAAACCACCTGTTGTTCCCCGGTAAGCAACTAACTTTACCTTTGTACCAATGCAGGCAAATGCTGCATTAGGGATGGTTTTTGAATTAAAAGCATAGCAAATATCAATGCTGTATTCTTTTAATACTTTTTTGATTTTTTTAATGTTTTTTATGCATATTTTCTTACTGGGGTAGCAATCAATAACATGGACGCCATTATCAATAAATCGTTGTGTATATTCAGAGTCCCCTTGGGTCATAACTGTCACGTTATGTCCCAGTTTAACAAATTCAATAAACATTTCTGCTTCAGGTCTAACACTGTTCCATGCGTGTTTGTAGGAACTGCAAATTAGTATATTCATTGATTTTTTGTCCTGTCAGATGAGACGCTCAGAGGTATAGCGGTTTCATGCATTGTAAGATAGATTAATAAAAAATATAAGGTCAATGGTTGTACATGATTAAAGGGACACCTGTTAACGATACAACTGAAAAAGTTGACACCATTATGCTTCCTAGCCATATATTTTCACTCTTTTTTTCATTGGTAATAAATAGGATGTGTATACCGTAGGAAAATAAGGATATTATCGCAGTAATGATAGCGAAAATAACCATTGCTTTTTTCCTGTTAGGATATAGAAACATTCCAGTACCCTCAAAAAAGGTAATGGGATTGACATTTTAACGAAATGCATTTTAATTTTTAGCATTGCTTTTATGTCTTTTTTTTATTCTGACATTTACAATCTTATATTGTAGTTCTTCATATACTCTTATTATTTCAATAATACTTTTTCGCCATAATGGTAGTTTCTTTTTATTTTTCCGGTTTGAACCTATTGTTGATTTGATTTTCGCTCTGCATACTAAATCGGGCTTAAAAGAGTAAGTTAAAATGCCATGTCGCCAAGGTTTCTCCATGTAGTTGTCGGCTGGTTCAATGAACTGTTGTGCATTTTCAACAAATTTCATAGCACCATAAGGGCTTATTAAATAACCTTGTGCACCACATGTTCTGTCGTGGTAATAGATTATTTCAGCGGATGCATTTATTTTTTTTATAGGGCTATATTTTTTTTTAAACATGGAAAAAAGTTTAATGAAGTGATGTTCATTAACTAGGTTCTCAAATAATGACTGATAACTTGAAATTGTTGCCATTAAATCACAGTTATCTTCTAAAATTAATATTGGTTCATTTAATTCAATACACTTTTCCCAAAGGCAAAAGTGACTTGCAAAGCACGCGATTTCATTATCTAGAAGGTGGTAGCCTAATCGGAGTAATGTTTTATTTGGCGCTCTTTTATTTGAATACTTAAAATCTTTCACTGACGCATCTATAGCATCAAAAAATTCAAATTCAATACCTTGTTCATCAAGTAATTCTTGTATTCTTGAACGTCGTTCTATCGAATGTTTTAGGCTAATTACAAATACTTTCATAATACTTTACTCTTCTTCATCTATTCTGGTCTTCTTCACTGATAATTTTAGACGGTCGTTCAAGCCAATCATAAAATGCACTGCGACTCACTTGCAGTACATTACAAAGTAGTTTTATGGGATATTTAGAGTGCACGCTCGAATATATCGAAACTTTACTTCATTTCTTTTACGAAGAAGGATTGGCCTTTTCTAGTATTTCTTTCTCCATTCGGAGGGGGTTAACTTCTTTTGTCGCGTTAATCACTCAGTCTGTTCATCAGAATTTACGGTTGAATTTGCAAGTTCTTCAACTTTTTCCTGTTGTAAAGTAGGCTAGTCGTGATACCCAGTGCTGATGTAATTTTTTGAACGGCATAGCCTTGTTGACTGAACAACGCTAATGCTTCTGATCTAAATTCTGTTGTGTAACTTTTGTACTGATGTTTTGCATTCATGTTCACATCGGTAGTGGATAGTATTATCCAGAATTAAAGTTTCAAGTTCAATTAGACCAGAATAATATGGTGAAATTTTTAGAATCTTATAATCAACCATTTTTTAGTTGTTTTGAATGTTCCAATACTAAATTAGATATGTAGGATACATTTGTGTTACCTATTAACCAATTATTTAATTTACAAACTTCGGTCATATTTTAGGGGGGGGCCGGAAGTATTTTTGAATCAACGTAAATAGTAGTGTCTGAAGCGCAAGAAATGTAATGTTGTGCTTTACACAATAGGTAATGAACACTGATGGATTCATGATTTTTATATTTAATTGCTTTAAATTAAGTTGGTTTATGTTAGCCATGTATTAGAAAAAACATGGAATACGTCTAAGCCAAACCTTGAAATTTTTTGTGTAATAAGCTCGCCTTATCACAACCAGTTACGATTAATATATTTTAATTGCATTATAAAAATTGGATAGCATGAATACAAATATTGACTTTTATATGTTGATTTAGTCAAGTATTTTGTTAAGCCAATTATTAATTAACAAAGGGTCTGTTAGTTTTTTTCTATCAAGTAATGGAAGTGGTTTTAGCTTAGATATATCTTCTTTACTGCTATTGATGAGCTTATTTAAATCATCACTCGATTTTATTTCCAGAACAATTTTCTCACTGAATATTGCTTCATAATATCGCTGTGTGAAACCATTGTGCTTTGAGCTTGAAATTTCTAATATAATTGAAGATTGTGAAAATCTATTTCTATACTCATCAATATCTATATTTTTATTTTTAATTAAACCATCTTCACATTGCTTACGTTTATGTATTAATAGCAAATCGTATGGGATATTTTCTTTGGAGCACCATTTTTTTATTTTGACTAACTTTTCATAGCGATAATCACTGTAAATGCCAATATAAAAAATTTTAAACTTATTTAAAGAGTTTTTATGGAGATCTGAAGGGATAAAGTTAGGTAAATATTCTCCGAATCCATTTTTTGAATCTTGGAAATCAAAAGTATAGGTATAATCAAAGCTTTTATATATTTTATAGATATGTGGATAACGAGATAATGGGTCCCATTGATATATTACTTTTCTATTAGCATTAATGTTTTTTATCGTGTTGTTGGATATTCCAAACCCTTTGACAACTAAAAGGCAGTCATATTTAATTTCAGATAGTTTTCTTATATTATTATTAATTTTTTTGAATAAAATGTCAGGGCTTATTAAATGGTGAATGCTAGTCGAAGAAAAGCGAGAAATAATTTTTTTAATTGGTTGAAAAAAAAAATTCAATTTTAAACAGTGTTCTTCATCATAAGTGAAAGCTGTAACATCGTAGCCCTGCGTATTGAGCTCTTCTATAATCAATTTTTCATAATTATAGAATTTAGGACAAACAAATAGAATTTTTTTTTGCATGATTTAAAGTGCTCATTGAAATTATTAAGTAGGAGTTATCAGATCTGATAAAAAATGAAAAGTCATTGAAATCTGTTGGTTAACGAATGTTACACTTAGAAAAAGAGTATAAAAACCAATGAATTTAAAATATTATACGCATCGTCCTAATTAATATCTATAACATTGAGTAATTAAGTAATTAAGTAATTAAGTAATTAAGTAATGATCTAATTGTTAATAAAGTAAAATTTTTAATAAAAGGAATTATATATGGCTAAATTCAAGTTAATAGAAATAGCTGAAACAAAGCAACGTTTAGACAATGAAGAAGCTGTTCTTGTGGACACGCGTGATGCTCAATCTTATGAAGCTGATCATGCTGAAGGTGCATTTAATTTAAATAATGACACTTTAAAAGAGTTTTTAGATAAAGTTGAGTTTGATACACCTGTTTTTGTGGTTTGTTACCATGGTAATAGTAGTAAAGGTGTCGCTCAATATTTGGCTGAACAAGGTTATGAGGATACCTACAGTGTTGAAGGTGGTATGGCTATGTGGCGTCAACTGTTTCCAATGACATAAAGGTTTCTATTCTTAGTAGTTAGTAGTATTAAATTAAAGTGCTATTTTTGAAAAAATAGTAAAAGTAGTGATCGAAAATTATAAAAGAAAAGGTTAGTGATGAGTGTAGTTGATACGGATAGCATTGATGCTATTGGAATGGAAACAGAAGCGAAACGCGTATTCTTGAGTATTATTGATTCATTAGTTTGGGATCATGACGATGTGCATTTATTTACACTGCAAGAAAAAATTAATACTTACCTATATTTTATTGAATCAGGTGAATTGGTTAAAGCATTACCAGATGCTGCGGGGTTTGATATCGCCATCGAGTTGATTCTAAAACATATGCCTACTGATCAAGCGATTACATTTTTTGATAAAACTACGCAAATTTTATTAGATAAAGGCATTATTTTTGTTTTTGGCCCTAACAAAAACACGGGGTATGCTGAACAACAAAGTTAAATCTGATTATTGTCTAAATAAGGAATGGACCCTGTAAATAACTCTGTGTTCATTCCTTATTGAACACTCTTTCTGTTATCTATTTCAATTTTGTGCTTCAACTTCTTACTTTCAACTTCCTACTCCAAGTCTCTATTTCAATGACCAAGTTACTCACTTTATCTTTGTGTAATCTATTTGGTCTTTATTTTCTTTAAATATGTGATCAAATTGTAACTTTACCATTGCCCAAACTCTGGGTATTTGGGATAATCCGCGCCACATATACCCGCAACTTCATTAATTCAAAATGTAATCAGGAGAAACAGATGCCTTCTCGTCAAGAGTTAGCTAACGCAATACGCGCCCTTAGTATGGATGCTGTCCAAAAAGCCAATTCAGGTCACCCAGGCGCACCAATGGGAATGGCTGATATTGCACAAGTATTATGGACAGATTTTTTAAAGCACAACCCAACCAATCCAAACTGGGCTGACCGTGACCGCTTTATTCTATCTAACGGCCATGGTTCAATGCTTATCTATTCTCTATTGCATTTAACGGGTTATGAACTTTCAATTGAAGATCTAAAAAACTTTCGTCAATTACATTCTAAAACACCAGGTCACCCTGAATACGGTTACGCACCGGGCATTGAAACAACAACGGGTCCATTAGGCCAAGGCATCACCAATGCTATCGGCATGGCGATTGCTGAACGCTCATTAGCGGCTTCTTTTAATAAAGAAGGTCATGAAATTGTTGATCATCATACCTACACTTTCTTAGGTGACGGTTGTTTGATGGAAGGTATTTCGCATGAAGCTTGTTCTTTAGCGGGTACTTTAGGTTTAGGTAAACTGATTGCATTCTGGGATGACAACGGCATTTCAATCGATGGTGAAGTAGAAGGTTGGTTCACTGACGATACACCTAAACGTTTTGAAGCTTACGGATGGCAAGTGATTTCTGTTGACGGGCATAACCCTGAAGAAATTAAAGCGGCGATTATTTCAGCAAAAGCTGAAACTAAGAAACCAACAATGATTTGTTGTAAAACAATCATAGGTTTTGGTTCTCCTGCTAAGCAAGGTACACACGATTGTCACGGTGCACCATTAGGTCACGATGAAATTGCTGCAACACGTAAAGCACTTGGCTGGAACCACGGTCCATTTGAAATTCCTGCTGATGTTTATGCTGGTTGGGATAACAAAGAGCAAGGTCAAGCAGCAGAGCAATCTTGGGATGAGAAGTTCGCAGCATACGCAGCGGCTTACCCTGAATTAGCAAGTGAGTACAAACGTCGTGTTAATAACGAATTACCTGCTGAGTGGGAAGCTAAGTCTTCTGCTTACATTGCTGACTTACAAGCAAACCAAGGTAATATCGCAACACGTAAAGCATCACAAAACTGTATCGAAGCTTTTGGTGCAATGTTGCCAGAGTTGTTAGGTGGTTCTGCTGATTTAGCACCATCTAACTTAACAATGTGGTCTGGTACTAAAGCTATTACTGCTGACGACGCTACTGGTAACTACTTACATTACGGTGTACGTGAGTTTGCAATGGCAGCGATCATTAACGGTATCGCATTACACAAAGGTTTTGTTCCTTACGGCGCAACGTTCTTAATGTTTATGGAATACGCGCGTAATGCATTACGTATGTCTGCTTTAATGAAGCAACGTTCTATTCAAGTGTTTACACATGATTCAATTGGTTTGGGTGAAGATGGTCCAACACATCAACCTGTTGAACAAATCGCTAGTTTACGTTTAACACCGAACATGAACACATGGCGTCCATGTGACAGTGTTGAATCTGCTGTTGCTTGGAAGTTTGCTATCGAATCAGTTGATGCACCTTCATCACTTATCTTCAGTCGTCAAAACCTGAAACCACAAGCACGTGATGCACAGCAATTAGCTGACGTTGCAAAAGGTGGTTATGTATTGCTTGATAGTGCTACACCTGCTGAAATCATCTTAATTGCGACAGGTTCAGAAGTTGAATTAGCAATGCAAGCTGCTGCTGAATTAACAACTTCAGGCAAAGCGGTACGTGTTGTTTCAATTCCTTGTACTGAGCAATTTGAACTTCAGTCAGCTGAATACAAAGAGTCTGTATTACCAGCAGCAGTGACTAAGCGTGTTGCTATTGAAGCTGGTATCGCAGATTACTGGTACAAGTATGTTGGCCTAAACGGTGCAGTGATCGGTATGACAACATTTGGTGAGTCTGCACCTGCAGATCAACTATTTGAAATGTTTGGTTTCACTGTTAAAAACGTAGTAGAAACAGCTAACGCACTATAATTAGCTAACTTTCTCTTTGTTTAAAAAACCGTGTTTAACTAGTTAATAGTTAAACACGGTTTTTTTATATCTAAAATATATAAATATTAAGAAAAGAGGTAAAGTTCGTATTAATATCTCCTAAATTAAGGTAATAAAATGCTATCAAAAAATAGAATAAGATTAATTTTAGAAGGAGATGATTCAACTTATGGCGTCGCCTTTATGTTATCAATTCAGCTGTTGATTGTATTATCCTTAGTGACATTTTCACTTGAGACTCTGCCAAACCTTTCAGCGTCGTATCGCGAAATTTTAAATTTAATAGAATTATTTACAGTAGTGGTATTTACAATTGAATATTTATTAAGGGTTATCACAGCAAAAAGAAAATTAAAGTTTGTTTTTAGTTTTTACGGCATAGTTGATTTATGTGCGATAGTCCCTTTCTATATCATTGGGCTAGATCTTCGCACTATACGTATTTTTAGGTTTTTACGTTTAATTCGGATACTAAAATTATTTAGGTATAATCAAGCCTTGAAGCGATTCAGAGATGCATTGTTAT
Source organism: Psychromonas sp. L1A2 (assembly GCF_009828855.1). Classification (NCBI taxonomy): domain Bacteria; kingdom Pseudomonadati; phylum Pseudomonadota; class Gammaproteobacteria; order Alteromonadales; family Psychromonadaceae; genus Psychromonas; species Psychromonas sp. L1A2. The sequence continues at coordinate 670,509 of NZ_WUAG01000002.1, read as the reverse complement.
CAGTTAAAGAAGAACTCATTTTATTTGGTTTTATCGTGTTAATTTTATTATATTTGTCGGCTGTTGGGATTTATTATTTTGAGAATGCTGCACAACCTGAGTTATTCAAATCTATTTTTCATTGTTTATGGTGGGCAGTGACTACATTAACGACAGTCGGTTATGGTGATATGTATCCTATAACAGCTGGTGGAAAAATATTTACATTTGTTATTTTAACGATAGGTTTAGCTGTAATAGCTGTACCAACTGGGTTATTTGCTTCTGCATTGGCGCAAGATAGAGCAGTGAATGAGAAGTAAGTTAGAATATTAAAAATAGTTATTAGATGAGTACGATGAGTTTAATTTAAGGCTATGTAGCCATCTGGTTACGTATTATTCATATATAATAAGCTATAAAAAAATCCCGTTTGTAAATTTATTACAAACGGGATAATAGTATTAAAAAAAGTAGATTATTTAAGTTTGCTTAAATCACGCACAGCACCTTTGTCAGCTGATGTTGCCATCATTGCATATACTTTTAATGCAGCTGAAATAGGGCGGATACGGTTAACAGGTTTCCAGCCAATAGTATCTTGCTTAGCGCGACGCTCTGCTAGTACTTCTTCAGATACTTTTAGGTCCATTGCTCGTGTTGGAATATTGATATCGATGATGTCACCGTTTTCAATTAAACCAATCACACCGCCAGCTGCTGCTTCAGGTGAAACATGTCCAATTGATAGACCAGAAGTACCGCCTGAGAAACGACCATCAGTGATTAATGCACACTGTTTACCCAGTCCCATTGATTTAAGGTAAGACGTTGGGTAAAGCATTTCTTGCATACCTGGACCACCTTGTGGACCTTCGTAGCGAATAACAACCACGTCACCAGCAACCACTTTACCACCTAGAATTGCTTCAACAGCATCATCTTGGCTTTCGTATATTTTAGCAGGACCAGTAAACGTTAGGTTATCATCATCAACACCAGCCGTTTTAACTACCGCGCCATCAACCGCCATGTTACCAAATAATACTGCTAAACCACCTTCTGTGCTGAATGCGTTTTCTAGTGAACGAATACAACCATTTTTACGGTCATTATCCACAGTATCCCAACGACAAGATTGGCTGAAGGCTTTTACTGTACGGATACCTGCAGGGCCTGCACGATAGAAGTCGATGATCGCTTGGTCTTTAGTTTGCATTATATCGTAATGAGCAAGCTGCTCTTTCATGGTCGGGCTTAGGATAGTAGGGATTTCGCTATTTAATAAACCCGCTCTATCTAACTCGCCTAAGATAGCCATTACACCACCGGCGCGATGTACATCTTCCATGTGGTATTCAGGTGTAGAAGGAGCCACTTTACAAAGTTGCGGAATACGACGAGACATTTCATCCATTGCTTCAACAGTAAAGTCTAATTCAGCTTCTTGCGCACAAGCCAGTAGATGAAGAATAGTATTCGTTGAACCACCCATTGCAATATCTAGTGCCATTGCATTTTCAAAAGCAGGACGACCTGCGATAGAGCGTGGCAATACTGAATAGTCATCTTCTTGGTAATGACGTTTTGTGATTTCAACAATGCGGCGGCCAGCTTCAAGGAATAAATTTTCACGATCAGCATGTGTTGCTAACATTGAACCGTTACCCGGTAATGATAAACCTAATGCTTCTGTTAAACAGTTCATTGAATTTGCTGTAAACATACCAGAACAAGAACCACATGTTGGACATGCACTACGTTCTACTTTTTCAAGATCTTCGTCTGATACGTTTTTATCAGGCCCCATTACCATCGCATCAACTAAGTCTAGTTTGATGATTTGATCTGAAAGCTTAGTTTTACCTGCTTCCATTGGTCCGCCTGATACAAAGATAACAGGGATGTTTAAGCGTAATGCCGCCATTAACATTCCCGGTGTGATTTTGTCACAGTTAGAAATACAAACGATTGCATCTGCACAGTGAGCATTCACCATGTATTCAATTGAGTCTGCAATCAAATCACGTGAAGGTAAGCTATATAACATACCTGAGTGACCCATCGCGATACCATCGTCTATTGCGATTGTATTGAATTCTTTAGCAATACCGCCAGCTTTCTCAATTTCACGTGCTACTAATTGACCCATGTCTTTTAGGTGTACGTGACCCGGTACAAATTGTGTGAATGAGTTTGCAATTGCGATGATTGGCTTTCCGAAATCATCATCTTTTACGCCAGTTGCGCGCCATAATGCACGAGCACCTGCCATGTTACGACCATGTGTGGATGTTTTTGAACGATAAACTGGCATTCTTATTTCCTTAAACTGCTTGCGACCAAGTAACTTGGCCTTGATATTAATAATAGTTAGTTGCAGTAAAACAGATAATCCTTAAAGGGACAATCTACAATTTACGCACTTGCTTTAATGTTTTCTGGTTGTTGCAATAGGGTGAGCCCTATAACACCAACGACTTTGTCAATTTGCTTGGTTAAGAGACTGATATCTCTTTCACTACAAACCGTTAAATTAATTTGAGTTGATTGCAGTGCATCGTTCACTTCCGCATTAATGCTTTGGATTGTAAAACCTCGATGGCGGCAGACACGTAATAAGCGTTCTAAAAATTCTGGGCTATTTTTAGCTTGAATTGTTAATGCATTAATCATTCTACACTCTCCATCATTCTGTCATTAGGTGCGCCAGGTGGAACTAATGGCCACACATTTTCTTCTTCAGAGATTGACACATGTAATAAGTATGGCCCATCGCTATTTAATAAACGTTGTAATGCTTGGTCTATTTGCGATTTTGTCACAATGGTTTCACCAGGAATATCAAACGCGCTGGCTAATGTTACGAAATCTGGGTTATCAGTTAAAATTGTTTCGCTATAACGACCGTTAAAGAATAATTTCTGCCATTGTCGAACCATGCCTAAGCGTTGGTTATCAATAAGTAAAATTTTCACTGGTAATTTTCTACGTTTAATCGTGCCTAGTTCTTGTACGTTCATCATAAATGAACCATCACCAGAAACAGCGATCACGGTATCATTTGGACGAGCAACTTGTGCGCCAACCGCGGCGGGGACGCCAAAGCCCATTGTTCCTAAACCTGAACTTGAAATATGATTTTCAGGACGATCTACGAACATATGTTGTGCAACCCACATTTGATGTTGACCTACATCGCTGCATATTACTGTATCAGCAGGCATTTTTTCTGCTAATTGACGAAGTAATGCCGGTGCAAAAATAGGTTCACCAGGATGATCGTAACGACTTACGTGTTCAACTTTCATTTCTGCCACATGTTGTTGCCATGCGCTAATACTCGGTTTTACTGCAATAGCTGGCAGGACTTGTTTTAAATCATCAGTCATTGATAGGGTAACTTGACGTAACTTATCAATTTCTGCTGCATCAACATCTAAATGAATCACTTTTGCATTCGGTGCAAACTCATCTAGTTTACCTGTCACTCTGTCATCAAAACGCGCGCCAATGGCAATGAGTAGATCACATTCTTGAATGGCTAGATTAGAGGCTTTGCTACCGTGCATTCCTACCATGCCCATAAAATAAGTGGAATCATGTTTAATGCAACCAATCGCTTTAAGTGTACACACGCTTGGTATATCTGTTTTAGCAATAAAGTCTCGTAATTCACTGACTGCATTTGCCATTCCCACACCACCACCGACATAAATGAGTGGCTTTTGAGATTCGCTGATCATTGTTTTAGCTTGCTGGATAATTGCACTGTCCAGCATTTTTTCTGTTTTAATTAATTTAGCAAGTGCGTGTGTAACGCTAGGACCTACTTGAATATCTTTTGGTATGTCGATTAAGACAGGGCCGGGGCGACCCGTTGTTGCAATTTCAAAAGCTTGTTCGATTATAGCCCCTAATTCTTCGGCCGTTTGCACCATAAAACTGTGCTTGGTACAGGCTAATGATAAACCTAGCACATCAACTTCTTGGAATGCATCAGTACCAATTAAGTGTGTTGGTACTTGTCCTGTGATAGCAATAATAGGAATAGAATCTAGCAAAGCATCGGCTAAACCTGTGATGAGGTTAGTTGCCCCAGGGCCTGAAGTAGCAATACAAACACCAACTTTACCTGTTGAACGTGCATAACCGATTGCAGCCATTGCTGCACCTTGCTCATGACGACATAGTAGATGGTCAACACCACCATCATAAAGCGCATCGTAGAGAGGCATAATTGCCCCACCTGGATAACCAAACACTTGTGTTACGTTTTGTTCTTTTAAAGCCTGTACAACAAAATGTGCACCGTTCATGGGTTCTTCCTGAAATAATGATGGTCAATCAATCGTTTGTAAAAAGGGGCAAGACTGATTTTTAAAAGGGTGCTATTTATAGCAAAAAAGCGCTTATCAAACAACTTTTGTCACATTTTTAAGCAGATTGTTGAGCATATATTTACCAGTAAGTTGTTAAATATAAAATAAGCACTGATATCACCCTTTGGATTGCTTCGTTTTATTAAAATCAAAAGCGGATTTACCACGAAGGCAGGAAGGTAAGGTCAAAATTTTTATATAAGTAAAACACTAAATATTGTATTTTTTTAGAAAAATATTTTTGATATTTTGATTTTCCTTGGTGTTCTTCGTGAAGCGTAGCGCTTCGTGGTTAATGTTGTTTTTTAAAATCAAAAGCGAATTTACCACGAAGGCACGAAGGGGGGAGAAGGCAAGGTCAAAATTTTTATATAAGTAAAACACTAAATATTGTATTTTTTTAGAAAAATATTTTTGATATTTTTGATATTTTGATTTTCCTTGTTGTTCTTCGTGAAGCGCAGCGCTTCGTGATTAATGTTGTTTTTTAAAATCAAAAGCGGATTTACCACGAAGGCACGAAGGGGGGAGAAGGTAAGGTCAAAACCTTTATATAAGTAAAACATTAAATATTATATTTTTTATGTTTTGATTTTCCTTAGTGTTCTTCGTGAAGCGTAGCGCTTCGTGGTTAATGTTATTTTAAAACCAACAGCTAATTAACCACGAAGGCACGAAGGGGGAAGAAGGTAAGGTCAAAACCTTTATATAAGTAAAACATTAAATATTATATTTTTTATGTTTTGATTTTCCTTAGTGTTCTTCGTGAAGCGCAGCACTTCGTGGTTAATGTTGTTTTTTTAAATCAAAAGCGAATTTACCACGATGGCACGAAGGGTGAAGAAGGTAAGGTCAAAACCTTTATATAAATAAAACACTAAATATTGTATTTATTGTTAAAAAATATTTTTGATGTTTTTATTTTCCTTTATGTTCTTCGTGAAGCGCAGCGCTTCGTGGTTAATGTTATTTTAAAACCTACAGCTAATTTACCACGAAGGGTGAAGAAGATTAGGTCAAAACTTTTATTTAAGTAAGACACTAAATATTGTATTTTTTTAGAAAAATATTTTTGATGTTTTGATTTTCCTTGGTGTCCTTCGTGAAGCGCAGCGCTTCGTGGTGATTGTTGCTTTAAAACCAACAGTTAATTAACTACAAAGGGTGGAGAAAGTTAGGTCAAAAGCTGTAAATAAGTGAATCTTTTATTTTTGACTTTCCTTCATGTCTTCGGGGGATCATAGTGTTTTGTAGTGATAGATATTTAAAAATTAAGACTTATATGGCAAACATAAAAAAGGCTTCTAGCTGCTAGAAACCTTTTTAGAATTAATAACAAAATAACAGTAAATTATCTAAACGCTTTTGTTGGGGTTTCAGCTTTACTCTTTGTGTATTCTGCTACGGTTAATTGTTCAAATGCTAATGCTATCCAACTGCTCATTAGCATATCGTAATGCTGCTCAACACCACTACAACCTACAACGATATTGCCATATACAAAAGAACCGTAAAATAAAATATCATCATCTTGTAATGCTGAAGGGTGCTTAGTTTGAATATCAACATTAGCGCAACCATTACGCCAAGCTTGATATGCTTTTTTTCTCGCTAACTTATCAAATGGGATAGTCCATTCACTTGGGTTACCTAGTGATTGTTCAACTAAAATGGCGTTATCGAAGTCAGACTCCCATGGTTTTAGCGTAGGATCCATGATCACAATATGTAATTCTTTTCGGTTAGTACGTTCAAATAATTTAAGTATGGCTGGTGTAACTAAATCGATAGCATCTAATGCAATTTCTTTATTGCTTCTCATTCTAAAATTCCTCAATCGATGGTTCATTTGTTATTGTTTAAGTTGTCATACGATACTATTTAATATAAAAAAATACCGTGAAGAACCACCCACTTTAAATACCCTTTATTTCAAACCCAAATTGTCTAAATAACCTAAATGCTGGTTAATAAAGCGGAATTGCATTTAACATCATAAGGTTAGCTTTTTTACTAGTCAGTGCCATTAGTTTTGAGTGGTTCAAGGCGAATTATTGAAGCAATAACAGGTTATTGAGAGATAATTTGACGCAGAAATCCGCAGAAAAAACGGTGTTGTATCGCTTTGCTTGTCCTGAACTGAGGTTATCTAGGGTGACAGTTTTACATATCAATTCACGTAATAAACTTTATTGTTGTGCTATTTTTTGCTGAATAATTTTTGACTTCTATACTTGATTGAATACTCAGTTAATTAATTTTTTAACTAATGAATATCAAAGGGAGTTATATGGCATTAGCAAGATTAGTTTGTCGTTCTATTTCAGGAGTGGATGCACCTGAAGTTGAGGTTGAAGTACACCTTGGAACAGGGTTGCCGGGATTCTCTTTGGTAGGGTTGCCAGAAACATCGGTTAAAGAAGCTAAAGATAGGGTGCGTAGTGCTATTTTAAATAGTAACTTTAAGTTTCCGAGTAAAAGAATCACAGTCAATTTAGCACCTGCTAATTTACCTAAAGAAGGAGGCCGATTCGATTTAGCAATCGCTATTGGCATTCTTTTAGCTTCTGATCAAATAAAGTGTCCTGAAATATTAAATTTTGAGTGCTATGGAGAATTATCTTTATCTGGTGAATTGCGAAGTGTAGATGGCATTATTCCCTGTGCGTTGGCCGCCAAACAACAAAAACGACAAGTTATTGTCTGTACTGATAATGAACATGAATGTGCATTAACTGGTGCACAAGGTTTTGTCGCAAAACATTTGATTGATGTCTGCGCTTTTTTACAACAACAATTAACATTACCTTCAGCGGAGCAAAGTGAAGCACCGCCAGCTAAACATTCTCATCTTGATTTCAGTGATGTATTAGGGCAAGAGCAAGCTAAAAGAGTATTAGAAGTGGCTGCAACTGGTTCTCATAATTTATTGCTGATCGGCCCGCCTGGGACAGGAAAGAGTATGTTGGCAGAGCGGTTTATGACGTTATTGCCTAATTTGGAAGAGCAGCAAGCATTACAAACGGCAGCTGTATATTCAGTATGTGGCAAGCAACGTGATGATTGGTTTTCTCCTCCTTATCGAGCTCCGCATCATAGTGCCTCAGCAGTTGCATTAGTGGGCGGAGGTGGAAAACCTAAACCGGGCGAAATCTCCCTTTCTCATCATGGCGTTTTATTTCTCGATGAGTTGCCAGAATTTCCAAGGCAGGTGTTAGATAGTTTACGTCAGCCAATGGAAAATCATAATGTGACTATTTCTCGCGCTGCTAACCAAGTTACTTTTCCAGCTCATTTTCAGCTCATTGCTGCTATGAACCCAAGTCCTTGTGGTCATATTTCTGGTCAGTTAAGGCGTAGTACACCAGATCAAATTTTGCGTTATTTAAATCGTTTGTCTGGGCCTTTTTTAGATCGTTTTGCATTAGCGATTATGGTGCCTTTATTACCTAAAGGAATGTTGGCTGAGTCACAGCAAGGTAAACATAATTTAACAGAAAAAAGTGCTGATATTAAAGCAAGGGTTTTAGTGGCTCGTAATATTCAATTGAAACGCCAAGGTAAGTTAAATCATTATTTATCTAGCCAAGAGGTCAATATTTATTGTGTGTTAACCACTGAAGATGCTCTTTTTCTAGAGCAAGCGATTGAAAAAATGGGATTGTCTATTCGTGCTTGGCATAGCCTGTTGAAAGTGGCTCGAAGTATTGCTGATTTACAGCAACAAGCTGATATTACTAAAGGACACCTTTGTGAGGCATTAAACTATCGAGCGATGGACCGTTTGTTAAGTAGCTTCAATTAATAGATATTTATTAATGGTGTTCTGTTAATTGAAGTTACTTGATTATTTATAACGGTAACTTATTTATAACGATAACTTATTTATAACGATAACTTATTTATAATGATAACCAAGGAATAGCATTAATAGAATGCAGTGATTTATCAGGTAAAAAAGGATTTTCAAGATGAAAAACCTTACGCGTACCTAAATGTAATTTTTCAAGTTTATCTTTATAGTAGTCTTCTACCAACTTGGCTAATACGCCATTTTCCTTAAGTGTTGTTAAGCCTTTTGTTAGTCTTTCTGCTAAGTCAGGGCGACTTTCATTAACAAAAAAGAATAATGGAAGCGGATAATGAAAGAGTAAATTATTTTCGACTACAAAATTAGCATTTGCATGTTGTTCAAGTTCATCGCTAATTTCATTGACTCCCCGTAAAAAACAATCAAATCGTTGCTTTTCTAACTGTCTAAATAATAAAGAATACTTATAAGATGTTTGAACTTTTAATCCATTTTTTTCTAATATTTTAGTATCAGGCCAATCTTGTTGTTGCCCAATTTTAATATTTCTATCAATGAAGTCTTGTTTGCTTTTAATGTTAGAGAATTTATCTTGATCATTTTGTCTAATCAAACAAACTCGATAACCTAGCAACCCTTCAATCAATGGGATACGGACTGCAATCGCGCCTTTTTCTCTACTCGCACTACTTGCAAGGTGAGCGATATCTAACTTTCCTTTATATTTTTTAGATAGTTTAGAGACAGCCCTTCTTTGCTCCATTGGTATTGAAGAAATGATGTCATAATCACCATACTCTGCTTTTGTAATATCAAGTGCTTGTTTGAGCATGACCATAATTATTTTAGTTGGATTATCAACGGTATGCTGCCATACAATTATTTTTGATGGTAAAACAGATGAGCGGAGTTCTTCTTTTGCATAACTGAATACTGAAAAAGTGAGAGTAAATAGAGTGAGTATTAAAGTGCTTGATCGATGCATGTTCTTGTCATTAAAAATTTAAAGTAAAATCAGTGTAGGACAGTTTAGCGTATTGAGCGTTATACTTTTTTTGTTAATTTATGTATTAGTTTGAATATATACCCATTACCATTCAAGATGCAAAATTCAGCAAGCAGTGAAGTGAACTGATTCTAGACAGGTAGAGGAAGATCTAATGGGTTAAATCGATACTTTCGAACAACGAAGATGTTTATTTCACTGCTGCCTTCTGACTCGTTAGCTTGAAAACTAACTTTGCGTTGCAACCTTCGATAAGGACTCGTCATTGTCATTATGTTGTGCCTTGATTTGGAGTCCAAGCTAACGACTGAACAAAGTACCTTGAACGTTAACGGGTATCGCCTTTAATACAATAACTTTAATTTAACCTCAACTCTGGTTAATGAAAGTGGAATTATATTTAAAATCAGAAGGTACTATTTTTTGCTATGCAGTGCCGTTAGTTTTGCGTAGTTCAAGGCAAATTATTTAAGCAATGACGGGTTATTGAGAAATAATTTAACGCAGAAATCCGCGGACATAGCGGTGTGGTATCGCTTTGCTTATCCAGAGCGGAGGTTATTTAGTTAAAATGAAGTTTAAAATAAATAGAAAGCATAAAAAAAGGGACTTAAATTAAGTCCCTTTTTAGTTTTTACTTAGTTAATATCAAACTAATTAATCATTATATTAAAGCGCTTTGATTGTCTCAATTTGCTCATTTAGTTTGTCGCAAGTTGTTTGGTATTCAGCTTGTTTCGCTTTTTCTTTAGTAATAACTGCTTCTGGAGCATTACTCACAAAACGTTCGTTACTTAACTTGCCTGATACTTTATCTAGCTCTTTCGTTGCTTTTTCAAGCTGCTTCGCTAAACGTGCTAGCTCAGCTTCAACATCAATTAAACCTGCCATTGGAATCAACAACTCTAGGCCACCTACTAAAGCAGTAACAGACGCTGGTGTTTCTTGACCTTTAGCAACAAAAGTAACACTTTCTAGTTTTGCTAATGCCGCTAAAAACGCTTCGTTATCAGCAAAGCGACGTGTATCTTCACTGCTTGCATTTTTAACTAACACGTTTAGTGGTACTTTCGGGCTGATATCCATTTCACCACGAATGTTACGCACTGCATCAATCACTTGCTTAACCCATTCTAGGTCAGCCACGGCTTGTTCATCAACCTGCGCTGCATCATATTCAGGGTAAGCTTCAAGCATGATAGTGTCACCACCTTGACCTGTGATTGCTTTCACACGTTGCCAAATTTCTTCGGTCATAAACGGTAGCATTGGATGTGCAACACGTAATAATGTTTCTAATACGCTGATTAATGTATGGCGAGTACCACGTTGCTCGTCTTCATTGCCTTTGAATAAAACAGGTTTAGTTAACTCTAAGTACCAACCACAGAATTCATTCCAGATGAAATCGTAAAGAATATTTGCCGCGATATCAAAACGATAGGTGTCTAATGCTTGGCGGAACTCTTTGATCATATTTTGTAATTGACCTTGAATCCAACGATCGGCAAGGCTAAATTGCATTGCTTTGTTTTCACCAAAACCGAAATCTTGCTCTTCCGCATCCATTAATACATAACGACTTGCATTCCATAGTTTATTACAGAAGTTACGGTAACCTTCAAGACGATTCATATCCCAGTTGATATCACGACCTGTAGAGGCCATTGCCGCTAATGTGAAACGTAGTGCATCCGTACCATGTGCTTCAATACCGTTAGCAAAGGTTTTACGTGTGTCTTTTTCAATTTTCTTCGCAAGTTGTGGTTGCATCATGTTGCCAGTACGTTTCGTCACTAAGCTTTCAAGATCTAACCCATCGATCATATCTAAAGGATCTAATACGTTACCTTTAGATTTAGACATTTTATCGCCATTCTCATCACGGATAAGACCGGTGACATAAACGGTTTTAAACGGAACTTGCGGTGTACCATCTTCATTTTTCATAAAGTGCATGGTCATCATGATCATACGCGCAACCCAGAAGAAGATGATGTCAAAACCTGTTACTAATACATCAGTAGAGTGGAAGGTTTTAAGATCCATGGTTTGGTTTGGCCAGCCTAATGTAGAGAATGTCCAAAGACCAGAAGAGAACCACGTATCTAATACGTCATCATCTTGGTTTAAAACAACACTTTCATCTAAGTTATGTTCAGCACGAACCGCCGCTTCATCGTGTCCTACGTAAACTTTACCTGATTCGTCATACCAAGCTGGGATGCGATGTCCCCACCATAGTTGACGAGAAACACACCAATCATTTAAATCATTCATCCATGAGTTGTACATGTTCTCGTATTGCTGCGGTACAAATTTAATATCGCCATTAGCAACCGCTTCTGTTGCTGTTTTAGCTAAAGGTGCAACACGTACATACCATTGGTCTGTTAGCATTGGTTCAATCACAACACCACCACGGTCTCCGTAAGGCACTGTTAAATCATGGTCTTTAACTTCTTCTAATAAACCTAATGCATCTAATTGGCTGACCACTAGTTTACGTGCAGCTTCACGTGTTAAACCTTGGAATTGAGCTGGTAAATCAGTTGGGTAATCTTCGCTCTTTTCACCGTTGGTATTAAATACTTCAGCACTTTCACGAATACAGGCTTCAAAGGTTAATACGTTGATCATTGGTAATTTGTTGCGTTTACCGACTTCATAGTCATTAAAATCATGCGCAGGGGTGATTTTTACACAACCTGTGCCTTTTTCCATATCGGCATGATCGTCACCAATAATTGGGATTTCACGATTAACGAAAGGTAATAAAATGCTTTGACCAATGAGATCTTTATAACGTGGATCTTCAGGATTAACAGCAACACCTGTATCACCTAATACTGTTTCTGGTCGAGTGGTTGCTACTACTATGTAGTCTTTACCATCGGCTGTTTTAACGCCATTAGCTAACGGGTATCGGAAGTGCCACATAAACCCTTTAACATCTTTATTTTCTACTTCTAAATCTGAAATAGCTGTTTGTAATTTAGGATCCCAGTTAACCAGACGTTTACCACGGTAGATAAGGTCATCATTATACAAATCAACAAAGGTCTTTTTAACGGCTTCAGAAAGGCCATCATCCATGGTAAAGCGTTCACGATCCCAATCGACAGACGTACCTAGACGACGCATTTGACGAGAAATATTACCGCCAGATTCTGCCTTCCAGTCCCAGATTTTTTCGATAAAAGTTTCACGACCTAACTCTTTACGCGTTTGGCCTGTTTCTGCAAATAATTTACGTTCAACAACCATTTGTGTTGCGATACCTGCATGGTCTGTTCCCATTTGCCACAACGTGTTTTTACCTTGCATACGTTGATAACGGATTAACGTATCCATGATCGTATCTTGGAAAGCATGACCCATGTGTAAACTACCAGTGACATTTGGTGGTGGGATCATGATGCAGAAACTTTCTTTATCAGTATCGCCGTGTGGTTTGAAGTAACCTTTTTCTTCCCAGGTTTGGTAATTTTTTTGCTCAATCGCACTTGGGTTGTATATCTTTTCCATCATTTGTCTTCTGTCTGGTTAGTTAACTCTTGGGATGCTGTTTTAACATCTTGAGTAGAGAGGGTGTGGCCTAATTTTTTATAAGCACTGTAGCGCATTCGCGCATTAATTTTTAGTTGTTCTTGTGCTGGCACAAAATCAATAATTTGTTGGAAGTTTAAATTAAATTCCGGAATGTTTTGGCTGAGGTTAATTAATACAGCGCGTGGATGCTGTGGAGCAAGCCAACTGATCTCAACCGGAGACCCATAACGTGGGCCTTCTCCTACTAAATTATGCGGTACAAAGCTGTCACCATCAAATTGCCATAAATATTCATCAATGGTAAAAGCATCTTGTTGATTTTCAGTATAAATAAATACTTTTTTATTTTGTTGGTAATAATAAGACGCTAGTTGGCAAGCTTGCACAAAATATGTTGGCAAGCTTGCTTCAGCTGTTGAAACCAAAGTATCCTCAGAATGAATATAAAAGATAACTTGGCTCATTATTGATTCAACTTGTTGTTAATAGTTGACATTTAGACGTCTAGTTCCGCTATTTCTTGTTCGCTACGGTTAATCACAAATTGTGTTAACAACGGAACAGGGCGGCCAGTCGCACCTTTATTTGCGCCTGAGCGCCAAGCTGTGCCGGCAATATCCAAATGTGCCCAGTTATAAGCTTTAGTGAAGCGAGACAAGAAACAAGCCGCTGTAATTGAACCAGCAGGACGACCACCAATGTTTGCCATATCTGCAAATGGGCTGTCTAGTTGCTTTTGGAAGTCATCATCCATTGGTAACTGCCATGCTTTGTCACCAGTTTGGTTTGATGCACCTAAAATCTCATGAACCATGCCTTTATGCGGGCTCATTAGTGCACTGATGTTATGACCTAATGCCATAATACAAGCGCCTGTTAAGGTCGCAACATCGATAACACATTCTGGGTCAAAACGTTCTACATAAGTTAATGCATCACATAATACTAAGCGGCCTTCAGCGTCAGTGTTTAATACTTCAACAGTGAGGCCTGCCATCGTTGTTAGGATATCACCAGGACGGTATGCTTTGCTTGATGGCATATTTTCAGCGCCTGCAATGACACCAATCACGTTAATACCTAAGTCTAGCTGAGCAATGGCTTCTAATGCACCAAAGACTGATGCAGCGCCGCCCATGTCGTATTTCATTTCATCCATGCCAGCACCTGGTTTTAATGAAATACCACCTGAGTCGAAAGTTAACCCTTTACCCACTAATACAATTGGCTTTTGATCCGTTGGGCCACCTTGGTAATTGATAATCGACATGTAAGCTGGGTTAGCCGAACCTTGTGCTACTGCTAAGTAACTGTTCATGCCTAATGCTTTCATTTGTTCTGTATCAACCACTTCGGTTGTTATTTTATCAAAACGTTGATCAAGTTCTTGTGCTTGTTGGCTTAAATACAGCGGAGTACAAATATTGGGAGGCATATTTGCTAAGTCTTTACATAACTTCATACCTGCTGATACAGCTAATCCATGTTGTAATGCTAATTCAGCACGCGTTAATTCTTTGCGACTCGGTACGTTAAACGTTAATTTACGTAATGGACGTCGTGTATTGTCTTTATTGGTTTTAAACTGGTCGAAATTGTATAGGCTATCTTGTGTTGCTTCTATTGCTTGGCGAACTGCCCAGTAGGTATCTCGACCTTTAATATGCAATTCAGATAAGAAACAAACGGCTTCAAGTGCGCCTGTGTCATTTAATGTCGAAATGGTTTTTTCAATAATCTGTTTGTATTGTGTTTCAGTTAGCTCTCGCTCTTTACCGCAGCCAACCAACAATACTCTTTCGCTCAATACGTTAGGTACATGGTGTAAAAATAATACCTGTCCCACTTTACCTTCAATATCACCGCGACGTAATAATGCACTTAAATAACCTTCGCTGATTTCATCTAAAACTTCAGCTGCATGAGATAAACGTCGAGGTTCAAAGACACCAACAACAATACATGCGCTGCGCTGTTTTTCTGGGCTACCACTTTTTACGAGAAATTCCATATGTATCCTTAAAACGATTATATTGAGATTAACTGTGCTATTTTTGTAAAAATGCAGTTATCATTGGTTATTGTGGATCTTGAAACGTAATATAAACTTACTAAAATAGCAATTTTACCGCAATTGTTTGCTTAATCCACTATTTTACCGCTTTTGTAGCATCTTATTTTACATTGGAGATCAGCTTGATTATTCTTCGTTATTTAATGTTAGAAACATTTAAAAGCCAAGTTGGCATTCTCTTTGTTTTAGTTCTCATATTCGTTAGTCAAAAATTTATTAGCATTCTCGCTCTCGCCATTAATGGCGTGATACCTGCAAATTTAGTATTAACGGTTTTATATTTAAACATGCCCACCTTGGGAACGTTAATGTTACCTATTAGTTTCTACCTTGCGATATTATTTGCGCATGGTCGGCTACACAGTGAAAGTGAAATGGTGGCGTTAACATCTTGTGGTTACAGTCCTAATAAAGTATTGAAAGCAACATTGATGTTGTCATTGTTTACGTTTGTTTTTGCTAGCTTTAATAGCTTATATTTGGCACCTGCAGCTGAAGATGAAATGGTTTCAGTTATTGAAAAAGCAGAAGCCAACGCCGGAACGGCAACCTTAATCGAAGGACGTTTTCATAAAGCCTCTGGAAATGGTGGGGTGGTTTATGTTGAAAAGTATGAAAAAAATAAAACGCTCGTAAATGTTTTTGCGGCCCATTGGCCAAAAGAAGAGGGGATATCCCCTTCTGTGATCACCGCTAAAACCGGTAATGTCGCCAATAAAAAAGATGGTACCTGGTTAACCTTAAAAGATGGCCAACGTTACGCTGGTATTGTGGGTAAGCATGAATTTGAGAACTCACAGTTTTCTACCTACCAAGTACATATTGCTAATGAAGCTGTTGAAAGCAAAAAACGTAAAGTAGATGCTCTACCTACTTCTGCATTAATTGGTGCTACCGATACGCGTTCTCAGGCTGAACTGCAGTGGCGTATTGCTATTCCTGTTTCTATATTATTAATTACTTTTATGGCCGTTCCTATGGCTAAAGTTAACCCTCGTCAGGGGCGTTATGCAAAACTATTACCGGCTTTAGCGCTCTATTTAAGCTTCTTCTTATTATTAAGTGCTTCAAAGAGTTTGATTGAAGATGGTGCTATTCCCTATTTTGGTATCTGGGCGGTACAAATATTATTCTTTGCTATTGGTGTCGTATTGCACTTACAAACTATCGGAAAGTTTAATGTTAAGCCGAAAAAAGAAAAATCGAAAAAGGCTGAACCGGCTAAGGTGGATAAATAAATGGGTATTTTAGACCGATACATTGGCCGCACTATCTTTGCCGCAACATTTTTAAGCCTATTTGTATTGATTGGTTTGAGCAGCATTATTAAATTTGTAGAGCAAATGAAAAGTGTTGGAACAGGTGCTTATACTGTCTTTTCTGCTGCTTACTTTGTGCTATTAAAAATGCCTGTAGAAATCGCATTGTTCTTTCCTATGGCGGCTTTAATTGGCGCACTTATTGGATTGGGTTCATTGGCAAGTAGTAGTGAGTTAGTCGTCATGCAAGCTGCTGGTATGTCTAAGTTTCGTATTGCAAACTCAGTATTGAAAACGGCAATACCAATGGTTATTGCGGTGATGCTATTAGGGGAGTTTGTTGCACCTCAAACCGATAAAGAAGCTTACTTTATGCGAGACCAGTTAAGAAATGGCAGTGAAAAAGTTGAGAATAAATATGGGATTTGGGCAAAAGATGCTGATTCTTTTATCAGTATTGGACGAATGAATAGTAAAGCTGAACTTTACAACGTACAACTTTACTTTTTCACTAAAGACTTAACATTAGAATATGCAATGGTTGCCAATAAAGCGACTTACCAAGGGGGATCTTGGTTATTACAAGATGTCAGCAAAACCACTTTCTTTGAAGATAAAACAGCCGTTGAAAGCTTTCCTGAATTTACTTGGAAAACTGAATTAACACCGAAAAAATTTGAAGTTATTATTAGTGAACCAGATAAAATGTCAATGCGTGACATATATGGCTATATCACTTACTTAGAAAGTAATGATCAAGATGCAAATACGTATTGGTTGACGCTTTGGCGTAAAGCCGTATTGCCTTTTACTGTAGTCGTCATGATGTTGCTATCTGTTTCATTTATTTTCGGTGGGCTAAGAACTGTTCCAATGGGAACTCGTTTAATCTTTGGGATTGCGAGTGGTTTTGCATTCCATGTGTCTGGAGAGTTGTTTGGACCTGCAAGTTTAGTCTTTGGTTTACCCCCTATATTAGGGGCGGTATTACCAAGTATATTGGTATTGCTAATTGCGATGTACTTATTAAGAAAACAAACTTAGAAAAATAATGAGCAGCCAGTTGTTAGACGTTTATTAATGGTAAATATCTAGTAACTGACTGTTGCACATATAGTGAGGCGTTAAATTACGACTTCTATCGCTAAATAGATTTAGCAAGTAATGACTGCCTAGCAATGATTGTCTAGTAATGATTGTCTAGTAATGATTACCAAGTAAGTGCTTTCTACTTAGTAATCAACTAGTAAACACTGCCTAGTGAAAATGCTTTATTGCTTATCTTCATCCATAAATGCCATGCCTTTAAAACCTTTCCAATTACTTAATTCTTTTGTCATCACAATCACTTCACACTCTCCCCATAAGTCTTGAAAAGCATTGCGGTCTTTTAACAAGGCCATAATATTACCTAAGCCAAAAGCAGATGTTGATAACCTGATTAAAGCCTGAGTAAAACTGATATTACTACCATCGCTATTTTGCACTCGTAAACGCCATGCTTTCATGCCGATAGTTTGGCCTGCTTGACTCCAAAAATAAGTAAAAAAACCAATAATGACAAGGGATAAGTAAATTAAGAAAACTAAGCTTTGTCCTAAATAATCAGCAGTATCTTTATAAACACTTAAATCAATAGCACCGACTTTATTGGCAATGACAACCGCTATTAATGCTAATATCGTTGCCAGCATTAATACGGCACCAAGCGCAAATAAATCGTAGATATAGGCACCTAAACGTTTAAAAAATGATGCACGCTCACAACTTTGATATTGTTCTGCTAGGCTCAACTCTGCTGTTTTTGTATTGTTATGCTTGACCATGATAATCCCTTAAAAGTTTGAAAAAACAGTGTAACAAATGACTAATCGCTTGGCATTTTATTTATTTAAGTATGATTTTGATTCTTTACAGGCAAAGATCGATTGCTTTTTAATCGCTTACACTTTTTGTGATTGAAAATCCTTGTTTGTAGAAGAACCATAGGTATAATCCTTGTCACTCAGCCCGAGTGGTGAAATTGGTAGACGCGACGGATTCAAAATCCGTTTCCGAGAGGAGTGACGGTTCAAGTCCGTCCTCGGGCACCATTTTTTTCCTAGTCTAGTCAACTAGTTAAAGAAAAGTTACAAGTCAACATAGTTTTGTTTCCTGATATTCAGTTACGTTTTTGGCGTAATTTGGCGTAAAGGAAATATAATGGCAACTCTTCAAGTCCGTAAAGGCAAAAAAAATACAACTTATCGCGTAGAATTTATGCGAGAAGGTAAACGTATATCTAAATCATTCAAAATAAAAAAAGATGCTCAAAAATTTATGGCGTTACTGCTGGTGGATAATGATTTAGCCAATAGTTTAACTAACCATAGTTTAACCACTTTAAGTTTTTTTGACGCTGTCACACAATTCCTAGATCAAGATACTGGAAAAGACTCAAGTAAACACCAACGTTTAAAACATTGGATTTCTATATTTGGTGACAAGCCTGTCGGTAAAGTGACACGCCAACAAATTAAAGAAGAGTTAAAGGCTTTATCTAATGAGAAGGCTCCTGCAACATTAAATAGATATAAAGCAGCGATTGGCTCTTTGTATGCCTATTTGTCTGATGAATTTGATATAGATTACAATCCCGTAAAAGGCATTCGTCAATACACTGAAAATAATGCTAGAACTCGGTTTTTAAATGATGGTGAGCTATCAAGCTTATTTTCCACTGCTAAAATCTCAAAATGGGACCAATTATACCTGTTAATTTTAATGGCTATTACAACGGGTGCTAGACGTTCTGAAATGCTGACGTTGAAATGGAGTGATATTAATTTCAAAGCTAAAACAGCCCACCTACCTAATACTAAGAATGGTGACGGAGATACGAACTCAAATGAGACTTCTTTTAATAATAGGTTTTAAAAAGAGGGATAGTTATTCGCGAGTCTTATTCATTATTACCCCATTTTCATTAAATTCAATGACTGGTGGGGTATAGCTTTTTCCAAAATTATACCGAGCTTTTATACTTGCCTCTATTTCACCACCACAAGAATGCGTTATTCCCATTGGTTCAGGTGATATGTCAGACATAGATATCGAAAAATAATGATTCATATAAGAAGTAAAAGGTTTTAGTCTTTTTATATTATGGGAACCACATGAAAGGCATTTAGGTTTAAAATGTGAGGACTTGAAGTAATCTACCCTAGCTTGCATTACTTTCTCTTCTTCCATAATTATCTTTTGTTGTTCATGTACTTGTTTTTTCTTTTGTGTGGAAAAACGGTAAAAAATTGAATTTTTCAAAAGTTTAATATCATAGATTGCATCCTCTTGTTTGAGAGTAGTGTGTATCTTTGAATATGGAAAAATGCCTTGCTTGGTCGTTTCACATTGATTACACCAAATGTTTCTTATTTGCGGCTCTTTTTCCGCCTTTCCTACATATTCATAGGAAGCCAAACTTTCGCTACTAGTAAAGTCGCATTGAGAACATGAGTAAGAAACTGGTGAGTAAGAGATAATCCATTACCTTATGATTTAATTAAACTATTTAAATCATATTATGAAGCTTTATCGGTAACAAGTTCATTTAACTTTTTAACAGTAGAACGCTCTTATTTTTGGCGTAAATTTGGCGTAAACCACCTTAAACTTAAATAAACCGTAAACAACTTAAATCAATTAAAACAAATGGTTAGCTTCTCTGCATTGCTGTAAAAAATTGAATTATCAGGATTAAAAATCCGTTTCCGAGAGGAGTGACGGTTCAAGTCCGCCCTCGGGCACCATATTTGAAAATAAAGTCCCGATGCTTTTAAAGTCCCGGGACTTTATTGTTTGTAGAGTTTAACTCTCTGTCTTTGTTTTCTTAAACTTATTCTAATCCATGCTTTCATTACAAATGAAAAACACCCTAAACTCTTCGAATATAATCTCTCAATAGATTGAAATATAAAGTTTTTGCTCATCATCATTAGTTTTATATTTTTCATTTTAAAATGGAAGTGGGGTAAGACTTAGTTTTAATTAATATAATCTCATCTACATAATTGCCACACATTTAATCATTATTCTAGCTAAAGTTAATTATCTTATATGTCATGTTAATTTATTGGAGTTTTAAATGATGCAAAATTCACAGGTCTTTTTATTGGTTGGAGCATGCTCGTTTATACTAAGTGCTTGTGATGTTAGTCATCAAGGTTCGTTACTAAAATCGAATGAAAATAGTTTTGTATTAACTAGTTCTGTAATGAACGACGGAGGCCATTTACCGAATACATATACCTGTGACGGTGAAGGCATTAGTCCTCCTCTTAGTTGGTACGGTGCGCCACAAGGAACGAAGTATTATGCATTAATGATGTATCACAACGCACTAGATGGCGTGCATTCATATTGGAATATGTTCAATATTGATGCAAGTAACGTGCAAGTTGAAAGTGATCAAGTACTTGGTGAAATGGGCTCTAATAATTTAAATGATTTAAACGAATACAGTCCGCCTTGTTCTCAAGGGCCTGGGTATAAAAACTATACTTATACGATTTATGCTTTATCTGATGCGGTTACTTTAAATACTCAAAGTAAAATTGATCGGAATACGCTTTTATCTGCGATACAAAATATTACCTTAGGTTCTGCTGAAATGAACGTGAGTTATGCTCGTATAAATGAAAAAAATAACTTGAATAAAGATGTAGAACAGTTCTCTAGCAAAGAGGCATCTCCACAAAAACTACCCCTAAATAATTCTCAAACAAGCGTTTTAACATCTAATGTTAGTGCTATCAGATGTGACGTTATCAAAGATTCTATTAATGAAGCTGAGTTTGAAAAAGAAGTTTCTGTTACTTGTGACGATGATTATGCTTATGTCACTTCTTCTACTTATCCTGAGCATGAATTAATGAATGGCATTACGGGTACTAATGAACAAGTACCTGTACCTGCAGAAGGTTATGCGGCACCTGTAAAATTAAATCCTAAAAAAGCCAAAGACATTACTACCATTGATGCAGCAGTAGGCGTCGCTGTAAATGGTGTGCCTATATATGATTATTCAGCACAGGGAGAATTAGATGTAAGTGAATATGATGCAAAACACGATACTTTAGCCCTTGGTCAATTGGATAATTGTGGAGGACACTCAGGTCGTGGTGATGACTACCACTATCATGTTTCACCTACTTGTATGATCGATACGATGAAAAACCAAACAAGTAGTGCAATTATTGGTTGGGCATATGATGGTTATCCATTGTATGGCGATAAAAATCCGGATGGCAGCGATATTAAACAAGGTGAGTTAGATGTCTGTAATGGGCAAACTGATGAAATCTTTGGCTATCGTTATCAAACATCATCAACGGCACCTTACATTATTCAATGTTTAGTTGGGGAAGTTGATACCAGTAAATTACCAAGAGTTGCCCCTTTGAGTGGCGATACACAAAAAATAAGAGCGGATCTTAAGCCTCCGGCTGGTGGCGTTGAAAACCTAAAATATACTACATTGGAAGATGGCAGCCGAACGATGACTTATTCATATCAAGGGGAAGATTACTTTACGACTTATAGTCCATCAGTTAAGAGTGAACATTGTTACGACTTTAAACAAAAAACAATCAGTAATGGAGGGAAAGTTCAGGCGGGGACATTCTGTAGGGATTCTCAATTAAGTAACCATCAACCTGTTGTTATAAATTAAAATAACATATTCAAAAGTTCTTCTAATAATTATTAGAGGAATGATTATTTAATTTTCAAAATAACTACTGAATATTTACCTTTGTAATGATGTAAGGGATTAATATGTACCTATTAAAAGATTTTAAATTTGCTTGTTTAGTATTTTTACTCGTTTGCGGAATGACAGTGTTCAGTGCTCCAATCAAGGCGCATGTTTTAAATGAAACAAGTGCTCAAGTCATTTTAAGAGACGGACAAGTTGAAGTGAAAATTATTACCGATATGAACTATTTAGTCTCTAGATTACAAAATAATCAAGCTTGGTTAATGGGGGATATTGAGAAGGTAATGCCTGAAAACTTAAGTGAAAACGAGCAACAAAGTGTGATTAAAAAAACACTTAAGCAAGGCACTCATTTAATGCTCAACAATCAGATTATTAATTTTGAGAGAGTTAGTTTGACCAATGATAGCGACACACATAGTGTTGAAATTATTCTTCAAGCAAACCATCAATTTAAGGAAATTGTTAATATTTCTGTTTCATTCGATAAAAGTTTAGGCGTTGTACATGCTAGCTTTGTGAAACCTCGTTATCGTTTAGTTGGATTAGGCGAGCGTGCCGAGGTCTCTTTTTAAATACTAATGATGCCAATCACACTAATTAACTGATCTATTTTACTTGTTAAAATAGCCCTCTTCCTCGGTGTAAATTTCGTAACGGGAACCGTCATTTTCACCTTGAATTGAACTATTTTTCCTACACAAAATTTAGAATATATTACTTAATAACATATTACTTAATAACACATTACTTAATAACACATTACTTAATATAATCGGTATTAAATAGAGTTAAGCTTATAGCCATTAGTTGTTATCTTTTGAGTGTTTTTGATTGAGTATTAGCTTTTTTAATAAAAAAGAGAGGTAGTTATTTGATGTGAGCTGTCTGGCATTTATAGCAATAAATATTAGATAAGTAGTTTTAATTTATTTTCGGAAGTTATGACAGGAAAATTGTGATGACTGAGAGGGGTTGTAAAAAGTGTTATACAAAATATTTTTCGTAAAATGTATAACACTAGTGTTTATTAAGCTTTTAAAATCAAGGATTAAAAGCTTAACTTAATTATTGTTCTTTATATTTGATACTAGCAATTCGAGTTTTTTCTGATGATGTATATTCAGATAACTCAGCAGCGCTGTTAAATACTTCAGCGATTACTCGTCTATTTTTCTGAGCACCGATTTCAGTATTATTATCGTATAATGGTGAGCTTTCACCAAACCCGATAGCTTTAACCTGAGAAGGTTTAACGCCTAATTTAATTAATTCAGCTCTTACTTTAATTGCTCTATCAGAAGACAGTTTAGCATTGTAAGTTGCCGTAGCATATTTGCTTGTATGACCTTCGATTACTGCATAAAGATCAGTGTCTTTAATAAATTTTGCAAATTCAGTTATTTCTTTTCTCTCATCGGCTGTCATGTATACAGTAGAATCATTTTTGAATTCAACATTCAAATTTGGAACCATAATACAGTCGCCAGTGCTTTCTTCAGCGTATAAATTACCAGCTAAAGCTAGGCTAAGGATCGAAGATGTGAATAGTACTTTAAGTGTTTTCAAATTAAACTCCATTTATAATTTTATAACATAGATGAACTATATCACGAAGATGGAATTAAATAGCTAATTAAAAGTTATTTTTGTGATAAAATACTCTGTATATTCAACGAAAGGGAAAAACAATGAAAAATAACTTTAAAATGTCGGCTATCGCAGCAACGGTTCTGCTTACTGTAACAGGGTGTTCAGTAACAGATTCTTCAAATGAAGCTTTAACGATGAAAAATCAAGAGATTCAAAAACTAAATGAAGAGCTGCAAGCAAAAAACACTAAAATTGCATCACTAAGTTCAATGACTACTCCTGGAGCTACTGACCAATTTGCTGTTGGTAATTCTTTAATTCCACCTAATGCTAAAGCTGGCGAATGTTATGCAAAAGTATTAGTGCCTGCGGAATACAGAACAGATCCAGTTCAACGTTTATTAAAAGAAGCACAATCTCAAATTGTTGTTACTCCTGCTACTTATAAAGTAGTTGAGAAAAAAGTAACAATTAGAGAAGCAAGCTCTAAACTAGTTCCTGTTGCTGCTACATACAAGCCAGCTAGCGAACGTATTATGGTTGAGCCTGAAAAAACTGAATTAGTACCTGTTCCTGCAGTTTACAAAACAGTTACTGAAAGTGTTATGGTTGAGCCTGAAAAAACTGCGTTAGTTGCAGTTCCTGCGGTTTACAAAACTGTCACTGAAAGCATTATGGTTGAGCCTGAGAAAACAGCATTAGTAACAATGCCTGCTACTTACAAAACAACTAGTGAACGTATTATGGTTGAGCCTGAAAAGACTGAACTTGTTACCGTTCCAGCTACTTATAAAACTATTTCTAAGCAGGTACTAGTATCTCCTGCTCATACAGAATGGAAAAAAGGTCGCGGCGAAATTGAAAAAGTTGATAACTCAACTGGTGAGATTATGTGTCTAGTCGATGTGCCTGCTGTTTACAAAACGGTAACAACAACGGTATTAGATAAAGAAGCTTATACAAAAGAAGTTAAAACACCTGCTGTTTACAAAACTGTTAAAACAAGAGCATTAGATAATGCACCAACTTCAAAAGCGGTTATTACTCCTGCTGTTTACAAAACAGTGACTAAGCAAGAGCTTGTGTCTGCAGCTACAACAAAAGAAGTTAAAACACCTGCTATTTTCGAAACAATTACGAAAAAAGAATTAGTGACTGCTGCTACTACTAGAGAAGTTAAAATTCCTGCTGTATACAAAACGGTAACCAGCAACGTATTGGCAACAGCTGCTTCAACTCAAGAAGTTAAAATTCCAGCAATATGTAAAATGGTTAAAACTCGTGTTTTAGATATTCCTGCTAAAGAAACAAAAACAACTACTCCAGCTGTATATGAAACTTATGATACAACGGTAAAAACTGCTGAGTCATACTTAAAATGGCAGGAAATTCTGTGTGAAACTAACACAACAGAAGATGTTGTTTCTAAATTACAAAGAGAGCTAAAAAGTAGAGATTACAACATTACTAATATTGATGGTGTTTACGGTGCAGAAACTCGTGCTGCTGTAAATGCATACCAAAAAGATGAGAAGTTAAATCAAGGTGCTCTAACATTAAAAACGTTAGAAACACTAGGTTTATAATCACTGCTTTATCTTTTGATTAAATAACTATTCATACCTACTTCCATATCGGAAGTAGGTATTTAATTTTCTCCTTCCTAATACACTTCAAATTTACTAAATTACCTGCCGATAACTACATATATAAAAGCTGATTTACAAAGTTATTCTGTTTTTATTACTCATAATAAATTTAAATGGTCATTTCTTTAATTCTGATGTGGATAGATATCTCTCTATTTAGCAGTTTTAAGTCACTTTTTATTACTTTGGACTTTCCTAAATAGAAACCAGTATTAATCAATTTCAATTCTTCTAATTTAAATCCATCTGTAAAATAGAAATACTGATTGTATTGATAAATCTAAATGTGAACTTAAAGGTAGTGGGCTGTTTTAACCAGTAAAATAGATAAGCTATTTATTGTGATTGGTATTATTAGACTCATTTTATAGCGCTAGCAATCTTAAATATGAAATAAAAAATACGAGTGTATTCCGTAGAAAGTAGTTTATTAAAAAGAGAATGATTGACGTTTAATGATTGATCATGAATTTTTATTATATAGCTTAAATTTCGTATTAGCCCCTTTATTGAGCCCCCCATACTTATAGAGGGTTGTAATAGAAGTCTCTCTAACTTGTCGTTAAAAATGGCCTTAGATTGTTATATTGTCATTGTGTTTATACTTTTTATTATGCGATTCAAGCTGTTTAATAAAGCTTAGTAGATTCTTCAACATTGTATAATCATTATTCTTAATATTGATTTTTTGTAATGAATCTAACAGTTCGATATGGTCAATACGTTGTTTTTTACTTAAATTTGAATGTATTTTTTTACTGGCGGCGACTTCGTCTTTAAAATACGATGATACCATTTGAATTAATTGCGGGAAGCCACTCGCTATATCTATTTGTTTATCGAGTAATGAATAAAGTAGGTTATCTATCTCCTGTCGATCACTCGCTGTTTCAGTGATACCTATTTTCGCTAGATTATATTTGTAAGGACTTAAGTTTTCTGAGAAAACAATGCTGTAGTGCATACGTTTTTTAGCTTGATACATTGCTGCATCAGCGGCTTTAATTTCTGACTCTGCATCTTTTGCATCGGGCGTTAAGATATGAACACCGATGCTACAGTCAATTTGTAACTTAAACCCATCTATATCGATGTCTTCTTTCATTAAATTTTGTACTCGTTGTGCAAGTTTATAAGCACATTGATAAGCAGTGGTTTGGTTTTGACCTGTATTTTTAATTAGGATAGCAAATTCATCACCGCCTATTCTAGCAATGACTTCTTCATCTCGTAATGAGGCGTTTAATCTCGAACCAAACTCTACTAGTACTTTATCACCAATATTGTGCCCATATTTATCATTTACTGGCTTGAATCCATCTAAGTCAATATACAATAAGGCTCCGTAATGTTTACCGTGAGATAATGAAGGTAATAGTCGTTTAAACTTCTCATCAAACATTCTACGGTTAAATAAGCCAGTTAACGTATCTGTAGTTGATTCTGTTATTAATTTTTTTTGTGCTTCTTCTGCGAAACTTAATAAGAAAAAAATACCAGAAATAACTGAAAAAACAGGCCAGATAATTTGAGTCGGAGCCATTGTAATACTGAATGCTTCTGGTGACATTTCTAATAGAATAGACCGAGTAATGATCATTGCTATCATAATGAAATAGCTATATACAATGACCATATCAGAAGGATTTCTATCTGCTTTCTTTTTTAAAAATAGATAGCCGCATAAAGAAAATGCGATAGGTATAAATATACTTGAAGTGTGTAATAACCCACTTATGTTGTCATTTAAAATAAAGTAACTTTGCGCAATAATATTAGTTAAAAACAAACAGATAATTAACCGCCATGGGGTATCTACTTTGCAGCGTTTAAAGCTGAAAACAGTGATCCCCCATATAAACATGGAAGATAATATTGCAGATAATATTTTGATTGAAAGGGTTAATTCTAAAAAGTATAAAAACCAGCTTATAGCGAATACATAAAATGAACCCACTAAAAATTGTGTTGATTTAGTATTTTCTTCGGTGTTTTTAATGCGTGTTCCGGCAAATGCTAAAACAAGGTTAATTAATGCAATGGTCAGATAGTAGGTTTGATCGGAAGACATAAGCGTTTATCCAAATAAATTTGATAGCTCAATTGTTTGTTCGTTAATTAAACTATTAACGTGCATGTGTTTGAGTTTTAGTTAAGGCCCTATAAGTTAAAAAATTGTGCTCATACATTTATACTTTATCTATATCCTACTACTACATTTTGAGAAAGTTTACTTGCGTTCCATCTCTGTATGATACTAACTACAATAATTTATATTTGATTGATATTCAAACCGTTCGTAGATTTTTATTATTTAATTTTCTTTGTTGAGATGTAAAGCTAATTGTGGGGTACTAAAGAATGAATTAAAATCAACTAAGGCCATATTTTAAGCTGTTTAGGCCCAATGTGAGGGTATAGCTAGTTTGTCACATGATTTGTTTTTAATTATTAATAAAAGAATTTTTAATATGTTTTCTATTTTATAATCTGGTTTTATTTTTATATCTGTATGGCTATTAGTTGAGTCTTTTCATTAAGAATATTTGGTCTTTTTTGATATATTTCCTAGGTCGAACAGCATAAGTTAGAGAGAGGAGGTATTACTATTTGTTGTTCGAATTACATACATTTTTCGATATAAATTTACCCATCATAAGTTTTCCTCGTTTCTCAAATACGCTTTCCTCGTGTGCCGATATCTTTTATATAAATATCCAGAATGACTAAGCACTTTCCCATTGCAATAAACAGCTAATGACTTTTTTTGGGCTAATTATTTTTACTTTTAGTCGCGAATAATCGAACGGTTTATTTCTTTAATCGTTTAATATTTGTATTTTGGGTTTTATGTCAATTATTTTTAAAAATTTAAATACTACTTTAGGAGTGATTTTTTTCTGTTGTTTAGATGATCTTTAACTTAAAACTTAATTATTTGTAGGTAATTGATGAATTTTAAGTCAAATCATACTTTATGAGTATATTAAGTTGATATGACAATATATTCGCTTACAATATAACCAGTTATAAATGAGATTTCATGGAGATTCTTTCTAATAGTAGGAAAGAAAGTGAAGGTAATAAAGGATATACAAATGAGAAAAGTTTTTTCAAAATTAACGGCTGTTACAGTTTTGCTGTCTGCAAGTTGTGTTTTCAATGTAGCTAACGCTAGTTTAATCTTCTCTGAAGATTTTAGTGGTGGTAGCTCAGCATTACAAAATTCAACGGATGTAACTTGGGCTGATACAAGCGGCGGAGGTTTCGAAGTTTACACTTTTGCAAGTGCTGGACCTCGTGGAATGAGCGGTACTTATGATCATGATAACGATGCCTCAACTGCACAAGTAAATATTCCTGGTGCAATTGAAGTAAACGATGATATAGGTAATGAAACGTTGACAGCTTCGTTCACTTTAGATTCTGTTATTGAAGCTGGTCAAGAAGCAGTATTAAGCTTCTTTGCTGGTGCTCGTAATAATGCGATCGGTGCAACAGTTGAAATTTTAAACCTAACGCAAGATACTTCACTATCTGGTTTATTTGAACCTACTGCGACTACAATTGAATGGACTTTTAATAGTTTTTCTTTTGATTCTGCAGCAGCAAGTATTGGTGATGTTTTACAAATCACTTGGTTAGGCGGTGGTACTAGTTCTGCAACAGGTTTAGAAGTCGCTGATGTGAACTTTTCTGTTGTTGATGTCCCTGCACCTGCAACAACTGCAATTCTTGCACTTGGTTTAGCTGGTTTAGGTTTCCGTCGTTTCAAGAAGTAATGTGATTTGAGCTTAACGCTTTTTATCTAACTACTATTGCAAATGACTATTGAAGCACTATACAAATCGTATGGTGCTTTTTTTTGTGTTTTAGTTATTCACTTTATTATCTAACCCCAGTTCTGGATAAGCAAAGCGATATAAAACCGCTATTTCCGTGGCTTTCTGCGTTAAATTATTTCTTAATAACCCGTTATTGCTTGAATAATTCACCTTGAACTACGCAACACTAACGGCACTGCATACTAAAAAATAGTACCTTATGATTCTAAATGTAATTCTGCTTTCATTAACCAGACCTAAATTCGCATAATAAGTGCAATTTCTGAGAAAGGTGGTCAGCTGTTAAAATAGTTTTCTTTTAAAACTTCATTATCAAAGCTTTATACTTTTTCAAAGCTAAATACTTTATTTTTTATTTCTTTGCTTATTTTTTAGTTTTATCAAATTAAATAAGATAATCCTATTAACAAGAAATAATTTAAATCGTTTACTTCTTAATCTAATCTTTTTTCCTCTTAATACTTAAAATTAATATATCTTTATTTCAATATAATCATCAATTGCTTTAGACGTCTAGATGGCTTATTATGCACGAGTAATTACGATGGAGAACACTAATTTACTGTGGTGTTTGAAACGTAAGCAATATTTAATTTCAGGAAATCTGATGATAGAAATAAAAAATGTAAACAAAGTATTTTATCAGGGCGATAAAGTGATTAATGCACTTTCTGATATTAATCTGACTATAGCGCAAGGTAGTATTTTTGGCGTAATCGGCTCTTCTGGTGCAGGTAAAAGTACGTTGATACGCTGTGTTAACTTATTAGAGCGCCCGACGAGTGGAGAAGTCATTGTTGATGGTATCGACTTAACTCAATTATCTGAACAAGAGTTAACACAGACTCGTCGTAAAATTGGCATGATCTTTCAACACTTCAACTTATTATCTTCTCGTACTGTTTTTAATAATATTGCATTACCGTTAGAGCTTGCAGGTGAATCAAAAAGTAAGATAAAAAGCAAAGTAGAAGGGTTGTTAGCGTTAGTTGGGTTAGCTGATAAACGTGATGTGTACCCAGCAAATTTAAGTGGTGGTCAAAAGCAACGTGTCGCTATCGCTCGTGCTTTAGCTTCAGATCCTAAAGTGTTGTTATGTGATGAAGCAACTAGCGCGTTAGATCCTGCAACGACTATATCCATCCTAGAGCTATTACGTAAAATTAATAAAGAGTTAAATTTAACGATTTTATTGATCACGCATGAAATGGCCGTGGTAAAAGGTATTTGCCAAGAAGTGGCGATTATTGGTGATGGTAAATTAGTTGAGAATGGTTCTGTAGGTGGCATCTTTGCACATCCTAAAACAGATCTTGCACGTGAATTTATTCGTTCAACGTTAGATCTGTCTATTCCTGGTGATTATAAAGAACGTTTACAAGCAACACGTATTGAAAATAGTTTTCCATTGATACGCTTAGAGTTTACAGGTGCTTCTGTTGATGCGCCGGTAATAAGCCATGTTGCACGAGAATTCAATATTGATATCAGTATATTAAGTTCAAATATGGATTATGTAGGTGGGGTTAAATTTGGTCTTATGCTAGCGGAATTCATTGGTTCAGAAGCATGTGCAGATAAAGCAATCCAATACTTAAAAGAACAAAAAATTGAACTAGAGGTGCTAGGCTATGTCATTTAATGCAGTAACTATGTGGTGGGCGGAAAATACTCGCTTAATTGAGCTCTTAGTAGACTCTTTATGGGAAACATTAGTGATGGTGTTTACCTCTGGCTTTATTGGTTTTGCGGTGGGCATTCCTCTAGGAGTGTTGTTACACCTGAGTAAAAAGAATGGCTTATTAGAAAATACGTTTTTAAATAAAGTACTTGGAGTAGTGGTTAATATTGGCCGTTCAATTCCTTTCATTATTTTATTGGTGGCATTGATTCCAGTAACACGTTTTATTGTGGGATCATCAATTGGCACCGCAGCTGCCATTGTGCCATTAACTATTGGTGCAATTCCTTTTATTGCTCGCCTTGTAGAAGGGGCTTTATTGGAAGTGCCAAGTGGTTTAGTAGAAGCTGCACAAGCAATGGGTGCAAAACCAATTCAAATTATTAATAAGGTGCTATTACCAGAAGCCTTACCCGGCATTATTAACGCAGTAACGATTACTTTAGTTACCTTAGTTGGCTACTCTGCAATGGCTGGTACTGTTGGTGGTGGTGGGCTTGGTGATGTTGGTATTCGTTATGGTTATCAACGTTTCGACGCAACAGTAATGATGATAACAATCGTTATTTTGGTGATAATGGTACAAATGATTCAATCACTTGGTGATTACCTTGTTAAACGTGTCGATCATCGTTAAATTTTTAAGCTGTGATTCAGCCTTTAACGTCTCATTTCAGTCGTTAAATATTCTCAATTAAGAAAAATTAAGAAAAATTAAGTTTTAAAGTGTCATTTTAAAATGACATTTAATAATTACATTAAAAAGGAAAGTTTATGAGCTTCAATATCAAAAAAGTACTAGCCGTTTTAGGTCTTGCATCAACATTCGCATTAGTGGGTTGTTGTGAAAAAGAAGTTGCTGTCGTTGATAACACTAAAGTAACTATTGGCGTAATTGCTGGTGCTGAAGCACAAGTAGCTGAGATAGCGGCTAAAGTTGCAAAAGAAAAATATGGATTAGAGGTTTCATTAGTGACTTTTTCTGATTACATCACGCCCAATGCTGCATTAGACGAAGGTTCGATTGATGCAAATGCATTCCAACACAAGCCTTACTTAGATCAACAAATTACTGACCGTGGTTACAAGTTTGCAGTGGCAGGGAACACATTAGTTTACCCAATTGCTGGTTACTCAAGCAAAATAACATCATTAGACGAATTAAAAGATGGCGATCAAATTGCAGTACCGAGTGACCCAACTAACCTAGGTCGTTCTTTAATCTTATTAGAGAAGCAAGGTTTATTAACGCTTAAAGAAGGGGCTGGTTTACAAGCAACAGTATTAGATATTGTTAGCAGCGAGAAAAACTTAAAAATTATTGAGCTAGAAGCGGCACAATTACCTCGCTCATTAGAGGATGTAAGCCTTGCTATCATCAACACAACCTATGCAAGTTCTATCGACCTTTCTCCTGAGCATGATGGTTTGTTTGTTGAAAACAAAGAGTCTCCATACGTTAACTTAATTGTTGCTCGTGAAGATAATGTTAAGTCTGAAAACGTACAAAACTTTGTTAAAGCATACCAGTCTGATGAAGTGTACCAAGCTGCACTTGAAATATTTAAAGGTGGCGCTGTTAAAGGTTGGTAATCCATTCTTTATAGTTCAATGCTAAGTTAACTAAAAAGGTATTAAGCTGAGCTTGATACCTTTTTTTATATCTGTTGAAAAGTAATACCACTCTAAGTAATTAGCCAGTCATTTATGCTTGTTCAAATGAATCCTAGCTTCGTTGTTGATTTTGTAATGAGAATACTAGTTATACCAAAAGAATTAATAAGGTGATCATTCTTGCTGGTTAAAATCACCCCTAACTGCGTTGTGAGTTTTGAAGTGAGAACAACTATCTCCTACAACTCACGCCTTATTAGTATTAATTTTTCCTGCGCAATCTATGATCACTTATTTAATTCCATTGGTATTACTGCAATCAGCGCCTTGCTAATAAAGCATCGGTATAAATAGTGAGATGATTTTAGTATTATCTTTATCCATCTTTATCATATTAATCCATTCTATTTATTTTTTTCGAAATTAATAGCGTCTTTAAAGGAATTTACGAAATGAAAAGAATCATTCCTCTTATCTGTTTAACAGTGATTTCAATGTCGGCTCAAGCTGATTGGAAGGACTCTTTATCAACAGGTTGGAACTCAGTTAAAAATAGCAGTTCAGAACTTTATACTGATCTCACTGGAGAAGGTGACGTAGTAACGCAAGAATTATTAACCTTGTCAGCCGCTAGACAAAAGTCGATATCGTCATGGGACAAAATGGAAGATCGATTCTCTGATATTATTGAAGTGAAAGGAGAGAAGAACTTAGCCCCAGAAAGTGCTTTTTTTAAAAAGGATAAAGCAGGATATCAAGAAGATATCGATGCGTTGTTAGGTGATGTTTACAGTATTTTAAATGATGATATCGTACAAGATGCCAGTAATAGTATTGCACAAATTGACTCAACTATTTTAGAGCTTCAAGAAAAAGCTTCTCAACAAAAATCAAAGTCGGTCATTTTAATTGGTGAAGACAAGCAAGACGCAGTACAAAAGCAACAAGACTATGAAGATGATATTACTGCATACCAACAAAATCGTGAAAAGATGATTGAAGTAGTACAAAATCGCCTTAATAAGTTTGGTACAGAGCTTTCATTTGAACAAGTTGAAGCGTTATTAGTACGAGTAAATGCTAATGATATTCTAGCCATGACAACTATTTTCCCGGTGATTAGTGAAATCGCTTCTTCATTTGCTAAGATCACAGCGACTTCCGGCGAAGATCTTAATAACGCTAAAAAATATTACAGTATGTATGTGGTGTTGTTGGAGCTGCAACTTTATATTCAAGAACGCTATATTACTGATTTAAAATATAAATATATTCCACGTATTGATGAGTTGCAGAACAAGCAAAACAGTCTAATTAAAACAACTAAAAATGAGATACGTAAAGCATCTTCAAAACACAAGAAGTCTTACTCTTTAAATTTAAAGAGTCAGAATACAACCTTGCAAGCCATTAAATTATATAAAGTGAGTATGCAACAAGATTTAAGTAGTATGTCTAAGGCTCACAGCCTGTTAGTGGAAGATTATACTTTAGCTGTTAATACCTTAAATACTGTTACTATGTCTTCTCAAGTAAGTAACCTTATTACTGATAGCAGTGAGTTATTTGATAAAATAATGGCATTACAAGCACCTGAATTAGTGCCATTTAATAATCTTCAGATGCAAAAAGAATTCTCTGCTTTGACTCAGAAAATTAAATAAAGGTAAACGGATAACATTATTTATTGTTACTGGTTAATCTACCTTGTAAATAGGTAATATCTTGTTAATGTTTAATGATCCGCTTTACTGAACGTTCAATTAAAATATAAAACTATTAGGAAGCATACTGATGAAAACAGCACGCCCACCTTTACCACCCTTTAGTTCCGCTACTGCAACATTAAAAGTAAGATCCGCTGAAAATGGTTGGAATAATAAAAATCCTGAAGCCGTTTCTCTCGCTTATAGCCCAGATAGTGAATGGCGAAATCGTTCTAATTTCATTAATGGTCGAGCTGAGATCGTTGATTTCTTGACTAATAAGTGGCAAAACGAATTAGATTACAAGTTAGTGAAAGAGCTTTGGGCTTTTACTGAAAACCGCATCGCAGTGAGATTTGCTTATGAATACCGTAATGTTGAAAATCAATGGTTTCGTGCTTATGGTAATGAAAATTGGGAATTCGATGAGCTAGGGTTAATGCAAAAACGCTTTGCGTGTATTAATGATTTAGCTATCGATGAAAAAGATCGATTGTTTACGTGGGAAGGGAATAGTAGACCAGATGATTTTCCAAGCTTATCTGACTTAGGCTTGTAAACTTCGCTTTTTATTTAAGGTTTACAGCACTTTTTTTGTTAGCTAAGCCTTACTTAAACCGTCTTTATATTTTTAATCGAAGTCATTTTTTTTAAAAGTACTATTTGCTTAAAAGCACTTACCTACTTAAAAGCCAGTGAATAACTATATGCTTGTATTTATAACTTCCTTGAGTTTGGTTATTTTGAACTCTATTAATAAACTAAATCATAGAGCTTAATCATCGACCTTAATAATATTTTTAGGCTGCCACTTCTTAACATTTGTTAATGATAAGAATCAACTATTCATGTTTAACGCTAATATAAAACCTTCCTGCCAGTCTTTCTTGTTGAAAAATAATACAGTTCTTTAGAATAAAAGTGATCTTCCCCTGAGAAAGAGTGCATCTAAATAGGTACTTTATATTAGCCCTTATATAATACAAAATATGGTATGAGCCATAAATTTGATCATTATAAAAGGAAGTTAAATGAGTACTCTAGATGTCTCAACGACACAGATCGAAAAATTATCAACAAAAGCGTATGAATTGGGAATTGAATACGCACCTAAATTAGCGCTAGCAATAGTGACATTATTAATTGGTTTATGGGTCATTAGTATGATTTGTAAAGTGATTCGATTATCAATGGAACATTCCAAAGTAGACCCTACCTTAATTCCCTTCATGACTAGCTTGGCTTCATGGGTATTGAAAGTCTTACTATTTATTTCGGTGGCTTCAATGATAGGTATTGCAACAACGTCGTTTGTAGCAGTATTAGGTGCTGCAGGTTTAGCAATAGGTTTAGCACTGCAAGGCAGTTTGGCTAATTTTGCTGGTGGTGTGCTTATTATGGTATTTAAACCATATAAAGTAGGTGACTTAATAGAGTCTCAAGGGCATTTAGGTGTTGTTAAAGAGGTACAAATTTTTAATACTATTTTAATTGCTCCGCAATCCAAGCGCGTTATTATTCCTAACGGTGCAACATCTAATGATTCAATCACTAACTATACAGTTGAAGGAAAGATTCGTGTAGAT
Source organism: Psychromonas sp. L1A2 (assembly GCF_009828855.1). Classification (NCBI taxonomy): domain Bacteria; kingdom Pseudomonadati; phylum Pseudomonadota; class Gammaproteobacteria; order Alteromonadales; family Psychromonadaceae; genus Psychromonas; species Psychromonas sp. L1A2. The sequence goes on along the minus strand of NZ_WUAG01000002.1, from coordinate 635,017 downwards.
TTGACCATTGGTGTTTCATATGATGCAGACATTGATCAAACCAAAGCAGTGTTAATGGATGTATTACTTGCAAACGATAAAGTAATGCAAACTCCAGCTCCTTTTGTCGGCGTATTAGAGATGGGTGATAGCTCTGTTAATTTCGCAGTTAGACCACATTGTGATCCCAAAGATTATTGGGATGTTTTCTTTAGTGTTAATGAAGAACTGAAGAAAGCGCTTGATAGAAATGCGATTAGCATTCCTTTCCCACAACGCGATGTGCATTTAATTCAGGCTTAAAAATATTATAAATATAAAAGTTATAATGATGGTGGCATGTTACTGGTAATGCTTTCATATATGATGTTTTGAGCTAATTATTGCTTTATAAAAAGGCGCTAATACCTAGGTATTAGCGCCTTTTTTATCATTTTTATTTTGGATAGTCTTTATCGAAAGTGACTGTTTTTTTATTACTTGGTTGTTATTATTTTTATTGAACAGCCTTTTAATAAAGCGGTCTAAAGTCAGAACTCATCCTTGACTTGGTTGATAATATAAGACTTTCAATATTTCAAAATGGATGACATAGTCCTTATCTTGAACCCAATCGTCCAAATTAGTCATAAAGAGAGCTCAGATGGATCAACTTTCAATAATTTTGAAACGATTTTCGATGAATACGGAAGTCTTTTTTAGTGGTAACTTATGCGGTATCAGTCATTTCGATAAACAACCGAATCAAGGTCATTTACACCTTTTACAGAGTGGCGAATTAACATTAATTGACGAGCAGGGCGTATCACAGGTATTTAATGAGCCTACCGTATTATTTGTACCTTTGCCACATACTCATCGTATTGTTGGTAGTGATGATAATCCGCCGAAATTGGTCTGCGCTAATGTGATGTACGATGAAACGACCTCTAACCCTATTGCCGAAGCCCTACCTAGCTTACTTTCTTTTAATTTCAATGATTGTCCAAAAATAAAGCAAACGTCATTATTACTCTTTGAAGAAGCTTTTAATGATCGATGCGGTCGAACGCCCATGATCAACTCCTTAACTGATATTTTTATCATTTATATTTTGAGACACGTTTTAAGTAACAACATCATGGAACATGGTTTATTGGCAGGATTGTCTCATCCCCAGTTATCTAAGGTGATATTGGCGATTCAAGATGCGCCAGAACAAGCTTGGAATTTAGAAGATATGGCGGAAATTACATTGATGTCACGTTCTAAGTTTTCAGAGTTGTTTAAACGCATTGTTGGACAAAGCCCTGGTGACTATGTGATTGATTGGCGTATTGTTGTTGCTAAAAGTCTATTAAAACAAAAAAAATCTGTTGCGTTAGTAGCGAATGCCGTTGGATATGAGAATGGCTCTGCCTTAGCAAGAATTTTCCGAAAAAAACTAGGTATTTCACCTAAAGAATGGTTGGAATTAAATAATTAATAGTGTTAATTATCTATACCCGTTACGGTTCAAAGTGTTTTATTCAGTCGCTAGTTTAGACTCCAAATCAAAGCGTGACATGATGACAATCTAGTTCTGAGCGAAGGTGGTAACGCAGAGTTGGTTTCAAGCTAATGACTCAGAGGGCAAGCGGTGAAGTGAATACCAGTGTTGTTCCAATGCATTGATTTAACCGGTTAGATCTTCCTTTTTCAGCCTAGTATCTGTTCACTTCACTGCTTGTTGAATGCTGCTCTTTGAATAATAACGGGTATCGATAAAAGTACTTAACGGAAAAATTAATTACTACTTATATGTTTGAGATCCTACATAGTAAATTGAATATGATAGTTATTTTTTATTAACAAGGCTTTACAGGGGCTTTTTAATATTCTACTTTGAATATAGGTCTACTTTGAGTATAGTTTTACTTTTATATAATGTAATATATTGTGAAATAAGTGTTGTAGTGTAGGCAACCTTTTTTATAGCGCGTTAAAGTTCATATGGACATTAATTTAGAATACTTCTGCTTAATTATTTAACCCTGTTAGGCAGCTCATTTATAATGGAGAAAAAGTGAGATACTGTAAGCTTACAATTGGTTTGTTATTTTCATTTGCAGCTAACCTATCTGCTTTAGAGTTGGTTACGCCGTCTGAAGAGTCTGCCATAGAGCAAATAAATCAAGAATATGACATTAATAGTCTATTGATATCCTCTAATAATAAACTAGGCCGCTATAACAAAAATGAATTTGAATATAGAGCGTTAGGTTTAGAGATTGAAAATAGTAAAAATAATTATCAGAAAAGCCTTAACGTGCTAAGTGAAAAAGTGGTTGCAAAAGATAATGTAGAACAATTCTTTAAAGACTTAGAAGCGCTTGTTTTAAAAATAGATGCTCTGGAAAAAGATTATGAAAATAAAGGTCTTGAGTTAAAAGAAGAACATAAATCTATTTTAAATGATGGCCAAAAACTGAAAGATACACGTATAAAAAGAAGTACTGAATTAGCTGCGTTAAAACAAAAAGTGGTAGGACGTTTAACGTCTGAACTAGCCGATCCAAAAAGTGTGAAAAATGTTTCACTAAGTGGCACTGCGGTTTGTACTAAATTTCAATCTATTAATGAATGTTTGAATGAAAATGAAAGTCAGATCATCAAAAACGCTAAGCAATCAGATGACTTTTTAAATGAACGGAGTGTTTTACTGTCATATAAAATAGTTGATGCGAGTCAAAATTTGGACGGTGAATTGTCTTATCGTGCTGCTATTTCATTTAAACCATCTTACAATTCTAAAATTGAATCTATTTTAAATGAAAAATTTGGGCTTAAATCTGCGGTCTTAACTTTAAAAAGTAATGTCAAAGTAGAGTGGTACATTGATGGTAATAAAGTCGGCAGTGGCAAAGAAATTACACATGAAGTCTCACTGGGGCGACATGGTATATTGGCTTCTTATAACTCTATTGGTCAATCAACTATTGAGATGATTGAAAGTAATGGTGAGTTTTTCTATACTTTTTCAGAAAAAACTAAAAAAAACCAAGCCAATAAAACAGTCTCGACACAAAATCAAATAGCTAAAACTAACTACCCTAATGTGTCAATCACAGCACCGCATAGTAAAACTAATAAACCTGTTATCAAATTGAAACCAAGTGATACTCCTGCAAGTAAAAAAGAGAAAGGTTATTTATATTACATCGGACTTGAGCCGAAAGATGAATTACAAGAAACTTTTTAATCGAGTTATATGATTGAAAGTAAGTGATTATTAAAAAGTAACGTCAATGTGATGTTACTTTTTTTTTATCAATTGGTAGCTAAATAATAAATGACTTACTTTCACTTTGAATCCATTGAAAGACCTCAACAGATATCTTTATCTAATGGAGGTGAGTATATAGAAACATATACACAAAGTAGTTATGATATCTGGAAATAGTCGTTTTTTTGTAGATGAGTATTAGTGCCAAAGTAAATTATAAAATGATCATTATATTTATAATAGATTAAGTTATTAAAACTTGGCCATTATTCTTAAATAGCTTCCACAAGTAGAAGTGTATTAATCACCTTTTTGATTACTGCTATGGCGATGACCAAGTTGTTTAATAACTTATTCCGTTGGTTCCACAATATTCTTAATACCAAAAGGAATGTGTACGGAAGGAGCAACTTTACTGGTTGAACTTAAATGTCCTGACTGGTCATCGAAAAAGATATGTGGCTTTAATACGCCTAATACCAATCCTTTATCAACACCGCCTAAGAAGAAAGCATCATTTGCCATGACTCCCCATTTTTTTAACGTGTTTAATGCACGCTCATGAGAGGGGGCATTTCTCGCCGTAACAATAGACACGCGTAATCTATTTTTATATTGAGTATCTATTTTCTTTTTATTTTCTTCTCGTAGTTGAATAGCTGATATTTTAACTAAAAATTCTTTTAATGGCCCTGGTGTATGGGGTTGCAATATATTCTTGGTTTCATGATTGTGAAATTGTTTTAAATCATTGGTGTTATGCATCACCGTTTCAGATTCGTCATCAGCTAGTACGCCATCAAAGTCAAAGGCAAGTCTTAAATCATCATCGTCTTCTTCATCAATAATGGTTGAACTTAAAACATGGCCAGCAGGGTAGCCACGTTTAATTGCTTCTCTCACATCTGATAAGTTGCCTGAAAGAAAAAGTGAAATGCTCAAGGCTGGGATATATTCATAAGGTGATTTACCTTGCATGAAAATCGCTCTAGAGATTTGTAAATGATGATGCTCTATCGACTTCATTACACGAAGCCCAGTATCAGGGTCATTGCGAGACAATAAGACCACTTCAACTAAAGGATCTTCACTTGGATCATCACTTAAATCATTTAACGAAAGTAATCGTTTAATAAAAGAGAAAGCAACGCCTTTGTTAAGTGGCTTTTTAATGTTTTTAGCTTGGTATTTTCTATACTCAGCTTCACCTTTGCTTTTAAATACTTGATCTGATTCTGTTAGGTCAAATACCGCACTCGAGGCAACACCAATGACTAAACGTTTTCCTAATTCATAGGACATATTTTTATCTCTTATATTATTGAATACGATGTTACTTTAATATTCTTCTTTGTTATTAATGCTAAATAATACTTTAAAATTAAATACTCGCTTATGAATATTGCTTTAATCAACATTATTCGATTGTAAAGTATGCTAAAAATATAAATGGCTTAATGACGTTTTTTATAAGAAGGATAATTTTGATATTAAGTGATATTGAAATAAAAATCTTCTGATAATTCTCTTATACTCTAAAATTATTAAAAAATTTTGTAATAGTAAGATCACATAAATATGGTGGCTTCACTAAAGGTAAAAAAGCCACTATAAAGTGGCTAAAATGGGTAAAGAGATCGTAATAAAAATGTAGTGTTATTTTATTGATTAATAGTTAAATACTATTTACTCAATAATAACCATTGGCTAATAATATTTGTTGCTAAGTTTTCATCTTTAACAGCGATTAAAGTTAAAAGACGATTATCATCTACACTCTTAATGAGTGTTATATTGTCATCTGCAAAGTATGGTGAAAGTATTAAGTCAGCTTCACCTTGAGTACTTAAATCAAGTGTTAATAATCCATTGTCTAAAGACCAGTTTATTTCTTGTGTTTGACCTTCTTCTAACATTATTGCTGTTGACTCTGAAAAGCTGATTTTAACGAGAGATGGGTCTGGTATTTTACTGTCTGCAGAGTCATCAAAAACAAAATAGAATGTTTCGCCAATTAGATCATCTTTAGTCCAAGTGCTTATTTCATCAGTCTGTTTGTACATTACACTTAAATCTTGTTCTGCTAAAGGGACAGCTAATGATAATTCATTACTGACATAAATAAATTGATCCGTTTCCTCGTCGGAATTAATTGATATAGTTAACTGATTTCCGTCTATTTTATAATTGAATATCTCACTGCCAAAGTAGATTACTCCATCAGAAAAAGTAACTTGATTTGTACCTTCTTCCTTAAAGTAACTAGTGTTAAGACTAAACTGAGTTAATTCGTTACCTTCTAGAAAGTCAGATAATGAGGATATTAAGGATTTGTGTGTCGTTTCACCTTCATCATTTATAAAAATATTGTATGAATCTAAATCTACGCCATTATTAATTAATTCAGATTCAATATAGTCATTGATTTCAGTTGCTTGTGACATCAATTCAGCAACATCATTTTCTTCTTGCTGCGTTGATAATTGGATTGCTAATGCGCGAGCTAATGCATGTACTTGTGCTTTTTGTGATGCGTTTGAAGCAACATAATCACCACTTAATAATACTTCATCAAGCCCTAAGTTATCAGCAATATCAGCTATTGATTGACTGGTGTCTAATACATCTATAGTCGTGTAAGGAGTAATTACATTTGGAGTCTCTGTGGAAATGTTCGCCATCATTTGATAAGTTTGGCCAATAAAGCCAACGCTATCTTTATCACTTGTTTGTCCTGCTGTTGCTGTTACAACAATTTTTCCTGCAGTAAAATTTTCAGGAATAACAATAATTCCGTCATTATCAGTTTGTCCAATATCGGTACAGTCTGTCGTATCTTGTTCAATAATACATACATCTGCGTTCACTAAATAACCATCGATTACACGGTATTCTGTCCCAGAGTTTGAATTCGCTGTATTATCATTACTATCAGATGAAGACCCGCCACATGCAGAAAGCAAACTAATAATACTAAGGGAAAGTAACGTTTTTTTCATCATTCTATTATTCCTTTATAGAGTTATACGCAAAACAGTTAATCAAAATTTTATTAACTGTTTTGCTGAAGATGAATAAAAATGTACGTTTAAATACCACTTAATAATAGGTACGGGAAAATCATAAAAAACCACAATTTATTATTTTATAAAAATAATAACATCGACATTTCTATTTTTTATACGATTAAAGTGAATCGTTTAGTAGTGGTTAGCAGTATAGAGGAGGTTTAGTACGTAAATACAGAGAAGCAGCATCTCGTGTTATTTTATATAAACGTTAGTTATAGCCAAGCCATTCTACATTTGTAACCTAATCCAAGCTTTTGCAAATCTTAAATCATTTTCTACAGTGCGTATCGATACACTTAATAACCTTGCAATTTCCTTGTTAGAGCGCTGTGCATAATACCTTAGCTCTACAGCTTCAGCTTGTCGTGGATATTGTTTTTCTAATGCATCAATATTTAACGATAAAGACGAAAGCTCATAAGACTCATCAATACATTTCGCTTGCTGTGAAATTGCTCTGGGCGACATTAAGCTTGTGCGTTCAGGATTTCTCGATTTTGTTTCAACTAATTTTCTATGATGATCAATAAATGTGTTTCTTACAGTCGCATTAAGATAACTATAAAACTCCCTGAGAGTTGTAATTGGCAATCTAGATTCAGCTTTATTCAAACGTTCATAAACATCGTGTGCTAAATCCGTTGCAGATTGCGAACACATAGCCGTGTTTGCATTTTCAGGCATGTTTTCACGATGCTTTAAAGCGAGTTCCTTTATTCGATGGTAAGTCATTCCCATTAGAATTTGCGTTGCAACAGCTTCTTTATTTTGCCAACCTTTTATCAATTTAATTAATTCACTTTCTTCCATGGCTTTACCTCATTAATAGTATTGAATCTTTTCTATAAAAGTGATGTCCACTTTTTTAATAAATGTTGAGCAAGTTTTTTATCTTTAATAAACAGAGATTGCAGGCCTGAAGTTTTATTCATAGTAATAATTATTTCTTCGTCAGTTGTCTGTTTTATAATTTGTAATGTTGCTTGATCATTATCTGAAAAATGTAATTCCAGCACTCCTTGCTGATTAAGTTCCCATGGTACAGTTATGGATTTTTCATTGATATTTAAGGTAGCAAATGACTCAGTAAAATTTATTTTCATTAATACTGGTTGAATTACTTCTTTTTGGTCAATGGCTTGGTCGTAAATATGATACCAAGGACCTGTTAGTAGCTCTTTTTTTGACCATTTTTGATTTTTTTTATTATTAATAAGATTTTCATAAGTGAGTATAATGAGATCTTTATTTTGTAGTGGTACAGTTAGTGCTAAAGTTGAAGAAACATAAATAGCTTCGTCGGTTTCAGAACCTTCACCAGATTCCATTGTGATCAGGCTACCACTCAATTTATATAAAGCATTAAAGTTTTTAGTTTTGATGGTTCCTTTAGAGAATAGAGCTGTATTTTCCCCTTCATGTTCAATATCGTTTTCGTGCGTTCCAGCCCAAAATATAGGCTTGTTTTCAAGAAACTGCTTGAGCTTTTCTTGTTTAACTAAGTAGGTTTTTTGAGGAAATAACTGCTCTATAACAGCTTCTCGGATCTTTGTTATATAGGATAATAATGATGAATTTTGTTGTTGAAAATAAAATGAACGCTGGAGTTGAGTTAACGTTTCTATTTCACCTTGAATAGCATAGGAGTAATTTATTGTTTGTTTTTGTTGGTTAGTGAGTTCTTGCCAGTAAGTACTTTTAATATCTTGAATTAATTTAGTATGTATATTAAAAGTCTTATTAATATTTTTGTTGTCACGCTCATAACCAATATTGATTAGTTGGTAATAAAAAAAGGCTTGTGCGGAGTTAATTGGTAACTTTGTACCAGGGATAAATTCAATGTTATTTTTAAGCGTTAATAAGTTATGGTTATTTAAATTTAAATTTAAATCTAGCTGATTACTTTTGACGAGTAAATTTATTAGTTTTTGCCCTGCATTAAAGGCGATATTGGTATTAATTAAACTATCAAATCGAGTAATTATTTTATTATAAAGCAATGCTGATTTTTCATTTTCTCCGCGACTTGCATAGTTATTCGCTAAACTGAGCTCAACCGCCGACTTTCTATCAAAATCCAAATCTAAGACTAATGAAAATTTCCCTAACATAATATCTGTTTGTTGTTTCTCCATTTCTAGATTCTGGTATTGAATAAATAAACTCGCCATCAAAAAAATTAAAATTGTTGTAAAAATACCCGCTAAAGAAACTGAAATAGGGTGACGTTTATAAACAAATTTTTTAAGTCTAAATATGTTATTAGGTTGATACGCAGTAACAACATGCCCAGTTAAAAATAGATTAATATCATGTTTCAGTTCGGATACAGACGCATAACGCTCAGTCGTTAAAGAGGCGGTAGCTTTATTTATAATGGCATTAATTTCTTTGTTGTACGCAGTATTGCTTGATATATGTTGTGTGATTAATACAGATAATATTTGGCCTAAAGCATAAACGTCACTATATACACTAGCAGGGGCTCCATTAATTAATTCAGGGCTAGAAAAACCTTTCGAAATACCATTTAACAGTTTTGAATTGTGTTCTTGAGAAGCTGTATTTGGGTTATTGATTACTTGGGAAATACCAAAATCAAGCACTTTGATCTGCTGATCTTGATTAATGATGATATTAGCTGGTTTTAAATCACCGTGTACCACTTGCATTTGATGTGCATAATTTACTGATGTACACAGGGTCGCAAAACTTGTTAGTTTTTCATTTAAGGAGAAACCTTTATTTTTAAAGTAATTCGATATCTCCTGACCATCCAAATATTCCATTACAATATAATGTAACCCGTCTTCAGTAATACCTGCATCGTACACTGAACAGATATTCGGATGGTTAAGCTTAGCCATAAAGTTAGCTTCATTAATTAGTTTATTACTATTAAAAAAAGGATACAGTGCTGAGGAAATAACTTTAATCGCAACGGTTTGTTCAAACCGCCCATCTATGCGCACTGCTTTAAAAACTGTCCCCATGCCACCTTGACCAAGGTGTTGAGTCAATTCATATACAGAAACAATATTACCTACTTTAACTAAATTTTGTGTTGAGAATGAATTAATTTCTTTTGCTATATGATCAGATAAAGTGAACTCATTTTGGTCTGCTGAAATTAATGCTAATACCTGTTTTAGTATTTTTTTATCATTACATTGGCTCTTTACAAAAGTCTCCCTGTGTCTTGGCGTTAATTGCATCGCATCATTATATAATTGATATACCATAATAATATTATTCATTTCCTTTGAATCAACTGTCTATCTTCATTGTAGACATTAAAAATTACAGCTGTGCTCGCTGAGTGTTCTATACCAAAATACTATATTTAAGTGGATGATTAATGAGATTCAAAAATGGTATTTAGCTTATTATTTTAATTCGATACATATTGAAGAATAAATTTAGTTTGTCGATAATATTTACACTTTATAACAGAGGAATACTTTAACAGGGAAAAAGCATTACTTCAATTTAACTTACTGAATAATATGAGTAATTAAGCTACATGTAAATGGAATAAATTATTGGTGTCTATTTATTATTTCACCTTAAACTTAGTAAAAAGTCTGATAGTTATTCGAATCATTAATATTATTAACTGTAGGAGTATTAATGATTAACACTCCAATAGAGTTGATGTAAATAATAGTATATATAGTCGTTATTATTTGAGTATCTGGTGACGTTTTTATTTTTATATCGATATTTAAAAGTTTTCTCTCTCTCAATTTTGGAGTGCAATATCTAAATTTATGTAAGTTTAAGTGAGCTCACTCAATCTTTTAATGGTACGTATATTATCAGGTGCTATTTGAACACTATTTGGTGTGAACCAGATAGGCGTGATACCGACAGATATTGCTGGTTTAATGTCTTTTACAAAAGAATCACCGACCATTGTTATATTGGATACAGGAATTGCCAACGTTGAAATAATAGCATTAAGAAATACTGCCGTTCCTTTCTCTAACCCTATATTCTCTTTGCAAAAATAACCTGATATATATTGGCTTAGTTCGACACGCTCAAAGGCTGATTTTATTTCCTGTTCAGTTGAATCTGCAGCGCCTGTCGCTATATAAATTTTCGCTTTTTTGGATAAAACCGCTAATGTTTCTTTTGCACCGGCGATCGCTTCCACTGTTTCCCATTCACACATTTTTCCTGTGTTTTGAGGGAAATCAACCATTAACGTATCACCCCAATCAAACAGATAGACATTCATTACAACCGTTCCTTTTAGTAAGTGATTAATGCTGAGTATTTAAAGTTACATCGTTAATGTAAACCAGTGAATATGATATGACCCCATAAAAGTAGACAGCTAATATAGGTGCTAGTATAGGTCATAACATTAAACGCCTTTTGTTAAACTTAAAAAAGCATAATAGTTATTACCAATATGAGCCCTACGATAACTTCTTGTTGGTGTTCGATCTTTTCTTACTTGGCAAATTCAGCTTTGAAATCAGGCGCCACGATCTTAATAAAGGTTATTGTTTTACTGCTTGTTGAATTTTGCACCTTGAATGTTAACGGAGATATCTGACACCGTTATATTAAGGTGTTCAATTTTAGTCATAATACTCCTTATCTTTATTGGCTATGATGGATGAAGGTTTTTACATTTAACTTTAATAGACAGTATCAAATTTAACCTTTTAATCAATGGCTTAAATAATGGTTAGTATTAAAAATATAGTTAGGTTAAAAAATATCCTTAGTACCTCTTATAAATAACCGTTTAGCTTGAGGTAAAGGATGTAAAAATAACCGCATAAAAGAGGCTTTATATTGACTGTTTAACCCGTAACACGCTATTGTTCAGCTTCCATTGGATATAGCATTAAAGCTATGCATTGGTGTCTTATAAAAAATAAGATATCAATGTTTGGGAACTTGGTTAAATGCCAAGGCTGCCCCCGCAACGGTAAAGCAAGTCGAATTGATTCTCTTGTTAAGCCCGGATACCAAACCATAGGATGATACTTGCTATTAAAGCGAGTACCGTGGTGTTGCGGAGGGCTTCACCGGCTGGTCTTCTTTTATTGATAATGAGTATGTAAATACTCTTAGATAAAAGTAACCATCTCCTCCACAACTTCGCCTGTTCATTACTCAGACGGAGATTTTCCTTTTGCTAAACGTAAAAAATATTAAGCCAACTTCATATTTAAAGTCATCTTTGATTAAACTACTTTTTGTTTCAAGTTGTATGCTGTCACTTTCTGCTAACGCACATTTTCAAATGCTTTATACCCCTAACTTATTGCATGAAAAAGGCGGCGCAATCACATTGAAAATGCCTTTCACTCATCCTGCCTCAAGTGGTCATGTGATGGCTGTTGATAAGCCTCAAGCTTTTTATATGATTAAAAAAGGCAAAAAGACTGACTTAATTGATACGATTTCTGATATTGAGTGGGAAAGCTCGGTTGATAAAGGCCATGCTTACCAAGCTGATGTTAAGTTGCGAGGATTAGGTGATTACGTGTTTATCGCACAACCATCTCCTTATTTCGAAGAAGAAGAAGATCTTTATATTCAGCAAATCACTAAAACGATTGTTAATGTTGGTAACCTACCAACAGATTGGAATACAGATTTTGGGTTAAGTGCTGAAATTGTGCCTTTGACTAAGCCTTATGCTATTTACGAAGGTGGTATTTTTAGTGCTGTGGTTAAATCAAGAGGCGAGCCAGTGCCCTTTGCTGCCATTGAAGTTGAATTCATGAACTATGTGCCTGATATGCAAAAAAATCACTTTGCTAAAGAACCTATCATGACGCCGCCTTCGGAAGTGTTTGTGACACAAACTATCTACGCTGATGCCAACGGTACTTTCCATTTTTCATTATTGAAAGCAGGTCAGTGGGGATTTGCTGCGTTAGGCATAGGTGAACAGAAAACTTACAAAGGAAAAGCGCTTTCACAAGATGCTGTTATTTGGGTACAAGCAACTAAACTGCCGTAGTTACTGCCGTAGTTAGTGTCGTTTTTTCAGCTGTTGTATTTGGCTTGATTACTATATCTATCAAGCCAAATTATTTTTTATGATAAAAAGTCTATTCTAGAATGGCTTTGTAAATTATTGAGCTGTTTAGTTTTTTGAAATATGTTGGAATGTTAACTAAATAGTAAAAAGGTAAATTATGCATATTGTTGATGGAGCATTATCCGCTCCTGTATTGATAACTGGAGCTGTGTTAACCGTTATTGGGGTTTTTATTGGCCTTAGAAAAATGGATTATGATCATTTACCATTAGTTGGTGTATTAGCGTCGGTATTTTTCATTGCTTCTTATATCCACTTACCATTAGGCTTTTCGAGTGTCCATTTAATTATGAATGGCTTATTAGGCATTTTATTGGGGTGGGTTGCCTTTCCTGCCTTGCTGGTTGCACTGTTATTGCAGGTTATCTTCTTTGGTTTTGGTGGTTTATTGGTACTCGGTGTGAATACACTGAATATTGCATTACCTGCTGTGATTATTTATTACCTTTGTTATAACGGTATTCGTCATGAAAGTGCAAAAGTTGCTGCAATTTGGGGCGCTATTGGTGGCGCTGGTGCAATCATTATCACCTCATTGATGGTAGCGTTTTCCTTAGCGTTATCTGGTGATTCCTTTGTATTAGCTGCGAAAGCCATATTACCTGCTCATATTCCCATTATGATCATCGAAGGGTTTGTTTCTTATGCGGCTGTTTATCTAATTCATACTGTTAAACCTGAATTTATTACTAAGGATACTCATTAATGAAAAAACGCATTGAATTAATGAAAGCAAATGCCTTAATGATGGGTATGGTGTTTATTTTATTATTTTTTTTTATGGGGTTTAGCTCAGCTGCTATCGCACATAACGTAGTCGGTGGCGTTTACGCTGAAGGGTTTACTATTGAAGGTGAAGCTGGATTTTCAAATGGATCTATGGCCAATGCAGGTACTGTCGTTAAAGTGTCGGATACCTCGGGAACACCTCTCGGTGAAGCGGTTACTGATGGTGAAGGTTACTTTGTTTTTACCGCTAAGAAACGCATTACCCATGTTTTTGAAATTAACATGGGGGCGGGTCATCTCTTAAAGATGCAGTTACCCGCAGAAGAACTACCAGATAGTTTGGATGATGAAATAGCCACAACGGCAAGCTCTAATGCTGCCGTTTCTACAAGCGGCATAACACAAACCTCTGATAGTAATGGGCAAGTTGTAAATACTAATCAAGCGATGAATAATCAAACTGTCATTCAAAAACAAATTCAAAACCAAATTACGCCGCTGATGTTAGAAAAAGCGATTGCTAAGCAGATAAAGCCCTTACGTAGAGAAATTAGTGCATTAAAAGAAAAATCAGGTCTACGCGATATTATCGGTGGTATTGGTTACATCTTTGGTTTATTAGGGCTAGTTGCTTTTTTAAGAGAACGTAAATTAAAGGCAAAAAAATAATGTCACAAGGTCTAGAACATAGCCTGACATCTTGGTCTGGTCAGGCGTTAAAACACCAAGCATCATGGATTGATGATATTGATGCACGTGTACGTGTTGTTTGTTCTGGACTCTTTGCATTAGTGGTTGTATCGAGTCAATATTTTGTACCTGCATTATTAGGTTTGTTATGTGCTTTTTTATTAGTTAAATCTAGCAAGCTTAATATTAAGCGTACTTTACGTCGTGTTGTGGCGATGGATTTGTTTATGCTGATGTTGATTTGTGTACTCCCCTTTACCACACCTGGCGATCCTATTTTTAGTGTGTTTGGGTTGACGGCGAGTTGGCAGGGCTTATTACATGCGCTATTGATAACGGTAAAAGCAAATGCCGTACTATTGGTATTATTTTCTTTAGTTGCGACCATGAGTGCCTCAACCTTAGGTCACGCACTTGCACATCTTAAAGTACCTGATAAATTGGTTCACTTGATGTTATTTATGGTGCGTTATTTAGATGTGATCAGCCAAGAATATAAAAAGATGCGTCGTGCAATGCAAGCACGTGCTTTTGTATTACACACCAATAGACATACTTGGAAAAGCATTGGTTATTTATTTGGTATGTTGCTCATTCGTTCTGTAGAGCGTGCTGAACGTATTTCAGATGCAATGAAATGCCGTGGTTTTTGCGGTCGTTATTATCTTAATGATGAGATGAAAATAGGACGAGTAGATATGGTTTTTAGTTTGGCTTTTTTATGTTTTTTAGTACTGTTAATAGGGCTCAATATTGATGACTTATTCAAATAAACCAATGGCTAAAGTCGATACTCCATTGATTGAAATTAACAACCTTAGCTATGCTTACCCAAGACGTGGCAGTGTATTAAAGGATGTTAACTTTGCTTTATACGAAAGCGAACGTGTGGTGATAAATGGTGATAATGGTGCTGGAAAAACAACCTTATTACATCTAATTGTTGGTTTAAAAAAAGCGAAGCAAGGTGACATCATTGGTTTTGGTGCAACTTGTAAAACAGAAAAAGAGTTTAATAAATTGCGCGCTAAAGCGGGGCTATTATTTCAAGATCCTGATGACCAGTTATTTTGTCCTACCGTGTTAGAAGATGTCATGTTTGGACCGTTAAATTTAGGCTTTACTAAGCAACAAGCTATTGATAAATCATTACAAACATTGAAAAACTTAGGGATGCAAGGCTTTGAATCGCGTATTACACATCAGCTTTCTGGTGGTGAAAAACGTATGATCACTTTAGCCAGTGTTTTGGTGATGGAACCAAAAGTGTTAATTTTAGACGAACCAACTAACGCGCTGGATGAAAAAGCAAAAACACGTTTAGTTAATGTGTTGCAAGCTTTACCACAAGCGATGATTATTATTTCTCACGATAAGTTGTTTTCAGATAAATTAGCAACAAGACAACTTAATCTTAAAGATGGTTTGTTAACTGAACAGTTAGCCGCAACGGTAGCAGTAGCTTAGGTTACTGTAATAGAAAATTATTATGAATAAATACGATGAGCAAAAATTCATGAATCAAGCGCAACAAGAAACTATTTTTCCTTTTAGTGCGGTACAAGGTCAACCCTTGTTTAAACTCGCGCTATTGCTTGCGACTGTTAATCCTTTAATTGGCGGCGTGTTGATTTCAGGTCCTCGTGGTAGTGCTAAATCGACATTAGCACGCGCAGTGGCGGATCTCTTGCCAGTAACAGAAGGTATGACACCTGAGTTTGTAACTTTGCCTTTGGGTGCTAGCGAAGAAATGCTAATTGGTACCTTGGATTTAGACCACGTATTAAAAGATAAACAAATTAAATTTTCGCCTGGTTTACTTAAAAAAGCACATACAGGCGTGTTATATGTCGACGAAGTTAATCTTCTCTCCGATCATCTTGTTGATCAGTTACTCGATGTTGCCAGTAGTGGTGTGAATATTGTTGAGCGAGACGGCGTTAGCCATCGGCATGATGCTCGTTTTACCTTAATTGGCACAATGAATCCTGATGAAGGTGAATTGCGTCCACAACTGAAAGATCGTTTTGGTTTAATGGTGGAATTGGATAATGTTTATAGTATCGAAGAACGCATTAGTATTGTTAAAACGCGTCAGTCTTTTGAGAAAGATAGAGTTACTTTTTGTGATAATTACCAAGCGAAGCAAATACTATTACAACAACAAATAAGTGATGCACAAGAGTTACTTCCTAGCGTGACATGTGATGATACTTGTTTGATTGAAATCGCAACGCGTTGTCAGCAAGCTAATGTTGATGGGTTACGTGCTGATATTATGATGCATCGAGCGAGCTTAACGCATGCAGCATGGTTCGGAAGGAAAGAAGTGACCTTTGCAGATATCGAGCAAGTTGCCCCGCTGGTTTTATTACATCGTCAACAAAGTCCAAGCTCGCCGCCTCCTTCAAGCTCATCTCAGGCTGGATCATCGCCAGATAAACCATCAGAAAAAAATAATAACGGTGGTTTTTCACGACCTCAAGCACCTCAACAAAATGAATCACAGTCAGAATTAAAACCAGAACCGAAGTCTGAACAGAAAAATACTGAACAAGCTGAACAGTCTTCTGATCAAGAAGGTAATGTTGGAGAATGGGGAGCAATGCCAGCCCAAGCAGGCGAAAAGCAAAAAACTAATGAAACTGTAAAAGTAGAGCTGCCAAATTTACAAAATAGTACTTTGAGTGATGCTTTAAATACGACTTTATTGAGTGAAGCCTTTAATAAAAATAATCAGGGTAACACCACAAAAGGTGAGAAAAAATCAACGTTGGAAAGTAATAAACCTGATTGGTTTAACACGCTAACCAATAGTTTAGGGCAGTGGCCTCCTGCAACATTTTCATTTAAAAAGGTCAATACTGGTAAGGAAAAATTACACCTGATTTTATTGGACACTTCTGCTTCTACATTAAGTGATAGTTTGTCATCAATCGCTAAATCAGTGGTGATGAATATTACTGACAAAGCCTACATTCAGCGTGATAAAATCAGTTTATTAGGTTTTGGAAATAATAATGTTGAAACGATTCTTAAAGCAGGACGCGCACCGAAAAAAGTGACTAGTTTATTGGATAATATCAGCGCACTCGGAGGCACTCCTTTACGATTGATTTTAGAAAAAGCAGGGCAAAGTATTAAACAACTTAGTCTACAATATCCAGGTGTCTCATTTTTTTGTTATTTAATCACTGATGGTCGTAGCCGTATTGATATCAACGATTTAAAATTGAATATACCCACATTGTTAATTGATATTGAAAACGCACAGATAAAACGTGGTCGTGGCCGTGTATTAGCAAATCAGTTAGATGCACAATATTTTGCGGTTTCACCTTGATCCTTGTTTTCTTAACAAAGTTGAAAGTGAAGCAAAGCTAAAATAGAATTAATTTAAAATAGACATATAACTGGTTAATGTAAATAGATAGTAGGAAAAAGATGACAGAGAAAGCAAGTTGCCCCGCATTATTTCTAGCCGCTCCGGCATCAGGGCAAGGCAAAACAACGATTACTTCGGCGATTGCTCGTTACTTTACTGAGCAAGGCAAAGTAGTACGTGTTTTTAAAACTGGACCTGATTATCTTGATCCGCAAATACTAGCGCAAGCATCACATGGACATGTTGAACAATTAGACATGTGGATGGCCGGTGAGAACTATTGCCAGCAAAAATTGTATGAAGCAGCACAAGAAGCCGACCTTATTTTAGTCGAAGGTGCGATGGGGTTGTTTGATGGTGAACCTTCAAGTGCCGACCTAGCTGCTCGTTTTAATATTCCTGTTGCGATAGTGATGGACGTAAAAGGTATGGCCCAAACTGCAGCCGCTGTTGCTATTGGCCTTGCTAATTTTCGTGATGATTATAGTTGCTATGGTTTAATCGCTAATAACTGCAGCAGTGAACGTCATGCTCAACTAATACGAGATGCGCTTGCTGAACAATTACCGTTATTAGCGTGTCTTAAAAAAGATGCCGATATTGCCTTGCCTGAGCGTCATTTGGGTTTAGTGCAAGCCAGTGAAGTCTTTGATGAATTAGAAGAAAAATTCACATTGGGTTGTGAATGGTTAACTGATGGTGTTAAACGTGCGGATGGCAACGACAGTACTGAAAACCTATTACTTACATTACCGCCAAGCGTTGATTTTTATGCCGGAAAAACTGAAAAAGTAGGCAAATTACTTGAAGGTAAAAAGATTGCTATTGCACGTGACCTTGCTTTTAGTTTTATCTACCAAGCTAATACGCGATTATTAGAAGAGATGGGCGCCACGCTGCATTATTTCTCTCCGTTAAAGGAGACGCAATTACCCCATGCTGATGCTTTATGGTTGCCCGGCGGATACCCTGAGTTATATGCACAACAACTTGCCGCGAATACACAATTACAAACACAAATTTCTGATTTTTATGATGCAGGTAAGCCGGTGCTCGCTGAGTGTGGAGGGTTTCTTTATTGTTTGAATGAGCTGGTGGATCTCGATAACAAACATCATAAAATGTGTGGTGTGTTAAATGGTCAAGGCAGTATGTCAGGTAAGCGTGGTTGTCAGGGCATGCAAAAAGCCATGTTACCAGAAGGTGAAATACACGGGCATGCACATCATCGATCTCGTGCGATCATGGAAGTTGATGCAATGGGCTATGGGCAACGTCAACGTCACCCTGCACCTGGTGAAGCTATCTATCGCGATAAGAAATTAACGGCGAGCTACTTACATCTATTTTTTCCGTCTAATCCAACCTTGATTGCCGATTTGTTTACCGGGAAATTACAAGCTGTAGATCAACAAAAGCTAACCGATTGGCAAAACTACGCGACTTCAGACGCTAATAAAAATGCTGAAAGTTCGGCTTCACCTATCAATGCTTCAAGCGCTGCTAATCAAAAGCAATCTGCTATGCAAGCACAACAGTAGGCGACGTTTATGTGGCCTGAATCGAGCGAAACAGAACAACCATTACGTAATGGTTTAACCACAGGAAGCTGTGCAACAGCTTGTTGTGTTGCTGCTGTGCGCTCGTTATTGGCAAACAAGCAACCCAATAGTGTTGAAATCACCTTACCACGTGGTGAAAAAGTCGATCTAGATATTATCAGTTACCAACCAATCGATAATGGTATTCGTACCAGCACTATTAAAGATGCTGGTGACGACCCTGATGCGACTCATGGTGCGACCTTATTTGTTGAATTACGTTTAACTGCTGAAAAAGGTATTAAGTTTAAAGCTGCGGAAGGTGTTGGTACTGTCACTCGAGATGGTTTGGTATTAGCAATTGGCGAACCCGCTATCAATCCTGTACCACGAAAAATGATGAGCGAACATCTTGAACATTATGCGCTAGCTTATCAATACGGTGGTGGTTTTGAAGTGTCAGTTGGTATTGAAAATGGTGAACAGATTTCACTGAATACCATGAATAGTCGTTTGGGTATTATTGGCGGTTTATCTATTTTAGGCACAACAGGTATTGTCCGTCCTTATTCTTGCGCTGCTTACATTGCTTCTATTCATCAAGGCATTGATGTTGCGCGCGCTAATAATTTCACTCATTTGGCCGCTTCGACGGGTGTTGCTAGTGAGCATGCGATTAAAGCATTTTATCAAATGGATGAAGTGAGCTTAATTGAAATGGGCGACTTTGTTGGTGCGATGTTGAAATATTTACGCCGTGAGAAAGTCGATGCTAAAACAGGTAACCAAATTAAAAAGCTCAGTATTAGTGCGGGCTTTGGTAAGTTAACTAAGCTTGCCAATGGACATTTAGACTTAAATAGCCGTCAATCGAGTATCGATTTTCAGCAGTTAGCTAATATTGCTAAATCCTTAGGGGCGTCGCAAACACTACAGCAGCAAATACTGGACGCTAATACAACTATTGAAGTGTTAAATAAAACCAAAGAAGCTGGATTAGATATTGCGAGTGTTGTGTGTGTTGAAGCATTAAAGTTTGCTAAAACTATTGTTCATGAATCCATTGAAGTAGAGGTCTGGGCCGTTGATAGAAAAGGCTTATTTGTAGCGAATAGTTACAATGATCGCTTTGATAAAAATGGACATCAGATTAAAATATCAGACGAACAATTAAATAGTGAAATAAAACAATGAAAGTCTTAGTCATCGGTGGCACAGCAGATGGTCGTAAACTGGCCACTCAATTATTTGAGTTAGGTTTTGATGTGGTTTATAGCATTGCTGGGATCGTGCGTAAAGCAACGGTACCAGGGCCTGTTATTAGCGGTGGTTTTACGCAATTTGGTGGCTTAGAAAAATACATAACCGACAAGAAAATAACTCACCTTGTTGACGCAACACATCCCTTTGCTGAGAAAATGAGTCATACCATTTCGCAAGTCACTGAGCGTTTATCTATCCCCGCAATACGTTTTCACCGTAAGCAGTGGCTTAAAACCGAAAATGATCATTGGATTGAAGTGTTAGCGTGGCCAGAATTAATTGAAAAAGTAGCTCAACATCAGTCTTTATTTATGACTGCTGGGCAAATCTCGCAAGATATTATCGAACAGCTCGCCAAACAAGCCAAGCATCTATTACTGCGAACAGCGATGCCAGCAAGAGCAATCTTACCAAGCAATGTCACTTGGCTAAAAGCGATTGGACCTTTCCTGTTAGAAGATGAAAAACAGTTACTTCAAGAATATAAAATAGACGCCATTATTAGTAAAAACAGTGGTGGTGAGGCTACTTACGCTAAAATACAAGCGGCTGCACAGGCAGGCATTCCCGTTTATCAATTTAAACGCCCACAGCTTGCACCATTACAATATGAATTTGATAATGCAGCTGACTGCATTGCCTTGTTACAAACATGCTTAGCATCGTCTAAATTATCTAAATCTGCTTTCGCGCCCTCTGGCGCATCAACTGAGTTTAAAAATGAAATTTGATTATATCCACGATCCGAGCTTGATCGAGAATGAAAGCTTTCGCCAAATTAGAACCTTAACAGACCTTGACCATCTATCAATAGAAGCCCAACAAGTGGTAATGCGTGTTGTACATAGCGTTGGTATTCCTGCGGTTGCGTCACAGGTTAGATTGAGTGAACGCGCTTGCCAATCAGGTATTGATGCGTTGAAAAAAGGGGCGGCAATTCTCTGTGATGTTGAGATGGTTAAACAAGGCATCACGAAACGAATGATTAAAACCGATCCTTTGTGTTTTTTAAATGCAGAAGGTGTACCTGAGCGTGCCAAACAAACAGGTGAAACTAGAACCATGGCTGCATTAACAGCTTGGTTACCTTATTTAGAAGGCAGTGTAGTGGTGATTGGTAATGCACCGACTGCCTTATTTCGTTTATTAGAAATGATTGATCAAGGGGCACCTAAACCTGCTTTGATTATTGGTATGCCCGTTGGTTTTGTCGGTGCCGCTGAATCGAAGCAAGCGTTATGGGATGTTCATCTAGAGTTAGGTATTGAATGTATTACTTTATTGGGGCGCGAAGGTGGCAGTGCTGTATCCAGTGCAAGCTGTAATGCCTTATTACGTTGTATCAAAGGAGAATTGTATTAATGAATATTATTAAAAAATTTATAGAAAAGCTTGGTTTTAAATTGGATAGCAGCGCTAAATTGTCGTCTAAGTCAGTGCGTGAAATTGCAGTGATTGGTTTAGGCGTAGCTGAAAATGCCATGCTCAGCGATCAAGCTTTATTGGCATTGCAATCGGCGGATCTGGTGATTGGATCTGAGCGTCAATTAAAAACATTAGAAAAGCACTTAGCGATTCAGCCTAAGATAGAAACCTTAGGTGAAGGTGAGCAACAACAAGTTGAACCTCAATCAATTAGCTTGCCGCCAAGAACTGAAATTATTCCAAAATTAAAAGAGTTAAAAGCGTTAATAGAAACAGAGAAAAAAGTTGTTGTTCTCGGTTCTGGCGATCCTCTTTACTACGGTATTGGTACTTGGATAAGCAAACACTTTAACGATGCAACTGTACGCTTTTTCCCTGCGGTTTCTAGTATTACTCAGGCATGTCATAGCCTATCCATTGCACAACAAGATGTGCATGTAGTGAGCTTACATGGTCGCCCATTGGCTAAATTAAAAGTAGCCTTGAAAGGACAGCAAACCTTATTACTGTTAACTGATAAAGACAGTTTACCGCATCATCTTGCGGCAGTTTGTGAAGAAACAGGATTTACTGAAGCTGAAATCATTGTTTGTGAACGTCTTGGTTACACTGAACAAAAAATATCTCGATTTACAGTACAAGCATTATTAGAGGCTGAATCTGAAGGGGAGCTGCAAACTTTTGATGCGTTACACGTTTCTTTTGTTATTTGTGGTGCAAACAAAGGTTATTTACCTGAATTTCCGGGCATTAAAGATGCTGATTTTGAAACGGGTGAGTTAGGTAGTAAAGGGATGATCAGCAAACGTGAAGTGCGTTTAGCTATTTTGTCACTATTACAACCAAGCAAAAGAGACATTATTTGGGATATCGGTGCAGGTTGTGGTGGTGTATCAGTTGAGATGGCTTATTGGCAACCTAAAGCCAAGATTTATGCCATTGAACATAATCAAGAGCGATTTGATTGTTTGCTATTAAATAAGCAAAAGTTCGGTGTTGTGAATAACCTGAAAAGTACTTTTGGACGTGCGCCAGAAGCACTGGTTGGCTTACCAACTCCTAATAAAATCTTTATTGGTGGCAGTGATGGCGAATTATCTGAATTACTAGAAACACTTTGGGGAAAACTACCTGAAGACGGTCAAATCGTTGTTTCTGCGGTGATGGAAAAAACCAAGTCTCAATTGCTAAGTTTTTATACAAAACGAAGTGTTGCTGAAGATAGTCAATTAGAAACATTACAAGTTGCCGTTAATAAAAGTAGAACTTTGGGTGGGCAACTTGCTTACAATCCTGCTTTGTCTGTTAGCTTATTTAGCTTTATCAAAAAGAACCACACAGAAATAGTAAAGGAATAGAAAATGAATGATCTTGCTTCAACAGTTCAAGGTGGCCTGTTTATTGGAGTGGGCGTTGGCCCCGGTGACCCTGAATTACTGACCTTAAAAGCATATCGTGCGATTCAACATGCTGATGTTATTTGTTATTTAGAAAATGAATCAGGACAATCGCAAGCACTTGATATCGCTGTTGAAGCATTGAAAAGTCCTATTAAAAAGCAACTACATTTAGGGGTTCGCTTTGCGATGTCTCGTGAACGTATTGCGGCTAATTTAGCTTACGACAAAGCAATAGGGCAAATTCAAGAACAATTAAAACAAGGGAAAGCCGTCGCTTTCTTATGTGAAGGTGATCCGTTGTTCTTTGGATCTTTTACTTATTTATTAGAGCGTTTAGACAACCAATACGCTTCACATGTTATTCCTGGTATTCCTGCTTTTGTGGCTGCGACCGCTGAGTTGCAAATACCATTAACGGTATTGAAGCAATCTTTCGCAGTGATCACTGGACGTCATAGTGATGAAAAAATTAAAACCGCTTTATTAGAACATGATGCCGTTGTGATCATGAAAGCAGGCATCGAAAGACCGCGTTTATTAGCGTTATTAAAAGAAACAAAACGTTTTGATGATGCTAACTATTTAGAATATATCAGCCGTGATAATCAACAAGTGATTACAGATTTGAATCAATTAGCCGATCAAGCTGGCCCGTATTTTTCATTGTTTGTCATTACCCGTAAAGAAGCGCGTCAGGAAGAGAAGGCGTGATTAGAATTATCTGTTTAACGGAAGTTGGATTACAACTAGCGAGGCGTTTACAACATCTTTTTACTGTTGATGATTCAACCGTGAAAAGTAGTGAAGTCTACTTCAAACCCGCCCCTTTTACAGAGTCAGTACAAGATTACTTTCAACAAGGTGATACGTTAATTTTCATTTGTGCTACAGGTATCGTGATGCGTGCTTTAGCGCCTGTTATTAAAGATAAGTATAAAGATCCTGCTGTATTAGTACTTGATGAGAATGGGCAGTTTGTTATCCCGTTATTATCAGGCCATGAAGGTGGAGCGAATGAACTTGCACGACAAGTTTCAAATCTGCTAGAAAATCAATTAGTGATTACTACTGCCAATCGTTATTTAAAACCTGTTTATGTGGTTGGTATGGGTTGTGAGCGACATTGTCCAGAGTCTGTTTTACAAGGTTTATTAGATGAGTGCTTAGCTAAAGCAGGTTTAACGATTAATGATGTTAGCGCGATTACCAGTATTGATATTAAAAGTGATGAATTGGGATTAATTGCATTAGCCAATACTATGAACAAACCCTATTTGACCTTTAATACTGAGCAACTTGGGTTAATGGAAGAGCGACTCTCTACTAAGTCTGATTATATTTTTAAAACTGTTGGTGTTTATGGCGTTGCAGAGTCGGCAGCTTTATACCAAGCACAACAGATGACCAATAACGGCAGTGAACTGCTATTAAATAAACATAAAAATAAACAAGCGACGTGTTCAATAGCACGATCGTATATGCAATAACATTTACTGTTAATGTTATGAAATGGGCTTAATCATTCAAGTTAATAGCCTAAGTTAAGAATCTGAGTTAAGAGCTTAAGTTAAGAATTTAAATTAAGAAATAAGTTAAAAGAAAATAGGGAAGAAAATGAGTAATAAAAAACAACTTTTTGTTGTCGGTATGGGACCGGGTGATGCTGATTTAGTGGCTCCTAAAGCATTAAAAGCAGTACAACAAAGTACCGATTTAGTGGCTTATGGACTCTATTTAGATCTTCTAGGTGAACCCTGTAATAATAAAGTGCACCACGATTTACCACTAGGTGAAGAGATTGGACGTGCAAGATTAGCATTAGATTTAGCAGCAAGTGGCAAAACTACCTCATTGATTTCAAGTGGCGATATTGGCATTTACGCGATGGCAACATTAGTCTTTGAATTGCTGGATAGACAGCTTCAAGGCCTTGAAGAACACCCTGAATGGTTAGAGGTTGAAATCGATGTTGTACCTGGTATCTCTGCGATGCAAGCAGGTGCAAGCCGTATTGGTGCAATGTTAGGTCATGACTTCTGTACAGTGAGTTTGTCAGACCTGTTAACGCCCTGGGAAACGATTAATAAACGCATTCACAGCGCAGGCGAAGGCGATTTTGTTATCTCTTTCTACAATCCTGTGTCTAAAAAACGTGACTGGCAGCTTAACCATGCCCGTGATGTGTTATTGAAATATCGTCCAGCATCAACACCGGTTTTATTAGGTCGTCAGTTGACCCGTGAAGATGAAAGTATCCGTATTATCCGTTTAGATGAGTTAGATGCAAAAGATGTGGATATGTTTACGTTAGTGAGCGTGGGTAATAGTGAGTCTCGTCATATCGTCAACGGTGATAAAAACTGGGTTTATACACCACGTGGTTACAAGAAAAAACTGTAAGTCATTAGTAACTAACTACTGACAACTAATTACTAAACAAAGGATTTTACATGAAAGTTTATTTTATTGGCGCAGGGCCAGGTGATCCTGAATTGATGACCATTAAAGGGGCGCGTTTGTTAAAGCAGTGTCCTGTAGTCTTGTATGCAGGATCATTGATTCCACGTCAAACGTTGCAAGATGTTGAAGACAGTGCAGAGTTGATTGTTGATACGGCTAAAATCAATCTTGATGAGATGGAAGCGTATTTTGTTGAAGCTGCAAAAGCAGGCAAGGATGTTGCGCGTTTGCAATGTGGTGATCCTGCATTATACGGCGCTATTGCTGAACAAATTCGCCGTTTAGAAAAACATGGAATTGACTATGAAGTCATTCCGGGTGTGAGTGCAACGGCCGCCTCTGCTGCATACTTAGGTAAAGAGTTAACGCTTTCAGGTGTATCACAAACGGTGATCATGACACGTTATGAAGGTAAAACACCTTTCCCAGAACGCGAACGTTTGCCGCAGCTTGCACAAAGTGGTGCGACTTTAGCGATTCATTTAGGTATCACTAAGATCCGTAAAATTGTTGCTGAGCTTATTCCACATTACGGTGAAGATTGTCCTGTGGCTGTTTGTTATCGCAGCTCATGGCCTGATCAAGATAAAGTCACGGGTACATTAGCTGATATCGCTGAAAAAGTAGAAGCGAAAGGGTTTAAATTAACGGCGCTTATTCTGGTTGGTCACGTATTGGATACGACCAATTTTGAAGATTCGTACCTGTATAAAAAAGATAAACCTAATATTTTCCGTCGCCGTAAAAACACACTTTCCATTGAAGAATTAGAGGTCAAAAATGACAGCAGCAAATAAGAACGTTTCATTAAATAAAATTCCAACGACGGTTGTAACAGGTTTTCTTGGTAGCGGTAAAACAACGTTATTAGCAAACTTGCTTAAGAAAGCAAAAGGCAAACGTATCGCCGTGATCATGAATGAATTTGGTGAATTAGATATCGATTCAGAATTGCTACGTAGTTGTCCTTTGGAGTGTGAAGATGAAGCCGCAGAATTAGTCGGTGGCGATGATGGCATCTACGAATTAGCGAATGGTTGTATCTGTTGTACGGTAGAAGAAGAGTTTTTACCTGTCATGAAAAAATTGGTTGAACGTCGTGACCAAATCGATCATATCTTAATTGAAACATCAGGTTTAGCGTTACCGAAGCCATTAGTACAAGCCTTTAATTGGCCGGGTATTAAAGAATATTGTACCGTAGATGCTGTTATTACATTAGTTGATGGTCCTGCAATTGCAGCGGGTCGATTTGCAGCCGATGAAGATAAAGTAAAAGAACAGCGTGCATTAGATGAAAGTTTAGATCATGACCCAAGTTTACAAGAATTATTAGACGATCAGCTTAACTCTGCTGATTTAGTCGTAGTGAGTAAAAGTGATTTATTAACCGAAGAAGAGCAAGCACGCGTTAAAGCCGTTATAGAAAAACGTGTACCAAGCTCAGTTAAAACCGCTTATATCAATAATGGTGATGTACCACTGGAAGTGTTAATCGGTATTAATGCGGGCACTGAAAAAACCATTGATAAAGTCCATAACCATCATGACCACCATCATGCTCACGGTGCACATCATGACCACGCACATGATCATTTTGATTCAATGGTGATCAGTTTAGGGACGATTGATGCTGACAAACTAAAAGTAAGTGTTGAAAAACTATTAAACGAATTTAACTTATTCCGTATTAAAGGTTTTGCTGCTGTTGAAAACAAACCTATGCGCCAAGTATTGCAAGCGGTTGGTAAACGTTTAGAAGTCCACTTCGACCGTTTATGGGAAGCCACTGAAACGCCAAAAACTGAATTAGTGTTGATCGGTAAAGGCTTAGACGAAGCTGCGGTTATTGCTATCTTAAAAAGCGCAGAGGTTTAATAAAAAATGCATCTATTAGCGGCACAACCAGGCGGATTTATTGAAGAAGAAGGCATTGTCGATTTAGCACAATCGCCAGCGCCTTTGGTCGTGTTTAGTGCTGCTGATAGTCAGTTAACGGCACTTTCTGCCGGATTTAAAAAGGTGACAGCTAAACAGGTGAATGCTGAATATTCGAAAAACCTGTCTTCGAATAGCTTGGCTGAAACGCGTTTAGTGAATTGGACTAACTTATTAAAACCTGCAGCTTTTGATCTTTATGAAGATAAAGTATTAGAGCAAGCGGAAGTGGTTGTTGTGTCGCTATTAGGTGGTAAAGCTTATTGGCAATATGGTGTTGAAGGATTAATTCGCTGGTCAAAAGCAAAATCCAATCGCACACTTATTTTAGTGCCCGGTGATGATAATGTTGACCCTGAGTTAATTGAATTATCAAATGTATCCGAAAAAATTCAACATCAAGTATGGCGATACTTACGTGCTGGTGGATTGGATAATAGTGCACAGCTTTTTGCTTATTTGAATCAGCTTTATTTTGCGTCAAATATTGATGTTAATGACCCTCATTTTTTACCTGTTGCGCAGTTTTATAATGAGCAACAAATCAGACGTAAATGGAAAAGTGAGCAAAGTGTCGTCGCACTGATTTTTTATCGTAGTCATTTACAATCAGCTAACTGCGAGATGTTTGATCAGTTTATTGAGTTGATGTCAGCGAATGGTTTAAACCCATTACCAATAGTGATTAGCTCGTTAAAAGATGAACAAGCCATGAGTGTGGTGAATCAACTTTTAAGTGAGCATTATTGTCGTTTGATTTTAAACAGCACTGGCTTTGCTGCGAATACCGTGAGCAGTCCCGGATTAAGCTCTCAACCGAATAGCTTTAAGCGCCTATTTGCCGTTGATATTCCTATTTTACAGCTGGTACTTTCAAGTAGTACGTTAGAGGATTGGACGGATTACAAACAAGGTTTACGAAGCCGTGATATTGCTATGCAGGTGGTCTTGCCTGAAATGGATGGCAAAGTATTAACACGTGCCATTAGCTTTAAAACCGAAGCTTTTTTTGACGAAAAAACACAAATTTCATTAGTGCAATATCAATTACACAGCGAGCGCGCTTTATTTGTGATTGAGTTGGCTAAAAAATATATTCAGCTTTCAATTACCGATAATAACAACAAACGTATTGCGTTGATCCTAGCTAACTATCCAACCAAAGATGGGCGTATAGGCAACGGCGTGGGATTAGACACGCCCAATTCCACAGTGAATATTTTAAATGCTTTAAAGGACGCGGATTATCCTATTGATAGCGTGCCTGAAAATGGTAACAAACTGATTGAAACCTTATTAGAATCAGTAACCAACAATCCCAATACGTTACATCATTTAGCCTGTTGGCAGAGTTTGTCGTTAAGTGATTACAAAAAAGCCTTTGCAGATTTACCGTTAGTGAGTCAGCAAGCCATTACAGAACGTTGGGGTAAACCCGAAGATGATATTAAATGTCGTGATGGACGTTTGATGATCTCAGGGATCCGCTTAGGTGAAACCTTTGTCGGCATTCAGCCTGCACGTGGCTTTAATATCGATTTGCTTGCTAACTATCATGATCCCGATTTAGTGCCGCCACATAATTATTTAGCATTCTACTTTTGGCTACGTTTTACTTATCAAGTCAACGCGGTTATCCATGTAGGTAAACACGGTAATTTAGAATGGTTGCCGGGCAAAGGACTGGCGCTTTCTAACGAATGTTGGCCTGATGCTGTATTAGGTCCAATGCCGCATTTTTATCCTTTTATTGTTAACGACCCCGGCGAAGGGGCGCAAGCCAAACGACGTACGCAAGCGGTGATAATTGACCATTTAATGCCGCCAATGACACGTGCTGAAACTTATGGCGAGTTGGCTGAGCTTGAAGGGTTAGTCGATGAATATTACCAAGCACAGGGTTTAGATGTGCGCCGTGAAGTGTGGTTACGTGAACAAATTTTAGAAAAAGTACAAAGCACTAATATTCTCGATGAATTAAATGAAGCGGCGCGTGAAGACGATAACCAAGTTTTGGAAGAATTAGATACGTACCTTTGTGATATTAAAGAAGCGCAAATTCGTCATGGTTTGCATATTCTTGGGCAACTGCCGGAACCACATAAAGTGGCGAATACGCTGATTGCTTTATTACGTTTACCCCGTGGAGAAGGCGTTATAAATCAAGGTGTTTTACACGCATTAGTGAGTGATTTTTCACTGATGGTGAATGAGCAACCTTTTGACCCTTTAGAAGCTACTCGCGAACAATGGAATGGTGAAAAACCAGATCTATTAATGAAAGTAAGTGAAACGCTATGGCGAACGCATGCGGATACGCGTGAGCGTTTAGAGTTGTTGGCGTTAGAATGGGTTGAGCACTTTTTGCTTAACAATAATGACCTTATTGAACTTAATCATTACCCAGCAACACAAGCGTTATTAACCTATGCAAAATCAACGATTCAGGCCGCGTTAAATCAAAGTGTTAAAAACGAATTAAGTGCAATCATTGACGGGTTAGATGGAAAATTTATTGAAGCAGGGCCAAGTGGCGCACCAACGCGAGGTCGATTAGATACACTACCAACAGGACGCAATTTCTATTCTGTTGATAATCGCGCAATTCCCTCGAAAGCAGCTTGGGTATTGGGTCAACAATCTGCGCAAGCGTTAATCCATCGACATTTACAAGAACATGGCGATTACCCTAAGCAACTCGGTTTATCGGTTTGGGGAACGGCAACTATGCGCACTGGCGGTGATGATATTGCTCAAGCATTTGCATTGATGGGCGTTAAACCTATTTGGGCGCAAGGCAGTAATCGAGTGGTGGATTTTGAAATTATTCCATTCCAATTATTGAATCGTCCAAGAGTTGATGTGACTTTAAGAGTCTCCGGCTTTTTCCGTGATGCTTTTGCTAACGTAATGGCATTGTTTGATGCGGCTGTGGTTGCCATTAGCGAACTCAATGAACCGGGCAGTGGTAATTTAATCCAACAAAATATTAAACAACGTGAAGCACAGTTAATTGCCGATGGTATGGCAATTGGTGAGGCTAAACGCGAAGCCAGTTATCGTGTATTTGGTTCTAAACCGGGTGCTTATGGCGCAGGATTACAAGGTTTAATCGATGAACGTTGTTGGGAAGATAAAAGCGATTTAGCTGAAGCTTACTTAAATTGGGGCGGTTATGCCTACGGCAATAGTGATAAAGATGGTGTGCAAGCAAAAGACGCCTTTTTGCATCAGCTGAGTAATATCGAAGTCGTAGTACAAAATCAAGATAATCGTGAACATGATTTATTAGATTCCGATGACTATTACCAATTTCAAGGTGGCATGAGTAACGCGGCACAAGTGTATTCAGGTAAAGCACCAACCATTTATCATAGTGACCATAGTAATCCAAGTAAGCCGGTGATTCGTACCTTAAAAGAAGAATTGAATCGCGTGATACGTTCGCGTGTTTTAAATCCTAAATGGATTGAAGGAATGCGCGAACATGGTTACAAAGGTGCCTTTGAAATGGGCGCAACGGTTGATTACCTTTTTGCTTATGATGCGACCACTGATTTGATTGCCGATTATCAATATGAGCAAGTGACTGATACGTTACTGTTTGATGATATTAATCAGCAATTTTTAAAAGATAATAATCCACAAATTATGGAAGAAATGGCTGAACGTTTAATGGAAGCGGCACAACGTGGTTTATGGCAAGCACCTGATGAATATCAACAAAAGCTACAAGATCTGCTGTTACAGTGTGATGAGATGCAAGAAGCTAAGTAAAGTCAGTTAGATATAAAGCAAAACAAAAAAGCACTTAATTAAAAACAAAGTAGTCAATAATGAAAAGTCAGCATAGCTATAGTCAAGTTGAGAAAGAAGCGGTTTATCGCGTTATTAAAGAACGTCGAGATATGCGCCACTTTAGTAATGAACCGCTCGAAAAAGGATTGTTAACACGTTTGCTAACGGTTGCTAATCAGGCGCCTAGCGTTGGTTTAATGCAGCCATGGCGATTTATTCGTATTACAGATAATGCATTAAAATCGTCGATAAAAGCGTTAGTGGAAATTGAACGTAACATAACAGCAGAACTTTTGAATCAACGTAAAAATGACTTTTTAAAATTAAAAGTAGAAGGTATTTCAGAGTGTGCTGAATTGATTGTTGTTGCCTTGCCTGAAGGGCGTGAGAAACATCTGTTTGGTCGTCGTACTATGCCCGATATGGATTTAGCGTCAGTGGCCTGTGCGATTCAAAATATGTGGTTAGCGGCACGCGCTGAAGGCATTGGCCTTGGTTGGGTTTCTTTATTTGATCCCATTCAATTGGCCAATTTATTAAATATGCCAGAAGACAGTCGACCGATTGCTATTTTATGTATCGGGCACGTTGAAAAGTTTTATGAAAAACCAATGTTGATTGAACAAAATTGGGCTCAGGCCGCTGACGTTGATACTTTTTTGTTTGAGAATAGCTGGCCAGAAAGTAAGTAGTTGTCGTTATTAAATGATTAGGTACGCAAATCTAGTGATGCGAATTTAGAAAAAATAAACAATTGTCGATTGCTGTTTTAGCTGTCATTGATACCATGGCGAAATAAATGCGTTCAAGCCGAATCAATTCCGTTTACAGCAAGTTAATAGCGCCAAATGAAGTGTAAATAAAAAACAATTAAAAGATATAAAGAGATTAAAAATGAATAATAAAGTAGTTAAGAAAGGCATTATGGTTTGTGGTCACGGTAGCCGTGATAAAGACGCTGAAATGGAATTCTCATTGGTTGCTGAAGGGTTAAAAAAACGTTTTCCTGATCTGCCTGTTGAATACGGATTCTTAGAGTATTCTGCGCCCAACATTCACATGGGTTTAAACAGTTTGATCAACCAAGGTGTTGAGCATATTTATGCGGTACCGGGTATGTTATTTGCTGCAACACATGCTAAAAATGATATTCCGTCTGTATTAACTACTTTTGAAGAACAAAATGAAGGTTTAGCAGTAAGTTACGGTAAAGAGTTGGGTTTACAAGATCCAATGATCAAGGCGTTTCAAGCACGTATTTATGAATCATTAGGGTTAGATGCTGATAACCCACCTGCTGAATTATACGATACGATGTTAGTGGTTGTTGGCCGTGGTACTTCTGATACTCAAGCCAATGCAGAAGCGGCTAAATTAACCCGTATTGTTAGTGAAAATATGGGCTTTGGTTGGGCTGATACAGTTTATTCTGGTGTGACTTATCCTTCTGTTGGTGTTGGCCTTGAAAAGCTGATTAAACTTGATTACAAACGTATTGTGGTTGCGCCTTATTTCCTATTTACAGGCCGTTTAATCAAACGTATTTCTGGTTACGTTGATAAAGTAGCAAAAGAAAATCCAAGTATTGAGTTTATTAATACCCCTTACTTACGTGACCATGAAAAAGTCATCGATGCATTTGAAGTACGTGTTCGTGACATCATGGATAATACACAAGCAAGTGAAGAAGATTTGATGGCGATTTTTAAACGTCGTTTAGCTGCTGGTGAAGTTGATGTACATCATCATCATGCAGAATATCAAGATCCAGCAAAAGAGCAGGCTCATTCGCACGATCATGATCATTCTCACAGCCTCGATCATGCACATTCTCATGATGAGCATTCACACGGTCACTCACATGACACTGAACACTCACACACCGAACACTCACATAGTGAACATTCACATGATCATTCTCATAGCCATGACCACGCTCATACGCATGTAGAGCCTCATAGTCACGGTGTGTATAAACATATTGCACATCCATTAGGGCCTAGAACCATGATTGGTGAAGGCGTCTGTTGTTGTTTCATGGGACAATTCCCACAATGGTTATTGGATGAAGAAAAAGAGCGCATTGATAATGGCGTTCAAGGTGAAGCATTAGCACACAAAAAATAGTTGTTATTGATATAGTCGCGTCTCATTTTTATACTATAAAGTAACTAATGGCAGGTTAGCATTAGTTACTTTATATTTTAAAAAACGTCTGATTTTTAAAACATGTCTTATTTTAAACAGACGTGTAGTTTTAAAATTTATTTTTGATTGCTATTAATGGGAATCAAATTTGATTAACGCTGTCCAATTACACCTTCTGATAAACATAAGAGCTGACATTTGAATAACAAAACTACTTTTTATCTTGCTCGTCATGGACAGACTGAATGGAACGTTGAGCGTCGTATTCAAGGGCAGCTTGATAGTTTTCTCACGTTAGAAGGTGAACAACAAGCTTCACAGTTAGCTGTTCAGTGTCGTGCGTTAAATATCACCCAGGTGTTAACTTCTTCATTAGGACGTGCCGTTCAAACGGCTAACATTTGTGCAGAACAGTTAAATATAACCGTTAAGTCTGTTCCTGGTTTTGAAGAGCGTCATTTTGGTATTTGGCAAGGTAAGTTAGTGAGCGAAGTGAATGGAGATGTTAATTATAATGAAATCACCTCACACATTACTGACTGTAAACCTGAACACGGTGAAAGTGCAAAAGAGTTATTAGCACGTTTTACAAAAGCATTAATTAACCAGTTACAAACGGCGAATAATGAAACTTTTTTAATTGTCAGTCACGGCGATATTTTGCGATCTTTTATGGCGAAATTTAATGAACCCTTATTATTGGAAGTATCATTATCTGAAGCATCATCATCTAAAACATCACCAAAAAAAGTATTAAGTACTGGTTATGATTATAAAAATGCGCAATTAATTGCCATGACTTATGATCAAGAAACAGGAACGTTCTCAAAATTATGATATTGCTGTTTACCTTGATAGCTGCGCTGGTGGTGGATCATTTCATTGGCGAGCCTACCCGTTTTCATCCTTTAATTATATTTGGTAACTTTGCCAACAAATTAGAAAAAAAATTCAATAAAGGTAACTATAAACAACAATTTATCGGTGGCCTTATCGCTTGGTGTTTATTAGTTTTACCATTGCCATTACTGTATGTTCTCTTGCTTTGGATTTTACCTATTTATCTGATTGTGTTAGTTAATATTTATATTGTTTACTGGGCAGTGGCATTAAATAGTTTGAATCTGCACGGCATGCAAATTTATAAACCATTAATCAATAATGACTTAGCACAAGCACAACATTATTGCTCTTATATCGTGAGCCGTGATACTAGCCAATTAGATGCTCAAGCAATCAGTCGAGCAACCACCGAATCTATGCTTGAAAATGGCCATGATGGTGTCACTGCAACGCTTATCTATTTTGTTATTGGCGGAGCGCCGCTAGTGATAATACATCGCTTGAGTAACACCTTAGATGCAATGTGGGGTTATCGAACTGATCAGTTTAACTATTTTGGAAAATGCAGTGCGCGAATGGATGATCTATTAGGATTTGTCAGTGCTAAAATCACCACATTATTATTTGTCGTGATTGGTTTATTTAATAGCACGGCTAAACAGGCGTTAACTAATGCATACCAACAAAGCCTTGAATATAAAAGCCACAACGGTGGATGGGTAATGGCATCTGGTGCAACGGTTCTTAAAGCGTGTTTAGGTGGTAGTGCCGTTTACTTTGGCAAGACGGTTGTCTCTCCACAATTAGGTGAGGGAGAGGTTGTGCAAAGTAAACATATTAAAGCGAGTTTACGGCTAGTGAAACAAGCTGTTATCTTGTGGATGTTAATTATTTTTGTCTGGTCATTTTTCTGATTTTTATAGTAAATAACTATTCAAAAACCTGCCATTTACGTATTCATTTTATCAATTAAAAAGGTAGTAAATCATGGCCATTTTACATGGAGGTCAACTCAGTCGTGTTGCAACACAATACCAAATTCCAGAAAATGAATGGTTAGATCTATCAACGGGTATTGCGCCATTCAGCTATGGTATTCCAGTCATTCCAGCTAAAGCTTGGCAAGATCTTCCGACTATATCGTCATCTCTCATTGAAGCGGCTAAACATTATTACCATGCTGATTTTTGTTGGCCTGTCGCGGGAAGCCAGCAGTTAATAGAAAAGCTCCCTGAACTATGGACTGAAAAGTTAAATGAAAAGCTAAATCAAAGGGAAAGTGAAAAGTACGATGTAAAAAATAATCGAGTGGAAAATGCTGAAATCAAACACGCTTATCTACCTAAGGTCGGTTATAAAGAACATCAACAAGCTTGGTCTAAAGCCGGTTATCAATTACACTTTTATCAACAATGCTTACCGGGCAATATCGAGAAAAATAGTATTGTTGTGGTGATTAACCCGAATAATCCGCTCACAGATACCTTTACCGTTTCACAACTTCTAAGCTTAAAAAAGCACTGCGAACAACAACAAGCGTTATTAATTATTGATGAAGCCTTTGCAGATATATTCGCTCCAGCATTTAGCTTTATTCCCCATATTATTAATCATCAACTCGCGCATAACGATGTGATCGTATTACGTTCATTTGGTAAGTTCTTTGGGTTAGCGGGCGTACGTATTGGCTTTGCCTGTAGTACTCAAGCATGGTGTGAAACGATTAAAAATAGTATTGGTCCTTGGTCTATTAATGGCCCTGCTTTATTTATTGCAGAGCAAGCGTTGCAAGATAAACAATGGCAAGTTGAGCAAAATAAACGTCTCGATCAACAAAGTCACATCATGCAACAGTTATTGAAAACATACCTTCCTAGTGCACGTGTTGAAGCTAATGCTTTATTCATTACAGTGTTTTTAATTAATGCACCGGTTGTATATG
Organism: Psychromonas sp. L1A2; assembly: GCF_009828855.1. Lineage (NCBI taxonomy): Bacteria > Pseudomonadati > Pseudomonadota > Gammaproteobacteria > Alteromonadales > Psychromonadaceae > Psychromonas > Psychromonas sp. L1A2. Next base: position 599,085 of record NZ_WUAG01000002.1, on the reverse strand, counting down.
AGCAACTATGTCAGCAAGCTGTCTATGTACGGTTAACCGATGAAAACAATGCACTTCGTTTTGGCCTTACTGACAAGGTTAATACACAACGTTTATCCGACGCATTAGCAACGATTGTTTAATATTTATATTTAAACGTAAAGAGTCGTCTTAATCATCCTTTATGCAATAACCTATCTACTATCAAAATATGTGAGCGCTGTAAAATTGTTAATGTTTTTCATTGCTCAATATCTATAAAGTAAACTAGCCGCATTATAAATTTGATGGTACTTTAATTTATCTTTACCCTTAACGTCATACTTATTTAAAACTCACATAAAGAGAAATAATCATGAAAAAATTTATTACGTTACTATTTTTATCACTTTTTATCTCAAGTTATGCCAATGCCGCAGATGGATTAATCTCTGTTGAAAGTAAACATTCAGTAAAAGAAACAGCTGATAAATTTGCCTCAATTGTAGAAAGCAAAGGGTTAACTTTATTTGCACGTATTGATCATCAAGAGAATGCCGCCGGTGTGGATTTAACCTTAAGAGAAACTGAAGTTATTCTTTTTGGTAGTCCTAAAGTGGGAACACCACTGATGCAATGCGCACAAACAATGGCCATTGACCTACCTCAAAAAGTGCTCGTATGGAAAGATGCAGATAACAAAGTATGGCTTTCATATAACGACCCTGAATACCTAAAACAAAGACACAGTATTGAAGGTTGTGATCCGGTAATAAAAAAAGTGTCTAACGTATTAAGTGCGTTAACGGGTGCAGCTGCTAAATAAGCGCTACACAGTTTTTATTACAGTCTTAATCTCTTTTATAAGATTGACATGGAACGTTAGTGAATAAGCTAACGTTCTTTTATCTTTTTTAAACGGTTAAAGTTAAATATTGGATAGCTAAGTTCATGATTCTGATGCATTATTCTTGATGAGTTATCTCGTTTCGATTTAAATAGTAATTCACCAAGAGCAATTTCAATATTAATGCGAATCTCAATATTAATACCAATGTAACTAACAACTATCACCTAAAATAAGGACATTTATGAAACTATCTCATATCGCTTTGATTACCATTGCCTCTTTTAGCTTTAATGCTCAAGCAGATCTACTTGACGATATTCAAGAAAAAGGTGTCTTAACTGTCGGCACTACGGGCGACTACAAACCTTTTACCTATTTTGATGGTAGTGACTACTCTGGTTATGATGTTGACGTTGCAAAACATTTTGCAGAGCAACTAGGTGTGGAAGTTCGCTTTGTAAATACCACGTGGAAGCACTTAGTTTCAGACCTAAAAGATGGTAAATATGATATCGCAATGGGAGGGATTACACGTCGTATGTCCCGTCAATTAGCCGCAGAACAATCTCAAGGTTACATGACATTCGGTAAAGTATTTTTAGTGGCTAATGGTAAAGAGGCGCAATACGATACGTTACAAGAAGTGAATGTACCTAGTGTTAAAGTTGGTGTGAATATCGGTGGGACTAATGAGAAATTTGCAGAGCAGTTTTTAACTAAAGCGACTGTAATAAAGTATGAAAATAACTTGGATGTACCTAAAGCTGTTTCAGCAGGGACAGTTGATGTGATGGTAACTGAAACGCCAGAAGCACTGTATTACCAAACAATAGATAAAACGCTACAAGCGGTGAGAGAAGAAAATCCGTTTACTAAAAGCCAGTTTGGTTACTTAATGCCCACAGGTGAGCAACGTTTATTAAATACGGTGAACTTCATTATGGATGAAATGAAGCTAAAAGGTGTTGATGAAACGTTAATGAAGAAAAACTCTTTAATGTAAATGTTGAGGTTATCTTTAAAAATAGCCGATGAAATGGTGTTTTTACTTTTTTAATCTAAGCATTTTTTAAATGTACTTTTTAAGTATATGTTTAAGCCTAGCTAACTGAGCTAGGCTTTTTTATGACTAAGCTTTTTTTGTTTTTTTAGCTTTGAAGCATTGCTTTAACCCGCTATAGGTTATCGATGCAGAAATAATAAAGATCTAAGAAAATAGCGAATAAGCCTGTCTAATAAACATTGCCTATAAAGAATAAAGTGTGAACTCCATCATTTAGCTTGTTTTTTAAAAAAACCTTATTAATATAACAATCAGTTAAACGACTTTATTTATTGTTCATAACAATGAGTAAAGGTCCTTTAGCTAACTCGACTTCAGGGCGGGGTGTAATTCCCCACCGGTGGTATTTTTACAGAATATAATTTTCTAGTAAAAGAGCCCACGAGCGCCTAGCTTTATCAAGGTAACTTTTGATAAAGCTAGGGTCAGCAGATTTGGTGAGACGCCAAAGCCGACGGTTATAGTCCGGATGGAAGAAGATCGATAACAGATAGATTTATTATAGAGTGAAAACAGATCAGGCTAGGCGATGACTTATGCGCATGATTATTTCTGTCATTTGTCTTTGTTACTTTAGTCACAGGGTATTTCCCTGTGCTTATTAGCATGGTTTAAGTACCTAAAGTTATCCGTCATCACGCTATAAGTTTACGGCGATTTTTGTACTGTAAAATTTAAGTCTATTTGTTGGATTCTTGAGTGATTAGATTTGTTTGATCCTATTGAATCATGTTCTTTCCAAGCTCTGTCCTTCTCTCCTTTTTTGTTTTAGGAAATGTAATGACAGGTATTATCTTTATTTTTTTCGCGTGCCTACTTTGGGCCGCAGATACATTAATTCGCTACCCCTTACTTTTTGGTGGCTCCAGTGCGCAACAAATAGTGTTATTTGAACACATAATTGTATTTGTTGTATTGATTGGTATTTTTGTATTTAAGCGTCGTAAACCAAGCTTTTTAAGTCGTGGAACCTTACTACCATTTATTGTGATTGGTGTTTTTGGATCGGCTCTTGGAACATTGGCTTTTACCGAAGCTTTCTATCTCGCTAACCCAACCGTGGTTATTTTATTGCAAAAGCTACAGCCTTTAGTTGCTGTGACCTTAGCGTGTGTTTTATTAAAGGAACAAATCAATCCTCGCTTCTTTTTCTGGTTAGGTCTTGCTTTATTGGGAAGCTTATTACTTATTTGGCCAGATTTACAAATCCTCTCCGCTAGTTTTCAAGAAGGCAATATAGAACATAATAACAATGCATTATTAGGTTATGGCCTTGCTTTATTTGCCGTAGTTAGTTGGGGATGTGCCACAGTATTCGGTAAAAAACTCAGCACTAAAGGTTTAGATAGCGTGGACTTAATGGCTGGCCGTTTTAGTTTTGGTTTATTAGGGATGTTACCTTTTGCCTTTATGACACCAACCCTAATCACAACGGTAGAGATAAGTGTTTTACAAAAAATAGCGATACTCGCTTTGCTCTCTGGTGTATTAGGTATGTATTTTTACTACCAAGGCTTAAAGCGTATTCCTGCTCACTGGGCAACACTCGCTGAAATGTTTTTTCCGGTCGCCGCTATTTTTATTAACTGGTTATTTTTAAGTGTTGAAATGACACAAATTCAATTGGTGGGTGCCGTTACATTGATTGCAGCTAGTACGATGGTGCAACGAAAGCCAATGGAAAGGGCGGTTGAAACTGCTTAATAGTGACTGCTTAATTGTTAGATTGCCTACATTTAGGCTCTTTGAATAATAAAGAGCCAAATACCAATCACAATAAACGCTTATCTAGTTTACTTGTTAAAACAACCCACTTCCTCGTTGTAAATTTCGTAAAGGTAACAGCCATTAAAGCATTAACCTCTTTTGGTTAATTCTTCGATAAACGATTAACGAAGTTAATCTTCGAAAGGCTCAATTTACGCCTTGAATTGAACTGTTTTTCCAGCGAAATTTTAGATAATATATTTAAGGAAATCGATGTAATACGTTGCTTTAGCTACTTTTTATTCTCAATATTGACTACCATTTCCTTATTTAAATAATCCATTTTTAGCTTGTTACCTCAAGTATTTCAACTTACTTAAGTCGATTATTGTATTTTGCACGGTGTTTGCACAATTAATCGTTATTGTTGCTTAAATTTAATTAATTTGAGCTAGATACAATGCAAAATTATGGTGTTAATGCAGTAAAAATATTAAAAAAATTGTCCGTTGTTGCTATTACTTTTTCATTAGTCGCATGTGGTTCAGGTGTTGAGACAACAACAGAAACAACAACCGTAGAGTCTACTACAGAGTCAACCGATGGAGTGTTATGTGACTACTCATACAGCGAATATAACGATTCAGAGTCAGTACAGGCAACAAGTACTTCTAACTGGAGTTGCAGTAGTAATACTCGTGATTTAGTGGCTAATGGTATTCCTGACCATGATGTCGGAGAGTTTCCTAACGAAGATAATCCAAATACTATCTATGAACAATCAGTCAGTGAAAGCTTTACCTTAACACCTGTTGAAACAACAAGTTCGACTACTTTAGGTGGGCCGCGTGGCAATATAGGTGTGGCGTTAAATGGTATTAAAATTGATGCAGGCACAGCAGGGAGTTGTGATGACTCAGGAGACAGTTGTAGCTTAATTGATAACAGTGGTAATTGGAGTATTGAAGCATTAGGTCAAGATGCATTTGATTTTGGTACTGACAGTAATAATGCACACGTTCAGCCTGATGGAGCTTATCATTATCATGGTATGCCAGAAGGGTTTATTGCGCTTCAAGGTGGCGATAGCTCGATCATTACATTAATTGGTTGGGCTGCTGACGGCTTTCCTATTTACGCTCGGTACGGTTATTCCGATGCAGGTGATGCAACGTCAGACATTAAACTTATTACTGGTAGTTATCAATTAGTCAGTGACATTAGTGATAGTCGTCCATCGACTGATATCTATGCACTTGGTTCATTTTTGCAGGATTGGGAATATGTTGAAGGTTTCGGTGATCTTGATGAGTGTAATGGTCGTGTAGGTGTTACTCCGGAGTTTCCTGCTGGGATTTATCATTATTATGCAACAGATAGTTACCCATACTTTCAACGTTGTGTAAAAGGCCAGCTTTAACTTTGCTAATAAGCCTTAAAAAAGTATGAAAGATATATTGGATAAGCATCGTCTTAAAAGTAGTTTTAAACATCGTCTGAAAAAATGTGAGATAAAATGAAGTTTTTTAAAAATATACTAATAACTACAGCCAGTATTGGCCTGTTAATTACTCCGGTTATGGGCTCTGCTCATTTGATGGTGGCTGAAAATGGTACGCTAAACTTTGTTGATGATAATGTTTATATTGTTTTGTCATTACCTATTTCTGCCTTTAAGGGCGTTGATGATAACAAAGATGGACATGTTTCTTTGCATGAATTTAATGCACATAGAACAGAGATAAGTGCGAATGTGATGCATAACGTTTACTTATCAGACGTTAATAACAAGTTTAATATTGATGGTTTGTTACTTAATCCATCTACATCTCATCAAAATACTTCTGAGGTCGAGCACTTGACGATTATGGGACGTTACTCATTACCAACACTCACTACTAAAGTCAGTTTTAACGTCAAATTGTTTAGTGGAATTCAAAAGCTGCAACACTACGACATTACTGCGACTAATAAAAAACAAGCGCTTCACAATAAGTTTCAACTTAATCCAACGACCTCGTCTACTATTGTATTTAAATAGTTAAACTAAAAATAATCGCTTACTGAGGTTGATTTTAGCTTACGATTTTATCGTAAATTAATTATTTTATTGGGTTGCGCGTTTTTATGTTTTCATAAATATTCGTTACGAAAATTCACATTCCTGTTCAATTGTTATTTGTCATTAGGACGAAGTGTTAAACAACGATTAGGTGTTGTCATACTCCATAAGCGAAAATCTACTCGCCTTAAAATTAATTTAGAAAGGCTAACTAGACTAACAATTAATGCTTATTATTTTTGCTCCAATTTTCTAATAAAATAGGGATGTCTTGCGCTTTAACGGGTTTAGAAAATAGATAACCTTGTAACTCTTCACAATCTAAGTTCTTCAAAAAATCCCATTGTTCTTGTGTTTCTACACCTTCTGCAATTACTTTTAATTTAAGCCCTTTGGACATCATAAGAATTGCAGGAACAATGCTCGCGTTTTCTTCGTTATTAGCACAATCATGAATAAATGAACGGTCAATTTTTATAATATCTACGGGTATTTTATGCAGGCAACTTAAAGACGCATAGCCTGTTCCAAAATCATCAATGGCAATTGTAAAACCATAATCAGATAATTGTTGTAAAGTCGTTTGTGCTTTTTGATGATTATCAAAAACCGCATTTTCTGTGATTTCTAATGTAATGGTGCTTGGATCTATTTGTCTTTCTTCAAGTATATTAATGAATTCAGTTGCTAAGTTTTTATTTTGAAACTGTTTTGCTGAAACATTAATAGAGCATTTTAAATGAATGCCTGAACGGATCCATTTTTGTTGTTGTATACAGGCATTTTTAAAAACACGGAGTCCAATTTCTTCAATTAAACCAGCCTCTTCTGCTAAAGGGATAAATTCTTGTGGATTAAGGCCATGATACTTTTCTGCGGGTAAACGGAGCAATGCTTCGACACCACATATTTCACCAGTAGTACTTTTAACTTGTGGTTGGTATACAAGAAAAAAATCATTTTCACGCAGTGCTGTATGCAAGGTATGACGAATCTTTGCGGTTCGATTAAGTGAATCTTCTAACCCTTGTTGATAAAAAGAAAACTGGTTTTTACCACTGTGTTTTGACAGGTACATCGCCTTATCAGCTCTTTGTAATAAGATTTCTGATTGTTCTCCATGCTCTGGGAATACTGCAATACCAATACTGGCGCTAATAAAAGCAACTTGTTCTTTAATGGTCACTGGGACGGATAATGTTTTTACGATTTCTCTAGCAATGTCCGCTGCAAATTGGTCATGCTCGATATTCGGTAATATCAGAATAAACTCATCGCCAGCAAAACGGGCTAATATATCTTCACTTCGTAAACATTTTTTTAATCGCTTACTCACTTCTATTAATAATAAATCACCACCATCATGCCCTAATGAATCATTCACTAATTTAAACCCATCAAGATCGATAAATAGTAAAGCAAATTCAAGTTTCTGCTGTGTTGATGTTGAGATCATTCTGTTCAAATGTTCATTGAATAATACTCGATTAGGTAAGTTGGTAAGAGGGTCTTGGTATGCAAGCATTCTAATATGCGCTTGTTGTGCCTTAAGCTCTGAAATATCTTTATAAGCGCCACGGTAGCCAATGGTTTTCCCATATTTAATAATAGGGTTACCCGTGGCAAGCAGTACTTTTTCACTGCCATCTTTGTGTTGGTAACGTGTTTCAAGACCTGCTAGCTCATCTTGATTTTGCATCGATTTTATTAGTTTTTGTAGTTCGTCTGTAGCGTATTTAGCAATAAAATGTGTCATCGGCTGACCAATAATCTCTTCACGGGAATAGCCTAATACTTGTTCGACGCCATCTGAGCTGTATTTAAAATGTGCTTCTGTATCAATTTCCCACAACCAGTCTGAGGCACTATGAGCAATGTCACTAAACTTCTTCTCAGCTTCACTTAAGTGATTGACGTGAATCTGATTTTTTAAAGCAGAGGAGAACAGAGTGAGTAACCCTTCATATATAACACCTTTACGTACAGCAAGGTCTAATATACAAGTACCAATAAAATCTTTTTTAAAAGATAACGGCATAATAACTAAAGCAAATAATGGGTTATCGTTTTTAATATTGGGTGGAATTAATTCTGAAGCGGGATAGGGGATTTTAGATATCGCCAAGCGTTGCTTATCATGCATTGCAAATACACAATTCATTTGTGTTTTATCTTCACCTAAGTCTTCAAAAATACTGATATAACAATCATTAAAATGTAAGTCCTGCTGTAATTGCAGTGCTATTTCATCAAAATTGAGTTCTGAATTTAATTGAATGCCGATTTCCCTCATCGTACCAAGCTGTTGTTCTGTTTCAAAGCTACGATAGTGGCCTGCTTTTACATGGCATTGCTGTACTATTTTAAATAGATCACTCGCAATATTGATAGATTTACTTTTGTTTTCAACACGTTCAATTGACTGTATTAATCGATGGTGGATAACTTGCGTAAGTTGACCCCATAAGAATATTTGGTCTGTTTTTAACGTTGATTCTAATAGGTCACTAAAGTACCCAATTAACTGATAACTCTCTTTATCTTGTAAGTCCGTTAGTAGCATTGTTGATAATGTGGAAGCAATATCAGGGGGAGCATATTCTCGTTGATCTGATGGGAGGTGGTTAATGACTTGCGCTAACTCCATTTGAATATTTTCTATTGTTAGCATTTTTTCAGAATGCTCTGCATTAACTAAGTTAGATGATTGAGATAACCCCATATCAGCTTGATGACACCCACAAGATTGTCTTACGACTAATGATGTTGGCAGTACTGTATTGTCGGTGATGACCTTCCCATCAATAATATCAATTAGTTTTTTAGCTGCATACCATCCCAGATCATAGGTGGGTTCAATAATACTGGTTAGTGGTGGATCGGCAAAAAGGCTGTTCATATTGCCCATACTACCGGTCACAATAATATCTTCTGGTACTTTTATACCTTTCTTTTTTAACGATGAGATGATTGAAATAGCTTGGCTATCGGTACTGACTACAATTGCCTGAGGCCATTCTTGCTTGGGTTTTTCTAGTAGTTCATCAAGCCTTGGTATTGAGGCATTAGTGGACATATCACTGGTGATATACATGCCAGGGTCAAAATGTATTCCATACTGTTCTAATGTCGCTTCAAAAAGCTGTTTCTTACGTTGGCTAGAAAGATGATCGCCTGTTGGACCTGCAAAGGCAAAACGTTGAACATGATGTTGATTGATCAAATGTGTGACTAAATCTTCAATACCTTGCTGAGGACTATAACCAACATCGAGATAACCTGGGATAGAACTCGTCACCGTGATCACGGGGATATGAGAGAACTGTTCTAAAAATAGCAGTTGTTGTTCCAATGAAATAAAGCGACTCAGTGCGCCCATGGGAATAATTAAACCATCAATGGCATCTTTATCAATTAGCTCAAATATTCGGTCTCGAGACATATTAGTTTTAGCTGGCTTAGCAAATTCTGCCCCACTAAAACAGAGAGTATTATATTGTTGTTGCTGAGCGTAATCTTTAGCACCAAAAATAATACCTTCAGAAAAAGGGGTTGCCATCATATTGGTTAATATTGCGATAGTCGGAAAGTTATTCTTTAGAAGGCTCATATTCATTTAATCACCTTAAATAAATATCCACTTCCTTTCTGTTGATAGTTGTTAATACCCACCATAATAATCATATCTCTATCCTTGAGCTTTTGAATTTTTTAATGAGTGCGTTCTCTTCTTGTGAACGCTTGAACTGTTAGCGGAATAAAAGTATCGAGGTCATCTTTCAGCATGATTAATTCAAGTTAGTACGGTATTCACTAATCAAACAATTAACTAATCAATCTACTAAACAGCTTTTAAAGTGCTAAACATGGCTGGTTTTTAAAAAAGGTCAAAAGAATAAAACGACTTTGGTTTATATTAACACGAGACTCTGAAACGTGGTGCACATGACGATACAATTAATTCATTACGATTTTATATATATTGATTATTTAAATTTTACTAAACAATTCAGGATTAAGAGATTAAAGTATGAAGCGCATATTTGAATACTAACAGAGGATATATAATGTTTAGTCATGTAGTACTAGGTACAAATAACATTGAGCAATCAAAGAAATTCTATGATGCCACCATGGCAGTGTTAGGTTACCCAGAAGGCGTAATCGATGAAAAGGGGCGTTGTTTTTATTTCACTTCTGAAGGTGTCTTAGGGCTGACTTTACCTATTAATGGCGAACCAGCAACGGTTAGTAATGGCATGACAATCGGTTTTAAAGTTGCGAGTCCAGAAGTAGGCGATAAATGGCATGCAGTTGGTTTGGTTAATGGTGGAACTGCTTGTGAAGAGCCTCCTGGTATCCGAATTGGTCCCGCTAAAACATTGTACCTTGCATATTTACGCGACCCATCAGGTAATAAAATTTGTGTTGCACATATTTTACCTAGCTAAAATGAATGAGTATTAACTAGTTAAAATAATGGCCTCTGCCAGACTAAAGTGAATGGGAGTTATACCGATTACATTAAATATGTTATCTAAATTTTGCGCTGGAAAAACAATTCAATTCAAGGCGTAAATTGAGCCTTTCGAAGATTAACTTCGTTAATCGTCTATCGGAGAATTAACCAAAAGATGTTAATACTTTAATGGCCATTCCCTTTACGAAATTTACAACGAGGAAGTGGGCTGTTTTAACAAGTAAAATAGATAAGCTATTTATTGTGAGTGGTATTAGTATTGAGTCATTTTTGTACTCGTTCATTAATTCCCTTTTTAATGGGTTCACTGATTGTATCGTCGACCTAATAAATAACTGACAACTTAATAAAAGGATATTGTTTTTATGTCAGATTCTGCATTAAATAAAATAGAAATATTAACCCGCCATCGATGGTTTGAAGATGCAATGGCAATATTAATCGGCACCAGTTTAGTGTCTTTTGGTGTTGTTTTTTTAAAGCATGCGGGTCTTTTAACGGGTGGTACGGCTGGCTTATCACTTTTAATTCACTACAAGCTCGACATTCAATTTGGTTTGGTATTTTTTCTTATTAATTTACCCTTTTATTACTTCGCACTTCGTCGCATGGGCTGGATATTTACCCTCAAAACCTTCGTAGCGGTATTCCTTGTATCAACATTCTCATCGTTACACGGCAAGTTTATTGATATCCAATCGCTCAATGCAGTTTATGCAGCTATCTTTGGCGGCTTTCTGTTTGGTGTCGGGTTTATTATTTTATTTCGCCATAAAGCCAGTTTAGGCGGATTCAATATTTTAGCTTTATATCTACAAGACAAGTATTCGATTAAAGCAGGGTGGTTATTAATGGGAGCCGATTTGACCATTATGTTAATTTCATTATCTGTCGTATCGTTTTATCAGTTAGTGTTATCGATAGGATGTGGGGTGGTGTTGAATGTGATCATCGCATTAAATCACCGTAATGATCGCTATAACGTGTGATTTCATGATGTTATTTTTAGCTGCTTTCTTATTTTCGTTATGATGTTAATAATGAACTCAGTTCGATCTAAGTTATGATCTAAGTGACGTTATAACCGTAATAACCTATTTACCAATAAAAAGATGAGCGTCGATTGAAAAGAATATTAATAGTTATTGCACTCATTCCTGTTGCGGTTCTAGTTTTTGCATTCATAAAAGACAGCACCGTGACTGGGCTTAACATACTCAATACTGGTGTTTCATTATTGTCAAATATGAGCGTACAAAAAGACATCGTTTTTGATACTAACAAAGGCTTAAAGCTTGATATTTATAGCAACGCCGATTGGAAAGACAATACTAAGCGTCCTGTCATTATATTTTTTTACGGAGGCGGTTGGAGTTGGGGAGACAAAGCTTACTTTACCTTTGTGGCCGATAGCTTTGTGAAAAAAGGCTACGTTGTTGTGATCCCTAATTACACACTTTACCCGGCAGCAAAATATCCAACGTTTGTGAAAGATGGTGCGAAAGCGGTGGCATGGGTAAATGACAATGTGTCCGAGTTTGGTGGGGATGTTAAAAATATGTTCGTTACGGGACATTCTGCCGGTGCTTATATTGCAGCTATGGTCGCATTTAATGACCAATATTTAGCGGTGGAGAATAAATCAACATCAATTATAAAAGCCGTAGCAGGAATTGCTGGCCCGTATAATTTCACGCCTAAAGCGCAAGAGTATATTGATGTTTTTGGTGAAGAAAATTTCGATGATATGAAAATTCAACATCATGTCAACGGTAATGAACCACCCGCATTGCTTATTCACTCCGAAGGCGATACTACGGTAGGTCTCTTTAATCAAAAACTAATGGAAGAGGCTCTGACTGCAAACGGGGATACTGTTGAGACGTTAGTCTACGGGCAGGAAATAACACACATAAAAGTGTTAATGAAGTTACATCCGTGGTTTGCAAATGAAGTGAATGTTGCGTCTGATATCGATGCATTTTTTAAAGGTGTAAAAAACAAATAAAAAGGCAAATAGTGACTTCTATTTGCCTTTCATAATATTGATTTTTTGGTACAACAATTACTTAAGCGCTTTAAGCTTGCGCTTACTTACTTGTACTTACTTATTTGTGCTTAGTTAACTGTTTTTAGAGAATAACGTTTTTAATAAAACACTTAACTCATCTTATTCAGCTGTTTTTGTTGCTAATTCAATGTAAATCTCACGCAATTTCTTCGCTACATTACCTGGTTTACCATCACCGATAGTGTGACCATCAATTTCAATCACAGGCCATACAAAAGTGGTTGCTGAACTAACAAATGCTTCAGCCGCTTGATACGCTTCTTCAGCCGTAAATAAACGTTCTTCAATTTTGATACTTTCTTTTTCTGCAAGTTCAAGTAATGCCTTACGTGTAATACCGTGCAAAATGTCATTACTTAATGGACGTGTTACTAACACACCGTCTTGCGTCACAATATAAGCATTATTTGAACTGCCTTCAGTGATGTAACCATCTTCAACTAACCACGCGTCATCAACTTGTTTTTCGATGGCACCTTGTTTAGCCATACATGGAGCAAGTAGACCCACTGTTTTGATATCTCGGCGTTTCCAACGAATATCTTCAGTAGTAATCACTTTCATGCCTTTCGTTGCTTTTGGACTATTTAATAGCTCACGCGCTTGAGTGAATAACACTAATGTCGGCTTCACATTTTCAGGGTAACCAAAGTCACGATCGCCAGCAGAGCCACGGCTGATTTGTAAATAAATACCGCCTTCATTAAGCGTATTCTTTTTAATGAGCTCTTTTTGAATGTTGGTGATTTCTGCTAGTGTTACAGGTAATGCTATTTGTAATTCATTACATGAACGCTGTAAGCGAATCATGTGGCCTTCGTTGTCGACTAATTTACCATTAATCACCGCCGTTACTTCATAAACGGCATCGCCAAAAAGAAAACCACGATCGAAAATAGAAACCTTAGCTTCATCTTCTTTAAGATACTGACCATCTAGGTAGACAATACGTCCCATCATTTAATCCTCGTAATATAGCGATAATCTGATTCTCGCTATTTATAAAATAGATAACCTAAATTCATTAACTTAAAATTTGGGTTCTTGTTAATGAATTAACCCCAAAGCGCTGCTTGGTAAACATTCATTAGACTTTCATCAAATTGGATGCCTGATTGACGATCTTCAGCCAGTAATAATGGCCCATCAAGATCAACAATTTGAACATTTTGCGCAACGATAAAAGCAGGTGCCATTGCAAGCGATGTTGCAACCATGCAGCCAACCATAACCTGTAATCCTGCTTTCTCAGCTTCTTCTTTTAAAGCGATGGCTTCTGTTAAACCACCGGTTTTATCCAGCTTAATATTGATCATGTCGTAGCGACCAATAATATTTTTTAAGCTACTGCTATCATGGCAAGACTCATCGGCACAAAGTGTGATTGGTCGAGGTAAATGGGCTAGAGCCGCATCATCACTTGCCGGAAAAGGCTGTTCAATCATTTCAACATTTAATTTTACGAGCTCAGGCACCATCTCTAAATATTGTGCTTCATTCCAACCTTCATTTGCATCTACGATAATACGTGCATTAGGCGAACCTTCGCGAACAGCTGCAACACGTTCCACATCACCTTCACCTGCAAGTTTTAACTTGAGCAATGGTCTGTGTGCATTTTTTATTGCCGCTGCTTTCATTCGTTCTGGTGTGTCTAAAGATAATGTGAACGCAGTAATGACTGATTCAGGCTGTGCAACTTCAAGCTGTTGCCAAATACGTTGGCCTGATTGTTTGCAAGCTAAATCCCAGTAGGCGCAATCTAATGCATTACGTGCAGCGCCTGCGGGTAATAAGGATTGCATTTCTTGTCGGGTTAACCCGGCTACTATCTTGTCTTCTAAAGCCGCCAGTTCAGCGATCACTGACTCGATTGATTCATCATAGCGAGCATAGGGAACGCATTCTCCACGACCAGTATGTTCACCTTGTTGCAGTTCAACTACAACAACATTGGCATGGGTTCTACTACCTCGAGAAATAGTAAAAGATCCTTCAATAAGCCAGCTTTCGTCTAGTAGGTTAACCTTCATTATTCAGCCCTTAAATTTTTGCTAATGCTTCAACAATACGACTAACGCCTTCACGGAATGGGTCAACTGCTGGCAGGTTAAATTCTGCTTCAACTTTTGCTAAGTATTCTGCAGCTTCAGCTTCAGACAGTTGTGAAGTATTAACCGAAATACCAACAAACTTAACAGCTGGGTTAGTAATGCGCGCCATTGTTAAGTTAAGTTCCATACATGTTTTTAAGTCTGGAAGTGGGTAAGTTGGTAAGCCACGCATATGTTCACGTGTTGGCTCGTGACATAATACCAATGCATCAGCTTGTGAACCGTGGATAAGACCTGCTGTTACACCTGAGAATGAAGCATGGAATAATGAACCTTGACCTTCAATAACGTCCCAATGATCTGCATCGTTTGCAGGTGCAATAGTTTCAACAGCACCAGCAATAAAGTCAGCCACAACAGCATCAATACTGACACCTGAACCACTAATCAAAATACCTGTTTGGCCCGTTGCACGGAAACTTGTTTTCATACCTTGTGCTAGCATTTCTTTTTCAAGTGCTAACGCGGTGTACATTTTGCCCACTGAGCAGTCTGTACCTACTTGTAATACACGTTTACCAGAGCGTTTTAAGCCGCTTGCAACTGGGAATGTTTGTGTTGGGAAGCGAACATCAAATAAGTTACGACCTAAGCTATCAGCTAATTCTTTAAGTTCTTTAATATCAGTTAACTTGTTATGTAAGCCCGATGCTAAATCCATACCGGCTTCTAATGCTTCTTTTAAGATAGTTAACCAATTATCTGAAATAATGCCACCACGGTTAGCAACACCAATCACTAATGTTTTAACGCCCGCAGCTTTTGCTTGTGCAATATCCATGTCTGTTAAACCACAGTCTGCTTTACAATCTTCCATACGGAATTGACCAGCACAGTATTCTGGATGCCATTGTTTGATGCCTTGTGCAACTTTAGCTGCTAGAGGATCTTGTGCATCGCCTAAAAATAATAAGTAAGGTTTTTTAATTTCCATATTGATATTCCCATTGGTAGTAGAGTTTATTTTATTATTGCCTAACGGCTCAGTTGCACTGTTTTAATCATGCTTAGATTCAAATAATAATGCATCAAAATAATTAGACTAGCTAGTCTGATATAGCAGGTTATATGCCAACACACAGAATTTTAATTAATTTATCTAAAGCACTTCTCATCTTAGTAAATGTTATTTTGCTATCAATTACTCTAGCAGTTTTGCTTTAGTCTATAATGCTTATTTATGGTTGAATTGTAGTTTATTATTCTGTTGTTGTTTATTTTGAATATGATGGAGAGTTTTTTGTTTTGTTGTATTTTTTTCTCTATTTTTTACTAAAAATAAATAAACAGTTAAAAACGTCAATTTGGTTTTTTAATTAATTGTCATTTTTAATCTTAAATTTAAAAAACCTTTATATTTGCACCTTTGTGGCGTGTTTTTTATTTAGATTGTTCATTTTTGGTGCAGCTTGATTAACGTTCCTTATTAAAGTATTCAAAATAATGAATAAATTACTCGTCAAATAACTAAGCGTTATTTAATGTTTTATCTAGTTTTTTGTTGGTTATATTGTGCTGAAAAATAAGTGTTAAGTAATTTATTCCTCTGTTTGGGTGAGCCGTGGGGTTTTCTGTATTGGTTCTGTGTCGAGCTTATTGGTTTGAATGTTATTCGCTTTGATTTTCCTTGTGTGGGGAGACTCGCTTCTATCCAAGTAAAGTTATTCACCTATGACTGAACTCAAAGATTATTTCACTTTTCTTATTGTTTGAATCCAAGTTGCTTTATGGCCATATCCCAAATCATTAATCCATCTTCCTTAAACATACCCTCTATTGACAAAGTTTACTTTGCTCAGGATAATGCTTTTTATAAGGTTATGTTATAACATAACAATTTAATTGATATAATTAAATTGATTTAACTCTTTTTTATAAAAAGAGATAAACCAAGCCTCGATCACTGACTATTAAATTAAGTTGAAATGTTACATGGCAAAGTCCATTGGATAACATGACAAGATCCATTTCTGCATAGGAACAAGTATGAACGTGACAAACTCTGACTACACTCTCGATATTGATACCTGCTGTGAGCAAGTAACAAAAGTTCGACACTCCATTCAGGGCAATGAGCCTCACATTTTTACTGATATCTATCGAGCAGATGTGAATATGGCTATTTGGCAGCGTCCATTATCATCAACATTATCAGATTCTGTCAGTATTTTTTTAACAGAAAAACCAAGGTTTAAAGCGTCGATGACTGTCTCACCGCAAAGTGTACTAGAGAGCATTAGCGAATCGTTAGGGGCTGAAATGCACGAACTCAGTGAAAACATTGCTGAGCTGGTGGAGATGTTTTGTTGTTTGTTTGAACTTAAGCGTGTTGGATTGCGTTTAACCGTAGTTGATAGCGCGATGTGCCCCAAGTTTCATGTCGATAACGTAC
The DNA here is from genome assembly GCF_009828855.1 of Psychromonas sp. L1A2. Lineage (NCBI taxonomy): Bacteria > Pseudomonadati > Pseudomonadota > Gammaproteobacteria > Alteromonadales > Psychromonadaceae > Psychromonas > Psychromonas sp. L1A2. Next base: position 582,388 of record NZ_WUAG01000002.1, on the reverse strand, counting down.
CTTGTCGTTTAATAACAACCTTTCAAGGTGTCGGCACAGAATGGTTACCTCACCAAGTGGCGGATAGAGAAAAACTAGGCAGGGGAAGTAACGGAAAATCCGATAGTGAATCTGGGATATATCAAAATAAAAATGATATACAACAACTTAATTGTGGTGATGTCGCTTTATTAAAAGGCGAACATTGGGAAGGAAATGAACAAGCAGGACTGGTACATCGATCTCCTGCGTTAACATCAGATGAACGACGTTTGATATTGACACTTGATTTTAGTTATTGATTCAGACAAATGAAGTAGGGAGTTTGATACATTTGTATTGAGCATTTTTTAGCTTTGGTTCGTCTACGCTCATCGTGGCACTTTAATATTTCTTAGTAGTATTTTCGCCCTGTCGGCGACATACTTTTTCTTACCAGAAGAATAAAGTAAGCAAAAAGACTGGCACCCAATTCGTTTTTTAATCTGAATAAATAACAGCCTTCTTTACGCATCGCTCATACTCGACATCCATGTCTCGAAATGAGCTAGCAACGGCATCCCTGCCTTAGCTTGCTAAAGGCAGTTATTGATTCAGAAAACGAGATGGGAGTTTGATGTAGCCACTTTAAGTAATGGTTATATATTTAACTATTCCAGAGTATTAATATCCATACTCTGGTGGTGTTTACTCAGCATTAGTTTTACTTTTAAAGAGAGTAAATTGTTTGAATCATGAACAGAGAAATTGTATTTATTATTGCTTGATGTATTAAATCTTTTTAAATAATAATCTACAAGTGGATCATTTTTCGTGCTGTAAACCCAAGAATAAAACTTTCCTAATTCATAGCTTAATTCTTTCACTAATTCTGATTTAGGAGATAAAATCTTGCTGTTTAATAAATCATTAATTAGCATATTTTGTAAATTATATTTAATTTCTGCAATTAAAGGTTTCAAAGACTCTTTATAATCTGATTCGATTTCTTTTAGTTGTATATCACAAACATTAGTTTCAAAAATAATAATTAGATCGTTAATTATCCCATTGTAATAATCATTATTAAGCCTAAGTTTAGATTCTTCTTTTAGTCCGTATAACATTTCAAGAGGTTCAGTTTTATCGTGAATAATCTTTGTACATAAGCTTTTTTTAAACTCTTTAAAAATTATATTTATTTCAGATGATATTACATCAAGGTAATTATATCGTTTGATTAGGAACTGAATTAATTCCTGTGAATTTAAATGCATAGTTAAATCTGATTCCCCAACTTTATTGCTATAAAGGTGGACTGTTAATTCACTATTAGACATGTGGCTATCAAAAGGCCAGCTTGCAAACCGTCTACTATCTGTATTTTTTAAGTTTACTGGGTGTGCTCCAAAGCATGCTCTAATTGATTTGAAATAGGTATTATCATCTTCGTTATCAAAAAGCCTATTTTTGAAGCATTCTCTATCATTTGGAAAAGGAAGTGTTTTGGGATTAATGAATACTCTGTGAAGTTGAAAGATAGATTCAGAAACAAGGTCAATAGATGATATTAATGAGAACATTTGCATTGCTCTAGTGTCAATATTATCACTTTTCTCTGGTTGGCTTTCTAGGTGTCTTACAGAAACAGTTAGCCAATCCATGCATGAACAAACTAAGTTAAATAAATTTTTACCATTTTTATTTTGGTACTTTTCAAAGATAAAATTTGAATTAGAGTTAATTAAATCCCTGAAGTTTGAAATTTTATTAGAGTCTATTGGAATTAACATTATTTACTCATAGCATTATTATTTATTGAAAATAATATCACAAAGCTTTGCACACTGGAGACTCAACACTCACCCTTTGCATTTTCTTAACATTAACTACTGTTTTCGTAAGTGCAAACAGGGCATTTCTGCTAGGCTCGCATCCGAACATGGATGTGTAGTCCAAGATGTTATGATTAAAAACGTTCGTTAATGTTAAGGTTAAAATATGAATGGAGGTAGCTTTCTTTTGATTCTTTTTTCTTTGGCCATTTAAATAATTTTTCTTATTCAGACTGCGAAACTGCGTTTTGATTCTTCAGTCGCTATTCGTCAACAGGGCTAAAATACTGTGAATAAAAATGAAACTGCTACGACGAGCGCAGGAGAACCAGGCCTCAAAGTAATTAGTGATTTCACGATTTAAGACAAGCCAATTTCAATGCTATTCATCAATCCTCAAAAACTGAACAAAAATGACAGTCATCACATCAACACTAAAAAAAATCACATTTCCTCTTGAAATCGCTTCAACTGTCTCCATCTATAAAGTATCTAAGTAAGACCAATAACCACTTGTTTAAGAGAGAAATAGAAATATGGAAAAGCAACAAAATCATACTTTCAGTGCTGATACAGGCAAACTGCTTAAATTAATGATCCACTCTTTATACTCAAATAAAGAAATTTTCCTACGTGAACTCGTTTCTAACGCTGCAGATGCTGCTGACAAACTACGTTTTAAAGCGCTGTCTGACGGAAGTTTATTCGAAAACGATGCAGACTTACGTGTACGTATTAGCTTTGATGAAGAAGCAAAAACAATCACTATTAGCGATAATGGTATTGGTATGACGCGTGATGAAGTCATTGAACATTTAGGTACCATTGCTAAATCTGGTACAAGTGACTTCTTCGAGCAATTATCTGGTGATCAAGTTAAAGACTCTCAGTTAATCGGTCAATTCGGTGTTGGTTTCTACTCGGCATTTATTGTTGCTGACAAAGTAACTGTTAATACACGTAAAGCGGGTGAAGATGCGTCTACTGGTACTTCTTGGGAATCTGCTGGTGAAGCTGACTATACGGTAGCTGATATTGAAAAAGCAGATCGTGGTACAGAAATCATCTTACATTTACGTGATGATGAAGCTGAGTTCTTAAACGATTACAAACTACGTAATGTTGTCTCTAAATACTCTGACCACATCAGTATTCCTGTACAAATGTTCAAAGATGCTGTGCCTGAGTCTGACGGTCCTGATGGCGAAAAAGTGCCTGCTGTTGAAGCAACATGGGAAACCGTTAATAAAGCAACTGCTTTATGGAACTGCGCTAAAAGCGAAGTGAATGACGACCAATACAAAGAGTTCTATAAGCACATCGCTAATGACTTTGAAGATCCACTAACATGGTCTCATAATAAAGTTGAAGGTGAGCAAGAATACACAAGCTTACTTTACATCCCTAAACGTGCGCCATACGATTTATGGAACCGTGAAAAAGCACATGGCCTAAAACTATACGTTCAACGTGTATTTATTATGGACGATGCTGAACAGTTCATGCCAACGTACTTACGTTTCGTGAAAGGTGTGTTGGATTCAAATGACTTACCGTTAAACGTATCACGTGAAATTCTACAAGATACACGTGTAACGACTAAGTTACGTAGTGCTTGCACTAAGCGTGCTCTTTCTATGCTAACGAAGTTTGCTAAGAAAAATGAAACTGAATACAACGCGTTCTGGAAAGAGTTTGGCCAAGTATTAAAAGAAGGCCCAGCTGAAGATGCAAGCAACAAAGAACAAATTGCTAAGCTATTCCGTTTTGCTTCAACTGAAGCGGATGTTGCAGATCAAACTGTTTCTTTAGATGCTTATATTTCACGCATGAACGAAGAACAAGATAAAATTTACTACATTACGGCTGATAGCTTTAATGCGGCTAAAAACAGCCCACACTTAGAGATCTTACGTAAGAAAGGTATCGAAGTGTTATTACTATCAGACCGTGTTGATGAGTGGTTATTAAGCCATTTACCAGAGTACGATGGTAAAGCGTTTATCAGCGTAACACAGGGTGATTTAGACCTAGGTAAACTAGACTCTGAAGAAGAGAAAAAAGAGCAAGAGAAACAAGAAACTGAATTTGCTAGCTTCATTGAACGTGTTAAAGCAGTACTAGGTGATAAAGTGAAAGATGTTCGTTTAACACAACGTCTAACGTCTACACCAACGTGTATTGTTGCGGATAACGATGACATGAGCACGCAAATGGCTAAATTGATGGCACAAATGGGACAACCTGTTCCAGATAGTAAGCCAATCTTTGAGCTGAACCCTGAACATTCGATGATTACTAAATTAGCTGATATGGCCGATGAAGAGTTATTCGCAGAGTGGACTGAGCTGTTATTACAACAAGCAGTACTTTCTGAAAAAGGTAGTTTAGATGACCCATCAGAATTTGTTGCTCGAATTAATAAGTTACTATTAGCTTAATTAATCGCTTAATATTTTAATAAATGTGTTGAAGGCCTGCTTATGCAGGCCTTTTTTGTTGATATTCTTGAGAAATTCCTCGCAACGGTGTAAATTTCGGTCTGGAATTTATTAATTATATAGGAAGCTATAATGCGCATTATTTTATTAGGTGCTCCAGGTGCTGGTAAAGGAACACAAGCCCAGTTCATGATGGACAAATATGGTATCCCACAAATCTCTACGGGTGACATGTTACGTGCCGCTGCAAAAGCAGGTACTGAACTTGGTTTAAAAGCAAAAGAATTAATGGATGCGGGCCAATTAGTCTCTGATGAATTGATTATTGGATTAGTAAAAGAACGTATTGCACAGGAAGATTGCGCAAAAGGTTTTTTACTAGATGGTTTCCCACGTACAATCCCACAAGCTGATGCAATGAAAGAAGCGGGTGTTATTGTTGATTTCGTACTTGAATTTGATGTGCCAGACGAAGAAATCGTTAAACGTATGGCTGGTCGTCGTGTTCATTCTGGTTCAGGCCGTACTTACCATATCGTTTACAATCCACCAAAAGTGGAAGGTAAAGATGATGTAACAGGTGATGAACTTTCTATTCGCCCTGATGATGAAGAAGCAACAGTGCGTAAGCGTTTAGATATTTACCATTCACAAACTGCACCGCTTATTGCTTATTACAAGAATGAAGCTGCGCAAGGCAATGGTGCTCATCATAAGTTTGATGGTACTCAAGCCGTTGACGTGATTAGCACTGAACTTGCTGAGATCTTAGGTTAAGTTTTTAATCTATAAAATATTTGTGAGGGGCGTAAGCCCCTTTTTTGTTTGTTGTTAGTCTTATTATTTTGTATCTGTTCGATCTATTAAGGTTGATAAACGCGATAAAGAAGTATCGATAAATGGCATTTCTTGATTACGTTTCTATACTCAACCTCACATTAACAAATTAGCAACGCTATTAATTACTACGGTAGCTAATAGAGGAGCTAATCGTTTAGTTGTAGAAAATAAAAACCTATTTATAAACAGTGATGGTCAATTAATCATTGTTTTTTGCGCAAATGACAATGATGCACAAATCGCATTATTTACAAACTTGGTAGAATAATTAGATGACAAGCGTAATCAAAAATTACTTTCGACATGGTAGCTTATTAGCTTTGGTTTTATTATTAGCCGCTTGTAGCTCATCTCCGCAGCAAGCTGAAATCAAAACAGTCACTAATGCAGGTAATAAAACACTGACTAAAAGTGAATCTAAAGAAGCCAAAGGTCATCATTCTGATAGCGCAAAAAGTTCAGATCAAGAGATGAGCCCTGAAGATTTGTTGTATGTGTTATTACGTAATGAATATACTCATTGGGTCGGGAGTCCTTATAAGTATGGCGGCAATACATTAAACGGAATTGATTGTTCTAGCTTAGTTCAACAAGTGTTTGAAAATAGTTTTAATATTGATTTGCCTCGCACCACTGAGTATCAGGTTAAAAAAGGTATCTCTATTAAAAAGAGTGAGTTGGAAGTCGGTGACTTGGTGTTCTTTAAAACCGGTCGCAGAACGCGTCATGTTGGTATCTATATGGGTGATGATGAGTTTTTCCATGTATCAACAAGCCAAGGTACTAAAATTTCTTCACTATCTAATGTGTATTGGAAAAAACATTACTGGCAATCTCGTCGAATCATTGATTAGCTAAATAGCTAAACAACTAAATAGCTAAACAACTAAATAGTTAAACAACTAAATAAACAGCTAGGCTTAATTTAAACCTAAAGGCGAGTGTATTGATGACGTTGGCTTGTAATGAAATCTAATTATTCCCTTGATGATCTGCGTAGCTTTTGCACTATTGTGAAACTCGGTAGCTTTAAAAAAGCTTCGGATAATCTTGCCATTCCTCTATCGACATTAAGTCGCCGCATACGTCAATTAGAAGACGATTTACAATTACGCTTATTGAATCGAGATGCACACCGTGTCACGCTAACGCATACGGGCAGCCAATATTATGACCGTTATTGTGCTTTGTTTGATGAGCTAAATGGCATAGAGCTAGACCTCAATGAAGAGAAAACTAAACCCAAAGGTAAAATTAGAATTACTGCCCCTATTTATTTAGGTAAACATTTTTTACGCGCTATCTTTTGTGACTTTTTATTAGCATATCCTGACATACAATTAGATTTACGCTTTTCAAACAGTTTGATTGATATTGAAAAAGAAGGGATAGATGTTGCCTTTAGAATGAGGAACCCAACGATTGATGATTGGGTTGTTCGGCAGCTTAAATTTACACGTAATGTGTTATGTAGCCATCCTAGCCAATCCTTCGTCGATATTACTCACCCTGAGCAATTAGAGGCGTTTCCTAAAATAACCAGTTTTCGTTTAGTGCCTTGGCAATTAGAAAATCAACGTACAGGTGAAAAATATAATTATCATCCTACTAACTTGGTTCGACTTGAAGTGGATGAAATTCAGATGATGACTTATGCCGTGAAAACAGGGCTAGGAATTAGCTATATCCCTGACTATATTGCCTTGCCGATGATTGAACGGGGAGAAGTGAAACAAATTCTTCCCGATTGGCAAAGTGAAGGTCAGGCATTTTCGATGCTGTACCGCGATAGAAAAAATATCCCATTACGCGTTAGGCTATTTATTGAATATGTATTAAAGCATCTTGCTTAAGATGCTTTATTTAATGGTTTTTCTTTAATGGCTTTTCTTTAATGGTTATTGGCTTAAACGTAAAATAAGAATACCCACCAATGCTGCCGTTAACCCTAAGATCTCTTGACGACTAAAGGACTCTTTTAGAAAAATGCGCGAGTAGAGTAAAATAATTAAGATATTCATCGCTGATATTGCTGACACTAATCCCGTAGTGCCAATGGCAAACGCAGATAATATCGCCATCATGCCTGCTACGTTAGTTAAACCGACGACCAGCCCACAACAAAACGTTTTTGTATCTGACCATGTTTTTATCTCAGAGTGGTGTGAACTTAGCTCGTTTATTTTATCGGTCATTGTTTTACGTGTTTTTAACCAACTTATTGCAAATAGCAGACTACCAAAACCAAACATTAAGGTTAGGGTACCAAACATATCCGCTTCTAAGCGAGTTGACTGCTTTCCTAAGATATCATTGAATGCAAAGCACAACGCAGCTAGTAAGCCCCATTGTGCGCCTTGTAAGTTACTAAAAGAGATATCGTTTGAATAACGAATAGTATAAAGACCCGCGAAAATAACAATGAAGCCTATTAATTGTTGAGTGGTTAGTGTTTCTTGCCAAAATAGAAAAGCCAATAACACTACAAACAGAGGCGGTAGTCCTGAAAGAATACTGATCAAAGATGCTTTACCGACAGAGAAACCTTTATGTAAGGCCGCATTTGCAACAAAAGATCCTAAGCCTAGCGTTAAGCCTACTGAAATATCCTGCCAGCCATACCATTGTTGGTCGAGTATAAACATCGCCATTGCACTGATAACGAACCCTACAAAAAATACACCGAATAACATTAAGTTACGGTTAATATTTTTTTGTGAGGTCCATTGATACATTATGCCCCTTGCACCAAAAAATACGGCGGCTAATAATGCATAGATGATCCACATGGCTGACTCCTTGAGTAATGTTTACTTTTGACGTTACTTGTCGTTTGTAAGTTGGCTGATAGATAGCCGAATAACTTGAACTTTAGCGTTAATTTATTATGTTAAGAGGTGTTTTTCTATTTTATTCTGTTCTATTAATTCAACATGTCCCTTTACTCTGCATCAAATATAGTCAGTAGTATATTGGGTTTTAAAATTTTATAAATGAGTATAAATAGCATGGTAAGTACCATTAATGGGATTTAGTTTGTGCCTACATTTCGTTTATTTAATGCTTGATGGTAATTGAGTTGTTAGGCATTCAATAATTGAATGCGTGTAGATATTATTTGAATTATGTATTGAGAATAAAGAGGAGAGGTTGTTATTTTTGAATGCGAGGCGGAAAAAAATTTGCTTTAACGGCCAAAGGTTATTGGCCATTTATAATGAGTGCGCATCTTTTGATACATAAAGCGACTTTAATATATAAAACAGCTTTAATATATAAAACAGCTTTAATAAATGAAACGGTTTTAAGGAAGAAAGCTGTGTTAATAAATCAAGTTATTTCAGTTGCTCTAGTATCAATTATTCAGGCCTTTTAAAACTAAAAGGGTCGGTAATTGCAGCGTATTCACCGCCGCCTAATCGCGCTAATGGCTTTAACTTATCCGCTGCAATGTTTATACGGTTTGGGTTTTCAGTATTTAAAACCTTATCGTTAATGTACAACTGTTTCACTTCAACAAAAATTAAACTCTGTGGTAAATCACCAATCTCTTTTACCTCATATAATTCACAACCATAGGCCACATCACATTGGCTTAAACGTGGTAATGAAAAGCCATCAAAGGCAGTGGTTGTTAACCCCGCTTCAGTTAACTCTGATTCTCCGTAGGCTAGTGTTGCGGCGGTTTTAGTGACTAATTCACCTTGAGTGTCTGATGCAATATGAATGACCATTTTTTTGTTTTTTAAAATATTGATGAGTGTGTCTTTATCGCCGCCATCTGGTTTTTTAGTTAGTGATATCATTAATATAGCTGGATCACTTGAGATGGCAGTGAAATATGAGAAGGGCGCTAAGTTGTAATTACTTTGTTGGTTATTACTCTTATCTGATTCTGTTAATACCCAAGCAATGGGACGTGGAACAATGGTTTGAGTCATCAAGTGATAGCGTTCTGATGAACTGTAATCTGAAAAGTTAATTTGCATAGTTTATTCCATAGCCTTAATGATTATTGACGATAACTATCATCGGTCGTTCTATAACTAGTGATAGTAATACTGATTTCAACCGAGTTAAGATCAGACTGTGACGTTATTAACTGAGTCTTATCGTGACATATTTTATTGGTTTTCTAAACAATTGAAATAGAAGCGACTAGTGATAGGCAAATAGGTAACCGTAAACATAAACATAAACATGCTTATGGTAAATAGAGAATGATAAACAGAAACAGATATGTAGATAAAGAAGATAGACATTGATGAAAAAGATGAATGTTGAAGGACTTGAAGGAGCGAACCTATTAACGAAGAGATATCACCGAATCTGATTAGTCTCGGTGATATCTCAATTATTCGCTATTTATAGCGGTATGTTAAAGCAATGATGAAAAATGCCATTCAAAGTGCTATTCCGCGTACCAGTAACCTAAGTTTACTAGTTGTGTGAATAAGTTAAGTGCATCAGGTTCGTCTTTAAATAACTCAAGTAATTCACTGGCTGCTTCATCTTGATCACACAGATATTGTGCAAGTTCCGTGAAGCCTGAGAAGTCGTAAACTTCGCCATTAATAAAGACTTGTTTAGGAGACTGTGCAAAATATACGGCACGTAATCCTCCTAAGCGTGTAAATTGTGCGCCATCTTCTAGGAATTCAATCACATCTTCATTTTCAAGCGGATGCTCAGGCATTGCAATATCTAAGTCATGTTTTGCTTCACTGATCATTCGTCCGAACCATGGGATTAAATGTTCTGGTGTTTTGCAGTTTTCTAACATTACTTGATGTAATTTAGCGAGCTCTGCTTCTTCAATACAACCTGGTTTTTCACGTACTTGCATTGGAATATCGGTGTAACGTAATGCATTTTCATTGTTATCAATGTTGTAATCAGTGAAGCTGCTTAATAGGTCATTTTGATCCGGTGCACGGAAACCTACACTGTAGTTAAGTGATGGTTCAATAGCATAACCTTCATGTGGGCAACCACTTGGAATATAAAGAATATCGCCTGGTTCCATTTCAACATCAATTGCTGCTTCAAAAGGAGCACAGTGCTTTAGCGCGCCATGTGCAGCGAACTCAGGCAATGCTTGTCGAGCACCAACACGCCAATGACGTTTTCCTTCACCTTGAATAATAAATACATCGTAGTTATCAATATGCGGGCCAACGCCACCTTTAGGTGTGGAGTAGCTGATCATCAGATCATCAATACGCCAGTTTGGTAAAAATCGAAATGGACGGACTAACTGTTGTGCATCTGGATGCCAATGGTCAACAGCTTGTACTAATAAGGTTGCGCCATCTTCTTCTAAGCGTTCGAAGGTTTTAAACGGGCCACATTCTGCCTGCCACTCTTCTTTTTCTAAATATACTAAGCGACTTTCCAAGTCTTCTTCCATCGCTAAACCCGCTAATTCATCAACAGCAATTGGATCTTGGAAGTCTACAAAGCCTTGTTTGATAAAGGTGGGTTTCTTTTGCCAGTAGGTATCTAAAAACTGGTTAATTTCAAAATTAAGTTCAAACATGGGGGAAAGCCTTTGAGTATAAAAATTATTTGGAGTGTAACAGGTCATTTATAAGCACGATAGTGATACAGCATGCAGCTTTGTATTATCTTTAAAGTGAATAATATTAAAAGCGTTGCTTTGTTTTTATTTGGTGAGTAACCTGATCTGCCGAGCTAAATAAATTAGCTTACTTATATTACTTTTTAAACAAATAGTTAAACAAACAGTTAAGTAAATAGCTCAGCCAAAGAGTTAAAGTAAATACAGACAAGGAACAGTAATGGAAAGGACGATCAAGTTTGATAAAGTCACCGGTTTATTAGCCGGGTTAACGGTAGTGATGATTTGGTCTGGTTGGATTATTATTTCCAAATGGGGCATTTCTCGTTCATTAACTGTTTGGGATGTTACTGGCATTCGATTTTTGACGGCAGGATCGATTGTGTTGATTTACGCCTTACTCAGTAAAACATCTATTAAAGCGTTGTTTACACCACGGATTATTCTTTGTAGTTTATGTTGTGGTTCGTTTTATGTGTGTGCGAGTTTGATTGGCTTATTAATGTCTGATGCAGCCAATACTGGCGTTATTATTAATGGGTCATTACCTATCATGTGTGCCGCCATTGTTTTTGTATGGAAAAAAGTGCGTTTAAACAATGCCCAATATGTCGGTGTCTTTCTTATTTTATTGGCTAATGTTTTATTGTTTACCAGTACCGGCGGGGCAACATTAAGTGCATTATTTTGGTTATTGATTGCGGCCTTTGCCATTGCTTTTTATTCGGTATCGATGAAAGTATGGGGGCTCAATTTAAAGACCGTCATGATTGCTGTACCGCTTATTAATGCTTTATTTTTTACGCCTATTTGGATCTTCTTACCGAGTCATATTAGCGTTGCACCTATCGATGAAATCCTGTTACAAGGCGTTTATCAGGGCATTGTTGTTAGCATCATTGCATTATTCTGCATGACTTATTCTATTAACAAATTAGGCGCGGTATCAGCTTCAACTATTATGGCATTGGTGCCGATTGTGTCGGTATTATTGGCAATGGTGTTTTTAGAACAATTAATGACGCTACAAATGTTAATTTCGATTATTGTCTGTTCGGTCGGTATTGCCTGTTATAGCGGCTTACAACCTTTCCTACTTTATCTTAAAAGAAAAGGCAGAAGTGAAGTGTTGAGAAAATGAGTATAACAATACGGGATAAATAAAAAGGTATAAAAACATATTCAGGACGGGACATTGTTAGGAATAAAAAAGGGAAAAACAAAAAAGGCAATCCTAAGATTGCCTTTTATAAGTGATTAGTTCCTAACTTTCATTAAGCACTCTCATCTCGCTTTACGCGATTATGCCATCTTATCTACTAGTTCAATTGCTTGACCGATATAAGATGCAGGTGTCATTGCTTTAAGCTCATTTTTCACGGCTTGAGGTAGCTCTAGAGTATCGATGAACTCAGACATACCTGGGCCATCTACACGTTTACCGCGCGTTAGCTCTTTTAGTTTCTCGTATGGTTTTTCGATAGCGTAACGGCGCATTACTGTTTGAATTGGCTCTGCCAATACTTCCCAGTTTGAATCTAAATCTTTCAACATGTTAGCTTCGTTTGCTTCAAGCTTGCTAATACCTTTTAAGCTTGCTTCGTAAGCGATAACAGAATAACCGATAGCAACACCTAAGTTACGTAATACAGTTGAGTCTGTTAAGTCACGCTGCCAGCGAGAAACAGGCAGTTTCGCTGCTAGGTGATCAAAGATAGCGTTAGCAAGACCTAAGTTACCCTCAGAGTTTTCAAAATCAATTGGGTTTACTTTATGTGGCATTGTTGAAGAGCCAATTTCGCCAGCAATCGTTTTTTGTTTGAAGTGACCAATACAGATGTAACCCCATACGTCACGGTCAAAGTCTAAAAGGATTGTGTTAAAACGTGCAATCGCATCAAATAGCTCTGCAATGTAATCATGCGGTTCAATTTGCGTTGTAAATGGATTAAATGTTACGCCTAAGCTTGTTACAAACTCTTCAGCAAAACCCTGCCAATTAACTTCTGGGTAAGCACTTAAGTGGGCATTGTAGTTACCAACAGCACCGTTTGTTTTACCAAGTTGCTCAGTTGCTTCGATTTGTTTAACTTGACGTTGTAAACGAGCAACAACGTTAGCAAACTCTTTACCTAGTGTAGTAGGTGAAGCTGGCTGGCCGTGTGTACGAGACATCATCGGCATTGCTTTGTATTCAATCGCTTTTGCTTTAATCGCATCAACAACACGATTACAGTAAGGCAGGATCACGTCTGTTTTAGCTGTACCTAGCATTAATGCATGAGATAGGTTGTTAATGTCTTCAGAAGTACAGGCAAAGTGAATGAATTCAGATACTGCGTGTAGTTCAGCTACGTCTGCTACTTTCTCTTTCAAGAAGTATTCAACCGCTTTTACATCGTGGTTTGTTGTTGCTTCAATATCTTTTACACGTTGTGCATCTGCTTCAGAGAAGTCTGTAACGATTGCATCAAGGTGTGCATTTGCTTCAGCAGAGAAAGCAGGAACTTCTGCGATACCATCTGTTTGTGCTAGTTTTTGTAACCAACGCACTTCAACTTGTACGCGGAATTTGATTAAACCAAATTCACTAAAGATGTCGCGTAAAATTGCAGTTTTGCTACCGTAACGGCCGTCAACTGGTGATACAGCTGTTAGTCCTGAAAGTTCCATTTGTTGCTCCTGAGATGTAGGTTGTTTAAATAGGTTCTTTTGCTTCCCTGTAGGAAACGGTCATTCGAATATTTACTTCGTAAACTCTTAACGGTGTTCGTAGTAAGTTATGTACGTAGCAAATTTTGTTTTGTTTGTTCAACGATGGCTTTACGCGAAAGTAATAATTGACGACGTTTGCCGCCAACTTGACGCCATAATACGGCAGCACGAACACCCGCTAATAATAATGCGCGAATTTTATGCTGTGTATGGTCTTGTTGCAAGTATGAAGGGTTACCGTTAACTTGAATTTTAGGGCCTAAATTACTAATAAGGTCTTTGTAGATAGAATCTAAATTGCTTAACACACTACTATCATCAATTTCAAAGTGTGCTAATTGACGATTAACTTGGTTAATACGTTCGCCTAATAGGTTTAATGAACCAGGGTTAGCTGATAACTTACGCTCTAATGCGATTAATCCCGCCACATATTTAGTGACTTGCATGTTACGGCTACCATCAACATTATCTAGTTGCGCTACAACCGTTTTATAACCTAATTTTAATGATTCATGACCACCAAAAATTTCCAATGGTGCAGCACTATCTGTGCGAACAATAGAACGTAAAGAGGCGTTAAAAGCAACTGCATCAGGGCAAATACCTTTGTTCGCTATTTTATCAACCAGATAGGCGGCTTGGCACATTGCAGCAAAAGCAATGCTACGAGATTCTAACGTTTGGAATGACATAATGGATACACTTCTAATTTGAATTAATGTTGTTCAGTTTGCTTAAATAGAAATAGGTTGTTTAAAATTTAACTTACAACCTATTGCTAAGCACCGTTGCTTCTTTATGCTGCTTTAGTGACTGCTATTTTTAGTCCAATATTATTTTTGTAAATGTTGGTCGATAATCGCGCCGCCTAAACAAACATCATCAATATAAAATACTGCTGATTGTCCAGGGGTTACTGCAGCTTGAGGCTGCTCAAAGATAACCTCTAATGTGTCGTCATCAATCGGATTGACGGTACATGGAATATCAGTTTGGCGGTAACGTGTTTTAACGGTACATTTAAAGCTTTCTTTTTTAGGCGTTCTATCCACCCAATCACATTTTTTAGCAATTAAACCATATGAAAATAAAGCGGGATGATCCGCACCTTGAGCGACTAATAAACGGTTATTTTCCATATCTTTACCGACAACGTACCATGGATTTTCATTTGAGTTTTGTAAACCACCGATGCCTAAGCCTTTGCGTTGACCTAGCGTGTGGTACATCAAACCTTGATGTTGACCAATCACTTCATTTTCAGGCGTAACAATATCACCTGGTTGTGCAGGTAGATATGTTTGTAAAAAATCAGTAAATTTACGTTCACCAATAAAACAAATTCCCGTGCTGTCTTTTTTATTGTGTGTGACTAAATCTTGTTCTTCAGCAATACGTCGTACTTCTGGTTTTTCTAGCTCACCAACAGGGAACAACGTTTTTGCTATTTGTTCACCACCGACTGCGTATAAAAAGTAACTTTGATCTTTATTGTTATCAATACCACGTAATAATTGTGCTTTGCCATCGACATCACGGCGACGACAGTAGTGGCCTGTTGCTATAAAATCGGCCCCTAAGTCTTCTGCTGCAAATTCTAAGAAGGCTTTAAATTTAATTTCTTTGTTACACATGATGTCTGGATTGGGAGTACGGCCAGCTTTGTATTCTTCTAGAAAATGTTCGAATACGTTATCCCAATACTCAGCTGCAAAGTTGATGGTATGTAGCTTAATACCTAATTTATCACAGACTGCTTGTGCATCTTGAAGATCCTGAGCGGCTGAACAATACTCATCGGTATCATCCTCTTCCCAGTTTTTCATGAATAAGCCTTCTACTTGATAGCCTTGCTGCTGTAATAAATAAGCAGATACTGAGGAATCAACACCACCGGAAATACCGACGATCACTTTAGTTTGGCTATTGTCTTTCATAAATTATTCTCCAACAAATTGAGCGCCAGATTTTAGCAGAATTTAGCTTCAATTAAACTAATAATGTGGACAAGAGGGGCGAATATATTTGTTGTGCTTAAATTATTTTTTAGTTTGAATTTTATTAAATTTTAAATAGCGAGCTAAATTCTTTGATCTACTTAAAAATAACCATAAAGTATTATTATATGATTTTGAGGCTAAGGTCATAGTTTTGATACTTATGAATAATAAGCCTGCTAATTTACAACCCTAAGTAGGTAGACTAAAGGCAGAAGAAGCACTGGCATTGCTTTTAAGTTATTAAAAAAGTACTAAAGGGATTTTTATGAGTAAGCTTGGATTTAAAAATATTTTAATTGTCGTGATCACTGGGTTACTTATTTTGGCGTTAGGGATCACTTGTTATATTTCAATTAATAAATTGGAAGAAACGACTAAAACCACGCTTATCGATAATATTATTAGTTCTTCTCAATATGAAGCGAACAATATTAAAAGTTTTATCGCATCATATTCATCACCTGTTACGCATTTAGCTGAATTATACGAAGCCAACCATTATCAAACCGATCATGAAAAATACATGATGATCACTAAAGCGGTTTCAGGCATAAGCAAAATCACATTAGGATTAGATGATGGGCGTTCTTATACTTCAAGAGAGTCAGAATCATTTCCTGGAGGTGTCGGTATTCCATCTAAATATGACCCTCGAACACGTTCTTGGTACCAATTAGGTAAGCAAAGTACAGATTTAAAATTAACGGATGTATTTGCTACAAAACAAGGTGCATTACTTTTACTAGCGGTTCATCCTATTAATGGTGGAGTCTTGGCTTCTGATGTTCGATTAACCTATCTACAAACATTAGTTGAAGGTGTGCATGTTGCTGAAGATGATATTGCTATTCTGGTTGACCACAAAGGAATGGTATTAGCATCAACAAGTGAAATAGCAAAAGCACAAGAGCAAGTGCAAAATATTGAAGAGTTGAGCGGTTTTTCTGCAAAAATGTTTAATCAGGAACGTATTATTGAAGATATTAAACTTGAAGGTAAACCTAGTGTAATGGTCTCTACTAGTGTCCAGCTGGAAGGTAGTGAACCTTGGTACTTAATGGTTGCAGTAAAAGATGAAGTTGCTTTTTCAGCTGTCTTTAATGCGACATGGGATCTGTTCTTTTGGGTTTCAATCATCGCTGTATTATTTATCGTTATATTAATTCTAGTGCTTAACCGCATTTATCAACCGGTGATTGCACTGAAAACATTAATTGGTAATTTATCTGATGGTAGCGGTGATTTAACTCAGAGGTTAGTCGTTAATTCTAAAGATGATCTTGGCCAGATTGCCATGAATGTTAATACCTTTATTGAAACATTACAGTTGATGATGTTAGACGTGAAACGTGTAAGTGGGCGTTTATCAGAAGGTGTTGAAGTATTGAAAAGTCACTCAGATAAAAGTGCAGATATATTATCTCAGCATCAACAAGAAACAGAGCAAGTCGTGACAGCGGTAGAGGAATTAAGTGTTACCGCTGAAATGGTAGCTATTAATGCGCAAGATACCGCCCAGTTTACTCATGAAGCAAATAACTCTGGTGAAACCTCTAAAGGGATTATTGCTAATGCACAAGTAAGCTTACAGCGCCTGTCTAAAGAAGTTGAAAATGCCACGATAAACGTCGCGAATATGAGTCAAGAAACGCAAGATATTAGTTCAATTTTAAGTGTGATTGGCGCAATTGCAGACCAAACTAACTTATTGGCATTAAATGCGGCTATTGAAGCTGCTCGTGCAGGTGAACAAGGGCGTGGGTTTGCTGTTGTTGCAGATGAAGTACGGGCATTAGCAGCACGCACGCAAACTAGTACAGGTGAAGTTGAAAATGCCTTGGCCAAATTGCAACATGAGTCTACTTCAGTTGTTAGTTCAATTGATAGTACCCGTGAAACCAGCCAACAAACGGTATCTGAGGCTGCTAGTGTTGCAGATAGTTTAGAGGTGATGAGTGGGTTTGTTTCGAAAATTAATGACTTAAGTAATCAGATTGCCTCGTCAGCACAGGAGCAAAATAGCGTGATTAGAGAGGTTAGCCAAAATATGGCTCGTATTCATAATATTGTTCAAGAACTGACAACAACAGGCGCTAATGTAAATGAAGAAACTCATCACATCCATGAGGTTAATAACCAGTTACACAGTATTGTTAAACGTTTCAAACTTGAAAAATAAATAGCCTATTTCAACGTTGAATAAAAGAGGGCTAAGCTTTTATTCAACGCTTTATGTGTAATACCAATCACAATAAATAGCTTATCTATTTTACTTGTTAAAACAGCCCAACTCCTCGTTGTAAATTTCGTAAAGGGAACAGCCATTTACGTCAATTTACGCCTTGAGTTGAACTGTTTTGTCTGCGCAAAATTTAGATAACATATTTAATGTAATCGGTATAAATTAGACCTAATGCTTAGAAACCTCGAAACGTTCAACTAATTTATTGAGTCGTAAAATAGCATTTTTGACCAATGTTGTTTGATGTATTAATTGTTGTGACGATTCTTCCATTTCTAATGTCGTATTTTGTGCCTCTTTTGTTGTTTTTCCATGTGATTCACTGTTACTAGCGATTTGATTCATCGTATTAAATACATCTTCTACCGCTATTTTAAGTTTGACGTTTCTGTCTCCTGAGTCTAAAACTAAAGTGTTTTTATCTACATTATTAACACCTTGTTGCATATACTTAACAGCCATTTCTGATTCACTGCCCAGTGTCGACATAATTTCGCCAATATGTTGTGCTGCTTGCGATGTTCTGGTTGCAAGGTTACGTACTTCATCAGCAACAACAGAGAAACCTCTTCCATGTTCACCTGCTCTTGCAGCTTCAATTGCTGCATTTAATGCCAATAAGTTAGTTTGTTCTGTGATGCCTGTAATTAAGGTAACAATTGTTTCAATTTCTTTCATTCTTCCATTAACATCATTAACGCTTTTAGCTGAAGATAAAACAATATCTTTGATCTGTTTAGTATTATTAATTGCTTGTTCATATTCTTGTTGTGTTTTACTCACGACATCTATCATTAGCTCATTCATCACTTGAGCTGAAATAGTTGCACTGGCTATTTCATCTTGTTGATTGGTAGATAATTGCAACATGGAGTCAATTGAGTGAGTCGTTGTTTTACTTGCTTTATCAACACTAATACAATGTTGTAGCATAGACTCACTAACCTCTTTTACCTCACCTGAAGCATGGATCATCTCCCCTAGCATATTATCTAGGCGATCGATAAAACTATTGATCCAGCGCCCCATTTCTCCAGACTCATCAGCGCTAAACTTTGTCGTATCAAAACGTTGATTAAGATTTGCATCACCCTCCGCCAACATTTGAATTACATTGACCATGTGCTTTAAACGTGCAGCTACAGGGGCTAATCCCAAGCGACAAAAACTAAAAATTGCAATAAATAAAGTAAAAGCGATTAATATGTTATTTTGCCATAGAGGCAGCATCATCCAAGTAGACAACATTGTCGCTACGAGAAAGGGCAAGCCAATTGCTAAAGAAAGTGTTTTACCTAGCGTATAAGTAATTGAACGATGACGATAAACCTCTTCTAAATCGGCTTCACACATCATTCCCCACACATCAGGTGACCCCTCTAATTGAAAAGTAATTCCTTTACCAACAACGGGGATATGTCGATAATCAGAGTAACCGGGATAATCAATATACAAATTTTCACCATGTTTAATTGTTTCTCTTATCCCTGGGTGTAATTGTTTGGTGGCAGGATCAGTAAAGCGAATTTCAAACTCTGTATGAGCCTTTATTTTAACGGTTCCCCAATTTGTGTGTACGCCCGATTTTAGATTTTCTCCATGAGAAAATGTATTGTCTTCAAAACGTGAACGAGATAGGGCGGTACCAGTTGCAATAGAAGGTGTTTGATTTGATTGAACCATAAAAATATAGTTATCACCGGATTCACAATAAACATGTCCAGCTTCACGTTGAATAATATCACTCATTACATCATTAGGTACTCGCCCACATAAACAAGCAATTGCAATATTATCGACAATAATGGGGTGGTAAAACATGAGGGTCACTGAATCATGGAAATTAGAACTTGATGGACCAACTTCTTTTGTCATTGGATCAATATAAGGGCCATGTAAAAACTTGGCTTGTAAACCTTTATTGAGGACATCGATGCTTATGTTATGTTGTATTACTCCTCGATAACTAGACCCTGCAATTTGACCATCTGCCATCACAACAAATAACTCTGAAAAGTCACTATTTCGACTTAGTAAATCATGTAGCGAGTTTGACCATTGTTGCTGAGACTTTGTACTCAGGTACAAAGTGGCATCATTAAGAAAGTTCCATTGCATAGTCACCCATGATTTGAGGCTATGTACTCTGGTTTCTGCTGTACTATTAAAAGTTTGTGCGATTATCTTTTTACGTGATTTATTTAACCAGCAAGCTTTACTTAATGCTATTTTACCTGTTTTACCAAATAGAGGTAACCAATGGCGCTCTTTAGTGGTTAAGTCCATTTACCATCCTTAATTATATAAAATATCAATGTAGATTTTAAAAATACCATTTTTTAACCATAAAGTGGTAGCTATTTGTCTGTTAGTGTGACAAATAATTTTGAATCATAGTTATGTTATAACTTGTTGAAATATAGGTTTTTAGTGTTTTTATATTTGTATATGCGACCAATTAAGGTGCATTATTCAGTTGTTAACTCGGACACTAAGACAATGCGTCACATCATGACAATGGTTAATTCTTATCAAATGTTACAACGCAGTATTGGTTGTCGAGTTGTCGATCAGCAAGGCAAGTCGTGAGGCAAGCACCTTCGTTGTTTTATAAAGGGTCGATTTAACCCGTTAGATCTTTGTGCCTAGAATCTGTTTATCTCACGACTGTTTGATTTTTGTATCTTGAATGGTGACGGGTATAAATGAGCCCATAATTGTTATTTCAAGGCGTACTTAGCTTGATATTTTTAAATATAAATTGAAAGTAAGTGACGCTGAGCTTACTTTAACCGGAGGAGGCTCTAAAAAAGACTCAACTGATTGAAGTTGTTTCATTAACTTTAATCAGTGATTTTTATTCTGTAGGGGTAGGGCCTAAACGAAGACGTGCTTCATCGGAATCAAAATACTCTTTTTCAACTAATAAGTGAGTTAATTGCTGTAATGAAACTTCTCCATTCGCTATTAAATTAAGGATACGTTGCTTGCAGTGATTAATGGTTGTTTCTTCATCTAAAGATAGGTATTCACGACAAAAATATAATGGTGGTAAACCAAATGCGAAGGCGGTTAATTGTGCGAGGTGCATTGCTGGTAGTGGGTGAATGATTTTTTCTAGTTGTATTGAAGTCTCGTTAACATCATCTGACATTTAATATTTGCTCACTTAAGGAAAACTATTACAAACTTTACCTTAAAAATCTTAGTAAGTCCTTGGTAGTCGGTAATAACGCGACCTGAGTTATTGAATTTTCTGTATTATTCAGTAAATATAAAAGTTTGTATAAGAAGTGAATAGTCACAGATACAATAAACAACTTATGTTGAAGTGATTGTTTGTAACGTTGTTTATTTGAAAGTGGTATAAGCGTCGTTTAGATAACTGTCGATAGGCGTTTTAAGCTGGTGGCTAGTATCTATTATTTGGCTCTGTTTGTATTACTGGAGACTGTATGGTTGAAGTTCGTATTGTTAACGTTAATGCCATAGGAAATAGTGTCGCCGAAAATAAGAACACGATTAAAATGTTATGCCGATCATCGTGTTTATAATAGATTCAAGCTAAACAGCTTAGTTAAGGGGGTGGATATCGTTTACTAAACTCACTGAATTTATGTTGTAAAAAATCAATGACCATACGTAACTGTTTCCTAGGGTAATCTGTTTGTAAATAAACTAACTGCAAGGGAATATCTTCAGTTAAGTAATCTGTTAATAGTACCTTCAAGCGTCCTTGCTCTACATCTTCCGCAATATCTATCCAACTTTTATAGGCAATACCATGTCCTGCGATCGCCCATTGTCTTAATAAAGCCCCATCATTGGTCGTTTTGATTGGAGAAATAGGTATTTGTATACGCTGATTATCTTTAATAAATGTCCATTGTTGAAGGTGTTTGCTACCTAAATTCCAACTTAATAATTTATGTTGTTGAAGTTCTGCAGGGCTATTAGGTTGACCGAACTCTTTAATATAAGTTGGGGAAGCCACTACATAACGAGGCGACGACGTTAAGTAACGACGTTTAAGGACGGAATCTGATAAATGACCATAGCGAAGAGCGAGCTGAATTTTTTGATCCATTAAATCACTCATATGATCGCTTAAATATAAGGTAAGCGTTAAGGAAGGGGCTGAGGCTAAAAATTCATCTATCCAAGCACTAACAATATTTCTGCCTAAATCTGAGGGCATGCTTAACCCTAAATCACCACTTAGTTGGTCGTTGTTATTGTTCAAGGTATTACTGGCTAGCTCTAATATATTGATCGCTTCTCGGCTACTTTCAATAAATAAATGGCCTTCCTCGGTCAATTGCATAGTACGTGTAGAGCGAATAAATAATTGGCAATTTAACCTTTGTTCAAGACGCTTTAATGCAGCACTTGCGGCGGCAGGTGTTAAATTAAGCTCACGACTGGCTGCTGATATATTTTGTAAATCGGCAATTCTGATGGCTAATTTGAGATCGTTTAAGTGATACATATTCAAAAATAATTATCAAGTTATTCAAATTTAAGTGTGATTATCAAATAAAAGAATCAAGTGTACAATGTGCTTATTGATTATTAGCGGTATAGAGGTGAATAATTACTTCCAAAAAAATAGTGTCGAAGTGGCTATAACGACAACTATATAACGATAATTATACCTTTTAATAACAACGATACTTTTAATGACAACTTATATTAATCACCCAATAAATGAGATTCGACAATATGGCAATACATGAGCAAATTATTAATGATTTAGAAACGCGTTACACGGCTAAAAAATATGATGCAACTAAAAAAGTATCTCAGCAAGATTTAGAGGTTTTGTACCAAGCATTGCGCCTTTCTCCTTCGTCAATAAACTCTCAACCTTGGAAGTTTATTGTTATTGAAAGTGATGCAGCAAAACAGAGAATGGTTGATTCTTTTGCTAATAAATTCCAGTTTAATCAGCATCATATTTTAGCTTGTTCACATATTATCTTATTTGCACATAACCCTGCTTACACTCGTGCTGACTATGAAAAAGTAGTCGACCAAGGCATTGTGGATAATCGCACTAAATTGGAAGATAAAGAAAAAGCATTTGGTAGTTATTCTTTTGCTGATATTAATACTGATGAGAAAGGGAATAATGAGAATTGGACTAAGTCTCAAGTTTACCTTGCATTAGGTAATGCTATGCATACATTAGCGCGCTTGAAAGTCGATTCAACACCAATGGAAGGCGTTGATAGTGAGTTAATTGGTGACATTTTTTACGATGAACTAGGTGATTATCAATGTCATGTTGCATTAGCGATTGGTTACCATCATCCGTCAGAAGATTATAATTTTTCTCTGCCTAAAACGCGTTTAACAATGGATAAAGTACTCAAGGTTATTTAATCTCCATTTCGGGTAAGCAAATCGATACAGCAGCGTTAATGCTTTATTCATTTTATTAAGAATTAGGCGCTGCACATTCACTTTCTTTAGTCGATTGTTGTTAGTCCAATAATGAGTTAAAGATATTGGTTTATCTTTAACTCATTTGAGTTTTTTCGTTTAGTCAACGCTAGTTGTTAGTTGCTGGTAAAGTTATAACAATAAACAACTATGACGACATCTTATTAAAAATTATGTTTAGCGCTGTTTTGTTAACGCTAAAGGTAAGCGGTATAAATGGGGACTAAATACGATGATGCGATTAGAGTTTACTGGATATTAAATGGTCTAATACAGGAACGAGAACCAAAGGCTCTGCGGCACTGATAATAGCAGTGAGCATTTTAGATCTTGCCCCTTCATGTTTGTCTTCCAACCCTTGTGCTTTTAGATAATGTTCTTCACTTATCCATTGGCTATAGGAAACCCATTGATTATCTTTTGTTTTATGTAATCGAGATCCTAGTGCGCCATATTTTTCAATATTACGTTGTACTAATTCAGTCCAACCCTCTTTAAATACTTTTTCATGTACTGGGTTTATTTCCCAGCGAAATAATACGACGACCATAAAGCTCTCCTTATAATACTTTATCTTAATTATTCTCGATAAAGTTGATCCTATTTATTGAAGGATTTAATTATAGGCATCGATGGCTATTTGTTGTTGTGAACTAATATGAGTATTTACAAAAAACTAGCTGGTTTTTATCCATTTCAATAGAAAAACTCTATTAATTATTTGTTTTGTTTCAAGTTTATTATTATTTCTCCATATTTTCTTCACAATCTTTTGTTCTTTTTACTTTATGATAGGAAATGATAGCTGGATGCTGTTGATTTTTTATTGTTTGTCTTACCCACTTATTTAGAAGAAAAAATAATGAATAAATTAAATACTGTTTTTATGTTAACTAGTTTATTGCTGAGTTCGTTTAGCCATTCTGTTTTTGCTGCTCCTGCTGTTTCCGTCAAAAGTGAGATAGTTGATACACATGAAGTCACTCAGTCTTTGTCTTTGATTGGTAAGTTACAGGCGAAACAATACGTCAGTATTGCATCTGAAGTGGCAGCGAAAGTGACAAAAATTGCAGTGGAGGCCAATCAAAAAGTCAAAAAAGGCCAACTATTGATTAGTTTAGATAATGCCGGTGCTAATGCATTATTGGCAGAAGCTAAAGCTTATTTAGCGAATGAACAAAGAACATTAAAAGATTACCAACGTCTTATTAAAAAACAAGCGATTACACAGACCGAGTTAGATGCTCAATTATCATCGGTAGCAATTGGTAAGGCGCGTTTATTAGCGGCTCAAGTGTTTGTGGATAATCATCGCATTGTTGCTCCTTTTGAAGGCACGATAGGGCTACTTGATTTTAGTGAAGGGAAGAATGTTTCAATTGGTGAAACCTTATTAACATTAGATAACCTATCACAAATGACTTTAGATCTTCCTGTACCTGAACGTTACTTATCTCAAATTGAAGTTGGGATGGATGTTTCAGCAACCACCCGTGCTTGGGGTGATAAAACCTTTACGGGTAAAGTTATGGCGATCGATTCTCGTATTAATCCTGATACATTAAACCTTCGAGTACGTTTGTTGTTTGACAATACAAGTCAGCAATTAAAACCAGGTATGTTGTTGTCTGCACGTCTTGATTTTAAAGCGGTTAATGAACCTATTATTGCAGTGCAATCTATAGAGTATTCAGGTACTAAACGTTTTGTTTATGTAGTAACGGTCGATAATAAAGTAGAACGGAGAGAAGTTGAATTAGGTGCTCGAATTAAAGACCAAGCTATCATCGAATCAGGTTTAAAAGTTGGTGAGCGTATCGTCGTACAAGGGTTAGTTAATATGCGTGATGGATTAACGGTTAACGACCTAAGTACCACTAAAGAAACTGCTGATACAACAGCAAAATTGAATAAACCTAAGAAAAAGGATAGCAAATAATGTGGTTATCCGATGTGTCTGTAAAACGGCCCGTAATGGCAATAGTATTAAGTCTATTGCTTTGTGTTTTTGGGATAGTTTCATTTGAAAAGCTCGCTGTACGAGAGATGCCCGATGTTGAAAGCCCTGTTGTCTCAATCACCACTCGTTATGAAGGGGCGAGTGCAACGATCATGGAAAGCCAAGTTACTTCTGTTATTGAAGACCAAGTAACCGGAATCAGTGGCATCGATGAAGTTGATTCTGTTACGCGTAATGGCATGTCTCGTATCACCGTTACCTTTGATATTGGCTGGGACTTAACAGAAGGTGTCAGTGACATACGTGATGCAGTGGCAAAAGCGGAAGGGGCGTTACCCGATGAGGCAGATGAACCTATTGTGTCTAAAGATGATGGTTCTGGTGAACCTTCCATGTATATCAATCTTAAATCTTCAACCATGGATAGGACGCAACTCACCGACTATGCAGAACGTGCTTTAACCGACAGATTTAGCTTAATAACGGGTGTTAGTTCAGTTAACGTTACTGGTGGTTTATACAAAGTAATGTACGTTAAGTTACAGCCCGATATGATGGCGGGACGTTCGGTGACGGTCAGTGACATTATTTCAGCATTAGAGTCTGAAAATGTTGAAAGTCCTGGTGGTGAAGTGCGAAATGATACGACGGTGATGTCAGTTCGAACGGCTCGTTTGTATGCCGAACCTCAAGACTTTGATTATTTAGTGGTCCGTACCGCTAATGACGGTACGCCAATCTATTTAAAAGATGTTGCTAAAGTTTATGTTGGTGCAGAAAATGAAAACTCTGCTTTTAAAAATAATGGTATTGTAAATCTAAGCTTAGGTATTATTACACAAACAGATGCTAACCCACTGGAGGTCGCCAAGTCAGTCCGTAAAGAAGTGGATAATATCCAACAGTTTTTACCTGATAATACTGATTTAGTTTTAAATTATGACTCTACGGTATTCATTGAGCGTTCTATTGATGAGGTTTATAGCACTTTAATGATAACGGGTGGTTTAGTTGTCTTGGTTTTGTATATTTTCATCGGCCAAGCTAGAGCGACTATTATTCCTGCTATTACTGTTCCTGTTTCATTAGTTTCTTCTTTTATTGCTGCTTATTATTTTGGTTTCTCAATTAATCTCATTACTTTAATGGCGCTTATTTTATCGATCGGTTTGGTGGTCGATGATGCGATTGTTGTTGTTGAGAATATTTTCCATCACTTGGAAAAAGGTGAAAAGCCATTAATGGCTGCCTATAAAGGGACTAGAGAAGTTGGCTTTGCCGTTATTGCCACAACCTTAGTATTAGTAATGGTCTTTTTACCTATCTCCTTTATGGACGGTATGGTGGGACTATTATTTACTGAGTTTTCTGTGTTATTGGCCATGTCTGTTATTTTCTCTTCATTTATCGCATTAACCTTAACGCCAGTACTTGCTAGTAAAATGCTGAAAGAGCATCAACAACAGAATCGTTTTAATCGTTGGGTTGATAAGCAGTTTAACCGTTTAGAGAATGTTTACCGCCGTGGTTTAAATTGTGCAATGAAATTGCGTTTAGCGGCGCCGTTAGTCATTCTTGGTTGTATTGCAGGTAGTTATTTCTTGATGCAACAAGTGCCTTCTCAACTTGCACCTAAAGAAGATAGAGGGGTGATTTTCGCTTTCGTAAAAGGCGCTGAAGGAACCAGCTTTAACCGTATGTCTGCGAATATGGATCTTGTACAAGAGCGTTTAATGCCTTTATTAGGACAGGGCGTTATTAAATCATTTAGTACTCAAGCGCCTGCTTTTGGTGGTAATGCTGGTGACCAAACAGGTTTTGTTATCATGGTATTGGAAGATTGGAATGATAGAACTGTTTCTGCTACTCAAGCGCTAGGACTGGTGAATAAAGCGTTAAAAAACTTACCTGACATCCGTGTTCGCCCTTTATTACCTGGATTCCGAGGTGGATCGAGCGACCAAGTTGAGTTTGTATTAGGCGGTTCAGATTACAAAGAGTTAGAAAAGTATGCTGAATTGTTAAGGCAACAGGCTGAAGCTGATGGCATGGTTGTTGGTGGTGACCTTGATTACTCGGAAAAAACACCTGAGCTGGTGGTGACCTTAGACAAAGAACGTGCTGCTGAGTTAGGCATTAGTTTGGATGATATTTCTGAAACATTAGAAGTGATGTTAGGCGGAAGTAGTGAAACGACTTATGTTGAACGTGGCGAAGAATATGATGTTTATTTACGAGGTGATGAAAATAGCTTTAATAATGTGAGCGACCTAAGTCAGATTTATATGCGCACAAGAGGCGGTGATCTGATTACTTTAGATACATTGGCAGATATTGAAGAGGTCGCATCAGCAAATAGGTTGTCGCATTACAATAAACAAAAATCGATTACTTTGGGCGGCAGTGCTGCGGAAGGTAAATCATTAGGTGAGGTATTAGATTATTTAGATGCTAAAGCCATTGAGTTATTTCCAAGTGATATCACTATTTCTTATACTGGCGAATCAAAAGAGTATAAAGAAAATCGGAGCAGTGTATTCATTGTATTTGGTTTAGCTTTACTGGTGGCTTATTTAGTATTAGCCGCGCAATTTGAAAGTTTCATCAATCCATTAGTGGTTATGCTTACTGTTCCTATGGGGGTATTAGGCGGCTTTATTGGCATGGTTGTGATGCAACAAGGGCTTAATATTTATAGTCAAATTGGTATGATCATGCTAATTGGTATGGTGACTAAGAACGGTATTTTGATTGTTGAATTTGCTAACCAATTACGTGACAAGGGCCATGCGTTAGAAGTGGCAATTATTGATGCTTCTGCACGTCGTTTACGCCCAATATTAATGACAGCGTTTACTACTTTAGCTGGGTCTATCCCATTAATTATGTCTAATGGTGCAGGTTCTGAAAGTCGTATTTCTGTGGGGACAGTGGTGTTTTTCGGAATGGCTTTTGCTACGGTGGTCACGTTATTTGTTATTCCTGCCATGTATCGATTGATATCAGGTGGAACCCATTCACCGGGTCATGTAGAAAAGCTACTTAATGAAGAGTTACGAGCAAGCGAAGAGAAAACAGCAACCTCTAGTGATTAAATATCTTCGTTGTTAGAAAGTGTCGATTTAACCCGTTAGATCTGACACTTTTTGCCTAACACTTGTTGACTTCACTGCTTACTGAATGTTGTACCTTGAATGATAGCGAATATAGATAAGTTTACTTTTAATACCGATTATATTAAATAAGAGATCTAAATTTTGCGCAGGAAAAATGACTTAGTTCAAGGCGAAAATTGAGCTAAATGGTTGTTCCCTTTACGAAATTTACAACGAAGAAATAAGTTATTTTAACAAGTAAAATAGATAACTTAATTAGTGTGATTGGTATAAAAGTGAGGTTATTGATATAGCCTCGCTTTTTTATTGCCTACCGTTTTAAGGGAATCTTGGTGATAAAGCGTTATTGTAAACCTGGTGTCCGCTTGCGGTGTCTTTAATACAACGTTTAATATAAAGTGCTGCTATTTATTTAAATGTCCTTTAGATATTTATTAGTCATCTATTTTAATATTAACAATCGAATTTAATATCTGCTTCATGGTTTGCATAACTGACATTATTATTAAACTATTCTTATACAACTCTTAAACTAAGCTCTAAAATTTAGTACAGTCGCACTTCATTTTATATTTGAATAACAATAGGTATTTATAATGGTCAAATTTATTTTAATAGCAGCAATTTTAATCGTCGCATTTTTTATTTTCCAATCTATGAATGCAGGTAAAAGTGCGCCGGAAAATATTGCAAAAGGCGACGTTTTTTTAGCTGAAAATGCAACGAAAGAGGGCGTAAAAACTACTGACTCAGGTATGCAATATGTGGTTTTAGAAAAAGGTGAAGGTACTGAGCACCCAACTGCAACAAGTAACGTACAAGTGCATTATCACGGTACATTAATAGATGGCACTGTATTTGATAGTTCAGTTGCTCGTGGTAAGCCAATCTCTTTTGGTTTGAACCAAGTTATTCCTGGTTGGACTGAGGGTGTTCAACTAATGGTAGAAGGGGATAAGTTTCGTTTCTACATTCCAAGTAAGCTAGCTTATGGTAATCGTAATGCAGGTAAAATAACGGCAGGTTCATTGTTGATTTTCGAAGTTGAGTTATTAAAAATCAATAAGTAAAGCAAGACTAATGCTGAGGTAAATACTTCAGATTAATTGGCTTTAAAATAGAAACCTCTATGCACCTTATTAGATGCTTAGAGGTTTTTTATTAGAGATCTATGAACTAGCTATGCATTAAAAATCACAAAAAATACTAGAAAATCCATTAAAGAAGGCTGTTAAAAACGTCTACAAAAAAACACCACAAAAACATTATAAATAAAGCTTACTCGCAAGGTGGCGCCATATGAATAATGGCCAAACCTCCCTGTGAAGTTTCTCGATATTTTTTGTTCATATCCTTTCCTGTTTGGTACATAGTCGCTATTACTTTATCTAATGAGATCAGTGATTTACTGTTTCGTTTCAAGGCCATTCTAGAGGCGTTGATTGCTTTCATTGCGCCCATTGCATTTCGCTCTATACAAGGGATTTGTACTAATCCACCAATAGGGTCACAGGTCATCCCGAGTGAATGCTCCATTGCTATTTCTGCGGCAATACATATTTGCTCATTACTACCACCACGAATAGCCGTTAAACCTGCAGCCGCCATCGATGAAGAAACGCCTATTTCCCCCTGACAACCAACTTCCGCACCTGAAATTGATGCATTCATTTTATACAACATACCAATGGCTGCAGATACCGCTAAAAAATCTTTTAATTGAGTATTATCTATTTCACGGATGTATTTGTTGTAATACATCAATACTGAGGGAATAACGCCTGCTGCACCATTAGTTGGCGAGGTGACAACCTGTCCTCCTGATGCATTCTCTTCGCTAATTGCAAATGCGTATAAGTTGACCCAATCTAAAATGCTCATTGGATCATTATCAATTCCTTCACTCGCTTTTAATGTTTTGAATAAAGCTGGTGCACGACGTGTAACTTGTAATCCGCCCTCTAAAATACCCTCTGTCTGTAAACCACGCTCCAAGCATAGATTTATTACTTTCCATATTTTAGTGGTTGTTTCATCAAGCTGTTGTTCAGTACAAAAACTTAATTCGTTTCTTAATACTAAACCACCAATACTTAAACCGTTTTGGTCTGCTTGATTTAATAAGGTTTCAGCTGAGTTAAATGGAAGCGGAACACTGTTTTTAGGTGTTTTAATTGGATTTAACAATTCTTCTGCAGTACTGATAAAACCGCCGCCAGTAGAGTAGTAGGTATGGGCATCTATTTCTTGTTCGTCTTGATAAGCAATTAAGCGCATGCCATTTTCATGTAGAGGTAAACTTTCTCTAAGAAATTCGATATCGATTTCTGGATCAAACGCGATAGCGTGTTGATTTAAAAAAGGCAGTGTTTTTGTTTCTGATATCGATTTTAATAATAAATTAGCCGTATTAGTTTTAACGGTATCGGGTTTAAACCCCATTAAGCCTAACATCAATGCTCGGTCTGTATGATGCCCTTTACCAGTTAATGATAAGGAACCGTATAATTGAATTTTTATCTTGGTAATACGGGTAATAGCCTCTTTATTAGCAGTCGCAAATAAATAAGCGGCTAACATTGGACCGCTAGTATGCGAGCTTGAAGGGCCAATGCCAATTTTATAAATATCGAAGATAGAAAGCATAATCGCTCCTAAACCTAGGGGAATAATACTTACCTATAAATTAGTTAAGTATTTAATCGTGTGTAAGAGACATTCATTTCACGTTAAAGCCTATCTAGTTGCCTGACTTGTAATAATTTAAGTTAGCTTGTTAATTTAGAAAGCGACTTTCCCTTACGGCTTACTGTTCGTTTATGGACAGTGTAGCTGATATTTTTGAGAGAACAGTTGCCCGATTGTATTATCGGGTGCTACGTCACTTGCTAAAGATAAAGTGTAAGCACGGAGCTCATCTGATGCTTTAGGTGCAACTAATTTACCGGCACATTTTGCGGTTAATTGTTCGGATAATTGAATATTACTTTTGTCTAACCAAGACATATCAACAAAATACGTTTCATCGTAGATATAGAGTTTGAATTTTTTATTGTTAAAGGCAATTGGGTTCGATAAGGGTAATTCAAAACTGAGTACTAGTTTATTGCCATCTTGGATCAGTTGTGGATGATTAGCTTCTTTATAACGAACAGGCTCATTTCCGTCATACAAGTATGTAAAATAATGTTCGTTATACATATTACCCACCACACTTTCTGCTAGCCTTTGTAGTGTTTGGTCAATTTTTTCAGGGCTAATATCCTCACCTTGTAACATGTAGGTTGATGTTTCAGCATCAAAAGTCCAAGTCATGTGTAAAGCGGTAATATGTGTTTCATTACTATCGATATAAGTATTGGTATCCACCCATGCATGAGGATGTGCAGATAGTGTAAGAGGAAACAGTAATGTAAAAATGAAACTTATTTTTGAAAACCAATTTGGTTGTAATAAAATAAATACTTTGTTCATATAAACTCTTATTTTTTATGGTTCGCTCTTTTAAGTTTTCTACATTTAAACTATAAAAATATTACAGTAGGTCGACTATTTTTTATTGGAACGTTTTATGGTGAATGGATATTGTAAATGTATGACGCGCCATACACTCACAATAATCTACCTGCTTACTTTTTAGCTTGTAGCTTTATTTCATGTTCAAATTCGTCCGGAAAGAAGATTAAACCATTAAGATCTTTATCTGGGAATACCACTATTGATAATTCATCGTCTTCTAGTCCTCGTGTCCAACGCTCAGACCATTTATCTAAGCTGATAGCCTCTGCTTTACAGTGCGACCATTCTTCAGTTGCCCACTCTTCAGCAAACTCTTTATTAGGCCATACAGGAACACAATCTTCATCTTCCGTATTCAACATGACACAGCCGTGTTCATCGATTAATAACCAAATCTGTTTCTGTTTATTAACTTCTTTACATAAATATTGAAAGCGTTGCTGTTGGTCAAACTTTAAAATTTCTTTAATACGTGATGGGGATAAGTCACTCATGTGCAGTCCTGTTCATTACAAATCTAATATTTGATTAGCTTAAAGTAAATATTCTGTTTTGCTAGGATATATTTAACTAGCTGCATTTTTAATTACAACTTGTATCACTTTTGATGCTAACCATTGGATTCTACATAAGATAACAATCATTTACTTTTGCCATTCTATTTAACGGAAAACGTATCGTATTAGAAGGCTAGTTATTCATTGTTGATAAGTGTTTTACTTACTAGAGTCCTGAATCGTTTAAAGTCAATATTATCGTATTTTTTGTTTCTAATATGTCGAATTTGATCTTTAAAACTTAATAATTAGTCTCTAATTTAATACCTATTAGTCTCTAATTTAATACCTAATAATAGTGGCTATTTTTGATTGAAACTTGATAATTATTTTTTTATTCAACTTTACAATGTATATTCAACTAATATTCTTTTTTATTCGACGTTTTTAGTTAGGTAAATTGCAAGTCGAAAATTTTTAGGGGCTTTATGTTTCAAAGTATTAAAGCAAAAGTAATTACTATTTTTTCTCTCGCGATGATTATCTTTACCTGCCTCCTTCTAACGATTGTTTTTATTAATGAGCGTGAACGAGTGCTAGATCTCGAATTGGAAAAATCGACTGACATCTCAAAAATGCATGCTAACTTACTCAGTCAAGAGTTTGCTCAGTATGTTGCTATGTTGCAAATGGTTAGCGATAACCCTCAATTAAAAACTAATGATAAACCCTTTATTATGCAGCAGCTACAAAGGCTGATGATGATAGGCAAAGGAAATTTCATTAATGCTATTTATGTTGATAAAAACTTTAATTTAACCGATGTGTTAGGACATGAAAATAAAGTAACTAATCCTTTGTTCGTGCATGGAGAGCAGTGGCGAGGAAAAGAGTATAATATTACAGTACTCATGCAGAGTCAGTTTGAAAAAAAACCTGTAATAATAGTGGCTGTTCCTATCCTAAATAATCAACAAGAGTGGATAGGTAGTATTGCCGTTGCTGTGCCTATATCGGCTTTAACTAAAAAATTGTCACCGATTAAACTCACAAAGCAGAGTTATGCTTGGCTGGTGGATTCAAACAATTTAATTGTTTCACACCCCTCTGAAAAGCTTGTATTGAAAAGCACACTTTCAACTGAAGAAAGTAAAAGTTATCCTGGTTTTTATAAAATAGTAAAACAAATTAATTTACAAGATCATGGTTATGGTCGTTATATGGATGCTGCCATTAATGAGTCTAAAATTGTGACATTTTCTAAAGTCGACTACTTACCAGGTTGGACACTATTTGTGACGACAAAAGAGTCTGAAATCTTTATCGCTATCTATCAAATCTTATATAACATATTAATTATTTCATCTATTTTAATGGCGGTATTTTTAATTTTTATTAGCCAACTATCTAATAGTGTAACAAGGCCCATTATTAAATTAACTAAAGAGATAAAAGTAGCGGTTAGCAGTAAAAATCATGACTTTGAAGGGGTTAATTCTAAAGATGAAATTGGCCAATTATCCAAAGCTTTCAAAGGTAGCTTTAAAAAAATTCGTTCACACACAGAACATTTAGAAAAAGTAGTGAATGAACGTACAGAAGAAATATCCACTAAGAACGCTTTGTTGAGTGAACAAAATGACAAATTGGAAGAACTTGTTTCTAAAGATCCTTTAACTCATCTTTACAATCGTCGAGCTTTCATGTCTTTACTTGATAAAGAGCTTGCTAGAGCGAAGAGACATGGTGCAACTATCACGCTAGCTATTCTAGATATTGACCATTTTAAGAAAGTAAACGATACCTTTGGCCATAACGAGGGTGACCAAGTTTTGTGTTGGTTTGCTAATGAACTCGTTAATAATATGCGTACAGAAGACCTCATATGCCGTTGGGGAGGCGAAGAATTTGTTATCTTATTATGGGAAGCAAGTGCTGATGGTGCGTTTAATAGGATGGATCAGATACGAGAAAAAATCTCAAAAATTCAGTTAGATACAGTTGGTCAAATCACTTTTAGTACTGGCATGGTAACCATGAAAGAAGGTGAGGAGTTTAAAGACTGGCTACACAGAGCTGACGATGCACTATATAAAGCCAAAGCAACGGGAAGAAATCGTATAGTAAAAAATTAAACTTATTAACCAACCTTATCAATGCAGTATAGAGTCACAAAAACTATGTATTTGATTACTCATTGATATTTAACCTACTTATTTGATAAACAGCCGAACTTTCTTGATTGCTACCTGTCTCACCAGCGGTATTTGAGTTAATTATCTTAAATCCTTAGTTATGAACCGTTCTTTGTTTATTAATATAGAACTTAATATGGATTAAGAATTTACAAATAATGACTCTTAACAATTCAATTAACCAACGGAAATAATCATGATCAAATTAAAATATTTAACAACTTCTATTATCGCTTTAACTGCTGTATTTGCTTTAGCTGCATGTGATGATAAGCCTGAAAGTACAACAAGTGAAAAGGTTAACGAAGTCGCTACTGATGTAAACAATGTAGTTAAAGAAGCCGGTGAAAAAGTCGATGAAGTTGTTCTTGAAGCTGGTCAAGCTGCAGACTCTGCTGGTAAAAAAATGACTGAGTTGGTTGACAGTGCTGACGCTGCTGCTGAAGAAAGTGGCGAAAAAATAACTGATATAGCAACAGATGCGGGTAATTCGGTAAATGATGCTGCTAACAGTGTATCTGATAAAGCAAGCGATATGGCAACAGATGCAGGTAATGCAATTGAAGATGCTTGTGAAAGTGCTAAAGAGGGTGTTGCAGCTCAGGACACTGACTGCTAATTAATATTATAACTATACTCGCACAGTCATAAAAATGATCGTATTTTTATGGCTGTACTTTATTAAATAACGATACAGTAATGTATAAAAATTAACGTATTGATATCCAATAACACTATCGCTTTCATTATCCAATTTGGGAGCGAAATGATCTATATACTAACGTTAATTTCGATAGTAAATACTTACTTTTTGTTCTCTGCTATAAATGGTCACTTCTTGGTTTTATCTTTAAAATATTAAATATATTCTTATCTGTTCTGAAAACCTATTTTTTCAATAATCAAATGTTATACCGATTACATTAAATAAGTGATCTAAATTTTGCGCAGGAAAAATGAGTTAGTTCAAGGCGAAAATTGAGTTAAATGGTTGTTCCCTTTACGAAATTTACAACGAAGAAATAAGTTATTTTAACAAGTAAAATAGATAACTTAATTAGTGTGATTGGTATTAATATCGACATTAATTTAATTTGACTTAAGTTAAGTAAATGGATTTTTTGATGATAATTCATTATTAAACTAAATCATTGATGTTAACAGTAACTAGGCTAATAAAACGGCTATTTGGGTTAAACTTGCCTTTATGACATTTTTACCTGAAGGGCATCGCATGACAATAAAAGCCTTATGTTAGCGTCATAATTGATAAACCTTAAATGTATATAAAAGTAGATTACTTTTATATACATATACTTATTATCATTTCAAAATAAACATAATTAGGTGAAAATTTGCAATTTAATTTCATGAAATATGCATTACTGATAGAAAAGGCTCGCTCTAGCTTTTGGTTTTTACCAGGTTTTATGGTGCTAATGTCTATATTGTTGGCTATTTTAACGGTCTGTATTGATGCTTTTTTTATTCCTAGTTTAGATATCTCTATTCCTATTATTTATAAAATGGATATAGAAGCGATTCGTTCTTTATTGGCAATGATTGCAGGAGCGATGATTACGGTTACTAGTATTGCCTTCTCTATTACGATTGTTGCTTTAACCTTGGCTTCTTCGCAATTTGGACCACGTTTACTGCGTAATTTTATGATGGATATAGGCACTCAATTTGTTCTCGGTGCTTTTATCTCAAATTTCTTATTTTGTATTCTCGTTTTTTGTGCGATTTCTTTTCAAGAACCTTATGCTTTTAAACCCGGATTAACGGTTATTATCGCTGTCGCTATGACCTGTATTAGTGTTGGTGTTTTAATTTACTTTATTCACCATGTGGCTAAATCTATTCAAGCTGATATTGTTATTGATGACGTCTATCGTGAATTACAGAGCGGCATTGAAAAGCTATTTCCAGCTATTCAAAATAGCGAACAAACAGTGGTGTCACCTAAGGTAACAGACAGTGATTTTAGAGTGCGAAGTAATCTACAAAACGTATTGTCAACATGTAGTGGTTACGTACAAACAATTGATATTGAAAAGTTATTAACGCGTGCTAATGAAAATGAAGTATTGATTGAGTGTCACTTTAAACCGGGTGATTTTGTTGTTGAAGACTCGGTTATAGCGACTATTCACTGTGATGCTTCAATCGATAAAAATATAATTAAAGACGTTTTAGACCTGATTACCCTTGGTGCCTGTCGAACACCAGTTCAAGATCCTGAGTTTGCAATTCATCAGTTAGTAGAAATAGCATTACGTGCGCTTTCACCGGGCATTAACGACCCGTATTCTGCCATTACCTGTATCGATAAACTTAACGCTACATTATGCGTATTAACTAAAAGAGCATTTCCAGAAAAGCAGCATTTTGATCAAGCTGGCATATTAAGAGTCATTAGCAAAGTGCCTACATTTAAATACATTGCTAAGGCTGCATTTGATCAAATAAGACAGCACGCAAATAATAATGTATCAGTGACTATTAGGTTACTTGTCTCTTTGCAGGAGTTGATGGTATTTGCAGGTAATGATGAACAAAAACACTTTGTTATTAGTCAAACTAAAATGATTAAAGAGCAACAATCTAAACAGTCTTTAGCTGAAGAGGATTTGCAAGAAATTAATACTAAAGTTGATGCCATTTTATCAACTGTTGATTAGGTGCTAAATAAAGAGAAGAGGGCATGTAACATAAATAACGATTAAAGTCTCTTCGAGAACAATGAATCTATTCTAGGACTAAGATGTAAAAACTTAGCCCTAGAGTAGTATCAGATAGGTAGTAACTGTTTATTATAAACTTAAAAAAGAGTCACTTACCTCTATCTTTTAGTTGTTTGATTGTTACTCATCAGGTCGTTTACTCTCTGCAACACTATCATTATTATGGTCCTCAGTAGCGTTCAACATGTTATTTAATTTTTCTCCTCCTTTTGCACCAAAGTCCAGTGTTCGAATAGGGAAAGGGATTAGAATATCTGCCTTTTCAAGGGATTTTTTCACACCTATAATGGCTTCATGTTTGGCTTGCATAAAACCTGTTTTACCAGGGTAATCTATCCAAAACCATAATAATAAATTAACGCTGCTATCTCCAAAGTCTGTTGCGTACACTGCAGTTTCTTGTTTTTTAATGACGAACTTGTACTGATTTATATGTTCAACAATGATCTTGGTTGCTTTGTCTGGATCGTCTGCATAAGAAATACCAAAAGGAACTTCTATGCGTCTTATTCCTTTTGTAGAGTAATTGGTTAATATATTTCTAAATAATATTTTATTTGGAATTATTTCTAATTGTCCTGAAAAAGTTTCAACTAACGTATTTCTTAAATTAATTGTTTTAACTTCACCAAATACTTTATCCGTTTCGATAATGTCACCAATTTGGAATGGCTTACGGATACCCATTGCGATGCCGGCAATGAGATTCTCTGTCATGTCTTGAAATGCAAAACCGATGGCTAAGCCAACGATACCAGCACCTGCCAATAAAAAGGTGACGGTACCACTTAACCCTAGGAAGTCTAATGCAATAAAAATACCAGCAACCAGTACACCTACTTTGAATATAGATGACAACAAATTCGCTATTTGAGGGGATACTTTAGTTCTACGTAAAAAATTATTCATTATCTTACCTGCGTAACGGGCAAGAATTGAAAAGAAGATTGCGATTAATATAGCCACAACAATATTAGGTAAAATTTTAATTGTTGCTTCAAGCCATGACTCTAATTTTTCGTAGATTAAACTCCAGAACTTTTCAACTTTTAATAATTCCATATAGTTTCCTAAGGATTGTGTTTTTTGCTTATGGCCCTCATTTTGAATTGAAGGATCTGCTTTTTAATGCTTTTAATGAGAAAAGGTTTTACTGGTATTTTAAATGTTAATTAATACAACAATAACTTTAGCAGAAAGCAAGTACATGGTGCCAATTACATTACTTGTCGTTTGTTGTGACTATCCTCGTTGCAGTTCAAAGTGCTTTGTTTTTCGCTAATTTGGATCCCAATCAAGGTGCAACATGATGATAATGGCTAGTCCTTATCGAAAGTTGCAACGCAGAATTAGTTTTCAAGCTAACCGCTCAAAGGGAAAACTGAGAAGCAAACGTCTTCGTTATTAGAATTAACCCATTAGATCTTTTTCTTTCAGGCTAGAATTTTTTCACTTCACTACTTGTTGAATTTTGCACCTTAAGTGGTAATTAGCTTAAGAATATAAGCTTAGTTTTATATTATTTATTGTGATTTAGGTGTGTTAAAGCTATTTATATTTAAATAAAAATCATGATGAAATTATTAAAATTATTATTTCATCAATGAGGTTATTTACATATAAAGGCTATTTAAGTAGTTTAAAAGATACCCTATTCAGCACAGTAATAATGAATGAACAATGATGAAAATTCAAATGGTCATAGATGATTTAGTTCAGTTTTCTCAAGTAGTATTAGATAAATTACCTTCAATATTTATTGGTTTAGTTATTTTTGTCACTTTTTTTTGGTTATCAAAACCTATTGCTAATTTGCTCACTAAACCATTAACTAAAACGACGAATAATCGATTAATACAATTAGTGATTCGTAGAACCATGAGCCTATTGATCGTTCTGTTAGGCCTATACATATTATTACGGCTTGTTGGACTGACACAATTTGCTGTTGCTTTATTAAGTGGTACTGGTGTATTAGGGTTAATTGTTGGCTTTGCGTTTAAAGATATTGCTGAAAATTTTCTATCAAGTTTATTATTAAGTATTCAACGTCCTTTTAAACTAGGCGATATTATTGAAGTAGCCGGATATTTAGGTGTGGTCAAGAAAATGACCTCTCGCGCAACTACGTTGGTTGATTTTAATGGCGATCATATCCAATTGCCTAACGCGACAATTTATAAAAATGCGATACGTAATCTTACTGCAAATCCAAACATAAGAGCCTCTTTTGATATTGGTATTGGTTACGATACTGATTTTGATTATGCTCAGTCTTTAGTTGAAAATATTATGAAGCAACATCCTGCGATATTGGAAGAACCTGCTCCTCAAGTATTGGTTAACTCATTGGGATCATCAACTTGTAATTTACGACTTTATTTTTGGATTAACAGTGAAATTAACAGTCAGTTAAAAATCTCATCGGTTTTGATGAAAAAAGTAGTTGAGGTTTTTCTGGAAGAAAAGGTTACGATGCCAGATGATGCGAGAGAGCGAATTATTTTGTCACAAAGTGTAGAAGAAAATAGACCTTCTAAACAACAGAAAGAACCGCTACCTAACAATGCTTCCGGTAAAACGACTAACAAATTCGAAGACTATAGCGATGATGATATTAGTAGTGACCATCAAGATATAAGAGAACAAGCTGCTAAAGCTCGAGACCCTGAAGAAGGAGAAAATATTTTAAGTAATTGAATTTTTGTATATTAATAATACAAGCACCTTATGGTAAAAATAACGATTATCATTTACTTGAGAATGTTCATGCTAATATTAAATCAATAAATATAAATAAAAAGACAGTTAAATGTGATATTTTCTATTTATTATGGACCAAGTTATTTTTTGTCAGCGCTTATGATAAAGCGATTGAGTATTAAAAGACGTAAAATGACACGTTAAAATATATTGAGCTTATGCTAATCATGGAGTAGGTACAGCATGACAGGTTTTTCTGAACAATTACTTATTGAGCCTCATTATGGTGTTGTAGTCCATCGTGACTTTGAGCCGCTTTATAGTGATGACAATTACGCACGTTTTTATGGTTATAAGAGTGCTCAAGACATTTTATCGCTTAGTAGCATATTAGAATTGATTTCTCCAGTAGAACATCTAAAAGCGGTAGAAGCATATAAAGATCTTATCTCTGGTAAGCAGAAGCCTGGTGTTCGTACTTATAAAAACATTGATAAAGAAAATAATGAATTAACAGTACTTGCCATTGATAATATTATTGATTGGCAAGGTGCTCCTGCAATGCAGGTTATTATTATTGACCTAAGTTATCAATTTGAGGTGCAGCGTAATTTGAGGTTAAGTGAAGAGCGTTATCGAGTTTTAGTAGATGGATCAATTCAAGGTATCCTTGTACATAATAATTTTAAACCGTTATTTTGTAACAATGCTTATGCGCAAATGTTTGGTTTTAAGAATGAACAAGCGTTGCTCGATAGTGAAACTATTCTTCCGCTAATTCCTTCTGAGTTCCATGAACAGGCTCACCGAGATAATAGATCATTACTTGCAGGAGATGAAAGTGTTATTAAGACTGAAAGTAAAGGAATATGTGTTGATGGTTCAACAGTATGGGTGAGTTTATTATCAAGAACAGTTATCTGGGATGGTGAACAAACCACGCAAATAACTGTAATCGATATTACAGAGCAACAGCTACTTCGCGAACGTCTAGAACACAGAGCTAATTATGATGTGTTAACTAACCTATTAACACGTCGAGCCTTTAATGAATTATTGGCAGAAGAATTTAATTATGCGCAGCAACATTCGAATGCTTTGTGTTGTGTATTAATAGATATCGACAATTTTAAAGAAATTAATGATAAAAATGGTCATCATAGCGGTGATAAAGTGCTCCAATCATTTGCTATTACTGCTAAAAAGAACCTCAGAGAAAGCGATTTTATTGGTCGTTGGGGAGGAGATGAGTTTGTACTTATTTTACCAAAAACTGACCTTGAACATGCAAAGTTGATTGCCGAACGTCTTTGTAAAGATTTAGCGACGTTAACCGTTATAACTGATGTTGGTCATTTAAAGTTTTCAGTTAGTATTGGTGTTTCTTCATTATCGAAACAAGTACATAACGTCGAAACCTTGTTGTCTGAAGCCGATAAAGCATTATATAAAGCAAAGCATCAAGGGAAAGGTGGGGTTGCTGTCGCTTCTCAGTAATACTTAAGTTTGTAAGTGATCTGTTTTATAAAGGTAAAGCATTTCCACAAGCAATTATCTTCTATAAAGGAATAGTCCCGCTCGTTACTATTTTTTGTTAGATGTTGGAGAGAAATTCTCTTCAACAATTCCTAATGAAAAATCTATCTATCAAATGTATCTCCTACTAGTCGTTGAATAAAACTCATAGTTTAAATATATTTCTTATTTATTAATCGTTAATTTGATCCATTGTGAGATTCAATAAGTATATAAATACATTGGTTTTATATTGAATTTTTTACTTAGGTACCTTATACAAAATAAGATATTTAGTTTTGAAGAATATAGCGCACTTCAGCTAAGAGTTTTAATGATGTAATAACAGGTTAGTCAGTCGTTCCATTTTAATTAAAACTAAATAACTTACTTGTTGAGGGCTTTTCTACTTGTTGCCTACAATGACTTTGTTATACTTGCCAAAATTTAGTGCTTACTAAAGCTTTTTTTGATTTGAATCACAATAGACGCTTTGAAAATGAAGTAGGGAATGTGGGCTCAAGTCGTTTGTTTTTAATAAACCTATATAACTACTAAGGTCAATGCTTTGAGTTTACAACGTTATTTGCAAATAAAAATACTATCTATGCTAAATAGATTGTATTTGAGTGCGCGATACCTTTGTGTTGAGCAAAAATTGTTGTCTATATTAACTATTATATTCGTTAATGCGATCATGATGTTTAGTGGTGTTATTGAATATATTACAGAGTTAAGCACTTTATTAATAGAAAGCACTTTAGCTGAGTCTTCTTTAGTTAATATATTCAGTTTTTTAGCTGATCCTGAGCTATCGGGCCAACTGCTTGTTGGTTTATCTTGGTTAATTTTTCTTTTCTTTTCAGCCCGTCGAACCGCTATCGTTTTACAAAAAGCGGCCTTTGCTCTAAGTGAAACACTTCAGTCCTTTATTGGACTTAATACTCATGGTTGTCGCGCACCACCTCAGTAAATAGTTGAACGCAAACAGTTGTTGATATTCTTTAATAAGTTTTGAGGTTTTTTGTCTCATTTTTAAATTATATAAAAACAGTATTTCGCGATTCAACCAACTCCCTTAATTTTCTCATTCTTATAATCGTTAGTTTTTCTATTGGTTCTAAAAATACTGAGAAATTATCTACTCTGTTGTTTTTAAATTACTTAAATCAGTTTTAAACAACTTCTTTCAACATTTAGGTTATACCAATTTAGTTAATTAAATTGTTTAACATGACATATGAAAAATGAGTAATACCAACTACATCAAATAAATGATCTAAATTTTGCGCAGAAAAAATGACTTAGTTTAAGGCGTAAGTTGAGGCCTTTCGAAGATTAACTTTGTTAATCGTCTATCGGAGAATTAATTAAAAGAGATTGATTCTTTAATGGCTGTTTCCTTTACGAAACTTACAACGAAGAAATAAGCTATTTTAACCAGTAAA
The DNA here is from genome assembly GCF_009828855.1 of Psychromonas sp. L1A2. NCBI lineage: Bacteria > Pseudomonadati > Pseudomonadota > Gammaproteobacteria > Alteromonadales > Psychromonadaceae > Psychromonas > Psychromonas sp. L1A2. The sequence goes on along the minus strand of NZ_WUAG01000002.1, from coordinate 539,628 downwards.
ATAGATCAGTTAATTAGTGTAATTGGTATAAATACAAGGTGTTTTTAATCCCAATAGTGAGCTATTAGGATTAAAAATAGCGTTGTTGTTCATTTCAACAAGTGATGCTTTCAAAGTAATTATGCTGATAGGTATTAGTAGGATAGTCCATTGTTAATTCGCAACCTTTGTAATATAGCGTTAGCTAGTACAGTGCTGGCATTGTCTGGCTGTTCAGGCGGAGTACTTGATCCAAAAGGTCAAATCGGTATTGATGAGAAGAACTTAATTATCATCGCTACCGTTCTTATGCTGCTTGTCGTTATCCCCGTTATTGTGATGACTTTATATTTCGCATGGAAATATAGAGATACACAAACTCATGAAATTTATGCTCCGAAATGGGCTCACTCAACTAAAATAGAAGCTTTTGTTTGGGCTATTCCAATTTTGATTGTCATTGTTTTAGGTGTCATTACTTGGGAGTCGACCCATAGTTTAGACCCTTATAAACCGATCGAAGGCAAAGGTAAGCATCTTACTGTTGAAGTCGTTTCATTAAACTGGAAGTGGTTATTTATTTATCCTGAGCAAGGTATTGCGACGGTAAATGAATTGGTGTTCCCCGCTAATGTGCCGGTTGAATACAAAATTACATCAGAAAGCACAATGAACTCATTCTTCATTCCGCAATTGGGTAGTCAAATTTACTCAATGGCAGGCATGGAAACTAAGTTGCATTTAATTGCTAATGAGCCAGGTACCTTTAAAGGCTTCTCTGCAAATTATAGTGGAGCGGGTTTCTCAGGCATGAAATTTAATGCAATTGCAACGCCTACCCAAGGTGATTTTGATAAATGGGTAAGTGATGTAAAAGCAAAGGGTAATAAACTGACTAAAGCTAATTATTACGAACTAGCTAAAGCAAGTGAAAATAACCCAGTAACCTATTACGGCGATGTTGATGAAGGTTTGTTCCACACCATTATCATGAAATATATGCCAGGTATGAAAGACATGAAAGGTATGAAGAAAATGACTGATATGCCTCATGACATGGCTGAACATTCAGCAACACCATCTATTAGCCAAGGCGAGGAATAAGTATGTCGTTTTTAGGTAAATTATCTTTAGATGCAATTCCGTACCATGAACCGATTCTCGTGTTCACAATGGCTGCCATTGCTATTGGCGGAATCGTTCTTTTTACTCTTATTACAAAATATAAAAAATGGGGCGTACTTTGGCGTGATTGGATCACTTCGGTGGATCATAAACGTTTAGGTATCATGTACATCTTCGTTGCTTTAGTCATGCTGTTCCGTGGTTTCAGTGATGCCATCATGATGCGAACTCAACTTGCGCTTGCAACAAGTGGTGCCCCAGGGATTTTACCTCCAGAGCATTACGACCAAATATTTACAGCGCATGGTGTTATTATGATCATCTTTATGGCTATGCCATTTATGATTGGTTTAATGAACATCATCTTGCCGCTGCAAATTGGTGCACGTGATGTTGCTTTCCCCTTCTTAAATAACTTAAGTTTTTGGTTAACAGCCAGCGGTGCGATTTTAATTAATATTTCACTTGTTTTTGGTGAGTTTGCTAAAACAGGTTGGGTAGCTTATCCGCCACTATCGGAGCTGACGTTTAGCCCTGGAGTCGGAGTTGATTATTATATTTGGGCTTTACAGATATCTGGGCTTGGTACGTTATTAACTGCGGTTAACTTTTTAGTGACTGTATTTAAAATGCGTGCGCCAGGTATGACTTTGATGAAAATGCCAATTTTCACTTGGACTTGTACATGGGCTAATATCTTAATTGCAGCATCATTCCCAATATTAACTGCCGTGTTAACAATGTTAACGCTTGACCGTTATTTAGGGTTTCACTTCTTTACCAATGATGGTGGCGGTAATGCCATGATGTACATCAACCTGTTCTGGGCTTGGGGTCATCCTGAGGTATATATTTTAGTATTACCTGCTTTTGGTATTTTCTCTGAAATTATTTCTACGTTCACTTCTAAGCGTTTATTCGGCTATACATCGATGATATACGCAAGTGGCGCGATCTCTATTTTAGGCTTTATTGTTTGGTTACATCACTTCTTTACGATGGGGTCTAGCGCTAACGTTAATGCCTTCTTTGGTGTGATGACCATGATTATCGCGGTACCAACAGGAGTGAAGCTTTTCAACTGGCTATTTACTATTTACCGTGGTCGTTTACAAATGACTGTTCCAGTAATGTGGACACTTGGGTTTATGGTTACTTTTACGGTCGGCGGTATGACAGGTGTGTTATTAGCGATTCCAGGTGCCGATTATGTATTACATAACAGCCTATTCTTAATTGCACATTTCCATAATACGATCATTGGTGGTGCAGTCTTTGGTTACCTTGCTGGCTTTGCATTTTGGTTCCCTAAAGCAATGGGCTTTAAACTCAACGTACGTTGGGGGAAAGCAGCTTTCTGGTTCTGGATTGTTGGGTTCTTTGTTGCATTTATGCCGCTTTACGTACTGGGTTTCCTAGGTATGACGCGTCGTTTAAACCACACTAATAACCCTGATTGGAATATCTGGTTATATATCGCTGCTGGCGGTGCAGTGCTCATTATGTTCGGTATTATTTGTCAAGTTGTTCAATTATATGTGAGCTTTAGAGATCGTGAAGCGCTTGATGATGAAACGGGCGACCCATGGAATGGCCATACACTTGAGTGGGCGACATCGTCACCTCCACAAGCTTATAACTTTGCAGTGATCCCTGAAGTACATGACATTGATGCGTGGACAGATATGAAAGAAAAGGGACAAGTTTACCAGACTAAAGCAAGCTATGAAGCTATTCATATGCCTAAAAATACGGCTGCTGGTGTCTTGATGGGCCTAACATTAACTATCTTCTGTTTTGCTATGATTTGGCATGTTTGGTGGTTAGCTATTGTTGGTTTAGTCGGTGCTATTGCAGTATTTATTAAACGTTGTTACAGCAATGATGTTGATTATTACGTGCAACCAGAAGAAGTGTTAGCAACAGAGAATGCCTTCAACTTAAGCGGTTCGGCTAAAAATAACAGTAAGGGGATAAAAGCATGAGTACGTTATCTATCAACGTAGAGGCTGAAAATACAGCACTAGCCTCACATGATGATCATGCACATGAGCATCATGATACTTCTGGCGATACTGTATTTGGTTTTTGGTTATATTTAATGACCGATTGTCTTTTATTTGCTTCGTTCTTTGCTACTTATGCTGTGTTATTTATGAATACAGTTGGCGGAGTATCAGGTAAAGATATTTTTGAACTTGATTTTGTTGCCGTTGAAACTGCTGCGTTATTGATCAGTAGTATTACTTTTGGTTTTGCGATGATTTGTGCACAAGGACAAAAGAAAGCACTCACTTTAATGTGGTTAGCAATCACTTTTTGTCTAGGTGCTACCTTTATCGGTATGGAAATCTATGAATTCACTCACCTTATTGAACATGGTAATGGCCCGCAAGGAAGTGCTTTTTTAAGCTCATTTTTTGCTTTAGTTGGTTTACATGGATTGCATGTAACTGCTGGTTTAATTTGGATGGCGATAATGATGATCGAAGTTGCACGCCGTGGTTTAGGTAAACCAACGGTAACGCGTTTAACGTGCTTAAGCCTATTTTGGCACTTCTTAGATATCGTTTGGATTTGTGTATTTACCGTTGTTTATTTAATGGGAGCAATGTAATGACTCATAATGAATCACATGATGACTTATCGCACGGTAGTGTAAAAACGTACCTAATTGGTTTTGTGTTAGCGGTTATTTTGACGGTCATCCCGTTTTATATGGTAATGACAGGTGACTTTTCAAAAGTAACCACGTTATGGACCATTATTACGTTAGCTATTGTGCAAATTTGGGTGCATTTAAAGTACTTCTTACACCTTAATTTCATCACTGAAGATGGTAGAGCGAGTACATTCTCTTTCTTATTCAGTGCCTTGATTATCGTCATGGTAGTGGGATTATCTGTTTGGATTATTTACGAATCTAACGCAATGATGATGTACTAATTTATTTAAAGTAACTGATAGTTTAGAAAAAAGAGGTTAAAGATGTTTCGTCGTTATTGGAGTGTGACTAAACCTGGCATTATCATGGGGAACTTTATCAGTGTGGCGGGTGGTTTTTTACTCGCGTCAAAAGGTGATATAGACCTGTGGTTAATGACGGCTACGTTAATTGGCTTATCGCTCGTTATTGCTTCGGGTTGTGCTATTAATAATGTGATTGATAGAGATATCGATATCAAGATGGCACGAACTCGTACGCGAGTCACTGTGACTGGCGAGATGTCTGGAATGGCCGCTTTATGTCACGGTATTGTTTTAGGGATAATGGGCTTTGGCTTATTAATTGCCTACACCACACAAGTTGCCGTACTTTTTGCTGCTTTTGGTTACTTTATTTATGTTGGTGTGTATAGCCTTTATATGAAACGTAATTCGGTTTATGGCACGTTTATCGGCAGCTTATCTGGTGCAGTACCGCCAGTCGTTGGTTACTGTGCTGTTACCGGTCAGTTTGATATGGGCGCATTGATACTATTAGTTATGTTTAGTTTATGGCAAATGCCGCATTCATACGCGATTGCTATTTTCCGTTTTAAAGATTACCAAGCGGCAAATATCCCTGTGCTACCAGTAGCGCAAGGAATTGACAAAGCTAAGCGTCATATCGTGTTATATATCGCGATATATACGTTAGTAGTGATGTTGTTACCGATCAATGGTTATACGGGAGCTGCTTTTATGGCCGTTGCTTGTACCACTAGTTTTTGGTGGTTGTTAATGGCATTGAGAGGTTATCGTCGTAATATTGATGTTAGTGGTTGGGCTCGCCAAGTGTTTGCTTTCTCTATTATTAATATTACCGCCTTGAGTATTGCCATGGCAGTTGATTATCAGAGTATAGCGCCGCATATGATTGGGTTTAACTAAACCAATTTTAGGCTCTTTTTATTACGAAGAGCAATACGACAATAGTATGAATAGAAAGGCCTAGGGTTAACACTCTAGGCCTTTTTTCTTTCTTAATGACTCGCCGCTTATTCATTACCTGAATCAAAATAGTGAGCAATTAGCACAACAGATAAGGGTTTAAAGTTATAAAGGTAAAGTTATACCAATCACACTAATTAACTGATCTATTTTACTTGTTAAAATAACTTATTTATTCGTTGTAAATTTCGTAAAGGAAACAGCCATTAATGAGTTAACATGTTTTAGTTAATTCATCGATAGACGATTAACGAAGCTAATCTTCGAAAGGCCTCAATTTACGCCTTAAACTAAGTCATTTTTCCTGCGCAAAATTTAGAACACTTATTTAATGTAATCGGTATTATAAAAGCAAACTGATGACGATATAAAATGAGTTAATAATAGACAGGAACATTCTAGTTACTATCTCTTAAGTGCTCTAAACTAATTTGGATTAATGCTTAAGATTCGAAATACTTCAGAATTAAATTCGTTTATTACTCAGAAGGCGTTTATTACACAGAGCTAGTTTTCGCTTAAGGTTAGCTTGTTATTTACTACCGTGGAATAGTATTTATATAAAGAAGTAAAAACGAGGTCGAATCGATGGCGTTAATAGGCTGTTATTAGTCGTTAACAGCCTATTAACTTGATTATTTAGGTTGGTTAAGTAGCGCTTTGATATCAGCAATATTAACGATTTTCTCATCAATTTTTAAATAAGCTATCGCTTCAGTGAATACAATTGTTGCTTCAATGACACCAGGCATATTAATCAATTGCTCAGCTACTTCACCTGCTTGCTTTTCATTTTCAACATTAATGGCAAAGCTAAAGTTTTTCGATTTCTTAAGCGGCTTCATACCCATTGTGACTAATAACCATATTGCGCTAATAACAGCCATGACTAAAAAGATAGCTTGCTCACCAAAACGACTTGCAATTAGACCACCTAAAACACCACCCGTAAACGCACCTAAAAACTGACTACTAGAGTAAATGCCCATAACACTACCTTTCACACCTGCAGGTGCAATACGAGATAGTATGGACGGCATAGTCGCTTCTAAATAGTTGAACGCAGTGAAGAACATAATCACTAATACCACTAAGCTGGTAAAGCTCATCGGTAAATACCATAAAAGGAAAAGAGCCAATGTCAGCAATAAAACAGAAGCCGACAACATCTGTTTCTCTTTCTGCTTTTTGATCGCATAGATCATGAATGGCACCATGAAAAAGAATGAGCCAATTAACGTAGGTAAATATAATTGCCAATGATCTTCAAGCATCAAACCACTAGCAACAAACTGCTTAGGCAAAGTAATAAAGCAGGCTGTCATCGCCATATGGAGAGTAAATACACCAAAATTGAGACGCGACAATTGAGGGTGACGAACTAACTTTTTAAGTTGCGCAGGTAAAGCAACACTGTCACCGCGGGGGGCTTTGTTAACAGAGTGGGGCACCATAAATTGAATCAATAGCATCGCTAAAATAGTCAGTACAGCGATAAACCAAAATAAACCACTCAAACCAAAAGCTTTCGCTACGATGGGGCCCATGATCATTGCTATGGTAAATGATAAACCAATAAACATACCGATGGTTGCCATTACTTTAGGACGCTGCTCTTCACGGCTCAAATCGGCTGCTAATGCTAATATTGCACTGGCTATTGCTCCCATACCTTGTAGAGCTCGGCCAAATACAACACCATAAATAGTGTCTGACATGGCGGCAACGATACTCCCTAACAAGAAGATTAATAAACCGATTAGAATGATTGGTTTACGACCGTACTTATCTGACAAAATACCCATCGGAATTTGTAGCATGGCTTGTGTTAAACCATAAGCACCAATCGCTAAACCAATCCACATTGGGCTATATCCTGCTAATTGCTCTCCATAAATAGCAAAAACAGGGAGGATCATAAATAGGCCAAGCATACGAAGACCAAAAACGGCAGCAAGCGAAAATGCCGCTCTTTTTTCAATACTATTTAAACCAGTAGCACTCATAAAATATATTAACTCTATCGTAGTGAAACCCTAGGCATAGAACTATGTCAGGAGGGAAAAGCATTTTATCACGCAACCACTGTCAATCAACCTCAAAGTCTTTGAGGTTAAGTAGTTTTGAAACTATATCGCGTTTTATATCTCAGGTTTTTATAGCTATACTTACGTTTAAAATATTATCTGTTTGCGATTATTTACTAATAGGTATTTATTATAGAAATTATGCAGATAGCTTTTAAGGTGGCTAGTAAAAACTTAAAGGTGAGGATATTAAATACAGAGGGGTTTTGTGTTTGATCGATTGCTTATTTATTAACGATTAAGTAAGCAAAAACTAATCAATGAGCATTAAACTTATTTTAATTAAAGCCTGTTTGTAATTCGAAAACCAAAATCGTTCTTAGTTCTGAATCTGAAGATATAAAAAAACCGTAATAAAAATTAATCTATTACGGTTTTTAAAATATGGTGGCCCTTCCCCGACTCGAACGGGGGACCTGACGATTATGAGTCGTATGCTCTAACCAACTGAGCTAAAGGGCCTTAATTTGTGGGCTGATTATATAAGCTACTTATTTATCTGTCTAGTTTATTCAGTTTGATTGCTTATTTAATCAGCGCTCTATGCGTTATTATTATTTAAATAAATGAATACGTATAAAAAATCCTACCGAAGTAGGATTTTAAATGATTATCAGGTTTTTTATAATTCGTAGGTCAAACTACTCGTCTAAGAAGCTACGAAGTTGTTCACTGCGACTTGGGTGACGAAGTTTACGTAGTGCTTTTGCTTCAATTTGACGAATACGTTCACGTGTTACATCAAACTGTTTACCCACTTCTTCTAACGTGTGGTCAGTATTCATATCGATACCAAAACGCATACGTAGTACTTTCGCTTCACGAGCAGTTAAACCTTCTAATACATCATTAGTTGCATTTTTTAGGCTTTCGCTTGTTGCGCTATCAACCGGTAATGCAATCGTTGTATCTTCAATGAAATCACCTAAGTGAGAATCTTCATCATCACCAATTGGTGTTTCCATTGAAATTGGCTCTTTAGCAATTTTTAATACCTTACGAATTTTATCTTCAGGCATCATCATGCGTTCAGCTAACTCTTCAGGCTGTGGCTCACGACCCATTTCTTGTAACATTTGACGAGAGATACGGTTAAGTTTATTAATCGTTTCAATCATGTGTACAGGAATACGGATTGTACGCGCTTGGTCAGCGATAGAACGAGTGATTGCTTGACGGATCCACCATGTAGCATATGTTGAGAATTTGTAACCACGACGGTATTCAAATTTATCAACGGCTTTCATTAGACCGATATTACCTTCTTGGATTAAATCTAAGAACTGTAAACCACGGTTGGTATATTTTTTAGCAATCGAGATAACTAGACGTAAGTTAGCTTCAACCATTTCTTTTTTAGCACGACGAGCTTTAGTTTCACCAATACTCATTGCACGAGATATTTCTTTTAAGTTAGTAATACTGAGTGTGCTTTCCACTTCGATTGCTAACATTTTACGAATGCAACGCTCTAAGTCTTCTTCAGACTCTTTAATGCCTACAACGAAAGCTTCGTTACCAGCTAATAGTTTTTCTAACCATGCGCTGTTTGTTTCGTTGCCTTTAAACATTTTAATAAAATCTGCTTTAGGCATTTTGCACTGCTCAACACAGATTTTTAGAATTAAACGTTCTTGAACACGTGCTGCATTCATATTACCGCGTATCAGTTTTACCATACGGTCAAACTGTTTAGGGATAAGTTTAAATTGTTGGAAGTATTCAGCTTGGTCAGCTATCGCAGTTAATGTATCTGCATGTTTACGACCATTTTTAGTAATTGATTTTTCAACAATGTTATTTAAACGACGTAGCTCAGCAAATTTTTCAGCGGCTTCTTCAGGACAAGGTCCTTTAGGGCCTTCTTCCTCTTCTTCGTCATCTTCTTTATCAGCATCGTCGTCTTCTAATTCTTTTTCTGATAATTCAGAACCGATATTAGTTGCACTAACTGCTTGAGTCATATCATCATTTGGATCAATGAAACCGCTGATTAAATCAGTTAATTTCATTTCTTCAGCTTCGTAGCTATCGTAGTTATCTAATAAGTTACGGATAGTTGCTGGGTATTCAGAAACTGAATTTTGTACTTCTTTGATGCCTTCTTCGATACGTTTAGCGATAACAATCTCGCCTTCACGTGTCAGTAGTTCTACTGTACCCATTTCACGCATGTACATACGTACTGGGTCAGTTGTACGACCAATTTCAGATTCTACAGTCGCTAGCACTTGTGCTGCGGCTTCTACTGCATCTTCATCAGGTTCGTCGTTATCTGTACCAGATAAAATAAGATCGTCTGCATCAGGAGCTGTTTCAACAACTCGGATACCCATGTCATTGATCATTTGAATGATATCTTCAATTTGCTCTGAATCCACGATATCTTGCGGAAGGTGATCATTCACTTCTGCGAAGGTTAAGAAGCCGTTCTCTTTACCTTTAATGATCAATTCTTTCAGTAGAGATTGAGGTGTTTGCGCCATAGGTACCATCCAAAAAGTAGTCGTAAAATGTGGTGTAAATGGGAAAAAATATAAGCGCTCGAGTATACGCTTAAATTGAATTTTATGCTAATCCCATTAATCTTATTTTTGTTCTATGAAAAGTTGTGCTAGTTGCACTCTTTCCTCTTTTGTTAAAATCTCGCCCTGTCTGGACTTTTGTTTCAAAAATTCAATACGTTGGGTGAAGTATTTTGATAAAAAAGTATCTAATATATCAAAGAAAAACTCTTCATATTTATCTTCTTTTATTTGATTATCCCAAGTTGCTAAGGTAATTAATTGTTTTTCTTCGGGATAACCTCGCCAATGCTCTATTAACGTTCCTGTATTTATATGGGGGGCATTTCTACACATTTCAAGTAGTGTATTCAAAAGATTTATCCCAGGTATTTGTATCTCTTTAAATTCAGGTATTTCAGGTAGTTGATAAGCCATTTTTGGTTGTTGTAGTAATAGTGAAATTGCTAGACGCATTGGCGTTATTTTTTGTGATGCTTGCTTTTTTTCAACGGTTTTTGCTGCGGGTAATAATTTTTTTAACCCTTCTTTTTCAATGCCTAATAAGCTTATTAAACGAGTTTCCATCATTTGTCTGAACACTGAATCAGGCAATTTAGTTAATAATGGAATCGCTAGTTGTGCTAATTTCGATTTACTATCGGCACTGCGCATATCAACTTGTGATAATAAATGTTGATATAAAAAATCAGATAAAGGCATTGCTTGATCGATAAGTTTTTCAAAAAATGCTTTGCCTTCTTTTTGAACTAAACTATCAGGATCTTCTCCGTCTGGTAAGAACATAAAGCGTAATGTTCGACCATCTTGAATAGAGGGCAGGGCATTTTCAAGAGCACGCCATGCGGCTGTTCGTCCTGCATTATCACCATCGAAACAGCAAACAACTTCACTGGTTTGTCTAAATAATAATTGAATATGATCTGGTGTGGTTGCGGTGCCTAAAGAAGCAACGGCGTAGTTAATATCAAACTGGCCTAATGCAACGACATCCATATAACCTTCAACGACTAGGATACGTTGAACATCTTTCTCGTATTGTTTGACTTGATATAAACCATAAAGTTCTTTGCCTTTATGGAATATAGGTGTTTCAGGTGAGTTTAAGTATTTTGGCGTTGTATCATCAAAAACGCGTCCACCAAAACCAATCACTCGACCACGCCTGTCATGAATTGGAAACATTAAGCGGTCACGGAAACGATCGTAGCTACCGCCGCTATCTTTACTGATCAGCATACCAGCATCAACCAATTGCTGTTCAGTTTGTTTGTTTATTGCAAATTTTTTGCGGACTTCATCCCAACCATCAGGGGCGTAACCAATTTGAAAGTATTTAGCTGTTTGACCTGATAAGCCTCGACTTTTTAGATAACTGATTACTTTTTCACTATTACTATGAGTGCGTAGCTGCTGCTGATAAAAGCGAGTGATATCACCCATTAATTGATAAAGATCTTTTCTGTCGACGTAAGTGGCTGTTGATTGTGCTTGCCCTGAATCTTCTCGAGGTATGTCAATGGATAATGATTCTGCTAGTACTTCAACCGCATCAACAAATTCAATGCCATCATATTCCATTAAAAAGGATAAAACGTTACCGCTTACACCGCAATTGAAGCAATGATAAAACTGTTGATCTGGACTTACTGAGAAAGTTGAATCGTTATTACCATTATGGAAAGGACAGCGCGCACGGTAGCTTTTACCTTTTTTCTTCAATTTAAGGCGGCTGTCAATTACGTCAACGATATCAGTGCGTGAGATTAGATCGTCAATGAAATTTTTAGGAATACGGCCAGCCATTTTTGAGTCCTGTAGGTAGAAAAGTCAGTAGTATACTCGTTACTATTATAACGATACAAGATAACTAAACTGAATATATTATAGAGAGAGCTTTACTGTTATTGGTTCAATCAATATTGATATTTATTTGAAACGGGTAATGCTAGGAATAATAATTAATAAACCTTAAAGGTATCAGCTTTACTGTAAAAATTTTACCTATTAAAACAAAAAAGCCCCAGACTTAAGTTAAGCTGGGGCTTTTTTAATCAGAGACGAGGAGTATGTCTACTTTAAGTTTGCTCTTACAAGCAAACTCACTTGAGCCATATCTGCTCTTCCCTGAATGTCTTTTTGGAGTAACCCCATCACTTTACTCATATCTTGCATGCCTTGTGCACCAGAAGATGCTATTGCTTGCTTAATAAGTGTTTCAACTTCTTCCGAAGTGAGTGCTTGAGGCAAAAACTCTTCTAAGATAGCAAGTTCTGTTTTTTCAATATCAGCAAGATCATGTCGCTCAGCTTTTTCAAACTGACTAATTGAATCTTTACGTTGTTTTACCGACTTAACTAAAACTGCTGTAACAGCGTCGTTATCCAGTTCAACTTGATCATCTAATTCAATTTGCTTCACAGCGGCTATTAATGAGCGGATAGTCAATAAACGAACTTTATCCTTTGCGCGCATTGCAAGCTTTTGCTCTTCTTGTAATCTTGTTTTTAAAGACATCGAGAACCTTTAACTATTCTAGTATAGACGAACGCGACGAGCGTTATCACGAGAAAGTTTTTTCAAGTGACGTTTAACAGCTGCTGCTTTAGCACGTTTGCGAACTGTAGTAGGTTTTTCGAAGAATTCACGTTTACGTGTTTCTGCTAAGATACCTGCTTTTTCACAAGAACGTTTAAAACGACGTAGTGCTACGTCAAATGGTTCGTTTTCACGAAGTTTAATTACTGGCATATGCCTATTACCTTTATGGTTACGGTCGTAAATTGACCAGTGCATTTAAATTGGTGCGAGATTTTAATCCTATTTGGGGGATAATGTAAAGAAATTCCGCATTAATTTTAATTAAAAAAGTATAAAGATCCTAATGATCTTCAGATCTGCATTTTATAATGAAGATCGTTAAAAAAAGCAATCTTTACTGTGCTTTTCCGCTAGAATGCGTTTAATTTTCTATTTAGTTTTTTATTTTGCTTAGTTAATGTCTATTAAGTTAACTAAATATTACTGCTATGAGGTTGTTTATTATGCGAATTTTGGGCATTGAAACATCATGTGATGAAACGGGTATTGCCGTTTATGATGATCAACAAGGTTTATTATCTCACCAATTATATAGTCAAGTTAAGTTACATGCTGATTATGGTGGTGTGGTGCCTGAATTAGCATCGCGTGATCATGTTCGTAAAACAATTCCACTTATTAAAGAAGCACTTGAACTTGCTAACTGTACTAAAGATGACATTGATGCGATTGCTTATACTGCTGGGCCTGGTTTAGTTGGGGCTTTGTTAGTGGGGTCTTGTATTGGTCGTAGTTTAGCTTTTGCATGGGATAAACCTGCTATTGCAGTACATCACATGGAAGGGCATTTACTCGCGCCTATGTTAGAAGAAAACAAACCAGACTTTCCATTTGTTGCATTATTGGTGTCAGGTGGTCATACCTTATTAGTGCAAGTTGATGATATCGGTGAATATACGTTATTAGGTGAAAGTATCGATGATGCTGCTGGAGAAGCTTTTGATAAAACGGCTAAATTATTAGGGTTAGATTATCCTGGTGGCCCGCGTTTAGCAAAAATGGCTGAACAAGGTGTTGCTGGTCGCTTTAAGTTTCCACGTCCGATGACTGATAGACCTGGTCTAGACTTTAGCTTTAGTGGTTTAAAAACGTCTGCTGCTGTTACGATTGCACGTGAAGGTAAAGATGCTCAAACACAAGCTGACATTGCTTATGCTTTTCAAGAAGCGGTTATTGATACGATTGCAATAAAATGTAAGCGTGCTTTAAAACAGACTGGCTTGAAACGTTTAGTGGTTGCTGGCGGTGTTAGTGCCAATACGGCTTTACGTGAACAACTTGCTGCTACGATGAAAAAATTAGGTGGTGAAGTGTTTTATCCTCGCAGTGAATTTTGTACCGATAATGGTGCAATGATTGCTTATGCTGGGATGCAACGTCTTAAAGCAGGGCACACGCAAGGGTTAGAAATAAAAGCTAAACCACGTTGGCCTTTACAAGATTTAGAAAGTGTCAATGCTTCGCTATAGATAACTTATATTTAGACAGTCTATTTTTAGATAGCTTATATTTAGAAAACCTATATTTAGAAAGTAGTGTTTAAGCTAGTTAGCTAGCTTAAACACTACTTATGATTATCGCTGATAACCTCAAATACTCGTTTTTTCGTCTTAGTAACAAATTAAATCAAACTAAATCAATCAAACTGACTAACCTTCCCAATTAAGTATCTACACTAATTATCTAAACTTAGGCATCTCTTGGTAAGCCTTTTTTAACGGCATTAATTAATCGATTATTTAATCTATCTATATTCATTGGCAGTTTTTGCTGTTGCTCTGATAGCGCCCATTCAATGTGCTCATTGACCATCTCATCATCACTTGTTGCTAGTTTATCTTGTAAAGTTGTGATTGTTTCAATACTGCTCGGTGCATTGCCTAAGGCTATTGCTATATTTCTTAACCAACGTTGATGGCCTATTCTTCGAATGGGAGATCCTTCTGTATTCTTTAAAAAAGTCTCTTCAGACCAACCGAATAAGCTCACTAAGGATTGGTTTTGTAAAAAATCTTTCGCTTGGTAGTCAGATTCTTCAGTGGTTTCTGCAAAACGATTCCAAGGGCAAATTAATTGGCAATCATCACAACCATAAATACGATTACCAATCGCTTTACGAAATTCATTAGGAATAGCGCCTTGTAATTCAATAGTCAGGTATGAAATACAGCGTCTTCCATCCACAACATAAGGTGCAACAATCGCTTGAGTTGGGCAAATCTTGATACAAGCAACGCATTGTCCACATTGGTTAGATTGTGGTTTGTCGACAGGTAATGCTAAATCAACTAATAACTCACCAATAAAAAACCAAGATCCAGACTCTTTATCAAGTAATAACGAATGTTTCCCAACCCAGCCTAATCCTGCTTTTTCTGCTAATGGACGTTCTAATACTGGTGCGCTATCAACAAAAGGTCGAAAACCTAATGCTTTTACTTCACTTTGAATTTTATCGCCTAATTGTTTTAGCTTTTTACGTAGTACTTTATGGTAGTCGCGGCCCAGTGCATAACGACTAATGTAAGCGAGATCTTTATCTTCTAGGTTTGATGCAAATTGGGCATCATCGGGTAAATAATCCATACGAGCTGAAATAACACGTACTGTTCCTGGCAATAGTTCTTCAGGACGAGCACGTTTCATTCCGTGTTTTGCCATGTAATCCATTTCGCCGTGGTAATCGTTATCTAACCATGTTTGTAAATTAGCTTCTTGATCTTTAAGGTCGATATCAGTAATACCCACTTTTTGAAAACCTAACGCTTTTCCCCATTTTTTTATATTATCTGCAAGTTCAGAAAGCGCTGTTTCAGATAAAGTAACTTGGGGAATTGAGTCTGTTGGCGATGTATTTTCAATGTGTTGATTATTTTTCATTATTTGTTTTAAATTATTCACTTTAAATTAAAAATAAGGGCTCGTTATTTAAGCATCTTTTATTAGCGTAAGTTTATCATACTCGTTATATTTTTTGAGAGGCTAAAAGTACTGTTTTTTAGCGGGTGACTTAGTTTATGATAGAACTGTTTTAAAGCGAACTTACCTAGGGGTAGTGAGGTCTATATGCTTTCTGATACTATTGAAAATAATGACTTAATACTGTTTATCTATTGATATGCTTGTTTTGCGAGATATTATAGTTACTTAAGAAGATATTATAGTTACTTAAGAATATATTATAGTTACTTAATAAAATATTCTCACTATCTAACAAGATATTATTAAATGGCACTATTTACCTAAATTGGTTACTTATATTGGAAGTTAATAAAACTCAATGTCGAATATATTAAAAGAAAAATTAGAGAATGCAGAGCAAACAGTTCTGTTTGGTCAACGCTTAAGTCAAGCCTGTGAGCTTGCAACTTGTATTTATTTACACGGCGATTTAGGTGCAGGGAAAACGACATTGACGCGAGGGTTTATTCAAGGTTTAGGCCATGTGGGCAATGTAAAAAGCCCAACTTATACTTTAGTTGAACCCTATGAGTTAGCTGATTGGCAAGTGTACCACTTTGATTTATATCGTTTATCAGATCCTGAAGAATTAGAATTTATGGGGATCCGTGATTATTTTGGTGAAACGAGCCATTCTTTAGTTGAATGGCCAGAACGTGGTGTAGGTTTTTTACCTAACGCGGATATTGATTTAACGCTTGTTTATGTTGGCGAACAACGAGAAATTACCTTACAAGCAAATACCGAAAATGGTTTAAGAGTATTAAATAACTTATGATGATAAAGCAAACTTTCACGATATTATTAAAGCGATTATCCCATGCTAGAGTGCTTTTTTTGTGCAGCTTACTGATGATTCAAAGTATCAGTTTAAGCGTTTCTGCCGCACAAACTGAATTAAAAGGCGTTCGTACATGGCCTTCTCCAGATAATACTCGTGTTGTGTTTGATCTCAGCAATAAACCTCAATATCAGACCCATTACCTTACTAACCCTGATCGTTTAGTGATAGATCTTACTGGAACAATCAATAAAGCTAATTTAAAAACGATTAAAAACAAAGGTAAATTAATAAGTAATATAAGAGAAAGTAAAACGTCTAAAGCAAACACATTTCGGTTAGTTATTGATTTAAAAGAAGTCAGTAAAGCTAAGATATTCAGCTTACCACCTGCAAAACCTTATGGTCACCGCCTAGTGATCGATTTACCAACGATTGCAACAAAGGTACCTAACCAAATTTCTGCGACGCCTAATGGCCGTAATATTATTGTTGCTATCGATGCTGGTCATGGTGGTGATGATCCAGGCGCTTTAGGTAAATACAGTTATGAAAAAAAAGTAACATTAGAAATTGCCAAACGTTTAAAGAATGTTATTGATGCTCAAAGAGGCATGCAGGCTTTTTTAATTAGAACCGGTGATTACTTTGTTAATTTGAATAAACGTTCTGAGATTGCTCGTAAAGGTAAAGCTGATTTCTTAGTGTCTATTCATGCTGATGGGTTTACCTCAAGTCGACCTAAAGGAGCATCTGTTTGGGTATTGTCTAACCGAAGAGCGACTACTGAGTTAGGACGCTGGATGGAAAGGAATGAAGCGCAATCAGAGCTATTAGGTGGGGCTGGCGATTTAATTCAAGACTCGGATAGTGTGCCATTCTTAAATAAAATGTTATTAGACATGTCCATGGGTAACACCATGGGCGTTGGTTTTAACATCGGTAGTTTAGTAACAAATGAACTGTCTAAAGTTACAACGATGCATAAGAAAGAACCTGTGCATGCCAGTTTAGCTGTATTGAAATCTCCAGACATTCCATCAATTTTAGTGGAGGCTGGCTTTATTACCAATCGCACTGAAGAGCGTTTATTAAATCAAGCTGAATTTCAAAACAAAATTGCTAATGCCGTTTTCAAAGGTATCTACACACATTTTAGTGAGAAACCTCCACAAGGCAGTTTATTTGCACAGAAAAAACGTGCTATTAAACATACCGTTCGAAGCGGCGAATCGCTTTCAGTCCTATCAAGACGTTATAGTGTTAGTAGTGCTAAGCTGAAAGATTTTAATCATTTAAAATCGAGCTCTTTGCGTATTGGGCAAGTATTAAGTATTCCTGAGAATTATCATGTTATTGAGGAGAAGCCTGAAGCAAGTTCACAGCAGGCTGCTACAACAATTCAACAAGCAACGACACATACTGTAAAACGTGGTGAATCATTATCTATTATTGCGAATAAATATAATCAATCGATCGCGGGTTTAGTTGCTCATAATAAATTACAAAAAACGTCTCTACTTGTTGGTCAAAAAATTAAGATCCCTGGTAATAATGAAGTCTCTTCACTAGTACAACAGGCTGTTCAAAAAGAACAAACGCATATTGTAAAACCTGGTGAAGCATTGTCTTTAATTGCACGACAATATAATCAAAGTACAGCTGATTTAGTGGCCTATAACAACTTAAAAAAGACTAGTTTATACGTTGGTCAAAAAATTAAAATACCGGGTAGAGTTACCCAATCTACTACTATTTCATCTGAACCAAAGGTAGTTGAAAAAGTTGTTCAAAAACCAATCGTGCATACAGTAAAGTCCGGTGAAGCATTGTCTTTGATTGCAAGACAATATAATCAAAGTACAGCTGATTTAGTGGCCTATAACAACTTAAAAAAGACTAGTTTATACGTTGGTCAAAAAATTAAAATACCGGGTGGAGTTGCTCAATCTACTCCTATTTTATCTGAACCGAAGGTAGTTGAAAGAGTCGTTCAAAAACCAATCGTGCATACGGTAAAACGAGGAGAAGCGTTATCTTTGATTGCTCGAGAGTATAATCAAAGTACTGCTGACTTAGTGGCTTATAACAACTTAAAAAAGACCACTTTATACGTTGGTCAAAAGATTAACATTCCGGGAGGAAAAGTTCAGTCTTCGGTATCTCCTAAAGTTGTTAAAAAAGTAGTTAAAAAACCGATAGTACATACAGTGAAATCTGGAGAAGCGTTATCTTTGATTGCTCGAGAGTATAATCAAAGCACAGCGGATTTGATTGCCTATAATAAGTTGAAAAAGACGTCTTTATACGTTGGTCAAAAGATTAAAATACCTGGCGAAAGCAGTGTAAATGTTAGTACAGTTAAAAAGGCAGTTAAAGCACCTGAACCTACTCACCATAAAGTTAAAAGTGGCGAGTCTCTGTCTGTTATTGCCAAACGATATGGTCGTACTGCTAAACAGTTTCAAGCGTATAACAACCTGAGCTCTTCGCGCTTACTTGTGGGGCAGACATTAAAAATCCCAAGTTCAAATTATATTGTGCCAACTCGTCCTGCCTCACATACAGTGAGTAGCGGACAATCGTTATCTGTGATCGCTAATAAGTACAACATAACAACACAACAACTTAAACAGTTTAATAACTTGCGATCTAACTCGTTAAAAGTGGGACAAAAGTTAAAAATACCGTCGACAAACTTTGTAAGAAAGAAACATAAAGTGCGAAGTGGTGAATCTTTGTCTGTGATCGCTAAACGTTATGGCACCACAACAAGCGCTATTATATCGACGAATAAGTTGCGTTCAAAATCATTGGCTATTGGTCAAGTGTTAACCATTCCTGTTAGTTAGTTTTACGAGTTTATTATCATGCCTATTCAGATATTACCTGCACGATTAGCTAATCAAATAGCGGCTGGTGAAGTGGTTGAAAGACCTGCTTCAGTGGTTAAAGAATTAGTTGAAAATAGTTTAGATGCGGGCGCAACTCGTATTGATATTGAGATTGAGCAGGGCGGTGCTAAATGCATACGCATTAAGGATAATGGTAACGGTGTCGATAAAGAGCAATTAACACTTGCTTTAAGTCGTCATGCGACGAGTAAAATAAGTCATCTTGATGATCTCGAAGCGATTGTAAGCTTAGGCTTTAGAGGAGAAGCATTAGCCAGTGTTAGCTCTGTTTCTCGTTTAACTTTTACTTCAAAACCTGTCGGCCAAGAGCAAGCATGGCAAGCTATTGCTGAAGGGCGTGATATGCAAGTAAGCATTCAACCTGCAGCTCATCCTCAAGGAACGACGGTTGAAGTATTGGATTTGTTTTTTAATACACCAGCACGCCGCCGTTTTTTAAAAACAGAGAAAACTGAATTTCAGCATATTGATGAATTAATTAAACGTATTGCATTGAGTCGTTTCGATATTGCAATCACCTTAAAGCATAATAATAAAGTCATCAGACAGTATCGTGCTGCGCCAGAACAAGCTCAACAAGAAAAGAGAATTGCGGCAATCTGTAGTGAACAGTTTATGCAGCATGCTGTATTTTTTGAAACAGCGGATCAAGCATTAAAGATTTCAGGTTGGGTATCTGATCGATTATCCCCTAGGCCGTTAGCTGATGTTCAATATTGTTATATTAATGGCCGAATGATTCGCGATAAATTAGTTAATCATGCGATTAGGCAGGTTTATGCGCATTTCTTACCGCAAGGCATGTTTCCTGGTTATATCATTTATATTGAATGTGATGCTAAAGAGGTCGATGTAAACGTACATCCTGCTAAGCATGAAGTTAGGTTTCACCAAGCTCGATGGGTGCATGATTTTATCAGCAGCACACTAAATGCAACGCTAAGTGATAGTTCTCTATTAGGGCATGAGTTAGAAGAAAATAATACACAAAGTACGGATAATCAACGTGTTTCAGAACATGCTTATCAGCCGCCAACTAATCTCAATTATGAGTCTCAAGATTCAAGCCATCATGATAACGATAGCAATATTAGTGGTAATAACACTGATAATTATGGAGGCTCGCAAGAAAGGAATAGAGGAAATAATTATGGGCAGAGTAATTACTCAGCGCCCGCTGCTCGCCCTCAGTTAGATCATCAGCAAGTTGGTGCTTATTGTGATTTTGTCGCTGAAGCATACCAGCAAAATATTGCTCCTTCAGTACAATCCTTTGGAAGTAAAAGTAGTCAACATAAAGCTGCTAATGTGATTAGTATTATTGATGCTGAGCACCTATTAATGCAACCTATCTATCCGGCTTGGTGCAAGCTTTCTAACAATGGTTTGTTATTAGTGTCATTAACTTTAGCTAACAAAGCGTTAGTTTCTGAACATTTGTATACAGCATGGCAAGATGGAGAAGTAATTTCACAGCCTTTACTGTTGCCTGTTCGTTTTAAATTAGAGTCTGATATGTTAGATATCGCACAGCAGACGACTACAATATTAAATCGACTAGGCTTCACTTATAAGTTTCAATCTCAATTTGTGATTGTTAGCCAAGTCCCTGCCGCTTTTAGGCATGCACCAATTGCAACTATTCTACCTAAAGTATTTGAATACCTTGGTATTAAGTCAGGTAGCTTAGATGCGATGAGCTTTGAAACTATCGAGAATGATGAGTCTCAGATTAAATTATTATGCGATCAGTTGAGCCATTTATTGGCAGAAAACGAGCCAAGCAAAATATTATCGATATCTGAAATAGAAATAGTTTTGGAATCATTAATTAAATTATCAGTAGAACACTTACAAAATTGCTTTAAACAGCCTAACTTATCGTTGTTATTACAAGGTATTCAGTAGTATGTCCAACACCAGTTCATCTCCATTTCCAAAAGCTATTTTTTTAATGGGTCCAACCGCATCGGGGAAAACAGATTTAGCGATTAAACTAGCACAGCAATGTCGTTGTGAAATTATCAGTGTCGACTCTGCGCTTATTTATAAAGGAATGGATATTGGTACTGCAAAACCCAGTGCAGAAGAGCAAGCATTAGCGCCACATCTATTGGTTGATATCATTGATCCAAAAGAAAGCTATTCCGCGGGTAATTTTCGTGATGATGCATTACGTTTAATGGATGAGATTGTTGCTAGAGGTAATACTCCATTATTAGTGGGTGGCACTATGCTTTATTACAAAGCATTAGTTGAAGGCTTATCGCCACTACCTAGTGCGGATACAAAGATAAGAGCAGCGATAGAACAACAAGTGAATGAAACAAGCTGGCAAGCATTGCACGATGAATTACGTATTATTGATCCTGTTTCAGCTGAACGCATTCACGTTAATGACCCACAACGTTTAGCGAGAGCTATTGAAGTTTACCGTATTAGCGGTAAAAGTATGACCGAGTTGACTGCGATCAAGAGTGATCCGATTCCTTTTGATGTGCATCAGTTTGCGATTGCTCCTACAGAGAAGTCTGTTTTACATGAACGTATCGAAAGGCGTTTTGATTTAATGCTAAAGGCTGGTTTTGAACAAGAAGTAAAAGGCTTATTTGACCGTGGAGATTTACATTTAGATTTACCATCTATGCGTTGTGTCGGTTATCGACAGATGTGGGAATATATTGAAGGTAAATTAGATTATGATGAGATGCGTTTTAGAGGTGTTGTGGCGACTCGACAACTTGCTAAAAGACAAATGACCTGGCTACGAGGCTGGAAACAAAACATTACGTGGTTAGAAAGTGCTAGCCCAGATAACTTCGAAAAGGTTAAATCAATTTTATAACCACCGCATAAAATCGATTAAATCGTTAGTTATTTGAAATACAAAGGGATAGAAAGAGGTGCGGATCAAAATTTTAGTCTTTGAGTCGGTTTTTTTTTAAGCCTTAGATATACTGGCGTCCAGTTATAATAAAAATAATAATAAGGACAAGCTAATGGCAAAAGGACAATCCCTTCAAGACCCATTCTTGAACACTCTGCGTAAAGAGCGTATTCCAGTCGCTATTTACTTAGTCAATGGCATCAAATTACAGGGGCAAATAGAGTCTTTTGATCAATTCGTTATTCTATTAAAGAATACCGTGAGCCAAATGGTTTATAAACATGCAATTTCAACAGTCGTTCCTTCTCGTGCTGTCCCTACTATTGCGCATGAAGAATAAGTAAATTATAAATTTTGGTTACATTTATAATCATGGCTATAGTAACGGCTTGCCAACAGGTAGGCCATTTTTTTATCTAATCATTTTATAGCTGTGGTAGGATTAAGGTCTATTTATAATTCCTACTTAATCTATTGGAGAGTTAATTGTTTGAACGTTACGAAGCCGGTGAACAGGCTGTTTTAGTCCATGTTTCTTTTTCAGATGAAAATAATAAAGAAGATCTTGATGAATTAAAACTGCTGGTCAGTTCTGCCGGAGTTAATTCAGTTGCAACCGTAACTGGCCCACGTAAATCACCTCATGCACGTTATTTTGTTGGTACTGGTAAAGCACAAGAAATCGCAGATACAGTTCGTACAATGGAAGCTGATATTGTTATCTTTAATCATGCTTTAACGCCAGCACAATTACGTAATATGGAAAAGATTTGCGAATGTTTAGTGCTCGATAGAACAGCACTTATTCTTGATATCTTTGCGCAAAGAGCAAGAACTTATGAAGGTAAGCTACAAGTTGAGCTGGCCCAATTGCATTATATGTCGAGTCGTCTTATTCGTGGTTGGTCACACCTTGATAAACAAAAAGGTGGTGTCGGGATGCGTGGTCCTGGTGAAACCCAGCTTGAAAGTGATAGACGTTTATTAGGCGCGCGTATTACCACTATCAAATCTCGTTTAGAAAAAGTGGCAAAACAACGAGAACAAGGGCGTCGTTCACGTTTACGTAATGAAGTACCTACAGTGTCATTAGTAGGTTATACCAATGCCGGTAAGTCAACATTATTTAATCAAATTACTGCTGCGAAGGTGTATGCTGCCGATCAACTATTTGCTACTTTAGACCCAACATTAAGAAAAATTTCTGTAGATGATGTTGGGACTTGTATTTTAGCCGATACAGTTGGTTTTATCCGTCACTTACCACATGACCTTGTTGCTGCTTTTAAAGCAACTTTACAAGAAACACGTGAAGCAACCTTGCTTCTACACGTCATTGATTGTTCTGATGAAAACTATTTAGCTAATGTTGATGCAGTTGAAGACGTATTAAATGAAATTGACGCAGGGGAAGTCCCTACGTTAATGGTAATGAATAAAATAGATGCATTAGAAAAAGCGGAACCGAGAATTGATTATGATGACTTAGGTCAACCGATCAGAGTTTGGCTATCTGCTCAAAAAGATATTGGTGTTGATCTTTTATTTAATGCGTTAACCAGTCTATTATCTGGAAAGATTCGTTCTTTGCAATTATCAATACCACCTGCACAGGGCAAATTACGCGCTTTATTCTATCAATTAGAATGTATTGAAAATGAAGCGTATGCAGAAAATGGTAATAGTGTTATTAATATCCGTCTTAATAATACTGATTGGCAGCGTCTGATAAAACAAGAAGGCGATTATATAGAAGAGTTTGTAGTGGATACTAACTACGAAACTGTCGCAGAATTAGATAAGGAAGAATGGACCTAATATGTCATAAACGCTTTATTATTAGAGTGAACATTGTTACATTGCAGTAACAGTTTGAGTAGGTGGTAAATTCTTTTAAATGATTCATTATTAAACAGATTTTATTAATTCAATTTATGAGTAAATCAGGAGCTAACATGGCTTGGAATGAACCGGGTAAAGATGATAAAAAAGATCAAGACCCGTGGAACAAAAACGATAAAAAGAATGAGCAAGGTCCGCCTGACCTAGATGTTGTATTTCAAAAAATATCTGGGTTTTTAGGTGGCTTGTTTGGCAAAAAATCAACTCAAGGTCCAACGGGTGGTAGCGGTAACGCTAACGGTGGAAAGTTTGTTGCTATTGCTATCTTAACTATCATTGTACTTGTTTGGTTTGCAAGTGGTTGGTACACAGTAAAAGAATCTGACCGTGGCGTTGTTCTACGTTTAGGTGCTTACCATTCACAAGTTGAACCTGGTTTACACTGGAATCCAAAATTTGTAGATCAAATTATTCCAATTAACGTTGAAGCTTTCCGTACGTTACCCACTTCTGGTTTTATGTTGACGGAAGATGAAAATATCGTACAAGTTTCAATGGAAATTCAATATCGTATCGTTTCACCTGAAAAATATTTATTCAGTGTAACGAATCCTGATAACAGTTTATTACAAGCGTTAGACAGTTCTTTACGTTTTGTTATTGGTCATTCAACAATGGATGATGCTTTAACAACGGGTCGTGAAGTGGTACGCCAAGAAACGTGGGAAATGTTGGATAAAATCATTGCTCCTTACGACTTAGGTATTCAAATTCTTGATGTGAACTTACAACAAACACGTCCGCCTGAACAGGTTAAAGACGCGTTTGATGATGCAATCGCTGCACAAGAAGATGAAGAACGTTTTGTTCGTGAAGCTGAAGCATATGAGCGTGAGAAAGAACCGATTGCTCGTGGTCAAGTGAAACGTATTGAACAACAAGCACGTTCTTATGAAGAAGGTATCGTATTACAAGCACAAGGTGCAGTTGCTAAGTTTAATCAGTTACTACCTGAATATCAGGCTAATCCTGAAGTGACTCGTCAACGTTTATACATTGAATCAATGGAAAAAGTATTAAGCAATAGTTCTAAAGTATTGATTGATAACAAAGCAGGTGGCAACTTAACCTTCTTACCACTTGATAAATTAATGAGTAACCCTGCTAATGGTGCTTCTCGTTTACCAATTCAAACTGAAATTGAAACTCGTTCTCGTGCCGATGAGCAAGCGGATTTAGATGAAAAGGCTGCTACTAGCGTTCGAGATTCACGTAGCACCCGTACTACTGGGAGAGACTAATGAAGAAATTATTAATACTGCCAGCAATTTTGTTTTTGGCTTTTATCAGCAGCGCATTTGTTGTATCTGAAGGTCAAAACGGCATCGTTATGCAATTCAGTAAAGTGAAGCGTGACAGTGATAATAACCCAGTCGTTTACGGACCTGGATTACACTTTAAAGTACCGTTTATTGATTCTATTCGTATTATGGATACTCGTATTCAAACGTTAGATGATCAACCTGACCGCTTTGTAACATCAGAAAAGAAAGATTTAATTATCGATTCTTATGTTAAATGGCAAATAGATGATTTAGCCGTTTACTACTTATCAACGGGTGGTAATAAAGTACAAGCTGAAGCGTTATTGAAACGTAAAATTAATAATGGTTTACGTAACGAAATCGGTTCTCATACGATTAAAGATATTGTCTCGGGTAAACGTGGTGAAGTGATGGAAACAGCACTTAAACGTATGGCTCGTTCATCTGAATTAGGTATTAAAGTGATTGATGTACGCATCAAGAAAATTAATTTACCTGATGGTGTAAGCAACAGTATTTACAAACGTATGCGTGCAGAACGTCAAGCTGTAGCAAGAGAGCATCGTTCAGAAGGTCAAGAGAAGTCTGAAGTGATTCGCGCTAATATCGACCGTAAAGTATCAATCATGTTAGCTCAAGCAAACAAAGAGTCTGCTGAAATACGTGGTCGAGGTGATGCAGAGTCATCTAAAATTTACTCTGAATCATTTTCTAAAGATCCTGAGTTTTATGCCTTCATGCGTAGTATGCAAGCTTACCAAAAGAGTTTTGCAGACAAACAAGATGTAATGGTATTAAGTCCTGACTCTGATTTCTTTAAATATATGGGGTCTAAACAATAAACTGATGTGAATCACCTTTGGTGAAAATGACAGTAACCTATTGTAAAAAGGCCGATTTATCGGCCTTTTTTTTATTTAAAATTATTTATCTGCGTATTAACTAACAAAGATATTGATTCAACTGTTTAAACTTTGCTAAAATCCTCGCTCAATTCGCTAGAGATATGTGATTCTGATGGGAAAAAATGTAGTAATTCTTGGCACTCAATGGGGTGATGAAGGTAAAGGTAAAGTAGTAGACCTATTAACAGACAAAGCACAATGGGTTGTACGCTATCAAGGTGGCCACAATGCTGGTCATACACTAGTAATCGATGGAGAGAAAACTGTCCTTCATTTGATTCCATCTGGCATACTGCGTGAAAACGTAAAATGTGTCATCGGTAATGGTGTTGTATTAGCGCCTGATGCATTGTTCAGAGAAATGAACATGCTTATCGAGAGAGGCATTCCTGCCAAAGAACGTCTTTCAATCAGTGAAGGTTGTCCTTTAATTCTTCCTTACCATGTTGCATTAGATGTAGCGCGTGAAAAAGCGCGTGGCAATAAAGCGATTGGCACAACCGGTCGTGGTATCGGTCCAGCTTACGAAGATAAAGTTGCTCGTCGTGGTTTGCGTGTTGATGACTTATTTGACATGGAAAAATTTGCTGTAAAACTAAAAGATGTTATTGAATACCATAACTTCCAATTAGTTAACTACTACAAAGTAGAAGCAGTAAATTACGAAGAAGTACTTGCTCAAATGACTGAAATGGCACCGCTTTTAATCAGCATGGTTATTGATGTTACAGACGAGCTTGATAAAGCGCGACTTCGTGGTGAGAACATCTTATTTGAAGGTGCTCAAGGTACATTACTTGATATTGACCACGGTACTTACCCATACGTGACGTCTTCAAACACGACAGCGGGTGGCGTAGCTACTGGTAGTGGTTTTGGTCCAACACATCTTGATTACGTGTTAGGTATCGTTAAAGCTTACACTACACGTGTTGGTTCTGGTCCTTTCCCTACAGAACTTTACGATGGTATTGATAAATTAGACCCTGCTGGTCACCACATGGGCACTATTGGTCATGAATTTGGTGCGACAACAGGTCGTTTACGTCGTACTGGTTGGTTTGATGCTGTTGCAATTAAACGTGCTGTTCAATTAAATAGTATTACTGGTTTTTGTTTAACTAAGCTAGATGTATTAGACGGCTTAGAAGAAATTAAAATATGTACTGGTTACACTATGCCGGGTGGCAAAGTTGTTGATGTACCGCCAATGTGCGCTGATGGTTATGAACAAGCTGTTCCAATTTATGAAACAATGCCTGGTTGGTCTGAAGTTTCATTTGGTGTAACAACATACGATGCACTGCCTGCTAATGCTAAAGCTTACATCAAGCGTTTAGAAGAAATTACTGGCGTACCAATGGATATAATTTCAACTGGCCCAGATCGTAACGAAACAATTATTCAAGTTAACCCATTTAACTAATTGATTTAATCAATACAATGATTGTTTAAAAAGCCCGTTATATTGCAGAATATAACGGGCTTTTTGTTTATGTAGGGTTCCGTTTAGTTATACCGTTTTATCTTAATAACGTTACATAGTCATTTAATTGCCATGCTGGATAAGTGAATCAGTCAATATAACTTCGAAAACTTCTGTGTTAAATAACCACCAATACTTGGCGATTACTTCGATAACTTTCTTGATTTACACACCACTAAGATTATTGAGCTTTTTTCAGCGACTTATACTAATCACTCTAATTAATTGCTCTATTCTGCTTGTTAAAATAACTTATTGCTTCGTTGTAAATTTCGTAAAGGGAGCAACCATTAAAGCATTAACCTCTTTTAGTTAATTCACCGACAGAAGATTAACCAAGGTAACCTTAGAAAGGCCTCAATTTACGCCTTAAACTAAGTCATTTTTCCTGCATAAAATTTAGATCTCTTATTCTTTAATATAATCGGTATAACTTTAATTATTAATTTTTTAAGACGAAGTGATTACGTTGATCGTTATTGTTTATCAATAGATGGGTAATAACCTTAAATTAAAATATTAATGGAATAGGGGGACCTGGAATTCTGAATAAAGATGCTAGTTTAAAGAAGGGATCTATCAAGTAGGGCTGAAATGTAATGGATATTTGAGACTAATATTAATACTTCAGATAGAAGGGAACAAAGGAAAGAGAGGCTTTCTCTTTGTATCTTCTATTTTTTTTATTGTTTAGCTTGTTCTATTAGCTGCAATATGAGCAAGGCTAATCATTGCCTCTTTGTAATCACTTTCAGGTAAGATTGAAATCGCTTCAATTGCTTTATCAGCTTCTTCCATTGCACGTTGTTTAGTATATTCAAGTGCTTTAGTGTCATTTAATGCTTGCATGATTAAATCAAAGTTTTGCATGCCATTGGCTTTTTCAATAGCTTCTCTAATTAAGGCTTTCTGAGCGCCTGTGCCATGTTGCATCGCATAAAGTAATGGTAATGTAGGTTTACCTTCTGCTAAGTCATCACCGGTGTTTTTACCCATCTCTTTAGCATCAGATGCATAATCCATTACATCATCTGTTAATTGGAAGGCAGTGCCTAAATATTTACCGTAATTAAGTAGTGCAGTTTCAACTTCTGTTGTCTGCTTTCCTAATACAGCAACCAACTGTGTTGCCGCTTCAAATAATTTTGCTGTTTTAAAGTAAATAACATCCATATAAGTTTTTTCAGTGGTATCAGGATTATTACAATTCATTAATTGTAATACTTCGCCCTCTGCAATCACATTGGTTGCGCTTGCAAGTACCTTCATGACTTTTAAATTTTCAAGTTCGGTCATCATTTCAAAGGAACGGCTATATAGAAAGTCACCTACTAACACACTGGCGGCATTACCAAATAAAGCATTAGCGGTTTTTTCACCACGACGAAGATCTGATTCATCAACAACATCATCATGTAATAAGGTAGCTGTATGAATAAACTCGATAATGGCTGCTAGTTTGGTGATCTCTGGGTTATAAACATTTACCGCTTGTGCTGCTAACACAGTTAGTAATGGGCGAATTCGTTTACCGCCACTGTTGATAATATAAAAGCCAAGCTGATTAATTAACGCAACATCAGAGCTTAATTGCTCAGTAATCAATTGATTTACTTGAGTCATGTTTGTTAAAGAAAGCTGCTGAATTTGTTTAATATCCATGCCTAAAAAGTCCCATTGGATGTCTTGAAAATAATGCGTGTATTATTGCCGTTTATTGAACATATCTCAACACCCTAACTGCATTAACAAACGCTTAATCATCATTTAATCAATAAGTGTTAAATTAAGTTTTATTTAGTTGATTTTTAGTATGTTATTTTGTCCATTTTTAATGTTTTTTTTGCTCTTTTTTACTTTTACTGTGAATTCTAAAATAAAACTACGCCTAAAGACCGTTAATAGTTTTATGTTGAGTAACCTTTAAAAAGGGATTAACAATAAAATAAGAAAGGCAATTTTTGATTACAAATAGCTTTTCTGACTCTTGGATGGGTGTTGGTAAGCTGTTTTCAATAGATAAGAAGGGGGATAGTATTTAAGATATAGCCATTAGATTAGCTAAATTATTCATTAGTTTATTGCGTTGTATTAATTGCTGTTAATTATTATTTTAACTCGTTTTTTACTGCTAAATATAGGTTTTTGTTTTGTTTTCGGTTGTTAAATAAACTAAAAAAAAATGTTATTTATCAGCTTTGATGTCACGATCTTCATGGCATTGATTTACAATGCTTTTTATTGAAGTTTTAGGATTAAAAGATAAAGCAATAAACTAATTGCAATTTTTTAACCAAAACTCGTTGCCAAAGTAAGAATGTCTCTGTAGAATCCGCGTCCATTGTGATTAATTAGTGCGCTCTCGATGTTATGTTTGAAATAAAACAACACGAGATGCCTGAACGGAGTAAGAAACATGTACGCTGTTATCCAGAGTGGTGGCAAGCAACACCGTGTTGCTGTTGAACAAACTCTTCGTTTGGAAAAACTTGATGTTGAAGCTGGTGCAACTGTAGAATTTGATAAAGTTCTATTAGTAGCAAGTGCTGAAGATGTTAAAGTTGGTGTTCCATACGTTGAAGGTAGTAAAGTTACTGCAGAAGTAGTAGCTCACGGTCGTGGCAAGAAAGTTAAAATCGTTAAATTCCGCCGTCGTAAACATTCTCGTAAGCAAGCTGGTCATCGCCAGTGGTTTACTGAAATTAAAATTACTGCGATTAACGCTTAATTAGGAGTTATTAAAAATGGCACATAAAAAAGCTGGTGGTAGTACTAATAACGGTCGTGATTCAGAAAGTAAACGCTTAGGTGTTAAACGTTTTGGTGGCGAATCTGTTTTAGCTGGTAACATTTTAGTTCGTCAACGTGGTACTAAATTCCACGCTGGTCTAAATGTTGGCTTAGGTAAAGACCACACACTATTCGCTAAAGCGACTGGTACTGTTAAATTCGAAAAGAAAGGCATGCCTTTACGTTCATTCGTGAGCATTGTTGCTGAATAGTTTTTTCGAAGCAAATTTTAAAAAGCCTCGCAAATGCGAGGTTTTTTTTTGTCTATCTATTTCTATTGAAAATAAAAAATGTGATCTATGATCAATAGAAATGGGTATAATCATCGCTACTTAAGTAGTGAATATGTTTTTTGGAGGTTGTAATGAAGTTTGTTGATGAAGCAAAAATTAAAGTTGACGCTGGTGACGGTGGCAACGGAGTCGTCGGCTTTCGTACTGAAAAATATATTCCTCGTGGTGGTCCGAATGGCGGCGACGGCGGAGATGGTGGCGATGTTTACCTTGAAGCTGATGAAAATTTAAATACGCTGATCGATTTCCGTTTTGTTCGTTTTTATAATGCAGATCGTGGCGAAAATGGTCAAGTTTCAGACTGTACTGGTTCTCGTGGTAAAGATAAAATTATCAAGGTACCTGTAGGTACTCGTTGTCGTGATGATGATACTGGTGAAATCGTTGGTGATTTGACTAAAAATGGCCAAAAACTACTGGTTGCTAAAGGTGGTTTTCACGGTTTAGGTAATGCACGCTTTAAAACGTCTACTAACCGAGCTCCTCGTCAAAAGACTGAAGGTACGCCAGGTGAAGTGCGTAATTTATTATTAGAGTTATTACTTTTAGCGGATGTAGGCATGTTAGGTTTACCTAATGCTGGTAAATCAACGTTCATTCGAAGTGTTTCTGCTGCAAAACCAAAAGTAGCTGACTATCCGTTTACTACCTTGATTCCAAATTTAGGTGTAGTAAGTATGGGGCACGGTAATAGCTTTGTTATTGCTGATATTCCTGGATTGATTGAAGGTGCTTCTGATGGTGCTGGTTTAGGCACTCGGTTCTTACGCCATTTAGAGCGTTGTCGTGTATTGTTACACATGATTGATTTGTTACCAGCCGATGCAAGTGATCCTGCTGATAATGCATTAGTTATCTTAGAAGAATTGAAAAAACATAGTCCTAAATTAGCGGCAAAACCACGTTGGTTAGTCTTTAATAAAACTGATTTATTATTAGAAGATGAAGCTGAAGAAGTGATGCAACGTGTTAAAGATGCACTTGAATGGGATGGCCCAGTTTATAAAGTGGCTGCTATCTCTAAAACAGGTACACATGACGTATGTAAAGAGTTAGTAGCGTATCTTGAAGAGTTACCAACAGAGTTCACACCAGAAGAAGAGCGTCAGCAAGTTGAATTCCAATGGGATGACTACCATAAATCTGCGATTGATGCTGTTGAAGGTGCTGTTCACATTGATGATGAAGATTGGGACGATGAAGACGAAATGATGGAAGTTATTTACGTTAGAGAATAATCTTTTCTAACATCCATTATTTATCTTTATTGAGAAGCCATTTAGTGAAAACTAAGTGGCTTTTTTGTCATTGATTTTTGAATAATATGATTATACCAATCACCAATCACTCTAATTAACCTGTTTCAGTTATTCTTCGAAAGGACTCAACTTATGTCTTAGACTAAGTCCTTTTTCCTGCGTAAAATTTAGAACCCTTATTTAATGGAATTGGTATTATTAATACACTTTTATTTATCAGGTAGTTAGTTCAATATATAGCGGCTGTATTGTTTATTTAAACAGTGTGTTTTACGTTATTAATCTTTGTAAAAAGTATGCAGTAAAAACAATGTTTTGAAGGTAACCCTGTCAACCTTATTTTGTAAAAAGAAGGTTGTAAAAAAGGAAGGTTGTAATAGGTTATTTAATTAATCGATAAAGCATTAATAAAAACGTTCGGATGAATATAATGACTAAATTCATCATTGAGTCGTTTTTCTTAATGAACTTTAAACGGGTTATTTATTTTAATCGATATTAATTATTAAATCGGCATCGTAGGAATTAACATGTCTTTAGAAAATACAGAATTAACAAGTACTTCAGTAGAAAATACTCACTTTCTTCAGCAACTTATTCATTGGGGCCGTGAACATAATGAGTTGATATTAAGTTATATCGTGAATTTTGTTGTTGCAATATTAATCATTATTATTGGTTTATATATTGCGCGAACACTCTCTCACCTTTTATCGCGCATATTAACTAAAAAGAAAGTAGATAAAACGATCGTAGACTTCTTGGCTGCGATTGCGCGTTATACGCTGATTGCAATGACCCTTATTGCGGGAGGAGGGCATCTAGGCATTCAAACTGCTTCATTTGTGGCGATTCTGGCTGCAGCAGGACTTGCGGTCGGTTTGGCCCTAAAAGGAGCCTTATCTAATTTTGCCGCTGGTATTTTATTAGTGACCTTACGCCCTTTTAGAATAGGGAACTTTATTGAAGCTGCAGGTACTGCTGGAACGGTTGAATCAATTCAGTTATTTCATTGCATATTAAGAACCGGTGATAATAAGCATATCGTTGTGCCCAATGCTGCGATTTTAAAAGGTAATATTGTTAATGTTTCTCGTAAGCCTATACGTCGTATTGACCTTATTATACGTGTTAGTTATCAATCTGATTTGAAACATGTTAAAGACGTTTTAGAGGCTGCAGTATCAGCGAATGATAAAGTGTTAACTGAACCTGGCACACAAATCGCTGTGTCTGAGTTGGCAACCTCAAGCGTGAACCTTGTAGTTCGACCTTGGGTCAAATCAGGTGATTATTGGTCTGTACGATTTGCGCTAACTGAAAGCATTAAAAATGCGCTAGATAGTGAAAACATTAAAATACCTTATCCACAAATGGATGTGCATCGTAAATAAAGTTTTATTTACTTAAATCATTAAAGCGACTCTATTTGAACGATTAACTTTAATGGTTATAGTGTTATTACTTTTCAATCTACCTTTAAATTTTTACTGAAATCAGAAGTAATGGGCTGGCATAAGAAGAGTAAAAGTTTAACGTATTAAAAATTATTTTTAAATTTTAAGCCTTAAATAAACTCTGTTTATCAATCGTTATCATTGATCTTCCTAGTGTAAATCGTTCTTTTTATATTTATCAATTTTGTCTATTAGTCACACTTCTCGGTGGGGTATAAATATATGAGGTTATTTTCGAATACGCTTAATGGAATCTTAAATAGAGAGTTAAGCGACTTTTAATAATAAGAGACTTTTCAATTCTAATCGATAATTATTCGAATTGAATTGATCATTTTTTAGAGTTTAATGACGGTTACTTAACAACAAGAAGTGTAATATTACTTGCTATAATAAGTATTTTTTTCATTGCTTATACTGAACTTTTTTTCGTTCATGTTGTTTTATTGATTCTACTTATCAATTGTTTAGTAGTTGCAACAGGTTTAGCTTTTAGTCTTTTATGAGTATCATCAGTTGTTATTATCTTAACGTCTTCGTTTTACCCTAAGGATTTATATGTTTGAACAAGCTGAAGTTTATGTAAGTGATTGGCTACTTACAATAAATATTGGAAATTGGGTTGCTAACTTCGCTCTAATGTTATGCATCACTCTTTTATTGCAATTAGTTTGGCGTTATTTTGCAAGAAGAGCTGAGAATATGATCGCCAAAACGTTAAATAGTTGGGACGATATTGTGTTCTATGCCGTTAATAAACCGATCAATTGGGTGATTGTCTTGATGGGGACATCAATGTCAATGAGAGTGATCGCAGAAAGTGAAGAGTTTGCCATTTCTGATTATTTACCAGCGGTTCAAAAAGTGGCTATTTTATTTTTGATTGGTTGGGTATTTTGGCGCTTAGTTTATAAAGCAGAACATACTTATATTGCCGATGATGCAAAAGATACAACGACAGTTACTGCATTATCTAAACTAGCGAAGCTTTCCATTATTACTATTATTACTTTATCAATTATTCAAACCTTAGGGGTAAGTATTTCTGGTGTGCTTGCATTCGGTGGTATGGGGGGGTTAATTGTTGGTATGGCGGCTAAGGATTTATTATCAAATCTATTTGGTGCAACCATGGTGTATATGGATAAACCTTTTAAAGTAGGTGATTGGATCCGTAGTCCTGACAAGTCAATCGAAGGGACCGTAGAGGAAATTGGCTGGCGTGTAACACGTATTCGTACTTTTGATAAACGTCCTATTTACGTCCCAAACAGTTTATTTACAACCATTGTTGTAGAGAATCCATCTCGTATGACTAATCGACGTATTAAAGAAGACTTTGGCCTGCGTTATAAAGATATTCAACAAGTCGAGCATATTATAAAAGCGGTTAGAGAGATGTTACAAAATCATCCTGATATCGATCAGTCTCAGACTTTGATTGTTAACTTTGATTTATTTAATAATTCATCTTTAGACTTTTTTATCTATACTTTCACTAAAACAACTAACTGGATTTTGTTTCATGAAGTGAAGCAAGATGTTTTATTAAAAGTAGCCAATATAGTGATTGAGCATGGAGCAGAGTTCGCCTTCCCTACCCGTCAATTGCACATGGACAAGGATGACCATAGAAACTTACTAGAGAGCTCTGACAGTATTAAATAATAGGTAAGTCATGCCTTTGTTATTTCAAAAAGTAGTAAAGCGAAGGCCTATCATTGATAAGCCTTTATTTTTTATCAGCGCCATATAGTTTATTTATATAGGCAGTTAAGACAGAACATTAATTACCTTTGATAAACTACAGCTAATTTCATTTATAGAGCTTAAAATTATCTAACCTCAGTCCTGGATAAGCAAAGCGATACAAAGTGGTATAGTAGAAGTAACCTTATGATTTTAAATATAATCTTGCTTTCATTAACCAGAATTGAGGTTAACTACTTATTATACTAATTACAATAAATAGCTTATCTATTTTACTTGTTAAAACAGCTCAATTTACGCCTTGAATTGAACTGTTTTTCCTGGGTGAAATTTAGACAATATATTTAATGTAATCGGTATTAAAACTCATCGCTACCTTTAATTCTCCAATTATCAGAGCAAGATAGATTTTTATGCTAAATAAGTCTTTGCTTCTTTTTCTACATTATCCAACTCGTCTAATAGTTCCAATAGTTCAGGTTCTAACAAGTCTGGATTGACCGCATTTTTGATCTCTTTTTCAATTAAGCCTGCGATATTTTTTAATTTAGGAACGCCGCTATAACTACAACCACCATGAAATTTATGGATTGCCTTTGCAAATTGTTCACTATCAACATCACCATTAATCGCACTATTTGCTATTTTTCGAATATCATCAAACTCTTCTAATAACATACTCAACATCTCTTTAGCTAAATCACTCTTGCCGGCTGATTGCTGTAATGCCAACTCCCAATCAAAGGATTTCTTTACGATAGCTGGTATTTTTTTATGAGGGAGCTTAGCTATTTCTTCTTGAGGAGCTACCTCCATTATTTGTGCATTAGGTGCCCATTTGTTAATGATGGCTTGTAATGCCAATTCATCAATCGGTTTTGCCAAACAATCATCCATACCTTTTTGCAAGAACTGCTCTTTTTCACCCGGGAGAACGTGTGCGGTTACTGCGATAATAGGGCTCTCTTGATTCAGAGAATCCTTTTTAATTTGAGCACAAGCACTGACACCATCTAAAATAGGCATTTGTATATCCATGAAGATAATATCAAAAGGTGTATTTTTTGCATGTTCAACAGCTTCTTTACCATTCTTACACGTTGTTACTCGATGAACTCTATCGGTTAACATTGCAGAGATAAGTTTTAAGTTCGCTCTATTATCATCTACAGCCATTACATTAATGTCTTTACGTTGTATTGGCATTGCAATTTGTAATGTTGTTGGCGTTGTTTCATTTGATACTAAGGCATTTGCAAAGTTTTTATGGTTAACTGGCTTATTTAAGCAATGAGTTATACCTGTTTCCATTAATTGCTCGTAAACACTTGGGTCGCTGCAATTCAGCAACACAATAATATTGTCAGTGTATTCTTTTGCTTGCTCGATATGAATTAACAGCGGATTGATATTAGTATTGTTACTATGTCCAATCACGATACTGTCATAACGTTTATGAAGTGCCTTTTTCCATTGTAAGTCTGTTTCAGTGATAGTGGCATTGGTTTTCCATTGCATTAGCAATTGAGAGCATGCGCGTACTGCGTATTCATTTGACTCATAAGCTAACACTGTTCGATTAGATAATCTTTCTAATGGAAGTGAAGCGAGTGGTTCGCGAGTACACCTCTCTATGGCGATAGTAAACCAGAAAGTAGAGCCCGCATTAGGTGTTGAGACTAAGTCAATACTACCTTTCATTTCATTGACTAGTTTTTGCGTGATAACAAGTCCTAAACCTGTACCGCCATACTGGCGCGTGATGCTGCTATCTGCTTGTCCAAAGGCTTTAAATAGTTGTTCTTGTTGTGCCTCTGATATACCAATACCAGTATCTGAAATAATAAATTTAAGTTTGATGCCTTTATCGGTATCATTTTCTTTTTCAGTACGCTGAATCTTAACTTCTATATTACCTTGTTCAGTAAATTTTATAGCATTACCAATTAAGTTAGTTAAGATCTGTTGTAGACGCATCGCATCACCAATTAGTTCTTGGGGGACGTCTTCATCAACCATTAAACTTAATTCAATATTTTTCTCGTGTGCACTGTGCGCTAATAGATGCATTGTTTCATCAATCGATTCACGGATTTCGAAAGGGATATGCTCAAGGTCTAATTTGCCGGCTTCTAGCTTAGAAAAGTCGAGAATGTCATTAATAATATTTAACAGGTTACCTGCTGAACGCTCAATTGTTTGCAAATAATCCATTTGATTATTAGTCATTTGTGTTTTTAATAACTGTCTTGCAAAGCCAATAACACCATTTAATGGAGTACGTAATTCATGGCTCATATTGGCTAAGAATTCAGATTTTACGGAAGCAGCTTGTTGTGCTTCTTTACGAGTGATATCTAATTCAATATTTTGCACTTCCATTTGGTCTAACGTTTCACGTAATTCGCTGGTCGCTAAATCAATACTTTCTTGCATCTCTTCATGATGTTTAGACATGGCCAATGCCATTTCGTTAATACCATGTTGTAGTAAACCAATTTCACCCGTGTATTCACCTTCAACGCGAGAATTTAAACGCCCTAAACTGATTTTTTCAACGACTGATGCCATGTCAGAAATAGGGGCTGTAATACGTTTAGCATGTTTAAAGGCCAAATATAAACTGCCTATAATACCTAACAACACCACTAACAAAGAGAAAGCGGCATCTCGATAAAGCAATAGCTCAATTTGATCCCTATTTATCTCTAATGCAACATAGCCGACTACTTTACGAGGTTGATCGAAAGTCAGTTGGTATTCTAAAAAGTTTGTTTCATCAATAATCGGACTATGGATAATGATACTGTCATCTAAAGTCGTGATTTGCGGTAAGTCGGGTATTGGTTGGTCTTTATCTAAACGCAACTTTTGATAATCACGATGGTAATTACTGATAACAAATAATTTATTATCAGCAGTAAAAATAGCAATACTTTTGATCATAGGGCTATTTTTTCGATGAGTGGTCCCAATTAATCGACGCAGAATAGTTCTGGTCTCATCCTGCATACCGTATTCACTGGCGATTGATAATGCATCTGCAATGTTCAATGCCCGATCAATTAAAAACTCATCGGCTTGTTGGAAGCGATGGAATGAAAAGTAACCAGCTAAAATGCCACCGATAAGGACAGTCGGTAGAACAGTGTAGGCAATAACTTGTGCGCGTAGGCCGTATTTAGTCATAAGGTAAAATCTAATTTCAATGGAGTAATGAATGCTTGTATTTTTTGTGTGACAATAGCGTTCCGATAAACGTAACCGCTATCATGGCATAGCTTACTTCACCTGTGAAATATTTATGGCCCAGTTCTTCAAAGCATCGCGCACAAATAAGCAAAATAACAAAATAATTAAACATTGTCAGATCGATAAGCTCGATCATCAGGGCAGAGGGATGTTATTCCATCAAAATAAGCCAATGTTCGTTGAAGGTGGTTTAGTAGGTGAAATCGTCGATGTTTCTATCGATGAAGATAAAAAACGCTATAAAAAAGCCAGTATTCTAAAAATACATCAAGCGAGTAATTTACGTACCGAACCACATTGTGAACATTACCAAGAATGTGGGGGGTGTCATTTACAACATATTGAACAGGCAAGCCAGATTGAAATAAAACAAACGGGTCTTATGGCGTTGTTTGAGCGTTTTGCAAAATATAAACCAGCAGAATTACAAGCAACATTAAAATCAGATGCTTGGGCTTATCGTCGTTGTGCACGTTTTGGTGTGATGTATGATAAAAAAACCAAAAAAGTACAAATGGGCTTCCGTCGCTCGGCCAGTAATGAACTCATTAATCAACAAAAATGTCCGGTATTAAAACCTGCATTGTCACAATTAATTTTGCCTCTTAAAGCGTTGTTAAATCAGTTACAAGGTAAGATGGCATTAGGTCATATAGAGTTAGTTGAAGCGGATAATACGGTTGCCGTGTTATTACGCCATTTAAAACCATTATTAGATCAAGATATCGCATTAATCATTGCCTTTTCTGCAGAACATCAATTGCATTTTTATGCGCAAAGTAGCCCGACTGATATTCAATGTTTAACAGAACAACACAAGTTAACCTATTCGTTAGCAGAACAAGATTGTGAGTTTGAGTTTAACATTGATGATTTCTTACAGGTAAATGCAGACATTAATCAACAAATGGTTCAGCAAGCAATTTCTTGGCTTGAACTAAAAAATACGGATCATGTCTTAGATTTGTTTTGTGGGTTAGGTAATTTTACCTTACCCATTGCTAAAAAAGTTGAACAAGTTGTTGCCGTCGAAGGTATTCAAAAAATGGTCGACCGTGGCGCACAGAATGCTTTGCATTGTCATTTAACGAATGTTGCCTTTTATCAAGCAGATTTAAGTGACTTGAATGAATTAAAAGCAGATTGGGCACAACTACGTTACGATAAAATACTACTCGATCCTGCTCGAGCGGGTGCTGCCGAGTGTATGGCGTTTGTCGCTAATAAAAAGCCAAGTCATATTTTGTATGTTTCATGTGATCCTGTGACATTAGCAAGAGATAGTGCATTACTATTAGAGCAAGGTTATACATTAGCTAAATTAGGTCTGATTGATATGTTCCCACAAACAGCACATATGGAGTCAATGGCATTATTTACTAAAAAATAATCAACGTTTAAAAGGCCATTGTCACAATAATAAAGAGACAATGACTTTATAAGTTAATAATTTTAAGTATTATTAGTTTTTTGATTGAATGATTTTTTAGTTGGCGATTCAAAATATAAATTAATTGGAAGCACTCTATAAAATAGAATCGCTTCATGTGAATTAAGTCAGAAGGGATAACGTCTACATTTATCCTTTTTTAAGGTGATGACCAGGTATTTAAACATGTCCTTAATAAGTGTTAATTTTTTGCTTCCAACTTAAATATTCAGCTACTTTTTTGGAGAGTTAGATGGTTTCAGTTCGTGATACACACTTTTACCAAAGTGCCTTAAAAGCCCCAGATAAATGGGTGACAACATTTGGTTTAAGTAAACAAGATCAAAGTAACTTATTCGAAAATTATAATAAAGTGAGTGAGTTGTGTGACTCGGAACAACAGATTATTGCATTGCAATTAGGCTGTGAAATGGTTGAGATCCTCGTTACTTTGAACATGGATATGGATACTTTAAATGCTGCATTAATCTTTCCTTTACTCGCACAAGATGTTTTAAGCACTGAAAAAGTTGATGAACTATGGCCAAAGCGTATTGCTAAATTAGCAAAAGGCGCAATGGAAATG
This sequence comes from Psychromonas sp. L1A2, assembly GCF_009828855.1. Classification (NCBI taxonomy): domain Bacteria; kingdom Pseudomonadati; phylum Pseudomonadota; class Gammaproteobacteria; order Alteromonadales; family Psychromonadaceae; genus Psychromonas; species Psychromonas sp. L1A2. The sequence continues at coordinate 499,500 of NZ_WUAG01000002.1, read as the reverse complement.
GAAGGGATTAGAGCCTTACAAAGCCGTGGCAATAAACAAAACGCCGAATCTCAAGTTGACAATTTACGACACATGCTATTGGCAATGGTTGAAGATGTTCGTGCTGTAGTGATAAAGCTCGCTGAGCGAATATGCTATCTTCGCCAAGTTAAAATTGCCGATGAAGACACTAAAGTTAAACTGGCACATGAAATATCAACCATCTACGCACCATTAGCAAATCGTTTGGGAATAGGGCAGCTAAAGTGGGAATTAGAAGACCTTTCTTTTCGTTACCTACAAGCAGAAACCTATAAAAATATAGCTAAGCAACTTGATGAAAAACGCATTGACCGCGAAAACTATATCCAAGACTTTGTTGAAACCGTTAAATCATCGCTAGCTGAAATGAACATAGAAGGGACGGCTTATGGTCGGCCTAAACATATTTATAGCATTTATAGAAAAATGCAGAAAAAAGATCTGCAATTTGATGAACTCTATGATGTAAGAGCAGTACGTGTCGTGGTTGAAAAGCTACAAGATTGCTATGCCGCACTAGGTGCAATACATACTAAATGGCGTCATATTCCCCGTGAGTTCGATGATTACATCGCCAACCCTAAACCCAACGGTTACCAATCAATTCATACCGTTGTATTAGGAGATAGTGGTAAACCTGTTGAAGTTCAGATACGTACTCAGCAAATGCATGAAGACTCGGAAATGGGCGTTGCAGCACATTGGAAATACAAAGAAGGTAATGCTGGTGGGAAATCAGCCAGTAACTACGAAGAAAAAATCGCATGGTTACGTAAACTCTTAGCATGGCAAGAGGATATGACCGATGGCGATGATTTAGTTGAAGAGATTCGTAGCCAAGTATTTAACGACCGCGTTTATGTCTTTACACCTAAAGGTGAAGTCATCGATTTACCTGCAGGCTCTACACCACTTGATTTTGCTTATTATATTCATAGTCTGATTGGGCATCGTTGTATTGGTGCAAAAGTAGCAAATCATATTGTTCCTTTTACATATCAATTAAAAACCGGTGATCAAATTGAAATTCTGACTCAAAAAGAACCGAATCCAAGTCGTGATTGGTTAAATCCGCAACTTGGGTATATTAATGCGCCAAGAGCGCGACATAAAGTGGCTACTTGGTTTAGAAAACAAGATCGCGATAAAAATATTATTGCAGGTCGTGAGTTACTAGAAGTTGAACTTGTTAAAATTGATTTGAAGTTAACGGATATTACACCTGCAATCACGCGTTTTAATGTCGGTACAACAGATGATATCTATGCGGGAATTGGTAATGGTGATTTACGTCTTAACCAACTTGTTCACTTTTTAGATGGTTTTTATCATCAACAAACACTAGAACAACAAGATGCCGCTGCACTATTAGAGTTACAAAACCGTAAAATACAAATAGCGCCTAAAAATACAGGTAAAGACATTATTATTGATGGTGTAGCTGATTTAATGCATAACATTGCAAGATGTTGTCAGCCAGTGCCTGGTGAAGGTATTGTTGGGTATATTACGCAAGGGCGTGGTATTTCAATTCATAGAAAGAACTGTGAACAATTAGCGGATTTAGAAGAAGCGCATCCAGAACGTATTATTAATGCAAACTGGGGAGATTCCCAGTCATCGGGTTATACACTGACATTACGTTTAATTGCAGATGATCGAAATGGCTTATTGAAAGATATTACAACGGTATTATCCAATGAAAAAGTGAATCTCTTAGGGGTTAACAGTCAAACCAATACGAAGACGTTAACGGCGACTATCGATTTATCTTTAGAAGTTCAAAATAACAAAGAGATCAATAAACTTTTAGTTAAATTGAAGCAATTAAAAGATGTGTCTGATGCACGCCGAATTTAATTCATGTAATGCAGGCGTATTAATGAATAATATTTAGAAAGGTCTTTAAATATATAAAAAGCCTAATAATTTTATTGAGATATGATTATTAGGCTTTTTTGCTTTTAGTTAACCTTATTTTGGCTAACTACTTTTTAGCTAATTTGATTAAATAAAATCTATCGGGTCAACATCAATTGACCAGCGCACTTTTCTCCCTTCTGGTAGCTTTTCAAAGTGTGCTAATGCGATGTTTAATGTTTTAGTAATCAACACTCTTTGTTCGCTTTGTAGTAACAATTGAAAGCGGTATTTGCCTGCTCTTCTTTCCATAGAGGCTGCAATGGGGCCTAATATCAATAATCTATCGCTGACTTTATTGTTATCAGCGATTTGATTTAAAGTTTGCTTACAAAGGGTGAGAAAGTTTTCTGCCTGTGTCGCATTCAAAGATTCAGCTCTAATGAGAGCTTGATAAGAAAAGGGCGGTAACTGTGCCATTCTTCTTTCTTGCAATGCAGTTCGAGAAAAATCACCATAGCCGTTATTCACTAATTCTTGTAATAGGTTATGCTCAGGATGAAAAGTTTGTAAAACCACTTGGCCTTTTTTCTCTGCTCGTCCTGCTCGACCTGCTACTTGTGTAAATAATTGCCCTAATCGTTCACTTGCACGGAAGTCATTACTAAACAGCGCTCCGTCTACATCGACTAAAGCGACTAATGTGACATCTGGAAAATGATGCCCTTTGGCTAACATTTGCGTACCGAGTAAAATTTTATATTTGCCGCTATTAATATCATTAAGATAATTATTGAAACTATCTTTTTTACGCGTATTGTCTCGATCAATTCGTACCGTGGGATGCTCTGGAAATAGCAGGTTTAATGTTTCTTCAAGTTGTTCTGTTCCAACACCAGTAGAGTGCAAATTAGTAGAGCCACAGTCATGACATTGTTCTGGAACAGGGTGTGTTGCCATGCAGTGATGACAATGCAAATAGTTAGCGCTTTTATGGTAAGTATAAAAAGCATCACAACGTTCACATTTTACTAACCATCCACATTCATGACACATTAAAACAGGCGCATAACCTCGACGATTTAAAAATAAAATGACTTGATTGTTTTTTGCCAAATGTTGCTGCATTAATTCAATTAACTGCGGAGATAGACCTGATTTGAGTGGCAAGCCAGTCAGGTTAATGAGATCATTTTTAGGTGGTTTTGCATTGCCTGCTCGATGCGTTAAAAATAAATGTTGGTAACGACCGGATAGTGCATTATTAAGAGATTCAAAAGCAGGGGTCGCAGAGCCTAACAAAATAGGGATGTTTTGTTGTGAAGCACGTTTGATTGCAAAATCACGCGCGTGATAACGAAAACTATCTTGTTGTTTAAAAGAAGCGTCATGCTCTTCATCTAAAATAATTAAACCTAGGTTTTTAAAGTCACTAAAAATAGCGCTACGAGTACCAATAACAATAGCGGCACTACCTTGTTGAGCATGTAACCAGGTTTCTAATTGCTGTTGTTCATTTAATGCTGAATGTTTTAAATAAATAGGCACATTGAAACGCGCTTTAAAACGTTTGATAGTTTGTGGTGTGAGGCCAATTTCAGGTACGATAATTAGCGCTTGCTGTCCTTGATCTAATACGGCTTTAAGAATGTTTAAGTAAACTTCTGTTTTGCCACTGCCGGTAATACCTTCTAATAAGTAGCATTTAAATTTGTTTAATTGTTGCGTTACTGTTGTAACAGCGATGGCTTGCTCAGTACTTAAATTGGGTTTTTCTTGTAACTCTTGAATCTCATGAGGCCAAGATAAGTTGCTTTCTGGCATTTGTTCGTAACTCTCAACCAGTTTTTTTTCTTGTAAGCTATTTAAAGTAGCTCGGTTTACCCCTTGGGTTTTTAATCGCTCATAAGCTAAAGGTGATTCTTGTAATAATGTTGCCGCATGACATTGTTTTTTAGCACGGTTTAATTGTTTAAGATCGACGTCTTCTTGCGTTAACTTCCAGTACTCTTGGCTTTTAAAACTCGCCGATTTACCTTTTCGTAATAGAGTAGGAATCGCTTGTTGAAAAACGTCACCAAAAGGATGTTGATAATAAACAGCTGCCCAATTTAACAGTTTATATAACGCTGAACTCAATAAAGGTTGTTGATCTAATAATTGCGATACTGTTTTTAATTTATCAATGGCAAAATCAGATTCGCTTGGTACAGCGGTGATTACACCAACTTGTTTACGAGGACCGCCACCAAAAGGGACTAATACACGACAACCAATCAGTGAAATAGGATCTTTGGGACAAAGGTTAGCCGCAAGTAAGTAATCAAATTGTTTATGTAAAGGAATAGCTAATGCTACTCTGCAAATTATTGGTTTAGTCATAGTGGGTGTGTTTTAAATGATAAAGTATAAATGAACTTGTATTGTAACCTGTTTAGTTGTGCTGTTCTGTTTAAGTCTTCTATTTTACTCTTTTACGTTGATCTTATTGATTTTTATAGCAGATAAAACACAAATTATTTGTTTATCAAAATGTACCTATGCCTTGCTTGATAGCCATTTATACCTGACTTTTTATACCTAAAATAAAGTGTTAAATTTTAGTTGTTTTAAGTTGTACTTTTATTGTTCGTTACTATACAATCCGCAATTCGCAATACAATGATAAATACGTGTGGTACTTTGTTGGATGAAATAATTCATTCAAGCTGAGCAGCGACACGGCCTAAATAGAGGTTTTCCCAATGAGAAAAGAAATTCACCCAGAATACAAATTAGTTACTGCTACTTGTTCATGTGGTAACGTTATTAAAGTTGGTTCTACGCTTGGTAAAGAAGAATTAACTTTAGATATCTGTTCAGCTTGTCACCCATTCTACACTGGTACTCAACGTGTTGTTGATACTGGCGGTCGTATTGACAAGTTCAAAAAACGTTTCGGTGCTTTATCTTCTAAATAAGATAACTACCACGTTTTTTAAAAAGCACCTTAGGGTGCTTTTTTTGTATCTAAAATCTCAGTTTTCAAAGCCTTTTTGCTGTAAAATTGACCAACTGCTATAGTATGTTATCGTCATTCACGTGTGTGTATAATATGAATTAACTCTGTGATTATGATCAAAACTTGATTATCATCACTCTTCAGTTTTAAAAAATTAACTCAAATTATTTAGTTCATCATAACGGGATTTATAAATGTCAGATAAACGCCAACAAGCTCTTGATTATCATGCTTTTCCTAAACCAGGGAAAATAAGTATCGAGTTGACTACCCCTGCTGAAACAGCAGACGATTTATCATTAGCTTATAGTCCAGGTGTCGCAGAGCCGGTTAGAGAAATCGCTGCAAACCCTGATGATGTCTATAAATATACAGCTAAAGGTAACTTAGTTGCCGTTATTACTAATGGTACTGCTATTTTAGGGTTAGGCAATTTAGGTCCATTAGCGTCTAAACCTGTAATGGAAGGCAAAGCGTTATTATTTAAACGATTTGCTAATCTTGATGCGATAGATATTGAAGTAAAACACCGTACTCCAGAAGAGTTTATTAATACGGTTGCTAATATTGCAGATACATTTGGCGGTATTAACCTTGAAGATATTAAAGCGCCTGAATGTTTCATAATAGAAAAAGAATTAAAAGAACGTTGCAGTATTCCTGTTTTTCATGATGATCAACACGGTACTGCCATTGTTACTGCAGCTGCCATGATCAATGCATTAGATATCCAAGGTAAAAATATTGAGGATGTGAAAATAGTTTGTATGGGGGCTGGTGCTGCCGCTATTTCTTGTATGGAACTATTAATTAAATGTGGCGCACTACGTGAAAAAATTTACATGTTAGATCGTAAAGGCGTCATTCATACTCGTCGTGATGATATTAATGAATACAAGCAACGTTTTGCGAATAATACCGATCAACGTACTTTACAAGATGTTATTTGTGGTGCGGATGTATTTGTTGGGGTATCTGGCCCAAATGTTCTTTCTCCTGAAGATGTTAAATTAATGGCACCAAATCCAGTTATATTTGCTTGTTCAAATCCAGATCCTGAAATAAAACCTGAATTAGCACATTCTGTTCGTGATGATTTGATCATGGCCACTGGGCGAAGTGATTATCCTAATCAAGTTAATAATGTTTTATGTTTCCCATTTATTTTCCGTGGTGCGTTAGATGTGCGTGCGACAGATATAAATGATGAAATGAAAGTGGCTGCAGTTAATGCCATTCGTGACATTGCTAAACAGCCAGTACCGCAAGAAGTATTAACAGCAAGTGGTAGTAGTGAACTTACATTTGGTAAAAATTACATTATTCCAAAACCAATGGATCCTCGTTTGTTAAAAAGTGTTGCTGGTGCAGTTGCACGTGCAGCAGTTGAAACGGGTGTCGCTCAAATTGAGCTACCAGATAACTATATGTTATAAAATTAGACTCACGAGTTAATGGAACTGTGTCTATTTTGTTGTTTTTTTGATCTTAATAGAACAGAATACCCCCATTAATGGGCTATTATTGGCTCAGGGTTCACAATATACAATTTATTAGTAAATGATTTATATTGATTAGACTTCAATAGTGGAATCAAATGCTAATAAGTTGTAAATTACGACATTTATTTTTCCATCACTTTCTTGTAAGGGTAATTATATGACAGGAAAACCTTCATCTTCTCAGTTTGAAGTGAATAATATTGCAGATCCGCTATTTATTCATGCTGAGCATATCGCAAAAGACTTTTCTTTATTTCCAGATAATTCATTACCGTCAAATACAGATGGTGTAGAAGGTCTTATTGAAAGTAAGCGAGTTAAATCAAATCTAGCGACGATTAAAAAGTTAGATGTTGATGCATACATTGCGCGTACAGTAACGCCGGCTGAAAGTAATAAACGCCCTGGGTCTAAAAGTATCATTGAAGGCTTTAACGGTAAAATCGTAACACAGCAATCAAACGGTGCTTTTTACTCTGCTGAAATGGAATTAGACTTTGGTGGTTATAGCCGCCGTATTGGTTTAATTGCACAAGAGCGTAGTTCAAATAATGGTGCTTGGATGCCTGAGCATCACTTAGCAGCAAGCAAGGCAATTCGTAAGTTTGCGGATATGTCTTTACCTATTGTGTACTTAATTGACACACCGGGAGCGGATGCTGGCGAAGAAGCAAATAGCCAAAACCAAGCACATAGTATTTCACAAATGATTACTGAAAGTGCCAATGTTGATGTCCCTACTATTGGTATAGTAGTGGGTGTTGGTTATTCTGGTGGTGCAATCCCACTAGCGACAGCTAATATTTTATTATCTGTTCGAGATGGCATATTTAATACTATCCAGCCAAAAGGTTTACAAAGTATCGCACGTAAGTACAACTTATCTTGGCAGGAATGTGCTCAGTCAGTAGGTGTATCACCTGAAGAGCTATTGGAAATGGGTTGTATCGACGGTATTGTTGATTACTCGCCTGTTGACCAAGATGAACGTCAACATAATCTTCAGAAAGCGATTATTTCTGGTATTTTATCTATCGAATCAAAGTCAGTAGAATTTGTTCGTAAATATCCAGATATCTTAGAACATTATAACCGTAGCTTATCCCGTTACCTTGAGCCTTCAAGTAAATTGACTGCCATTGAAAATGCAAATGAAGCACGCTTATTAGCTAAAAACCCAACATCTCATAATAATGCATTCGGTACGACTTACCGTTACATGCGTTACCTAACATTGCGTTCACGTATCAAAGCGATTCAAAAGAACGAATATGGCCGTCTATCTAAATTAACCGTTCCACAAGGTGATTTAAAAGCGCGTGTTGAAGCTGATCGTAAACAAGTATTTTTAAACTGGTTAGAAAACCCAGATAAATTAATTTATGACGATACGCTAAATAAAAATTGGAAAACATTTTTACAAAAACGCGAAGATAAAGGCGTTGAGCGTAATGCATTAACAAAACTTATTTTAGGTGAGCCAAAAGCAAACTACGATAATGCGCGTAGTACGTTAATGATCAACCTAACTTGGTCATTATACAACCGTTGGAAAACAAGCGCTGAAAACAACTTCCATTCTCTTATTAAACATTTAGAAAATGAGAAAGCTGTTCCTCTTACAGAAGAATGGCCAGTGTTAGCAGACCTTAATATCATTGATGTAGTTTCACATGTAGAAACGCGCGAATGCTTTATTGTTCATTGTCGTCACATGCTTGTATTTAACGCATTATATGACAATACAATGGGTAACTTAGCGTCTATTGCAAAAGAAGCGATGGCAACTAAAGAGCTTTCTCGTGAATCAGTATCTTCGTTAGTACGCAGCTCACTAAAAGCAGCGCTAAGTAAAGTAAGTGATGACGATTACGAGCAATTAAAAGTGACGTTTAATGCATGGCTACAATACTTTACTGAACAAGCTGAGCGTGGCGAAATCCTAGCTAAAGTTGAAGAGTGGAAGAGTATTGGTGCACCACAAATGAACTCTAGTTTGTTTGTTATTTTGACTTACTTGTTCGAAAAATTATTGCCTGAATATTACAACAGTCGCGATAACGAAAGTTCTTACAACGGTGCTATTAACCCTGTTCGAATCGGACGTCGTAAAGATTTCTGGAACCGTTTAACAATGGGCTACCAAGATCTATTGATTCAAGCGGTATTGCGTTCAGAAAAAAGTAAGAAGAACAATTCTCATCAAGCAATCATTGAAAAGTTCTTTGCAAACTTTAAAGAGTCTAAAGCAGACTTAATGACAGCTAACCTTTTAGAGTTCCCTGGTTTCCGTTTGTCTGTTGAAGATGCGTTAGATAAAAATATCAAACCATGTGGTTTAATTACGGGTACAGGTGAATTTAAATTAGAAAATGGTGAAGTCCAACGTGTTGGTGTTGCTGTTTCTAACTTATCTTTCCAAGCGGGTGCGTTTGACATGGCTAGTGCAGAAAAATTCTGTGCGTTATTAGTTAAATGTGCAAAACAACATTTGCCTGTTGTTGCCTTCATTAGTTCTGGTGGTATGCAGACGAAAGAAGGTGCTGCTGCATTATTCTCAATGTCTGTTGTTAATGACAGAATCACACGTTTTATTCGTGATAATGATTTACCGGTTGTTATGTTTGGTTACGGTGACTGTACTGGTGGTGCACAAGCGAGTTTTGTAACGCATCCTATGGCACAAACTTATTACCTTTCAGGTACTAATATGCCGTTTGCTGGACAAATGGTTGTCCCTGCATATTTACCGTCTACATCTACATTATCTAACTACTTATCGCGTGTACCTGGTGCAATGGATGGATTGGTTATCAACCCATTCTCTGATGATTTAAATGATAAGTTACGTGAAATTGATGAAAACATGCCAATGCCTGTTGTTACTGTTGAAGAAACAATTCAACGCGCACTATCTGGCTTTATACCTGTTTGCAATCTTGCTGATGATAATGTGTCTAAATCTGACCCTCGTCAATTAATGCATCCGGTTAAGAAAGTATTAATCCATGCTCGTGGTTGTACTGCGGTTAAGTTGATACGCATTGCTAAGCAAAATGACATCAATGTGGTATTAGTTGCGTCAGACCCTGATATGACATCAGTACCTGCAGATATGTTAGGTGAAGGTGATAAACTAGTTTGTTTAGGTGGTAATACATCTGATGAAAGTTACTTGAATGCAAGCTCTGTATTAAAAGTAGCTGAATATGAGCAAGTTGATGCATTACACCCAGGTATTGGTTTCTTATCTGAAAGCCCTCACTTTGCAGACTTATGTATTAGCCATAACGTTAACTTTGTTGGCCCAAGCATGAACAGTATGTTGACTATGGGTAACAAATCAAATGCAATTAAAACAGCACAAGATAACGGTGTGCCAGTAGTACCTGGTTCTCACGGTATTTTAAGCGGTGCAGAACAAGCATTAGATATCGCAAACAACATGGGTTACCCAGTGTTGCTTAAAGCGGTAAATGGCGGCGGTGGTAAAGGCATCTTGGTGATTGAAAAAGCTGAAGATATGTTTGCTGGCTTTAACCAAGTTTCTGCTGAAGCACGTAGTGCATTTGGTAACGGTGACTTGTACTTAGAGAAATACATTACGTCTCTGCGTCATATCGAAGTGCAATTATTACGTGATAAGTTTGGTAATACTAAAGTATTAGGTATTCGAGACTGTTCTGTACAGCGTAATAACCAAAAAGTAGTTGAAGAATCTGCATCAACTATGTTGCCAGAAAGATTAGAAAAAGAAGCATTGAAGCATACTGCTGCCTTAGCTGACGCGGTTGATTACATGGGAGCCGGTACGGTTGAATTCATTTATGACTTAGATGCTGATGATATCTACTTCATGGAAATGAATACGCGTTTACAAGTAGAGCATCCAGTAACTGAAGCAACATCATGTATTGATATTGTAAAAGCACAATACGATATTGCTTCAGGTGGAGACATTTCTGACTTAAAACCTCAGAAGAAAGGCTATGCTATTGAAGTACGTGTTACAGCTGAAAAAGCAGGCTTAGATTCTGACGGTATCATGCAACTACTACCTTACCCAGGTAAAGTCGTTGAGTGCATTATTCCTGAGCAAGACGATGTTGAAGTTATTTCAATGATTGCAACAGGCAAAGAAGTTTCTCCATACTACGATAGTTTAGTAGGCCAGTTTATCTGTCATGGTAAAGATCGTAACGATACTGTTAAGAAGTTACTCGAATTTTTAGATAAAGTGACCATTAAAGGAATAGCGACTAACATTCCATTATTGCAACGCATCTTGAAAGATGAAACATTCTTAAATGGCGTATACGATACAACTTACTTACCTAAGTTCATGGCAACACTTGATCAACAAGTGATGATTGATGAAATGGAAGCATCTGCTGCTTCTGGTATTGAAGGTGTTGCAGAGTCGATTCAGGTTGATGGTAGTAATGAATTAAAAGTTATTGCTCAAAGTGCTGGTATTTTCTACCGAGCTTCTTCACCTGCAGAACCTGATTTTGTGTTAGAGGGTGACATTGTTAATGTTGAACAAACATTAGGCTTAATGGAAGCAATGAAAATGTTCTCGCCAATCACGCTAAGTAGCTTCAATCGTAAGGACGCAGTACTTTATGATGCGAAGACTAAATTCCGTATTGAACGCATCATTAATACTAATGGTCAGCAAGTATCAAGTGGTGACTTGCTATACATCATAACCCCTCTATAAGGTTATAATGTTTATAAAAAAGCCAGTCAATTGACTGGCTTTTTTTTGTGCCTAATAAAGTATATGATGGCTAGATAGGCATTTGTTTATATATGGAAATTCTTTTGTTAACGTCTTTAAAATTTATCCTCAAAAAGAATGTGTTTAGATACTGTTCTTTCTTTCTATTTTTCTATTCTATTAATGCCATCTCTGCTGAAGTATTAGTGTTACATTCTGGTTATCAAGGTAATGAGCAAACGCGTCAGATTCAGAAAGGCATTGAAAAAAAGTTTTTAGATAGCAATATTTCACTATATGTATCGTATTTAGACAGTAATCAAACAATGTCTGATCAAGCGATAATTAGACATGTCGATTTTTTATCAAGAAAGTTTGATACTAAGAAATTTGATGCTGTTATTGTGAGCGGCGAAAATGCGTTTAAATTAGTGCAAGACTATGGTGAGCGATTATTTGTCAATACGCCTATTATCTTAACTGGGATTAAGTTAAAAAACCATTTAGTTACTGAGTTCTCTCATAAATTATCTGCAGTCGTAGAGCCTGAAAATATTTTTGATACTGTGAATTTAGCGATAGAATTATTTCCTAAAGCAACTGATATTTATATTGTAACGGGCACTTCTTCTGCGAGTAAATTAACAGAGGATACTACTCAACAATTATCTGTAAACCTTAAGCAAAGTTTAACTATTTTAAGTGAAGAAACGGAAGTTTCTTTAAAACAAATCATTAGTAAAGCTCGGAATAATGCGGTGGTAATCTTCAGCGATTTTTCGCGAGATAAAAATGGCTCATTTATAAACCGGAATGAAATACTCAAATCTTTAACATCGATTGCTAGAATTCCTTTGTTTGTATTGCACCAGCATGACTTAATTGAGGGAGTTGTAGGTGGTGTCGTGGCAAGTGGCTTTATTCAAGGAGAGGCCGCAGCAGATAAAGTTTTACAGCTTTTAGAAGGGCTATCAATTGAAGACTTGCCTGCTGAAATAAATTTAAATAATCAATACCTTATACAATATGCTGAGTTATTAAGATGGGGGATTAAAGGGACTGACCTACCTGATGGTTATAAAATAATTAATCAACCAGATCAAGAAGATGAAACTCATTTTGGTCTGATGACGCTTTTGATTATTTTATTTATTTTTACTCTTGTCTTTATATGGGGATGGCGAAAATTCCATAATTTAGAGGTAACAACCTCTTTATTAAAAGCCAAACATGAAAGAGTTAAAAATATTTTTAATGTTTCTTATGACTTTATCTTTATCTTAGATTTGGTTGGCGAAGTAAAAATGGCAAATCAAACCGCTTTAGACTTTATTGAAATGTCAGAAAGTGATGTTAATGGCGAAATATTATGGGAAACACCTTGGTGGCAACATGATGCCGCCAGTAAAAGGAAATTAAAGTCAGCGATGGGACAGGCTAGAGTAGGTAAAACTGCTCGATTTGAATGTCGATTAATTAACAAAAATCAGGAAAGTTATGCATTTGATGTTTTCATTCAACCTGTTAAAAATGACTTGGATACAGGTAATAGTCGCAATGAGATCACATCAATCATTGTCGAAGCTCGTGATATTAGTAGTATTAAAGCGGTAGAAGAAGAAGTTCAAAAGGCGAATAAGCGTTCAAATCTATTATTAGATGAAAGTCCTTCAATGTTACTCATGCTAAATGTACAAGGTTTAATTTTGTCTTGTAATAAATTTGGCTGTAATTTATTAGGTTATGCAGATGGAGAGTTAATTGGCCGAAACCTTGTCACACTTTATTCTCAATTAGTTAATATTAACGAATTAAAAAGCTATCTTGCAGAATGTGCTGATCGAGAGGATATGTTATTAACACGGGAAATTTCTTATTCTACAAAGAATGGCAGAAAAGTCTGGATTAATGAACGAGTAAGAAAAATAGAAGGTCACGATCAATACTTTCTAGTCTGTGAAAATATAACTGAACGTTATGAGCTTTCTAAAGAGTTAAATTATCGCGCGTCACATGATTATCTAACGGGATTAAAGAATCGTTTGTTTTTTGAAAGTCAGTTAGATAAAAGTTTACAAGATATACAAACGTCAAATAATCCATGTAGTTTAATGTATTTGGATATGGACAAATTTAAAATCATCAACGATACCTGCGGACATCATGCTGGTGATGAAGTGTTACGACAAATTGCCACGATATTGACCGACAGTGTGCCAACAAGAGCAATGGTTGCTCGCTTAGGTGGTGATGAGTTTGCCATTATTCTACCAATGCTTGAACTCGATGAAGCACATAAAGTTGCTGAAACCATTATTTCAGCTATTGCTAAACATTATTTCTTATGGGAGGAGCATCACTTTTCATTAGGCATCAGTATCGGCCTTACTGAACTATCTACTTTCTCTAGGGATGGTGTACAAGCTCTTAACTGTGTTGATAGCGCTTGTTATACCGCTAAGCAATCAGGGCGAAATCGTATTCATGTTTATGAGGAAGATAAACAAGAGGAACTACGTCGAGAAGAAGTCGTTTGGGTAACTAAAGTGCAAGATGCTTTACGTGATGAAACGCGTTTTTGTTTATATGCTCAATTAATTAAACCAGTGGATGGCGATGATGATTATTTACATTATGAAATTCTAACAAGAATGATTGATGAAAATGGTGAACTAGCGCCGCCAGCTAAATTTATTCCGATTGCTGAAAGTTATAACTTAGCAGATAAGATCGATATGATCATTATTACTAAAACATTAAATTGGCTGAAAAATCATCCTGAACATGTCTTAAAGTTAAATATGTGTTCAATTAATTTATCGGGGCAGTCACTTGGCGACCCTAAATTTATCGAAGATCTCGTTCAATTATTAACACACTCTTCATTACCATTAGAAAAACTGTGTTTTGAAATCACTGAAACGGTTGCAATAGGTAACTTTAGCAATGCATCTAAACTAATTAATTCATTGAAAAAACTAGGGTGTAAATTGGCGTTAGATGACTTTGGTACTGGTCTTTCTTCATTTGGTTATTTGAAACGTTTGAATGTAGATTATTTAAAAATTGATGGGGTTTTTGTTAAAGATATGGCAAGCGACGCACAAGACTTTGGTATTGTTAAAACAATTCATGAGTTAAGCCATCTGTTTGGTAAAAAGACCATTGCAGAATATGTAGAGAATGAAGATATTATCGAAAAATTAAAAGAAATCGGTGTCGACTATGCACAAGGCTATCACTTAGGAAAACCTATGCCGATAGATATGATGGCATTATTATCAACTTCATTGAACGAAGAGGATTATTAATGGATATTGCATTAATCTGTAATGAAAATATTCTGGCGCCTAAAGCAAAGAAGTTGCGCGAAAAGTGGGGCTTTTTAGCCTCTAAAAGTGAACAGTTTCAATTACGCTTACTGCCAGAATATTTAGCGCTTGAACAATTGGATGACAAACAACAAGGTTTGGTATTTGTTGATTTTGCCTCTGGTGCGGTTGCTCATCGTAGAAAGTTTGGTGGGGGTAAAGGGCAATCAATTGCAAAAGCGATAGGCATGAAAGCAGGTGTGTCATTGCACGTTATTGACGCGACAGCGGGCTTAGGTAGAGATGCCTTTGTATTGGCATCTTTGGGATGTAAAGTCGATATGGTCGAACGTTCACCCGTCGCAGCTGCATTATTACAAGATGGGCTAGAAAGAGCTTATTTAGACAGTGAAATAGGGGAGTGGATGCAACAACGTATGCGCTTAACCCATGCAAGTGGGTATGAGTATCTACAAAATAATCAAGCTGATATTGTTTATTTAGACCCGATGTTCCCACATAAAAAAAAGTCTGCATTAGTCAAAAAAGAGATGCGTGTGTTCCAAGGCGTAGTAGGTGCTGATTTAGATGCCGATGATCTATTAGATGTTGCATTAGCTGCTGCTAAATACAGAGTGGTAGTAAAACGCCCTGACTACGCACCTTTTTTAAACGATAAAAAGCCTAGCATGAGTATCAACATGAAAAATAATCGATTTGATGTTTATGTTAAACAAGCCATTGGCCGTTAAGAATAAACTGTTGTGGTGTATGGTTTCGCTGTTGTAACTGTAATCATACATCGATATAAAACAACCATTATACGTTAAGTCTATATTTTGAGAGCGGTGGTAGTATTCTTCTTTCTATAAAGTGTTACCTAAAAAAATCTTTCCTAAAGTAATATTCACAAATAAATACTTAATAGACACTTCGATTTTAATTAAAGTTGAAATGTCTTTTGAGTCTTTAATATAAACGATATCTATTTCATCTCAAGAGCCGTTATATATTTTGTTAATTCATCGGAGTATAATCTTAGTTATATTAAAGATTCTGTATGTTTCTATATGAACTGATAGAAAGTATTAATCTATTTCACACGACGATTAATACTAAAAATAACCGCTACTATTCAATGTGCAGAACAGAGTTTGATCACTTAAAACAAGTGAGATAGAAATAGTAATATTGAAAAGAGTCATTTTAGATAAACGTTTATACTTAAAATTACTGGCAGAATCAGGTATTCTGCAGAAATTAACTAATCACCCCCAATTAACTTATTAAAATAGTGGATATACCGATGATTGTATTAGGACACCAAAACCCAGATTGTGATAGCTTATGTAGTGCTATCGGCCTTGCTAGTTTATTTAATAAAATGGGCAAATCAGCAACTCCTGCATTACAAGGTGAACCAAATCCTGAGGCGTTATTTTTATTAGAACAATCAGGTTTACCTCAGCCTGAAATTCGCACTGAAGTTGCTGGCGAAGAAATTTTCATTGTTGACTACTCTGACTGGGGTCAAGGTACTGCAGACATGAAAAAAGCGACTATTCTAGGTATTGTTGATCACCATAAATTGGGTGACATTACAACTTCAACACCTTTAGAATGTTGGATCTGGCCTGTCGGTTGTAGTGCGACAATTGTTTACAACATGTACAAGTTTAATAATCAAGTACCTGATGCGGCTGTTGCTAAAATGATGATGGGCGCGATTATTTCAGACACGGTTAATTTCCAAGGACCTACTTGTACAGATATCGATATTGTTGCTGCTAATGAATTGGCTACCATTGCGGGTGTTGAGGATATTCAAGCATTTGCAAAAGCACAGTTTGAAGCTAAATCAGATATTAAAGCTGAGCTTGCTTCTGACCTTATTCTTCGTGACCAAAAAGTATTTGAAATGGCTGGCGAGAAACTAGCAATTGGGCAATTAGAGTTAACATCATTAGAAACAGCATTTGCTAAAAAAGACGAAATGTTAGCTGAAATGAAACAATTACAAGCAGAGAAAGATTATCACTCAACTATTGTGCTATTAACTGATATTAATAAATTAGATACAACGGCATTAATCATCTCTAAAGATGCAGATAAAGTCGCAAAAGCATTAAGCAGTACTGTTGTAGATAATATGTTTGAATTACCTGGTGTTGTTAGTCGTAAAAAACAAATTATTCCATTCTTGCAGGCTGCATTTGAAGCTTAGTCAGCAGCTATAAGTAATTAACCTTTTAGATTAATTACTAGGAATAATAAAAAGGCGAATCTCTTAGTGAGACTCGCCTTTTTTATTACCTTTTTAAAATCGAATCACTTGTATAGTAAATAACACGTTAATCTTATTTGTTAAAATGGATCACTTCAGTTTAATATTTGATAACATCATTCATCTTATTCTTATTTCCAATATTGAGGTTTCATGCATATTCATATTCTTGGTATCTGCGGCACGTTCATGGGCGGTGTTGCTATTCTTGCTAAATCATTAGGCTACAAAGTAACGGGTTCTGACAAAAATGTTTATCCGCCAATGAGCACTCAGCTTGAAGCGCAAGGTATAGAGTTGATTCAAGGCTTTGACCCAAGCCAATTAGATAGCAAACCTGATTTGGTTGTTATTGGTAATGCAATGAGTCGTGGTAATCCCTGTGTTGAAGCTGTTTTAGATAAGCAGATCCCTTATATATCAGGACCTCAATGGTTATTAGAACATGTCTTAAAAGATAAATGGGTATTAGCCGTTGCAGGTACGCACGGTAAAACATCAACATCGAGCATGCTTGCTTGGATTTTAGAGTATGCGAATATGCAGCCTGGTTTCTTAATCGGTGGTGTGCCAGAAAATTTTGGTTTATCGGCGCGTTTAGGCGAAACACCCTTTTTTGTCATTGAAGCTGATGAGTACGATAGTGCATTTTTCGATAAACGTTCTAAATTTGTTCATTACCATCCAAGAACGTTAGTCATGAATAATTTAGAATTTGACCATGCTGATATTTTTGAAGATTTAAATGCTATTAAGAAGCAATTTCATCATTTAATGAGAACTGTACCAAGTACAGGACGCGTATTTTTACCGAATAAAGATGAAGCTCTAATGGCTGTGAAGCATATGGGGTGCTGGAGTGAAGTTGAATATTTAGGTGAGAATTGGTCTGCTGAAAAAATGAAAAATGATGGAACACAATTTGAAGTTAAACTTGATGGCGTTAAGAAAGGACAAGTGAATTGGGATTTAATGGGAGATCATAACGTTGATAATGCATTAGCCGCAATTGCTGCTGCTCGGCATGTAGGTGTAACCCCTGAAATTAGTGTTCTAGCATTAGCTGAATTCAAAAGCATTAAACGTCGAATGGAAGTTAAAGGAAAAATTAATAATATTACTGTTTATGACGATTTTGCTCACCATCCTACTGCAGTTAAAACAACGCTTGCTGGTTTGCGCGCCAAAGTTGGAAATGAAAGAATCATTGCAGTACTGGAGCCGCGTTCAAATACAATGAAACTAGGTATTCATAAGGAAGCATTAGTTAATTCATTAGCGCTTGCGGACACGGTTTATTGTTTTGAAGATAAAAATATTGAGTGGTCTATAAAAGAGTTGTTTGAAGAACAAGGCAAAACTGTTCATGTCGAAACAGATATCGATAAACTAGTAAACGAATTAACAATATTAGCAAAACCAAAAGATCACATCTTAATAATGAGTAACGGTGGGTTTGGTAATATTCACCAAAAATTACTAGATAGCTTGAATAGTTAAATCAAAATAGATTAGTAGTCAGTAAGAGTGAATAAGTTAATTAAGTCGTAACAATATAGGATGACTATGCAATATAACGAAACGGTAACATTAGGCGTAACAGGTGCATCAGGTAGTGGTTATTTTTTAAGCCTATTACAATCAATGGTCGATGCGAATGTAAAAGTTTATCTAATATTATCCGAAGCTGCACAGATTGTGTTAAAAACGGAGGTTAATGAAGATTGGCCTACTGATATTGAATCACTTAATCAGTTTTTAGTTGAACGCTTTAATGCAAAAAAGAATCAAGTTACAGCATTAACCTCAAAAGATTGGTTTTCACCTGTCGCGTCAGGATCGTCTGCACCTAAAAAAATGGTTGTTTGTCCATGTAGTTGTGGAACATTAGCTTCAATTGCTCAAGGTTTATCAAATAATTTGATTGAACGAGCTGCTGATGTTGTGTTTAAAGAAAGAGGGCAGTTAATTGTCATGCCTAGGGAAACTCCATTCTCTACATTACATCTAAAGAATATGCTGACATTATCAGAGTTGGGTGCAACGGTTATGCCACTAGCGCCAGGATTTTATCATCAACCTACAACAATAGAAGAGCTTCATGAATTTATGGTTGCGAGAGTAATGGATCATTTACAGATAAAGCATCAAGCTAGTAAAAGATGGTGTGAGTAATATTTGAGCATAAAATAGTCTTTTTTGATTGCTTTTTAAACGATAAATAAAAAAAGTGAAAAATAGTGATTTTTTCACCATAAAACACTTGCCAATCGTTTTGTGATCCCTATAATGCGCCCCACAGACACGGGATGTAGCGCAAGTTACCTAGCGAGTTTGAGAATAAAAGAAGCGCTTTAACGATTCGAACTTTGGTTTGAAATCAAGTTGAAATAAGACGTTGACATTGTTCGAAAGGCGCGTAATATACGCCGCCTAGCCGAAAGGCACGCTCTTTAACAATTTAATCAAACAATCTGTGTGAGCACTTGTTGTTGATGTGATTTCAAAAAAATCAAAGTCCTTTCTTGTAAAGGCAACATCAATAATAGTGACACACGAAATAATTCATTATTTCAGAATAATAAATTGTGAGTTTCTTATATTTATATAAGTGATTAGCAGTAAGTTTTAGTCAGTAGTATTGAGTCGCACTTTTAATTAAGTGCAAATTAAACTTTAAATTGAAGAGTTTGATCATGGCTCAGATTGAACGCTGGCGGCAGGCTTAACACATGCAAGTCGAACGGTAACAGAAAGTAGCTTGCTACTTTGCTGACGAGTGGCGGACGGGTGAGTAATGCTTGGGAATATGCCTTATGGTGGGGGACAACAGTTGGAAACGACTGCTAATACCGCATAACATCTCCGGATCAAAGTGGGGGACCTTCGGGCCTCACGCCATAAGAGTAGCCCAAGTGGGATTAGCTAGTTGGTAAGGTAATGGCTTACCAAGGCGACGATCCCTAGTTGGTCTTAGAGGATGACCAGCCACACTGGAACTGAGACACGGTCCAGACTCCTACGGGAGGCAGCAGTGGGGAATATTGCACAATGGGCGCAAGCCTGATGCAGCCATGCCGCGTGTGTGAAGAAGGCTTTCGGGTTGTAAAGCACTTTCAGCGAGGAGGAAAGGGTAAATCTTAATAGGTTTATCTGTGACGTTACTCGCAGAAGAAGCACCGGCTAACTCCGTGCCAGCAGCCGCGGTAATACGGAGGGTGCGAGCGTTAATCGGAATTACTGGGCGTAAAGCGCGCGTAGGCGGTTAATTAAGTCAGATGTGAAATCCCAGGGCTCAACCTTGGAACTGCATTTGAAACTGGTTAACTAGAGTTTTGTAGAGGGTGGTAGAATTTCAGGTGTAGCGGTGAAATGCGTAGAGATCTGAAGGAATACCAGTGGCGAAGGCGGCCACCTGGACAAAGACTGACGCTGAGGCGCGAAGGCGTGGGGAGCAAACGGGATTAGATACCCCGGTAGTCCACGCAGTAAACGATGTCTATTAGAATTTTGTGGCTATATGCCGTGGGATTCAAAGCTAACGCATTAAATAGACCGCCTGGGGAGTACGGCCGCAAGGTTAAAACTCAAATGAATTGACGGGGGCCCGCACAAGCGGTGGAGCATGTGGTTTAATTCGATGCAACGCGAAGAACCTTACCATCCCTTGACATCCAGAGAATCTGTTAGAGATAGTAGAGTGCCTTCGGGAACTCTGAGACAGGTGCTGCATGGCTGTCGTCAGCTCGTGTTGTGAAATGTTGGGTTAAGTCCCGCAACGAGCGCAACCCTTATCCTTATTTGCCAGCGGGTTATGCCGGGAACTCTAGGGACACTGCCGGTGATAAACCGGAGGAAGGTGGGGACGACGTCAAGTCATCATGGCCCTTACGGGATGGGCTACACACGTGCTACAATGGCAAATACAAAGGGCTGCTAACCAGCGATGGTATGCGAATCTCCTAAAGTTTGTCGTAGTCCGGATCGGAGTCTGCAACTCGACTCCGTGAAGTTGGAATCGCTAGTAATCGTGGATCAGAATGCCACGGTGAATACGTTCCCGGGCCTTGTACACACCGCCCGTCACACCATGGGAGTGGGCTGCACCAGAAGTCATTAGCTTAACCCTTCGGGGATGGCGATGACCACGGTGTGGTTCATGACTGGGGTGAAGTCGTAACAAGGTAGCCCTAGGGGAACCTGGGGCTGGATCACCTCCTTACGTAAAGAAACACATCAACAAGCCTTACGATGAATTTGCTTAGGCAAATAAATCTACCGGCTATGAAAGCTTGCTTAGGCAATTTTCATATGAGTGCCCACACAGATTGTTTGATTAGAAAGTGAAGAGACGTATAGATAGACCTGTTTGGGTCTGTAGCTCAGTTGGTTAGAGCGCACCCCTGATAAGGGTGAGGTCGGCAGTTCGAATCTGCCCAGACCCACCAATTTCTTGTAAAATGAAATTGGATTTCTATTTATATACACCATGTTGGGGCTATAGCTCAGCTGGGAGAGCGCCTGCCTTGCACGCAGGAGGTCTGCGGTTCGATCCCGCATAGCTCCACCACTCATTCTTAAATAGAATAAGTGACCAACATGATGAGAAGCCTTAGATAAGCAACACTCCTTATCTAAGGCTTTTTTTAACGAAAAAGTCTGCTCTTTAACAATTAGGAAAGCTGATAAATGTTCTTATTTATCACATAATAACAATGACTTAGTTCTGTTTTACAGAGTAAGTTGATTGATGTGATAAATATAAACGAAATTGTTCTCAGTATTTAAAATAACTACTTGTAGTTAAATTAGATACTGTAATCAAGCAAAATAAAAAGCACACATTATAGTAATTCGTTACCGTAATGTGAGTACGTATCTACTCAGTTAATTTATTAATTGATAGGTGCACGAAAAACGATTGTTTTTCATATGTAAAATATGAGTCACAAGCGTCTTGGAAGCAACATACACATCTAGACACTGTTTAGGTGTTGTATGGTTAAGTGAATAAGCGTGCACGGTGGATGCCTAGGCAATTAGAGGCGATGAAGGACGTGGTAATCTGCGATAAGTCCAGGGGAGTTGATAACAAGCGTTATATCCTGGAATTTCCGAATGGGGCAACCCGGCACTTAGTGTCATCGGCTAGTGAATACATAGCTAGTCGAAGCAAACGAGGGGAACTGAAACATCTAAGTACCCTTAGGAAAAGAAATCAACCGAGATTCCGAAAGTAGCGGCGAGCGAAATCGGAACAGCCCTTAAGCTGTTTAAAAGTTAGTGGAAGGCTCTGGAAAGTGCCACGGTACAGGGTGATAGTCCCGTACACAAAAACTTCTTTACAGTGAAAACGAGTAAGACGGGACACGAGAAATCCTGTTTGAATATGGGGGGACCATCCTCCAAGGCTAAATACTCCTAATTGACCGATAGTGAACCAGTACCGTGAGGGAAAGGCGAAAAGAACCCCTGTGAGGGGAGTGAAATAGAACCTGAAACCGTGTACGTACAAGCAGTAGGAGCGGATTTATTCCGTGACTGCGTACCTTTTGTATAATGGGTCAACGACTTAATTTCAGTAGCAAGGTTAACCGTTTAGGGGAGCCGTAGGGAAACCGAGTCTTAACTGGGCGAATAGTTGCTGGGATTAGACCCGAAACTTGGTGATCTAGCCATGAGCAGGTTGAAGGTTGAGTAACATCAACTGGAGGACCGAACCCACTAATGTTGAAAAATTAGGGGATGACTTGTGGCTGGGGGTGAAAGGCCAATCAAACCAAGAGATAGCTGGTTCTCCTCGAAAGCTATTTAGGTAGCGCCTCATGTATCACTGTTGGGGGTAGAGCACTGTTAAGGCTAGGGGGTCATCCCGACTTACCAACCCTTTGCAAACTCCGAATACCAACAAGTGCAATCATGGGAGACACACGGCGGGTGCTAACGTCCGTCGTGGAAAGGGAAACAACCCAGACCGCCAGCTAAGGTCCCAAAGTATATGTTAAGTGGGAAACGATGTGGGAAGGCTTAGACAGCTAGGAAGTTGGCTTAGAAGCAGCCATCTTTTAAAGAAAGCGTAATAGCTCACTAGTCGAGTCGGCCTGCGCGGAAGATTTAACGGGGCTAAACATATCACCGAAGCTGCGGACGCATATTTATATGCGTGGTAGAGGAGCGTTCTGTAAGCCGTCGAAGGGAAAGCTGTAAGGCATCCTGGAGGTATCAGAAGTGCGAATGTTGACATGAGTAACGATAAGGGGGGTGAAAAACCTCCCCGCCGGAAGACCAAGGGTTCCTGTCCAACGTTAATCGGGGCAGGGTGAGTCGACCCCTAAGGCGAGGCCGAAAGGCGTAGTCGATGGGAAACGGGTTAATATTCCCGTACCCTTTATTATTGCGATGGGAGGACGGAGAAGGCTAGGTGGGCCTGGCGATGGTTGTCCAGGTTCAAGTATGTAGGTGGGAGACTTAGGTAAATCCGGGTTTCTACTAACACTGAGATACGATGTCGAGGTACTAAGGTACTGAAGTCATTGATGCCATGCTTCCAGGAAAAGTCTCTAAGCTTCAGATAATAAAGGATCGTACCCCAAACCGACACAGGTGGTCAGGTAGAGAATACCAAGGCGCTTGAGAGAACTCGGGTAAAGGAACTAGGCAAAATGGTACCGTAACTTCGGGAGAAGGTACGCCTTTGGCGGTGATGAGACTTGCTCTCTAAGCTGCTAGAGGCCGAAGATACCAGATGGCTGCAACTGTTTATTAAAAACACAGCACTCTGCTAAATCGTAAGATGACGTATAGGGTGTGACGCCTGCCCGGTGCCGGAAGGTTAATTGATGAGGTTAGACTTAGGTCGAAGCTTTTGATCGAAGCCCCGGTAAACGGCGGCCGTAACTATAACGGTCCTAAGGTAGCGAAATTCCTTGTCGGGTAAGTTCCGACCTGCACGAATGGCGTAATGATGGCCATGCTGTCTCTACCCGAGACTCAGTGAAGTTGAAATCGCAGTGAAGATGCTGTGTACCCGCGGCTAGACGGAAAGACCCCGTGAACCTTTACTATAGCTTAGCAGTGAACTTAGAGCCTACATGTGTAGGATAGGTGGGAGGCTTTGAAGCGTTGTCGCCAGATGACGTGGAGCCAATCTTGAAATACCACCCTTGTATGTTTTGAGTTCTAACCATGGCCCCTGAATCGGGGTTTGGGACACTGTTTGGTGGGTAGTTTGACTGGGGCGGTCTCCTCCTAAAGAGTAACGGAGGAGTACGAAGGTTGGCTAATCACGGTCGGACATCGTGAGGTTAGTACAATGGTATAAGCCAGCTTAACTGCGAGACAGACACGTCGAGCAGGTACGAAAGTAGGTCATAGTGATCCGGTGGTTCTGAATGGAAGGGCCATCGCTCAACGGATAAAAGGTACTCCGGGGATAACAGGCTGATACCGCCCAAGAGTTCATATCGACGGCGGTGTTTGGCACCTCGATGTCGGCTCATCACATCCTGGGGCTGAAGTCGGTCCCAAGGGTATGGCTGTTCGCCATTTAAAGTGGTACGCGAGCTGGGTTTAGAACGTCGTGAGACAGTTCGGTCCCTATCTGCCGTGGGCGTTTGAGAATTGAGAGGGGCTGCTCCTAGTACGAGAGGACCGGAGTGGACGAACCGCTGGTGTTCGGGTTGTATCGCCAGATGCATTGCCCGGTAGCTACGTTCGGAATCGATAACCGCTGAAAGCATCTAAGCGGGAAGCGAGCCTCAAGATGAGTTCTCACTGGAACTTTAAGTTCCCTAAAGGGCCGTTGGAGACTACAACGTTGATAGGCAAGGTGTGTAAGTGCAGTAATGTATTGAGCTAACTTGTACTAATTACCCGTGAGGCTTAACCATACAACACCTAAGTGGTGTTGGTGTTTACCAAGACTAGAGTGGATACTCTTTAAACTAGCGCTTGTGAAGTATATTTACATATTGCGAGATTAACAATTTCAGAATTAGAACATATCGACTATTAGCTTTTCTAATTTATTTTTTATAGAGATTTAGATTGTTACCTTACGGTGATTAACAAAAAAACGTTAATAACCTACCGGTCAAAACAATGTAAAGCTCAAAGAAGCCTAAGCTTTAAAAAGTTTTTGCTTGGCGATAATAGCGCTGTGGTACCACCTGATCCCATGCCGAACTCAGAAGTGAAACGCAGCTGCGCCGATGATAGTGTGAGGTCTCCTCATGTGAAAGTAGGTCATTGCCAAGCGCCTAATACGAACAATCCCTGTTGACTAACGTCAGCAGGGATTTTTTCGTTTTGATGATTCAATAATTTGGTGCTTTAATAAAATAGCTTAAATAGAAAGTAGGGCGAGTATTACGAGTGCAATGTGTCACGAGCGTTGACGCTCTGCGACATCTTTCCATTGCCAAGCTTGCAAATACCAAAAAAATTAATACCAATTCCGATAATTAAGTTTCCAGATCAGCCCAGTCCCTATAACATTGTGAGATGACTCTATTTTTATCTTCACTGAAGCGATTCCAAGCATCACAACATTTATTGACAATATCGTTATAACCGTCAAAGCATCTATTCGCGATTTCATTATCCTGCATCCAATGCCAAACTTGTTCGATTGGATTCAATTCAGGAGAATACGGAGGGAGGTGAATGATCGTTAAATTATACCATTCCGCCTAATTATGTGATCTAATGTATTTAATTATTAACTGATTATATTCTCTTGGTGACGTATGAAAAAACATGATTTTTCTGAATTGGCCAAAACACATAAAAGTGTTCGTATGAGACTGCGTTATTCTGCTCTAGCGCACTTTCAAGAAGGCAGCTCTCGTACCGATATAGCTAAATTTCTTAAAGTGAGCCGTACTAGTGTTAATAAATGGATATCTCAATATCATCAAAATGGATTGGATGGATTAATTGATAAAAAGACAACTGGACGTCCCTTACGATTATCTGAAATCCAATCACTTCAACTAATTCAATATATTAATGAATATACAAAAAATGATAAGGGTGGCCGATTAGTAGGCACTGATATCCAGTTGTTTATTGCTGATAATTTTGGCCATCAATACCACCTTTCAAGTGTCTACAAATTACTTCACCGTTTAGGTTTTTCATGGATAACCTCTCGCTCTAAGCACCCAAAACAGTCCCTTGAAGTTCAAGAAGATTTTAAAAAAATTCCAAATAAAAATGATCCTTAAGATCCCTGGCCATATCTCATTAGATAGAGTCGATATCTGGTTACAAGATGAAGCACGTTTTGGACAACAAAATACAACAACAAAGCTATGGGCTAAAACAGGTAGCAGACCATTAGCTGTGAAACAGCAACAGTTTGAATATGCATATTTATTTGGCTCCGTTTGTGTCACTAATGGGCAATCACAAGCGATGGTAATGCCTTATGTAAATAAAGACATTATGTATGCTCACCTGAAACAAATATCCATGAGTACCGCCGAAGATCGGCATGCAGTCATTATTATGGATGGGGCTGGTTGGCATACAGAAGATCTTGCGACAGACTTTAATAATGTTAGCGTAATTAAGCTTCCTCCGTACTCTCCAGAACTAAATCCGATAGAACAAGTGTGGAGCTGGTTGCGTCAACATCATTTAGCTAATCGTTGTTTTAATGGTTATGAATCAATTGTGGATGCGGTTTGTTATGCATGGAATGACTTTGTAAGTGATAGTCAAAGAGTAATAAAAATGTGCACTAGGGATTGGATGAATCTGATCAACTAATTAGGCGGAATGATATAAATGAATCTTCATCACTTCACTATTACTGTAAGGCATTACTAATGCCTCGGTTTGACCTGTATTGATACAGACCGCGCCAAATAAATAAGCATACTCAAATTGTTGCTGCTGAATGGCCCTTGGTCTGGTTCCTTTTTTTGCCCATATCCTAGTTGTTGTATTACGTTGACCAAACCTAGCCTCATCCTGAAACCAAATATGTACATCTTTTAAATGAACATGCCCAGGGATCTTAAGGATCGTATTTATTTGGAATTTTTTTAAAAGATGCTTGGATTTCTTCTGATTGTTTGGGGTGCTTAGAGCGAGTTGTTATCCAGCTTAGATTTAATTTGTTGAGTAAATGATAAATATTAGTTTTTTGATAAGTGACCCCGAATGTTGTTTCAATATATTCTTTTATATCCTTCCCCTGCAGACGGCCTCCTTCTGATTTTATCGCATTATCAATGACATATTGTTTTATGTTAGCAAGTTGCTCTGGCGTGAGTCGATGAGGCCTCCCGCTACGGGGCTTTACTTCCAGACCTGTTAACCCAGAATGAAGGTATGCTTTAATCCAAATGTTGACACTTCTACGGCTTACCTTTAAAAAAGTCGCAATATCAGTTCTACTTTTCCCTTCTAAGAAATGCGAGACAGCGAGTAATTTTAATCGTTGTCTCGCATTGGTTGTCGCATTAATTAATTCAGCAAAATTTTGACTCATATTAACTCCTTTGTAAGAAGCTTAATTAGATCACATATTTATCGGAAATGGTATTAGTAGGAATTGTCTTGTTTTAGTTTTTGTAAGATAAATTTAATTTCTGCTAGTAATTGAAATACAAAGCTAACTTATGTGAATTTAGCTAACCACTTAATACAACGCTGTTTATCGCGTTGTTCATAAGCTTTTAATGCTAAAGGTAAACTTAAGTCAAAACTATTTTCTGTATCATTTCCTATTGCATTTATAAGCATGGTATACCAAGCCGTTATTCCTCCTTTTGGTGGGGTTTTAAAAATAGGAAATTTAGGATCATTATTCACTTGGCTTAACCAATTGTTGGCAAGGTTTGGGTTTAATACAAAAGCACGTGCGATTCCTACCATGTCACTCGTATTTTTATGTAATGTATTAATTGCTTCTTCTCTCGTTTTAAAGCCACCTGTCACAGCAATAGGAATATTTGTTATTTTTTTAGCTTTTGAACTGAAATCTATAAAATAAGGGCCTTTAGTTAAACTGTCTGAGCTGGATTCTGCCCCTGGAAAATAAGATCCTCCACTTAGTTCGATAAGGTCAATAGATGTTTTATCAAGGAGACCAATCGCTACCAGTGCATCTTTTTCTGTTAATCCACCTTGTAGTTGATCAGTTCAGTTAATCTTAATTCCTATAGGGAATGAATTTCCTACCGTATCGCGAACCTTACTAACTATATCTATAATTACCTTACATCGAGCTTCTATCGATCCGCCGTATTGGTCTTCACGCCGATTAAATAACGGGGACAAAAACTTACTTAATAAAAAATCGTGTCCAGCATGAATTTGAACACCAGTAAATCCTACTTCTTTTGCTATTAGTGCTGCTTTAGCAAAAGTATTTGGTAGCTCTGATACTTCTTGTTCCGACATGGCAGAACATTCAAAATCACCAATTTTAAAACTTGATGGACCTTTAGGCTCACTTATTGGAGAATGAGAAAGACCACCTGCATGCCCTAACTGCGGCCATATATGTGAGCCGTTAATTTTAGCTCTTGTTGTTAACAGCTTTAAAGTCTGCAGATTAGCGGTATTATCTAACACTAAATTTCCTGTGTTTTCTGGGAATTTAGAATCTATTTGTACTTCACCAATAATAGATAAACCTACACCACCTTCAGCCCATTTTTCATATAAACGAATTTGTGCATCTGTTGGGTTCCCTTCTCCATTACCAAGCGAATCAGACATTGCTGATTTTACTATTCTATTTTTTAGTTTTTCACCACATGGAAGGCGTAATGTTTGGCTAAGTAAATGACTGTTATTTACTGTTTCGGTCATATCTATCTCTTATCAATTGAAACTATTGAAGACATTATGAGTTGTTTTTACTAAACTAAAACAACTCAATAATACAAACACTATTAAAAATAAGTTAATAATGAACACTTCAGATCTCAATCTATTTATTAGAATAGTCGAAACGGGCAGTATTACAGAAACGGCTAAGCAACTAAACCTCACTCCAGCAGCCGTTAGCTCTGCACTTAAACGTTTAGAGAAACAGCTTAATTTACAATTGTTGATAAGAACAACAAGACGTTTGCGTATTACTTCACAGGGTGAGCTATTTTTGTATCACTGCCGACAAGCCTTAAGTAGTTTAGAGCAAGGTCGCATAGCAGCTCACCAATTAGAGGGAAAAGTAAGTGGAAAATTGCAATTATCACTTCCCTCTGACCTGGGGCGAAATACAGTCTTACCTTGGATAGATGAATTACTCGAATTACACCCATTACTCTCTGTAGATTTGAGCCTAGGCGATACTTTATCTAATTTCTTTCTCGATCAAGTTGATGTTGCTTTACGTTTTGGAAAACCCGAAGATTCGACAATGGTTTCATTTCAGATTGCTACGATGGAAAGAATAACCTGTGCATCTCCTCATTACCTTTCCGACTTTGGTGCTCCTTCGCATCCAAGTGATTTAAGTGAACACAATTGTTTGTTATATCGCAGAGGTGGCCGTTTATTTAATGAATGGGAATATTTAAACGAAGCAGAAAAATTAAAAATAAAAGTAGATGGCAATAGAGTGAGTAATGACACTGATATTGTGAAACGTTGGGCTGTAAGCGGAAAAGGCATTGTATGCCGAGCGAAAATTGATGTTATCTCAGAATTACAAAGTGGTGCATTAATAGAAGTTCTGTCTCAATATCAATCCCCGCAGGTTGAGTTACATTTAGTTTGTGCGAATAGAGAACAGGTCACCCCTGCTGTTATTGCACTTAGGGAGTTACTTAGGAAATTGGTTAAACAACAATTAAACAATAAGGTTTCTATTTAAATGTATTCTTAAACGATCTATTTTAAAGATTTATTTTTAGTTATAATTCACGGCATATTTTTGATAGGCAGGAAACTATGGCAAAGAAAAAGCCTGAGATTAAAATACAAACGTATGGCGTTCATTCTAAATGGGATTCAAAATCTAAAACGCTGCCTAAAGTATTAACATTTACCACAGATATCCCTGCAGAGATAGATATCGAATTTGGTTTTATAATCAACGTAAAAAATGCACGTGGTAAGAAAGTATTTTATTGTATCAATCATCCCAACATCCATAATAAATCAGGTGAACCTTGTGATGCGTTTACTGGCGAAGTACACATTACCAATAACGATTGGAGCTTTTATCTAGGAGACACTATTTGGGCGCCTATTGAAGATAAGTGCGGACTATGGCGTATGACAATTGAACTCGATGGAACAGTGATAGCAGATAAAACTTTTAAAGTGTTCTCTGGTGAGTCTAATACTCCTGCAAAACAACGATTTGCTTACTTATAAGCTTTTATTTTACGAACCATACACTGATTACATCCAATCAAAACAACAGAATAGTGGAGGTTATATTATGGTAAAGAATTTGTTATCAATTCGTTCCTATAGTACAAAACCTGCTACTCATTCACATCCTTTTAACCAACTTGTTCTTCCTCTGCGCGGAGTTATCAATATACGTGTTGGTGATTTCAATGGGAAAGTGGCACCCGGTGAATGTGTTGTTGTTAAAACGGATGCAGAACATTTATTTACTGCTGATGCGCAAGCCCGATTTGTTGTCGCTGACATGCAAGATCTACCCGATAACATTAATTCTAAACAACGTATAGTTTTTGCTATTAATCATTAACTTAGCAGTTATTTAGCTTTCATTGAAAGCCAGTTAGAAAACAAAATTAATGAAAAAGTTGAACAAAGTATGTTTGAAATGTTTATCTTGTTATTACAAGATCAGCCTTTATTAGCCAAAATAGATCATCGTATTGGTACAGCGATTTCATTTATTGAAAAGAACATGATGCAACAATTAAAGATAAAAAACTTAGCTGAATTAGCTTGCCTGAGTGAAACCCAATTTAAGAAGCTTTTCAAACAAGAAACGAATACAAGTGTCATGAAATATGTGACTAAACTTCGTATGGAAAAGGCACAAGCTTTATTAACACATACCGATTATCCATTACCTATCATTGGCGAGAAAGTAGGGTATCAAGAGCCATCTGCTTTTAGCCGAAAGTTTTCACAGTACTTTGGTTTTTCACCTAATAAATTTAAAAGATAAAGTTAGTCTGAATCGTCAACAATTGCGTCTTAATTGTTAAACACTCTCATTATTATTCACTTATCCTATTGTTTCTAAAGCGCTTATCTACAGTTATTACTTAAAGGTTTAAGAATGGAAAGTCATAAAGGATATTTTAAAGGTATTTTTGTAATTGTTGCGGCTAGTTTTTTGTGGGGAACAACAGGTCTTGCTGCAAATTATTCTGAAGCCGTAAGCGCTTTGGCCATTGGCGCATTGTCTAGTGGAGTAGGCGGTATATTATTAGTGATCACTTCCCGTAACAAACTATTAATAGATTACAAACTGATCTTGCAACAACCTACGCTGTTACTTCTAGGGGCAATCTCTGTTTCTATTTATCCGTTAGCATTTTATAGCTCAATGCGTCTATCTGGCGTTGCCATTGGGACTGTTGTATCTATTGCTTCAGCCCCTTTATTTGCAGCAATCCTGGATCGTTTAATAAGTAAAAAACACATTTCATTACAATGGTTTTTGAGCTTCATCATTGGTGCTATAGGTATTATCTTATTAGTGCTAGGTAAGGAGCAAATCCACCTTGAAGTTAATAACCTACATGAAGAAACATTCGGTGTGTTATTAGGCTGTATTGCTGGTTTAACTTATGCATCTTACTCATGGGTAGCAAAACGATTAATCGAAAGTGGCGTGCATTCACGATCCTCTATGTCTGGTTTATTTGGTTGTGCAGCGTTTTTGCTATTACCTTCGCTTTGGTTTACTGGCGATAATTTATTTTCTAATCCAACAAATATAAGCATTTCTCTATATATAGGGATAATTCCTATGTTTATCGGGTATTTATTATTTGGCTTTGGATTGAATTTTATCAATGCAAGTAAGGCAACATTGATTACGCTGATTGAACCGTTGATCGCGACTATTCTTGCGGTTTGTATTATAGGTGAAAAATTTAAAGTGATCGGTTGGGTAGGTGTGTGTTTAGTTTTATTATGCTTGTTAATACAAACTATTAAACCTCCATCTTTAAGTACAAGAAGAGCAGAATCGATGCCCTGCGAGTAACTTTGTGTCTTAACTTATTTCCCTTAGATAAAACATAACAACGTTCTTTATTTGTTAACACTATTTTCAGCCCTATTTAATGATATAATTTGTAACTGTTTAAATATTTCATTTCATCGTAATAGTGCCATTATTACGGTGTATTTTTCATTAATTATTAAGGCTTTTATTGGTATGAATGCAATTGAACTTCAGAATATAACGAAAACCTATAGAGGCGGAGTAACAGCATTAAATGGCGTTTCTTTGAAAGTAGCAGAAGGTGACTTTTATGCTTTGTTAGGTCCGAATGGGGCTGGTAAGTCAACGACGATTGGTATTATTTCTTCATTAGTGAATAAGAGCTCTGGTAAGGTAAGTATTTTTGGTTATGATTTAGACACACAACTTGAGTTAGCTAAAAGCCAAATTGGGTTGGTTCCACAAGAATTTAACTTCAATCCTTTTGAGCCACCTTTACAAATACTGGTTAACCAAGCCGGTTACTATGGTACTCCAAGAAAAGAAGCACTTATCCGAGCAGAGAAGTATTTGAAGCAACTCGATTTATGGGGTAAACGTAATGAACCTGCCAGAGAGCTATCTGGTGGTATGAAACGTCGTTTGATGATCGCTAGAGCCTTGATGCATGAACCTAGGTTATTAATTCTTGATGAACCAACTGCAGGTGTTGATATTGAGTTACGTCGCTCT
Source organism: Psychromonas sp. L1A2 (assembly GCF_009828855.1). NCBI lineage: Bacteria > Pseudomonadati > Pseudomonadota > Gammaproteobacteria > Alteromonadales > Psychromonadaceae > Psychromonas > Psychromonas sp. L1A2. Next base: position 466,933 of record NZ_WUAG01000002.1, on the reverse strand, counting down.
ATGTGGCTCTTTTTAACAGAACTTAATAAACAAGGTGTGACTATTATTTTAACCACTCACTATTTAGAGGAAGCTGAAAGTTTATGCCGTAATATTGGCATTATCAATAAAGGTGAGTTAGTTATTAATACGAGTATGAAAGAGCTCATTGGGCGTCTAGACAGCGAAACGTTTATTTTAGATGTAAATTCTACTGCACATTTGCCTGAGACTACCGATTTCAAATTCACGGTAATCGATGAGCGAACGGTAGAGTTAGAGTTAGCTAAGGCACATTCATTAAATAATGTTTTTGAATTATTAACCGCGAAAGGCATTGAAGTGAAAAGTCTTAGAAACAAATCCAATCGTTTGGAAGAGTTATTTTTAGAATTAGTTAAAAATGGAGTTATCGATGCTAAATAAACAATATGTAATAGCACTAAAAAGTATCTGGGCTAAAGAGGTTAATCGCTTCTTACGTATATGGGTACAAACTTTAGTACCGCCTGCTATTACAATGTCTTTATATTTTGTTATTTTCGGTAACCTCATTGGCGAAAGAATTGGCGACATGAATGGTTTTAGCTATATGGCTTTTATTGTGCCGGGTTTGATCATGATGTCTGTTATTACTAATTCTTATTCTAATGTAGCTTCGTCATTTTTTAGCGCTAAGTTTCAACATAATATAGAAGAGTTATTAGTTGCGCCCGTACCAAATTATCTCATTATTTTTGGATATGTTGGAGGAGGGGTTGCACGTGGTTTAATGGTGGGATTCATTGTTACTTTAGTGTCATTATTCTTTGTCGACTTACACATTTATAACGTATTGGTATTGATTGCAAGTGTGCTATGTACTTCTATTCTCTTTTCAATCGGTGGTTTATTAAATGCCATTTTTGCTAAAACCTTTGATGATATTAGTATTATTCCTACGTTTGTTTTAACACCCTTAACTTATTTAGGTGGCGTATTTTACTCTATCTCTCTACTGCCTGATTTTTGGCAAGGTGTTTCTCATTTCAACCCGGTTTTTTATATGATTAATGCTTTTCGTTATGGCTTCTTAGGTGTTTCTGATGTGCCTATTGTTTGGTCTTTTGTGGTGATATTTACCTTCATTATTATAGGTTATTCATTAGTGGCTATCTTACTTAAAAAAGGCGTAGGTATTCGATCATGAATGAGTTTACGGGAGATTCAAGAGTTATTTCATCTAACCAAGTTGGTTTACATGAGAAGTTAGATGAAGTGGTATTAAAGCATTTGCAACATGACTTTAAAAAACCTTATCAAACACATACATTAGCGGCCTTTAAAGAAGTTGAAAAATGGGTCGAGCAACAGGGGAAACCTATTATATTCGATTCATGCTGTGGGGTAGGTGAGAGTACTTACCACATTGCTAAAGCGCACCCTGAAGCGATTGTATTAGGTATGGATAAATCTGCAGATCGGTTATCAAAACATCCAAGTGATGGTGAAGCATTGATTGAAGAGCTGGATAACTATCGTTTATTACAAGTAAACCTTAATGATTTCTGGCGTTTAGCGGTAGAAGCTAATTGGACGCTTTCACACCATTATTTGTTGTATCCAAATCCGTGGCCTAAATCTAAACATTTACAGCGTCGCTGGCATGGTAGTGCGGTATTTCCTGCTATTATTAAACTAGGAGGTAAATTTGAGTTGCGAAGTAATTGGTTTACTTATGTAGAAGAATTCCAGAGATCGCTTCAGCTTGCGAATGTAGAAAGTTGTACTGAAATTTATAAAACTGATCATGCCATTACCCCTTTTGAACGTAAATATTGGGCAAGTGGTCAACAATCTTTACGTTTAATATGTGACTTATAAGAAAGGTTATTAACTATTTTATTATTTTCTTTTATTAGATATTTAATTAAATAATTGAAATAATATTTGTATTTTATAGGTCTGTCTTTATTGAACTCTTTGAGGAAAAGATATGCTTATAAAAAATAAGAAAAAATCGCAGTTAAAAGAATCTGATTTAACCAGTGAGTCGTTCTATAAAAAACGCCGTAATCTCATAAAAGGTATTGGGTTTGCTGCTTTATCTTTACCTTTGGCTAAAGCGGCAAGCTGTAAAGTATTTGATCTTTTTGGTAATGATAAAAAGGTCGATGTTTTTGGTAATAATGTTGAGCTGGAAGAGGCGTCAGGTGCCTTTAAACGATCTCCTTTACAGTTTACTAAAAACACTAACTTCCAATCTTTAACCCCTTTAACCCCTGAAAGCAAAGTTATTGCCTATAATAATTTTTATGAATTTGGTGTAGGCAAGGGCGATCCAGCAGAATTTTCCCAACAATTCAAAGTAGATCCTTGGTCTTTAACAATTGATGGTTTAGTTGATAAACCAATTACTTTGAATTACGAAGATTTGTTGAAAACATTTGATATAGAAGAGCGTTTATACAGGATGCGTTGTGTTGAAGCTTGGTCAATGAATATCCCATGGTTGGGATTCTCACTAGCTTCTTTATTAAAAAAAGCAGGCATCAAATCCAATGCTAAATTTGTACGGTTTGAGACTGTTTATGACCCTGAACAAATGCGTGGTCAACAATCTCGATTTATTGGTGGTAGCATAGACTTTCCATACGTCGAAGCACTAACTATTGATGAAGCAATGAACCCATTAGCATTACTTTCAGTTGGTTTATATGGTAAAACGCTAGCACCACAAAACGGCGCTCCTATTCGTCTTGTTGTGCCATGGAAGTATGGCTTTAAAAGTATTAAATCAATTGTAAAAATTACCCTTACAGATAAAGCTCCGGTTAATACATGGCAAGCGCTTGGACCTGATGAGTATGGATTTTTTGCTAATGTAAATCCGCGTGTTGATCATCCACGTTGGAGTCAAGCAAGTGAACGTTTTATTGGTAATGGAAATGTTTTTCAACAAAAACGTCAACCTACTGCTATGTTTAATGGCTATGGTGAAGAAGTTGCTCATTTGTATAAAAATATCGACTTAACACGTTATTTTTAATGGCTTCAATAATGATGAGTAAAATTTAAAGGATTATTTTATGACTAAACTGCCGCCGGCAACGATTACTTTTATTAAATTGATTATTCATTTTATATCGATATGTACATTAACGTATTTGTACTTCTTAATTGATAGTAATCGGCTTGGGGCAGATCCAGTAAAAGAAATGATACATTTTTTAGGTAAAACAGGCTTAAACTTCCTAGTCATTACACTTGCTATTACACCTTTAAGTAAACGCCTCAAACAACCGCTATTAGGTTGTTTAAAAAGGGTATTAGGTTTGTATTCATTTGCTTGGATTAGCTTACACCTTACTGCTTTTCTTTGGTTAGAGTTAGACTGGCAAGTGAAGTTCTTATTTGACGAAGTAATTAAAAGACCTTATTTAACACTAGGAATGATAGCTTGGATTATTTTATTAATGTTAAGCATTACATCACTAAACGCAATTAAAAAAAGAATGAAGAAAAGCTGGTGTACTTTACATCGTTGGGTATACGTAGCCCTAGTATTAGGTGCAATACATTATTATTGGTCAGTAAAATCAGGTGTGATAGAACCAACTATTTATCTTGTTATCTGTATTGTTTTGTTGAATGAACGTCGTCATTATTTTAAATCATTATTAAAACCTTTTTTTAAATCGCGTAAAAAAATATCAACTTAAACAATTATCAACTTAAACAACGATGCTTTTTACATATATCTGTAAAAAGCATCGTTGTAAAAGCAAATATAGAGATAATTAAGAAACAAATTTAAGCTCGTTTTAATGCGAATATTTTTGCTATATTTTCTGCTACATTTGCTACATTGTCATGTGCTTCCGCAAAAGCTTGTTGTAATGTAATTGCTCCTGGCACTGCGGCAAATACAGCATCAATCCCACATCCATAAACAGCTTGATGATTTTTGCCTAAACTACCTGCAATACCAATCACTGGAATATCAAATTGTTTCGCTATTTTCGCAACGCCCATTGGTGTTTTACCATAAATAGTTTGGTTATCAATTCGACCTTCGCCGGTAATCACTAAGTCAGTCTTATCCATATAGTGGTTAAGCTGAACCGCTTCTAAGACCAAGTCGATACCAGGCTTTAATGTTGCATTAGTAAATGCCATTAGAGCTGCTCCCATGCCTCCTGCTGCACCTGCTCCAGCTTGGTTAAGAACATCAATATTAAATTGTTGCTTAATACAATCACCATAATGTTTTAAAGCATCATCTAATAACTGAATATCTTCCGGAGTTGCTCCTTTTTGAGGCCCGAAGACATGGCTTGCACCATGGTTACCGCACAAAGGATTATCTACATCACAAGCGACGAGTATTTCACAATTGCTTAAACGCGTATCTAATCCATCAATATTAATTGATTTTATATGCTGTAAACCTGCACCATTAGCCACTATGTTTTGGTTATCTTTATCAAGAAAACTAACGCCTAGTGCGCTTAACATCCCGATACCGCCATCATTAGTAGCACTACCACCTAAACCAATAATGATTTTAGTCGCGCCATGGTCTAATGCGGCTTTTATCAACTCGCCGGTACCATAACTTGACGTTAGTTTAGGATCGCGTAAATGCACTGGAACATGATGAAGTCCACTGGCTGCTGCCATTTCTATTACCGCGGTATGGCTACCATCACCTAGTAAGCCATAGAATGCATCAACACTTTCTGAAATAGGGCCTGTTACTTGTAAATTAAGTATTTCTCCTTGAGTTGCATCAACTAAGGATTGTACAGTGCCTTCTCCACCATCAGCGACAGGAATTAAGCAATAGGTCGCTTCTGGGAATACACGTTTAAAGCCGGTTTCGATAGCAATACAAACTTCTTTAGCCGTTAAACTTTCTTTAAATGAATCGGGGGCGATAACTATTTTCATGTCTACCTCTATTTTATAGGAGTAATAAGCTTAATAAGTATACGCATATAATCGCTGTAATACCTTGTTCTAATAATAGAATTTTTTTAATAGGAGTTATTAAAAATAGTTAATATGTTTGTTTGGATGAGTTTTTGAGTGGGCTAATATAGAAAAAGCCGTTAATACTCAATATTAACGGCTTTTATAATTGCTTTAATAAGTTAGCTTATTAAGCGACTTGAATGGGTACATCTTTACTTGTGCGGACAATGTTATTGTCTTTATCTAAATACACTAAGCTAGGTTTGTGGCCTTCAATTTCATCAGTATCGAAACTTGCGTAAGTACAGATGATCACACGGTCACCAACAGCTGCTTGACGTGCTGCTGCACCATTTACTGAAATGATTTTTGAACCACGTTCACCTACGATTGCATAAGTTGAAAAGCGATTACCGTTATCGATGTTGTAAATTTCGATTTGTTCGTATTCTAAAATGCCTGATTGCTCAAGAAGGTCTTGATCGATAGCACATGAACCTTCGTAGTTTAATTCAGCGTGAGTTACGCGAGCTTGATGCAATTTACCTGTTAGCAGTGTCTTTTTCATACAGAACCTTTGATTCTAAAAAATTTAAAATGAGTGTCTTTTCAGCAGGGCGACTATAAAGTAAAAACTTTATTCGCGCAAATTAACAACTAAGTTGTCAATTAAGCGAGTCTCACCTAAGAAAGCGGCCATTAACACCACAGCTTGTTTACTTGCTGTATTTAAAGGCGCTAATGTAATTGGGTCAACCACATGGATTTTGTCAGTTTTAAAACCTAACTGATCTAAGGTTTGGCTGGCATCTTTTATTAATTGTTTACAGTTTTCTAAATTTGATTGCACACTTTTACCTAGGTCATTCATGACCTCAGCAAGTTTAGGAGCAATTAACTTTTCGTCTGCTGATAATTTTCCATTGCGAGAGCTCATCGCTAAGCCTGATGTTTCTCGAACGGTAGCAACAGGGATGATGTTAATTGGCATCGCTAAGTCAGTCACCATTTGCTGGATAATACTAAGTTGTTGGAAGTCTTTTTCACCAAAACAAGCTACATCAGGTTGAACTAAGTTAAATAGTTTAGTGACAATAGTACTTACGCCACGAAAATGACCAGGGCGTAATTCACCTTCCAAACAATCAGACATACCAGGTACTTCAATAAATGTTTGTGCATTTAGACCATTTGGATAAATAACGTCTGCGCTAGGTGTAAATACAATATCAACACCAGCTTGTTCAAGTTTGGCACAATCTTCAGCTAAGGTTTTTGGGTAATTATCCAAATCGCTTTGGTTATTAAATTGCATTGGGTTTACAAAAATACTGACAACTGAAATATCTGCATGTTGTTGACCTTCTTTAACTAATGTTAAATGGCCTTGATGTAAGTTTCCCATAGTAGGGACAAAACTAACTTTTGCACCTTGCTGCTTAAGTTTTTTAATTTCACTGCGCAGTTGTGTTGGATCTTGAATTACTTGCATTACTAACTCTTAATAAAACGATTAATGACGATAAAACGATTGGTATTCATGAAAGCAACTCGCTTTAGTAGAAGCTATGCTCAGAACCTGGGAAAATTTTATTCTCTACCTGTTCCTTATAGAGCTCAACAGCACGACGAATATCGCCTGTTTCTACTAAAAAGTTCTTAGAGAATTTAGGACAAAAGCCTGCTGAAATACCAAACGCATCATGCATTACTAATATTTGACCATCTGTTTCAGCACCTGCGCCAATACCAATAACGGGGATATTTAATGCTTTAGTTACTCGTTCTGCTAATGCCACTGGTACACATTCAATCACTAATAACTGAATTCCTGCTTTTTCTAATGCCAGTGCATCTTCAATTAACTTATCGGCCTGTTCATCAGCACGACCTTGTACTTTGTAACCACCAAAAACATTAACAGATTGTGGTGTTAAACCTAAATGACCACATACAGGAATACCGCGTTCAATTAATCCTTTCACTGATTCGCTTAACCAGGTGCCACCTTCAAGTTTTACCATGTTCGCACCTGAACGCATTAGCGTTGCTGCATTATTATAAGTTTGCTCGGGAGTAGAGTAAGACATGAAGGGCAAGTCTGCAATGATTAAAGACTTTTCTGTTGTGCTTGCAACAGCTGCAGTGTGATAAGCAATATGCTCTACAGTGACAGGTAACGTAGAGTCATGCCCTTGTAATACCATACCTAAAGAATCACCCACTAATAAAACTTGAATATCAGCTTGATCGAAAATAGCCGCAAAACTAGCATCATATGCGGTAATACAGGTGATTTTCTCTTGCTCTTGTTTCATTTTAGCTAAACGAGAAACGCTTATTTTAGCCATTATTGCTCCTAACTAGCAGTGTGATTTGACAGGTGAATGATTTTACTGCCCTAATGAATTAATTCAACCTGTAATAGCGGTCAAACCGTTTTTATCACAGTGTTTAAGCATTTCGATCAATGAAGTGCCATCGGGCATTTGTAGAGTAGGGGCTATTTCAAATAATGGATAGAGCACAAACTCTCGTTCTTTCATTCCATAGTGAGGGACCGTTAAACGATCATTATCAATTGCTTTATCGCCATAAAGAATAATATCTAAATCTAAGGTTCTTGGTCCCCAGCGATTTTCTTTACGTTCTCTTCCCTGTGCTTGTTCAATAGCTTGCAGTTGATCAAGTAACTCAATCGCCGATAATGTTGTGTCTATCTTGGCGATAGCATTAATATAATCAGGTTGATCTTGCGGCCCCATAGGCGCACTACAATATAAAGAAGAACAAGTGACAAGTGTCGTATCTTTTATATTGTTTAGTGCGGTAATGGCTTGTTTTGCTTGTTCAATCGGTTGTGCTTGGTTACTACCAATTGCAATATAACTAATCATTACTCTTACTCACAACTGGCTTACGTTTTGCTTTGTTATAGCGACGTTTTTTCGCAGGTCTATCTGAGTCAGGTTTAAACTCTTTTGCTTTATTAACATTACTACGAGCGTAATTATGCTCAGGTAACTTGTTATGCAATTGATATTCTTCCCACCACGCTGTTAGCTCAGCGAGTTCTCGGCTTTGTTCAACGCGTGCTCTTAATGCTAAGAAGTCAAAAGCCGCTCTGAATTTTTCATGGGCATATACACGTTGAGCACGTTTCCCACCAAAGCGTGGTAGACGATGCTGTAAAATCCAAATGTCACGAATAGCCGCAGTAAAGCGTTTAGGAATGGCAATTGTTTTAACTTGAATTGTTAACACTTCATTCATTGCTAGCATAAATGCATCATGCAGCTCGATTCCACTTTCAAAACTCATTTCTTGTGCGCGTTGCTCAAGTGGATACCACAACATGACGGCATAAATATAAGCAGGAGTGACTCGCTTACCTTCAGATATACGCTTGTCCGTATCCATTAATGCTTGTTCGATCATCTTAGTCGCTTTATCGTCTTCTCCATCTTTGAATAAGATGGGGAATAACACCGCTAATAACTTGTATTCTTTTAATAGTCGGTACGTCGCTAAACCTTGCCCAGACAATAATAGTTTGATGACTTCGTCAAAATGTCGTGCTGCTGGAATATCTTGCAACAATGAAGCTAAACGACGAATAGGCTCTGCGCATTCATCACTGATTGACAAGTCTAATTTTGCAGCAAAACGGATTGCACGTAACATACGAACCGGATCTTCACGGTAACGTACTTCAGGCTCGCCAATTAAGGTTAAGCGACGTTGTGCTAAGTCATCCATACCACCACAGAAATCATATAACGAGAAGTCTGCAATATCGTAATACAATGCATTAACAGTGAAGTCGCGTCGTTCTGCATCTTCTTCTAAAGAGCCGTAAACGTTATCGCGAAGTAACATGCCCTCTTGTGATTGTTTTACTTTTTGCTTGTCTTGTTCTGTTTCATCATGATGCCCACGAAATGTAGCCACTTCGATAATTTCACGACCAAATAAAATATGTGCAAGACGGAAGCGACGGCCAATTAAGCGACAGTTTCTGAATAATGCTTTTACTTCTTCTGGTGTTGCATTCGTTGTGATATCAAAATCTTTTGGCTTTAAGCCTAATAATAAATCACGTACGCCACCGCCAACCAATAAAGCACGGTATCCAGCGTTGTGTAAACGGTATAAAACCTTTAATGCATTCTCATCAATATCAGATCGAGAAATAGAGTGCTGCTCACGAGGGATCTTATATTGATCTAACGAAATAGCGGCTTCAGTCGTTTTTTTCTTTTGAAATACTTTTTTTACGAGTTTGCTTAAGCGTTTAATAGCTTTATCCTCTGCATCTATTTAGATGGAATTAGTCTGTAAAATGATGCGCTTATTTTATGTGCGCTGATTATTAAAAACAAATTAAATTTATATCTCTTTAAACTGTATATTATTTAATACCATAAAGGACTTTATTTATATCTGAATCTCTAATTGTTTCGGTACCTTATGCAACGACCAATGTTCTGTTGCCCATTGTAAAATATTACTACAATTGTTTAGATTTCTATTCTCTGGAACAGGGTGCCCTAAAAATTTTAATACCTGTTTTAATGTCGGTATTGGATCTTCTTTGCTCACTGCAGCAGCATGGTTTTGTTTAGATAATTTTAACCCTGGCTCTGTTACTGCTAACGGTAGATGCACATAATTTGGAATATCTGCGTTTAGTAGTTGATACAAGCTTATCTGTTTACCCGTGGTGCTGATTAAATCAGCTCCTCTAACAACTTCTGTAATGCCTTGTTGAATATCATCAATAACGACGGCTAAGTTATAAGCATATAAACCATCTTTTCGTTTAATGATAAAGTCATCATCAATCTGAGTTGGGTCTAATATCACTCTACCTTGTAATTTATCTTCAAAGTGTGTTGTCTTATTGATAATCGATAATAAGTTAATACGTAATGCATTACCGGCAATAAGGTTGTTTTTATCACGGCATTGCCCTTGATAATAACCACCTTGTTGCTTAATCATTTTACGAGTGCAGGAACAGGCATAACATAAATTGCGTTTACTAAGCTCTTTTAACACGGCTTCATAGTATTCGCTTTGTTGATGTTGGTAAATCACCTTTTTATCCCATTGCAAACCATAAGCTTGTAATGTTTCAAGGATATCTTCACTGGCACCTGCAATTTCTCGAGGAGGATCAATGTCCTCAATGCGCACTTGCCAAATACCTTGTTGAGATTTTGCCTGTAAATAGCTACCGACAGCCGCAACCAAAGAACCAAAGTGTAATGGCCCTGATGGTGATGGAGCAAATCGACCTACATAAGGTTTATTCTCTTTTAACTGCAACTTACTTCCTACAATCTTACTTTTTGCATAAACAAAAACGGTTAGCAAATGCTAACCGTTTTTCAGTTTGTTTAATCGTTTGGATTAACCAATACTTTGTTTTTCTTTTATTTCAGCTAGTGTTTTACAATCGATACATAAGTCGGCAGTAGGGCGAGCCTCTAAACGACGAATACCAATTTCAACACCACAAGATTCACAAAATCCAAAATCATCTTCTTCGATTTTCTTTAATGTTTTAGAAATTTTCTTAATTAAACGACGTTCGCGGTCACGAGCACGTAATTCTAAGCTAAATTCTTCTTCTTGTGTTGCCCGGTCAACAGGATCAGGGAAATTCGATGCTTCATCTTTCATGTGATCAACAGTACGGTCAACTTCTTCACGTAATTGCGTTGTCCAAGCCGTAAGAATATTAGTAAAGTGTTCACGTTGCGCTTTACCCATATACTCTTCGCCAGATTTCTCTTGGTATGGCTCTACTCCAGCAATTGCTAAAATACCGAGTGTTTTTTTGCTTTTAATAGCAGGCATAAATTTTCCTTCTTCCGATGCTGAATAAAATCTTTAAACGCATCAAAACGGTGATAAATATAAACAATAGGTCGAACAAACTTTGCTAACATAGAGGCATCAGTTTTTTTTCGGCGCTATCTATAGCAAGTATGATCTGTAAAGTCAAATAAAGTGTTACTAATTGTAAACTTATGATCTTGTTTTTGTGCTTTATATTACGTTTTTAATAATCTTGTTTTATTCACTGTATTTCTTTTATTCAATTATTTTTTAAGGGTTGTTGCATCAATGTTACCTATTCAAGCTGTATTACCAGAGCTTAAACAACAACTTTCACTTTGTTCACAGGTTATTCTTCAAGCGCCTCCGGGAGCTGGTAAATCGACTTACTTACCGTTAATGCTATTAAAAGAAAAATGGTTTACTGGTAAAATTATTATGTTGGAGCCGAGAAGATTAGCCGCACGCAATATTGCTCATTATTTAGCTAAGCAATTAGGTCAACCTGTTGGACAGCAAATCGGCTATCGTTTACGTGGTGAAGCTAAAGTAAGTACAGAGACACAATTGGAGATTGTGACGGAAGGGATATTAATTCGTTTACTGCAAAACGATCCTGAATTAACAGGGATAGATTTAGTTATTTTCGATGAATTTCACGAACGTAATATACAAGCGGATTTAGGCTTAGCGCTATGCTTAGATACACAAGCAAGTTTACGTGAAAATTTGTCTTTACTGATTATGTCTGCGACCTTAGATAACCAGTCCCTCCAACAGCATCTTCCAAATGCCGCTTATGTGAGTTGTGAAGGGAGAAGTTTTCCTATTGAGACTATTTATCAACCAGTGCTTGGTCGAGGGCTTCATACAGATAAGCAAAAAGCATTAGTGGCTTTAATTGAAATGGCTTATCAACAGCAAAAAGGCAATATATTAGTCTTTGTGGCGGGAGTCAGAGATATTTTACAATGTTGTCGTGATTTACAACAATGGATTAATACACATGATTTACCTGTCTTATTAGCGCCTCTCTATGGAAAACTCAGTTTAGATGAACAACAATTAGCGATTCAACCACCTCTACCTAATATACGGAAAATTGTGGTTTCTACTAACATCGCAGAAACCAGTTTAACTATTGATGGCATTACAGTTGTGGTTGATTCTGGTGTCGAAAATACTTTTCAATTTCAAGCCCAAACAGGTTTTGGAAAGTTAAAAAGCCAAACTATTAGTGAAGCGAGTGCTATTCAACGAGCAGGACGAGCAGGACGATTAAGTGCAGGCACTTGTTACCGTTTATGGGCTAAAGATAAACGGCTGGCAGCACAGAGCGAAGTGCCTATTTTGCAAAGTGAGTTAACGTCATTAATGTTAGAAATATGTGCCTGGGGCGTCACTGATCCGATTCAACTGCCTTTTTTAACGCAACCCCACGAAAAAAATGTGCAAGTCGCTAAACAATTATTGCAAAGTATTGATGCCATTGATGAGCGTGGTCGTTGCACTGCACATGGCGAAAAAATTATTGAGTTTGCCGTTACGCCACGATTAGGGCACATGGTGATCAAAGCACAAGCCTTAGCAAAAATATTAGAGGAGCCTAACTTAGTTGCTTTTGCTTGTTTATTAACTGCTTTTTTAGAGGGCAACGAAAAAAGTAGTGATGACATTGTTGCCGAGTTAAGTTCGGTTTCATATCCAGTAAAAACGCAATATCAAATCTTATTAAGAAAATGCAAAGTAAACGCACCAACTACTTTACCTTTGCAATATTGTGGGTTGCTATTAGCGACTGCTTTCCCTGACAGAATTGCTTTTAGTCGCGACCATAGTCAGGAACATGATTATTTACTCAGTAACGGGGCTGGCGCATGTTTAGCTAACCATTCAATGCTACTTAACGAGAAAATGCTGGTGGTTGCTGATTTAGGATTGTCAGAACAAAGATCAAATAGTCTTATTTTTAAAGCTTGCGCTATCGATTTAGAAGATATAAGAAAATATCTTCCACATTATATTCAATCGACCGATTACCTTTGTTGGTCATTGAAAGAAAATAAACTAATCGCTGAACAACGTAGAATGTTGGGTAAAATAACCCTTAATCGGAGTCCATTGACAACAGTTAGTAAGCAACAAAAACTAAAAGCCTTATTAAATGGATTGCGTCAAGCAGGTTTATCTATGTTGTATTGGAGTGATGCAAATAAAGCATTATTAACCCGCTTACGTTTTGCTTCTTTACAATACATCGAAGCAGGAACCGCCAACTCAGTTGATTATAGTGAAGTCATTTTACTCCACGAATTAGAGACGTGGTTAGCGCCTTTTTGTATCGGCATTACACAACCGGATCAGTTTAAAAAAATTGATTTAAAAGCCGCGCTATTATCTCGCCTTAATTGGCAGCAACAACAGAAGTTTGAGGTGGACTTTCCATTAACTATTTTAGTGCCAACGGGGTCAGCGATAAAATTAGAATATCGAGAGCAACAAAATCCACTATTGTCAGTAAAAATGCAGGAATTATTTGGACAAGCTCAAACTCCCAGTATTTTTGATGGGCGCATCAGTATTCAATTAGCCTTGTTATCACCCGCTATGAAACCTTTACAAGTCACACAGAATTTAAGTTCATTTTGGTCGGGAGCCTATAAAGAAGTACAAAAAGAGATGAAAGGACGTTACCCCAAGCATTTTTGGCCTGATGATCCGGCAAACGCTATTGCAACGCGTAAAACAAAAAAACATTTATCCATATGATGATATGAAAACATAAACAACGTAGGATCGGTTCTTCGCTATGCTAACTCTCATTCAAAAAGCTAGCGTTATAAAAATCTACCGTTCAATCTCTATCTTTTAAAAAATTGAGTTAAATAAACCTGTTATGGCAAAAGCACCTAAAAAAGAAAGTACTAAAGCGACTCCTAAAGCTAAACCTAAAGAGAGCACTAAAAAAAGTGCCGCAAAAAATCCTAAAACAGTACGTAAAACGACCGATGGTAAAGCGAAAAAAACAAATAAAAAGTCCAATAAAAAGACCTTGAAACAACGTATTTTAAGGTCTATCTGGTCGTTTACTTGGAAAGCAAGTCTAGCATTTATTGCCTTTATTGTTATTTCTGGAATCTATTTTGATAAAAAAATATCCAATCGTTTAGATGGATCCACTTGGACATTACCTGCTACTTTGTACGCTCGTCCGTTATCATTAGAAGTTGGCTTACCCTTAACTAAAAGCGCCTTGGTGAGTGAGCTTAAATTACTTAATTACCGTGCTGTCAGGTCAATTGAAAGTGCAGGGCAATTTGCTGTTAAAGGCGATGAAGTGATTATCTACCGTCGTGCTTTTAATTTTCCTGATAGATCTGAGCCTGCTGCATTAGCTCGTATTAACTTTGATGCGCAAAGGGTTAGTGGTATAAAAAATCAACAGCAAGTTAATATAGATGGGTTTCGTTTAGAGCCTTTATTGTTGGATAGACTTAATAGTAAGCAAATTCAAGACCGCGTTTTTGTACCCTTTGAGAAAATTCCTGATTTGTTTGTTAATACCTTAATTTTAATGGAAGACCGGGACTTTTATCATCATCAAGGTGTCTCTCCTTTTGCCATTTTAAGGGCGTTTATTGTTAATTTTAAAGCTGGTCATACGGTGCAAGGCGGCAGTACTTTAACGCAGCAACTCGCTAAAAACCTATTCTTAACACAAGAACGAAGTTTATGGCGTAAGTTTCAAGAAGCTTATATGGCCGTGTTAATTGACCATAAGTACAGTAAAGACAAAATATTAGAAGCTTACTTGAATGAAGTTTATCTTGCTCAGAATGGCGCCACAGGCATTTATGGTATTAGTTTAGCCAGTAGCTTTTATTTTGCTCGTCCTATTGATGAGTTGCGTATTGAGCAAATAGCATTAATGGTCGCGATTATAAAAGGGCCTTCTTACTATAATCCTCGTCGTAACCCTAAGCGTGCAATGGCTCGTAGAGACTTAGTATTACGCTTGATGCTTGAACATCATTATATTAGTACTGCACAATATCGAATTGCAGTGAAAAGCAATCTTAACTTAAGCAATGTTAAAGCATTGAATAACCGTGCCAACCCAGCGTTTGTGAGTTTGTTAAACCGAGAATTAACCAGTAATGTGCCTGCTAGTATTCGTAAACAAAGTGGGTTATCAATATTTACGTCTATTTCTCCTCTTGCACAAAAGAATGCTGAAACGGCCATTCAAAATGGTATTGCCAAAGTACAGAAAAAAGATCAGCATGACTTGCAAGGTGCAATGGTAATTACCGATCGTCAATATGCAGAAATCCGCGCATTAGTGTCCGGTAAAGATGTTAAATTTAGTGGTTTTAATCGAGCGTTAGATGCAAGTCGTCCTATTGGTTCGTTAGTTAAACCTGCTGTTTATTTAACCGCACTGGATAATGGGTATGCACTATCAGATATTTTAAATGATAATGAAATAGTACTTAAAAATAGCACTGGCCAACGTTGGAGACCTAAGAATTACGACCGAAAATTTCGTGGTGAAGTGACCTTAGAACAAGCACTTGTTAAATCCTTAAATGTACCAACGGTTAACTTAGGGATGAAAATTGGTTTAGATAATGTCATTGATAGTTTGCATAAAATGGGGGTAGATGAAAAAATACGTGCTTACCCGTCATTGGTGCTAGGTAGTGTCCCATTATCGCCATTTCAAGTCGCTCAGATGTATCAGCCAATCGGCATGCGTGGGGTGTATAAACCTTTAACCATGATCCGCACTATCGTCTCAAGCGATGGCGTTCCTTTATATCAGCGTAGCCCCGCAGCACGTCAAATATTCTCGCCAGACGCTGTCTCTCAGCTTTCTATTGCTTTGCATAAAGTGACAACGGAAGGGACTGCTCGTAGTTTACGCTGGCGTAATCCAGGACAAAGTTTTGCAGGTAAAACCGGAACCACCAATAACCTGAATGATAGTTGGTTTGTCGGTTTTGATTCCGACGAAGTGGTGACAACCTGGGTTGGGAAAGATAATAACAAAAGTGCAGAATTAACCGGTAGTAGTGGCGCATTGGTTTTATTCTCCGGTTACATGAAAGAAAAAATAGGAAAATAGCGTGCAACAATTAGCATCCATTAGTAATTTTGAACAACTTGAATGTGTCTTTTTAGAAAACAAAAGTTGGGATAAACAATATCGATTAATTATTCAATTAGGTAAGTTATTAGACAGTTTACCTGCGTCGTTAAAAAGTGAAGCTAACCAAGTAAAAGGCTGTGAAAGCTTAGCGTGGTTAGTAATTTCTGAGCAAAATGGTCATTATGATTTTGCGATGGACAGCGACACCCGCGTTGTAAAAGGATTAATGCAAATTGTCTCATTCATTTTTCAAGGCAAAACAAAACAACAAATTCAGCAAATAGATTGTAATGAACTATTTGAACGATTAGGGCTACTAAGTCATTTAAGCCCATCACGTGCGAATGGTTTATTTGCCATTATTAATACTATTAAAGGAGTCAATCACATTGACTAATATTCGATTTTTGATCATGTTTATCAGCTTATTTTTATTATTAACAAAACCTGCTCTTGCAATAACGGCTACGGATAAAACAACCAACGAAAATACTATTTCAGAACAGTCTGAAGCGATCGTAACAACCACTGAGCCTAGCGTTAAAAGAGACGATGCCTCTTTTGTAAAAGAAAACCCTAATCAACAATTTATTTACGCAGTTAACTATAAAGGGATTTCAATAGGTGAAATGAAACAAGAGTACCATTGGAAAGGTAAGAACGTTGCAGTTAATTCTGTGGCTGATTTTTCTTTTTTACTGTTTTCATTTGGCGGTAGTCAACAATCTGATATTTATTGGAATGAGTTACAGCAAATATTTTTAAGTCGTTCTTTTTATCGTGAGAGTATCGGGTTTAGTACCGTTGACATGACGGCTAAATTTGATGAAACAGGACATCATTCACAAATAATTAATAATGGCGATAAAGCTGAATACACTAGTGAAGAAGGGCCGATAGTTGATTTTAATACTATTAACTTGCAAATCAGTGAAGGTTTAAAAGTAGGTAAAACTGACTTTGAGTTTTATATGCAAACGTCTGATGATATTGCACATTACTTTTTCCAAGTAAAAGGGAAAGAGATGATCAAAACCAAATTTGGTGAAATTGAAGCTTACCGTGTGCAACAAGTAAGGAAAAAAGATCGTACTTTTATTGCGTGGTTTGCCCCTCGATTCGACCATCAAATGGTTAAGTTTGAATACGAAAGAAAAGTGTTAGATATCAATGGTGAATTAATTAAATATAACACTGAATTTTAAGGTTGTTACACGTGAATAAAAAACTTAACACTGCTAAAAATGTTAAAACGGCTAAAGGTGCCTTACATCCTCGCAACAAACATGTTGGGCAATATGACTTTCCAGTTTTAATAGCAGCAT
This sequence comes from Psychromonas sp. L1A2, assembly GCF_009828855.1. NCBI lineage: Bacteria > Pseudomonadati > Pseudomonadota > Gammaproteobacteria > Alteromonadales > Psychromonadaceae > Psychromonas > Psychromonas sp. L1A2. The sequence continues at coordinate 449,674 of NZ_WUAG01000002.1, read as the reverse complement.
GTCCAGAGTTAGCGCCTTATGTCATTAATAACCCTAGGGGGGACTTCTCTATTAACTTTAGCGATGCTCAGTCTGTGTTGCTATTAAACAAAGCTTTATTAGCGTACTTTTATAATATTAGCTTTTGGCAAATACCTCCTGGTTACCTGTGTCCGCCGATCCCTGGGCGCGTTGATTATATTCATTATATTGCTGACTTATTAAGTGAATCATTTAATGGCAACATACCAACGGGAAGCCAAATTAAAGGGCTTGATATTGGTTGTGGTGCAAACTGTATTTATCCTATTTTAGGCAGTCGTAGCTATGATTGGTCTTTTGTGGGAAGCGATATTGATGCGTTAGCAGTAAAAACAGCATCGCTATTAGTGAGTGCGAATAAAAATATCAGTAAAAAAATCATTATTCGTCAGCAAAAAAATACACAACACATACTTTCTGGGGTAGTAACGAAAACAGATCGCTTTGCTTTTACTATGTGTAATCCTCCGTTTCATTCTTCAATGGAGGAAGCTTCTGCAGGGAGTTTGTTAAAACAAAAGAATCTCAGTAAAAAGTCTAAAACGGTCAATACTGTTAATAAAGTTGCCTCAACGCCTACTTTAAACTTTGCAGGGCAAGCACATGAACTTAGCTGTGCTGGTGGAGAGATTGCTTTTGTTAAGCAAATGGCGATAGAAAGCTTATTAGTTAAAGATAACGTTTGTTGGTTTACGTGCTTACTGTCAAAGAGTGAAAATGTGAGTCCCCTTAAAAAATTGTTAGAAAAGCAAAATACACAACAAGTAAAAGTAATTGAAATGTCGCAAGGGCACAAAATCAGTCGTTTCATTGCATGGACTTATTTAGATGTTGAACAGCAAAAAGTATTTTTTGCTTAAAGCTTAAACTTGAAGTAGGCCTTAATTTATAGGTAGCCCTTAGCCTATAGATGACTGATATCTTGATTAATACTGAGGATATGCAACCTATTATACCAAAAGAATTAATGAGGTGATCATTCTTGCTGGTTAAGATTACCCCTAACTGCGTTGTGAGTTTTGAAGTGAGAACAACTATCTCCTACAACTCACGCCTTATTAGTGTTAATTTTTCCTGCGCAATCTATGATCACTTATTTAATTCCATTGGTATTACAATGTGTTGGATTGAACGCCTCAATTTTAGCCTTGAATTAAACTATTTTTTCAGCGCAAAATTTAGATAAGCTATTTATTGTGATTGGTATAATGAAAAAATATGCAAGGCTGGAAAATAGATACAAAAAAGCCGAACAAGTCTTGTTCGGCTTTTTTAATGACTGAGTAGTTAATGCTAACTCAATAAATTAATGCTTTTCTAATAAAGTTTAACGTTCACCGATAGGTAATATAGTACGGCCGTATTGTTCGTTAATAACTTCAGCCATTGCTAAGTAAATTGCACTTAGACCACAAATGATACCTTCGTAACCTGCGATATGGCCGATCAGTTCATTACCAGTAAAGTCACGAATGGCTAGTAAAAAGAATAATACTGTTAAGCTACCAAAGATAAACTGAAGTACACGGTTACCACGTAATGTACCAATAAACATGAAGGCTGTGAAAATTCCCCACATGACTAAGTACCATGCCATAAATGCATGAGGTGTTGCTTGAGTTGGACCTTCTTCAAGACCTAACTGTGGAAATAACAGTAATGCAACTAAGCTGATCCAGAAAAAGCCATATGAAGTAAAGGCTGTTAATCCGAATGTATTTCCTTTTTTAAATTCTAAAATACCAGCAATAACTTGTGCGATACCGCCGTAGCATAAACCCATTGCAAGAATCATTGCACTAATTGGGAAAAAGCCAGCATTATGGATGTTTAATAGAACAGTTGTCATTCCAAAACCCATTAGTCCTAACGGGGCTGGATTGGCGTAATTAATTGATTGTGACACGTCATTTACCTTTTTGTATTATTTATTAAATTAAAATCGCGCGCACGATACCATGAAGCCATTTTTTGTAAAGGGAATCCGTACTCCCTCTTGTTTTTAGTCAATTTAAAGTATTAAATTAAAAAAAATACAGCAATAAATTAAAAAAAATGATCTATATTTTGTTTTTTAATAAAAAATGAAAATTAATCGTTTGTACATTTTAAAGCATTGGTGCAAAGTTAACGTTTGTATAAATTTTATTAACTCATTCAACAAACTAGGTACAATACATAATGAACCCGCTAAATTATAATGAAACTTGCTAATGACAGTACCTACTTTATCAATAAGAAACTTACATAAATCCTTCGCCGATAATCAAGTATTAAAAGGGATAGACTTAGAAGCTCACAAAGGTGACGTTATTTCTATTCTTGGTGCGTCGGGTTCAGGGAAAAGTACTTTATTACGTTGTGTTAACCTATTGGAAACGCCTACGTCTGGGGATATTTTAGTTAATGGTGAATTAATTAAAATGAAACTGGATAAAAAAAGGGGGGCTATTCCTGAATCGAACAAACAAGTAGAGCGTATTCGTAGCCGTTTAGCGATGGTCTTTCAAAGCTTTAATTTATGGTCACATTTATCTGTACTTGAAAATGTTATTGAAGCTCCAGTGCATGTACTTGGTGTGCCGAAGAAAGAAGCGATTGTTAAAGCTGAAGCCTTATTACAGCGCGTTGGTTTATACGAACGTAAAGACTATTATCCTGGGCAGCTTTCTGGTGGGCAACAACAAAGGGTTGCAATTGCACGTGCATTGGCAGTTGAACCTGAGGTTATGCTGTTTGATGAACCAACATCAGCATTAGATCCGGAGTTGGTAGGTGAAGTTTTAGCTGTGATGCGTGACTTAGCTAAAGAAGGGCGCACCATGTTAGTGGTGACACATGAAATGGCTTTTGCCAGAGACGTATCAAATAAAGTATTATTTTTACATCAAGGTCTAGTGGAAGAACAAGGAAAGCCGGAAGATATTTTTACAAACCCTTCTTCGGAACGTTTTAAACAATTTATATCAACCGTTTATTAATTCATTTATATTAAAGCGATTGTCATAGTCAGTGACAAAATAATTTATATCTAAATAAAATAGTTATCTATCATAAAATAAGGAAATACCATGAAAAAACTTAGTCTGCTAATCGCATTATTTGCATTCTCATTTAATGTTGCACATGCAAAAGAATGGAAAGAAATACGTATCGGTGTTGAAGGTGCATACCCTCCGTTTAGTAAAACAGAAGAAGACGGTAGTATTACTGGTTTTGATATCGATATCGCGAATGCGTTATGTACTGAGTTAGAAGCTAAATGTACATTAGTTAAACAAGATTGGGATGGCATTATTCCGGCTCTATTAGGTCGTAAATTTGATGCAATCATTGCAACAATGGATATTACTGAAGAGCGCCAAAAGAAAGTGGCATTTACTAACAAATATCAACATATCCCAGCTCGTTTTGTCGCTAAAAAAGGCGTAGCGTACGAAGCAACTGAAGCATTTATGGAAGGTAAAAAAATTGGTGTTCAGCGTGCAACAACAATGGATTTATATATTTCGGATAACTTCCCTTCTGCAAAAATAAAACGTTACGGTTCTGCTGATGAAGCATATTTAGACTTAAAAGCAGGTCGTCTTGATTATGTAATGGCAGACTCTGCAGCAATTGCTGATGGTTTATTAGCTAAAGATGGTGGCGATAAGTTTGAATTTGTTGGCCCTAAACTAAACGACCCTAAGTGGTTTGGTTACGGTGCAGGTATTGCAATTCGTAAACAAGATAAAGACTTAGTTGAGCAATTAAACAAAGCCATTGACGCTATCCGTGCTGACGGTACTTACAAAACTATTCAAGATAAATACTTCACTTTCGATGTATACGGTCAAGAATAAGCGTTGTTATTGTTAATCTTTATTAACAAGCGTCGTTAAAACAGAAAGGGTGACTACAACTTTTAATTTTTTATAGGTTGTTTCATCCTTTTTTATTATGCCTAACGAATGATTATAACGGGCATTAATTAAAAAGAAGTTTATATGTTTTCTTTATATGGTTACCAAGATATTTTTTTAGAAGGAGCATGGTTAACACTGCAAGTGGCCTTGTTATCCCTAGTACTTTCTGTCGCATTGGGGTTGTTAGCTGCTTTAGCTAAGTTATCTCATTCAACAATTTTGACGAGTATCGCGACGCTATACACTACTATTATTCGCGGTATCCCTGATTTAATCTTAATGTTATTAATCTTTTTTGGTGGGCAACTGCTTATCAATGATATGAGTTATAACCTTAATGAATGGTTAAATGAAACGATCACAGGTTATTACCCTCACCATGAGTGGACTGCTTATTTACCAGAATATATTGATATTAGCCCTTATTTTGCTGGTATTGTTACCATTGGTTTTATTTTTGGGGCTTATATGGCGGAAACCTTTCGAGGAGCTATTTTATCCGTTGATAAAGGTCAATTAGAAGCCGCTACAGCTTACGGTATGAATAAATACAAACGTTTCTTTCGTGTTATGTTTCCACAAATGATGCGCCATGCATTACCTGGTTTAGGTAATAACTGGTTGGTTTTATTAAAAACAACGGCATTAGTATCGATTATAGGTTTGCAAGATATGGTAAAGATCGCCGGTGACGCATCGGGATCAACACAAAAACCATTTACCTTTTACTTGGTTGTTGCATTAATTTTCTTATTTTATACCGCTGTTTCTACTACTGCTCTTAAATGGGCAGAACGTAAATACAGTATACAAACGAGGTAAATATGGATTTTTCAATTATTCTTAATGAATACCAATTTTACCTTGAAGGTTTATGGACAACGACATGGTTAGTCGCGCTGTCATTATTAATTGGGTTAGTGATTGCAATACCAGCAGGCGTTTTACGTAGCCATCAAAATTGGTTAATTAAAGGGCCTATTTGGGCTTACATGTATTTCTTCCGCGGTTCGCCGTTATTAGTGCAATTATTCTTAATTTATTATGGCGTAGCGCAGTTTGATTCATTACGTGAAAGCTGGTTATGGTATTACTTTCAAGAAGCTTGGTTTTGTGCTTTATTAGCCTTTTCATTAAATACAGGTGCTTATACTGCTGAAATCGTACGTGGTGTGATCAGTACCATGCCTAAAGGTGAATTAGAAGCCGCAAAAGCTTATGGAATGAGCCGTTGGCAGATACTGAAACGCATTACCTTACCAAATTCATTAAAACGTGCCTTGCCTGCATACAGTAATGAAATTATTTTTATGATTCACGGTAGTGCTATTGCTGGTGTTGTAACGATCGTTGATATTACAGGTGCTGCTAGAGTCGTTAATGCGCGTTATTATGCTCCCTTTGAAGCTTATTTAGCCGCGGGCATTTTATATATGTGTTTGACTTTCTCTGTTATTTACCTATTTAAATTATGGGAAAAAAGCTACCAACATCAATAACCTATAATTTATGGTATACAGAATAAAAGGTTACCAACGATAATCAAGATGCTGTTAGTTTTATCGCAGCATCTTTATTAATATTTAACCTCAATTCTGATTAATGAAATCAGAATTATATTTAAAATCATAAGGTATTATTTTTTACTAGTCAGTGACGTTAGTTTTGCGTAGTTCAAGGTTGATTATTGAAATAATGACTGGTTATTGATAGGTAATTTAACGCAGAAATCGGCGGAAATAGCGGTGTTGTATCGCTTTACTTATCCATCATTAAGGTTAGTTAGATTACGAGAAACAACTTATTCATTAGATTGCTTACTAACTAGACAAATGATTAATTAAATAACTCTATTTATCAAACACGCCTATTCACCAAATAACCTTATTAACCAACTCACTCAATTCATCAAAACTCATCAAGTCACTAGCCAACCAAGTTAGTCTCTTTAAGAGTTTCGTTGTTTAATATTTTTATTTTATTTTTTTTCTTCCTCAATTTTTTTATTAGGCCTGATCTCATTACTCATAAATTTCGTATTGTTTATATCAATCTGGATAAGTAAATGGTCTATTTAGGCGTTAGGGAAAATGCATAATAGCAAGGCGTTGATTGCAGTAACGAGTTATTCTCATTACAAAACCAACAACGAAGCTAAGATTCATTTTAACAAGAATAAATGACGAGATAATGACTTAGATTGGTATTAAATCATCGATAATATTGTTTTTTAACACACTGGGAGTATTCGCTATTAATAAAATTAATCCTAAAAAACTGCTTCGTAGTAAATGGACTGCAGTTAAGCCAATCAATAAAGAAAAGCATTTCTTAATTTCAGAAGTTGATTTTGATGAAGAAGGTGAGGTTATTCTGTGCTTATTAGAAGCGATTATATCACACCGAACAGCAGAGATTAATTGGCATGATTTAAAAGACACAGAACAATGGTTACAAGGTTGGAAGTAATACATATTATCTTTTAATAGGTTATTAACAGAGTCATTTATAATTAATGTCATTCCTTATATTTTAACTTGGCATTAAAAACGTTATTCTAAAGTTATTTATTTAGAAAACAGAACGGTTGCCTTGTCATTCGTTTAACTGCGTTTTGTAAGCTGACAAACTTAATGATCTTGGAGTCACATGGAACAATTTATACCGGCAAAAGGCCTTTCTAATAAACATTTACAATCTATATTGTCTAGTGCAGGTCCGCGTAAGTTCTTTGAAAAACGTCGCAGTGCTGAGTTATTAAAATCATCTCAACCAGAAATAATCACAACACCACAAGGTGTAAAATTACTTGGATCTTTTTCGAAAACAAAAATTGCACGTAAAGGTGTAGCGATTCTTTTACACGGTTGGGAAGGGTGTTCTGAATCTTTGTATATGTTATCCAATGGTCAAAAGTTATTAGATGATGGTTATGATGTATTTCGTTTAAATTTTCGAGACCATGGTGGTACGCAACATTTAAACAAAGATCTTTTTAATTCAATGCGTTTAGAAGAGGTTGTAGAGGCCGTAAAATACCTATGTCAAAAGCATGGTGGTTCACATAACTTATTGTGCGGATATTCTTTAGGTGGGAATTTTTGCTTACGTGTTGCAAACCTAGCTAAAGAACATAATATAAATCTCCATCAAGCGATTGCAATTTGCCCTTTATTGCACCCTCCAACGACAATGAATGAATTAAATAATGGCTTTTTTATTTATGAAAAGTACTTTGTTAAAAGATGGAAAAATTCGTTATTTAAAAAATTAAAACATCACAGTCATTTTACCTATGGTGAACAGCTTAAAAAGCTAAAAACATTAGATGAAATGAATGAGTTTTTTGTTATTGAACATACCGACTTTGATAGTACTCAGGAATATTTTGAAGGTTATTCAATATTGGGTGAGGGTTTAAGTAAGCTTGCCATTCCTACCACTATCATAACCTCTTCAGATGATCCTATGATCCCAGCTAAACAGTTAAATGACCTGTTTTCCTCAAAATGGTTAAAAATTGATTTACAGAAAAATGGCGGTCACTGTGCATTTATCCAAAACTGGAAGTTAGAAAGTTGGGCTAGTGAACGGGTTGTTTATCTGGCAAATAAGCAATATGAGAAACGTTTATAGTGTTAGTTTTCCTTTCAACTATTCATCTTAATTGTAAATTTATCTCTGTCTTTAGTATAAATTTTAATAAGTAAACTTAATCCAATCTTGTGATATTTAGCATTTTATTTTAAAGCTAAATATCACATTTTCTATTATTTTTAAGGTCATTTTCACTACAATTATTAAAGCACCTTTAAAATAACGCCCTAATAATTTACTTTATACTTTGTGTGAAATGAGTTTTTTTAAATGCTTAAATTTTACGTTCTATTTTGTTAAATCTTATGTAATTAAAACCTACGCTATCACCCCTTAAGAATGAAATATTTAAAAACCACATATTTTGTGCATAGAAAGTTTCTACTCAATTTTTTGACCATTGTGTCGATCTAGATCCCACTTTATTGTCTATTTACTAAATACACTGATTTTACTTTTTAAATATACGTCGTTAATTTTTAGTGTGATTAACAGGACGATTAACTTATAAATTAAGTATATTCAATAAAATAACCCGCGGCAGTATGACTGCCTTTTGAAAAGGAAAAGATTATGTCAGAGGTATTTCATTTAGGTTTAACCAAAGCGATGTTAGATGGTGCGACTTTAGCGATTGTACCGGGTGACCCTGAGCGTGTTAAACGTATTGCAGAATTAATGGATAATGCAACGTTTTTAGCAAGTCATCGTGAATATACGATATACCTAGCCTATATCGATTCTAAAGCTGTTGTTGTTTGTTCAACGGGCATTGGAGGTCCATCGACTTCTATCGCTGTGGAAGAACTTGCACAGCTAGGTGTTCGTACATTCTTGCGTATTGGTACTACTGGTGCAATTCAACCACATGTTAATGTCGGTGATGTAATTGTCACACAAGCATCGGTACGTTTAGATGGTGCAAGTTTACATTTTGCACCATTAGAATATCCTGCGGTTGCTGATTTTAATGCGACGACGGCGATGGTTGCTGCTTGTCGTGATGCGAATATTGAGCCTCATGTCGGGATCACCGCATCAAGTGATACTTTTTATCCGGGACAAGAGCGCTATGATACGGTTTCTGGCCGTGTTATTCGTCAGTTAAAAGGTTCGATGCAAGAGTGGCAAGAACTTGGTGTACTAAATTATGAGATGGAGTCATCTACCCTATTTACTATGTGTGCATCACAAGGTTGGGCTGCCGCTTGTGTTGCAGGAGTGATAGTTAACCGTACACAACAAGAAATACCAGATGAAGCAACGATGAAAAAAACAGAATCTCACGCGATTTCAATTGTTGTTGCTGCCGCTAAAAAATTATTAAAATAAAAATAATGAGCTATTAAAGTTCTGAGCTATAAAAACAGGGAATATAAAATGAAAAAAAATTACTTTAGCGAATTAAAAGTGTTACTAGATAACAGCTCTGCACCTTATTCAGGTTTTAATGTAGCTTCTGTTGTTGTCTGTAAAGATGGACGAGAGTTTAAAGGTGTCAATGTAGAATCTGCGGCTTACCCAACCACTATTTGTGCAGAACGTAACGCTATTTTCACTGCCGTTGCAGAAGGCATAAGTAAAGGTGATATACAAGAAGTGCATATTGCAGCTCGTAACGCTGAAAAACTGTTAGTAACAGCACATCCGTGTGGTTCATGCCGTCAAGTGATCGCAGAGCAATCCATGAATGATTGTTTAGTTTATAGTTACGAATCAGAGTCTGTATACACACAGAACACCATTGCAGATCTATTGCCTTTTGCTTTTTTAGGCGCTGAGCTTTAAAGCTTAATATCCTTAGTTAGAAGCATTAGAACAGTAGTACTTGTCCTATGCTTCTAACTTCTAACCCTTACTGCATGTATTAAATCTTGAGCTTGACCGATCAAAAACACTTTTGGTTATCTGCACTATTACTTTTCTATATTTATCGAATACTCACTCGGTGTAATCACTCAAATAAATTGCTTCATTTAACAGCTCTGTTGCGGTTAATGGTGTTTCTATTAAACCAAATGACATTGCAGCGGTGTTGTTTTTATGAACCTGACAAAAATTAAATAACACACGATGAATTTCTGAAAAATTAGTAACAGTGTTAAAACTATTTAAACTTTTATTTAAATTTTGTTCTAAATAATTGTAATAACGGGTTAGATGTTCAGTATCATTCAAGCGAAAAGGAGCGTCATTTGTTGAGTTATTAGTAATAGATGAATAAGCACCAAGTTCAAAACTAAACCAACGGTCACTCCACCAACCTATTTTCTTATTGTTAAGTGTTTCTTGGTTATTTAAAAAGGGTAAATAATAATAAATATCTGCAGTACCGGTCTTAATTTCAGGGTAAGCGGACATCACAGCTGCTGCTCGAATACTACTTTCTAATTCGATGTAATGGCTGTAACGTTGGGTTTTTTGAATAAAAGCTCTTAATAGTAAAAAGTGAACATAAACGAGCTTATTGGGATAGAGCAAGTTGCAATGATTAATGGCCTTTATCTCACCAATTAATAATTTTTCAAAGTGCTTACGATATAAAGTCTGCTGATAATGCTGTTTAATTTCATTCTCGACGTTGTTAGCATGAGTATCTTTAATAATGGTATCTTCACAGGTATTGTAAATATCTTGATCAAGTAACTTTTGTTTGGTTAGGTTATTGGTTTGTAATAAAATATAACCGCTATCAGCCTCTCCAGTGAGCAGCGTATAGAAACCACGTTTATGATGTAAATGCAGAACTTTACCTTCAGTTTGTAATGCAATATATTCTCGCTTCATCACATCTTGTTCTTTTAAACGACTATAATTAGTCAATAAAAGTGATAATTTTTCAAGATAGAAATAATAAAGCCGTGCAGATAATCCTGTTTTTCTAATGGCTACATTGATATCTAAATTATCAATAATCGTTTGCAATACTGCTCTAATCGCATCAATATTTTTGTGTTTACCTAAGCTATATATTCGATTGCAATTTGTGCACTTTAAACGTTGTGTTCCTGCGCCTGTAAAACCATGTAATTTTGCGCCATTTTTATCGTTAAAAAAGAAGTATTGGTAACAATGTTTACAGTGGGTAATTTTCCTGGCGAAATGAAAAGCAAGTTTTTCTTTTTGGATATTTTCAATTAATTCGTTATTGATCCAGGGTGGATTGCTCCCACAAGCCTTACATTCAACTGAAAGGTAGCCTAAGCGTCTACTTTTATAAACATAGTCTTCACTTCCATTTACACCGAAATTTTTGCAACTTATTGTTTTACAACAATTAAAATCATATCTCATACCAAACATAATGCTCACCTCTTAAGTACCACTTTAACATAAACAACATATTTTGTTAGTACCAGTAAATGCAAAGATTCCAATGTTAAATCTAGTGATCTAGATCTCATTTTAAGATGGTTCGAATCCCTAGAATTTGTTAATAACGAAATGGCCAGAAAGAAAGAGTCAAGAAAAATGTTGGCGTTGTTTGCAGATAAATTTTAGAGATACTGGTCAGTTTTTTCAACCTTATCTTCATTAATTAAATTACATAATAAAACATTTTTTGAATTTTTTGGGGAGTGTTGAGGTTGATTTGGTTTAATCACCTAGCAACGTTAACTTATCCCTTTTTTTATCGTCACAATCTCTTTTATAAAAAGATGAGATGCCTTCTAAGTTGTTTCAGCTTGTTAAGGATCAATAGAGTGAAAGGAAGTAAATATGCAAAGTAAATTAGAGCAGTTACGCAAAGTAACAACCGTTGTTGCAGATACCGGTGATATTGAAGCAATTAAACAATATCAACCTGAAGATGCAACAACTAATCCATCACTTATCTTAAAAGCGGCAACCATCGAAGCCTATGCTCCACTAATCGAAAATGCTATCGATTATGCAAAAAATCAAAGTGCAGACAAGCAACAACAAGTAGAAATTGCTTGTGACATGTTAGCTGTCAACATCGGTAAAGAGATTTTAAAAACAATACCTGGACGTATTTCTACCGAAGTTGATGCGCGTCTTTCTTATGACACCGATGCAAGCTTAGCGAAAGCACGTCAACTGATAAAAATGTATAACGATGCAGGAGTAAACAATGATCGTATCTTAATCAAGCTAGCGGCTACTTGGAATGGTATTCAGGCCGCTAAAGTGCTTGAAAAAGAGGGGATTAACTGTAATCTCACGCTGCTTTTTTCATTCGCTCAAGCACAGGCTTGTGCTGAAGCCAATGTATTTTTAATTTCACCATTTGTTGGTCGCATTATGGATTGGTACAAAGCAAAACAGGGAACTGATTTTTCTGCTGCTGAAGACCCTGGTGTATTGTCAGTTTCTAAAATTTATGATTACTACAAAGCACACGATTACAAAACGGTTGTGATGGGCGCAAGTTTCAGAAATATCGGTGAAATTTTAGAGCTTGCTGGTTGTGACCGATTAACGATTAGCCCGCAGTTATTACAAGAGTTAAGTGAATCTGAAGGAGCAGTTGAAACAAAACTGTTTTCAGATGTAGACATAAAAGCTGCACCTGTTCCGTTAACGGAAGCTGAGTTTTTATGGGCACATCATCAAGATCCAATGGCTATTGAAAAATTAGCGGAAGGTATTCGCAATTTTGCTATTGATCAAAATAAATTAGAAACCATGATTATGGAAAAATTATAAACAGGGTTTAAAAATTTGGTTTGTTACGGAAAACAACAAACCAACCAATATTCGAATATATCGGATTATACATGCCTGGGTTGGCCAGGATAATAGATGAAGATGGCTGTTGGGTTATTCTTCAGTCAAATTGACATAAATGAAATGGAGTACAAATATGCAAATCATCATGGGCCTAGTAGGGATTATTTCCTTGCTGTTAATTGCTTTTATTTTTTCTAAGCATAAAAAATCAATTAATTACCGTACTGTTGGTGGTGCTTTCGCGATACAAGCAATTATACCTGCTTTTGTTATATTTACTCCGTGGGGCGCATCTTTCCTACAGGGTATTTCAGGTGCAGTTCAAGGTGTCATTAATAGTGCCAACGCTGGTGTTAGCTTCCTATTTGGTGGTTTAGTCTCTGGTAAAATGTTTGAAGTATTTGGCGGTGGCGGTTTTGTCTTTGCTTTTAAAGTACTCCCTATCATTATCTTCTTCGCGTCATTTATGGCCGTTTTATACTACCTAGGCATTATGCAATTTATCATCAAAATTTTTGGTGGTGCCTTACAGAAAATGTTAGGTACAAGTCGTACTGAATCAATGTCTGCTGCCGCTAACGTCTTTGTTGGTCAAACTGAAGCGCCATTAGTCGTTAAACCTTATATTAAACATATGACTCGTTCTGAATTGTTCGCTGTTATGTGTGGTGGTCTAGCTTCGGTAGCGGGTTCTGTACTAGTAGGCTATGCATCGCTAGGTGTTAGTCTTGAATACTTAATCGCAGCTTCTTTCATGGCAGCTCCTGGTGGCCTATTAATGGCAAAAATACTAGAGCCAGAAACTGAAACTGCAAAAGAATTATCTGTTGAAGAACTAGCGGCAGATGCAGACGAAGATAAACCAGTTAATGTTATTGACGCTGCAGCATCAGGTGCTTCTTCAGGTCTTAAATTAGCATTAAATGTAGGTGCAATGTTAATTGCGTTCATCGCATTAATTGCATTAATCAATACTATCTTAGGTGCATTTGGTGACGTTATTGGTATTCAAGCATTAACACTTGAACAAATTTTAGGTTATGTATTTGCGCCAATCGCTTTCTTAATTGGTATCCCATGGTCTGAAGCCGTAGTTGCTGGCAGTCTTTTAGGTCAAAAATTAGTTGTGAATGAGTTTGTTGCATACATTAACTTCATGGGTGTTAAAGATGCATTAAGTGAACATTCTCAGGTGATCATTACTGTTGCACTATGTGGTTTTGCTAACTTATCATCAATGGCAATTTTATTAGGTGGTCTAGGTGTATTAGCACCTTCACGCCGCCCTGATATTGCACGTCTAGGTTTAAAAGCGGTAATGGCTGGTACATTATCTAACTTAATGAGCGCAACATTAGTCGGTATTTTCTTTGCATTAAGCATTGCATAATATTGTTTAAGTAATAACGAATACAACTATTGAGGTGCTCGTAATGAGCCCTCAATTATTCTTTCTTTTAGGTTTTAGCATTTACGTTTAGCCTTATAAACATAAATGCTAAACCCTAAGTGCTGAACTTTTATAGTAACAATGAAATCAAAGGATTTTTAAAATGAGTGATTTACAACAAGCATCGCGTCAAGCAATTCATTTGATGGATTTAACTACGCTTAATGATAACGATACAGACCAAAAAGTCATTGAATTATGTAAACAAGCAAACAGTGCGGCAGGTTACACCGCCGCTGTTTGTATTTACCCTCGCTTTATTCCTATCGCGCGTAAAACATTAAAAGCACAAAATACAGCCGCTATTAAAATCGCAACGGTTACCAACTTCCCGCACGGTAATGATGATATTGAAATTGCTGTTGCTGAAACCAAAGCGGCTGTTGCTTATGGCGCAGACGAAGTTGATTTAGTTTTTCCATACCGTGCACTGATTGCTGGTAATGCAACTGTGGGTGAAGAGATGGTTAAAGCTTGCCGTGAAGTTTGTGGCCAAGAAGTCACATTAAAAGTGATCATCGAAACGGGCGAATTAAAAACACCTGAGTTGATTGAACAAGCAAGCTTGATCTGTATTGAAGCGGGTGCTGATTTTATTAAAACATCAACAGGAAAAGTACCTGTTAATGCAACATTAGAAGCAACTGAAGTAATGATTGGCGCGATTAAAAAATCGGGCAAAAACGTTGGTTTTAAAGCCGCTGGTGGTGTGAAAGATGCACAAGCTGCAAATGATTATATGCAGCTAGCTCGTGACATTATGGGCGACGACTGGGTTAATGCCGAACATTTCCGTTTTGGCGCTTCAAGTTTGTTAGCAAGCTTATTATCTGAGCTTAATTTAGCTGACAAACCTGTTGAGACAGGAGGTTACTAATGAAACGTACTATTTTTTTATTACTTGATTCTTTAGGCATAGGCGCAAGCCATGATGCTGATAAATTTGAAGGTAGTTTAGCAGACGGCACCGTATTTAATGATGTTGGCGCTAACACTTTCGGTAGCATTGCTAAACTTTGTGCGGCAGGAGAAGCTGATATTGGACGTAAAGGTCCTTTGTTTATTCCTAACCTAACTAAGTTAGGACTGGCGCATGCTTGTCAAGGTAGTTCAGGTGAGTTCCCGATGGGGTTAGACGAATCTATTGTACCAATATCTGCTTATGGCCATGCTCAAGAAATTTCTACTGGTAAAGATACACCAAGTGGACATTGGGAAATAACCGGCGCTCCTGTTTTATATGAGTGGGGCTACTTTAAATCTAAAGAAAACAGTTTCCCGCAAGCGTTATTGGACGCGATTGTTGAACGTTCAGGTATTTCTGGTTATTTAGGTAACTGTCATTCATCAGGTACGGTTATTTTAGATGAGCTTGGTGAAGAGCATATCAAAACGGGTAAACCTATTTTCTATACATCAAGCGATAGTGTTTTTCAGATTGCTTGCCATGAAGAAACGTATGGTTTAGAGCGCTTATATGAACTATGTGAAATAGCGCGCGAATTACTAGAGCCATATAACATTGGCCGTGTTATCGCGCGCCCATTCTCAGGTGAAAAAGCGGGTGAGTTTGCTCGTACTGGTAATCGTCATGATTACTCTGTATTACCGCCTTCAGAGACACTACTTGACCGTATGAAAAATGCGGGTGGAGAAGTGGTTAGTATTGGTAAAATTTCTGACATATTTGCCGCGCAAGGTATTACGCAAGCCATTAAAGCTAATGGTCTTGAAGCATTATTTGATGCAACGTTACAGTCATTAAAAGAGGCGAAAAAAGAAACCATTATTTTTACGAACTTTGTAAATTTTGATGCAGACTTTGGTCATCGACGTAATGTGGCAGGTTATGCTGCAGCACTTGAATATTTTGATACACGTTTACCGGAAATGCTTGAGTTAATGGATAAAGATGACTTATTAGTATTATCGGCGGATCACGGTTGTGACCCTACATGGCCTGGTTCAGACCATACCCGTGAACATATCCCGGTTATCTTCTACGGAGAAAGTATCCCTGCAGGTTCTGTCGGTCTTCGAGATACATTTGCCGATATTGGTCAAACAATCGCAGAATATCACCAGTTACCGGATCTTGAATATGGTAAAAGTATTTTTAAATAAATTTTTGGAGAAATAAAGATGGCAACACCACATATTAACGCAGTCGACGGCGCATTTGCAGAAACAGTATTAATGCCTGGCGACCCACTACGCGCAAAGTACATTGCAGACAACTTTTTAGAAGATGTAGTGCAAGTAACTGATGTACGTAACATGTTAGGTTTTACTGGTACTTACAAAGGTAAGAAAATATCAGTAATGGGAAGTGGTATGGGCATTCCTTCTTGCTCAATTTATGCAACGGAACTGATTAAAGATTACGGCGTTAAAAGCATTATCCGTGTAGGTAGTTGTGGTGCTGTTAGTCCTGATATCAAAGTGCGTGATGTGATCATCGGTATGGGGGCTTCTACAGACTCAAAAGCAAACCGCATTCGTTTTGCTAACCATGATTTCGCGGCTATCGCGAGTTACGAGCTATTAGAAAAAGCAGTTAATGCAGCTCGTGCACACGGTATTAAAGCACAAGTAGGGAATATCTTTTCTGCTGATACTTTCTACACACCTGAACCAGAAGTATTCGATACACTAGAAAAATACAATATTTTAGGTGTAGAAATGGAAGCTGCTGGTTTATATGGCGTTGCTGCTGAGTACGGCGCAAAAGCATTATGTATTTTAACCGTATCGGATCATATCCGCACTGGTGAACAACTATCTTCTGATGAGCGTCAAACGAGCTTTAATGAGATGGTACTAATCGCACTTGATTCTGTAGTTGCAGAATAAAGAGGTGTGAAAAAAGACCTGACTTTGAAGTTGATTTTATAGCGTAAATGTCAGGCATTTTGTATTCACTACATAGTGTGCGCGACAGTGAATGCAAAATTTTATCATTGAGTTTTGGAAATACTTTAGTATTTAAAATTATCATTTAGCATTTTTTACTTTTAAAAAGGAATTTAACAATGAAAAAAACATTACTAGCACTTGGATTAGCAGCTGCAATGCCTACTTTCGCAGCCGATTACACGGACGGTGACACGCACAAGAATGATTACAAATGGATACAAGGTAACTTAATGTATTCTATCGATGAAGCTCCGCGTATTAAAGGTGCTGATGAAGACTCTCATGATTATTTTGAGCTTGAGTTTGGTGGTCGTGCTGGAATATTAGATTATTATGGATATGTTGATTTTTTCAATCTAACAAACAGTGAAAATTCAGATAAAGCTGACGGTTCAAGTAGAATGTTTGCAAAACTTTCTCCTCGTTTTTCTTTAGATGGTATTACTGGTAAAGATTTATCATTTGGTCCAGTTCAAGAAGTTTATCTTGCGGCACTGTTTAATATTGGTGGTGGTTCAATTTCTACTACTGCCAATGATGGAAATGGCGACTTATATAACGCATTTGTCGGTGTTGGGTCTGATGTGAACGTGCCATGGTTAGGTAAAGTCGGATTAAATGCTTATGCTCTTTATGATGTAAATCTAAAAGACTGGAATGGTTATCAAATATCGGCAAATTGGTTTAAACCTTTTTACTTTTTAGAGAATGGTTCATTCTTCGCTTACCAAGGTTACTTTGATTACCAATTTGCTTTAAAAGATGAGTACTCTACTTCAAGTAATGGTGGAGCTTGGTTTAACGGTATTTACTGGCATTCAGATCGTTTTTCATTAGGTTATGGTCTTAAAGCTTATAAAGATGTTTACGGTATCAAAGATGGTGTTAACTTTGGTTTTGGCGAGTTCGAGTCAACTGGTTTCAGCCATTATTTTGCTGCTATTTATAAGTTCTAATAAATAATGCCTTTGCTTAATTTTATTAAGTAAATGTAGTTATTGCCTGCAGCATAGTGGCTGTGTTGCAGGTATTCTCCTCTTCCCTCATTACGTCCTAAGTTATTTGTAAATATTAACTATTCACAAATCATTTAGTGATATCTAACTATCTCTTTATTATCGGAGTTTGTATATGATCCTAGTCCCCCAAGAAATCATCCGCCATAAACGTGATGGAAAAATTTTAACTAACCAAGAAATTAACTTCTTTATACAAGGTATTACCGACAATAGCATCAGTGAAAGCCAAATCGCTGCCTTTGCGATGGCTATCTATTTTCAAGATATGAATATGGATGAACGAGTCGCTTTAGCATCTGCAATGCGTGATTCCGGTGAAGTCCTAGATTGGTCTTCATTGAACTTAAATGGGCCTATCGTAGATAAACACTCAACCGGTGGCGTAGGCGATGTTACTTCTTTAATGTTAGGGCCAATGGTTGCTGCTTGTGGCGGTTATGTACCGATGATTTCTGGACGGGGTTTAGGTCATACGGGAGGTACTCTCGATAAGTTAGATGCAATTCCTGGTTATCAAACCACAGTGACTAACCAGCATTTTAGAGACGTTGTAAAAACAACAGGTGTGGCGATTATAGGGCAAAGTGCAAACTTAGCGCCTGCTGATAAACGTTTTTACGCAACGCGAGACATTACCGCAACGGTTGAATCCATTCCATTGATCACTGCTTCTATTTTATCAAAAAAACTAGCGGCAGGGTTAGATGCGTTAGTCATGGATGTAAAAGCTGGCAGCGGTGCTTTTATGCCCACTTATGAACAATCACAGCAGCTTGCTAATAGCATTGTTGCCGTCGCAAATGGTGCTGGCTGTAAAACCTCTGCTTTAATTACTAATATGGATCAAGTACTAGCAAGTAGTGCGGGTAACGCTGTTGAAGTGAAAGAAGCGGTGCAATTTTTAACTGGTGAATACGTCAATCCAAGATTACATGAAGTGACGATGTCGCTGTGTGCTGAAATGTTGGTATCAGCACATTTAGCTGACAATACACAACAAGCACATATCAAGTTACAAGCTGTATTGGATAATGGTAAAGCCGCTGAACTATTTGGTAAAATGGTGTCAGGTCTTGGTGGCCCAACTGATTTCGTTGAAAATTACGATGATCACTTAATTAAGTCTGCTATTATTCGACCTATCTACAGTACACAAACTGGTTATGTTAGTGCAATTGATGCGCGCGAAGTTGGTATGTCCGTGGTTAACATGGGCGGTGGACGCCGAGTGGCGGCTGATAGTATCGACTTTGCAGTAGGGTTAAGTGAGTTAATCAGTATTGGAGATAAAATCGATGCACAAACTCCTATTGCTATGGTACATGCTCAAACAGAGCAGCAGTTTATGGAAACACAAAAGAACGTGTTAAATGCAATCCATTGTGCAGATAAAAAAGTAGCTGTTGAGCCACAAGTATACGAAGTTATTCGCCCTGATGCTGCTGATTCTTAAAAGTAGTACTAAACTATAACTAATCAAGTTATAGCAAGTAAGGTGATATAAAATGGTAAGGCGATACAAAACTAATTTAAAAATAAAGGCGATTTTTATGGTCTTTAATAAAATATTTTTTGCTGCTAATGAACAGTTAAACTTCAATGATAAACTGTCAACAACATATTATGTTAACTAACTTAAAATATGTTTTAAATGTAGATTTATTAAAGATTTGCCAGTAACAAAAATAATTACACTCTTTATACTAGTGAGATTCAAGCTACCTTATTTTGTAACCTCGGAAATTGCATTTTAAGGTGGCTTGAGTTCCATTAGGGTTTCAATACAAAGGAATAAAAAATGATCACTAACAATTTACCTCTAACTGATATACATCGACATTTAGATGGCAATATTCGTATTGAAACCATTTTACAATTAGGCCAAAAATTTAATTTAACATTACCTGCAACGAGCATTGAAGCATTGCGTCCATTTGTGCAAGTTATTGAAGCTGAACCTAATTTAGTTGCTTTTTTATCAAAATTAGACTTAGGTGTTGCCGTTTTAGGGGACTTAGAAGCTTGTTATCAAGTCGCTTATGAAAACGTTGAAGATGCTAAAAATGCTCGTATTGATTATACGGAATTACGTTTCTCTCCATATTACATGGCGTTAAAGCATAACTTACCTGTTCAGGGCGTTGTTGAAGCAGTTGTCGCTGGTGTTGCTGCAGGTAGTAAAGACTTTAACGTTAAAACTAATTTAATCGGTATTATGAGTCGTTCTTACGGTACAGAAGCATGCCAAATTGAATTAGATGGGCTGCTTAGTCAAAAAGATAAATTAGTTGCTATCGATTTAGCGGGTGACGAATTAGGAAAACCTGGCGACTTATTTGTTAATCACTTTAAACAAGTACGTGATGCGGGCTTACGTGTAACTGTGCATGCTGGTGAAGCTGCTGGGCCTGAAAGTATATGGCAGGCAATTCAATCATTAGGTGCTGAGCGTATTGGTCACGGTGTAAAAGCAATCGAAGATCTTAAATTAATGGATTACCTTGTAGCAAACAATATTGGTATTGAGTCTTGTATCACTTCAAATATACAAACCAGTACTATTGCAGATATTACTCAACATCCTATTAAAAAATTCTTAAATCACGGTGTGATGGCATCACTTAATACTGATGACCCAGCAGTAGAAGGAATTGAATTACCATTTGAGTATGAAGTTGCCGCACCTAAAGCTGGTTTATCTCTTGAGCAAATAAAACAAGCACAAATTAATGGCTTAGACATCGCATTCTTATCAGCGGCTGAAAAACAAGCTTTGCGTGATATAGCGGCAAAACGTTAAGGCTTTAGCTTTTAATTTTTAGCTAAATATAAACAGGGGTAATTTGTTAACCCTGTTTATATTTTAAAGTTGCTTTTAATGTTCATTGCCATTGCATTTTTGTTGCATCAGCCTTTAATAACTACTTTTCTGGTAATGTATTCGCAAATAAAGCTTTTGATATCATGTTTTTAACCTTAGCCTGTTTATTCGTCTTAAAATCAACATAACAACAGACCCTGAGTTGGTTATTTAGGCTTCAATAACTGTCATCTCCCAAAACTTGATCAATACTCATCATAAACTTATCTTTTAGTCATATTTTTCTGGATCATAACGATTTGTCCATTGCCTGCTCATAGTAATTTAACATATCAATCATGGTCGATAAATTGCTCAATGACTTCTCGATTATAACCCTTTGAAGCTAAATTAAGTTGCAAAGTATAGGGGTCTTTAGCGCTAGTTTTTCCTTGTTGATCGACCTGTAAAAGTTCGACTAATTTACCATGCTGCATCACTGCAATTTGCTCACACATATAAGAAACAACCGCTAAATCATGACTCACTAACACATAAGTTAACGATAACTCTTCACGTAATTGATTTAATAAATTGAGGATCTCAGCCTGTATGGAAACATCGAGTGCAGAGGTCGGTTCATCGAGTAATAAAATTTTAGGTTCTAAAATTAAGGCGCGGGCAATGGCGACACGTTGACGTTGACCACCTGATAGTTGATGCGGATAACGAAATCGAAATTTATTCGGTAGGGCAACTTGATCCATCACCTTTGCGATACGTTGTTCTGTTTCTTTAAACCCATGAATCGCAAGTGGTTCTGCCAGAATTTTATCGATGGTATGACGTGGGTGAAGTGATGCATAGGGATCTTGGAATACCATCTGTACTTTTTTATAAAAAGCTTTATTGCGTTTGCTTTGTAAGGCTTCACCTTCCAGTAACATCTGTCCATTACAATGCGTATTTAATCCGGCAAGTGCACGTAAAATAGTTGATTTTCCCGATCCTGACTCACCGACCAATCCAAAGGATTGTTGAGCTGGCACGTTAAAAGAAACATGATTGACGGCTTTTACTAATGCTTCACCGCTGCCAAAATGAATAGATAAGTCATTGATTGCAATGGCGTGTGTTTGTTGGCTGTTCATAGTAATTTACCCTGTGCATTTAAGGTTCCATTTAACCAACTATCTTGACGTTGCAATGTTGCTAAAGGTTGCCCTTTAATCGCGTTATTGGGTAAGCAGGAAAGCAACCCTTTTGTATAAGGATGTTGCGCTTGATCTAACTTACTGGCTTCGAGCTCTTCAACAATTCTTCCGGCATACATCACTAAGATACGATCGCAGAAACTCGCGACTAAAGGCAAGTCATGAGAAATTAAAATCAACCCCATCCCTCGCTCTTTGACCAGGTCATCCATAATCGCTAACACTTGCAATTGTACGGTTACATCTAATGCCGATGTCGGTTCATCAGCAATTAACAGGTCTGGGCTCGACAATAACATCATGGCAATCATAATACGTTGTCCCATGCCTCCCGATACTTCATGAGGATGGGCATTAAAAACCCGTTGCGGATTTCGGATACGAACGGCTTCAAGCATCTCAATACAGCGGGATATAGCTTGTTTCTTAGAAACCTTCATTTGGATTTGACAAGCTTCAATCATTTGCTTACCGATGGTCATTACCGGATTAAGTGAGTATTTAGGATCTTGCATCACCATTGAAATACGTTTACCACGGATCTCTCGATAATCACGAGCGGACAAACCTTGTAAATCTACGCCATCAAAAAAGAGTTTTTCGGCGGTGACATTACCTGGGCTCAATCCTAATATAGCACGGCCTGTTTGTGATTTTCCTGAACCTGATTCACCTACAATGGCTATTTTCTCATGGCCCATTTTAAAAGAGATATCACGCACCGCATGAACTGAACCATGTACCGAGGGGAATTCAACATTGAGATTTTTCACTTCCAGTAAGTGATCATTGTTATTACCGATATAAGTCATTAATGTTGACCTCCTGATTTAGGATCTAAGACATCGCGTAGACCGTCACCAAGAAGGTTAAAGCCAAGTGCCACGGTAAAAATGGCAAGGCCAGGAAAAGTGGCTAACCACCAGTAACTGAGAATATAGTCGCGTCCTTCTGCAATCATTGCACCCCATTCAGGTGTTGGAGGCTGTGCACCTAAACCAAGGAAACCTAAACCAGCGGCGGTTAAAATAATGCCCGCCATATCTAAGGTGACGCGGACAATCAGTGACGATAAACATAGTGGCATGATATGGCCTGAAATTAATCGCCAATGACTTGCGCCTTGTAGTTTTGCCGCTGCTAAGTAATCGGTATTACGAATCGTTAATGTCTCGGCTCTGGCGAGTCGTGCGTAAGCGGGCCAAGAGGTGATTGCAATCGCGAAAATGGCCGACTCTAAACCTCGACCTAATGCTGCAGCGAGTGCTAATGCGAGCACTAATTTAGGAAAAGCGAGAAATACATCAGTAATACGCATTAATAAGATATCAACCCAACCACCAAAGTAGCCAGAAACAGTACCGATAATAAAGCCTAATATTGGGGCGGTGAAAATCACTAAGGCAACGATAACCAGTGTTATGCGGCTACCAATAACAATGCGACTAAACACATCGTTAGCTTGGCCATCGGTGCCAAACCAATGCTCAGCAGAGGGCGGTAGAAAACGCGCATTTTTAAGGGCGTCACCTGTTAGTCCACTGCTAATACCTTCGGGGGCAATATACGGGGCAAATAGCGCTATTAATAGCAGCGTAAGCACAATAACAAAACCAATCATAGCGAGAGGATTATGATAAAAGCGTAGCCAACCTAAATAGCCACGTCCAAATGCTGCTTGTGTTCTTGAATCTGGGTTTTCGGCTAACAGCCAACCTTTTAACTCCGTCATTTTTGAGAAACCTTGTTAGCACTTCTGGATGAGAAATGTTTAATAATATGCATGCTTATTTTACTCTCGGATCAAAGACTTTATAGAGCAAATCAGAGGTTAAATTTAACAGTATAAAAACGAAACCGATGACGATCGTGCCCCCAAGTACCGCATTCATATCTGCTGCGAGTAGGGCGTCGGTAATGTAACGGCCTAATCCCGGCCAAGAAAATACAATTTCTGTTAACACTGACCCTTCTAAGAGAGAAGCATAGGTCAGAGCGATAACAGTGATCAAAGGAACCCAAGCATTACCGAGTGCGTGTTTCCAAATAATAGCGGTTTCAGAAACCCCTTTTACCCGTGCAGTAATGACATATTCTTGATTAAGTTGATCAAGCATAAAAGATCGCGTCATACGGCTGAGGTAGGCAATACTGTAATAGGAAAGTAAAGAAGCAGGTAGAAGAATATGGGCAAAGGCATCTTTAAAGGCCCCCCAATCCTGTGCTAATACGGTATCGATTAATACCATATTGGTCACTTTCGGAAGCGTATATTCATACATCACACTGAGTCGACCTTCTGGTGCGGCAACCCAATCTAAATGTTGATAAAAAACAACAATGGCGATCATTGCTAGCCAAAATATCGGGGCACTATGTCCAATCAATCCAAAAATTCGAACCAGATTATCTTGCCATTTATTCTGATTGACGGCTGCAATGACTCCCATTGGAATACCAATTAGCATGCCAAAAATAGTGGCGAGGGTAGCCAGTTCTAGAGTTGCTGGAAAATAGTTAAGGATATCATCGGTGACTAAGTTTGCAGTACGGACAGAGGTACCTAAGTCGCCATGTAATACACCGTTAAGATAGTAGAAAAACTGCGTGATAATAGGTTTATCTAGCCCCATTTCAATATATGTGGCTTGATAGAGTGCTTCAGGTGCTTTATCACCAATCACAGCAATAACGGGATCCGTTGGCATCATTCGACCAATCACAAAGGTGAGTAATAATAAGCCGAAGAAAGTCATCGCCAACATGCTGAAAAAGTGGATGAATGGTTTTGCTTTTTTAGTATAAAAAGAAGAAAGGGCAGCCTGATAACTGCCCTTTGATAATGAACTTCCCATTATTTCTTCACAACGTCTTTGTAAGAGTTACTATCGAAGGATGGACCTAATACAAATCCATCGATGTTAGCGCGCACACCAGCCACTTCTTGTTCTTGCATAACAAAAGCGAAAGGTGCTGTTTGTTGATGTTCCTTTTGAATTGCTAAATACATCGCTGCACGTTTATCAGCATCGCGTTCGACTAACGCGGCAAGGGTATCTTTAGTCATTTGCTCGGGCGCGTAGGCATTACGCCAAGCGACTGGTTTTGATTTCGCATCATCGCTATTGTCTAAGTTCTTAGCAAAAGTATCTGCATTGGTATGTGGGTCTTGATAATCTGGGCCCCATGTGCCAAAGAATAGTTGATGTTTACGTGCACGGTATACCGTTAGAACCTGTTTACCATCCATAGGAATTAACTTAACCTTGATACCTACTTTAGCAAAGGTTGTTTGAATTGATTTTGCTGTATCGACACGTATAGGGCTGTTTCGAACGATTAACTCAACATCGAAACCATCAGGATAACCGGCTTCAGCTAATAAGCCTTTTGCTTTTTCAACATCTAATGAGAAAGGTTGATCTTCCAATGCACCAAGGAAACCTTTAGGTAGAAATGCCTGTTGTATTTGACCACGCCCATCCCAAACTGTATCTGCTAACCCTTTGTAATCGATTAGATATTTAAGCGCTTGCTGCACTTTAGGTTTAGCTAAGATAGGATCTTTCATATTCATTGAAAGGTAATAAAGCGTCCCTTTACCTTTTTTAATTAACTTAATCTCTTTATTATCTTCAACACTTTTTAACTGTTCGGTTTCGAGATTACGGGCAATATCAATATCGCCTTTCTCAAGTAATAATTGTTGAACGGAAGATTCACCAATATGACGAAGAAACACATTTTTCATTGCCGGAACACCATTCCAGTAATTTTGATTGGCACTTAATACAACAATCTCAGACGGCTTCCATTGCTCTACTTTGAAAGGGCCAGAACCAGCATAATGAGTACGTAACCAAGCAAGCCCCATGTCACCATCGACTGCATGTTTCATGACTTCTTCTTTATCTACAACAGACGCAATGGTTGCGGTTAAACAGTACAAAACGAAAGTTGGTGCGTAGGCTTTATCGGTTTCAAAGACGAGTGTATCTGCATCAATGGCTTTGACTTTGTCTTTTACATTGGTTTCGTTAAGACCAAATTGCGTTAATATAAAACCAGGCGCTTTATTGAGGATAACCGCACGTTGTAATGAAAATGCAGCATCTTCAGCGGTCATTTCATTACCGGAGGCGAATTTAATCCCTTTGCGAATTTTAAAAGTAAAGGTTTTACCATCTTCGCTGATTGTCCAACTTTCGGCTGCTTGGCCAAATATTTTTGAGACATCATTTGGATCGTAACTAATTAAACGATCGTAAGTATTACCGATAACTTCAGAGCCAGAAAATTCAAAGGCTTCCGCGCTATCTAACGTAATAATGTCATCGAATTGCCAGCCTACAACTAAAGAATCTTTAGGTGTCGCTGCTGATACCGTTCCTGTAGAAAGCGCAAGGGCTAAACTAGTCGCTCCCGCTAGATGGCGTGCTTTTTTAAAAAGTGACTTCATATTGTTATCTCCGTATTTCCTGACGGTGAGGCCAAGGGATTTATTTCCAATGTGTTGTTAACACCAAACTTTTTGGGCTAGGGTGTTCATGTTTTTTCCATAGATAGCAGCGATATCAGATTGTGTGTAACCGCGTTTTTCAAGTAGTACTGACATTTCTAAAAAACGTTCTGGTGGGGCGAATAAAAGATTTAAAAATCCATCATTTGATTTACTGTAACCGTGTTCAGGTGGCCACCAAAGATTCGTATCTAAACCTTCTGGCCCATCATCTAAATGATTATCGTAAACATAATCTAAGCCGACACCAACATGCGATGGCCCAATTAATTGAACGAGATAATCGATGGCTTCCACCATACTTTCAGCGTTAGCTTGTGGGGAGTTTAAGAATCGCGCTACGCCATTTATGCAAACTACGCCACCGCTAGCTGCGCAGGCTTGTAGTTGATCATCTCGATAATTTCGTCCGTGATCTTTGAGTGCGCGAGGATTGCCATGGCTAATGATCACTGGTTTATCTGAATATTCGAAAATTTCCATACTGGTGCGGTATCCGGTATGGGAAACATCCATAAACAATTTATTGGCATTAATTGCATCTACGATGTCTCGGCCTTTAGGCGTTAAGCCAATGTCTTCATCGTGACAACCACCCGCAAGAGAATTACTGCGGTTGTAGGCTAAATGTATTTGTCGTACGCCAAGCTTTGCAAGT
Source organism: Psychromonas sp. L1A2 (assembly GCF_009828855.1). NCBI lineage: Bacteria > Pseudomonadati > Pseudomonadota > Gammaproteobacteria > Alteromonadales > Psychromonadaceae > Psychromonas > Psychromonas sp. L1A2. The sequence continues at coordinate 422,877 of NZ_WUAG01000002.1, read as the reverse complement.
AATCCGACCATCGCAGAGCTTTCATGTAACGGGACGCCACCTTCTAAATCAAAGGAAACGGCTAATTTACCTTCGCGTTGGGCACGTTCAACATCGGCAAAACTTTCTACTTGTATTAAAAAACCAAGTTCGCTGATGCGTTGTCTAAATCCTGCTATTATCTGAATAATGTCACTCAGTGGATTAAAGTCCATCCCGATATTGATTGAAATATAATAGGCGCCACAGTCTATATGGCGTTGTAGCGATGCTAAATCGTACTCTGGAATTAAAGGAACGCAAGTATGAGCATCCCAAACAGGTATTGTTGTCAAAGCATTCTCCTAATATAGGTTCAAATCTCATAAGATATTTAAACTAATTCAATATTAATAGTATTGTTTAGATAACATACAAAGCTTAATAGACAAGCTTCATTGATGCGAAAATCAATAAAGTTTAATATTTATTATCTTAATGCCATTGCGCCTCATTTCAGTGCGCTTTTATCATTTCTTAGTGCATGATTAAGGTGATATAGGGCTTAAAAGGTAAAAAATAAATATTACAGATCATAATGAAATATATGTGCCAACTTGTTGTTGCAGCTCTAATATGTTGATTTTAATTTATTTTCTGTACAGCAGTAACAACCCTAATTAATAGAGTCAGAGGATGTTGTATGGAATGATTAGGTAACCTTACCGATTAAAATTACTCGTGTCTCAATGATTTATGAACGAATCGATATTTATGTAAGTGATTGTTTTATTTTGTTTTATTTTTAATATGATCATTAGCTTTTACAAAGTGATGTGTTTGACATTAGAGTCGATACCTTGCCCTTTCTAAATATAAAAAAAATTGTATTTTTTATTTAATAAGACTTTATTATTGTTTTTTGGTCGAGAGGGGAGGGAAATGAGAGGCTATTATGTAGAGTCATAATTATCAAACTCTACTGAATCAAGTAGAGTTGATTTTTATGTGTGCATATTCTAATTAATACGAGCTTTAAATGCTGCACGAGTCTTTTCATCCGCTTTACTGTACCAATAATCTAACATTTTACCTGCAACATCAGTTTCAGACAGGTTATCGGCAACGCTAATAATTGACGTCGGTTGCTTTAATGAAGCGAGTTGAGATGTTTGATTGTAAACACGCAGTTCTGAGATTAAGTCTCGATTAAATTGAATACCATTCTTGAGTAGCTTCCCTTGTTCAAATGATACTGTTTTACCATTACTATCTTTTAATATGATGACAGGATTATTATTAAAGTCTGTACGTTCACTTTCCGTACGTAATTTAGGTAAGGTTATAAAGTAGTTGTTATCATGACCTTCAAAAGTAAGTAATATAATATCTGATGTAAAAAAAACATCTTCGCCAGCTGAGCGGTAACGATCCTCATAACGAAATGCTATCTGATTTTTACCATTCTCTAATAAGAGAGGATTCTCATTTTTTGATATTTCATTATTAACAATTTTAAGTTTAAGCTGAGAGGGGGTGTTTAAATGAATATCTGCTAATACTTTTGAGCTTAATAAACTGACAATAATAATTGCAACAACATTCCATAACTTCATATTTAATTCTCGCTTTTATTGTTTTTAAAAATAGTAGTTTAAGTTAACTTAGATTAGATAAATAGTTTTAATTGTTCCCATCAAAAAAGCACTCTTATTGAGTGCTTTATAGATTTCTTTATCTTAATAAAACTTAGAAACCGTAACGAGCACCTAACAACAACTCATTTTCACGGTCACCAGTACTACTAGATGTATCATTATTTAATGCAATTTTATAACTACTAAAAACTGCAAAGTTACCAATATAATGAGCATATTCTAGTGAAACAAAATTTGTTTCTAATGATGCAATATCATCTGCAGAATAATAACTATAACCAATATTTAATATATTTGAGTTATCTTCACCAAAGTAATAAGCGGCAAATGCATCTGCCGCTACAAAATCAGAATCAGAAATACCATCAGCTGAAATATTACCTTGCATACCTGTTGCCGCTAAATAAATACTGCCTTTAGTGTATCTCGCTGCAAGTATGTAAGAGTTTGAGGTGTCAGTATCTTCAACATTTGTTGCATTACCATATTCTTGATCACTGCTAGTTACACCCGCAGCTAATTCAACTTCAGGAGTAAGTTTATAAGCTGCCATCAAACCAAAACCATCGGCATTATTATTAGCATTTTGTGTTCCAGATGCTTGAAAAGTTAATGCATCAGTTTTATAAATGTAACGTAATGTGTTTTTTGAGCGGTCGGCCGATGTTTCAGTATTTTCGTTAATGTAACCACTATACGTTTCTGCTAAATCGGTAAAGTCTGTTAGGTAAGTAACAGCATTCTCTTGATGCCCATAAATAAGAGTGCCGAATTTAGTTTCACCACCCACGTAAAGGTGACGTGTATTTAAATTTGCTTCATTATCATCTTCATTTTCTGTGATTTCGAATTCGTAGCGACCAAAAACAGTTAAATCTTCATTTAATTTATTTTTTCCATTTACATTTAAACGCACATTAGATTCATCAGAATAATCACCATCTGTTAAATTACCGCCGACTTCAACTCGTCCACCGATATTAAATTCCTGGGTTTCATTTTTGTAAATAGTTGCAGCAGAAAGTGGAGCTGAAAGGATAGCACTAGATGTAATAGCAATTAGATATTTGTTGAATGTCATATTCATTTTCCTTTATTTAGAATTATTTAAAAATTGTAATAATTAAATTATTTTTTAGGTAAGTGCTGAAATAATAAAAATTACTTCAGCTAAAATGCAGACAATCCGTGTCTTTTAAATTACGTAGACCAATCTATATAGTTTTCTGATCAACTTCATGAAAAAATAACAAATAAGTGACAAAAGGAGATCTAAGTCACATTTACAGAATTACAAATTGGAATTTTTAAATTTAATGTACAAAAAAAGACTTGTTTTTTATTGCTATAAATTAATTGATTGTGACTTTTAGGGGGGTTATTCTGGAGGTATATTCTAAATCGTTAGTGATTTTATAATGGATTGATCATTCTTGTTGATCCTTATTAAACATCACTTTTTTACATAATATTTATCTGATGTACTTTTAATAGGCTATTTTTATTAAAATAAGTAATTAACTTGTTAGATCTGCCTCTTTCTTCCTAGAATATGTTCACTTCACTACTTGCTGAATTTGCCACGTTGAATGGTAACGGGTATATCTATAAATACTGAAACGATTTTAAACTAATCAATGAATATTTAGTCATTTTTAGTCGCATTATCAAAAAAACAACTAACTTTTGTATGCTAAAAGAGGTATCTTTATGTCCAAGTATTAACCAATAAATTATGATTCGATGAAGACACTGTTAGATCACATGGCGCCATCGCGTATTTCCACTAAATTATCTATTTATGTTTCGGCATTTATTGTCGTGGCTTTTACACTGTTACAAATTTACAATTTTCTAATCATTAAGTCTGAAATCAAAAATCAAATTAATAAAGAACAATACACAAAAGCTAAATTTATCGCTAAAGATATAACGAATAAAATTGATAAGCGAACAAAATTTTTAGTCGCTCTAGCAGATATTATTCCTTCCGATCAAATGCAGTCCGAAGATTTTTTAACCGAAAAAATCAAAGAGCATATTGCTTTTACTAATTTTTTTCCACAAGGGTTCGCTGTTATAAATCCAACCGGAAAAGGTGTTATAGCTGAATACCCAGTTATTCCTGGTAGAAAAAATTTAGATCTTTCAAATAGAGAATGGTTAATAAATGCTAAAAATAGCCAACATATTATTATTAGTTCACCTTTTCGTTCTGAAGTTAGTGATGAAGTGCTTGTTGTCATTGCAAAAGCATTAAGAGATAAAAGCGGTCGAGTATTAGGGATCCTAGAAGCGCCTATTTTTTTGAATCGTTCTGGGTTTATGGAATATATTTTTGACCATGATTACAATGAGACAAGCGATACATTAGTGATATCAAGAGCTAGCCAGATTTTTTTAGCTTCCAGCACTCCAAGCTTAGTGTTTAAAAGCATCCCTGAAAGAGGAGAGGTTATCTTCTACGATCAGGTTATGGATGGCTTTAATGGGGTTGGTGATACGGTGAATACCTCTGGTGATGAAATGTTGGCGGCGGCGGCTAATATTAGCTTCTTGAATTGGTTTGTTATTGTAAGAACGCCTGTCGATAAAGTTTATCAAACGATAAACGAAAGCTTAAAGGCTTCTATTATCAGTGGAGTAATTGTTAGTTTTGCTGTTTTTTTAGCGATTACCTTTTTTCTATTCTTCTTTTTTAATCCTTTAAAAGAAGCTGCAGAGTCCGTTAGAGAAATGGTATTAAAAAAGCAACCACTCAAGCATATTGAAGGTTATAAAAACGATGAAATAGGGGATTTGATTGTAGGTTTTAATGCCGTTATAGATATGGTGAATGAGCGTCGAGATAAACTTGAAAAATCTAATGCTACGCTTGAATCATTATCTCAAATTGATGATTTAACTGGCGTGTTTAATAGAAGGTGGTTAGATCATACACTTAACCAACTCTGGCAGGTAAAAACTCGTAGCCAAGAGCCATTAACTTTACTACTCATTGATATAGATGAGTTTAAGAAATTTAATGATACTTATGGGCATATAGCGGGTGATGAGTGTTTAAGAAAAGTGGCTGAAAATATACAAAAATCAATTAACAGACCGACTGACTTTTTTGCTCGTTATGGTGGAGAAGAGTTTGTTATTTTATTAGAAGGTGATTTGGTTGAAGGTTTTGCTGTTGCCGAGAAAACAAGACAAACTGTTAACAATTTGCAAATAACCCATAGTGAGTCTCCCTATAACCATGTGACTATTAGTTTGGGCATTTCATCTGTTATTCCACAACTCAATACGCATTCTGTCGAGTTAGTTAAACAAGCGGATCTTGCTTTATACCAAAGCAAGAGACGCGGTAAGAATCGATATGAATGTTATAAACATAAAGAATAAACGTAGTAACAGTTAGGTTTGTTATGATTTGAACCAATCAATATAAAAGCTAGGCTTAACTGAAAATTCATCGCATAAATTAGCAATACTTTTTTCATCACTAATCGCTTTAGTATGGATGCCAGAGGTGATGAATAAACTACTGATATTAGCACCATTTGCCCCTGCAATATCGTGCTCTAAGCTATCGCCTACCGCGATAGCGTTATCCCAACCGCCTACCAATTCTTTACACATTGCATAAATTTCTTTCTGTGGTTTTCCATGCCAATGGACAGTGCCACCCATTTTTTGGTAAGCACTTGCTATTGCGCCTGGGCAGGTTTTTAAAGTGCCTTCTGGTGTCATAGCAACGAGATCTGGATTACTGACGACTAGTTCAATATTATGTTGATAAGCGAACGTTAAGTCATCCATGTAAGCGTCAACATCGCCGCGATCAACACCGCAACATAAAATGAAGGAAGCTTCATCTCGTGTTGATTCTGTTAACCCGCAATCATCAATTACGCTGTGGTCGTTATCCCAGGTAAAATGCAGAGCTTGCTTGCCTAGGTGTTGAAATTTTCCTGACGCGAAATTCTGACGCATATGATCGCCTGAAGTTAATACATCTAAATACAAATCTCGTGTAATACCTGAGTCTTCTAAGCGACCGTAAGAAAACGATCCTGTTTTACCACTGTTAGATAAGATGACGACTTTTTTGTTATGTGACTTTAAAAAAGTTAACGCTTCTATTGCTTCTGGAAAAGCATTTCCGCCGTTATGTAATACACCCCATTGATCCAAAATAAAGGTGTCAAAAGTATCAATTATATCTTTAAGGCCATTAATCATTTTCACTGGATTGGTTCCTCTGTTGAGAGCGTCATTTAGGAAGTCGTAGAGTTGGTATTATATACATTTAAGACCAAGGGTGGAGGAATAGTTATGAGTGGTATATGCCCGTTACCATTCAAGATGCAACATTCAACAAGCATTGAAGTGCACCGATGCTAGGCTGAAAGATAAAGAGCTAACAGGGTAAACTGACACCTTTTAATAACGAAGATGTTTGCTTTACAGCTTGTCCTTCGGGTCGTTAGCTTTAAAACCAACTACTACATTGTAATCTTCGATAAGAGCTCGCCATTTTTATCGTATTGCGCCTTGATTTGGAGTCCAAGCTAACGACTGAAAAAAGCACCTTGAACAGCAACGGGTATATATCATTATGTATGCGATTTTTATTATTTCCATTATTTTATCTGAAGGAAAATAGAGTTATTAATTGCGTCATAAAAGATAAAAATATTGAACCGTTATTGAAAAATATAAAAATTTATTCGTGTTTTTATGTGTTATTTATTTGATGGTTTATATATTTTAGTTATGTCATTTTTTAGATATAAGCGGATGTATCTAAATATTATTTTTGTAAATTTATTTTATTGAATAGAGGAGCTGTGAGGTTTGAGGAAAAGGTTATTTAAAAAAACTATTCAAAGTAAACTGATCTAAACCTAATTAGCCCCCGTAAAATTATTTGAACATTACAATACCGCTTGAATATTAAAATATGACCAACTTTAAAAAGGAATGCATTATGTTAAAGAAATTTATATCTACAGTATCAATTATCCTTGCTAGTTTTACATTTACTTCTGTTGCACATGCCGAGCATCACGGAATACATAAAGATATTGTCGATGTCGCGGCTGAAAATGGCTCTTTTACAATACTTGCGGCCGCAATTAAGGCTGGTGGACTGGTTGAAACACTCAAAGGTAAAGGCCCTTTTACTGTTTTAGCTCCAACTGATGAAGCTTTTGCAAAACTGCCTGAAGGTACTGTTGAAATGTTACTGAAACCAGAAAACAAAGATAAGCTCGTCGCAGTGTTAACCTACCATGTAGTGGCTGGAAAAGTAACGGCATCTGACGTTGCTAAAATGGATAGCGGTACAACTGTCCAAGGTCAGAAAGTAATGATTAAACTTGAAGGCGATAAAGTGATGGTAAATGATGCACACGTTATTAAAGCTGACATAGAAGCAAGTAACGGTGTGATACACGTTATTGATAAGGTATTGTTACCTAAATAGCTTTACTAAACAGCTTAGCAAAATAATTTATAGTTTGCTTATTGGCATTTAAAGAATAACCGTAAAAAGGGATAGTAGAGTAACTATTCCTTTTTCTTCTTCTTGTTTGTCCTTGCCTGAAACAGGTTAATTTTATTCTGAAAAATACATTGGTTCTAAAACTCGATGGAACTGTTATAAAGAGCTCATCTTAACTTCAGTATCACTTATCTCATCTATTTATATCAATTGTTTAACCTTAAGAGCATACTGAATTGTTGCGCATTTTCTTTTAGCTCAACGATGTACCCTCAGTCATTAGGTAGTCTCAAATTAACTTTTAATTTAGAGTTTACTTCAAAAAGGAAAGTATCATGAGTAAAGGCCAAGACAGTAAGAAAGCGACCAAAAAGAAACCGCTTTTAACAGCAAAAGAGAAGAAAGCGGCAAAGGCAGCTAAGAAGCCTGTGAGTACTTCTTTAATTCATTAAGCATTAGGTCGCACTAAATAAAGTTATTCATATATTTAGTGCGCTAACATCTCTTGATGCTAGATTACAAATTTTGGAGAACAGCTTAGGTTAATGAATTAAGTCATTTTGTGTAAATTTCAGCCCATAGAATTAATTTGGTTAATGTTAGGCGACCATCGCTTTATTTGATGGCCTTTTTCTTAGTGCTTTATTGGTATTATGACATTGCACTGAAGTAAAGCTTCGATACTTTAATAACACCAAAAAAAACACCAATACCAACACCAACATCAATAAAAAAATGTCTTTTTTCTCTGTTTAAGCTTTGTTATTTTGGCGGCATTCCATAATGTATAGCGCGGTCATCAAATCAAGATGTGCGCCGCCCCCATTTTTAAATAGCGTTATCTCTTTATCAGTTTGACGACCCTTAACACCATTACATAGTTGGTAGAAATCAGCTATGACTGCATCCTCTGCTATAACACCTTCTTTAATGGGAATAGCTAGTTCACCTATATCGTGAATTGCCGTTTCTCTGGCATCAACAAAAATGCGAGACTTTACCAGTAGAGAATCATCTGCTTCTCTCATATCTGGGCGGTATGCGCCAATTAAATCAACATGAGTTCCTTCTTTAATCCATTCTCCTTTAATAAAAGAAGAAGTCGACATAGTAGAAGATGAAACAATGTCAGCATCACTCAAGGCTTCAGAAAGATCTTGAATAGCGACTACCCCTTTTTCTTGAGCGAGTTTCTGTGCCTTTTCAAAGGTGCGATTCCAAATAATTATTTTTTCCAAATCAGGAAATAAAGCTCGATAAGCATCAATAATTGATGATGCAACAGCGCCAGCACCAATCACCGTTAATATTTTACTATCAGGTCGTGCTAATAACTTTGCAGCAAATACTGAATCACCCGCGGTTTTCCATTTAGTCACTAACTTGCCATCAATAATAGCAAGAGGGGTACCAGTTTGGTCATCAAATAAGGTAAAAATGGATTGAACACTTGGAATGGGAGTTGATAATTTTGCGTTATTTGGAAATATAGTTGCCGTCTTAACGCCTATTCCTTTATTTTGTATCCACGCTGCACGATTTAATAAAGCATTGTCACCGTGTTTAAATAAAATGTCATCAATATCTGCTCGAGATGCTTTATGTCCTTCATGGAACGCTGTGCAAAGCTCTGTCCAGGATAAGTTACTTTCTATATCTTGTGCATTAATAAATGGAAGCATGGTAAATGAAGTCCTTAGATTAAGTTCATGTATGGAGTGTTATCATTAGATGTTTTAGTGTATGTGTTTATACCAGCAAGAATTAATAAGGTGATCATTCTTGCTGGTTAAAATCCCCCCTAACTGCGTTGTGAGTTTTGAAGTGAGAACAACTATCTCCTACAACTCACGCCTTATTAGTGTTAATTTTTCCTGCGCAATCTCTGATCACTTATTTAATTCCATTGGTATTACTTGGATATTTTATGAGATACGCTTTATTAATTAGTTATATCATTAATCGCATTTTGAATCCTACTGTCTCGTCATTTTTTATTTTTTATTTTCTTATTTTATATTAATGAAGGGGAGGTAAAAAAATAGCTGAACCAGTTTCCTGAATCAGCTATTTTACGTAACTTAATATTTATGAAGCTTAATATTTATTTCTAGGTTCTAAATTAATGTGCTTAAAAGAAACTTTTCAATTTATCTTTCAAATCTTTTGCCTCTTCTTTTAATTCATCACTGGATTTATTACCTAAAATAGCGTCTTTTGCTTTTTCTTGTAACGCTTTTTTACCTGCTTCAATTTTCTCTTTTAAAGCGGCTTCAGTATCTAAATTAAATGACGGTTTACTAAAGGTACCTTTAATCAATAGTGGAATTGTTACACCGTCAAGATCTAGGAAGTCAGTTTCTTCTCCGGCTTTTGAAAGAGGCGTTACACCTAATTTATAATTAAGCGCTTCAGTAATTGTATTCGCAGTTCCAGCTCCATCTAAACGGATAACAGGGGATGACATTAATAATTTTTGATTATTAGCAATACCATCTTGTAGCGTAAACTCACCGATTAATGACGCAAAGTCTGTTTTCTTAACAAGTTTATCTGGTGCTAATGTTTTACCCTTTATTTTTGCCTTTAAAACACGTATTTCATGTGAAAGGTTAATACCGTATAACTCTCCATTAAGGATTTTAAAGTCACCTTTTGCATTTACACCTTGTTGTATTTTTGTTGCAGTTAAACCTTTCCCGTCAGCGACTAGATTAAAGTTTGCAGTACCGCTTAATAGATCTACTTTAGCTGCATCTTTTAATAGGTCCAGTAGCATGACATTTTTAATAGAAGTCGTTGCTTTATATTGGTTTTGACCACCTTTCTCATCAACCCATGCATCAATGTTTAATGAACCATTGTATAGCTGTGCGTTTAATGGGCTTAATGTTGCTTTACCATTTTTTACAGTTAAGTTATTAGTGATTTTTCCTATTCTTATATCTTCATATAACAAGCCAGTAATAGTTAAATCACCTTTGATATCAAGCTCTTTTAAGATGCTTAAGTCTGGTTCTGTTTCAGTTACTTGCTGATCTTTATCTGTGGTAGTTGCACCACCGTTTTGTTCAGTTTTTTTAGTGAGGTATGGATTTAAATCCCAAACATTACCTTTTAAACTGTAACGGATAACTGGCACAGTTTGTTGGATGAAGCTAAGTTTTCCACCTAACTCTATATCGTTAATTGTTGATTGTAGTGAATCTATACTTAATTTTTGTTTTGCAAGATCATAGCTAATCTCACTTTCTATCGTGCTATTAATTTTATCTTTACTGACGGCTGGTACATTTAATTCACTAACTAGCTTGAATTGTTTAATTAATATTTTTTCAAAGTCACTGACATTCATTTCTTTAAATGAAAGGTTTAAATCACCCTGTAAGTCCTTACCATCGATTGTATTTTTTAATTCAAACAGGTCTATTTTTGCCGTTTGTTTTTGTATGTCTGCAGCTAGGTTAGTTTGTAGATTTGTATTTAATTTATTATTGCTTAAAGCGCTACCTGATAAACTACTTGTCAGGGTTAGTTTGCCAAGTTCTAATTCATTGTGATTGGTTATGTGGATATCACTACTATTAATATAAATATCACCATCTAAGAATGAACCTGTGAATTTATTGTTAATAGTGATTGCTTTGATATCTAACTGTTTAGTATCCATTTGATAGGTTAAGCCACTAGTGAACGTTGTGTTTAATGTACTATCCGCTAATGCATCACTTAATACTTCACTTTCAATAGTCAAGTTAGTTAGTTCAATGTTACTCAACGCTGAGTCTATAAATATATCGGCTTCTAGTGCGATATCAGCATCTACTTGTTTATTCTTAAATGAACTCGTTAAACTAAAGTGAGATTTTTTATCAAAAGCAAACTCACTTAACACCATACTTTTTATTGCAACTTTTTGATTTTCACTTGTTTGGTGATCAATAATTTGTAGTTGTGCATTGGTTAATGTGATGCCTGATAAAACAAATTTAGAAAGGTCAACGGCTTCTGTTGATTGCTCTTCTTCTGTCGCAGGTGTTTCTTCTTTTGTTGTTTCAGCAACGACCTCTGTATTTTCTGCTTGTAAATTATCTAAGTTTGATGAACCATCTTTATTGGTAATAAGGTTAAATTCAACGCCGTCTAACATGATTTCGCCAATTTCTATCTGCCCAGAAAAAAGCGGTAATACATTAATTGATATCGATGCACTTTGTACATTTAAGAAAGTTTTCTCTTCAAACTCAGGATTGTTATATAGCGTTACTTGACCACTTTTGAGTCCTAATAAAGGATATAAGCTCCAATCGAGATCACCTGCGATGACCACATCTCTATTGATATTGGTTTTAACTTGTTCTTGAATTTGTTGTTTATAGTCATTGGGATCAACAACATTGATCACGACCACCACGGTTAAGATTAAAAGCACAATGAGTGCAGCAGCAAACTTTAGAAACAATTTCATTAAAAACATCCTTATACGGGAATTAAGTATTTATTAGAGATAGTGACAGTGTAATGTGTTAAACGTTCAGGATCACTATTTGATTACATTATAGGAAGTTCGGTAGTAAATTTTAACTGTTGCATAGCAAAGCTAGTATTTACATCGGTTAACCCATCAATATCATTAACTAATTGTTGGTAGAAGTGGTCGTAACTACGCATATCTTTCACAATTACTTTTAGTAAGTAATCATATTCACCTGCCATTCTATAAAACTCTAAAACTTGTGCAAACCCTTTTACTTGCTGTACACAATTTCGTAACCAGGCTTCCGAATGTTGTTGTGTTTTAATTTGCACAAAAGCGATGAGCTCTAAGCCTACTTTTTCAGGATCAATTAAGGCGATTCGTTTTTGAATCACACCTTCCTTTTCTAAGCGTTTTATTCTATTCCAACATGGCGTACTGGTTAGGTTTAATTGCTCTGATAATTGCTGTAATGATAATGAAGCATCTTGTTGTAATAGGGTGATTATCTTTTTATCCGTAGCGTCTAAACTCATACTTCCTCTTTAACTTAGTCTACAAGGTAAATTAAATTTTCTATACTTTCTACTTTATCAGAAAAATTTTCTTTATTTTGGTCCTTTAAAAGATTTATAGGGCGTTAATTCTGTTTAAGCAAAGGTAAACTAGTTTTATTATTTAAACAGGATAAATATTATGGATAATCAACGTCAATGGGTAAATTCTGCAATTGCTAACATCCAAGCCGACTTTCAACGCACTGCTGATACTCATTTAATTAAAGTTGATTTGCCACAGTTAAAAGGCATCGACATTTACCTTAAAGATGAGAGTACTCATCCAACAGGCAGTCTAAAACATCGATTAGCACGTTCTTTATTTTTATATGCATTATGCAATGGCAATATCAAAGAGAATACGGTGATCATTGAAGCCTCATCTGGCAGTACTGCTATTTCCGAAGCGTACTTTGCTCGTTTATTAGGATTACGCTTTATTGCCGTGATGGCTAAAACAACCAGCATACAAAAAATAACAGAAATAAAACGTTATGGTGGAGAGTGTTTCTTAGTGGATTCAACCCACTTAATTTATGCGGAATCAGAGCGTTTAGCAAAAGAGTTAAATGGGTATTATATGGATCAGTTTACTGATGCTGAGCGGGCAACAGATTGGCGTGGTAACAACAATATTGCAGATTCAATTTTTACACAAATGCAACATGAGCCACATCCTGTGCCAAAGCATATTGTAATGAGTGCAGGAACCGGTGGCACCAGTGCAACTATTGGACGCCATATTCGCTATCATCAATTAAGCACAGAATTAACGGTCGTTGATCCTGAAAACTCGGTTTTTTATGATTATTATTTTACTGGAGATAAGCAGTTAATTAATTGTAAAGGGAGTTTAATAGAAGGCATTGGTCGACCTCGTGTAGAGCCTTCATTTATCGCGTCTGTCATTGATAATATGTTTTGCATTGATAATAAACAATCTATCGCTGCGATGTTATGGACTGCGTCATTATTAGGGCGAAAAGTGGGGGCAAGTACAGGCACCAATATGTTCGGAGTGTTAAAACTAGCGCAAAAAATGATTGAACAAGGACAAACAGGTTCGATTGTTACATTGATGTGCGATCGTGGTGAACGTTACGCTAATAGCTATTATGATCAGCAGTGGGTTGCTTCTAATATTGGTGATATTAGTTTGCAGCAAGATAGTATTACAAACTACTTTAATAAAATAACCAATGAATAGACTACATATTCTGTGGCTATTTTATAGTTTCTCTGTCTCCACTATTATTCACTTTAAATCTAAGACTTTAAAAGGAATAAATAAATGATAAGGGGGATTTATGCTTATACTCTGACTTCTCTGTGCGATACTATTGTTTAATTAATAATTTATCTTATTCATGTTTAATCATCAGTCTCAATAATGATGATTAAACATGAGTAGAAAAGAGGATTTTGTGCCCATTAATTCTATTTCCCTTCTATCTGCCAATAATGAAGCTTCTAGTGATGATTTATCATCAACGGAACAAGTTGAACAAACGCAAATTAAAGTAGCAACTTTTAACCTGTTTAATTACCTTGCTCCTCCTGATGCATTTTATGATTTTGATCGTATCTATTCAGCAGAGCAGTGGCAAAAAAAGGAAAATTGGATTGCTTCTTATTTGCAAAAACATCAACCTGATATTATCGGGTTTCAAGAGGTCTTTAGTATTGAAGCTCTTGAGATATTGGTAAAAAAACAAGGTTATGAATATTTTGCTGTAGTAGATAAGCCAACAGTCATTGATGATTTTATTTATCGAGATCCCGTTGTGGCCTTAGCCAGTAAATTTCCTATTACAGAAGCCACTGCGGTGAGTGTTGATAAAGAACTTGCTGTGCAATTAGGTTTAACGGAAGCATTTAACTTTAGCCGTCAAGTGGTAAGGGCAACTGTTGAGCTTCCTCATTTAGGATTATGTGATTGTTATGTTGTGCACTTTAAATCTAAACGTGCTTCATGGCAGGGGGAGGTCGATAAATTAAGTTCATTAGAAGGTAATGTATTATCGCAATTCAAAGCACAGGTTGCTGGTGGTTGGGCGTCCTCTATTCAACGAGGCAGCGAAGCGACGTTACTAATGATGCAGATGATCGAAAGACGATCTAAAAAGGGCAATGCAATGATGTTAATGGGTGATTTTAATAACCCATTAAAGGATGGCATTCTAGCGCATCTAATGACGCCTAATATGTTATTTAATAACGATCAAAATCAGCAAAGGTTAGTTAAGTTTTATACCTTACGAGATGCTTGGGATTTATATGAAGCCAACCATAAAGCTAATAAGCAAATGACTTGCGATGCGAACCAAGAAGTTGAAGCTGATAAGTTATTAACACGTGGTGCGACACATTATTTTGGTCAAAGTAGTTCGGTATTAGACTATATTCTGCTTTCTAGTGAGTTTGATGCTGCTGAGCAATCAAGTTATTTTGAAGTCAGTGATTATATTAATACTGATAAACATTTAATTAACCCCAGCTTTGATGTTGATGGTGAAAGTACTGACCATGCAGTGGTTAGTATTAATTTAACATTGCGAAAGTAAAGCAGCTTGGTGTTTATATCGTATAAGCCGTTTTAAGTAGTCCATGGATAGGGAGGTCTATTGATATGAATGAAATGTTAGCTTTTAGTTTGGTTGCTTTGTTATTAGTTATTTCACCGGGCCCTAATGGCGTATTGATATTAAAAACAATTGCCAACAATCCTAAATCTTCAGCATTGATCAATTTATTAGGCATTTGTACCGCCACCTTTATCCATGGAGGTTTGTCTATCTTTGGGTTGTCTGCATTGATTTTGCAATCAGCTGAACTCTTCATGGCGGTTAAACTATTAGGAGCTGCTTATCTTTTTTATATTGGTATAAAAGCGCTTTATGCTTCTTTTAAAAGCGAGGTAAAAAACAATTTACAACAATCAACTGGTTTTGATGAACAAAATGAAACACCTCGCTCTAAACCCACTACATTAATCAAAAGACGTTTTATTAGCTGTTTTAATGAAGGCTTTTTAACACAATTGCTCAATCCTAAAGTATCAATGTTCTATTTAGCTGCTTTCCCGCAATTTATTGGTTTTGATGATGAGCACCTTACGACTGCTTTCTTGTTTGTTGCTATCCATGCGCTATTAATCTTTTGCTGGTTTAGTTTACTCATTGCATTGGTCGATAAATTAAAAAACCTACAACAACAGAAAAGCTCATGGTTGAATCGTTGGACACAAAGGCTGTCTGGTATCGTGATGATTTATTTTAGTATGTTAATAGTATCTCAGCGTTAGAAGCCGATAAGGTTAAGTTCATATTGTTATGTAATGTGAGTAAGGCTTTGTGAATTATCGTAAGGGTTAATAGGAAGGTATTTATACCAATGGAATTAAATAAGTGATCAGAGATTGCGCAGGAAAAATTAACACTAATAAGGCGTGATTTGTAGGAGATAGTTGTTCTAACTTCAAAACTCACAACGCAGTTAGGGGTGATTTTAACCAGCAAGAATGAGCACCTTATTAATTCTTTTGGTATTATGTAAGGAAAGTTTATAAAGCAGACATAAAAAAACCAGACCGAATGATCTGGTTTATTTTAAATCTAATGGTTTTATCAGTTTAACAATTAAGCGTTATGCTTACGGATAACTGTTAACATTTCTTTTAAAAGCTTTGGATTAGCAGCAACAACATCACCAGTCTTGAAGTAATCGTTACCACCATTAAAGTCTGTCATCATTGCGCCAGATTCTTTAAGTAATAATTCGCCTGCAGCGATATCCCATGGTTTTAAACCAAATTCCCAGAAACCATCCATACGACCAGCTGCAACATAAGCTAAATCTAGTGCTGCACTACCACCACGACGCATATCTGCAACATCAGTAAAGAAGTCTTGGAAGATGTTCAGGTAAGTTTCAAGGTTATATTTTTGTTTGAATGGGAAACCAGTTGCTAATAAAGTACCCGCTAGTTTTGGTACAGTACTTGTACGCGTACGGTAACCATTGATTTGTGCGCTTTGGCCACGAACAGCAGAGAATAATTCATTGCGAATTGGATCAAAAATAACACCGACTTCAGTACGGCCTTTGATTTTTAATGCAATTGAAACAGCAAAATGAGGAATGCCGTGAATGAAGTTTGTAGTCCCATCTAGTGGGTCAATAATCCATTGGTGATCAGTATCTGCACCGTTATCAATACCTGACTCTTCAGCTACGATGCTGTGGTCTGGGTAAGATTTACGTAACGTTCCAATAATTGCTAATTCAGCTTCTTTATCAACGCTGCTTACATAGTCGTTAAGTGATTTTTCTTCAACTTCAACAGACTCTAAATTTTCATAACCTTTAACAATTACTTTACCCGCATTACGCGCAGCACGAATCGCAATATTTAACATTGGATGCATAGGATCACCATTAGATTTTAAAAGAACATGAAGGGAGATTCCTTCGGCGCGAAATTATACACAGGTCACATAATTGTGCAATATTTTAATCGCTTGAATTTTAGCCTGTTAAGTAAACATTATTGAACATTAAAAGTCATCTTCTGTATGGGACTATAGTGATTACATTAAATAATAGATCTAAATTTTGGGCAGGAAAAATGACTTAGTTTAAGGCGTCAAATGAAGCCTTTCGAAGATTAACGTCGTTAATCGTTTGTCGGAGAATTAACCAAAAGAGGTTAATTCTTTAATGGTTGTTGTCTTTGTGAAATTGACAATGAAAAAATAAGTTATTTTGACCAGTAAAATAGATCAGTTAATTTAGTGTGATTGTTATTAGCTGCTGCTTAAGAATAAATGCAAGCTTATTCTACCGACATCATAATGTAAAAATCAGTTGTTATTTAACTGACGTGAAGTCGTTCCTCGATATCTATATTTATATAATAAGCTCTATTATTAGCAAAGATTAATTCAAAAGTGGCAAGATTAATTTAAAGCTATCCTATGACTGCATAATAATACGTTTTCGTTTTATGGGTTCCAAATAATCTACTTCTTTTATAAGAAATATTCTTCAGAGCATTTTTAGTACTTCTCTTTAGACCATAACTGCTATATTTAGTCTAAAATGCTCGCTCTGAGTGGTTTAGTTGTTACATAAACAGTGCTAAACTTTGTGCTCAAAAAATTCACTGAATGACGAAGGAAAAACAATGCTAGACAATGTTCGCATTATATTAATTGGCACCTCTCACCCTGGCAACATTGGCAGCGCTGCTAGAGCAATGAAAACAATGGGTTTAACTGATTTAGTGTTGATTGATCCTGAATGTGAAATCGATGGTAAATCTGTTGCACTTTCTGCAGGCGCAAGTGATGTATTAAAAAATCACAAAGTCTATAAAACACTCGACGAAGGTATTGCTGATTGTGGACTCGTTGTTGGAGCAAGCGCTCGACCTAGAACCCTTGATTGGCCTATGTTAGACCCAAGAGAAATGGGCGTTAAAGCAGCAAGCGAAAGTAAAAAGCATAAAGTTGCATTAGTGTTTGGACGTGAAAATAGTGGTTTAACTAATGATGAACTACAAAAGTGCCATTTTCATGTGTTTATTCCTGCAAATCCAGACTATAGCTCGCTAAATTTAGCAATGGCAGTACAAACATTAAGCTATGAAGTTCGTATGGCATCGTTAGCTTCAGAAGCCTTTCCTGAAGTGGTGGAAGAATATCCAAGAGCCTCTGATTTTGAAGGGATGCTTGCACATCTTGAAAAAACATTATTCCAAATCGGATTTATTGTGCCAGCTCATCCTGGATTAGTAATGGATAAATTACGTCGTTTATTTAATCGAGCTAGACCTGAAATTAATGAATTAAGAATGCTTCGTGGTATTTTCAGTAGTATGCAAAAATCAATAACTATTATTGAAGATAATACAGAGAAAGAAAAAGACACTAATAAAAAATAAAATTAAGTTTGGGTAAATGTAGCGCTGTTTATGTGAGCAAATTAAGGTGTTTAATACCCGACTAATTTTGTCAGGTATTTACTTGACTAATTTTGTCAGGTATTTATAATATTTGTATTAAGTCACTCGTCAATTAACTGATTTAATTAATTAACACTCATTAATAGCGAACTCTATATGAAATTAACTTCAAAAGGCCGTTATGCGGTTACTGCGATGCTAGATGTCGCGATAAAAGAGCACAATGGCCCTGTACCTCTTGCTGAGATTTCTGAGCGCCAAGGAATATCACTTTCATATTTAGAGCAGTTATTTTCTAAGCTCAGACAAAAAGAATTAGTGAGCAGTGTGCGTGGCCCCGGTGGCGGCTACAAATTGGGCAAAAGAAAATCAGAGATTTCAGTGTCAATGATCATTGATGCAGTGAATGAAAGTGTTGATGTGCGAAAATGCTCAGGAAAGGGCGCTTGCCAAGAGGACGGAGTGCAGTGTCTTACCCATTCTTTATGGGAACAGTTAAGTACGCGTATTAGTTCGTTTTTAGATGGCATTACATTAGAAGAATTAATGGCCAGCGAACATGTGCAAAACGTGTCAGAACAACAGAATAATAAATTTACTAATAGCGAACTGCTGAATATTATCTCGAAATAGAGGCAGTGGAGAAAAAAATGAAATTACCAATTTATCTTGATTATTCAGCAACTACCCCCGTTGATCCTCGTGTTGTTGAAAAAATGGTGCAGTATTTATCAACAGATGGTGACTTCGGTAACCCAGCATCTCGTTCTCACCGTTTCGGTTGGCAAGCAGAAGAAGCTGTAGATATTGCTCGTGAGCAAATTGCAGACTTACTTAATGCTGACTCTCGTGAAATAGTGTTTACTTCAGGTGCGACTGAATCAAATAACCTTGCGATTAAAGGTGCTGCGCATTTTTATCAGAAAAAAGGTAAGCATATTATTACCGCTAAAACTGAGCATAAAGCCGTTTTAGATACATGTCGCCAGTTAGAGCGTGAAGGTTTCGAAGTGACTTACCTTGACCCGAAAGAAGACGGCATTGTAACACCAGAGCAATTAAAAGAAGCACTACGTGATGACACGGTATTAGTAAGTTTAATGCATGTTAATAACGAAATTGGTGTTATCCAAGATATTGCTGCGTACGGCGAGTTATGTCGTGCAAATAAAACAATCTTACATGTTGACGCAGCACAAAGTGCCGGCAAAATCGAGATTGATGTGCAAAAAATGAAAGTCGATTTAATCTCTTTCTCTGCTCATAAAATTTATGGCCCTAAAGGTATCGGTGCATTGTATGTTAGCCGTAAACCTCGTATTCGTTTAGAAGCTCAAATGCACGGTGGTGGACACGAACGCGGTATGCGTAGTGGTACATTAGCAACACATCAGATTGTTGCTATGGGTGAAGCTTTCCGCATCGCAAAAGAAGAGATGGCTAGTGAAAACGAACGTGTTCTAGCATTGCGTAACCGTTTACTTAACGGTGTAAGCGATATGGAAGAAGTTTATGTAAACGGCTCATTAGAAAACCGCGTTGCAGGTAACATCAATATCAGCTTTAACTATGTTGAAGGCGAATCATTAGTAATGGCATTAAAAGATTTAGCTGTTTCTTCTGGTAGCGCATGTACTTCTGCAAGCCTTGAGCCTTCATATGTATTACGTGCCATTGGTCGTGATGACGAATTAGCACATAGCTCAATCCGTTTCAGTATTGGTCGTTTCACGACAGAAGCTGAAATTGATTATGCAATTAAAATTATCCGTGAAAACATCGGTCGTTTACGTGATATGTCGCCTCTATGGGATATGTTCAAAGAAGGCATCGACATTAACAGTATTGAATGGTCACACCATTAATTAATACGCACGTAAACATTATTCAACGAATACAAGGAATACACTCATGGCTTATAGCGAAAAAGTAATCGACCATTATGAAAACCCACGTAACGTAGGCTCATTTGATAAAGATGACAAAAGCGTTGCAACAGGTATGGTTGGCGCACCAGCTTGTGGTGATGTAATGAAATTACAACTTAAAATCGATGCTAACGGTATTATCGAAGACGCTAAATTCAAAACTTACGGCTGTGGTAGTGCAATTGCTTCAAGCTCATTAGTAACAGAATGGGTAAAAGGTAAATCACTAGAAGATGCTGCAAAAATCTCTAATACAGATATTTCAGCTGAACTTGCATTACCGCCAGTTAAAATTCATTGTTCTATTCTTGCAGAAGATGCAATTAAAGCAGCAATTGAAGATTATAAAAGTAAAAACGCTTAAAAAATAAGGTCAAGTGACGATCTTTGATCGTCATTTAAACTTGTTTGTGAATTAAATAAACGGAGTCAATTTTGGCTATTACACTAACAGAACCTGCTGCAAAGCATGTATCAAACTTTTTAAAGAACCGCGGTAAAGGCTTAGGTCTACGTCTCGGTGTTAAAACATCAGGCTGTTCTGGAATGGCTTATGTGCTTGAGTTTGTAGATGTTCTGAATGATGACGATGAAATGTTCACTGATAATGGTGTTAATATCATTGTTGATAAAAAAAGCTTACTTTATATAGATGGAACTGAATTAGATTTTGTTAAAGAAGGTCTTAATGAAGGTTTTGAATTTAACAATCCAAACATCGATGGTGAATGTGGTTGTGGTGAAAGCTTTAGCGTATAAATGACGCTGTATTAATATCATGAAGTCTGACCGATACGTTTGTATGGTCAGACTTTGTTGTTTTATTCTTATGCCAATTTTATTGAATCGCGAATTAACCCATGTGGAGTTTGCTCAGTTAATTTAAATAGAATCGGTGTTTACCAAGTTAGGAAATTGTTTTGAATTACTTTGAGTTATTTTCTCTACCTGCTGTTTTTTCTGTTGATAAAACTCGGTTATCTCAAACCTACCGTGACTTACAAAAACAATATCACCCTGATAAGTTTGCAATGCAAGACGATCGAACCCGTTTACAGGCAATGCAAAAAAGTACTGAAATTAATGATGCTTTCCAAACCTTAAAAGATAGCTGCCTTCGTGCTCAATATTTATTAAAACTAAATGGCTTAGATATTGAATTAGAGCAGCGTACTCTGCAAGACACTGGTTTTTTAATGCAGCAAATGGAATGGCGAGAAAAAATAGCTGACTTTACTGCTGATGACGAAGATCAGATTGAAGATTTTGACAAAGAGATTTCAGCACTCGTTAACGGTTTAGAAACAGAAATTGAAACCGCTTTAGAAACAGAGCAGTTAGAGCAAACAGCAAATCTTGTTCGTAAATTAAAATTTATGTTAAAACTGCAAGTTGAAATAGAGTTATTAGAAGAGAAGTTATTCGACTAATTTCTTTCGCTAATTATCTAACTAGCAGTATTCGGAAATAATAGGATTATAAACGCATGGCATTACTTCAAATTGCAGAACCTGGTCAATCGGCAGCTCCTCATGAGCATAAATTAGCTGTTGGCATTGATTTAGGAACGACCAATTCATTAGTCGCTACTGTGCGTAGTGGTAAAGCGACAACACTAACCGATGTCGAGCAGCAAGATATGCTGCCATCAGTAGTTAATTATGCATTATCTGCTGAGAATACTCCGCAAGTTTTGGTGGGTAAAAAAGCATTAGAAAAGTCAGTTAGCGATCCTTTGAATACATTAGTATCTGCCAAACGATTAATGGGAAAATCTTTAACTGATTTAGACCAAACACATTTACCCTATGAATTTTCTGCCCATGAAAGTGGTTTAGCGCAAATTGAAACAGTATGTGGTCCTATTAATGCAGTTCAGGCTTCTTCTGAAATTCTTAAAGTATTAGCGCATCGTGCAACAGAAAGTTTACAGGGTGAATTGAGTGGTGTTGTGATCACTGTGCCTGCTTATTTTGATGATGCGCAACGTCAAGGCACAAAAGATGCCGCACGTTTAGCTGGTTTGCATGTACTACGTTTGTTAAACGAACCAACTGCAGCAGCGATCGCTTATGGATTAGACTCTGGTAAAGAAGGATTAATCGCCGTTTATGATCTAGGTGGTGGCACTTTTGATATTTCTATCTTACATCTACATAAAGGTGTTTTTGAAGTATTAGCTACTGGTGGTGATTCAGCGTTAGGTGGCGATGATTTTGATTTGGCTATTGCTGAATGGATACAATCAGAAGCCGGTATTAGTGGTAAAATAACACCACAATTACAACAAGAATTGTTAAAATCGGCACGTGCAGCAAAACAATCATTAACAGATAATGAGCAAGTTGAAATAACCTTACAAGAAGTTCAATGGTCAGGTGTATTATCAAAATCTATCTTTGAGCAATTAATCGCTAAGTTAGTGAAAAAAACGGTACGGGCTTGTAAACGTGCGTTAAAAGATGCCAATACTAGTTTGGAAGAAATCGTTGAAGTTGTAATGGTTGGTGGGTCTACACGCGTTCCATTAGTACGGACTGAAGTTGCTGAGTTTTTTGGTAAAACATTATTAACCAGTATTGACCCTGATAAAGTGGTAGCAATTGGTGCAGCTATTCAAGCAGATATTTTAGTCGGTAATAAACCTGATTCTGAAATGTTACTATTAGATGTTCTACCATTATCTTTAGGCTTAGAAACAATGGGGGGGCTGGTTGAGAAAGTGATTCCACGTAATACCACTATCCCTGTTGCACGTGCACAAGAGTTTACGACGTTTAAAGATGGTCAAACGGCAATGATGATCCATGTTTTACAAGGTGAACGTGAATTAGTATCAGACTGTCGCTCATTAGCTAAATTTGTATTAACTGATATTCCGCCTATGGCAGCAGGTGCAGCACATATACGTGTTACTTTCCAAGTTGACGCCGATGGATTATTGAGCGTAACTGCGATGGAAAAATCATCTGGCGTACAGGCATACATTGAAGTTAAACCAAGCTATGGTTTAAGTGATGAACAGGTCATGGGAATGTTGTCTGACTCGATGACCTTTGCTGAAAAAGACATTCAAGCGCGTATGTTAGTAGAACAACAAGTAGAAGCTAAACGTGTTGTTGAAAACCTACAAGCTGCAATGCAAAAAGATGGCAAGCAATTACTTAATGAACAAGAATACACACAAATAGCAACGGCTATTGATGCGTTATTGACACTTGCAAATGGTAGTGATGTTAATGCTATTAAAGAAGCGATTGAAGCAATTGATAAATTAACTGATAGCTATGCAGAACGACGCATGGATGTATCAATCAAAGCTGCTTTAACGGGTCACACCGTTGACGAAATTTAAGCTAAATTTAATAAAAGAAAGGTTTTAAGATGCCAAAAGTTATATTTTTACCACATGAAGAACTATGTCCAGATGGTTTAGTTGTTGAAGCTGAAGATGGCGAAACGATTTTAGATGTTGCTTTGAAAAATCATATTCATATTGAACATGCTTGTGAGAAATCATGCGCTTGTACAACTTGTCATGTTGTAGTTCGTGAAGGTTTTGATTCATTAGAAGAAAGTGATGAGTTAGAAGACGATATGTTAGACAAAGCTTGGGGGCTTGAATCAGAGTCTCGCTTAGGGTGTCAAGCTTGCCTTAAAGGTGAAGACTTAGTCGTTGAAATTCCAAAGTATACGGTTAATATTGTTTCAGAA
Organism: Psychromonas sp. L1A2; assembly: GCF_009828855.1. Lineage (NCBI taxonomy): Bacteria > Pseudomonadati > Pseudomonadota > Gammaproteobacteria > Alteromonadales > Psychromonadaceae > Psychromonas > Psychromonas sp. L1A2. The sequence continues at coordinate 399,123 of NZ_WUAG01000002.1, read as the reverse complement.
AATCACTAGTTATTAACATTAAGCTATTATAGTCAGCATACATAATGTTAACTATAATAAAATAGCTAACCAATTTGGTTAGCTATTTTTTCAATTCTCAGCTTGATAGCGTTAAGCTTACCGCTTCAATACACGATTTACTCGCCCACTCTTATTCTCTTTTATAACTGCCAACTTGACATCGTTCATATCAATATTCTATGCGGTAGATTTTATCTATTTGAATTTTATGAAACAGATATGCATTTGCCTTGAACAACCTTCTTACTTAAGAGTAAGATTAGACACATACTTATTTAAATTAGTATTATTTATTGAATGCTAATCTTTTATTCATGTAGTCAGTTAAAAGCAGTTATTAACCCAATTTTATTTTAAGGATAACTTAATGATATTAAAATGGACCGATTCTTTAGAAATTGCACTTGCATTAATTGAACAATATCCAAAGCAAGATCCACTCACTATCCGCTTTACAGACCTACGAGATTGGGTGTTAGCATTAGACGATTTTGATGATGACCCTGAGCATTGTAGTGAACGTATTCTAGAAGCAATTCAACTCAATTGGATTGATGAAAATGACTAATAGTATCAATGTATAAACGCGAGCTAAGACTCGCGTTTATACCCATTAAGGAATGTTATGAACCAACCATTTTTAGTAAATTTATCAGATCAAAAAGCTAACCCAGTTTGGGGAAATGACGCTTTATTATCTTTTGACCAACAACAAGCTACTATTCATATCAATTATAGAGACGATGTTTTATCTCAAGTACAAAGTGCGGCTCGTAAATTAGACAACATGTCTTTGCCTAAAATGAAGTTAGTTGGAGAACAATGGAATTCAGATTTATGTTGGGCATTTTGCCAAGGTTTCTATAATGCTAAAACAGGTGCTGATATTGAATTCCCTGAATTAGACGAAGAGGCCATTGATGCACTTAAAACAAAGAAGCTTATTAGTGAATGGGTAAGAGAGACGATTAACTTAGGCCCTGCAATAGTTACACCTGAAGTATTATGTGAAAAAGCATGTTTATTATTAGAACAAGTGTGTGCAGATAAAGTCCCATTAAAATATAAACTTATTTTTGGTGAGCAACTTAATGTAGATGGTTATGTGGGAATTTATGAAGTTGGTAAAGGCAGTGTGAATATGCCATGTATGTTGCAACTTGATTATAATCCAAGTGGTGATGAAGACGCTCCCGTTGATTTTGCTTTAGTAGGTAAAGGTATTACGTTTGACTCTGGTGGTTATAGTTTAAAACCAAGCCCTTCTATGGCGGCAATGAAAAGTGATATGGGTGGTGCGGCAACGGTTACTGGCGCATTAGCATTGGCTGCTGCAACTGGATTGCAAAAGCGTGTTAAGTTATATCTTTGTTGTGCTGAAAACATGATTAGTGGTAAAGCATTCAAACTAGGTGATGTCATTAATTATAAAAATGGTGTTAGTGTTGAAGTATTGAATACCGATGCTGAAGGGCGCTTAGTGCTTGCAGATGGTTTAATTGCAGCACAAGAAGATGGTGCGAAACAAATTATTGATGCTGCTACCTTAACTGGTGCAGCTAAAGCAGCGGTTGGCCGTGATTATAATTGTATTTTAAGTATGGATGATGAGTTTACCGATTCTGCTTTAGAAGCGGCAAAAGAAGTAAATGAAAAACTTTGGCGTTTACCATTAGAGTCTTTTCACTTACAACAAATTGGATCTGCATTTGCAGATATTGCTAATATCCACAGCGGTGGTGAAAGCATGGCTGGTGCATCTACGGCTGCAGCGTTTTTAGCTAAATTTATGAAAACGCCAGAACAAAACTGGATACATTTTGATTTGTCTGGAAGTTATCAACTTGCTGCAAATAGCAAGTGGGCTGTTGGCGGTAAGGGGCATGGCATAGAAACTATTAGTAGTTTATTACTTAAGTAAGCAATTAAAAGCAGTCTTTAACTGTTAATAAACCAAACACTTAATAACCATAAAAAAGTCAATATTAGCAATGCGATATTGGCTTTTTTTATGGCTATAAATTTTTTCATAATACTCTCTAGCCGTAAAATTTTAGTGATGATTAACTAGGATATTTAGAGGTGTTATATTGATTAATATTTTGACATATTCAAAAGCGTGAAATTAATATTTAAATTACGTATAATCTATATTTTTGTACTGGCACTCGATGCCTAAATACATATTTTATACGAGTTGAGAAAATAGCGATGGTTGTTAAAGCATTAATCTTCATGTTCAGTTTTTTATTGTTAAGTGGTTGTTCAACGAATTCTATCGGCCCTATTGAAGCTGGAGAAGATAGTTACCTTATTAGTAAAGAGCAAACTGTTTTTTCAGATAAAGAAGATAAGCTATTAGCTTCTATTCTTTCTCAAGCGAATGAATATTGCTTAGAGAAAAATCGTTTTATGGAAGTAAAACATCTCAACGAATATACTGGCTTCTTTGGTAATGATACTAAAACTACGTTAGTTTTTGCATGCTTAAGTCAAAAAGAAAAAGAATATGAGCAACTTGCTCCTGTTGTCATTGTATCGCCTCCAACACCTGCAGTTGAACTACCTAAACCTGTCGCTCCAGTGGTTGTGAAAGAGCCTGAATTTCCACCAAGTAAGTTGACTAATTACGCTTTTTGATAAATCACGATTGTTGAGGTTTAAAGGCAACTTGATAAGTAATAACTGCATTTAAACCTAACATTGGATGGTTATACCAATCATATTAATTAGCTGACCTATTTTACTTGTTAAAATAACTTATTGATTCGTTGTAAGTGTCGTAAAGAGAGAAACCATTAAAGCATTGATATCTTTTGGTTAACCTTGGAAAGGCCTCAACTTATACCTTAAACTAAAACATTTTCCTGCGTACAACTTAGAAAGCTTATTTAATGTAATTGATATAACTATAATAATGGCTCAATCTATTTCTACTGATCATTTTCTTTATTTATACTGTGCTTTGTCCATGATTCTTTCTTTTAATATTAATCCTACCTAATGTTGCCTTTACCTAATAAAGCATTAACTTAGAGGTTAGTATTTAAATTTAATCTCCTTTAACGTTCAGTAATTAAAAATAAACTTTAAACTTAATGATAATTACTATCTTAAATAATGTTTAAATATTCGCTTTCACAGTGATCATTTATGTTCTAAATCCTTATTTTATTGTTAATTATGCTATCATCTTCGTCTATTTTATCTTCAAAATACCATTACTGAATTAGAGCGCTCTACACATGATCCCAAACTTAAACCACCAAGAGAATATCAAGCAGGATACTTTTGCGTTTATCAAAGCATTAAGCGAAAGTGATTATGCAGGTGAAATAGCTAAAAGTTATGCAAGCCGTTTAGCCGTTGCAACCGATAACAGTGTTTATCAATGTTTACCACAAGCGGTTATTTACCCTAAATCGACAGAAGATATTATTGTCATTTGTCAGCTTGCTCAATTACCTGAATTTATCGATATTCGTTTTTCCCCTCGTGGTGGCGGTACGGGCACTAATGGTCAATCTTTGACCAATGATATTGTGCTAGATTTATCGAAACACATGAACAATATTCTTGAAATTAATGCGGCGGAAGGTTGGGTTCGTGTTCAAACAGGTGTTGTTAAAGATCAATTAAACGATTATTTAAAACCACATGGTTTATTCTTCTCTCCTGATTTATCCACAAGTAACCGTGCAACTATTGGTGGCATGATCAGTAATGATGCATCAGGGCAAGGTTCATTACTTTACGGTAAAACAAGTGACCATGTTCTTGCGTTAACCTCGGTATTAATTGACGGTAGCTTGTTAGAAACTAAACGTCTATTGCCAGTTGATTTGATTGAACAAGTTGAACGAGACGATGCTATTGGTGCTATCTATCGTCAAGTCATTGATACCTGTGAAACTCAACAGCAAAATATTGAAGATACTTTTCCTAAATTAAATCGCTTCTTAACCGGTTATGACCTAAAACATGTTTATGATCCAGAATCTGGGATTGTTGATTTAACGCGTATTTTGTGTGGCGCTGAAGGCTCGTTAGCCTTTATTACTGAAGCTACGTTACACGTTCAAAAAATTCCAACTTATCGTACTTTGTTCAATATCAAATATGATAGTTTTCAATCAGCTTTACAAAATGCCCCTTTTTTAGTTGAAGCGAATGCATTATCTGTTGAGACAGTCGATTCCACAGTATTAAACCTAGCGAAGCAAGATATCGTTTGGCATAGCGTAAAAGATTTAATTAGCGATGTACCTGGGCAAGTACTAGACGGCATTAACATCGTTGAATTTGCAGAAGCTGATGAAACGATCCAACAACAAAAAATCGATGCATTGATTATTATGCTAGATGGGTTGATCAGTCATAAACAAGCAGGTGTGATCGGCTATCAAATTTGTAGTGATTTAAGCGACATTAACAAAATTTACGGTATGCGCAAAAAAGCAGTCGGTTTATTAGGTAAAGCCGATAGCCGTGCAAAACCGATCGCTTTTGCTGAAGATACCTGTGTTCCGCCTGAAAATTTAGCGCAATATATTATTGAATTCCGTCAATTGTTGGATGATAAAGGTTTGCATTACGGCATGTTTGGTCATGTCGATGCCGGTGTTTTACATGTACGTCCTGCATTAGATCTATGTGACCCAGAACAAGAAAAACTGATGCGTGAAGTATCAGACAAAGTCGTTGCCTTAACGGCTAAGTATAAAGGTTTGATGTGGGGCGAGCATGGCAAAGGTTTCCGTAGTGAATATGGCCCTGATTTTTTCGGTGATGTTTTATTCAATGAATTAAGAAAAATTAAAGCTGCGTTTGATCCAAAAAACCGAGTTAACCCAGGAAAAATTTGTACACCAATTGATTCAACGGATCAGTTAGTGAGTGTTGATGCAGTTAAGCGCGGCACCTTTGATCGACAAATTCCGATAAAAATACGAGAAAGTTACAAACAGGCCGTTGATTGTAATGGTAACGGTTTGTGCTTTAACTATGATACTAAATCACCAATGTGTCCGTCTGTTAAAGTCACTCGGGATCGTGTTCATTCACCAAAAGGTCGTGCTGGCTTAATGCGTGAATGGTTACGTCAATTAGCGAATAACGATATTGATGTTCTACAATTAGAAAGTGATTTGTACGCAGGCAAAAATGCGAGTATTTTTACTAAATTCAAAAATACGTTAGCTAAACGCAATGGCGAATATGACTTTTCACATGAAGTGATGGAAGCAATGCAAGGCTGCTTAGCGTGTAAAGCTTGTAGCAGTCAATGTCCTGTGCAAGTTGATGTGCCTACGTTTAGATCTCGCTTCATTCATTTATACCATGACCGTTATTTACGCCCTGTGAAAGATTATTTTGTTGCTTATGTTGAACAATACGCTCCAATAATGGGAACAATGCCACGCTTTTTTAACTTCTTTACTGGGTTGAAAGTGACGTCTGTTTTGACTGAAAAAATAGTCGGTATGGTGGATATTCCGCAACTTTCATCTCCAACACTAAAATCAGCATTGAAAGATAATGATATTACAGAGTTTGATTTAGAAAGATTACAAGCATTAACGGCTGAGCAACGTGAACAGTATGTATTGATCGTGCAAGACCCATTCACTACTTATTACGATGCAGACGTAGTACGTGACTTGATATTAGCGATTAAAAAATTAGGTTATAAGCCTGTTGTTTTACCATTCAAACCTAATGGTAAGCCACAGCATATTAAAGGCTTTTTAAGTAAATTTGCTAAAACGGCTAATGATTCAGCTGAGTTTTTGAATCAAATGGCTGCGTTAGATATTGCCATGGTTGGGACAGATCCTGCGATGGTATTATGTTATCGTGACGAATATAAGCTAGCGTTAGGTGAAAAACGTGGTCAGTTTAATGTTCAACTATTTCAAGAATGGTTAAAACCGCGATTATCAGGCGAACCTAAAAAATCTGAAAATGCAGACTTTTTCTTGTTAGGCCACTGTACTGAAAAAACGGCTGAGCCTACCTCGGCAAATGACTGGTCATCTATCTTCAAACATTTTGGTGGCTCATTATCAGAGGTCGCAGTGGGATGTTGTGGTATGGCTGGAACCTATGGTCATGATGCAGGTAAACTTAACGAGTCAAAAGCGATTTATAGTTTGAGTTGGGAAGCTGAAATAGCAAAACGTGATAGAGCACAATGTGTTGCAACGGGATACTCTTGTCGTAGCCAGGTAAAACGTATTGAGGGTGAAACACTTAAGCATCCAGTACAAGCATTACTGAGTTTATTATAAGACGCTGAATGAAAGTAGAGGCCAACAGAATAGTAGAGGGTGCAATGAGTATTTGGAAAAAAAGCACAGAAATAAGTCGCTTAAATACAATAAGTGAAAATACTATTATTGAACTGTTAGGCATCGAATACACTAAGGTCGGTGATAATTTTATCCAAGGTACTATGCCTGTGGATAATAGGACGCATCAACCTCATGGATTATTACATGGTGGCGCATCAGTTGTTTTAGCTGAAACGCTCGGTAGCGTTGCTGCAAATTTAGCGGTAGCAGACGATAAAGTCTGCGTCGGGTTGGAAGTGAACGCTAACCATATTAGAAGTATTAAGAAAGGCATAGTAACGGGAACCGCAACCGCAGTGCATATTGGTTATAGTACGCAAATTTGGCAGATAGAAATTTGTAATGAGCGTCAGCAATTAGTGTGTACTTCAAGGTTAACTGTTGCCGTTATCGATAAGCCTAAACAATAAAAACTAAACACTAAAATCTTCATATGATGAGGGTTATTTAAAAAGAGAGAATTATGATTAAAGTAGGCACTTATAACGAACTTAACATCGTTAAAGAAGTGGATTTTGGACTCTATTTAGATGGAGGACAAAATTTTGGAGAGGTATTATTACCAAAGCGTTATGTTACTGATGAAATGAATATTGGTGACAGTATTACAGTATTTTTATATTTCGACTCTGAAGACCGTTTAATTGCAACGACACAAAAAGCAAAAGCGATTGCTGGTGAGTTTACTTCGTTAAAAGTAATCGATACTAACCGGGCAGGTGCCTTTTTAGATTGGGGATTACCAAAAGATTTATTGGTACCATTTAACCAACAAAAAGTAGCAATGAAAACTGGCTTTGGTTATGTCGTTTATGTATATCAAGATGATATTAGTGAGCGTTTACTTGCTTCATCTAAATTAGATCGGTTTTTAGATAAAGTACCTGCTGAATATAAAGTCGGTGAAAAAGTTGATTTACTCATTGCAGACCGTACTGATATTGGTTTTAAAGCGATTATTAACCATAAACACTGGGGCGTTATTTTTGAAAATGATGTCTTTGGTGACCTTGGTATTGGTAAAAAGTGTAAAGGTTATATTAGACGTATTCGTGAAGATGGAAAAATTGATTTAAGCTTAACACAAACAGGTTATGCGAAAATGGATGGTTTATCTGACCGTATATTATTAACGCTTAGACAACATGATGGATTTTTACCATTATCAGATAAAAGTAGCCCAGATCAAATTGCTAAAATTTTGAAAATGAGTAAAGGCAACTTTAAAAAAGCCATTGGTCAATTATATAAGAATGGCGATATCGTGATTGCAGATAATGGCATTACGATCACTAATAAGTAATAAAACTGAATAATGACTATTTTGATTAAAAGCGCTTCGGCGCTTTTTTGTTATCTGGTCATAGAGCTTTCATATTCACTTTCATTAACGTTTATACCGATTACATTAAATATGTTATCTAAATTTTGCGCTGGAAAAACAGTTCAATTCAAGGCGTAAATTGAGCCTTTCGAAGATTAACTTCGTTAATCGTCTATCGGAGAATTAACCAAAAGATGTTAATTCTTTAATGGCTGTTCCCTTTATGAAATTTACAACGAGGAAGTGGGCTGTTTTAACAAGTAAAATAGATAAGCTATTTATTGTGATTGGTATTACTTAATGTGAATAATAACGCTAGTCTGCATTGGCTAATTTAAGAATAAACAGATCATTCACATAGAACCGATCTGCACTACTGCTTTCCCACCATTGCTGCCATGGTTCTGGAATATTCAAATTGTTTTTTAAAGTATTTGAGACAAGTGGTTTGGTAATACTTTCCATTGAAACTTGCCCGCCACAAGGCGTACGCTTTTTATCATTTGAGGCGTCAATTTAGCTGACTACTAACCATACAGCGACTAACATCATCATTGAGCCTGCAATTCGATTTAACAACTTAACACTGCTTTGTTGTTGTAATAGATGTCGCAATGTTTTGCCACCCGTTGCATAAATAAGCATACAGGTTAGCTCAAAACATAAGATAACAGCGATTAACTGTGTTGCTTGTGGTAATAACGCGTTATCGGCATTAATAAAAGGAGGTAGTAGTGAAATCATAAATGCCCAGCCTTTAGGGTTAGCAATGGCCGTAATAAAGCCTTGGCTAATTAATGCGGTACGCTTGACTGAATCTTGATTTATAGGTGTGGCAGGGATGGCCATTTTTCCACGAGAGCGCCACATTTGTATACCAAGGTATAATAAATATGCACCACCTGCATATTTTAAGAATAAAAATAGATTAGGTCGAGCGAGCAATAAAGTCGCGACACCAATCAGGGCTGATAAAGCGACTAAGCCAACACCGACTAATTCTCCAAGCATCATCCATAAACTACGTCGAATACCAATCGTCATACCTAACGTCATTGCTAAGGTCATGCACATTCCTGGTGTAATTGACACGGCGAAAAAAGTGGGAATAAACAGCAATAATAGGTTGTGCTCCATAAGACTCTCATGTGAATTATATTTGGGATGTTATAAATCATTATAATGATAAATAGATGATTAAATACAAATTTCTTTGTCTGATTATCTTTATGAATTAAGGAATATTCTATTCTTGATTCTAAAAATGTCATTGCTATGAAGTACTATAATTTTAACTTTTTATTATTCACCATAAATTTGAAAGTAATATTTTTGAACTTAATTTTAATTATTTACATGAAAAATTTATAATTTCTCAAACTACTTTGATTTCAATCTCATTATCTATTTAATTTGCGCTTATTATGCGAGTCTAAATGGCGTAAAGTGTGCTACCCACTTTTATGGGGTGATGACAGTTGTATTTTATTTATCGGAGCGAGTTATATGGTTGAGTTAAACTCAATAAATTGGGTTGAATGGTTTGGTTATTGTGCATCTTTAGTGGTGCTGATCTCATTAACAATGAGTTCAATTATTAAATTACGCCTAATTAATTTTATTGGTTGTTTATTGTTTGCTGCTTTTGCTTATTTTATCAATTCATGGCCTACCATGATTATGAATCTTGGCATTGCTGTTATTAATGTCTATTTCTTATATAAGATTTATGCAACAAAAGAAGAGTTTAAAATCGTTTCTACTTCAATTGACTCAGAGTATCTTCGACATTTTATTGGTAACAATGAGGTAGAAATAACAAAGCAAGTTTCAGTACAACAGTTGTACCAAGCTAATCGTGTTTTTTATATGTTGCGTAATGACAGTATTGCTGGATTATTAGTTGGTGATTTAAATGAGGACGGTTGTTTTGAAATCTATTTAGATTATGTTGTGCCTAAATATCGTGATTATAAATTAGGTACTTACTACTTTAAAACTAATCAACATTTTTTACAGAAAAGAGGTGTTAAAGTTTTAAAAGCTGTTGCGAACCATTATATGCATCGTAATTACTTAATTAAAATGGGATTTATTGCTGATAATAGTAAAGAATTACATTTCTTAAAAAGATTACAAGCTTAATATCATACGTGCCTATTTTTTAAATAAACGTTTTCGGATTAGTGAGTTTATTCGCTCGCTAATTCGATTATATTTTTAGTAAAATCACAACAGATTAACGCATGATATAATTACACTCATTAACATCTTTTTGTTAATTCTCAGAGAGACGATTAACTAAGTTAATCTTCGAAACACCTCAATTTACGCCTTAAACTAAGTCATTTTCTTCCGTAAAATTTAGCACATTTATTTAATATAATTGGTATTACTGTTATGGTTTTTAATTTCATATGTTTTTATAAAACAATGAATTTAACCAAATTTTTTTATAATATTATTTAAAGATTATATGTGTTATTTAATAAATTTATTAAAAATTAATTATTCATCTTGTAAGGCTTTTAAACGAATATCATCGCGTTTAAACTCTTCAATTTTGGCACTATAGCGTGCTTGATCTAGCTTTTTTTCTGTATAAGCTAAGGCACTGCTCATTTTTTCAGATGCTTCTTTAAATCGTCCTAGTAATGCTAAATATTCAGCTCTCATTGCAAATTCTTTGGCTTTTTCATGCATCCTTTTATATAGATCGATTGCTAATAAGTACCCTAAGATATGATCAGGGTGAGATCGCAAAAAGTATTCTATTTTCTTATCTGCTAATGCATATTGTTTGTCTTGTTTAAGTGCTACGACTAAATTTAACAAAATGACTTCATTACTAGGAAAACGATGTTCATAAGAGGTTAGTGAATCAATCGCTTGTTGCACATGTTTGGTTGCTAATGAAATATCAGCTGCTAAGTCAATAAAAAAGAGGTTATTAGGATCATCGTTAATTAATTGGTTATTAATCTTTTCAGCTTGTTCAAACTTCTCATTTTTAAAGTAAGCCAATGCTAAACCATATTCAGCTGCTTCTTTGAATTGATATTTATGATTTTGCAGCTGACTTTGATATTGGTTAATCAGTGTCGGCGCTGTTAAACGATGAAACCTGACTGTGATGCGCGCTTTGCTAAGGTGATAATCTAAACTATTTTTTATATGCGTTTTTTTCAATCTGCTAGCACGTAAACGTGCTTCTGAAAGGCGAGCTTCAGGCAAGGGATGAGTTGATAGCATTTGTGGCGGTAGACTAGCATATTTGTACTTTTCAGCTAATTTACCGAAAAAATCAGCCATTCCATAAGGGTCAAAGCCAGCGTTTGCCAATGTTTGAATACCAATGCGATCTGCTTCATATTCATGTGAACGAGTATAGTTAATTTGGCTTTGAATATTGACGGCTATCGTTGTTGATAATGCTGCTAATCCAGCTGCTGGTGAAACCAGTGCTAATAATATTGAACCAGCTAAACCTGCTATTGAAGTTGGATTATTAAGCGCTTGTTGTTCTAACATTCGAGCTAAATGACGTTGTGTAATGTGTGCTACTTCATGTGCAATAACACTTGCCAACTCACTTTCTGTTTCAGCGTACAAAAATAACCCTGTGTTAATCTTTACATTTCCCCCTAAGAAAGCAGCTGCATTAATATCTTCATCTTCTACTAAGAAAAATTTAAAAGGTAATTTTACAGAGTCTGAATGACTGACGATATCTTGCCCAAGTTCAGATATATAATGATTTAACACTGGATCCCGAATAATAGGCAAAGCTTGATTAGCTATCATATTAAATGCCCAGCCATATTGCTTTTCTTTTTCAATGGTCAATGCGCCAGCGCCTACTGTACCAATTTCTGGTAAGTCATTATTAGCAAAGCTAACCGGAGATAAGCTAGATAAGCATAAATATGCCGTAGCGAGTTTTAATTTGTAACGCATATTACTAACTCCAAGTGAATGATTAGCTTAAGATTATCTAAATTAGGTAATTAAGGTAATCTAACTTACGTAAAAAGTGTTACGTAAACAAGGTTAAATAGATCACAACTATACAGTTAAAGGTTATGTTGTTTTAGAACATAAATAAGTCTTAATGTTAACCCTGTTGGTGAACGGTATCTTAGAATGAGCATAACATTTTCAATTCGCTATTTGTTATGGATTACAATTGTTTTATTACGTAATGATGGACTATTCAAATGAATGAAATGCTATAATTCATTCATTTATCACATATTTAAGTGCAATAAGATAATATCTATGCAAAGTTTAGATTTACGCCAAGTACGTTGTCCATTAGCATTAGTTTTACTGAAGCAGCAATTACTCACTTTAGATACAAATGCAAGTATCGAGGTGTTATTTTCTAACCAAGTCGCAATACAGGATATTCGACGATATTTGGATAAAAAAAACTATTGCTATCACTGCAATCAAAATACATTATTGATTAAGTTAGATAATAAATAATGCGACGTATTATCAGTATAAAAAGCGCTTTAGCTACCTAAAGTAAATTGTTGTTTATAAGTGTATTTTCTGGCCTATAGAACGACCTCTGTGCACCAATAGAAGGAATAATCTTCAATGTTTATGCAACTATTTCAATGGTATAAGACACGTTTTTCAGACCCTAATTTAAGTGTTTTGTTCCTGCTTTTGTTATTTTCTTTTATTGTCATCTATCTTTTTGGCAATATTTTAGCTCCTTTATTTGTTGCTATAGTATTAGCTTATTTATTAGATTGGCCTGTCACGTATTTAATGCGTTTTAAAATAAATAGAACGTTTGCAACTTTAATTGTTATGTTGTTATTTATATCTATTTCTATTTTTGCTTTCTTAGGTGTCTTGCCAACCATTTTTAAGCAAGCAACATCTTTTATTCGTGATTTGCCAACCATGTTAAATCAAGGGCAAGCATATATTTTAACTTTACCTGCTCATTATCCCGATGCTATTGATCCAGTTACTATTACACACATCATTGGTACTATAAAAAGCTATTTAGTTGATAGTGGCGGTTTTTTATTATCACAATCTTTTGCCTCTATATTAAATATTGCTGCGTTACTCGTTTACGCGGTGTTAGTCCCATTAATGATGGTTTTTATGCTTAAAGATAAAAATCAATTAATTGCTAGTATGGCTCGTTTCTTACCTCAAAATCGTAAATTAGCGGCCCAAGTTTGGTCAGAAATGAACGGTCAAATAATGAATTATATTCGAGGTAAAATAACTGAAATCTTAATTGTTGGCGTCGCGACCTACTTTACTTTCTTTTTCATGGATTTACGTTATTCAGCTTTACTTGCTGTATTAGTTGGTTTGTCTGTATTGATACCTTATATCGGAGCTGCTGCAGTGACGGTTCCTGTAGCGGTTGTTGCCTTATTTCAATGGGGTATTTCTCCTGAGTTTGCTTACTTGATGATAGCTTACGGTATCATTCAAACGCTTGATGGTAATTTAATTGTACCTATATTGTTTTCTGAAGCCGTTAATTTACATCCAGTGGTTATTATAATCTCAGTCTTAATCTTTGGTGGTTTATGGGGGTTTTGGGGAGTGTTTTTTGCGATCCCTTTAGCAACTCTTGTTAAAGCTGTTTTAAATGCATGGCCAGCAGTTCAAGTTGATTCTGATGATATAGAACTTATTGAAAAGTAATTTGTACTCTTGAAATTAGCAGTAAATGAATTAAAGTTTCAGCCGTTAATACCATCAGCTATTAAGTAAAAGTTGAGCTTGAAATAAGTAAAAAATCACTTTAAATATGAAATAATAGGAATAAATATTATGTTAGAAATCGGTAGCTTAGCACCAAACTTCACATTACCAGACGAAAATAATTCAAGTGTTACGTTAAGTGATTATCTTGGTAAAAAAGTATTAGTTTATTTTTATCCAAGAGCTTCTACACCTGGTTGCACTACGCAAGCCTGTGCTTTAAGAGATAGCAAAGATGAATTAACGGCATTAAATGTTGTTGTGTTGGGTATTAGTCCAGATACTCCTAAGAAGTTGACTAATTTTATCAACAAACAAAATCTTAACTTTACCTTACTAGGCGATGAAGACCATAGTACGTGTGAAAGCTATGGTGTTTGGCAATTAAAGAAATTTATGGGCAAAGAAAATATGGGCGTAGTGAGGACTTCTTTCTTAATTGATGAACATGGTAAGTTAGAGCATATCTTCAATAAATTTAAAACTAAAGACCATCATGAAGTAGTGCTTAACTATTTAAAATCAGAAGGTTAAATTAAAGCCTGAATAATATAAATATAGCTACAACCATGCACTGGTTGAAGGTTAACGTGCCGATGTTGTAGCTAATTTACTTCGAATATTAATATTGTTTAATAAAAGTATTGAAAATATTTATTCACTATAAAATATGATGAAAAACTTATTTATCTAAGTTAATAAGTTTGTCTAACCGCTGTAGGATTAGCAGTTATTTTCTCATTAGTTATTAATATAACTTCAACATAATTAATCATAATTGCCATTATTTTTTGCCACATCATTATGAAATTTAAAATTGTATATAAAACATTGATAGAAAGAGATGAATAACACTTTAAATATAACACCTCTCCAATAAACACAGTTCATTTTAGGCAGAATAAACATGACTGCAAAAACAAAAATATTATTATTATTCGGGTTACTTTTCACATCAAGCATACTGTTAGTCTCAGGTGTTGGTTTTAGTAATTTTAAAACAGCATCAACAGAAAATAAGACTGTAAAGTTAGATAACCAAGCCTTTTTAATATCTAAAGCCCTTGAGCAGAAAATAGAACGTTATTTTGATGTGCTAAATGTCATGGCTGACGATATTGAAATCGATGAAACTGGCTTATTAAATATAAATAAAACGATCCAATCGTTACATATAATCGCAAATAATTTAGGTGTTCTTGACGCCTATATTACGACTAAGGATGCACGTAGTTACACGCACCAAAATGATGGTCTAGAGGTTGGTTTTAATGCCAAAGAAAAAAAACGTGAATGGTACATACGCGCATTTGATGGTGAAGATAAAATAATTACAAATCCTTATGTAAGTAGTTATGGTAATAAAGTTACTACATTCGCGGTACCCATTAAGCGTAATGGAAAAGTGTTAGGTGTGCTTGCCTTAAATATTGGCATTAATCAAATTACTGGATTTATTCAAGAGCTTGCACCTGAAAATAACATTTTTGTAAGTCGTCAAGATGGTTATCTACTTGCAGCGAAAGAAGCAGGATTAATTGGTAAAAATATATATGATGAGCGTCCTTCTTATAGGGAGTTTAAAAACAAAAGCATCAGCAATCATGATTACTATTTAGAAGATATAGAGTATACCGTTTCAGGAGTTGCTATCGATTCGTTAAATTGGACAGTCTGGGGCTGGAGCAGTTGGGATGATATTAACGAAGCATCAAGTGAAAATTTACAAGTTAGTTTATGGATCACATTAATATTTATTATTACCTCGCTGTACTTCACTTATCTTATAATAATGAAAGTGATGTATCGTCCTATTGGTGGAGAGCCGGCTGAAATCGAAGCGATTGTAAAAAGAATTGCACAAGGAGAATTACATTCTGTTGCGCCTCTTACAGGTGGTGAAACTGGTATTTATAGCGCAATTCACACCATGGTGGGTAATTTAAAAGATATTATTAAAAATATTAATACATCGACAAGCCAATTAAACATTTCATCAGCGCAAATGTCAGAGTCAGCTTCCAAAGTGAAAAATAGCTCAGGGGCGCAAATAAAAGAGTTAGAGCTAACTTCTACAGCATTGAATAAAATGGTTGCAACAGTTAGTGAAGTTGCACGTAATGCGTTATATACATCAACGGTGGTGAACGGAGCAGATGAACAAACGACTAAAGGTATTCATGTTGTAAATGATATGAATGCCAGTATTTCAACATTAGTAGAAGGTGTTACTAATGTACAGCAAGTGATATGTACCTTAGAGGAGCAGGCTGAGAATATTGGCTGCATTATTGACTTGATTATTGATGTTTCAGAGAAAACAAATTTATTGGCATCAAATAGCATTATTGAAGCAGCTGAAGTTGTAGGAGGGAGGCAAGACTCTGCTATTTTGACTGGTGAAGCAAAAGAGCTTGCCAATAAAACCAAAGACATCTCTGTTAAAATTCACTCTATGCTTAGTCGTCTACAAAATGAATCAACAAACGCAATAGCGTTGATACAAATTAATCTAGATAATGCAAAATTGACGGCGATAAAATCGAGAGATGTAAATAATATTTTAGAAGAGGTACGTCGCTCTATTTCAATTATTCAAGATATGAATGATCAAGTAGCAACATCAGCCGAACAACAAGCAATAGTTGTTGGCGAAGTAAACCAATGTATTACTGGTATCAATAATATAGCCAAGACCGCTTTTGATAGTGCTGGGAGTAACACTAAAAGAGCCACTGAATTATTAAATATTGCCGCTGCTTTAAATAAATCTATTGAGGTATTTAAGCTGTAAGATTTTTAAATGCCTAGGGCTCCAAATAAACTAGCTTTGTTACATTAATTTAATGAGTATAAAAAATTCTAATTACTTATTTAATTATTTATTTAATTACATAATTGGAATGTTGGCTTCTAGTGCGTTTTTATCAATTCTACGTGTATTTTATTGCAGTTAAATATTTATACTCATTCGATTAAAGCACTGAATTTATTTTTTGGCTTAGAAAGTTCACTTCTACGTTGTGGAATTCATTAAGTAACTATACAAAAGAACAATACAAAACAACACAAAAATACAAAATAACAATATAACAAAACCACAACTCCATTTACGTTTTAAATTGAGTTGTGGTTTTGAGTAAAGTTTAATTCATCCACCTAATGGTATTGGTTGCTTGAAACTGTTAATTACTCTAGTTTTATTGGACTGACAAAACCAGCTGGTTTTAAGGCGAGTAAATCACTATCAAGTTTATCAATCACTTGTTCTGCCGTGTGGCCTAATAGTGTTAAGCCTATGCCTGAACGTCCTACGGTACCTAAAATAACTAATTCTGCTTTAATTTCCTGTGCCACATCACTAATAACATCTTCAGGTAAACCTTGATGTAAGTGAATATTTTGTGTTTCTATATGGTATTTATTGGCATAATCATTTAAGGTTTTGTGATGGAATTTTTTTAAGCCATCTTCATAATGAATAGGATCAAATTCAGGTAGTTCCATCATAATATTCATTGGTGGGCTAGGGTAAGCGTTTACTACGTGCACATTTGATTTCACCATCTCTGCAATATCGTTGGCTTCCGCTAAAATAGATTCATTTAAGTTATGATGGTCAGGATCTTCAATACTTTTACAGTCAACTGCACATAAGATATTACCATTCTCAGGCCAAGATTTTACTTTGACTAATAATAATGGAATAGGGCACTTACGGAGTAGATTCCAGTCTGTCGGTGTAAATAAAATAGCACTAAGACGCGGATGAGGATGTGTTGATTTTATTAATAAATCATATCCTTCTTTTAGTATTAATTGAATAGCAGCTTGAAAAGGACGATTATGCCAATGCACCTGACAAGTTATTATACGTCCTTGCTCTCTATAAGGCGCAGCAAGTGTGTCTAGCCATTCTGTATTATCTCGAATGACTAATGACTGCATTGCTTGACGTTCTTCCATCGAACTTAAAGAGGTCATTTCGTAGGTCAGATCGTAACAAGATAAGAATAAAGTAATTTTAGTATTTTTATCTTTTTCGGCTATTTCAATAGCACGTTGTAGAGCCGGTTGTTCTTCTTGTGTTGGATCTATATAAACTAAAATATTACGGTATTTAAGCATGTTAACCTCCAATTTTTAATCAGATATATAATGCCAGTCACACTAATTAACTGATCTATAAGGGCTCAGCTTATACCTGAAACTAAGCCATTTTTTCTGCGCAAAATTTAGAACACTTATTTAATGTAATTGGTTTAACTATAACTTAGATCAAATAAGGATAAACATATAGGGGTATCTACCAGAAAATGAAAATATTTTTATTTTCTGGTAAGTTTTATTGTGACAAGCGAGGGAATTGATTTTTAAGCAAGTGAGCCAGCTAATTCAGATAATTGTGCATCATCTAATACTGTGATGTATTTGCCTTTAACTGCGATCATTCCACTTTTTTGGAAACGACCTAATAAACGGCTAATTGTTTCAACAGTAAGACCTAAATAGTTGCCAATATCTCCACGAGTCATTGATAATCTGAATTCTCTTGGAGAGAACCCACGAGCAGCAAAACGAACAGATAAGTTGTGAATGAATGAAGCGAGTCTTTCTTCTGCATTCTTTTTCGATAGAAGTAAAATCATATTTTGATCACCGACAATTTCACTGCTCATTAGACGTAAAATTTGCTGTCTTAACTTAGGCATCGTCGTCGATAATTCATCTAAAGTATCATATGGAATTTCACAAATCATTGCAGTTTCAAGTGCTTGAGCAAAACTTGGATGTGTACCTGTACTAATACCATCAAAACCAACTAAATCACCAGCAAGATGGAAAGCAGTGATCTGTTCATCCCCTTGCTCTGTGATAGTATAAGATTTTAAAGTGCCTGAACGAATTGCATATAAACACTTCATGTTATCGCCAGCTTTGAAAATCTCACTGCCTTTTTGCACTGGTTTTTTACGTTCGATAATAGTGTCTAAACGATTTAATTCAGTCTCGTTAAGAGAGTAAGGTATGCATAGTTGACTAATGCTGCAATCTTGACAGTGAATTGCATTAGCGCCTGTTTGTGCTCGACTTGAATTGCTTTTATCCATATTCATCTCTTAAATAATATTGATTTGTGTTAATACTAACACCTTATAAAGTTCCTTTGAAATTGTTAATCACAAAGTTGCCTATCTAGGGCAGTATTTTAGGAGCATAAGGGTTACGGTAAATACTAATATAACTGTGTAAATGCAACATAAATAGTTTGAAAAGCAAATAGTGCTAATACTAATCCGCTGCCGTACCTAAACCATTTTTTATTAAGAATGTTTTTCAGTTTATGGCTTAAAGAGCCGACTAGCATCATGGCAGGTAATGTCCCTAACCCAAAGCCAAGCATGATAACTAAACCATTAAGTCCATTAGCAGTACTTATTGCCCAAACCAAAGAAGAGTATACTAAACCACAAGGTAACCATCCCCAGAAAAAGCCGAGAGGGAAAGCTAAAGCAGGGTGTTTTAGCGGTAAAAAATATTGCGCTAACGGCTTTATAAAGTGCCACAAAAACTGACCTGCTCGCTCTACTATTATCAAGCCATTCCATAATCTAGCAATATAAAATGCTAATAACAGCATCATGACGGCAGCGATAATACGTAAATAAATAAGGGATTCTTTACCACCCATCCAAATAATTAATACACTGCTACTCGCTGCAAAAATAAAGCCTGCGATAGAATAACTAGTAATACGACCTAAGTTATAAAGCAGTAGCGAGAGCAGTCCATGTTTTTGCTCAGGATTAATTGAGAAACTTAATGCACTAGCAATGCCTGAACACATACCAATACAATGACCAGCCCCTAATAAACCAATTAAAAAAGCACTGAAAAAGTCGTTAATGAGCATCTGGTTTTATATCACTTGTGTTTAAGGATTTTTTTTGAGGTGTTTTTATTTCTGATTGTTGGTCAGTTGCTTGTGCTTTTTGTATTGGTTTTGATGGTTGTACATCTTCATCAAATAAAATATTAACGCCTTCTCTATCGAGATCATCATACTGATTAGACTTCACTGTCCAAAAAAATACTATGACTGCAATAGTGACAAAGATCATCGCAATAGGAATCAATACATAGATAATATTCATTTTAATAACCTTAACGAATTGCTCACTACAATTAATGAACTGAAAGACATCCCTAGCACCGCAACGTAGGGGGGGACTAAGCCGATCACCGCTAATGGAACTATGATTAAGTTATAGCCAATAGCCCAAGCTAGGTTCTCTTTAATGATGCGTGTTGTTTGCTTAGCATTAGTCGTTAATAGGTTTATTTTACGTAAATCAGAGCCTAATAAAATAACGTCAGCACTATTTTTAGCAATATCAGTACCGCTGGCTAATGCGACAGAAATATGGGCACCTGCTAATACAGGAGCATCATTGATACCGTCCCCAATCATCATAACTTGCTGTGATTGTTGTAATGTTTCGATATGTGCTAATTTTTGTTGCGGACTAACACCTTTGACTACATTTTGAATATTTAGTTGCTTAGCGACTTGCTCACTTTTATCTGAAATATCACCAGTTAGCATGGTGGTTTCTAAATTATTTCTATGACAAAAATCAACCAAATCTTTTGCTGATTCACGAATTTCATCACCTAATTCAAAGGTTGCAATTAATTGTTGATCGACAGTCAAATAGATTAATAACTCTTGGCTACTTAATTCTCTAGTCACTCCACAGAACGCTGCATGACCTAATTTCACTTGTGATTTTTGACCACCATCTTCCCAAGTTGCTTGTAAGCCTTGACCTGGGATATTTTCAATATTATTTAATATTAATGTTTGGTTCTTTAATTGAGTGAAAGCAACTGCGATAGGGTGTTCAGAGTTCATCTCAAGATTGGCTGCAAGGTTAATACATTGTTGCTTATTATAATGCTTCTTAGTCATATCTGTTGGATATAAATGTGCTTTTAGTAATTTAAAGTCACCTTGCGTTAATGTACCTGTTTTATCAAAAACAACATGGTGTATTTTGTTGACCGTTTCTAATACGTGATGTTGCTTAATTAAAATACCTTGTTTATTAAGCTGCGCAGTTGCACAGGTTAAAGCGGTAGGCGTTGCCAGAGATAATGCACAAGGGCAAGTGGCCACCAACACAGAGAGAGTGATCCAAAAAGCTTGGTCAGGATCAATAATGCTCCAGCTAATATAAGTAAGTGTTGCAACTAACAATAATGCGGCGACAAAGTAACGAGATACCGTATCAGCGAGCACTTCAATATGTGGTTTATTTTGTTGCGCGCTATTTTGTAATTGTATGATATCTGATATCAACGTGTTGTTGCCTATGTTGACAACTTCGATAGTCAATACACTACTTATATTCACTGTGCCTGCGTAAACAGTATCCTGTGTTTTTTTGAAAACAGGTAAATGCTCACCGGTAAGCATTGACTCTTCAATATTGCTTTGACCATCAATAATGATACCGTCAATGGCAATAGTTTCACCCGGTTTCACTAAAATATACTGCCCTGGTACTAGTGTTTTCGCAGGCGTTAAGTGATGACTAACAATACCATTGTTTGTTTCTAATAAGGTTGCCATGGAAGGCAGTAAACGTAATAAATTACTACTGGTTTCCGATGCTTTACGGCGAGCTCGAAGTTCTAATAAACGCCCTAATAATAGTAAGAAGGTAAACATCGATACCGATTCGAAATAAACCTCGCCTCTTCCTACGATAGTGGCATAACTGGATGCTGAATAAGCACCTAACAAAGCAATAGAAATAGGGATGTCCATGCCCAATGTTTTGTTACGAATATTACGCCATGCATTCACATAAAAAGGCTGTGCACTGTATAAAAGAACTGGCGTTGCAAGTATAAAACTAACCCACCTGAAGTAGGTAATAAACTCTTGTTGCATACCCGAAAAGAAGTCTGCGTATAAGGCAATGGCAAACATCATTACCTGCATAGTCGCAAGGCCCGCTAATCCTAATCTACGTAAGTAAGATTTTACTTGTTTAGTATAAAACAGTTCTTGTTGGTTAACTTGGAAAGGGTAGGCTTTGTAACCAATACGTTGGATTTGTTCTAGTATTTTACTGAGTACCAGTTGTTCATTATCCCAACGAATTACAGCTCGATTTAATGTGGTATTCACATTAACAAAAATAAGGCCGGGTAAAAAGCGTAATTGTTTTTCAATGAGCCAAGCACAAGCCGCACAACTAATGCCTTCAATAGTTAATGTTATTTCAGTGGTGTTGCCATTTTGTTTTATAAAGTCGAGTTGAATTTGTTCAATATCATAATGTTCAAGTTGTTGCAGCTCATCAGGGATTAACGACTCTCCTTTAGCTGCAACCTCTGTTCTGTGCTCATAATAAGAGCTTAAGCCACTATCAACAATTGTTTGTGCCACTGCCTGACAACCTGGGCAGCACATCGTTTGTTGCTCTCCATTAATCAGAACCTGAAAACTAGCATTTGTTGGATTAGGCTCTCCACAGTGAAAGCATTGACTTACTTGTTGCATTTATAATGCTATTTTTTCAGATGGAAAAACTACTTTCTTTTCTAAGCGCCATTTCTTATCAAAAGGTTCAAGGCGAAGTGACCATTTACCCACTAATGGCTGGTCTGTTTCAAAATGATAATTACCTTCTGCATCTGCTGTTAACATGGCAAGTTTGTCGCGTTTAGATTGAGTTGAATGAAATAAAGAGAAGCTGATCGACGTATTTGTTTCTAACCCCTTCATTTTGATTAATAAGCCATCTGCTTGTTGTACGACTTCAGCAGACAGGCCTAATTTTTTAGCATTAGTTAGTAAGCTTAAATCTGCATTAATAGCTTTTCCTGTTTTATAATAATCATCCACAACCATATCGGGTTTATTATCAGAAGCGATAATGAAAGTGCTGATACCTGCAACAACAGCTGCCATTGGTAAAATAATTAAAAACCAAGGCCAAAATTGTTTAAACCAAGATTTTTTTACTTCTGTTTGCATGACAATTCCTGTTATTAAAAGTAGGGTGAGGCAATACGCGATAATCTAGCATTTATGACGAATTTTAGCTATAAAAAAGCCTCGATTAACGAGGCTTTAAATGTCCACTTTAATACGCTAAGCAGCGATTAAATTTGACTTATTTTGGTTGTGATAAAGAGTAAACAAATGCAGAGATTAATTGGATTTTATCTTCGCCTAATACATCTTTCCAAGCTGGCATTACACCATTTCGGCCATTACGTAATGTATCTTCAACTGCTTTACGCGAACCACCGTATAACCAAACTTTATCCGTAAGGTTAGGTGCGCCAAATGCATGTAAACCTTTACCATCAGCACCGTGACATGCTGCACAAACTACAAAGCGTTCTGCACCAGCTTGTGCATCAATGTCATTTACACGACGACCACTTAGTTGTAATACATAACTTGTTACTTCTTTTATGCCATCTTCGCCTAGAATATCTTTCCAAGCAGGCATTGCTGCGTTACGACCATTCATTAACGTTTCTTTGATGGTTAATGGATCGCCACCATATAACCAATCATCATCAGTAAGGTTTGGAAAACCTTTACTACCACGTGCATCTGAACCATGACATTGAGCACAATTTTGTAGGAATAAACGTTGCCCTACTTTTACAGCTTCAGAGTCTTTAGCAATGACTTCGATATCTTTATAAACACCAGCATCGGTATAAACTAGTTGTTTAAATACTTCACCGTATTTAATTTCAGCTGCATCAATTTCACGTTGATATTGTGATTTTGATGT
Organism: Psychromonas sp. L1A2; assembly: GCF_009828855.1. Classification (NCBI taxonomy): domain Bacteria; kingdom Pseudomonadati; phylum Pseudomonadota; class Gammaproteobacteria; order Alteromonadales; family Psychromonadaceae; genus Psychromonas; species Psychromonas sp. L1A2. The sequence goes on along the minus strand of NZ_WUAG01000002.1, from coordinate 375,847 downwards.
TTCTGCTCGTTCATCCAGCTTAGAAACGTCAGTAACGTCTTTATCTGCACTAGTCCAGTTTAAAAAACCATTCCAATTTGCAGTATAACTAGGGAAAGCAATTGAATAAATTAATGCGATAACAATCGTAAACCAAAATAAACCAACCCACCATTTCGGTAATGGATTATTCAGTTCTTGAATACCATCAAAGGTATGAGGCATTGGTTCGCCTTCTTTAACGCCTGTGTTATTTGAATTTGCTGCTTTAAGAAGTACTGCACAACCGATGATGACGGTTAACGTAATGACAGATATCCATATTGTCCAAAAAATGCTCATTATTTTTTAGCTCCTGTATGTTCGCTTGAGGTGCTTTCATACTGTGTTGAGTCCAGATCATCTTCCAAAATAGAGTTACCCATTTCTTCAAATGACTTTTTTTGTTTTTTACTGTAGGCCCATAAAATCAACCCAACGAAAATAATAATTAAAAATAATGTATATAATCCGTTAAAAGTTCCAAAATCCATATAGCCTCCAGTAGCCTAAAGTGCCTATTGCTAGGCACTAACTTTAATTATTTAAACGCATGACCAAGTGATTGTAAGTATGCAATTAATGCTTGCATCTCAGTTTTACCTTCAACTGCTGCTTTCGCACCTGCAATATCTTGTTCAGTATAGATTGGTTGCATTACCCCATTTTCATCTTTATGACCTTGTCCTTTAGTCAACATGTTGAAAATCTCTAATTTACGGGCGGTATCTTCACCTGTTAACAAATCAGTTGCTAACCATGGGAAACCAGGCATGTTTGATTGAGATACTACGTCACGTGGGTTCATTAAATGAACTTCATGCCATGCATCAGAATAACGACCACCTACACGTGCTAAATCTGGGCCTGTACGTTTAGAGCCCCATAGGAATGGATGTTCCCAAACACTTTCACCAGCCATGCTGTAATGACCGTAACGTTCAGTCTCCGCACGGAAAGGGCGGATCATTTGGCTGTGGCACACACTACAACCTTCGCGAATATAAATATCACGACCTTCCATTTCTAAAGCTGTATATGGGCGTAAAGTATCAACCGGTGTATTGGTTTCTTTTTGGAATATTAACGGCGTAATTTGAGCTAATCCACCAAAGCTAATCGCAATGATGATTAAAATCGCTAGTAAGCCTACATTCTTTTCAATAAATTCGTGTTTCATTATTAACTCCCTGTCTACCCTAGTTCTTGAGGCTTGATAGAGCCTTCTTCAGCGACAACAGTTTTGAATGTGTTGTAAGCCATTACAAACATACCTGTTAGGAAGATGATGCCACCCACTAAACGTAATGCATAGAATGGGTAAGATTTCTCTAATGATTCAACGAAGGTATAAGTTAATGTTCCGTCTGCATTTACTGCACGCCACATTAACCCTTGCATAACACCTGAGATCCACATTGCTACTATATATAAAACAGTACCGACAGTTGCTAACCAAAAGTGTAAGTTAACCAACGCTGTGCTATACATGCCTTTTTGGCCGAATAAACGTGGAACCAAGTGGTAAATAGAACCAATTGAAACCATTGCTACCCAACCTAGTGCACCTGAGTGTACGTGACCAATTGTCCAGTCTGTATAATGCGATAAAGCATTAACCGTTTTAATTGCCATCATTGGACCTTCAAACGTAGACATACCGTAGAAAGAAAGAGAAACAACTAAGAAACGTAAAATAGGGTCTGTACGTAGTTTGTGCCATGCACCAGATAGCGTCATAATACCATTGATCATACCACCCCAAGATGGAGCAAATAAGATCAGAGACATCACCATACCTAACGATTGAGCCCAATCAGGTAATGCTGTGTAATGTAGATGATGTGGACCAGCCCAAATATAAACAGCAATTAATGCCCAGAAATGAATAATAGATAGACGGTAAGAATAAACAGGGCGGTTTGCTTGTTTAGGAACGAAATAATACATCATACCTAGAAAACCAGCTGTTAATAAGAAACCAACAGCATTATGTCCGTACCACCACTGTACCATTGCATCAACCGCACCTGCATAAACAGAATATGATTTCATCGATGACATTGAAACAGGGATCGCCATACTATTAACAATGTGCAATACAGCGACGGTTAAAATAAACGCACCAAAGAACCAATTTGCAACATAAATATGTGAGGTTTTACGTATTGCCATTGTACCAAAGAAAACCGTCGCATAAAGCACCCAAATCACTGTGATAAGTAAGTCAATTGGCCATTCTAATTCAGCGTATTCTTTTGATGTTGTGTAACCTAATGGTAATGAAATAGCTGCAGATAATATTACTAATTGCCATCCCCAAAATACGATAGAGGCTAACGGTCCACCAAACAATCTAGTTTGACAGGTACGTTGAACAACATAAAAAGAAGTGGCCATTAACGCAGACGTACCAAATGCAAAAATAACAGCATTAGTATGAAGAGGACGTAAACGACTATAAGTAAGCCATGGTGTATCAAAGTTTAAAGCTGGCCATACGAGTTGAGCTGCGATAAGCACCCCGACACTCATGCCAACGATACCCCAAAGAATGGTAGTAAGTGTAAACTGACGTACAACTTTCATGTTGTAGTCAGGTTGGATATTGGTTGCGGTTGTCATTGTGTTGATTCCATGCATGTATTTACAATGTACGTTCGTTATGACGTAAAAATAAGTATTCAATATAAATGTTTTAAGGTTAGACTGAAAACATTTATATTTGAGCCGAAGTTTACGCGACAATTAAAAAAATGAACAGATTTCCATTGATTTAATGTCAATAAAATTAATGTTTGTTTTAAAAAATGCGCGTTAACCACTATTTTTACAAGGAATTGCAATGCTTACAAAAAGTAGATTGATTCAACTAGTTAGTATGCTTAGTTTACTGATTGGTCTGTTCGTTTGGAGAACGATTGACTTATCTGAAACAGAGTCAGATAAGTCAAAAATTAATGAGCAAGCGTTAACGTTTGATGAAACTGTTTGTGATTTTGCTCAATCCTGTGTTTTTAACTCGGTATTAGGAAACTTTTTTTTGTCTGTTGATGAAGGAAAAATAGTGCCTGAGCAATGGTATAATTTGACATTGAAAAGTGATGTTAAAAATTGGCAAGTAATGAGCGCAAAAGTAGTGGGCAAAACGATGTTTATGGGACAAATCCCTATTAAATTTTCTCCGCTTGTGGAACGAGACGGGGAATTACAATCTCATGCGAAGAGCATGATAGGTGTTTGTACGGAAGATAAAATGTTGTGGCGATTGAAAATATTAATTGAGGTCGATGGTAAACCCGTTGATATACATTACGATTTTTTAATCATTAAATAAAACTCATTATATACCACTTTTAAATGAATATTATAAAGTAACTAACGCTATCTTTATTTAGTCAAAAAAAGATAGCTTGGGTAATACTATTTAAAATTGTTATAAAACCGTGATTTATCTCATTACGCAAAGTGCTATTATTAATTCATAACTCATTTAATGAATGTATATTTCATTAAACATAAAATTAATTCAGGCCGTAATGTATTTTTTTAATTTATCCAATACTTATAGCTATGGTTATTTGATTTTTTCATTAATTACAAAATTAAAACAATGTATCTAATTGGCTAATGATTTGTGTATTTAATAAAAGATAAACTAATGTTTAGTTTTAATTAAGCATCAATTTTTATTTTATACAGTGGCTAAGTCTTATTGTTTGTTTAATATTTTTAATTTTATTATTCAGCTACACCTATAGATACCGTTTTTTTTTAGAAAAAATTTCAAAAAGATTAAAAAAATTAAAATTAAGCTAAAAGCTTCAGATTTTTAAGTGTTTCGCTGTTTAGTGACCGCACTATTTATTAAGTCAAAAATTTAAATATAACCTCAGCAATACAAGGTTAAAGTAAATAATTAAGGAAAATAATGAGTTTTTTTACATTAAAGCGAAATAAAAGTGAGTCATGTGCGGTCCTTAAGGATATGAATAGAAAACAAAAACGATATGAATCATTAGTGAATGTTTATAGTGCGGATTTATACCGTTATGCATTCTGGGTGTGCCGTGATCCTGAGGTTGCTCAAGATCTGGTACAAGAAACTTGCTTACGAGCGTGGAAAAATATTGATAGTTTATTAGATGATAAATCAGCAAAAGCTTGGTTGTTTACTATTTTAAGGCGAGAAAATGCAAGGCGCTTTGAACGTAAGCAATTATCGTTGGTTGATATAGATGATTATGAAATAGCAGCAGAAGAAAATGCTAGTCCATATGACCAAGAATTGATCCAACAGAAAATAGCAGCTTTACCTGTTGAATATAAAGAACCTTTATTATTACAACTTATTGCTGGCTTTACTGCTGAAGAAATAGCAACACAACTAGATCTAAATAAAAATACTGTTTTAACACGTTTATTTAGAGCAAAGAATTTACTTAAAACTAACTTAAAAGTAGAGATTAATAATAATGGAGAAGCGCATGGATGATATTTTATTTCGTCATACTGCAATAGCGACGCCAAATGATAAGTCAGAACTGTTTTTATCACGTGCAGCAGAGTCAGATTGTGCAAAAAAATTAATAGATGAATCAAAAGCATTCGATAAACTATTAAAAAAGAACTTACAGGTTGATGTACCTAGTGATCTAACTGATAAAATAATGCTAGAGCAAAGTTTTGCTTTAGAACGTGATAAAAATATGAGTGCTCGTTGGCACATAGCAATAGCTGCATCAATTGCATTTGTAATTGGTTTAAGCTTACCTATGCTAAATAGTTTGACAGAGCATAATGGACCGTCAGATATTGGGACAATTGCTTTACAGCATGTACAACAAGAATACTTTTTAACAGCTAAAGCAAATGAAAATGCTACATTACAAACTGTTAATGCTAAATTAGCTGTTTATGGTGGGACTGCAGAATCAGATTTAGGTGAAGTGATGTTTGTTAACTACTGTAACTTTGAAGGAACTTCTGCCTTACATATGATCTTCAAAGGCGAAAAAGGTCGTGTTACTGTATTTGTTGTACCAGAAGATGGAAAATTTACACCATCAGTTGAATTTAGTAATAAACACTTAAAAGGTATTTCTGAACACGTAGGTAATGCGAGCGTCGTTATTGTAGGCGAGCCTGATGAACCACTTGAAATGATGAAAGATAAAATAAATAAAAGTATTAAGTGGGATATCTAACTGCTCTAATATTGAACAATAAAAGGGCAAGTTAGCCTATAATTGTGATTGGTTGCTTGAATTATCAGCAACCAATTTTTTTATCTGCCTTTTTTGTTGACATGATTAAACGCAAAAAATATACTGCGCCCGTCTTTAACGTGACTGAAGCAAATAAGTTTCTGGTTACACTATCAATTATATAACCAATTGATATGATAGAAGGCTAGCTATTTAAAACCATAGCAAGTTACAATTTCTCTTTAGTTCGATTTATAGTGCAATAGAGACACTGTTAATTTGTATTTAGTTTTAGTAGTGAGAAAGTTACAATTCCTCTTTAGCTCAGTTGGTAGAGCAATAGAGACACTGTTAATTTATGTTTAGATTTAATAGTGAGAAGTTTACAATTCCTCTTTAGCTCAGTTGGTAGAGCAACGGACTGTTAATCCGTGTGTCGCTGGTTCAAGCCCAGCAAGAGGAGCCACATTTAGTTAAACTTGATTATGTCGAGAGTAACGAGTCTGATAATTTGAAGACTTAAAAGAACAATTCCTCTTTAGCTCGGTTGATAGAGCAATAGAGACACTGTTAATTTAGATTTAATAGTGAGAAGTTTATAATTCCTCTTTAGCTCAGTTGGTAGAGCAACGGACTGTTAATCCGTGTGTCGCTGGTTCAAGCCCAGCAAGAGGAGCCACATTTAGTTAAACCTTTGAGTTTAACAAGTCTACAAGTTGTTAAACTTGGTGACTTAAAAAGTTAATTCCTCTTTAGCTCAGTTGGTAGAGCAACGGACTGTTAATCCGTGTGTCGCTGGTTCAAGCCCAGCAAGAGGAGCCACATTTAGTTAAACCTTTGAGTTTAACAAGTCTACATGTTGTTAAACTTGGTGACTTAAAAAGTTAATTCCTCTTTAGCTCAGTTGGTAGAGCAACGGACTGTTAATCCGTGTGTCGCTGGTTCAAGCCCAGCAAGAGGAGCCACATTAAAAATCCTGAACATTATTGTTCAGGATTTTTTTTGCCTAAAATTTATGATCTCCCTGATACATTAGCAAAAAGAACAATTCCTCTTTAGCTCAGTTGGTAGAGCAACGGACTGTCCTCTTTTGAAGGTATAGCGTGTGTCGCTGGTTCAAGCCCAGCAAGAGGAGCCACATTAAAAATCCTGAACATTATTGTTCAGGATTTTTTTTGCCTAAAATTTATGATCTCCCTGATACATTAGCAAAAAGAACAATTCCTCTTTAGCTCAGTTGGTAGAGCAACGGACTGTCCTCTTTTGAAGGTATAGCGTGTGTCGCTGGTTCAAGCCCAGCAAGAGGAGCCACATTAAAAATCCTGAACATTATTGTTCAGGATTTTTTTTGCCTAAAATTTATGATTTCCCTGATACATTAGCAAAAAGAACAATTCCTCTTTAGCTCAGTTGGTAGAGCAACGGACTGTCCTCTTTTGAAGGTATAGCGTGTGTCGCTGGTTCAAGCCCAGCAAGAGGAGCCACATTTAAAAGTCTACTCATATGAGTGGGCTAAAATTCAGGAGTAGTTCAACAGACTGTCCTATTTTTAATGCATAGCGTGTGTCGCTGGTTCAGCACAGCAAGAGGTGTTGCATTTAAAAGTCTATTCATTGAATAGGCTTTTCTCCTAAAATTCAGGAACAGTTCAACAGACTAACAAAAAAAGATTCCCCTTTAGCTTTGTTGGTAAATCAATAGGTTGTTCTACTGTGAAAGGATCGTGTGTATCAATGGTTCAGCTTAATTGAGGGGATAAAATATTTAAAGACCTACTTATTGAGTGTTTTTTGCTTAGTGGTTATGCACTTCAAGGTTGAATCTACTAACCTTTCCCTAGGGCAGTATTTGATCTCATAGAGAGGCATGGCTTAACCTACTACAGATGCAGATATCGCTATTGTAGAGATTGAAGCATAATAAAATAAATGTATTAAAGTGGTTGAAACTTATGGGAATAATTACAATGGATGTTAAAGAAAAATTATTAACAAAGCTTAAATATTTTAATAGATCTTTATTAATTATAAGTCTGTGTTTAACAAGTGCATGTAGTTTTGGAGGTAAAATTAAAAAAAATAACTATTTTGATAGTAATATGACTTTACTACTCAATGAAATCGAAAAGGGTGATAAGTTTACATCTGAACAGCTTATTCAAAATGGCTCTAATTTAAATAGTTATGGCAAAGCAGGTATTACTCCTCTTTTTTTCTTGATTATCAATAAAGACTTAAATGCTATTGAACTGGCATTACAACTTGGTGCTGATCCTAATTTTATTTCCGGTAATAATGACCATCCTATTGCTTATATTGTTGGAGATGGTAACGATAAGGTTTTAGAATTACTGCTTAAATATGGTGGAAACGCAAACGCTGTTGATCATAATGCTTACCCTGTTATCTTTAGAGCAATTGGACATGATAACTGGAACCACATCAATATGTTATTAGAGGCTGGTGCGGATTTGAATTTAACTAATAAAACTAATGATAATTCAGCTTTATATTTAACTTCACTCAATAAATTTGAAATTACTTTTAGATTAATTGAGCTAGGTGCTGATTATCATTATCCTAATAAAGTAGGTGCGACGATTGCTAATCGAATAAACAAAAAACTATCTAGAAATCTTCTTAGCCCTAAATTTGAAGCTTATGGTTGGGCTATCAAAACAAAAGAGCTCTTAATCAGTAAGGGAGTTGAGTTTCCTCCATACTCACCGAAAGAAATACGTGAAAGAATAAAAAATGAACAATCTATTAATTAAATTAATAGATTGTTTATTGGCTTGAAAGGTGTTGATGATAATGAACTTAAACAGCAAGAAGTGTTGTTTATTGGTATTAATCAATAGTAATTAAGCAGCTTATTATTAGTAAACGGGCTACATGCCATCGTCTTATGAACGATATTATATCCGTAAATATTTTCCTTAAAATTTACCAACTTTAAAAAGCCATATTACGACGTTGTCGCATTAAGAAGACAAAAGCGATGCCGCCTGCTAAGCCCGTTAAAATACCTATTGGCATATCTTCTGGTGGAATAATAATTCTTGCCACTATGTCTGCAAAAACTAAAAATAATGCGCCTAGCAAAGCCGATAATGGTAAAATTTTACGGTAGTCTCCACCCACTAACAAACGCACAATATGAGGCACCATTAACCCTACAAAACCGATTACACCTGAGAAAGCAACAGCGGCACCTGTTAGCAGTGCACACACTACAATAACAATTAAGCGGAAGCGTTGTACAGGTACACCTAATGTGCTGGCAGTCTCATCGCCTAGCATCATGGCATTTAGGTATCTTGCTTTATAAATAAGGTAGCTTGCCCCTAGTAATAAAGTAATAAATGGAAACCAAAGTTGATTCCATTGTGCTAACCCTAATCCACCCAACATCCAGAATATGACGGTATGTGATGCGCGATGATCTCCCATGAAAATAAATAAGTTACCTAATGCAGTGAGTACAAATGCGACCGCTACGCCTGCAAGCACTAATCTACCTGCACTATTAGCCATAGAGAAATTAGCCACGCCTAATACTAGAAACATAGCAAATAAAGCTCCAATAAAGGCGAATACAGGCACGGTTACCAATCCTAAAATCATACCAGTGTGTAGCAAAGCAATAATCGCTCCTAAGGCAGCACCCGAGGAAATTCCTAGCAAATGAGGATCAGCAAGTGGGTTACGTGTGATCGATTGTAAGGCCGCACCAACCAAAGCAAGCGTCGCTCCTACAATGGCTGCTAAAATAGTACGAGGGAAACGGACTGCCCACACAATATTTTCACGTCCTATAGACCAATTGGGCAAGGTATTGGAGAAAGGTAGCTTATGAGCTATGACTCCCCACACAGTGGATTGTGATATGGGTACAGAACCAACACCAATGGCAATACCCATGGAAATAATAAGTAATGCAGTCATCATTATTAATAGTAAGCCTAAAGGCATATTTGAAAGGCTTAGTCTTTTGGGAACAGTTATTTTCTGCATTATTTTTTTCTAAAGGCATTAGCTAAACGTTTAATCGCTTGGATATTACGTGGTCCTGGCGTGGCTTCAACATATTCTAAAATGACAAAGTGATTATTCTTTACTGCTGGAATATCCTTTAGCCCTGGATGACTACGTAAAAAGTCAATTTTTTGCTGTGCAGTGACATCCCCATAGTTAACAATCACAATAACTTCAGGCGCGCGGTCTATTACTGATTCCCAACCGACTTGTATCCAGCTTTTTTGTACATCATCAATAATGTTTTTACCGCCAGCTGCTTCAATTAATGCTGTCGGCATACCGAACATTCCTGCTGTAAAAGGTTGTTCTTCACCTGAATCATAGACAAAAACTTTAGTTGGGTGTTCAAGTGGAGACAAGCTAGTTTGGAAATCTGTTAATTCTTTTTTATAACTAGCCACTAATTTATTGGCTCGTTTTTCAACATTAAAGATACGACCTAAATTTATCAGATCATTATAAAGATCATCCATTGAAACTTTAGGTTTTTTCATAATATGAACGCAGCTTTCACTTAATTCATAAACCTTAATACCTAATGGTGCTAATGTATCAGGAGTGACACCTCCACCAACTTGCATACCATAGTTCCAACCTGCAAAATAAAAATCGGTATCTGCACCTAGTAAGACTTCTTTGCTTGGGTATTTAGGTGAAAGCTCTGGTAATTCACCGATGCCTGCACGTAAAATAGGATCCAGTGTTTTCCAACCTGAAATGCCTGTTACACCTACCATATTGTCTTGTAAATTAAGTGCTAACATCATTTCTGTTAAATTAACGTCATTTGAAACAGCTGCTTTTGGCTTGTGATCAAAAGTGACAATACGATCGCAGCTTTCTACATTAATAGGGTAATGCTGTGTCTCGCTCTGCGTTGCATATACGGTATTGGCTAATAAGCTTGTTAATATAATGGCTGTATATTTATTAAATGGGGCACTGACGTGATTCATGCTTAGTTAATCCTGTTGGTTATCCGTATAAAAAGAAAATCGCGGACGATGTGTTATTGGATGTCTATCTATAATAGTTTTTACTTCGAACACATGTTCAATCTGCTGTTCTGTAAAGGCTTCATATGCTGCTGAATAGGCTTGCATCTGCCCATCTTTCATCATCAGTACACGATCTGCATAAGCAGCTGCCAACGACAGATCATGTAAAGATACAATAACCGTGCAAGGTAGTGTTGCTAGTAGTTCGAGCACTTCAAGTTGGTGACGTATATCTAAATGATTGGTAGGCTCGTCGAGAATAAGTATATCGGGGCCTTGCACCAAAGCACGAGCAATCATGACGCGTTGTCGCTCGCCACCGGATAAAGAACTGAAGTTACGCTCCATAAGGTGAGATACATCCAATAATGCTAATGCATCTTTAATTGCTTCACTATCAGCAGCAGTTCGTTTCCAACTAGTTGATTTAGGCGTTAGCCCAATTTCAACCATTTCAAATACACTCAAACCAAATTCTGCCCCTGTATCTTGTAATACCGTTGCAATACGCTGAGCACAGCTGCGGGCAGGTAATGACCAAATATCTTTCCCATCCATTAATACTTGACCTGAAGAAGGTTTATTCACACGATATAAGCAACGTAATAAACTTGTTTTACCTGACCCATTTGGACCTACTACCGCTACGAATTCAGCAGCTTTAACAGTCATACTGATAGGATGCAATAAAGGAGTATGTCGATAGGGAGACCAAGCTAAATTGCTTAATTTAAGTGATGCAGGCTTACAGCCTATAAAGCATGGTAAAGATGCTATATTTTCTGACTTCTTTCTGTCGTTATTAAGTAATGGATTATTTAGCAAAGCAAGTAGAGTCCTATAACGACCAAAGTGTTAAAAACTAGAAGTTTAAAAGTGCATAAATATTAAATAGGACTATACGTAAGGCATTTTATATAAACAAGTACAGTGCCTTGAGTAATTTTCATTATCAATTGAAATTAATCAATATAGGAACCTCATAAGTACATTGATATTTTTTATTTAACCTGAATTAACTTAAGTAAATATCTTGTTTTTCTAAAAAGAACAAACCATCACATTGTACTTAATAACATTTTTCTTTCGATTGTTGATTTTGAATCAAATAAACCACATAAAACGATATAAAACTATGTTAAGTAGGGGGCCGATAAGTTATGGTTCTGCACAATTTTTTTTAAGGACTTTTGAGAGGGAATTTATGGAGTCAGTGCAAAATCACGTAACAGCATTAATCAGTAGTGCAGATACATTATTTATATTACTAGGTGCAATCATGGTTTTTGCCATGCACGCAGGCTTTGCTTTTTTAGAAGTCGGTACCGTTCGTCACAAAAACCAAGTTAATGCATTAGTTAAAATTATGTCCGACTTTGGTGTGTCTGCTTTAGTTTATTTCTTCTTCGGTTATTGGTTAGCATATGGCGTAACGTTTTTTGATGGCGCAGCAGTACTCGCTGAAAATAATGGTTATGAGCTAGTTAAATTTTTCTTTTTAATGACTTTTGCGGCTGCTATTCCTGCGATTATTTCTGGAGGTGTTGCTGAACGCGCTAAATTTAATCCGATGTTAATTGCCGCTGCATTATGTGTTGGTCTTGTTTACCCTTTCTTTGAAGGTCTTATCTGGAATGGTAACTATGGATTCCAAGATTGGTTAGAAGCTAACTTTGGTGCTGCCTTCCATGATTTTGCAGGCTCTATTGTTGTGCATGCAGTGGGTGGTTGGATTGCTTTTGCTGCGATTATTGTTTTAGGTAGTCGTAATGGTCGTTACCGTAACGGTAAAGTGGTTGCTTTTGCACCATCGAATATCCCATTACTTGCTTTAGGCGCATGGATATTGTCTATCGGTTGGTTTGGTTTTAATGTGATGTCTGCACAAGCAATTGAAGGCATTAGCGGATTAGTTGCGATGAACTCTTTAATGGCAATGGTTGGCGGTATTATTAGTTCTCTCGTGATTGGTAAAAAAGATCCTGGTTTCATTCATAATGGACCGTTAGCAGGTTTAGTCGCTGTTTGTGCTGGTTCTGATTTAATGCATCCTATTGGTGCTTTAATGACAGGCTTAGTCGCTGGTGGATTATTTGTTTGGGTATTTACCTACGTACAAAATAAATTTGCTAGCTTTGATGATGTGTTAGGGGTATGGCCATTGCATGGACTTTGTGGTTTATGGGGCGGTGTTGCTGCAGGTATCTTCGGGCTAGAAAGCTTCGGTGGTTTAGGTGGCGTGACCTTTATGAGTCAATTGGTTGGTTCTATCGCAGGTGTATTGTTTGCGGTTGTTGGTGGCTTTATTGTTTATAAGGTTATTAATGCCATTATGCCTGTTCGCCTTAGTGAAGAAGATGAATTTAATGGTGCAGATGTCGCGATTCATAAAATTGGTGCGACTAACTTAAATAATAACTAGGTTTTATATTATTTTTTACGGTATTCATTGCACTATTTTTTATATTCTGGAACGCTCATTGAAGTGCACATTTAGAATGTTGAAATGTTGAAATGATTTTAAATCAAAAGGCTAAGAAGAAATTCTTGGCCTTTTTGCTTTAAAAATTAACTAATTTTAACAAAAAAGTACGTTTTCAATTTATAATGATGCAGCACATAATTTGATTCATTTTATATTGTTATTATCAGCCGATTTTAAATTTTACCCATTTGGAGAGTTATCATGAAAGTAGTTGAAGTAAAACATCCCCTGATCCAACATAAATTAGGTTTATTACGTGAAGCGGATATTAGTACCAAACGTTTTCGTGAGTTAGCGCGTGAAGTTGCGAGCTTATTAACCTACGAAGCAACTAAAGATTTAGAGCTAGAGCCTGTCACAATCCAAGGTTGGGAAGGAGAGTTAGAAGTTCAACAAATTGCAGGTAAAAAAGTAACGGTAGTGCCTATTTTACGTGCGGGTTTAGGCATGATGGATGGCGTTTTAGATTATATTCCAAGTGCAAAAGTAAGTGTTGTTGGTATCTACCGTGATGAAGAAACGCTAGAGCCTGTTCCTTATTTCCAAAAATTAGTGAGTCAAATTGATCAACGTTTAGCGTTAGTGGTAGACCCAATGCTAGCAACGGGCGGTTCAATGATTTCAACATTAGACCTTATCAAAGAAAGTGGTTGTACTAATATTAAAGTCTTAATTTTAGTGGCTGCACCAGAAGGTTTAAAAGCATTAGAAGCATTACACCCTGATATTGAAGTCTATACAGCTTCTATTGATTCTCACCTGAATGAAAGTGGTTACATCGTTCCGGGTTTAGGTGATGCTGGCGATAAAATATTTGGTACTAAATAGGCCGTATAAAAAACTGATAATTAGTGCTAAGCAATAAGTACTAAAGGTAATCAATAAGGTAATTCATCGCCTTATCAAAATATTGAGCATGTTTATTTAACAGAATGTTTCAGTCTACGTGCTCAAAGAAAACTTTTAACTGCAAATTATTAAAGGGAATTATTCATGTCTGACATCGCCTCAGAAGAACAATCCAAACAACCTGAACACGATATTACTGCCAACCTTAATGTATTTCAGCAATTACTAGCGGGTTCTCAAATGTTATTTGTTGCCTTTGGTGCATTGGTATTAATGCCTTTGATCACGGGTTTAGATCCTAATGTTGCTCTATTTACTGCTGGTATTGGGACGTTGTTGTTTCATCTAGTGACCAAAGGTCAAGTACCTATCTTCTTAGCCTCTTCTTTTGCTTTTATTGCACCGATTGCTTATGGCGTTCAAACGTGGGGTATTCCAGCCACTATGTCTGGTTTATTTGCCGCGGGTGTTGTTTACATGCTGATGTCTTTCGCTGTAAAACTTAAGGGTGTTGAATTTATTCATCGTTTATTACCGCCTGTTGTTGTCGGGCCAGTGATCATGGTGATTGGCCTTGGTTTAGCCCCTGTTGCTGTGAATATGGCATTGGGTAAAACCGGTGATGCAAGCATGGTTTTGATTGATCAAAATACCGCTATGATCATCTCTTTTGCGTCTTTAATTACTACCTTGATCGTCTCGACATTGGCAAAAGGTATTTTTAAACTAGTGCCTATTTTTTGTGGTGTGATTGTTGGTTACTTGTTATCGCTGTTTTTTGGTATTTTAGATTTCACTGTGATATCTAATGCAGCATGGTTAAGTGTTCCACAATTTGTTGCACCTGAATGGAATTGGCATGCCGTGTTATTTATGATTCCTGTTGCTATTGCACCTGCCGTAGAGCATGTTGGTGATATTCTTGCCATCAGTAATGTCACGGGTAAAAACTACCTGAAGAAACCTGGGTTACATCGCACCTTATTTGGTGATGGTATTGCGACTAGTGCTGCATCATTGTTTGGTGGTCCACCTAATACAACTTACTCTGAAGTAACTGGCGCGGTTATGTTGACGCGTAACTTTAATCCTAAAATTATGATGTGGGCGGCGGTTATTGCTATTCTACTTGCCTTTGTTGGTAAGTTTGGTGCGGTATTACAAACGATTCCTGGTGCGGTAATGGGCGGTATCATGATGTTGTTATTTGGTACGATTGCCTCTGTGGGTTTAAATACGATGATCCGTCATCGAGTTGATTTATCGCAACCACGTAATATGTGTATTGTATCGGTTACCTTGGTGTTTGGTATTGGTGGAATGGCTTTAGGGATTGGTTCATTTAGCTTACAAGGTGTCAGCCTTTGTGGGATAGTGGCTATTTTACTTAACCTAGTATTGCCGCGTCATCGAGCATAATGCATTGTCGTTAATGTAGGTTGTAAAAGTAAGGGGGCATTCGTGCTCCTTACTTATTTTTGAATCTAACACTTAACCTTCATCTTTTCAGTGTTTATCTTAATATGTATGTTTGCCATTAACTCTTTACCATCAAAAAATTAACCTCATTAAGTTATCGTTTATTCTCATAAATAATGACCTTTTCTAATAAACTACTTTATGATGCACCTTATGAATGAATCTTCTATTACTTCCCTATCTGGTTTGATTTTATCGCGTCAGCAAATTGAGACTGCGAATGGCGTAGATCTTGTTTTTTGGTTAAGTACTGAACGCGGACCTTGTCGACTTGTTATTCCACAGCAGCGTTATGTTTTCTTAATTGAACAAGATCAACTTGAGCAAGCAGAAACCATTTGGAAACAAGAAAATTGCCAGCCTAATTTTATCCGTCCACTTGATATTAAAACCTTTAATGGTCAAAAAGTTTGTGCTGTTTATACCTTTAAGCAACAGTTACATAAATGGTGTCAGTTAGCATTAATGCAGCAAAGCATTGCGACTTATGAAGGTGATATTAAACTAAGCGATCGTTACTTAATGGAGCGGTTTATATATGGTTTAGTGAAAGTGTCAGGACAGATAGATTGGTTAGGCAGCTATTGGTCGTGTCAGCATGCAACGATTGCGAGTGAAACCGATCCTGATGTCATACAAGCGAATGTGACATTAAAAATGGTGTCATTGGACGTCGAATGTAGTCCGCAAAGTGAGTTGTATAGTATTGCATTAAGCATGGGTAATGTTGGGCAGAAAAAACAAGCGCATCATACCGTCTTGATGATTGGTAAACCGCAAGCCGCGACCGATATCAATATTATCTGGGTTAAAGATGAACGGGCATTATTATCACAATTAATTATCTGGTTTGAACGCTATGATCCCGATGCCATTATTGGCTGGGCTGTGGCTAATTTTGATATGCGTTTATTAGCAAAACGAGCACAACTATTAAATGTACCTTTAACTATTGGTCGTGACGGTAGCGCATTAAAATGGCTAACACATCGAGATGATCCTGAATCTGGTTCGGTCATATTAAACGGTCGAGTTGTGTTAGATGGTATTGATGCCTTAAAAAACGCGAGTTTACATTTTGAAAGCTATAGCTTGGAGTTTGTGAGTCAAAGCTTATTTGGTGAAGGTAAATTAATTGCGACTAATAGCGATAAAGGCTTGGAAATAAAACGTCAATTTGAACAAGAACCGTTAACACTCGCTCGTTATAATCTACAAGATTGTTTGTTAGTCGAGCGTATTTTTGAAGATAAGCAATTAGCAGAATACACGATTCAACGCGCTAGGTTAACTGGGTTGATGTTAGAAAGACGCGGTGCCTCAGTGGCTGCATTTATTAACTTATACTTACCTTTATTACACCGTAGTGGTTACATTGCCCCTAACTTAGGAGATGTGCAAGCACAGCATTCACCTGGTGGGTTTGTGATGGACTCCATTCCTGGTTTATATGAATGGGTATTAGTGCTGGATTTTAAGTCTTTGTATCCGAATATTATTCGCAGCTTCAAAATTGACCCATTAGGCATGGTGGAAGGGTTGCTAGAAGCTGAAGATAAAACCATTCCTGGTTTTAGAGGGGCTCGATTTAGCCGTACAGAACATCACTTACCGGGTATTATAAATACCTTAACGAGTGCACGAGAACAGGCAAAGAAAGAAAAAAATAACGCTTTCCAACACGCAATCAAAATTATAATGAACAGTATGTATGGGGTATTAGGCTCTGCAGGTTGTCGATTCCATGATACGCGATTGGCGAGTTCGATCACCTTACGCGGTCATCAAATTATGCAACAAACTGCGCGTTTTATTGAAAGCAAAGGGCAGCAAGTTATTTATGGCGATACCGACTCTACTTTTGTTTATTTAAAAGACTGTAAAAATCTACAGCAAGCAAATGAAATAGGGAAACAGTTAGCAATTGATATCAATCAGCATTGGGAAGCCCTATTGCGGGATGAGTTTGATTTAGATTGCTTCTTAGAAATTGAATTCGAAACGGCATTTTCTAAGTTTTTTATGCCAACGTTACGTGGGCAAGATACGGGTTCTAAAAAACGTTATGCAGGATTAACTGCGACAGAGTCTGGTGAAAAGATGGTGTTTAAAGGGTTAGAAACGGTACGTTCAGATTGGACTGAATTGGCGCAAACCTTTCAAAAAACCTTATATCAAAAAGTCTTTGCAGAAATGCCAGTGGATGAATATATCACCGACACTATCGAACAATTAAAACAAGGATTGTTAGACGATAAATTGGTTTATCACAAACGCTTACGTCGACCTTTAGCCGATTATGTGAAAAATGTTCCTCCTCAGGTTCGGGCCGCGCGTTTAGCTGATCAACAGAATGCTGCATTAGGTTTACCTTTACGTTATCAACGAAACGGTCGTATTGGTTACTTATTAACGGTCAATGGCCCAGAACCACAGGAATATTGTCATTCTGACATTGATTATCAGCAATATATTGATAAGCAGTTAAAGCCCATTGCAGAAGCTATTTTACCTGTTTTAGGCAAAGATTTTAATCTTATTACGTCAGATCAAATGTCATTGTTCTAATGAATATATCTTCTTTAGTGGATACAAAAAAGCCGATGTTTTACAGACATCGGCTTTTGATATTCTTCAGCTAAATCACGATTAACGTCTTATTAATAAGGTGCTGGGTATAATTTTATTACCGCACTAATATCTGATAAAGCTTGCTCTGATAGTGGATCTTTAAAGGCATTAATATTTTCTTTCAACTGTGCCATTGTTGTCGCACCAATAATAGTCGAAGTCACACCATCAACTTGGTCACACCATTTCAATGCTAACTCTGCAGTAGTGATGCCATTAGCCATTGCAATTTCTTGATAAGCTTTTATTGCTGCTTCACTCGTTTCAGTATCTCTATATAAACCATTGCGCTGTTGAAGTGTCCAGCGACTCCCTTCAGGACGTGCACCATTAAGGTACTTACCACTCAACATACCTGTTGCTAGTGGTGACCAAGGTAAATAAGCGATATTTTCATGCACACAATTTTCAATTAAATATGGCCAATCTTTTGCGTGTAATAAACTAAATTCATTTTGAATAGAGACCATGCGCGGTAGGTTATGTTGTTCGCTGAGTTTTAAGAAGCTATTAATGCCCCATGGGGTATCGTCAGACAATCCACAGTGGCGGATTTTTCCTGCTTTCACACATTTTTCTAAACCTTGTAAAATATCTAACATCGATTCAGTTTGTTCTGCGCTATCACTATCAGAAAATTTAAAATGATTTGGTGCATTACGACCAAAATGAGGCGTTTGACGATTTGGCCAATGCAATTGATAAAGGTCGATATAATCTGTCTGTAATCGCTTTAAAGAGGCCTCTACTGAACTGATAACAGTATCGCCTGTAATAGGACCTCCTTCCCTTACCCAAGGTAAACCTGGACCTGCAATTTTAGACGCTAATATGATGTCTTTACGTTGACTACTATTGTTTTTTAAATAGTGGCCAATAATAGACTCTGTTTTACCGTAAGTCTCTGCAGAAGGCGGCACTGCATACATTTCAGCAGTATCAATAAAGTTAATATCTTGCGCTAATGCGTAGGCAATTTGTTGGTCGGCATCTTGCTGGTTGTTTTGTAATCCCCAAGTCATACTGCCTAAACAAACACGAGAAACGGATTCGTCACTACTGCCTAAAGTTGAAAACTGCATATTCACCCTTTTATAATTATCGAAATTAGTTAGCTAATGTAACTGCTTATTAGTCCTTTGTATATTATCTATGTAAACAGGTCGGAGCATTAAACTAAGGACTCAAATAGAGTGGCTAAAATGAATAATGCATGTCCGAAATTATCAATAAAATAACGCTTTAATCTCATATTTTATAGAATTTTAATTTTAACTTAATTTTTATTGAATATTTTTATTGAATTTTTTGAATAATGAGTTAAAAAGAGAGGGTATGGTTTTTTATTTAATTAAAGATTAAAACCTCCCATACTTTACATGTTAAAAACAATGTTTTTGTAGTTATAAAAAGCTGATAAACAGCTTAGCAATACTGTCATGATTGGAGAATTAAAATGACAAATACCAACACAAACTCTCTACAAACTGAAGACGACGATATACAAGATGTGGAATTTTTTTCTGAAGAAGACAATTGGGATGAAGATGACTCTTCTACGAAAAAGAAACAAGCATTAATGAATGATAGAAAAAGAGGCCGAGTTCGCCGTAGCATTGAAGAAATTAAAGAAAGAAGACGTTTAAAAGATTTATTAGGTGATGATTACGACGATTTAGATTACCTCGATAGTTAAAAATTTAGACTAGTAAATTCTATTTACTTTGTAATTAGGCGTATCAAAATATGATGCCTTTGTTTATTGCCTTGATAAAATTACATCAGATATAGATATTTTATTTGTTATTAAAAAGGTTGATAGAAATATCAGCCTTTTTTTTCATCTATTGTTTAATGTAATAAGAATGTGGTGTGACAAAGTAAATAAGCAGACAATCTTCAAAAGGTAAGAAGTTAGATATTTGAATGAATTCATATATTTTTTTATATACTGTTAATTGGATCGTTAAATTTACTATTAACCTTCAATAATGATACCAATTATCAGTTCGATATGATCTAATGTCGGGCATTAAAACAGGTAGAATAAAAGGAAGTTAACGTTATACTTTCTAACATTTAATATAAAAAATCGAATAATTAATTCGTTTACAAACATATCATTAACATTGATTTACAATAACATAGTAGTAACATAGTCATTATATTATGACGATTTTGTTACACTGAAAAGATTGTAATGACAGATAAAATTATACTAATCTAGATAAGTAAATGGTCTATTTAGGCGTTAGGGAAAATGCATAATAGCAAGGCGTTGATTGCAGTAACGAGTTATTCTCGTTACAAAATCAACAACGAAGCTAAGATTCATTTTAACAAGCATAAATGACTAGATAATGACTTAGATTGGTATTAGTTATTCATTAAGTTATATTGATACCTTGGTACTATTTGATAAGTTGTCTAACTAGTTAGTAAGTGGTTCAACTATTTAGAACTATAGGGAAAATAAGGAGCTCAGCATGAAAGTACTCGCATTTGCAGCTAGTAACTCAGAAAATTCTATCAACCATAAATTAGTCGATTACACTGCACACCTAATCCCTAATGCTGATATTGAGTTATTAAATATTAACGACTTCGAAATGCCTATTTATAGCATTCAACGAGAAGTGCAGTTAGGCAAACCAAAGCAAGCACAAGATTTCTATGACAAGATCACTGAAGCTGACGTTCTTATCATCTCTTTTGCAGAGCATAATGGCTCTTATACAGCTGCTTATAAAAACCTGTTTGATTGGACTTCTCGAATTGATATGAAAGTATATCAAGACAAACCAGTGCTAATGTTGGCTACTTCACCAGGGCCTGGGGGAGCGTCTTCTGTGTTAGCTTCCGCTATTGGCTCTGCGACTTACTTTGCTGCAGATGTAAAAGGGTCTTTATCAGTACCTAACTTTTTTGATAACTTTGATATTGTTACTAGTCAAGTTGTCAGTGTAGAAATCAAAGCTGCATTATTAGCAATGGTTTCTAAATTGAAATAATAGCCCTTTTAAAAGCGTTAAAGGCAAAGTAAATAAAATGAAAAACCTTTTATTACTACTAATTTCTACAGCTTATATCGCTTTTATTTTTTACTATCAGTCAATACAGTGGCTACCTGTGTGGACACTATATCTATTAGTTATTACTAATTTATTAAGTTTTATCTTTTACGGTATGGATAAACTTGCCGCGATTAAATGTTGGCAAAGAACACCTGAAAAACACTTCTATTGTTTAGCATTATTATCTGGTTGGCCTGCGAGTATATTAGGTCAAATCGTCTTTAATCACAAAACTACCAAAGTAAGTTTTCGCCGGTGGTTTTATTTTATGAGCCTTATTAACCTAACAACAGTGGTAGGTTATTTATCGTATTGGCTAAATTACTGATATAGCTTTAAATCTTTCCTCTAGATATTTATTCTAAATATAGTCTCTAAATACTTCTTCTAAATATAGCTGCTAAATACAATCTCTAAACACAGCCTTTAATTTAGTTTTTAAATAAAATAAGTGCTCCGAACTTTTCAAATAAACAGCATTAAATCTCATCGGCCTCAAATGCTTCATTGGCTTTATTAAAGGCATCATTTTCAGCGCTTTCATCATTATCATCATTGTTATCAAACAATTTTTCTAGTTTTTGTATATGTTCATCCCAAAGCTTTGTACTGTTTTCTTTGCCGTCTTTCCAAAGCTCATTACTAGATTCTTTTCCGTTATCCCAAAGCTCTTTAGTTGTCTCTTTACTCTCATTCCAGACTTCTTCACTAGAGTCTTTACCATTCTCCCAAAGCGCTGTACTTGCTTCTTTACTACCTTCCCAGATCTCTTGGCTTATTTCTTTACTTTTCTGTAAAGCTTCTTTACTCGACTCTGTGCCTAACGTTAAAATATCTTGACTGGTCTTTTTACTTTTTTCCCAAATTTCTTCGCTGGATTTACCTACAGCATCCCAAGACTTAGTGGGATCTGTTTTTCTCGCTGCAGAAGCGGCTATTTTTGCTCTTTCTAATAATGTCGGTTTAGCTTCGCTTGTTTGTACTGCTTCTTCTTGTAAATCAATCGCCATTGGCTCGCTTATTTGCTTTTCAGTGTTTTCCTCGGAGCCGCAGGCTGACACTAATAACGCTGCGCTGAAACATAATGATGATGTTATCTTGTTTGACATTTTCATATCTCAATTCCTATGAGGTCATGCTAATTAACTAATTCCGAATAAGCTTATATAAAATAAGTTATACAGGTTAATTTATGCGAGTGATATATCCTAAATATTAAGGGGCATTTTAAGAATCATTGGTGATTAGTCAAACAATAGTAAAACTAGTTGCAAATAAAGACGTCTAAAACTTGAATTATTACACCATATAAAATACTGTTTATAAAAACAGTTGGAGTGTTCGTTGAAATTATATATTGCTGAAAAACCAAGCTTAGGTCGTGCAGTTGCAGATGCACTGCCAAAACCACATCGTAAAGCTGATGGATGCATCTATGCAGGTAACGGTGATGTTGTTAGTTGGTGTATTGGGCACTTACTAACACAGGTTGATCCTGAAGCTTACGATCCTAGTTTTAAGCAATGGAAATTTGAACACCTTCCAATTATTCCTGAAAAATGGAAATTAAAGTCTGTTGCAACCACAAGTAAACAATTAAGTATTTTAAAAAAGCTAATTAAACAAGCCGATCAATTAGTGCATGTGGGTGACCCAGATAGAGAAGGACAACTTTTAGTCGACGAAGTAATTCATTTTAGTGGTGTAAAAGGCAATAAACTAAAGCAAGTAGAACGTTGTTTAATTAGCGATTTAACGGTTAATGCAGTCAAACGTTCGCTACAGCAATTGCGTTCAAATCAAGATTTTATTCCTCTTTCAACGTCAGCTTTAGCGAGAACCCGTGCAGATTGGTTATATGGTTTAAATTTAACGCGCGCTTATACCTTACTTGCACAAAAATCTGGCTACAAAGGAGTGATATCGGTTGGTCGAGTACAAACACCGTTATTGGGCATAGTAGCAAGGCGTGATAAAGAAATTGAGCAGTTTGTTAGTAAACCCTTTTATGAAGTACTCGCGCATTGCCAGGCTATGAATCAACATAAAAATGAACCTAATTTTACAGCTAAGTGGCAACCAAGTGATGCTTGTGCACCTTATCAAGATTCAGAGGGGCGTGTATTAGTAAAGGGGTTGGCAGAAAACGTAGCGGCACGTATTACTAATCAACCCGCTACAGTTAAAAGCTTCATTAATAAAAATAAAAAACAGGTCGCACCATTACCTTATAATTTATCTAGTTTACAAATTGATGCCGCAAAGCGTTTTGGTTATAGCGCACAGCAAGTGTTAGATGCTGCACAGGGGCTTTATGAAAGGCATAAACTAATCACTTATCCGCGTTCAGATTCGCGTTATTTACCGCGTAATCATCATCAACAAGCGAAGTATGTTACTCAAGCAATTGAGAATAACGACAGTGCAATGAAAGAAGCGGTGCAAGGTGCTAATTTATCAATCAAAGGGCGTGCATGGAATGACAGTAAAGTCGATGCACATCATGCGATTATTCCTACGGATACAAAAAAATCTACCAACACATTAGACTTGGTTTCAAAGAATATTTATCAATTAATTGCGCGTCAGTACCTTTGTCAGTTTTATGATGATTATTGTTATGCGGAATGTATTGCTGAAATAGAAATAAACCAAGGCTTGTTTATCAGCAAAGCAAAATCGAAACAAAGTGATGGTTGGAAGATACTGTTCTCACAAAAAGAAACTGAAAGCTTTTTACCAACGCTCAAAAAAGGCCAAGTATTACATTGTGAACGTGGCGAAGTGCTGGATAAAAACACACAACCTCCCGCTTTTTTTACTGATGCAACTTTGTTGGCGGCTATGAGTAATATTGCTCGTTTTGTAAAAGATCCTGAGCTCAAAAAAATACTGAAAGAAACGGACGGTTTAGGAACAGAAGCCACCCGAGCAGGGATAATTGAATTATTGTTTAAGCGTCAATTTTTACAAAGAATTGGCAAAACTATTCAAGCAACTGAAGTGGGGCGAAAGTTAATTGAAAGCTTGCCAGATAGCTTAACGTTGCCTGATATGACGGCGTTATGGGAAATGCAGTTAAATGCCATTAGCCAAAAAGAACAAACTTATCAAGGCTTTGTATTTCCATTGCAAGATCAGCTCGGGAATATTATCAGTAAAGCGATCGCTGATGGTCCTCAAGCATTAATTAATTTACCGGCTAATCCAGCGGGGTTTAAAAAGTCGTTTTCTAAAAGAAAACCGACACCTAGAAAAACAACGGGCTTTAAGAAAACGACTAAGGCTAGTGCGAATACTAAACCTAAAACTAAGAGAGCAGTTACTAAGTAAGCGTGATTAACATAATATTTTAATCATGAACGTCGTAAGGCATTCAAATGCACGATGACGTTATTAGACATTATACAAAGGATTATTATGAAAATATGCGGCATAGAATTAAAAGCAAGTGATGCCATTTTAGTGGTATTGGAAACAGAGGGTGAAGACTTTCATCATGTGAACTTAAAAACAAAGAAAATTTCATTAGGTGATGGAGATGTTAATGCGGATGTCTTATCTTTCAAAGAAGCGATTGATACTTTTGTTCTCGATAATCAGATAGAAAAAATATTTATTAAAAAACGTGGGAAAACAGGGCGGTTTGCTGGTGGGGCAAATACGTTTAAAATGGAAGGGCTAATTCAACTTTCAACGGTGGGTGAGGTAACGTTAATCTCTCCACAAACGACTGCCGCTATGCAGAAGAAAAACAAAATTGAATTGCCAACTACGCTTAATGCATATCAACATGATGCATATTTAACCGCCGTAACTGGAATGCACTTCAAAGCTTAATCTGCCACATTTTATTAATGTACTCCCAATAGTCTTCTTGAAAATAATTTATGATGAATTGGGGCGCTATCATTAATCGAGCTAAAAAATGAAAGTCATTGATGAAAAGTTAAGTTAATAGAAATGCTAATAAAAAGTATGAATAGAGTGAATAATAGACAAAGGAATAATTAACTTAATATTGGTTTCAGAGTACTTTTTGTGCTTTATTAGTTATACTTTTATGATATTAACTTAGTTATTTCAATTATATAAAAGGTTCGGAATAAGATGAATGGAGCAGGTGGAAGTTCAGGTGGTGTTGGCAATTTTTTCATTGGTTTGATTATGATGTGTGGTGGCTTTTATATGCTACTTAATGCTATCACGGTGACGTCCAGTTTTGGATTTGGATCTCGACTTTATAGTTTCAATAACTTTGGTGGTATTGGTATCACTAGCGGTATGGTGATGATCCCTTTTATTTTTGGTATCGGTCTTATCTTTTATAATGCTAGAAATATTTTAGGCTGGATCCTTTCTATAGGTTCTCTTACTGCATTAATCTTTGGTGTTATAGCTAGCGTCAGGTTCAGTATGCGTACTATGACCTCATTTGATCTTATTGTTATTTTGGTATTGTCTGTCGGTGGACTTGGGCTATTTTTACGCTCACTAAAATCTAATAAAGTTGATTAATATTCTTCAGTAGGGTTTTATTCTAAGGGCTTCAAGGTTATTAGCCTTCTTCAATATTCATGATAACAATATGATTGCTGTCTAAAATAGGATCCTATTCTACTCAGAGAGGTTAATGTTTTCATTAACCTCTCTGAGTACATAATCATGATGCTTTATCGTACTTCTTTATCATAGTTCCCCTCGCATAATTTTTTAATTTCGTTAAACTTAATGATTATTGATAGCAATATCAATAATGAAAACCATTTGTAATAAAAACTATCTGTAATAAAAATAATAACAATAAACTTCATAGGTAATCGAATGAAAAAAGTATTAATTACACTGCTTGGAATCATGTTAGTTCTCCCTAATTTAGCTTACGCACATACTGTACATGGTGCTGGTGGCTTTATGTCCGGATTCAGTCATCCTGTACTTGGGTTTGATCATCTACTCGCTATGTTAAGTGTGGGGATTTTGAGTGCTCAGATGGGTGGGAAAGCGATATGGAAAGTACCTGCAACTTTTGTGATCGTTATGTTGATTGGAGGGATCCTTGGGATGGAAGATATTCAATTATTTTCTGTCGAGCTAGGTATTATTTTGTCAGTACTTGCATTAGGGCTTTCTATTGCATCAGAGAAAAAATTTCCCGCTTTGCTAGCAATGTTGTTTGTTGGTATTTTTGCCATTTTTCATGGCCACGCACATGGTTCAGAAATGCCTTATCTAGCTAAACCTATGTATTACGCACTTGGCTTTGTTGCTGGTACTGCGATTATACATATTGCAGGTGTCTTTATCGGTCTTGTTCTGTTGAAATTAAAAAGTGGGGCTCAATTATTAAGATATTTAGGTGCTGGTATTGCAGGTGTTGGTTTCCACATGCTTGTAATGTGAGCCTCCTTTTTTGGTAAATAGCTTCTGTAATAGCTTTTATAAATGGCTTTTTAGCTCACCCTCTATAATTCAATTTCATCTCTATTAATACTTTAGTTAATTCATCTTCCTTTTACAGGAAGGTGAATATTTAAGATGGCTTTAAATATTTATTGTATTCATGTTTAAAAATAACATTTAACAAAAACAGCAGCAGTTTTACTGCTAATCATTCCTGCCGCTTTCTTATTAACATTCTTCCCGTTTTACCTTTGTAATGGATTCAAAATAACTCGGCTATTTGCTGTAATAAAGTAATTATACCAATGGAATTAAATAAGTGATCAGAGATTGCGCAGGAAAAATTAACACTAATAAGGCGTGAGTTGTAGGAGATAGTTGTTTTCACTTCAAAATTCACAACGCAGTTAGGGGAGATTTTAACCAGCAAGAATGATCACCTTATTAATTCTTTTGGTATTAATCTTAAGCAAATCTTAAGGTTACTCTCAGTGTTCCTTAAGCTAGTAATGATACTTTATCGTTAAGTTCATTCATCTCAGGATATGGTATGTCGTTTTCACTCAAAAAACGTTTAGGCGTTTTATTTCCTATCATTTCCACCTTTGTTATTTGTTTATCTATTTTCATGCTTTCTCGGTTGAGCTTGTCATTATGGCAAAGCGAGCGAATTAATGATGTTAATGGATGGATGGCTATTTTTTTAAGTGGGTTACGTATTGACCTTGCCAGTTTAGGTTATCTGCTTGCCATCCCTGCGCTAGTGAGTAGTTTATTTTTAAATAACAATACTATTGGAAAAGTTTGTTCAGCATTTTTACGAATTTGGATTATTGTTGGTATATGGTTAGTTGTTTATATGGAAGTGGTCACTCCTTCATTTATTATGGAGTACGATGTTCGTCCTAATCGATTATTTGTTGAATATTTAATTTATCCGAAAGAAGTTTTCGGTATGTTATTGAGTGGTTATAAGCTTGAGTTATTGTTAGGTGCGATTATCTCTATTGCTACTATTTATGGTGCTTGGACATTTAGCCGGTATGCTGTGACAGGATTAACCTTTCCTAAGTGGTATTGGCGTCCAGTGATTGCCTTACTGGCTGTTTCAATTTGTTTTATTGGGGCGCGATCTTCATTGGGACATCGTGCTTTGAATCCGGCTATGGTTGCCTTCTCAACAGACCCTTTAATGAATGATTTAACCTTAAACTCTTCCTATTCACTGTTCTTTTCTATTAAGCAGATGAGTGCGGAAGATGATGCATTTAAATATTATGGAAAAATGGACAAAGCTAACATTATTCGTCTCGTCAGAGAATCAATGTCTACCAAAGTCGGTTCATTTCATATTGAATCCTCCTCTTCAGAAAACAGTCCGCTTAATGGTAATAACACTGAAATAATGCCAACTTTAGTTAACCGTTCAGCTTCCTATAAAGGCAAACCTAAGAACTTAGTGATTCTATTGCAAGAAAGTTTAGGGGCGCGTTATGTTGGAGGGTTAGGAGGATTACCACTAACACCGAATTTAGATGCATTAATAAAAGAAAGTTGGAGCTTTAATCGCATGTATGCAACGGGAACTCGATCTGTACGTGGTATTGAAGCAGTCACCACTGGGTTTTCACCAACACCAGCGCGTTCGGTTGTTAAATTAGGACAAAGCCAAACCAACTTTTTTACGATTGCCGATTTATTAAAAAACAAAGGTTATCATACGCAATTTATTTATGGTGGTGAAAGCCATTTTGATAATATGAAAAGCTTCTTCTTGGGTAATGGTTTTAGTGACATGCAAGATTTTGCTACGTTTGAAAATCCTGATTTTGTTGGTGCTTGGGGGGCTTGTGATGGTGATTTATATAAAAAAGCAGACCAACAATTTTCACAGCTTAATAAATCAGGAAAACCCTTTTTTAGTTTAGTGTTCACTTCGTCAAATCATTCACCGTTTGATTATCCAGATGGGTTAATTACACCTTATAACTCACCAAAACAGACACGTGAAAACGCAGCTAAGTATTCTGATTATGAATTGGGACAGTTCATTGAAAAAGCCAAAGCATCAGACTACTGGGATAATACGGTATTTGTGGTTGTTGCGGATCACGATTCACGAGCATACGGTAATCAATTAGTTCCTATTGATCACTTTAGAATACCTGCGGTTATTTTTGGTGGAGGTATTGGCTATCAACAAGATGATCGTTTAGCCAGTCAAATCGATTTACCGCCAACGTTATTATCATTGATGGGTATTGATAATGTAACGCCTATGATTGGGCATGATATGACTAAAGATATTGAGAAGACAAAATTAAGAGCAATGATGCAGTTTTATAAAAATTATGCTTGGATGGACAATAATAATGATGTAGTTATTTTACAGCCTAGTAAGCCACCATTGGGCTTTCATTATGATGCTAAAACTACGCAACTGGATAGTAAAGAGATGCCAGAAACAATGATTGATAAAGCAAAAGCGAATGCATTGTGGGGCAGTTTAGCTTACAAAAAAGGCTATTATAGTGCTGAGTATCTTCATTAATTTTGCGTCATTATTCACCCGTAATTGTTGTCATGTCAGTGAAAATAATTACGCTTTAAATGAAAGCTATTTATTAAATAGCTTTATGGGATGGCTTTATTAAACAGCGTTATTGAATGACTTTATTAAGCCATTTTATTAAACCATTTTATTAAGTAATCCTTAACTGTTTTCGGACCATACCGTTTTTAGTTGCTAATCACACCTCGATATTGACGAGGTGATACCCCTACTACTTTTTTAAAGTATCGTCCCATATGACTTTGATTAGAAAAACCGCACTGAAGCGCTATGTCAGTGATGCTTTCTAATTTATTGTGCAGTCTTAGTTTTACTTGTTCTATTCTAATACTTAACAAATATGCTTGTGGTGTTTGGGCTAAGCTTTGTTTAAACATCCTACAAAAATGATATTCGCTTAATTGTGCTAACTGAGCTAACTCATTGAGGTAAATTTGACGATGAAAGTTAGCTTGCATGTAATCACAAACTAATGCGGTAATCTTAGGTGACAAACCTCCTTTGATAGGCGCTATTAGCTTAGTGATCCCCATGTTCTGTATCATCGATACTAATATTGTATTGGTGATTTGTTCCATCGCAAGATGGTCATCTTTACTATGCCAATTACTCGTAGCCATACAGTGTCTAAATAAGGCTTCAGTAGCGATATCTGTGGTAAAGGTTAACTCAGGTAGTTGTAACATGCGTGGGTCAATATCAAATACTTTTAAAGCAAGTTGTTTGAGATAGTCATCATTAAAGTATAAATGCATGAACTGTTGCGTTTGCCCAAGCTGCCAATGACTTTCTGAATCCTTTGGCATTAAACAAAATTTACCTGGTGCCCCAAACCCTGAGCGAATATCAGTACGATGTGTTTGGTAACCTCCAGTCATATATAAACTTAAGGTATGTTGCTTTTTATTTATATAATACACATGGTCATTTTCATTTTGATAATGTGCCCATGATAATGCATCCGTTAAAGACCTTTCTCTTAAACAGATTTTGTTAACTGATTGCTGAAAGCTGGTATTGGATGTCTCAACATGTAAATGGGTTTTTTTTGTCTCAATATGACCCACCTCAATACTGCTTACATTAGTGTCATTCATCAACATTGCATCAAAATGCCTCTATATAAAATACTTGTTGTTATAGGAGTGATTATAAAAATAGATAAGAAAATACTAACACTAATATTAAATAGCTCAACTTATACTCTTCTTTACGCGTTGCTATTGATTATAAAACCGCAATATCGTGTTAGTTTTAATGTGATTGTGATATTTCTTATTGGTTAAATCCTGCATGATGAAATTCAATGATAAGTTTTATTATTAAGGGCAAAGGATGTCAGTATTACTTTATATATCAATGGTTTTTATTTGGGGATTGTCGTGGATATCGATTAAATGGCAGCATGGCGATGTACCGATGGAAGTGTCTATTTTTTATCGTTTTGCTATTGCTGCGATTATTATGTTCATCATTGGAAAGTGTTGGCGAAAACTTCAACCAGTAAAACCAAGAGATCAATCTTTTTTAGCACTACAAGGTATATGTTTATTTTGCTGTAATTTTTTAGCCTTTTACAGTGCAACCTTGTATATCCCGAGCGGTTTAGTGGCTGTCTTTATGGCGACAGCTCCAATTTTTAATGCGGTGCATAGTCGTTTCTTCTATCAAACTAAAACCAGTGCTAACTTTTGGTTAGGTGCGGTGTTGGGATTAGCCGGCATTAGTTTATTATTTACCGGGGATTTACTGAAAACAGACTGGTCACAGAATACCTTATACGGGCTGTTCTTTGCTCTTTTAGGTACTTGGTGTTTTTCAATTGGTAATATGCTCAGCATACGTAATACAAAAAATAATATTCAACCTTTTACTGCAACCAGTTATGCGATGCTTTATGGGTGTGCTGCATTATTATTGATCATTTTAGTTCGAGGGCTGCCTTTTGAATTTACAATGACCACTGAATACATAGGCAGTTTATTGTATCTCGCTATTCCTGCTTCTGTGCTTGGGTTTACTTTTTATCTTATCTTGGTTGACCGTTTAGGCGCGAGTAATGCTGCTTATATATTAGTGTTAACACCGATTGTGGCATTAAGCGCCTCTGCTGTTTTTGAAGGTTATCATTGGACATTACTTTCAACACTTGGTTTGGTGTTAGTAATATTAGGAAACGTATTAACCCAGCGGAAGAAACCTTTATTTTCTCGTTTTAAACAAGCGACATTACAACCAAATTAACAGATATTTTATGTACTCTAATTATTGATAGTGATATTGGTAATTAGCGTTCCCTTCAATATCTCATGATAGTTTATTAACTTATAAAAATGATTGTTTTAGTACTGTTTAAAACTGATTATTTGAGTCGTTCCCTTAGTCGCTCTCTAAATGCGATGACAGCAGGAGTGACTTATTTTCTACTTGGACAAATTAAGTGAAGTTCTACGGAAGGTGATTGATAATTTGCCAATAATTGTATTTATTTACCATTACGTAAATCTTTCGAAATATCTATTTTAGAACGATAGGCAATGCCTTTACTGTTAATGGCCCATCGTTTCACAATATCTGTATCGTTACTTACCTTATTACTTATAACTTTAATTTTGTAGTTTTGCGATTTATCTACATATTGCCAATGGCTAAATAAACGACTGTCTCTTCTGTGCAGTAAGCAGTGATAGTTTTTTAAATAGTAGGATTATAAATAAGCAGTTACACAATTTTTATTACAGTCTAAAATAATGATGTTGTATCGATCTTCTTATCCGAAATTTAGGTTACTTAGATTGATTAGTATAACTAAGCTGATAATGAACTTTAAAAATAAAGCTTTTATTAATGCTGACATTGTTAGTTTATTTTTTTATATCAGACTCTTCTTGGTCAATTATTTGAACTTGATTCCTTCCACCTTCTTTAGCTAGATATAGCGCAGAGTCTGCTTTATCGATAAGCTTTTCTAAAGTTTCTCCTTGTTGATACTGGCTTGCCCCAATACTAATGGTGATATTGATAACGGTATCTAATGTGTCTGTGTTATATGGGTTTTTTTCTATAATTCGTCTGAGTTTTTCAGCAACTTTTGAACTTTCATCAAGATTTGTTTTTGGCAATAATAATATAAACTCTTCACCGCCATACCGAGCAAATAAATCATCAGCTCTTAATTCTTTTTGTATATTGCTTACAAAATATTTTAATATTCTATCGCCAGTTAGATGACCGTAAACATCGTTTACTTTTTTAAAGTAATCAATATCTATTAGTAATATAGATAATGGGGTATTAAGTAAATTAGACTCCTGAAAAAACGAATCAGACTTTTCTAACAGGTAGTGTCTGTTAAAGATCCCAGTTAAACTATCTCTATAGGCTACACTCTGTAATAGTTCTTTTGAGTGTTCTATTTTTTTTGTTCGTTCTTGAATTTTTAACTCAAGACTTGCGTTCAAATAGAGTAATGCTTTGGTTTTTACTGCTACTTTTCTATTGAGTTTTTTATTCAAGCTATTTAGTACATGTTGCCTATATATAAAAGCGGAAATAATTACTATCACTATTAATAAACTCCACCACAATATGTCGTAATTTACTTTCTCTACATATTTGACTAATGTCTTTTTTTCGGTAATGTTATTAATTTGTTCTTGAGACAAGTTTTTTACTAATTTATCAAAAATATTCAACAATAAGGGGTCATCATTTCTGACCGCTATTCCCAATTCTCTATCTGGAGCAAATTTTCCACTGACTTTAAGTTTTCCTAAATACTCACTTTCTAAGAACAAGCCAACTGTATCCAAGCTGCCGATAAATCCATAAAGGCTACCATCAATGACTTTTTGAAGACCGTCTTTTATAGTGTCAACTTCAACTAAAATTATTTCAGGGTAGTCTTTTTTTATAATTTCTTGGTGCGCATATCCCTTAGGTACACCTATTATTTTATTAGCTAAAAGTGTGAAATTATTAATGAAAGGGGAGTTTGTTTTGGTCACTAGTACGCGAGGGTATACCAAATAAGGAGAAGTAAAGTTAAGGTACTTTTTCCTTTCAGGGGTTGAGCCTGCTAAAGAAAGTAAATCACATTTCCTTTGTTGAGCAAATTCAACAGATTGACTCCAAGAATCGGTTTTCACGGTTTCTAATGGGACAGGTAGCTGTTCTCTAAAAATATCGAGAAACTCAGTATTGATACCGATATGTTTTCCATTATCATCGAATCCTTCGTAAGGTAACCAGTTAGGGTCGATACAAATGGTTATTTTTTGTATTTTTTCTAAGTAAATTTTTTCACGTTCAGTTAGGAATATAGTTGGTTTTTTAGGATCATAAATAAGTTGTGTAAAATCAATTGCGTCTTTTTCAATGCCTAACACTTTGTAAAGTTCGAAGCTTTTTCTTATTTTGTTTTCGTTGATCGATCCAATTTCTGTCGTATTTAAATAAGCTAGTTTTTTAACTTCACGGGCTTCGAACAGCAGTGCTTCTTTAGTTAAATTTTGCTCATTATACTTGTCGAATACGATATCCACGGTTTCAGCTATATTATCAAACGCATATTGCCATCCTCTTAAAGAGGCCTTTCTGAATGCCTTAGCTGTATCAATATTATTGGCCATAAAGTGTTCGCTTGTATATAAAAAGTCACTATATAAATCAAATCCATAGTCTTTTGGATTGAAAATATTGTACTGCACTCCCTTTTTTTCTAAATAATATGGAGCTCTAGATATATAAGCAGACATCAGGTCTGTTTTTTTATTGATTAAGTCTTCTATGTTGTGAGAGTGATTTAAAAAAATCAAATCATCTTCTTTAACATTATTAGCATTAAGCATTGCTTTTAATGATGCTTGTTTAGCATCGGCAATGCTAGCCATCACTCTTTTATCAATAAATCTCGCAAAAGAATCTATCTTTGATGCTTTAGTGCTTAATAATACAAGTGGACTTGATTGGAATAATGCATATAGAAACACTATTCTTTTACTATGTGACTTTGAGAGAATGAGGGTTTCTTTTGCTACTGCAAAGTCAATGTCTCCATCAGCAACTTTTTGAGGAGTAATAGGCTGATTTTTAACGTCGAAAGGTTTTATGTCAACGGTTAAGCCTTCTTCATTATAGAAACCTTTTTCTTTAGCCATGTAATAACCAGCAAATTGAAATTGCTCGTACCATGAGAGTTGCAATGTTACCTGTTGTAACTCTTTTGCAAATAGCGAGTTACTAAATAATACAAGTAAACAAATAGACAGCCTTATAATTCTAGGCACTAAAGAATTCCTTTTCTTTTTAAAATATTCAAATCAAAAGATAGTAGATAAAAAACCAATAAGACAATATAAATATCAAAAATGGTAAATAGTTGACTATATCATGTGTTTGTCGTTTATTTATAATAATTTGATTGATAAAAGCAAAAGAATAACCAATAAGAGTTATTGTTTGTTGTTGAATTTATTAATGTTAAAAGCACTCACTAAATATTTCTTTTTAAATGGGTTGATGTTGTATCTATTAAATAAATTATTATGAAAAAGATAAATAATGAATATTATATAAAATTTAAAGTCTGTTAATAAGTTTTATAGATTAACAATACATTATGGACTGTTGTCAGTGTGATATAAAAGTACAACTAAGTTTTCCATATCATTTTATTCTTAAACCTAGTCTGACTTAAGCCTTTCATTAATTTTACATCAATAACCTTTGTCTCAAATTAAACCACTTTAAATCAACCTCTTTAAGTCATATCTGGTATTTATTATTGTCATTAAATAGGAAATATTAAGGAAGGATCAGAATGATTACTTGGAAGTTTTCAGTTTAAAGCTCCAATTCAGTTTAAACCATGTTTCAAAATCAATGGTAGCTAGCATTAAATTAGTTTAAATAGTTATAAAAATGACAAATTGACTAAAATAAGATAAATTATTGCATCTTTATTGTTTATTAATAAAATACTACTAATGTAAGTGTCAGGTATTTATCATTCTTGTCATTATTCAGTATTAGTAAATGTTGAATATAAAGCTTTTCTATATTTTTTAATCTGACAGTTATGTGTGAAATTTAATTCATCGTGTACCCCCCAGATCTTAAATTACACATTAGAATCTTTAAATATATTTACTTTTAACCTATTTGCGGTTATTTCCGTAAAGGACAAATATTTAGGTAGTAACTATGCGGTTTGGCTCAACCCTATGCGGATTTTCTCTTACACTTTTCTTCGGTCGAGGTGAAAGTGTTTATATTACAATACTTTTGGCCTCTTTTAAGCAATTATTTGCCAGTTATACCATTCGATTTTTCCTACTTTTTACTCTTGTTTTTTTTACTAGTATTGTTCATTCACAAGAAAATTCACCTCAAGTTTCTATTGCACAAAGTGAGTTCTCTGTATTAACAGAAAAAGAACTGATAACTGAAGCTGCGTCTCAACTAAACAGTAATCGAAAACAAAGTATTATTTTGGCGAAAAAAGCACTTCAACTTTCTGAAAAGAATAATAACGAAAAAATAACCGCTGATGCTCACTCACTTTTAGGGGAATTAGAAAGAAAACAAAAGAACACTAAACAATCAATGTTTCACTTTTTACAAGCCTCTAAAATATATGACAAGTTAGGCGATAAAGAACAATATATAATTACTTTTGTCGCTTATATAAATTCATTCTTAGATCAAAAGCTTTATTACCAAGCGAATGAGAAAGCAGATGATATTATTTCTATAGCAAAAGATTATGGAAAACCTTTCCCTATTGCCTTAGCCATTATTGTTAAAGGCAAAAGTTACTATCGACAAAAGCATTATGAAAATGCAATTGAACAATATATTGAGGCCTTAGCGTATCTCAAAGGTAATGACAGAGTTGTTCAAAAAGAGCTTGGTGAAACTTATACTAAACTAGCAGAGTCATATAAACGCCTAAAAAATAGAGAATTAACTGCCTCTTCTTATAAAAATGCATTAGATATATATACGACAATACAAGATCGTAAGCTGATGGCTCGCACGTTAAATACGCTGGCAGAGGCAGAACGATATCTTGGTCATTATAACATTGCACTTGATTACTCAATGAAAGGATTAGAAGTACATAAACAAATTAATGACCCTGTTGGAGAAGGGAAAGCTTTAATGGGGGCGGGCATTATTTATCGGTATATCGGTCTTTATGAAAAATCATTGGAATATATTTATAAAGCTCATCTATATTATCAGGAAGTCAATAATTCAAGCGGCATTGCAAAAACATCGAATGAAATAGGCCTTATTTATACTCGATTAAAAGAGTTTGAACAGGCTAGATCATTTTATCATTTAACAATTGATTTACCTGAAAAAGAAGTCAATGCTAAAACAATGGCTTCTGCATTACGAGAGCTCGCGGT
This sequence comes from Psychromonas sp. L1A2, assembly GCF_009828855.1. NCBI lineage: Bacteria > Pseudomonadati > Pseudomonadota > Gammaproteobacteria > Alteromonadales > Psychromonadaceae > Psychromonas > Psychromonas sp. L1A2. The sequence continues at coordinate 339,673 of NZ_WUAG01000002.1, read as the reverse complement.
GATAGACCTTAACTCTGGGAAATATGACTCAGCTAAGGAAAAAATAAAAAGAGCGCATATCATTTATCAAAGAGAAAATGAAAAATCCAATGAATCCCTGACTGCTCGTATTCTTGCTAATATCTATCGTGCTGAAAAAGATGATGAAGCCGCTATTATTTATTACAGAAGATCTTTGGATATAGCAAAAGAAATAAAAAGTGAAATATACCAAATTAAAGCACAAATTCCTCTCGCTGGGATGCTTATTGGCAAAGACGACGAAGAAGCCATCAAACTACTAAAAGCCTCATTAGTTTTATCAACAAAAGTTAATTCTACTTCTCATATGCTTTATGCTTATCGTGAATTAAAAAAAGCAGAAAAATCACGACAAAATTTTAAAGCATCTTTAAGTTATGCAGAAAAAGAAATCGAGTTGTTTAGGCTAATACAGAAAGAACGAGAAGATAAAGAGATCGTCTTAGTTAAAGCTAAATTATACTCACATAAAAAAGAAGTAGAGTTAGCTGAATTAAAAGAAAAGACACGACTTGATCAACTTGAAATAGTAAAGAAAAACAATGAAATAGAACTGTCAAAACAAGATCAGAAAATTGCTGAATTAGAATTAACTAAAAATAAATATGCTAATTTAATTTTAGTGACTTTGCTATTAATTTGCTTATTTACTGTGTGGTTTATTTATCGCCAATTTAATCATTCACGAACGCTTAATAGAAAGCTTGATTACTTAGCTGCGCGTGACCCTCTCACCAATTGTTATAATCGCCGCACTTTGTTTGATCTTATGAATCAAAGTTTTGTTGATTTAGAATCGCTTGGTGAGTATTGCGTTATCATGGTGGATATCGATCGTTTTAAAGAAGTTAATGACACTCATGGACATAATGTAGGTGATACTGTTCTTCGCGGAATTGCAAATATATTGCAAACAGGTGTGCGCCAAGATGATATTACCGTTCGTTATGGAGGTGAGGAGTTCTGTCTTGTATTGTCAGGTGTTGTGCCTGAACAAGCGATGCGAATTGTAGAGACTATACGCAAAAAAGTTGAGGCAAGTTATTTTGATGGAGTCACTGTTACCTGTAGTTTCGGTGTGACATCTATTCAATTTAATGCTCAAACACCGGCAGAGTTAATTCATCAAGCTGACTTAGCGTTATATAAATCCAAACAAAATGGTCGTAACAAAGTGACTCTGTGGAATGAAAAACTGGGCAAGTAGGTGCTAAGGTATTGTATCTTTTGTAGATATAACTTGTTAAAGGGGCTTTTAATACGATAAGTTATTGACGTTATGAATTTAATCATTCATTAATTATCTATTGGGAGTGTCTCATATTGAACCATATCTACGTACCAGTACTGGCCTCAACCATTAACCGCTTGGGGAAAACAAGTTATTCAACCTTTAATGATGTGCAGTATTCTGTCCAAGACTATAACGGGTTATTTATCACGGATAGAATGGATGCCCTTAATTTTCGACATCGAATGAGTGAACCAGGTTATTTTAGCTCATGGCATGTTGCTGGTGACCCAACGCTTATTATTGTTCGTTCAGGTATATTACGTATAGCTTTGCGTAATGAAGACTATCGAGATTTTAAGGCGGGTGATATTTTTATTGCCAAAGATCGTCTACAAGAAAATGAAGTTTTTGATTTGAACATTCATGGACACACAGCCGAGTTAATAGGTGATGATGTGTTGCTTGCACTTCATATTAAGTTAGCTGAATTAAAGAAATAAACATTTGAGAATAAATACTATTTTTTAAATTAAAATTGTTAATACAGGCACTTTAACTTTCTAATTTACTAATTGGTTTAGTCATCATTATTTTGAATGCATAGTTAGCCATATAAGAAGGATCTCTCTGAGAATGAAAAATTCAATTTATGCTTTTATGTTTGTAATTATGGTGTTTAGCATCACTTCATGTAGCACAAAGTTAGCTTATAATAATTTGGATTGGCTTGCTTCTTGGTATGTAGATGACTATGTCAATTTAACTGACATACAAGAAGATGAGTTTGATACTAAGTTAGATGCTTTTTTGGTGTGGCATAGAAATATAGAGCTACAAAATTATATTCTTCAAATTAAAGCTATCCAAGCTGATTTCAATAAAGGCGTTACCCTTTCTGATATTGAAAGTTATGTTACGTCTGTAAAAACCTTTTTAGAAGTTGCTTTAACCAAGGCTGAGCCTGAAGTCGTTGCGTTGGCTTATTCCTTAAGTGATAAGCAAGCTGCTAGTTTTTTAGTTGAGTTTGAGCAACAGAATCTTGATAAAATTGAAAGGTTTGAACAAGAAAATAAAGAAAGACGAACAGAGAAGAGGCTTGAAAAGTTTGAAGAACAGTTGAGCTCATTTATTGGAAGATTAAATGCACAACAAAAGAAACTCCTTAATGATGGTAATAATCAATTATTATCTAGTTTTCAAGAACGTATTGAATTTCGTCGTCACTGGGCTGGTTCAATAAGAAAAGCTTATGTAATACGAGCTCGAAGCTTAGGCGATACTGAAAAGAAGAAAAAGGGCTTTGAACTAGCGTTAAAGCAATCAATCCTAGAGTCAAATTTATTACGCTCAGAGAGATATTCAAACATACTAGAGCATAACCAAAGAGTAAGGATTAATACGTTAGAGAAAATCGTAACTTCACTGGATGAAAAACAATTAAAACACCTTAATACCAAGCTAAATGAGACGATAGATGACTTCGAAGCGTTACTCTAGTTTTAACCTCTTTTAACCTCTTTTAACCTTGTCGCCTTCCTTATTTATGTTCCTTTTAATATTAATGATTGCAGCTATATTTTTTATGTTACTCCCAAATAAAAAAGGGCTGTTTCTCCTTATACCGATTACATTAAATAAGTGATCTAAATTTTGCGCAGGAAAAATGACTTAGTTCAAGGCGAAAATTGAGCTAAATGGTGTTCCCTTTACGAAATTTACAACGAAGAAATAAGTTATTTTAACAAGTAAAATAGATAACTTAATTAGTGTGATTGGTATTACAATACCAATTATATTAAATAACCTCAGTTCTGGATAAAAAAGCGATATAACACCGCTATTTCCACGGATTTCTGCATTAAATTATCTCTCAATAACCCGTTATTGCTTCAATAATTCACCTTGAACTACGCAAACCAACGGTACTGACTAGATGACTTTATAACCTTTTAATTTTAAATATAATTTTTATTTCGTCAACCAAAGTTGAGGTTAAATAAGTGATTTAAGTTTAGCGCAGAAAAAATGACTTAGTTTAAGGCGTAAGTTGAGGCCTTTCGAAGATTAACTTCGTTAATTGTGTGTCGGAGAATTAACTATAAAATGTTAATGCATTAATGCATTAATGCGTTAATGCTTCAATAAGTGTTACCTTTACGAAACTTACAACGAAGCAATAACGGATTATTGTAAGAGGATTTAACACAGAAATGCGAGGAAATAACTGTTCTGTATTGGTTTGTTTATCCGTAATTTAAATTATTTATGTATCTATTTATTGAGGAGTGTTAATGGTTTCTTGGCCTTGTTTATTAACCCTAGAAGGGGATGATGAACTTATTTATTTAGCTGAAAATGCTGATTTCATAATTGAATGTAACGATCTTATTTTTACCGATGACGACTACATTATCGACTCTACAGGGCAGTGTTACTTAATTGAACCTAACCTCAATTTACATAAATCAGAACAACGCCTGTCTACAAATCAAGTAACTGATTTAATACGCTCACATGAGTTTAGCAAAGCACAAGTATGTTTAACTAAGATTTATTTTATGGATGTTGAGGAAGCTGTTAAGTCGATGGCTTACGAGGTTAAATAATATGACTTCTTTGAATGCATTGTTGCAGTATTTTTTATGCTTGGAGTCTAAATAACCTCAGCTCTGGATAAGCAAAGCGATACAACACCGCGGCTTACGCGGATTTCTGCGTTAAATTATTTCTCAATAACCAGCTATTGCTTCAATAATTCGCCTTGAACTACGCAAAACTAACGGCACTGTATGGTAATTATTATAACCTTTTGATTTTAAATATAATTATGGTTTCATTAACCAGAGTTGAGGCTACTTCGCTACACTCGGTTTCTGGAAGTGATGCCTTCTGTATTGGTATCACTTAGCGCTTACTTCACCTTCCTTAAAGGAAAGCCAACGGCATTGAGTTTATTAACTCAACAAGTATCAAAGTTTGCCACAATTTAAGAATCCGAATACACAAAGTATTTGCTGATTCTGCAAAGCGAGGCAAAGGTACAATGGGATGGTCCTATGGATTTAAATTACACATTATTGTTAATCATTTAGGTGATATTGTCGCAGTCAAACTGACAACCGGAAATGTCGATGATAGAAAGCCAGTACAGGCGTTATCAAAAAGTTTATTAGATAAACTATATGCTGAAAGGTTATATCAGTAAAGTGCTTTAAGTAGACCTTGCAGAGGATGGCGTAACACTTATCACAACTCAAAAAAGAAATATAAAACGCAAAATATTATCCGCTTGGGACAGAGCGATGCTTTCAAAACGCTTTATTATTGAAACAATTAATGATCAACTAAAAAATATTTTGCAAATAGAGCACTCTAGACACCACTGCCTACATGGGCTTATGTTGAATTTATTAGGTGGTCTAATCGCTTATTGCCTTAAACCACAAAAGCCTTCTCTAAATATTACAGATATAGAAAAAACAGGTTTAATAGCAATGTATTAACCCGATCTCAAGTTAAGTAAGTTTGGGAAATCATTATGATGATAGCATTGCACAATGCCGATATAAAAATTTTTAAAATCTCGGTGATATGACATGTGAAAAGCAATAATAATTGTCATTATTTCACTGGCACTCATACGACTTTGCCTATTGCGCTTTCTTTCTCCACTTTCAATTAAGTATTTCTACCATTGAGGCATAAAAACAGCACAAAAATCATCGACACTAACTTATTCATAGCTAACTCCTTGCGATTTGTTGTTTCTTGGTCGAAAGGTCAGATCGTGGAGTTAGCTTTTAGTTCAATTTTTATCCCGAGCTCAGGTTATTTAGCTTTTTTGTGTCAAAGTAGAGGAAATGGATAAATAGGGGCTTAGGGATAATATTTTTCTATGAGCAGAATTATAGCTTAAATTACATTATATCAATCTCGCTAATTAACTGATCTCTTGCACTGGTTAAAATAACTCATAGTTTGGTAGTCAGTTTGGTAGTAAGTTTAGTAGTAAGTTACGTAAAGGGAATAACGATTAAAACATTAATCTCTTTTGGTTAATTCCCAGGCAGACGATTAACGAAGGTAATCTTCGAAAGACCTTAACTTACGTCTTAAACTAAGTCTTATTTTAGATATTTCATTTTAAGTATATTTTGGAAATTCGAAATAATACGAAACGAGTCTTTTAAATGCTGGCGCTCAAAACTACCAAATAAATTAGGTTTTAATAGATTGTCTATTTTAACGTTATTTTCAATGGACTGTTGCTGATGTTGATACCTTAAATGAGTGACATACTGGTAGGTGCCAATCAAATCTTGGTAGGTAGCTTTATTTAATATTTTGGCTTGATATAACCATTTGATTCTATCACTGGTATTAATATCTCTACAGTCATTGATCACTGCATAAATTCGAGCAATATCGACAATACACCCTATCGCCGCTTTTTTGATATTAAGTACGTTGTTATTGTTACCATCTTTTTCTAAGACTAAATTTTGAAAAATACCAAGAGGAGGGCGAGTTCTTAATGCATTTCTAACCAATGCGATTGTTAATGGAAAATTATAAGTAATCTGTTGATGACGATGGGCATCTATTTCTCTAAATAATGATTTATCACCATATATATGGCGGATCTCTATAAACACATTCAGATTTAATAATGATTCATACTCAGGTTTTTGGCTCCATGAATCGTAATACTCTTTCCATACCTTAATGTTTTGACACCACTTTGGTGTCGCAGCCATAAAGCGTCCTTTGCATAAGGTATAGCCAAGTTTGGATAAGCCTTTACACACTGTCATCGCGACATGATTAAAATAAATGCGGTCGGATTTTGTTGCGTTTTTATCAAGAATTAATGCATTGTCTTGGTCTGAAGCTAGGTGGACTTCGTTACGGGCATGGGAGCCTGCAACAATCCAAGAAAAAGCACAGGGTGGGGTACCAAAGTTTTCAATGGCTAATTCAATTAATCGACAATTAAAAGCATCATAAATAGTCGTCAAAATTTGTGCTACTAAACTAGATGAAGAGGTGCTCTCCATTATCTCTTTAAAAGCTGCATTACGTTGTTCGGATAACGAAATAAGTTGTTGTAATGAGCTAGCGTGACGAATTTTATTCACCAAATAAATACTTTGTACACCACTGTTTTGTATCAAATCTTTAGGTGTAATATAGCCAATAACATGCTGTTTTTTATTAATAACAGGGATGTTTTGAATGTTGTACTTTGTCATTAACTGTACCGCTTCCATCACCAGTTCATTTGCATAAATGGTATGTGGGTTTTCTGTCATGACGGAACCGATAGGTTGCTGTACATCGAGCGCTTCTGCAACAACTCGTTGAGTAATATCTTTATCGGTTACTAAGCCAATTAAGGTTTTATCTTCAGCGACAATAAAAGCACAAGAGATACCCGTTATATTACGCATTTGATGTGCAACACTTTGAATAGTGTCATTAACTGAAACGAGTACTAATTTACTACTCATTACATCGTCACATGGACGCATATATTGATGGAATGAATGTCGAGAATCATCCGCTTCAGTGGTCGTCGCTTTTAAACGAGTACGTAAACTTAAATCCAGCTGACTTAATATATGTGGATAGTCATTGATTAGTTTTACTAAGGATTCGTAGTTAAACTGATAAAGTAGAGTATTTTCAATAGCAGTAATTGAATAATGCTCAGATCCATCTCCTGGTTGCTGATTAAAGCCAAAGATATCATCATTACCGAGTTTGGAACGTAAACTTCCATCGGGGTTATTTTGTTCGATTATTCCATTACGAATAATGTAAAGGTATGAAATATCAGGATCATGATTTAAAATTTTACCCGCATTAAGCTGAATAATCTTAACGGTATCGGCTATTTCTTTAAGCGTATCAGAGGATAATTTGTTAAAAGAAGGGATAGTTTGTAAAAAAGACACGATGTCAGGGAGTAGTTCATTATTCATATTAACCATGCTTTTTATTGTTGACTTTTTCTAGGTGAAAACTAAATGTTATTTGATTTTAAAGTCATGCTACAGCAATTTATCATCATAAAGTACCTTGTGGATTTGTAACACTAATAAATTACTCGATGAATGTTAAATCAAGTCATGCAAACCATATTATTTTTCATGGAATTATTGAGAAAGTAAGTTCTATTATTTAAATAAACTGATTCGTCAAAAGTTACCTAAGTTAATAAAGCGATTAACTTTATTAACTCCTTAGTTATTGTTTTGAATAGAGCATGTTAAAGTAAATAAGTTATGCGTAAGCTTTTAATTAAAAGAAGCTAGATTTAACTATTATTCCAACATCTTCCAATAACGATTTAGTTGTTCGATAGATAGCTTATACCAATCTGGATAAGTAAATGAGCTATTTAGGCGTTAGGGAAAATGGATGATAGCAAGGCGTTGATTGCAGTAATTAGTTATTTTCATTACAAAACCAACAACGAAGCTAGGATTCATTTTAACAAGCATAAATGACGATATAATTACTTAGATTGGTATTACTAAATAACTAAATTTCTGAACACCAAAGATCTATTAATGAGACGCTAATGAAACTAGAAATGATATGTACAGGCGAAGAAGTACTTGCGGGACAAATTGTCGATACTAATGCCGCATGGTTAGGCAACCAATTGATGGACAATGGTTTTGAAATGCATCGTCGAACGACCGTAGGCGATCGCTTGAGCGATTTGGTTGACGTTTTTCAAGAGCGTAGTACTTTCGCCGATATCATTTTAGTGAATGGTGGTTTGGGGCCAACAGCGGATGACCTTTCAGCTCAAGCCATGGCTGATGCCATGGGCGTTGAATTAGAAGAAAACTTAGCTTGGCGTGAAACACTTGTATTGTGGGCTAAAGAACGCAATGTTGAGTTAAATCCAAAGAATTTAAAGCAAGCGCTGTTGCCAAAAGGAGCAATCGTTGTTGATAACCCTGTTGGTACGGCTTGTGGGTTTAGAGTGAAGCTAAATCGAAGTTGGTTCTTTTTTACGCCGGGTGTGCCTCATGAATATAAAAAAATGGTGATAGAACAATTTATTCCTTTTGTAAAATCACAAACTAATTTACAGACTAAAGTAGAAGTCACCAAATTGTTGAGTTTAGGTATTGGTGAGTCAGACATGGCAGGGCGTTTAGAGAAATTAACTTGGCCAGAAGGGATCACCTTAGGTTACCGTTCATATATGCCTTATCTAGAATTAAAGTTAATTGCGCGTGATGTGAGTAAAGAAGAACAAGATAAAGCTATATTACAGGCAACTAAGGTATTAGGTGATGGTATCGTCGCTCGAAATAAAGGTACATTAGCGGCAGAAATACATGAACTTTTAACACAAAGAGAAAAAACACTCACTATAGCCGAATCATTAACTGGTGGTGAAATATGCAGCCAATTGGTCGCATTCTCTGGCAGTTCTCACTATTTAAAACACGCTATTGTTGCCTACTGCAATGAAGCAAAAGTCGCATTGTTAGATGTTAGTGAACAGACTATCTTAGATCAATCTGAAGTTTCGTTAGCTTGTGTAGCACAGATGGCAGCTGGTACTGCTTGTACTTATTCAAAGATGGTAGAGTCAGACTTTTCTATTGCAACTAGCGGTATTGCAGGACCTGCCGGAGGGACTATTGATAACCCGGTTGGAACTGTGGCTATTGCAGTGAAAACAGGAGATCAAGTTGTTTGCCAAAAAATCAAGTTTTCAGCTAAACGTAGTAGAAACCATATACGTGATTTAACCACCGCAATTGCCTTTGATATGTTACGTCGCGCTATATTAGGCTTATCTCCTATTGCTGATTACAGTTATATCGAACGTGTCGAATCAATGGTTTATTCCATGAAAGAATGCCGAGATCTTGTGACTAAATAACCACTTATATTGAGCTTATGGATTATTTATGAATCAATCATAAAAATGAACATAATTAGTCTTTGGGTATTGGTGTAAGCATGGGTATAAATATCCATTATAGAAGGAGTTAAATAATGAAAATTAAAGCGCTTATTTTACCAGCTTTATTAATGATAACGACACTATTTAGTTCTTTCTCTTTTGCAGAAAAGGTGTGGATTGATGTTCGTACATTGGTGGAAAATCAAAAAGATAATATTAAAGGAGATTTACGTATTTCACATTCAAATATTGTGAGAGAAGTACGTACACTTTACCCAGATATAAATACAGAGTTTTATTTATATGACAATACAGGTGGGAGATCGGATATTGCAATTTCAGCTTTAGATCAAGCAGGCTACAAAAATCTACATAATGCAGGCAGTATTGAAGAAGCTCGTGAACAAAGAGGTATAAAATGAAGATTAATATAGGGATAACAGAAAGGTAAAGTAATGATTCATAATAGTGAAATATTACTATTATGGGGAAAGACCACTATTAAATTATAGCTGTTTCTTTTTTCTTGCTAAGCTTAATCCCATTAAGCCACAGCCTAACAATAGTATAGTGACAGGTGAGGAAACTGATGCAGCAAAATATCTATTTTTAATGAATACTATGGTTTTTCTGTTTAAGGTTCCATATACAAATAAGCTGTATATTATTGAGTGTATTGAAAAAGTGTATTGATTTAATATTGAGAGAATTGAATATGTTTGACGTTTCTATTATTTTGCTTACGAGTATTATGCTGGGCGTTACCGTCGCCCCTTTATTGCCAACCAATCACTGGTTGTCGAGAGTGTGGGAGTTTCCTCGAGTACAAATTGCAGTGATCACTGTCTCTCTTACTATTGTTAGCTTTTATATCGTTTCACCTATCATGCAAATTACCTTTATGATTATAAACGGGTTATTGTCTGCTTATCAGATAGCTTGGATATTTCCTTATACAAGACTGTACCCAATACAAGTTCGTAAAGCTTCTTCTGCTAATGCCCAATCGATTAAAATAATGACCAGTAATGTGCTAATGACAAACCGTTCTGCTGACAAATTAATTGAATTGGTTAACTTACATCAACCAGATGTGTTGGTTACGTTAGAAACCGATATGTGGTGGCAAAAAGCGTTAGAACCGATTCATAAAGATTATCCACATCGAGTTAATCAGCCGTTAGATAATTTATATGGTATGCATCTTTACAGTAAGTTTGTATTAGAAGATGTGCAATTATTACACCTTATTGAAGAAGGGATCCCTTCAATACATTGTTATTTAGTATTAAAAAGTGGCATTAAAATTAAGTCTCATTTTCTTCACCCTGCACCACCGAGTCCAACAGAAAACACAACATCAACGCCAAGAGATAGAGAGTTATTGGTTATTGCAAAAAAAGTTGCAGGTCAAACGGAACCTATTATTGTGACTGGGGATTTAAATGATGTAGCTTGGTCACCGACTACTCGTGCATTCAGGCATATTAGCGGACTAAAAGACCCAAGAATGGGAAGAGGTATGTTTAATACTTTTCATGCTAATTATCCATTCCTACGTTGGCCTTTAGATCATATCTTTCATAGTGATCATTTTGAGTTAGGTGCAATACACAGAATGCCATCAATTGACTCAGATCATTTTCCTTTATTGAGCGAATTAGTTTATGTAGGAAAAAAGTAGCAGGGGCCGTATTAAACCTGCAACTTATTTTTTGTTAGGCTTTTCTACTCTCTTAGTCATGCTGAGTAATGGGACACTCATTTTATTAATATTGAAAACCTGACAAAATGCTATGTAATAGTTACATAGTAAGTCTTCTCATACTTTTCTTTAAAATAAATTTCCTTTTAAAATCAATTGTTTATTTTTTGGCATAGAACTTGATAAGTTTATATTGAACGTACTTATCGCGGTAAATATACTTTAATTTTACCGCTGCTTTTAATAAATTAAGGAGTCACTCTGATGAATAACGATATTATGAAAGGTAAGTGGAAACAGGTCTCAGGTACACTTAAAGCGAATTGGGGTAAATTAACCGATGATGATCTACAAGAAATCGATGGTAACCTTGAAAAATTCCAAGGTAAGATGCAAGAAAAATATGGAATGGCTAAAGATGAGTCAAAGAAAGAGTTTGAGAAATCATATTCATAATTTTTTTCATTTTTAAGTCATTCTATTATTAAGTGGGTGCCGGCTTGTTTGGCACTCGCTCAACAATACAATAAATGAAACGGTAATAAATATTATAAAAGGTAGTTGTATTTAATTACTTAAATCACTTACTTTCTTCTAATTCTAGTTCTACTTCTATTGCTTCAATTTGCTTATCAATTTCTTGTGCTTCAAAACTCAGTTGTGAAAATGTTCTTATATCTCCATTTCTTTGTGCATTCATTGCCTGCTCGAGCTTAATAGATAATTGCTTCTTAAGCTTTTTAGTTGGATCTTTTTTAAATATTGAAAACATAATGAACTCCTTTTTATTTTATACCTCGTTATACGTACCAATTCAGGGTTTGGTTTACTTTTGCTCAAATGATAAATATTGAATCTTAAAAACAAATAGTTAGGTCCTATATGGCGATATAAATTATGAAGATGTCAAATAAGCAGGGGAATATGAATATTAAAAAATATTTACTAGTAACAGATATATTGCCTATATGCTCAGATATTATGAAAAATTGGATATTAAAAAATATATTGAGAAATAGTAGTGGCCTTAAAGATTTACTGAAAAATGTTATGTGGTTGGAGTTTATCGAGCGTTTAAAAGAAACTGGAATGCCACTTGAACACAACACCCATTATGCGAATTTAAGAAATCAAAGTAGAGAGCCTTGAAATTAAAAATAAAAATGTTACAACAACATGCGTTGACGTTAAAAGCTAACATACTGAAAGAATCATCTCACCTCAGAAGTTACAACAAAAAATTACATTTTATAAAGATCAAATGAGTGAAAAAATTAAAAGTGATATTTAACTTTTATTTTTAATTTATAGGTTAACTGATTGATTAATAATACCACTACTAGTAATCTGCATTCCATTATTAATGATTAATTCAACGGTGACTTCTTATGAAACACATCGTTTTATGAGCGAGTTAATTATATATTTTTTATTCTATTTTATTATCGTTGAGGCAAGTCATGGGGTATTGGTTTTTAGTCATTGCAATTGTATCGGAAGTGATTGGCACATTAGCTCTCAAAGCTTCAAATGAATTTACTCATTGGTTTTACAGCTCAGCTAGCATCGTTAGTTATGTTGTTGCATTTTACTTCTTGTCTTTAGTGCTGAAGACGGTCCCAATTGGTATTGCCTATGCAATTTGGGCTGGAATGGGGATTGTCTTAGTCGCTTCAATAAGTGCAATTGTATATAAAGAGATCCCTGATACGGCGGCAATCATCGGTATGGTTTTGATTATCTCAGGTGTTGTTATTATGAATGTTTTTTCAAAAAGTGCTGCGCATTAAAAATAAGATAGATAGCGCAACAACGTAAAATTTAGGCAATAAATAATAATTATTTATTGCCTCCCAATTAAATTTTCTGTCATAAATTTATGTTTAATCCTCCATTTATAAGCGACTGACTTGTTATAAAAAACAGTGTTAAAGCAGTGCTTCAAACAACGTTAATAATATTGTTCGCCTATATAAACATGAACAATCTGATAAATACGATCAACATCAATTATTTAAAGGAAGCATAATGTCTATCCAAAAAAATATTAAACAAAAAACACGTAGTTTCATAGACTCCAAACATATGCTCAGCGGTATTACGATTGCTTCATTTTTAGAGTCAACCATAGTACCCATTCCCTTAGAAGCTGTATTGGTGCCGTTAATGCAGGCTCGTCGTGAACAGCTTTGGGCTATTGCGTTAATGGCAACATTAGGTTGTATTGTCGGCGCATTATTCGGTTATGCTTTGGGGTATTATTTATTTGATGTGGTTGGCGATTGGGTAATCAATACATTTTCAAGCCCAGAACAATTTGAAAATGTAAGACAACAAATGCAAGAACAAGGTTTTTGGTTTGTGATGACGTTAGGGATCGTGCCGATTCCATTCCAAATAGCAATGTTAGCTGCTGGAGCAACAAAGTACTCAATTACCCTGTTTTTAATCGCTTCCGCTATTGCCCGTTCAATACGTTACTTTGGGTTAGCTGTTGTTGTGTATTATGCAGGTAATCAGGCGGAACGTATTATCAGCAAACATAAAACTAAAGCAATAATCGCTTTAACTACTTTAATCTTAAGTGCTTGGGGATTAAGTACTTTATTTTAGTTAGATTAAGTCACTAAAGTATCGAAACATAATTGAGAGTCGGTAGTGAATAGGCGCTATTTTTAACGAATAGCGACATACATGCCGACTGAAATTCTTCCGTCATAGAGCATCGTCTTTTCAAGTTTAAATCCATTTTTCTCAGCAACTCGAATTGAAGCTATATTCTCTGTTTCAATCAGAGAGATTAAACGCGTTAAGTCCATTTCATTAAAAGCATAAGTTTTCATCGCTATTGCTGCTTCTGTTGCAAACCCTTTTCCCCAATAATGAGTTAATAAGCGATAACCTAATTCAAGTTCCGCCATACCTTGTATTGTTTGAGGGAAAAAACCACAGGAGCCAATTAATTGATTACTTTTTTTATCGATAACGGCTAATAAACTAGGTTCATTATTCTTAGATTTCAACATACATTGCTCAATAAAAATCCTACTTTTTTCTTATGAGTAAGGGCCATTAAGCGAAAATCGCATGACAATAGGATCGCTAAATAATGAATATGCACTTGCAATATCGTTGTTTTGGAATGGGCGTAATATGAGTCTTTCTGTTGTAATATTAATCATTTATTATCTTTATTATTCAATTAGAGGAAGTGTTGAGTTAGCTCATTACTATTTTAATTATATTAGCTAAACGAACTTGGCAAAGATGGAAACAGATTACTTTTTTCTAAATTTTCTAAATATAGTAGAGCACTAATAATAGTGCAGCTAAAAGTCGTTTATTAATTTAATTCATTATTATAACTTTTAAAGTTAAGTTTATTTGCAATTAATTTACCTATTTTTGTGTTAAAAGAATAAGTATACCCGTCACCATTCAAGCCGTAAAAATCAGCAAGTCGAGAGGTAAATAGAGGCTAGGCCAAAAGGTATCTAACAGGTGAAACGTTATAGCAACGAAGATGGTTACCTCACGATTTGCCCTGCGGGTCGCCAATTCGAAAACCAATATTACGTTGTAATATTAGATAAGGACTCGTCATTGGCATTATGTGACGCCTTGTCTTGGTGTCTGAGTTAACGAATGAGTCATGCACTTAGATTGATAACCGCTATAAGTGTATTTTAAAGTCATTAATATGACTTTTTGTGACTTATTCTTTTGTTTTTTTAACTTGTTGTATTTTAGAGTTTTATTTGGTTTTTTAACGTTTTTTTTATAATTCACTTACAAAATCTTTGAGTTATTTGAAATTTTTTATAGGGGGAGTAGGTCTAGTAAGTTGAAAAAACGGCGATACCGCTTATTCTTATTGTACTTGTTTAGGGATTGTGGCGTTATTTAATATATTTATTAATAATCACAGATAAAACAAGAAACTATTTTAATCAGGAGCATACATATGAAAAAAGTAAACTTAACTAAAGCTTTATTAGTTGGCGCATCAGCAGCAATCTTAAGTACAGGTGCAATGGCAGGTCCAAACAGCCAATTAACCATCACAGAAGGTGCTTCACCTAAAGTACAAGAGCAGTTTAAAGGTTGGGTTGCTGGTGCAAAAGTGAGTGGCCGTAAAGACAAATGCTACGGTATTGCTTTAGCTGGTGAGAATGACTGTAAAGCTGGTGCAGGTACTAGTTGTGAAGGTACTTCAACTGCAGATTTTCAAGAAAATGCATGGACATATGCACCTAAAGGCGTGTGTGAATCAATCGTAACACCTAATGGACAAGGTTCTCTTGAAGGTTAATCCATTACATTCTCCCCAGCAATTTCTTGTCGGGGAGCATTTAGGTGCAGGCTTAAGTTTAAAGCCTGAACACCTTGATGATATTTTAGTTTTACCGGTTAAAAACAGTGCTTCTGATAATAATCTTTGGTTCGAAGTGCATACAGAAAATTATTTTGTTGCAGGTGGACCTCGACTAGCTTATTTAAGGGCTATTCGTGAAAATTATAATATTAGTTTTCATGGTGTTGGTGGTTCATTGGGTGCAGACCTTAAAGCTATGCCAGCGCACACCAAAAGAGTGAAAGCCTTGATCGATGAGTTTCAACCATCATTAGTTTCTGAACATGCAGTTTGGTCAAAAGCTAACGGAAAATACTTTGCAGATTTAATGCCTTTACCTCGTACACAAGATGCTCTTAAATCTTTAATTAATGGTATTGATTGCTATCAATCTGGGATTGGTCGATCTATTTTAATTGAAAATCCAAGTAACTATTTAGACTTCATAAGTGATATGGATGAACCTCAATTTTTAGTGGAAGCAGCTAAACGAAGCGGTTGTGGTTTACTTATTGATATTAATAATTTATATATTAGTAGTAAAAATACAGGTGTTGATGCACTAAATTATCTAAAGCAGATTCCAGCTGAGCTTGTTGGGGAAATTCACATTGCAGGGCATGATCCTGATCCCGAATTAGGTGACTCGTTATTAATTGATAGCCATGCAGCAGCGGTTGCCCCTCCCGTATGGAACTTATTAGAAGCAGCATTAAACTTGTTTGGTCATCGACCAGTACTTGTTGAAAGAGATGCTAATATTCCATCATTTGGTGAGTTAATGAATGAGAGAGAAACAGCACAGCATTATTTGAATCAATGTCAGTTACAAAATAATTTATCTACTCTTAATAAAAAAGTGATTAGTTAATGAGTGATAATCAATATATTGATGCTTTTACAAAGTACTTACTGAGTGGTGATCCAAGCGCTATGGAAGTTTTTTGTGAAAACCCATCAGACATTAAACGATTAGCTATATATCGTAATGGTTTTTATAAAGGTTGTGTGGATGCATTAATTGCCAATTACCCTATGTGTGAAAAGAAAATGGGCAATAATAACTTTAGGAAGATAGCAAAAGCTTATGTCGATCATTTTCCTCCAGAACATGGCACATTGGTAGGATATGGTTTAGATTTTCCCAGCTTCATTACTGATTTTATTAATGAAATTAAACTTGAGGAAGAAGATGCACTTCAACCAAGTAAATCTCTGATAAATATTCTCAATTTAGACTTGAATTTAGTTGATATTGCACATTTGGATTATACATGGTTAATGAGTTTGATGGGTGCAGATTCAAAAGAAACATTAACGGTAGAATACGTTAATGAACTCATGGGACAAGAATTTGAGCTTACTGAACTTAATGTAAAGCTCAATGGTAGTGTTTTACTAGTCGAAGTGAGTGCTGAAGCCTTTTCGGAGTGGATATCTTTAAAAACAAATCATAATACTGTTGAAAAATTTTCGCCTACAATTAACTGTGTTATGTTTTGGCGTTTGCAAGGTGCTGTGCAAGCTCGTTTACTTTCTATTGCAGAAGCTCAGCTTATGCAATCACTACAAGGTGATGGAAGCACTCTAGGTAAGGCTTTTGACGCAGCAATAACAGTAGATGAAGAATTTGAAGTTAGCGATGCTTTTACAGCATGCTTACAAAATGAATTATTAGAAATAAGTCTTAATTAATCAACATTACAATAGGAAATAATCAATATGGATATAATTAAAAAAATGCAACTGCTGTACATACAAATGGGAGAGCAGCTGTCAAAGTTTCTAGAACCTTTAGCATTATTCTTTCTTCGTTTTATGGTTGCTAAAGTTTTCCTCGATTCTGGTTTAAGCAAATGGGATGGTTTCTTACAATTTAATGTTGATAAGTTTGATCTATTTAAATATGAATTCTTTTGTCCTGATCCCGTTCGAGCAGGTGCTTTACAACTTTGTGATCCGCAAACATTAGATTATGTAGATGGTTCATTTATGGTGAAAATGATTGAATCGTTAGCTGTGATTGCAGGTGTTGTAGAAGTACTATTGCCAGTATTATTGATTATCGGTTTATTTTCAAGATTTGCAGCATTCGGTCTTATTGGTATGACAATGTTTATTCAACTTGCTGTTTTCCCTACGCTAGACCACTGGATTAATCCTGCGTCTTGGTGGGCTGTTTCATTATTAGTTATCTTTGCTCGTGGACCAGGAGTCTTATCTGTTGATAGATTACTCGGCTTAGATGCTAAATATAGATCGGCTAAATAACGAATAAATTAATTTCATAAGATAAATATCAAATGTAATCGGCTTTTAAATTTTATTAGAACGTCGGTTACATTTGTAATTAAAATAAAATATTAATTACAAAAATTAATTCAACAACTTATTTTAACTCTCTCCTTATACCGACTACATTAAGTAAGTGATCTAAATTTTACACAGGAAAAATGACTTAGTTTAAGGCCTAAATTGGGGCCTTTCGAAGATTAACTTCGTTAATCGTCTGTCGAGAGTTAACTAAAAGAGGTTAACTTTTTAATGATTGGTTTCTTTACGAAATTTACAACGAAAATATAAGTTATTTTAACCAGTAAAATAGATCAGTTAATTAGTGTGATTGGTATTAATTTATAAAACATATCAAATCAGCCTAAAAGGATTTCTAATGGAAATAGGATTACTTATTCTTCTCTTTTCAGTTAGCGCTTACTCTATGCTAGCAAAAAAGCTATCAACGACGATTATTACTGCGCCAATGGTATTTTTAGGTATGGGCTTTATTATTTCTCAATTTGAGCTGATTAATATTGGCAATGCACATGAAACAGTGTACTTAATCGCAGAGATATCATTGGTTGTATTATTATTTTTAGATGCATCACAAATAAACCTACGTAGATTAAAAAGGCAAAATACTTGGCCATTGAGAATGTTACTAATAGGCCTTCCATTGAGCATTTTAATTGGTACTGGTTTCGCTTATTTATTTTTTCCTGAGTGGCCTTGGTCAATGTTAGCCTTAATTGCTGCCATTTTAGCACCAACTGATGCCGCGTTAGGACAAGCTGTTGTTAGCAACGAAAGTGTCCCTATTAACGAGAGACAAAGCTTATCAGTTGAAAGTGGTTTAAATGATGGACTTGCATTACCCATTATTCTCTTTTTTGCCAGCATAGTAGCAATGAGTGCAGGACCTGAAAAAAATGAAATGTCATGGTTAGCTTTTGGATTTAGCCAAATATTTGTGGGGATATTGGTTGGAATATTAATGGGATGGTCTAGTGGGCGTTTATTTTTATATGTAGAGTCAAAAAATATCTCGTCAAGTGTATATGAAGGAATTGGTGTTTTAGCGCTTACGGGAACATCATATTTAATGGCTAGTTTATTGGGGGGGAATGGTTTTATTTCCGCTTTTATTGCTGGTTTAGCTTTTGGTCATATTGTCAAAGGACACTGTCGATTCATTTATCAATTTACTGAAAGTGAAGGGCAAATTTTAATATGGACTTCTTTTGTTATTATTGGCCTAGGGTTATTACCCTCTGCTATAGAGCATTTAACTTTACCGATCGCTGGATATATTTTGGTAAGCATCTTTATTGTTCGTCCACTCGCCATTTATCTTTCATTGATCGGTACAAAAGCAAAAATGTTAACGCGAGTGTTTATGGGTTTTTTTGGTCCAAGAGGTCTCGCAACAGCACTTTTTGCATTGATTATTTCTAAAGATATTTTAGGTGACTATGGGCATTCAATATTAATTGTTGCTATCAATGCTGTATGGATGAGCACTTTAATTCATGGTATTAGTGCAGCTCCTATGGCTAATTGGTATGGTGCTAAGGTTAAGTTATTAAAAATTAAATCAAGAAAATTTTCTAAGCTAAAAACAATAATTAAATGAAAATATCACTTGAATTCAAGAAAATAAAAAGGAAAGGAGTTTTGTTGAATTAAAAACATGACTCCTAATAATAATACCAATCACACTAATTCACTGATCTATTTTACTGGTTAAAATAACTTATTTCTTCGTTGTAAGTTTTGTTAATCTTCGAAAGGCCTCAATTTACGCCTTAAACTAAGTCATTTTTCCTGCGCAAAATTCAGATTACTTATTTAATGCAATCGGAATAACAATAAACCTCATCTGAGTGAACAAAACTGAATTGGAGTTATTGGTATAGGGTAGTGTTACTCCTTTCTATTTTCGCTTAAAGTGCCACATTTATTGTCATTATTACTTTGCTTTAATTGATAGTAGATAACTATTTCACTTCAATTGGATTTCAACCTAACCTCATTCAAGCCTCAACTTATGCCTTACATTAAATTATTTTGCCTGCGTAAAATTTAGATTGCCTTTTAATAATCTATTCGAGTATTTTCATTATTAATAATTTAACTTAAATAAGCTAAAAAATTGATCTGTCATATTATTAGCTCACATTTCAATAAAAGGTTGTAAATAAGCATTTACATTTCAATAAATACAAATGATACTTATTATCATTGCTTTTTGTGTTTTATTTAATGTAACGTGAGGTTTATATGGATGTATTTAATAATATTGTGACAGCTGATTTCTCAACGTATGAAAATAATCATTTTTTTCATACTGAACGTTATCATAAAGAAGCAATTTATAATTTTGAAAAAAAGTTAAGTCAAGAACCTAAATGTGTTGAGGTATTGTGTGATTGGATTGCGAGCTATCATGAATTAGCTTCTTTATATGCTCAACAAGGTGCGATAGAAACAGCTCAAAAGTGTTTGCTTATCCCACACCAATCTATGCTCTATATGGCCAAAGAACATAATGGTGATTTAGAACAAGAACAAATTGCAATAAGAGCAATTAGTATTACCTTGCCTCCTTTATTGGAATTTGCCAACGAATACCCACCTTGCGATAGCTGCATGAAAGAACTTCAAGCACAATTAATAATGATTCAGAAGAATAAGAAAAAAGATCACTAATGAGTAAAGGGTGAATATAACCTCATTTCCGGATAAGAAAACTGATACAGCATTGTTTTGTTCGCGTATTTTTGTGTTAAACCATCTATCAATAACTAGTTATTGGGAGGTGGTTTGTCTTGAACTACAAAAATTAACGAAACAATATGACTTGAATTCAAGCCATAACTGCAATTGTAATCGGATATGACATAAATAAAGTGATCAGCTTACTTTCCATTATCTTATTTTCACCTTTAAACTACTCTTATGCTCATGATGACTATCATGAATAAATTACTTTAAGTTATAGTTTTAATAGGACATTAATGCAACGCTTCGAATATTGTAATGCTAAAGATTGCGCACAAGAGTTACTTGCCTTGGGGCAAATTAATATGAAAATGTGGTATTTATTTGAATGGCTAACTGAGCATGATGAGTTACGTCATGGCACCCAAGCTGAAATGATTAAGTTATATGTTGATGAAGAGTTGGTTGCTTATAGCTTATTAGAAAATTATGAAGCAGCTACAGATAAAAAGAAGTGGCATGAAGGTGTATTGTATCAAGATTTAGGAGTCATACATTTTGTAACACTGCCTGTGCATCGTAAAAAAGGCTATGCAAGCTTAGTTGCTGATGAGATGTACCACAAGGTCATTAAACCCTTGTTAGCACGTTATAATGATGTTCATGCCTATATAACGGCTACTGAACGTGCAGTGCCTTTAATGCAGCGTACTGGTATCGATTCTTCTCATTTAGTCACACAATTTTATTCAGATCTGACATTTCAACAAAAAGTAGTTAATCAAATAAACCCAACTCTCTGATTTGAAACCTACCCATTACTAAATCTTAATTCGTATAAGTGAAAAGAGATTAACCACGAAGGAAAGAGGGGAGAGCCATCACTTTTCTTAAAATAAATAATTGGTTTCTCTTCATGTCCTTCGTGTAGCGGAGCGCTTCGTGGTGATTATTCTTTTAAAATCAAAAGCGGTTTTACCACGAAGGGTAAAGAAGGAAGGTCAAAAAATTATTAAAGAATAATGTTAGCTTTTCTTCGTGACTTTCGTGTAGCGCAGCGCTTCGTGGTGATCCTGTTTTTAAATCAAAAGCGATTTACCACGAAGGGTAAAGAAGGAAGGTCAAAAAATTATTAAAAGCGTAATATTAGCTTTTCTTCGTGACCTTCGTGTAGCGCAGCGCTTCGTGGTGATTATGTTTTGAAACCAAAAGCGGTTTACTACAAAGAGATGAAAAGTAAGGATGAGTAAGTCAAAGCGTATTTTAAAAACAATATTGTTGGTTCTTCTTCGTGCCCTTCGTGTAGCGCAGCGCTTCGTGGTGATTATGTTTTGAAATCAAAAGAGATTTACCACGAAGGCACGAAGGGTAAAGAAGGAAGGTCAAAAATTATTAAAAGCGTAATGTTAGCTTTTCTTCGTGACCTTCGTGTAGCGTAGCGCTTCGTGGTGATTATGTTTTGAAACCAAAAGCGGTTTACTGCAAAGAGATGAAAAGTAAGGATGAGTAAGTCAAAGCGTATTTTAAAAACAATATTGTTGGTTTCTCTTCGTGTCCTTCGTGTAGCGTAGCGCTTCGTGGTGATCCTGTTTTTAAATCAAAAGCGGTTTTACCACGAAGGCACGAAGGGTAAAGAAGGAAGGTCAAAAAATTATTAAAAGCGTAATGTTAGCTTTTCTTCGTGACCTTAGTGTAGCTAGCGCTTCGTGGTGATTATGTTTTGAAACCAAAAGCGGTTTACTACAAAGAGATGAAAAGTAAGGATGAGTAAGTCAAAGCGTATTTTAAAAACAATATTGTTGGTTCTTCTTCGTGTCCTTCGTGTAGCGTAGCGCTTCGTGGTGATTATTCTTTTAAAATAAAAAACGATTTACCACGAAGGCTCTCAGGTAAATAAGGGGTAAACAGAGTATTTAACTAAAATAACGAGTTCTTATTCTTGAGTATTTTCTTGCTGTTTCATAGCACCTTCTCGTTTCTTAATGTTTGTAACATTAAATTATACTTTTCCACAGATACAAAAAAGGGCTAATCATTAGCCCTTTTTATTTTATGTATAAACCAAACTAAACTGAATCTAAGCCTAAAGCTCTAGTGCGATAGGATTTGTTCCAAGAAGGTTTTCAAACGATCTGATTGCGGGTTATCAAAGAATTCATTAGGTTCATTTTCTTCAATAACTTGCCCTGCATCCATGAAAATAACTCGGTCTGCTACTTTTTTTGCAAACCCCATTTCATGCGTTACACAAATCATAGTGATACCTTCGTCAGCTAGTTCGACCATTACATCTAATACCTCTGACACCATTTCAGGATCTAGTGCTGATGTTGGCTCATCAAACAACATGATTTCAGGGTTAATACATAAGCAACGAGCAATCGCTACACGTTGTTGCTGTCCACCAGATAATTGATTTGGATACTTATGTGCCTGCTCTGCGATTTTTACACGCTCGAGATAGTACATAGCTGTTTCAATTGCTTCTTTACGTGGTTTATTGTGTACCCATGTAGGTGCAATTAGTAAGTTTTCTAACACTGATAAATGCGGAAATAAATTAAAGTGTTGGAATACCATACCTACTTGTGAACGAATATGGCGTACTACTTTTACATCTTCAATTAACTCAGTACCATTAATGTTGATGCTACCTTCTTGGAACTTTTCCAAATGATTTAAACAACGAATAGTCGTTGACTTACCTGAACCCGACGGGCCACAAATAACGACTTTTTCGCCTTTTTTAATATCTAGGTTTACATCTTTTAGTACATGGAAATCACCATACCACTTGTTGACGTCCTTCATTTTTATCATAGTTTCTTGGTCTGACATGACGATTCCTTTTAATGCTCGGTGTTAAATTTGCGTTCAATCGATTTTGAATATTGTGACATTGAAAAACAGCATACCCAGTAAATAAGTGTTACAAAAACATAACCTTCTACTTCGTAGCCTAGCCAATTGGTATCACTGTTAGTCAGTGTTACCATTGCTAAAATGTCGAATAAACCGATGATTAAAACAAGTGTTGTATCTTTAAATAGTGAGATAAATGAACCCACTAAGTTAGGGATAGAGATTTTTAATGCTTGTGGAAGAATAATTAAAATCATTCCTTGCCAATAGCTTAACCCTAACGCTTCACTTGCTTCATATTGACCTTTTGGTATGGCTTGTAAGCCACCACGTACTACCTCAGCGATATAAGCCGCTTGGAATAGTGTGATACCAATGAGTGCACGTAATAGCTTATTAAATTCAATACCATCATGGAAAAATAAAGGTAATAAAACCGATGCCATGAATAGAATTGTAATCAGTGGAACACCACGTACAAATTCGATAAAACCAATACATAAGGTTCTAAGAATTGGCATGTTAGATTGACGTCCTAGTGCTAATACCACTCCAATAGGGAAAGAAGCAATAATACCGACAGCAGCCACTAGAATGGTCAGCATTAAGCCGCCCCATTTTTCTGTTTCTACTACTTCTAAACCAAACCAACCACCGCTGATTAAAATAAAGCAGACAACAGGGAATAATAAAATACCTGCGATTTTAACTTTAAGGTTTTTGATATATTTAAAAGAAAAAACAAAAACAATACTAATAATAGCGACTAGGTTAGGGCGCCAATGTAAACTTTCAGGATAAAAGCCATACATAAACTGATCGAATTTCTCGATGATAAATATCCAACGAGCACCACTATTAACTACTTCATCTTGTGTACCGCTCCACGTCGCATTGAATATCATCCAATCTAATAGTGGCGGCACAATGCTGTAAATCACGTATAACCCAAATAAAGTAAACAAACTACTTTTAACATCTGGGAATAGATTTTCCTTTAACCAAAAAATAATGCCTTTATTTGCCGTTGGAGCTGGCTTGGCTTCTTTCATTGTATAAGTTGCCATTTTATCGTCCTTTTATAGCCATTTTGGCATTAACCCAGTTCAATAACAGTGAAATAAGAATACTGAAAGTGAGATAAACAGCCATGGTCATGAGTATGATCTCTATTGCTTGACCTACTTGGTTTAATGTTGTGCCTGAGAATAGGGTGACTAATTCAGGGTAACCAATCGCAGTTGCTAAGGATGAATTTTTAGTTAAGTTTAAAAATTGATTAATAACAGGAGGAATGATCACTCGTAATGCTTGAGGTAAAACTACTTTAGTTAAAATTACATAGTCTTTTAAACCCAATGATTTAGCCGCTTCTTTTTGACCTTTTGGTACTGCTTCAATACCTGCACGTACTGCCTCTGCTATATAAGTTGCAGTGTAGATACTTAACGCAAATAATAATGCGAGTAGCTCAGGAATAATGGTTAAGCCGCCGTTAAAGTTAAAGCCTTTTAGCACTGGGTATTCAGCAGTGATAGGCTGACCAGCGATAAAGTAAACTAATGTAGGTGCTAATAATAAAAGTGCAATTGATACTTTAAATATTGGGAACTCTTGGCCTGTATCATTATGGCGTTGACGAGACCAACGAACAAGATAAATGACAGCGACAATGGCTAGTACAAAGGAAATAATAACTGCGCCACTTCCACTCTGAAGAATAGGTTCTGGCAGTAACAAGCCTCGGTTATTTAAGAATACGCTGTCTAAATAAACGAAACTTTGGCGTGGACTTGGTAAGGCTGCAAGTACAACGTTATACCAAAATAAAATTTGTAACAAAATTGGAATATTACGAAATGTTTCAATATAAACAAGTGCTAGCTTAGACATTAAAAAGTTGCTTGATAAACGAGCAACACCTAATAATAAGCCAATAATTGAAGCGAAAATAATCCCTAATACAGATACAAGAAGCGTATTTAATAAACCAACGATAAATACATCCAAAAAGGTAGATGTTCCATCATCGTAAGGAATAAGCGTTTGGCTGATACCGAAGCCAGCTGTGTTGTTTAAAAACGAGAAACCAGTGGTAATGCCACGGCTTTCAATGTTATCAAACATGTTATTTGCAAAATAAAATGCAAAAAATACAACGAGTGCTAAAGCGAGAACTTGGAAAAAAATTGCGCGGTGTTGAGGGTTGTTTAACAATCCTTTACCGTCTACTGGGAGCTGTTTGTTTGTCATAATGTGCCTTTTAATCAGCTAGGAAAAAGGGGAAGAGAGACTTCCCCTAGAGACTGGTTAAAATTAACGAATTGGCATTGGGTACATGATCCCACCTTGATTCCATAGTTTGTTTAAACTACGTTCAATTTGAATCGGTGAGTCTTTACCTACATTTAGATCGTATGATTCAGCGTAGTTACCTACTTGCTTAACAATTTGGTAAGCCCAATCATTTTTAAGACCTAAATCTTCGCCTGTTTTACCTGTAGCACCTAATAAACGTTTGATACCAGGATTGATTGATGATTTTAGCATTTCATCAACATTGCTTGATGATACACCTAGCTCTTCAGCTTCAATTGTTGCGAACATAGTCCAACGAATAACATTAAACCAAGCATCATCACCTTGACGTACAACAGGACCTAGTGGTTCTTTAGAGATTGTTTCTGGTAAAAGAATTGCTGATTTTGGATCATCAAGTTTAATTCTTAACCCTGCTAATTGAGAGCGATCAGAAGTTACTGCGTCACAACGACCTTTTTTGAAACCATCAATTGTTTGACCAGATGTATCATAAGTAACGGCTTTGTATTCCATACCGTTAGCTTTAAAGTAATCTGTTAAATTAAGCTCAGTTGTTGTACCCGCTTGAATACAGAAAGTAGCACCATCTAGCTCTTTAGCTGAATTTACACCTATGCTTTTACTTACTAAGAAGCCTTGGCCATCGTAGTAGTTAACACCAGCAAAGTTTAAACCTAGAGAAGCGTCACGAGTAGCAGTCCAAGTTGTTGCACGCGCTAGTACATCAATTTCACCACTTTGTAATGCAGTAAAACGCTCTTTAGCCGTTAATGGAAAGTATTTTACTTTACTTGCATCGCCCAATACCGCACTTGCTACTGATTTACAAAAATCTACATCTAGACCTTTCCATTCACCGTTAGAGTCTGCCGCAGAGAAACCAGGGATGCCTGTAGAAACACCACACTTAAGTACGCCTTCTTTCATAACATCTTCTAATGTACCCGCATGAGATAGCGTTGGTACTGCAGCTGTAAGACCAAATAATAGAGCTAGCTTTGTCACTTTCATTGTATTTTCCTTGTGGCTTAAAATAATATAAAAATTAACTATGAATATATAGGTAACGTTATATAGAACGGTATTCATATAAAGTGAATTTGCAACTTGCATGCCACTTTATATTTTAAACAATATCCATATCAAACAGATAGAGCAATTTGCATGCCATCCATATATTGCACCTGATTCATCATAAGTTAGAGGGGTACTATTACTAGTCCTTCAAGGGGTTATGTATCGAATTCTTTGATTTGAGTCATGTTTCAATGCTTTTTATGGCAGAAAGTGAGTATGAAGCTTCATTTATGAGCAAATTAATCGAAAATTAATCTACTCATAAATGTGATGGTCCTCTAAGGGTTGAGGTCGGTGATGTGATTAAGATCGCTTTGGCTTGTCACTTGATGGTGCAGTTTTATTAATATTAATAGTTTTTCTGCATCCCAATGGTGCGTTTTTTCAGAACAAGCGAGTTCTAATTGTTGTAAATTTTCTTGAAGTTGTTGTTTATGATCTTCATTTAAACCTGTAAAAGAACTGATTTGTTGCAGTAATTTTATATTTGGTTGTTGAGTTTGAAAATATCTTAATAAAGACGCATACACATCATTTGGTTTCGCTTGCTTTAATACGCTTAATAACGCCTTATATTGCTGGCTTTGTGAGTTAGCTCGTTTAGGTTCTTGCATTATTACTTTATTACTTCTAGCAACTTTAAGGTGATAAAAGCTTAATAAAATCAATAATAATAACAGTACTAAAGTACTGATCTGCCATATGATTAATTGTGTCGACTGATCATCACTATTGCCATTACTATCTGTATCACTATTTTTTTGTTGTGCCGCCGCTGTTAGATCTGATTGATCAGTGCTGCTTTCAAGGTCGCTATTGTTGCTGCTATTGTTACTGCCATTGTTAACGTTCGTTGTATTATTGCTCACCGGTGAAGGTTTAATCGTTAATGTTTGAGCAGGTAACGTGGCAAATTCTTGTTTCTCTGTTTTGCTATCCCACCATGCAATTTTTATTTCCGGTAATATAAGTTGTCCGCTTTTATTAGCGATAATGGCGTGTGTAATTGTTCGTTGGCTATATAAAGTGCCATTAATAGTACCTTGTTTTAAATCGTCTTGATCAGGGTAGTAGCGTAATGAACTATCATAATTAAGTTGGATTTCTGGTATTTTATCGAGAGCGATTGAAGCAACTTGTAAACTTATGCTACGTGTAATTGGGTCGCCAACAAAATACTCTTTGTCATGTAAGTCATTATTTTCTATTAAACGAACGTCTTCACTGATTAACCAGTCTCCTTGAAAGTTATCTGGCATATTTTTTACTGAAAGCGCTAAATTATTACCCCTAATGTTGACTGCCTGACTGACTCTCCTATGTTGAAAGCTATTTACTTGCTGTATTTTTTGAATGCTGCCTGTTAATAAAGGAGAGTTAATCGTTACCTCACCAGAAGTTGATGGAGTGATTGTGTATTGATAAGTGAATATTTGGTAGCGCAAACCATTACGTACAATCTGCGACTGTGATTGATCTAAGATTACCTTTTCGATGCTTGCACCCTCTAATACAGGAGGTTGTACATCTGCATTTGATATGTTTTCTGCTACATAAATTTTAGTTTCTAAAATAATAGGTTGATCGATATAAACGTTATTTTTATTAATCGTATTTTCAATAAAGATAGTATCGTCGGCAGTAGATTGCTGTTGCTTACCTGGTTTGTTGACTTCAACAGTGATTGCCTGCGTTGATACATCACCTATTTGTAATGAGGGGATTGTCGATGTGCCTAACTTTTTCGCTTGTATCGGTAGCGTCCATGTTATTTGTTGAGTGAATTCACCATTAATATAAGATGTTTGTTGGCTACGAGATGCTCGACCGACAGAAAAATCTTTATCTAAGGCGCTTGTATCAAGCTGGTATTCTGACCCTGTGTCATTAACTTCTACGGTTAACATAAAAGTGTCACCAAGAAAGACGTTATTGGTATTAACAGATGCAGTTGCTTGCGTTTCAGATATCGCAGGCATACTGAAGGTGACCAAAAGTACCATAATAGTTAAACATTTTTGTAAGAACTGCATTACCAGATTTCTCCATTATTATTTTGTAAGACAGGTTTATCCGCTGCTCGTTTTCGATACTCAAGTTTCATTTTATTGCGTAATAATAAAGAAGGATCATCGGGCATGTTTTTTAACCAAATAGGTAGCTTTTCATATTCTTCATTACTTGTTGAATCATCTTCTGAAATGCTAGTGCTGGCAGCTGCTTGTTCTGCTTGTAGCTCTTCTTGCTGTGACATTTCTTCTTCTGATTGTTGAATATTTTCTTTTTCCTCTGATGCTGCACTTTGTTCTTGTTGATTATTTTTTTGTTCAGGGGACTGTTGAGTTTGCTGCTGCTCACTTTCGTTTTGTTGTTCAGAAGATTGCTGGTCTTGCTGTTGTCCACTTTCGTTTTGTTGTTCAGAAGATTGCTGGTCTTGCTGTTGTCCACTTTCGTTTTGTTGCTCAGAAGATTGCTGGTCTTGCTGTTGTCCACTTTCATTCTGTTGTTCGTCTTGTTGTTTATTGTCTTTGCTTTGTTGTTCAGAGGATTGCTGATCTTGTTGCTGTTCATCCTGCTGTTGATTATCTTGGTTTTTATCAGAAGATTGTTGGTTCTCTTGCTGTTTTTGTTGCTCGAGTAATTTCTCAACGGCGGCTTTATTTGTTAATGCCTGCTCGAAGTTAGGTTTTATTTTTAATGCATTATTAAAGTTAGTTAACGCTTGTTCATACTTTTTCTGCATTGCTTGTGTATTACCTAAATTGTAAAAGGTATTGGCATCATTTGGGTTTTCTTTTGTTTCATTTAAATAAACGGCTTCGGCTTGTTTATATTGCTTATCTTTAAACAAAGCACTCGCTTTCCAAGCCGGATCTTCAAATACTTCGCTGGCTTCTTTGTAGTTTTTATTTTGGAATGCTTGATAGGCATTTTGTTGATCGTTTTCCCAAATAGAGGCTTCTACTTTAGGTGTCGTTAAAGGTAATGCTACAGTTAACAGCAAAGCGTAAAAAACACCTTTTCTAAAGAATAACAAAAACAGTGGTATCAATAATAAACTTACCCAATAGCCATCATCTATGGGTTGTTTATTGTCTGTTTGCTTAGATGATTCATTATCCTTCTTATTTAATTCTTTAGTATCATAGTGTGCTGCTAATAATTGAATATCTTGTCCTTTTGCATCAAAGTTTACTAGTAAACCATCACTCATTTGTGTCACAGGGTATAACGTATTTCTATTAAGCTTAGGAATAACGATGTCATCATTTGAATCTTTTAATAAACTACCATCGGTTAATTTAATAGCGGCACCTTCTTTGGTTGCCATTGATAAAACAGAGACCATCCATTTTGTTCCTTTTAGCATCTCTTGCATTTTTTGTTGGCTTTCTTCATCAAATCCATCGCTAATAAACACAATATGTCCTTGTTGATACCCAGCATTTTTTAATAATGAGATCGCTTTTTGTAATGCCAAATCTGGTCTTGAACCTCGTTCAGGCATTAAATCTGGAGATAAGTAAGGAATATGGTTAATAATTGAATTGCTGTCTGTGGTTAATGGCGTAATAGTAAAGGCATCACCAGCATAGGCAATCAATGCTTTATCACCTTCAGTCCATTGTTTTAGTAGATCAATTGCTTTGTATTTTGCACGACTTAGACGATTTGGCTTTATATCTGTGGCATACATTGAGTAGGACAAGTCGAAAGCAATCACTTGTGCTTTTTGTATTTCATAAACAGGTAGTTTGACACTACGAATACTCGGGCCAGATAAAGCAATACAAGCAATAATTGCTAGTAAATTTAATGCTAAGCGATTGCTTTGGGTGGTCTCCGGTAAAGTAATTAAATGCTCACTTAAGTGATTGGCAATAATACTGGTTTGTTTATATTGATTACGTTGGTAACGCCATAAGCTGATCGCCAAAACAACAATAATGCCCAGTAACCAATAAGGACGTAGAAATTCTAATGGCCCTAAAGTGATATCGAAAAGATTATTAAAGTTCATCTTCACCTCTTAGCTTTAACGAGATAACAACGATTAATAAAATGCTAATAGCTAATGAAAGGGGCCAATAAAAAAGATTTTTTTCAGGTCTAAATTCTAAATACTCACTATCAACCGGTTGAAGTTTATTAATGGTTTGGTAGATTTTGTGTAAATCTTCTTGGTTTCTTGCACGAAAGTATTGACCATTGGTAAGCGTTGCTATTTCAGTCAATGTACTTTCATCTAAATCAGCTGATGGATTAATTCTTTCATTACCAAAAAAACCTCGTTTAATCATTGAATCTGCACCAATACCAATAGTATAAATCTTAATGTTATTTTTTGCGGCTTGTTTAGCTGCTGCAATAGGTTTGATGCTACCCGAGGTATTTGCGCCATCGGTTAAGAGTATTAAAACACGCTGCTCATTCTTATTTTCAACGAAACGTTTAATGGCCATCGCAATGGATTCACCAATCGCAGTGCGATTACCTACTAAGCCTATTTCAGTTTCGTCAACCATGGTTGATACGGTATCGACATCAAAGGTTAATGGCGTTTGTAAGTAAGCATGGTCGGCAAATAAAATAAGCCCTAATCGATCACCTTTTCGTTCTTTAACAAAGTCTTTGACGATAGATTTAACTAACGTTAAGCGGTCTACTGTTCGGCCATTTAATGGCATATCTTCTTCTTGCATACTACCCGATAAATCTAAAGATAAGATCATATCGCGACTTTGCTGTTGGATTCTAATCGGCTCTCCAAACCAGATAGGTTTAGCGATGGTTAATAGTAATAAAGTCCATAATAACCAAGGTAAAGTTACACTAATTAAAGGGTTCTTTTTTGTTGATTTTTGCTGTTGTAAACCTTGCGCCAGTGGGATCCATACCTGTGTAAAAGATTGTTTTTTAGCGGCTAAGAAATAACGAACTAACAAAGGAAGTGGTATAAAAAGTAATACCCACCAGTAACTAAATTCAAACATGTGCTTTACCTGCTGAAGGCTGATTACCCAAGGTTGACTTTTGATGTGCTTTAACTTGGCTTGGAAATGATTTTATCCATTTTTTAGCAGAGGAAAAATCGTTATCCGTACAAGCTGAATTGTCTTTATATAAACGTCGACAGAATTCCTTTTGATCATTAAATAGCGGCGTATTTTGCTGGGAATTATGCGCTTGTAAAAAGGTAAACCACGCTTGTCCCGTAATAGAGGCGACATGTTCTCGCGGATAATAATGTAAACATACCCCTTTCAATAACTGATTCAACTGAGCAAAACTCGCATTGCTTTCTTGTAACTGATTTAACGACGTTAATGCTTGTTTGACTATTCTTTGTTTATTGATGTTACGTTTAATTAAAATAATGGCTAACACAATAACAGCAATAGTTACCGTTAATATTAACCAATAAATAGGTGCTGGAGGCCATGCAGAAGGAGCATCTGCGGGAATAATTATTTGTTCAAAAGGGTTACTGGGCGTAGACATTGAATTGTTCCAATAATGGGATGGAAGAACTAATATGATAATGTGCAATACCATATTTCAGTAAGTTATTTTCCATTAACTGTTGGCGTTGACTGGCCGCTTCCTGATATGACTGTTGCTGGCGTTTGTTTCTTAAAAAACCACTACCTGTCATTGAGTTTATTTTTAAACTTGTTTGTAATACTTGTTTCGGTAAATGAGATTCAAGTGGGTCACTGACTTGCCAAACGGTCACTTGGTTATGGCGACGCATCAGGTTAATCAACTTATAACAACCTTCATCTAATTGTGAAAAGTCACTAATTAAGTGAACTTGGCTACCTGTTTGCACTAAATGTGAAAGTCGTTTTAATTGTAATAAAAGTGATTGTTGCTGTTCGGTTTTAAAGGCAACGTTTTTACATAACATTTGGCTTTGGTGTAAAAAAGCCATTAATCCTTTACTCCGAGAAGTGGGCTTTAATTCTGCCACTTCTTGTTGATTAAAGACAATCCCACCTAATCTGTCATTACGTTGTTTGGCTTGCCAACTTAATAAAGCCGCTAAATGGCAAGCTTGTACTGATTTAAAGACAAACTGACTGCCAAATACCATACTATCCGATACATCAACTAAAAGAAAAACAGGACGTTCCTTTTCTTCTTGAAATAATTTGGTGTGTGCTTTACCGGTTCGCGCTGTGACAGCCCAATCAATTGCGCGTACATCATCACCAGGTTGGTAATGACGTACTTCCGCAAACTCCATACCTCGCCCTTTAATATTCGCTAAATAATTACCAGAGAGTTGACGTGAAGCAGGCAAACGTTTGGCATTAAGAGATAATTTACCATGTTGTTTGTAACTGAGTAGTTCAGATAACTGCACATCAACCCCCGTGGTATAGGGGGTATTAGTAAAAATAGCGGGGATATTAGTATCCATTATCCTGCGATCGCCACCTGATTAATAATTTCTTGAATAACTTGATTAGCATTAACACCTTGCGCTTCAGCTTCGTAACTTAAAATAAGTCGATGACGTAAAACAGGGTATAAATTACTAATAATATCTTCTGGCATCACGTAATCACGGTCATTTAACCATGCACGGGCTTTTGCTGTTCTCATTAAAGCCAATGTTGCGCGTGGACTTGCACCGTAACTTATCCATTGTGAAAGTTGCTCACCAAAACGAGCTGGTTCACGCGTTGCGATAATCAAGTCAATCAAGTATTGCTCTAAGTGAGGAGCAATAGTGACTTTCATGACTTCTTCACGCATGCTGAATATTTGTTCGTTCAACAACGGCGTTACTTCGGCGACTTTCTCTTTTAAGATCTCTTTTTGATTTAACTGTAATATTAAGCGTTCAGTATCAGCATCAGGATAATCAAGCTGTATATGCATAATGAAACGGTCTAATTGCGCTTCAGGCAATGGGTACGTTCCTTCTTGCTCTAACGGATTTTGTGTTGCCATCACTAAGAATAACTCTGGTAGTGGGTAAGTTGTTTTACCAACCGTAACTTGTCGCTCTGCCATCGCCTCTAATAATGCCGATTGCACTTTTGCAGGTGCACGGTTGATTTCATCCGCCAATATTAAATTATGGAATATAGGGCCTTTTTCAAAAATAAATTGCCCCGTCTCTTGACGGAAGATATCAGTACCGGTGACATCTGAAGGTAATAGGTCTGGCGTAAATTGGATACGATGAAAATCGCCTTCAATACCATCCGATAGTGCGTTGATTGCACGGGTTTTCGCTAAACCAGGAGGGCTTTCAACTAAAATGTGTCCATCGGCTAATAAAGCAATTAATAAGCTATCAACAAGCTCACTTTGCCCTAAGATCATTTGATTTAAATAGTGACGTAATTGATTTAATTGTTGTTTTGCCATTGCGGGTATCTACATTAAGTTATGTTAGGGAAGAAAATATACTGCCAATAGAGGGCAACTTCAAGGGGGCAAAGTTCCTTAAATAGATTAAAAAACATAAACTTTTTATAACGAATAAGATTTATTCTTGTAATAGATCAAAAGCTTTACTGAAAAAAACGCTTTATTCTTTTCTTTAAGCTATATTGAAGTATCATTTGTATGAGTAATCGAAGTCATTATTTAATTTTATTAAGGAACGGCAATGAGTGAATTAGAATCGATCATTTGGCATGTATTAGGTTACATGGCAATGCCAACTATTTTTATTGCAGGTTTTTGCGCTGTATTTATTGCAGCCGTAGGCATTTTAAAGATATCTGGTGATACACCAGTAAAAGATTAATAAAAATATGGTTGATGCTAGCAATAACAACTTTTACTTGTTATTGAATCATTACTAAATAATTATATAAGCTCCATACTTTATTGTTATGGGGCTTTTTTTGTTCAGGAGAAATGAACTAATGCAAATATATATAATGCGCCATGGACAGGCGGAAATGATGGCTTTTTCAGATGCCGAACGTAATTTAACGGATATCGGCCGTGAAGAATCTGAATTAATGGCTAAATATCTTGTGAAAAAAGAGGTGACATTAGATGCGGTACTAGTGAGTCCTTATGTAAGAGCACAACAAACTTGGGAATCAGTTAGTCCCTTTTTTGAAGGCGTAACTAATATCCAAGTGTTACCTTGTTTAACACCTAGTGGTAGCGCTAGAAAAACAGTCGATGAACTGTTGGCTTTACAAGCACAGGGCGTTAAATCTGTATTATTGGTTTCGCATTTACCGTTAGTCGGTTATATCGTCGGTGAGTTAGCACCGGCTGCAGGGGTACCTGCTTTTTCTCCTTCAGCGATCGGCCACATTACATTAAGTGATGAAGATGGTTTTGCTGAATTATTAAGTTTAACGACTGTCTCTCAAGTGAACCAATAAGTCTTGAATTTCACTGTATTATTTAATGTATTATTCACTGTTATTGAGTCAGCTGATGATGCCTTTAATGAATAGATATTCACAAGAAATCCAAGCGCAACGTGATTTTTTTATTGCTAACCTGCCTTTTTCTTTCGATTATCGAAAGAAACAACTGATCTCATTAAAAAAGGCTATTCAGCATTATCAACAGGATTTAAATGAAGCATTAGCGCTCGACTTAGGGAAACCTGAGTTTGAATCTTACATGACAGAAATTGGTTTGGTACTACATGAAATTGACTTGGTTGTTAAAAAATTAAAACACTGGATCAAACCTAAAAAGGTAAAATCACCTTTATTTATACAACCTGCTAACAGTTATATTCATCCAACGCCGCTCGGTGTTTGTTTAATCATATCTCCTTTTAATTACCCCGTGTCGTTAACGTTATCTCCTTTGATCGCAGCACTTTCTGCCGGAAATTGCTGCACCATAAAAACCTCAGAATTAACACCCAATGTGAGCCTTGTCTTAAAGAAACTCATTGATTCAACCTTCACTTCAAATTACGTTCATTGTATTAATGGAGGCGTTGAGGAAGTAACGGCTATACTTGCACAAAAATTTGACCACATCTTTTTTACTGGCAGTACAGAAGTCGGTAAGTTAGTGATGAAGCAAGCTGCAGAACATTTAACACCGGTGACACTAGAGTTAGGTGGTAAAAGCCCTTGTATTGTTGCTGCTGATGCGAATATAGATATTGCGGTAAAGCGTATTGTTTATGGAAAGATGTTGAATGCAGGGCAAACCTGTATTGCGCCTGATTATGTATTAGTCGATGATTCAATCAAAGACTTATTCCTAACAAAAATAGTACAACGCATTGAGTCTATTTACGGCTCAGATGCGAGTGAAAGTGAAGATTTTGGTCGTATCGTCAATGAAAAACATGCATTACGAATTAGTGAGTTAATTGAGCCAGATAAAGTAATTGTAGGTGGGCATGTTGATATTGAAAGACGTTATATTGCACCGACGGTAATGACGAATGTAACGCTCAATGATCCTATCATGCAGCAAGAAATATTTGGGCCTGTTTTACCTGTTATTAGTTTTTCTGAATTAAATGACGTGTTAACCATTATTGATCAGTTATCTGATCATCCTTTAGCGGCTTATATTTTCAGTGAAAACAAACAGGTTCAACACTTATTGTTATCCAAAATTCAAGCTGGTGGGATTGTGGTGAACCATTGCTTACAGCACGCTGCAAATCCTAATTTACCTTTTGGTGGTGTTGGTAATAGTGGTATTGGTCATTATCACGGTAAATTTGGATTCGACTGTTTTTCTCATCAAAAAAGCGTATTGAAAGCGGCAACTTGGCTTGATCTTTCCTTTGTTTACCCTCCTTATAAGGGCAAACTGTCTATGCTCAAAAAGCTGTTAAAATAACCTCTAAAAATCCCAGCTATTTAGGCTCATCTTTTTAAACCAATGCCTTTAAGCAATTATCTTTAAACCAATACCTTCAAAACAATACCTTCAAGCAAATGCCTTTAAAGTAGATGTTTAGCCATCTCTTTTGCAATCAATGCAGACTGTTTCATTCCACGAGTGTGAGCCATTACAATAGCACCTTCAATCAATAAACCTACTTGATCTGCTTTTTGCTGACTGACTTGATTATTTTCTTTCGTCGTTAACTGTTCAGCAATAATATTTACAATGATTTGTTTGTGTTTTGCCGCGAAGATATTAATTGGATGATTGGGATCGGCGTACTCAGCACTGACATTAATAAAGTTACAGCCAAAGAAAGTGTCACTATTAAACCATTCATTTAAATCATCAAAAATAAACAACACGTTATCAACCGGATCAACATATTTTTGGCTTTTATTATCTTCAATTTTAGCCTGCAATTTACTAACTACCTGCTCATGACGAAGTTGTAATGCTGCCAATATTAACGCTTCTTTACTGCGAAAGTGTTTATATAGTGTTGCTTTTGAAACGCCTGATTCAGCTAAAATCAAATCAATACCCGTTGCATGGTAGCCAAACTGATTAAACAAAATCAGTGCAGTATCGATTAAATGTTGTTTTCTTGGTTGCATATTGTTGGTTGTCCTTTTAGCTACCGATTTTTATTAGACGGTACATGATAAGCAAATTATAACCAATTTAAACTTGACGTAAACAGTTCTGTTCACTTATAGTGGTGAACAGAGTTGTTCACCTTGTTTTTCAACTACACTTATTGCAACAAAAATTACTTATTACAATAAAAATTAACTAAAAGGGTATTTATTATGTGTTCTACATCATCAAAATCAACAGAAAGCAGCAATGCGGCAACCGTTACAACAGAAATTGGTACTTCAGGTATTCACCATTTAGGTTTAACTATTCCAGATATCAAACAAACATCCGATTTTTTCATTGAACAACTAAACTTTAAAAAAGTAGGGGAAGTACCTGCATATCCTGCTATTTTTGTATCTGATGGAACGGTAATGTTAACGTTATGGCAGATCAAAGACGCTGAGAACACGGTTAAATTTGATCGTACAAAAAATGTAGGACTTCATCATTTTGCACTAAAAGTGAACACTATTGAGCAATTAAACGCGTTATATCAAAATCTACTTAAGCTTGAGGATGTTGAGATTGAGTTTGCACCTGAAGCATTAGGCGATTCACCTTTTGTTCATATGATGTGTTTGATTCCTGGTGGCGTGAGATTAGAACTGATCAGCGAGTAAAATACTTTTATGAATAATACAGTGGCAAACAGTTGGCATCACGGTGAGTTAATTGCACAAAAACGAATCGGTACTGAACAACGTATGGCAGAAGTGGGACCTAAATTCATTCGTGAATTGATGCCTCAACAACATCGAGATTTTTTTGAATCGCTAACCATGATGTTTATTGGCTATACAAATTTTCAGTCGCAGACTTGTGCCAGTGTATTATTTGGTGAACCAGGGTTTGTTTCATCACCAGACCCAAGTGAGCTGGTTATTAACCTTCAATATTCGATAGGCGACTTTACCAATCAAAGTGTGAAAGTCGGGGATAGAATAGGTTTACTGGGTCTTGAATTTCAGTCAAAAAGACGTAATCGCATCAACGTTATTGTCACTGATATTAATCAGAAAAGCATAACGGTTAAAGTACTGCAAAGTTTTGGGAATTGTCCTAAATATATTCAACCTAAAACATGGGCTTTTAATCCTGACTATCAACGTTTACCTTCGATAGCAGAAGTGGCGTTAGACACTAAAATAAATACCGATAAAACCATAAAACAGATGATTACCAACGCAGATACCTTTTTTATAGCGAGCTGTTTTGACGATGGAGAGTTGTTGAATAATCGTGGCACTGATATTTCTCATCGCGGTGGAGACGCTGGATTCGTAGAGGTTAATGAGTCAGGCCAATTATTAATTGAAGATTATTATGGTAATGGCTTTTTTAATACCATAGGCAATTTATTATTAAATCCAATTGCTAGTTTATTATTTTTCGATACTCAGCTTGGCCATGCACTACAAATAACCGTCTCTGCAGAAATACTATGGAATGACGATCAAGCAGTTGATGATGGCAATAAGCAGCTGGGGACAGTAAGTAATAAAGCAGATGTTAACCAAGTCAGAATGTTGTGTTTCACACCTATCAAAATAGAACATTATGATAATGGGTTTGCCTATTTACAAAAGTAGAGACAGAGAGTGGAGTTATGCAGCATTATTTACAGGGTCTACAATCCGAATAATAGTGAACTGAGGTTCGTTAGTTGACTCAGTTAAGCTTTAGTTAAACCTCAGTTAAATCTAAATCTAAATCTAAATCTAAATCTAAATCCTAAACCAAGCCCTAATAAAAACATAAAGAAACAATGCCTTAATGTTGAGTCGTGTGATTTAGCTTTCATGAATTTGCTTTTATTTAAAACAAAGTAGCTAAACTAAAAAGAGCCGCTAACCTAAAAACAGTCGTAAAATTTTAGAGCATATTAATAAACGTCGTCTTATTTATTTAAAGACAGAGATGACATAAACATTAATAAATACTCCCATATATCTCATTTCATTCATGTACTCCTATTCAATGACTTCAACTATATAGCCATTATTTTTTAACTATTTAAAGGCAATCTGAAAATAATGTCTTGAATTATAATTTTGAATGTTTAATATATATGGATATTCGTATATGTGGATGTTTTTATGTTGCCCCATCAGTTTTTTAAAATGTTATCCGATGAAACACGTTTACGTTGTTTGATTTTAATTGCGCGAGAAGAGCGAGTCAGCGTGGGTGAATTATGTGTTGCCCTTGAACAAAGCCAACCGAAAATATCTCGGCATTTAGCTATCCTACGTCAATCAGGTGTATTGCTAGATCAACGAGATGGCCAGTGGGTGTATTACGTTGTTAATTCAGAATTACCTGGATGGATGCGTAAAGTCATTGCTGGTTTGACAGCTTCAAATTGCTTAAAAGCAGAGTACCAACAAGATATTGCTAATTATCAAGTGGCAAAGTTAGTGAGTAAATAAACTGCAAAACTAATGACGATATTGTTACAAAGTTAGTTAAAAAGCTAAAAAGCTAAAAAGCTAAAAAGTTAGAAGTTAGAAGTTAGAAGTTAGAAGTTAAAAAGTTACAAAAATTGCAGGAGTTACTCATCAGTAACTAAAGCGTTAAGCAACTAAACCTGTCAGTAGTGACAACAAATACAACGTTTATTAATATCATCAATAGAGTGAGAAGAGTTATGACAATTAAAGTAGGCATAAATGGATTTGGGCGTATTGGTCGTTTAGTAATGAGAGCTTCATTTGACTGGCCAGAGATTGAGTTTGTTCAAATTAACGATGTCGCTGGCGATGCTAAAACCTTAGCGCATTTATTAGAATTTGATTCAATTCAAGGTCGCTGGGCACATGCCGTTGAAAGTACAGACAGCACAATGACGATTGCAGGTAAATCAATTGCAATGAGTCAACAGAAAGATATTGATGCAGTTGATTGGTCGGGGTGTGATGTTGTTGTTGAAGCAACAGGTGTACACCGCGAAAAAGCGTTATTAGATAAATATATCGCACAAGGTGTAAAACGAGTAGTGGTCTCTGCACCCGTAAAACATGCTGATGTTGCTAACATCGTAGTAGGTGTAAATGACCATGTCTTTAATGCTGAGCTACATAAAATTGTAACAGCGGCGTCTTGTACTACTAACTGTTTGGCGCCTATTGTAAAAGTGATTCATGAGAAAATTGGCATTACTAATGCTGCTTTTACCACTATTCATGATTTAACTAATACACAAACTATTCTAGATGCACCGCACAAAGATTTACGTCGTGCACGTGCTTGTGGCATGAGTTTGATACCCACGACAACCGGATCTGCAAAAGCAATTGTTGAAATATTCCCAGAATTGAAAGACAAAATAAACGGTCATGCGGTTCGCGTTCCATTAGCTAATGCATCGTTGACAGATATTGTTTTTGAATTAGACCGCGATACAACCGCAGAAGAAGTAAATCAACTATTAGAGCAAGCTTCAGAAGGTGAATTAGCTGGAATATTAGGCTTTGAAACACGACCTTTAGTGTCAATTGATTACCGTGGCGATCAACGTTCAACGATAGTTGATGCATTATCGACCATGATGATTGGCAAGCGCATGTTAAAAATCTACGCGTGGTATGACAATGAAATGGGCTATGCAACACGTACTGCCGAGTTAATGAAAAAAGTTGGGTTAGCCTAACGCTATCTAATTTAGCACTCTTTATTTTAATGCTATTTATTTCACCTTAAGGCATTTGCTCAATTTAGGAAACGAAACAATGAAATGGTTTTTACAACTTGATAAATCATTGCGTCAGTATTTATTAGTCACCTTTAATTATTGGAATTTTACGGTAACCGATGGTGCATTACGTATGTTGGTGGTGCTGTATTTTTATCAACTAGGGTACAGTCCTTTAAATATCGCTTTGTTGTTTCTTTTTTATGAGATCTTTGGCGTAATAACTAATCTAGTAGGTGGGTGGTTAGGCGCGAGAATCGGCTTGAATCGCACCATGAACATTGGTTTAGCGATGCAAGTGATTGCGTTGTTGTTACTCACCGTGCCGAGTGAATGGTTAACCATTCCTTGGGTAATGATGGCACAAGCATTATCGGGTATTGCTAAAGACCTCAATAAAATGAGTGCTAAAAGCGCGATTAAAACACTCATACCTCATAACCAACAAGGTAAACTTTACCATTGGGTTGCAGTATTAACGGGATCTAAAAATACCTTAAAAGGTGCTGGTTTTTTCATTGGTGGTTTATTGCTAACGCTGGTGGGTTTCCAAATTGCTTTGTTAATAATGGCAGTGGTATTGGCTGCGGTTTTTATTATGAGCTTAATGTTCCTTGAAGGCGATTTAGGTATAGCAAAAACCAAACCTAAATTCAGTCAAATGTTTTCAAAATCTGGCCCTGTGAATATCCTCTCTGCAGCACGTTTATTTCTATTTGCATCGCGTGATGTATGGTTTGTTGTGGCATTACCTATTTATTTAGCCAGTATTTTTGGTTGGTCGCACTCTATTGTCGGCGCTTTTTTAGCCGCGTGGGTCATTGCTTACGGCATAGTGCAAGGTTTTGCGCCTAAAATAACCGCATACTTTGCGAAAGAGGGCACAACACCGGACGGTAAAAGTGCGATGTTGTGGTGTCTATTATTAGCCGTTGTTACTGGTGTGTTAGCGATCGGTATCGAACTCGAATGGCAAGTACAATGGATGATCACCATTGGTTTATTGATTTTTGGCGCAATCTTCGCCGTTAACTCGTCTTTACATTCCTACTTAATTATCAGCTATGCAAAACAAGATGGTGTGTCATTAGATGTGGGGTTTTACTACATGGCCAATGCGATGGGGCGCTTAGTCGGCACCGTACTATCGGGATGGGTTTATCAAGCTTATGGCTTTGCCGCGTGTTTATGGATCGCCTTTGCGTTCTTGGTGATCACCAGTGTGATTTCATTAAAGCTGCCTGTTCAAAAAGCCACTGAATAATATTGGTCGCATATTTAACTCCCTAAGGTTGAACGAAGCACAAGGTGAGTTAGAAAATAATTAAAATAGTCATATCAATAACCCCTTTTTATATCATTCCGTATTTTCCACATTTTTGTTGTTAATACGGAATAATTCTGTCTATCCCCATGATTATTATTTGATTATTAGGTTTAAAATATTGTTTTTATGTTCCGACAGCGTATATTTTAACAAATTAAACTATTCCGTACTTCCGCTGTTAATATGGAATGATTCGGCTTAGTTACGCTGTTAGCTTTTGC
The DNA here is from genome assembly GCF_009828855.1 of Psychromonas sp. L1A2. Taxonomy (NCBI): domain Bacteria; kingdom Pseudomonadati; phylum Pseudomonadota; class Gammaproteobacteria; order Alteromonadales; family Psychromonadaceae; genus Psychromonas; species Psychromonas sp. L1A2. Next base: position 297,416 of record NZ_WUAG01000002.1, on the reverse strand, counting down.
ACATTGTATGTGCATTATAAGGATATAGTATGAAACAGAGTGTTTTAAGTGCATTAGGTACAAAAATTGAAGATCCTGCAGTTGCACGGAAAATAATTAAAATAACATTTGGGATTTGCCTATTATATGCAGCGTTACGTTTAGGATTACACTTTCTTTCTTATTCTCCAATTCATGCTCAACTAGGATATTACAATATATTCATATCTTTAGGAATGAGTATTACAAGCATTATCCTAGGTTTTTTTATACTAAAAGAAAAGCTATGGGCTGCATACCTAGTTTGTTTTCTCTTAGTTTGTGTATTTATATTTAGATGGCTTGAGTTAAGTAAAGGGCCTGGGATATTTGGGATTGTTCAATTTATTTTCTTTACCTCTTCAGCAAGAGCAATTTCATACTTAGACATGCACCGTACATAAATAGCAAAGCTAACAATCCGTTAAAGTGCGACAAAATACAGTTGGCTATTTTCGCTGCGCTCAAGTTTAGCCAACAATATTTTGCGCCTTAACAGGGGCGTTGTACGGCACGGCATATTCTGCAATGCTCATAATCTAATAAATGGAGTCACATTGAATTTAGCAATAGTAATTGGTGTAGATAGTTATACATCTAACGATTTTGATCATTTACCTGCATGTAACAATGATGCGAGAGTCGTTGAAAAGGTTTTAAATAACATAAAGGATTTCAAAGAAATACTTTATATTAATAAAAATGAATCGGGTTTCCAAATTAAAGGTTTAATCTCAGACTTTATTGAAAAATATAAAAGATCTGAGGTAAGCGAGCTTTTGTTTTATTTTTCAGGTCACGGGGAGAGGTTTGAAGATGACTTCTTTTATTTGCCGGCTGATTTTAATAGAGCTAAAAAGGAAACAACAGGCTTAAGAAACTCTGAACTGGACGGGTGGATAAAAAGTATTGCACCTAAGCTTTGCGTGAAAATAGTGGATGCTTGTTTTAGTGGTACGCAATATATTAAGAGTGAGTCGAATACTGAGAGCGAATTGAAAAAATCAGCTCAAAAGTATGGCTTGAATGATTTGTATTTTTGGTTTTCGTCAAGAGAAAACGAAGTATCTTATGCTGGCAGTGAATTTAGTCGTTTTACTGAAAGTATCCTCACTGCTTTAACAGAGCATAAAGGTGAAATACGATATAGAGACATTATGGCTTATGTAGCTGATGATTTTTCTAATGCAGGATCATCAAAACCAGTATTTATAACTCAAGCTGATAATATTGAAAAATTTGGTGTCGTTTCTGACGAAACCCATCAAATAATATTTGATGAATTTGGCTTAGAAGAGGAAGGAACTTCGGTAGAAGGAGAAAAGGTAAAAGAACCAATTCATAAGAAAGAAGAATCAATATATGATCTTGTTAAATTAGCTTCATCAGAGTTCTGTTTTTCTGAAAAAGTATTAGCAGATTTTATTACTGATTTTAATAACAATATCAATGTTTGGAGTGATGATTTTAAAAAGCTTTATGATATCAAGATTAGTCAAAATTTGGTTTCTTATGAAGTTCCAAATACAAGTCGAATTGGTGAGTGGCTATTAGAAAATAAAGAAGTAGATTACTTTGCAATTCCGACTAGGAAAACAGAAGAATATGAGGTCGAAGAGTATAAATCGTTACCTAAAAAACCTTTAAACAAATATGACATATCAAATAAGTTGGCCTCTTTAACTCATTTGGGAATTGGTGGGAAATATAATACTGAATATAAGTTAGAAACAGTTACTAAAACTCGTTCTTATGTAGATGGGTTTCGCTACAGCCACTCAATAAAAAATCGTATAACTTCGATTATTTTTGAACCTACAATTGAAATAATTAAATCAATTAGCTTATTTATAATCCCCATATACTCGAACAGTAAATTAGTTTTACATTATTCGTTTGAAGAACTCAACCGCTCTAATTGGGGAGAACATTCATCCCCCTCTTGTGAAAAATGGAAGGTGGTTGACATAAAAATTAATTCTGTTGATTCAGCTAAATCAAGCGCTGATTATATAAAAAAAGAAATAACTACTTATGTAGAAAATAAATTAAAAAATATAGTAGGAAAATAAAAGCCGTACAACAAACAAGATGTATGGACTCCCTAACCTTATCTACTAAGATTTAAGTGATCTGATTTGAACAAGACATGGGGTCAAGTCTTGCCTTTTGCCTCTAACCAGCAATAAAGCTTAAGCTATAAAATAAAACGCTAACGACCATAACCTTAGCACTTTTTATCTTCTTTCATTTGCCAGTCAGCTAATACTGATAATGTACCTTGTCCACCGAATTCAAGCGGTGCTGATGAAATACTAAAATATCAGGATGTTGCGCTAACCATAACGGCACTTGTTTTTTAATATGTGTTTACCATTCCGTGAATAACACTACAGCAATATAAGCTTTCTTTTTTACAGTACTAAGATAAAAAACTGAAAGAGTGACCATATATGTCCAATAATTTCTTTCTCATATAGAAATAGAAAGTAATGGACAGTCATAAACTTTGGCGACTAATATTTTCTGTTCTATCTTTTAGTCATGTAGTTTTTTACATGCAGTAAATACTTGGCATCCTTAAAATTAAATTGCCAACCATTACTTCCTCATTTCAACGTATTACCTGCTTAGGAGGCCTTATCAATATTCAACGCTTTTCAACTTTAACAAACATATCTGCGCATACTATTCGCTATTATGAAAAAATTGGGGTGTTAAAGCACATTGCCAGAAATGCCAATGGACATCGTTTTTTTACTTCAAAGGATATCGATTGGATTAAATTTGTTAAACGCTTAAAAGAGATGGGCATGCCGCTAGATAATATTAAGCTTTACGCCGATTTAAGAGAGCAAGGAGAATCTACCGCAGAGCAGAGAAAGCAGTTGTTGCAAGATCATGCCGTGCTCTTAGAAGAGAAAATAGTCTTGGAAGCGTTACACCTTAAAAAGATAAAAGAAAAAATTATCTACTATGAAAACGTTATTAATAAAAATTAAAGGGTTGACTTAGAGCTTACTCTAAGGATTACGCTGTTGTTCATCGCATTAATGAATAGAGGCTAATATGACTACTTTAAATGAACGTTATGAAATTGGGTTAAAAAATTTAAATCTAATTGATAAAGAAGCAGGCGAAAAAGTCGTCGAAAGTTTAATAGACTGTTCACCAGATTTAGTGAAATACGTTATTGAATATGCTTTTGGGGATGTTTATAACCGGACAGAGTTAGCGCTAAAATCCAAAGAATTGACTGTTGTTGCTGCGCTAACAGCCATGGGTAATGCGGCACCGCAATTAAAGGTGCATATTCATGGGGCATTGAATGTTGGCTGTAACATTGCTCAAATTCAAGAGGTGATATTGCAGATGTCCGCTTATGCTGGCTTTCCAAGTGCAATAAATGGCATGCTGGCGTTAAAAGAAGTGGTTGCGGATCGCAAGCTAGAAGGCAAACAAGATGAGGCGGGCGTTGTTCAATCGTCTCCTGTGTCTAAAAACACTACTCGTTATGATTTAGGTGCGGCGCATTTAAATAAGTTGAGTGCTGATCAAGTTAAAAATTTAGAGGAAACCTTCAAAGATATTTCACCTGATATGGCTAAGTTTGTTATTGAATACGGTTTTGCTGATATTTTCTCAAGACCTGCTTTAGATAGTAAACACAGAGAAATGGCGACGATTGCTGCATTAACGGCCATAGGAACGGCAACACCACAACTTAAGTTTCATATCAAAGCGGCTTTAAATATAGGGGTTAGCCAGGTAGAAATAAGAGAAATAATGATTTTAATGAGTGTTTATTGTGGATTCCCTGCTGCTATTAATGGCACCTTAGCATTAAAAGGCGTTATTAATGAAAGTGATGTGAAGTAATTCGACAATCACCTATTAGACCCTGTAAATAATTCTGTGTACCAGTCGTTATTTTTAAAAGCCTCGATTCAGTATATGAGGTCTTTGGGGTAATAATACCAAAAGAATTAATAAGGTGATCATTCTTGCTGGTTAAAATTACCCCTAACTGCGTTGTGAGTTTTGAAGTGAGAACAACTATCTCCTACAACTCCCGCCTTATTAGTGTTAATTTTTCCTGCGCAATCTCTGATCACTTATTTAATTCCATTGGTATAATTTAATACAACTTGGACTCAGAACCTTATTTTATAACTTTATTTTTTTATTCTTTCATTCTTTCATTTTTTCATTCTTTCATATTATTCATAATGAGCTAATACGAAGGAGTTAACGCTGGTTTTGTCGTTGAATAATGGGCCTTATTTTTCTTTTTTAGCCTTTTTAGCGTGATACATTATTTCATCTGACTCTGTAATTAGTTCGTCTGATGTAATATTTCTATCACTCGTGTAGGTGGTTATTCCGTAACTAAAGTTTAATGTGAATGGTTTGTTATCTGAGGCGCTTGCGTTTTCTAATGCGATTTCTACTCTGGCAATCACTTGTTCTGCTTGCTCGATTGAGCATTGGCTTAATACTAATAATAGTTCATCACCTCCCAATCTAATCGCCGCGTCACCACTTCTGATAATATCGTTAAGTGCATTAGAGGCCGTTTGTATTAACCAATCTCCTTCTGCATGACCGAACTTATCATTTACATATTTTAAACCGTCTATATCAATAAAGCAGACCGATAAAGTGCTGTGGTTTACATCAACTTTTTGCATTTCTTTGTTCAAGAAAATTAACCCTGTCCGACGATTTAATAACCCGGTCATATCATCAAAAGAAGCGTAATGAAAAAGCTCTTGTTGTGCTTTTTTAAGCTCGCTAATGTTGGTTATACCAATCACCGCCGTTGGTTTTCCATTAAAAATAATACTGCGTACCGATATCAGTGTTTCGTTAACGCTGCCTTGTGTATTCAAAATAACAATTTCATATTCATTGAGGTTCGAACCTTTTTTAAGTTTTTCAATGAAGACTTTGTTATTTTCAAAATTGACATCTAAATAGTCCTCTAAGTGTGCTTTTGGTGTTTGGCCAAAAGGGTCTCCAATTAATGAGATGGCCTTTTCATTGACTTGTACTATCGATAATTCAGTCGGATCAACTAATAACATTGAAATAGGACTCGCGTCGAATAGGTTCTCTAGATCATGTTTATTTTGAGTTAAGGTATTAAGGCTTTTTCGTAGGCTATGGGCAGCAGGCGTGAAAATAAATAAAAACTCTAAAAGAAGTATTATCAAGGTTGCAAACATTAATATTATTTCGATTTTTTCTGCCGAGGTAACTTTAGCATTAGCTTCTTTTGCATACTGAAATACGATTTTATTCATAATCGTTAGAAATTCATTTTCATTCAGGGTGATATTTTTTATGTGTTTTTTTAACTGAGTTGGGTCGGTGGTATTTATTATAATATTTGATGAGTTTAGGATGGTCTTAAAGTGTGGGGTTATTTGTGTAAATAACTCTTTTATCGTTTGGCTATTATCTCCGGGTAAATTTAAGCTTTCATTTCCATTTAATAACCCTAAATGAGACTTTTCCCATAACGTCTTTGTTTGATCAAGCTCGACACGAGAGAGTGACGCTTTTTGCTCAGATTCTGCTGTTAAGATGTAATAACTTAATTTTGTTATTTTTTGGCTTAGCATTCGTTGCCTACCAGCAATATTAATAACATTTGAGTCGTATTGTTGTGCTGCTAATAAAGATTGCATGGTGAGTTGTGAGATGACAATTAAAATAGCAATAACTGATAAGGCGATTGTATAACGCCATTTTAGTTTTCTTACTGAGGTTGTTGCAATATTGTCGTCCGTCATTGTCGATTGCATTATCTTTCTCTTTGGTTATAGATCCATTTATAGTCCAGCTATTGTTAACTTCATCCTTGAGCTCACAAACTAGCTAATATCAGATAATAATTGATAAGTTATCCTACATTATTACTTTAAAGCATCAAAGTTGTTATTTATAAAGAGGTATATTTCGCTGATATGAGTGAAAGTAAATATAAAGTTTGTTTATGTGCGTTACCGTTCAAGGTGTTTGGTTCAGTCGCCACCTTGGACTTAAAATCAAGGTGCAACACGATGACAATGAGGGGGCCTTATCGAAGGTTGCAACGTAGAGTTAGTTTTTAAGCTAACGGGTATATACTTTATTAAACAGGTAATAAACGATGCCAAATAAAGCACCGACAGAAAATATAAAACGCTCTCAACAAAAAACACAAGCTGCAATAAAGCGTCTTGAGCGCTTTAGCAAAATGACTGATAGTAGTGTTCGTATTCCTTTTACTCAATTTAATATTGGAGTCGACGCTATTATAGGGTTAGTGCCTGTTGTTGGTGATGCCGCAGGGTTTATTTTATCAAGTTATGTGTTGATAGAAGCACAGCGCCTGGGAGTGAGTAAACGTATCAAGCTGAAAATTATCGGTAATATGTTAATTGATTTTTTAGGAGGTTTGATTCCATTGGTTGGCGATGTGTTTGATGCCTTTTTTAAAGCAAACACACGTAATACCAACCTGTTAAAAGACTACCTCCTTGAACAGGGATCGCACGAGTAAAATCGTTACGTTAAAATATACCCTTTACCATTCAAGAGGTAAAAATCAGCAAGTCGTGAGGCAAACAGAGTCTAGGCATAAAGGTAAAATCTAATGGGTTAAATCGACACTTTCTAGCAACGAACTGGATTACTTCACGACTTTGCCCTGCAGATCGAAAACTCGAAAACCAATGCTGCGTTGTCACCTTGGATAGGGACTCACCATTGTGATCATGTTACGTCTTGTCTTGGTATCGGCATTAGCGACTGAATAATGTATCTTGATTGGCAACGGGTATAGTGATTATTTAGTTTTTTAAAATGGATGTTTACCGATAAATCATATGTAACAGCACTATTATGTGGCAAGACAAATATTTACCAATACAATTATCTACCAACACAATTATTTACCAATACAATTATTTACCAGCATAATTATTTACCAGCATAATTAAGAGAGGCGTTTTTATGAAATTAACCCTTTATCATATGGGGCACTGTCCATACTGTAAACGAGTGATTAAAGTTATTCAGAGTCGCCACATTGGCGTTACTTATAAAGATTTGGATGTGCATGATAAGTTAAGAAAAGAGCTCATGGCCGGAGGCGGTAAAGTACAAGTACCTTGCTTACTGATAGCAGAAAAGGGCAAGAGCGATCAGTGGTTATATGAGTCTCAAGATATTATTCATTTTTTGAAGCAACATTATTAATGACTTCGTTGAAATGAGCATACTTTTGTCATGTTCTGTTATCAGGGAGCTATGTTATTAGAGGACAATGTTTTGTTATTAGAGATCTATGTTATTAAAGAATAATAAAAATCAATTATGGAAACAATTCAGCACCTCAACAATCAATTAAGTGGAAGATAATATTTTTTTGTACTCTATTTTCAGCTTTATTCTGATTATTTTATATCAGTTATTAAAGGCTAGGATTTTATCGCTGGAGATTGGACTGTAAAAGCGTATTGCGAATTAAAGAAAAACTAAATTAGTTTAGTCACTTTAATCATGTTTAAGGTGGTCAATATCAACATTATTATTAAGAGACTAAATAAACTTTATATTATTAGTCTTGTGTCCTAAGCTATTAATCAAACAATTTAACACCACTTAATTAACATTTATTTATACCTATGACTATGCATATACAAAATCAGAAAGCTGATGAACGAGTCGCTTTTTAATGTATAGATGAAGTTTTATATTAACTATTTTAGATTACTAAATTAGTTAATAACGATAGTTAGGTGTGTTTGTGTACTAAGCACCTATCAATATCAATATCAATATATAGTCTGTTTAGTTAGATGATTTTATCCGAACTATGTAGCATAAATTATATTGTATTGAAGAAGCATGTTTAATATTTGTCATTTTATGATGTTGTCCTAAACTAGCCACTAAACTGAGCTGATACCACCATACTTTGGGTAACATTAATAAACCCACTGACTATTTAAATTACTTGAAATAACCAATGGATTTTGAATGACGATTAATAAACAACTCACTATTTTAATGCTGCTTATTTCGTTATTCTCTGTCATTGTCGTGGTTTGTGCCTTTAAAATTGCAGATGCTGCAAAGTTCCACCAACTAAATAGTCAACACTTCAATTATGTCATCGAACTTAATGAACTCATTGCCCGCTATCCTAATACCGTTCCAGATACTGAAGTGCTTAAAACCGTCGTAAAAAAAATTCAAGATCAGCCTGAAGCTTGCATTGCATTACCTAGCAGCATTGATCACCTTTTGATGAGAACGATTAATGCTGAAAGTATCATCGCCATTTGTAAAAAGGATATTAAAATAGCTGATGATTTATTAGAAAGTATTCAGTTGTTTGAGCAGGGCTTGATCTCGCAATCTGTAATGAAAATGGACCTTAATGTAGGTTATAAAAAATTTAGACTTAACTCTATCGAGTTTATTGGACCGGTCGATAAACTCAGTGACTTTATTGTCAAAACCTCAACGATGGTGACCGTTATATTATCGATTGTTCTTTTTCTAATGGCATTTACCATTACTAACGCCATTTTAAAAGTCGTTAAAAGAATGCAAGAAACAAAAGATAAACTCGTTATTAGCGAAGAAAAAAATAAACAGCTTGCTCATAAAGACACCTTAACTGGGTTGCCTAATCGAAATGCGTTAGACAAAGCAATCAACAAAAATATTTTGATGCTCGGTAATGATAAATTTGCAGTTTTCTTTATTGACCTCGACCGTTTTAAAGATGTGAATGATACAAAAGGGCATGCTCAAGGTGACAAGTTATTGAATATTATAGCTAGTCGGTTAGGTAATACGATCAGATATAATGATTCTGTATTCAGGTTTGGAGGTGATGAATTTGTCGCTATTATCAATTTCTCTACTGCTAATAGTAATAAAGTTAGAGACATTGCTGAAAAACTGATCAAGGTGATTGCTGACCCTATTTCTTTAGATAATACAGAGATCTATGTTACTGCAAGCATTGGTATTTCAACTTATCCAAAGAATGCAAAAGATGCCGAGAGTCTCGTTAAATTTGCTGATACGGCAATGTATAAAGCTAAAAAAGAGGGTAAAAATCAGTATCTATTTTATCAAGATATCTTTAGTAAAGATCATACACGTCGTTTATCTTATGAATCACAATTACGGACAGCTATCGAGAAAGACCAACTGAATATTGTTTATCAGCCTGTCGTTAATTTAAATAATTTTGCCACTCAAGGCACAGAAGCTTTACTACGTTGGCAGCTAAACGAAGAAACGATAATTTCTCCTGATATTTTTATTCCTATTGCTGAGTATTCAGGGCAGATTATGGAGATAGGAGAATGGGTATTAAGGAATGCTTGCCAACAGAATAAGTTATGGCGAGAGAGCGGAGCTAGTAAGTTAAATATTGCAGTGAACGTATCACCTTACCAGTTATTCAACCCAAACTTTCCTAAGTTAGTTCAAAAAATACTGGCTGAGTTTGATATTCCACCACAGTGTTTAGATCTCGAAATTACAGAAAGTATGACGGTTTCTGATAATGATGTTTTTTTGAAAACGCTAAATGAACTTTCAGAGATGGGTGTTCGATTGTTAATGGATGATTTTGGAACGGGTTATTCTTGTTTGAGTTATTTAAGACAACTTCCTTTTGATGTATTAAAAATCGATAAGAGTTTCGTCAGTAATTACGATACGATCGCCTCAACTATTATTGCCATGGGCAAGCAACTAGACATGAAAATTATAGCTGAAGGAGTAGAAACTCAAAGTAACTTGAATATTCTTAAGCAACAGCAGTGCGATTTTGCACAAGGTTATTTTTTCCAACGTCCCGTTTCAGCTGAACAACTCGACATATTTAAAATCTATAACAATATTAAAAGTGATCAATGATCTTATAAGTATTCGATAACATTATAAGTATTCGATAATATGCATGATTGAATTTGTTAAAGCAAAAAACAGAAGTACTGGACAGGCATAAACTTTAACTGATGATTATTCACACACTTCTTTTAAAAATGCTTACATTTTGCATTTGGAGGTAGTTTGTTATAACTCGATCACACCTATCACAAGTCTCCTTATCTCATGGAACCGGACAGCTATTCATTTAAACTCATAACGTAAAAAATATAGAGCAACCATCAGCTTTTACTATTAAAAATGATTTTATTACGACCAACGAATGGTTGCCTACAACTTACTCTCTCAGACTCAATCTTCCTCAAAAATAATGTGTGCCACCGCACCGACGAATCATTTATCTTAGGATATAGTCACGTCATTAGAGGCATCTTGGTCTGTGGAATACAGTATCAAAATCAGGTAGATAAAAGCCGTTAAGTCTTGGCTTTGAATATTAATGGAGCGGAAAACGTGTATTAATGAGATGGATGAACAGAAAAAGATAATCTAATAACTAACGTATTTATTATTTTTAAATTCAAACTCAATTTTCGGAGAAAACTGATGGAAATGAATATCTCAAATCAAAACAAACTGGGCCCAGCTAACTTTATGCAATTGGAAATGAGTATAGAAAAAGGTGAAGCGTCGTCAGTAAAAAAAATGTTATCTGGGTTATCTATGCGTGAGCCTGAAAAAAATTATCTTATTGATGTCGCTAAGATGAATAATCAATTATCGATTATGGCGTTACTTAAAAATGCTCCCGTAAGAAACTTTATGGAAATATAGGTTCTAAAAAGTGAGCGCTTGCTTGTTAGCCGCCTTAGTATAAATGAATGCTGAGGCAGCACACTTACTCTCCTTGGTTGAAAAAGGTTTTTTATTTTTAGGTTTTTTCAATAACGTGTTGGACATTCTGCAAATTAAAGGATCGTTACTAACACATTTTGATTTGGCGTAAACTTATTGCAGTTGAACTGTCTACAAGGTTGATTTTTGTTCGGATAAAAGAGTATGTTGGGTCTCTAGCATAAGGCACGTAAGGTTAATCAACCTTACTGCGTTTATTAAAGAGGCACCATCACTATGTCAATCATATCAGACCACAATATCTCTTCGAATATCATTACACCTTTAAAAAATCATTTGTTATCTGCCTTACTTATTACTGAATATGAGCGCCTATTTCCTTTTTTAGCATTAGTGAAATTAGAATTAAACGATGTAATTTATGAGTCAAGAGATAAACTTCTTTATGTGTACTTTCCCGTTGATGCGATCATCTCTTTATCTTATGTCATGGAATCTGGTTCATCCGCAGAAATATCGATAGTGGGGAACGAAGGGGTTATTGGCACTGCTTTGTTCATGGGAGGTGAAAGTACTGTTAGCAGAGCCGTGGTAAAAAGTGCAGGATATGCTTATCGCATAAAAGGCTATTATTTTATGGAAGAATTTAAGCGCCATGGAAATTTTTTATCATTGATGCTTCGTTATACACAAGCTCTTATTACTCAAATATCACAGACGGCGGTATGCAATCGTTACCATACTATTAAGCAGCAATTATGCCGTTTACTTCTGTTATCACTTGATCGCCTACCCGATAATAAAATTGAGATGACGCAAGATCTTATTGCGAATATGTTAGGTGTGCGTCGAGAAGGTGTTACGGAGGCTGCTGGGAAATTACATAAGCTAGGCGTGATTAATTATCATCGCGGACACATTATTGTTTTAGATAGACAGAAGCTCGAAAATTTAAGTTGTGAATGTTATAGCGTCGTCAAGAAAGAAACTGATCGTTTGTTACTGGATGTTAGCATTCCAAACTAACCTACTAAAATAAGGAGAAGAATCATTCGCCTCAAGTATTGCCTTTAATCAGTAATAAAGTTTAAGCTATAAAATAAACGCGCTAAGATCCATATCAATAATCTTAACGTTTTCTCTCTTCTTTCATTTGCCAATCAGCCAATTCAACTAATACTGATAATGCACCTTGTCCACCGAACTCAAGTGGTGCTTGATGAAATGCTAAAATGTCAGGATGTTGCGCTAACCATAAAGGCACTTGTTTTTTTAATATGTGTTTACCCATTCCGTGAATAACACTACAGCAATATAAGCCTTCTTTTTTACAACAACTAATCAATGCAGCAAGCTCATTTTTTGCTTCTTGTTGGGTTAAACCATGTAAATCTAGAATGATCTCTGGAGTGAAATCACCGCGGCGTAATTGTTTAACTAAGTATTTTTGTGCATCGCTTCGGCTATAACGTACAGGGCCATCTTCGGGTAAGTGCGGTTCGTATGCATCTGAGAAGTGGCTTTGCTCAAAGTTTTGTTCACGTTTTTCTTTAATGACCGATTTATTCTTGATGTTTCTCGGTGGCAGTTTTATGGTATCCTGTTGCAATTTTTTGATACCAGCAAATTCTGTGCTAAATAACGAAAAATCATCATCTTTAGTTTTATCGGTCATGGTTTTTCCAAAGCTAGGTAGTTGAATGTGCGAAGTTTACCCTAAGTGGAGAATAAATTGGATACGATTTTTAGTGATGAAGCGATTGACGAGTTAGTCACGATTCAAGATGTGGTACGTTGGGCGGTGACTGAGTTTAATCGTGCAGGGTTATTTTTTGGCCACGGCACTGATAATGCTTGGGATGAAGCAGTGCAATTGATATTGCCTTCACTGAACCTTGAGTTACAAAGTAATATTATGATTTTACAATCACGTTTAACCAAACGTGAGCGTCAAATGTTAGTTGAATTAGTTGTGATTCGTATTGAACAACGTATTCCTGTTCCTTATTTAACCAATAGTGCATGGTTTGCAGGGTTAGAGTTTTATGTTGATGAACGCACATTAGTGCCTCGTTCTCCTATTGCTGAACTAATCGAAGCCAAATTTGAACCTTGGGTAAAAACACCACCAAAACGTATTTTAGATTTATGTACTGGTAGCGGTTGTATTGCCATTGCTTGTGCTTATGCTTTCCCTGATGCAGAAGTTGATGCGGTTGATTTGTCTGAAGAGGCGTTAGAAGTCGCCGATATCAATATTCAAAATCATGGTGTGTCACAACAAGTATTCCCAATTCAATCTGACCTATTTAGTGGTATTGAAAATGAGAAATACGACCTAATTGTGTCTAACCCGCCTTATGTTGATGCGGAAGATATGGCAAACTTACCAGATGAATATAAACATGAGCCAGAGTTGGGTCTTGCATGTGGTAATGACGGACTGGATCTAGTGAGAGAAATGTTACGTCAAGCTAGCTCAATGTTGAATGATGAAGGTGTGTTATTTGTTGAAGTCGGTAATTCACAAGTTCACTTACAAGCTGCATACCCTGAAATCCCATTCCAATGGATTGAGTTTTCAATCGGTGGACATGGCGTATTTGTGTTAACTAAAGCGCAACTTGATACTATTAAAATCTAATAGAGCCTTTAAGAAAAGAATAAAGTTAAGTTTCATTCTATGAAGCATTGAAACTTAAAAGAACAAATTAACTGAAAAGGAAGAGTAAAGTCCTTTTCAATATCAAAAATTCTGAAGTAGGAAATTTAAAAATGGCAGGAAGCAGTATTGGTCAAGTTTTTAAAGTGACAACTTTTGGTGAAAGTCATGGTGCGGCGTTAGGCTGTATTGTTGACGGTATTCCACCAAACTTAGAAATCACTGAAGCTGATTTACAACACGATTTAGACCGTCGTCGTCCAGGTCAGTCACGTTACACGACAATGCGTCAAGAAGGAGATCAAGTTAAGATCTTATCTGGCGTGTTCGAAGGTAAAACAACAGGCTGTAGCATTGGTTTGATCATTGAAAATACTGATCAACGTTCTAAAGACTATTCAGCAATTAAAGATTTATTCCGTCCAGGACATGCTGATTACACCTATCATCAAAAGTACGGACACCGTGATTACCGTGGTGGCGGTCGTTCATCTGCACGTGAAACGGCGATGCGTGTTGCGGCAGGTGCTATTGCCAAAAAATACCTAAAAGAGCAATTTGGTGTTGAAATTCGTGGTTATTTAAGTCAATTAGGTGATATCACGCCTGACACGATTGATTGGAATGAAGTGGAAAATAATCCATTCTTTTTCCCTGATGTTAGTAAAATTCCAGCGCTTGAAGATTACATGAAAGCCTTGATTAAAGAAGGCAATTCAGTGGGTGCTAAAGTAACGGTTGTTGCTTCAGGCGTACCTGTTGGACTAGGTGAGCCAGTGTTTGATCGTTTAGATGCTGAATTAGCACATTCTTTAATGAGCATTAATGCCGTTAAAGGTGTAGAGATTGGTGATGGTTTTGCTGTTGCGAATCAAAAAGGCACTGAACATCGTGATGAAATGACCCCTGAAGGTTTCTTATCAAACCATGCTGGTGGTGTATTAGGTGGTATATCAACAGGGCAAGATATTATTGCGTCTATTGCATTAAAGCCAACATCAAGCTTAACTATTCCAGGTCGTACTATTACAACTGATGGCGAAGCAACGGAGATGATTACAAAAGGTCGTCACGATCCATGTGTTGGTATTCGTGCTGTGCCGATTGCTGAAGCACAAATGGCGATTACGTTACTTGACCATGTATTACGTCACCGTGCACAAAACTTACACGTAACAACCAATACACCACATATCAAATAGCTTTATTTATTGGTTGTTTATGCTTAAGTAAAAAATCAGAATCCGATGCTTAAAAAGCATCGGATTTTTTATGCTTATAATAAAATCTACTGAATATTCTTACCGCTAAGAAAAGCCCAATAAATGAATATTTGTACAGATCAATCCTAGCTTTTAGGCTTTCTTCTTTTCACTTCGAGCCTTCGTGGTTAACTCGCTTTTGACTTTAAAACAGATTTACCACGAAGCCGCTGCGCTGCACGAAGGACACGAAGAAAAGAATAAGCAGAATATTGAAGGGGAGTTATTCTCGTATTTTTAAAAGTTTTCTTCTTTTCACTTTGTGTCTTCGTGGTTAATTGGCTTTTAATTTTAAAACCCAAGCAACCACGAAGCCGCTGCGCTACACAGAGAGCACGAAGAAAAGAACAACCAGAAAATAGTGAAAGGTAATTATTCTCATACTTTTAAAGGTTTTCTTCTTTTCACTGCGTGCTTTCGTGGTTAAATCGTTTTTGACTTTAAAACAGTTCACCACGAAGCCGCTACGCTGCACGAAGTACACGAAGAAAAGAACAAGCAGAAAATAGTGAAAGGTAGTTATTCTCATACTTTTAAAGGTTTTCTTCTTTTCACTGCGTGCTTTCGTGGTTAAATCGATTTTGACTTTAAAACAGTTCACCACGAAGCCGCTACGCTGGACAGAGGGCACGAAGAAAACCAATAAATAGAAGAACACATCTTTAAAGGTTTTCTTCTTTTACTTCGTGTCTTCGTGGTTAACTCGCTTTTGACTTTTAAACCTAAGCCACCACGAAGCCGCTGCGCTACACAGAGAGCACGAAGAAAAGAACAACCAGAAAATAGTGAAAGGTAATTATTCTCATACTTTTAAAGGTTTTCTTCTTTTCACTGCGTGCTTTCGTGGTTAAATCGTTTTTGACTTTAAAACAGTTCACCACGAAGCCGCTACGCTGCACGAAGGACACGAAGAAAAGAATAAGCAGAATATTGAAGGGGAGTTATTCTGGTATTTTTAAGGTTGTCTTCTTTTACCTTCGTGCCTTCGTGGTTAGCTCGCTTTTGACTTCAAAACCCAAGCAACCACGAAGCCGCTGCGCTGCACAGAGGACACGAAGAAAGCCAATAAATAGAAGAACACATCTTTTAAGGTTTCTTCTTTTACCTTCGTGTCTTCGTGGTTAACTCGCTTTTGACTTTAAAATAGATTTACCACGAAGCCGCTGCGCTGCACGAAGGACACGAAGAAAAGAATAAGCAGAATATTGAAGGGGAGTTATTCTCGTATTTTTAAAAGTTTTCTTCTTTTTATTTCATGCCTAATCGTTTTTTTGATTGATGGTTTATAAAGCAGTGATTGGAAGCCTTTTTTTACATCGAACTTTAGTGTTGAATTAGGTTTAACTCAATTTTAATCTAAGTATTGTTTAAACTTTACGATTTTACCTTCAGCAGTCACTTCAATATCTTCTGCTTCTAATAAGGTTTTTTGACGTATTAAAGCATCACCTTGTAATGATATTTTCCCCTGTGAATTGACGACTCTGAACCAGGGTAGGCGCGTATCTTTAGGTAACCTTGCTAATATTTTTCCAACATGGCGGGAATGTGCAGGATAGCCAGCTTGGCTCGCTAGTTGACCATAAGTTATTAACTTTCCTTTATCTAAAAAAGATAAAACGGTATAAATATTTTGCGCGAACTCTTCCATTTTTCTACCTGTTTTGATGGCTAAGTCTAATAATTTCATTGGGTTATGTTTGGCTATTCACAATGAAATACCATAGTATAAACATTAAAATTATATTATAAACTTATAAATGGATTACAGAATGAAGTTAAGGCATCTCCTTGTTATCACCTTTGCAATCATCGTAATCATTCCTATGACGTTATTTTGGATCTGGCCTTATTCGAAAGCGTTAGAGTTAGAAGTAAAAGAAGTTAATGAAAAACATTTAGTTATAGCGAAAAACCTTTCTGCTGCTTTTGAACGTTACTATCAAGATGTAACAGGTATTTTTTCGATTGTAGCTTTCCAATCACAAAAACAATTAGAATCTAAAGAATTTAAGCAGTTATTAAATAGTTATAAATTTAAAGAAATCATTGTTATAGATGATGAGGGTATCGTTCAACGTTGTTTATTCAGCGCGAATGGAAATTGTATTGAAAGTGTGAAAAATGACATTGTATTACTGGCCAAAGAGACCTTAAAAGAAGGTACTATCCAAATATCCACCGTGACGGAAGATAAAACTAATAATAGCGGTCTTATTCTGCTTGTGGTCAAAAAAGTAAATAACAATATTCTATTAGCTTACCTTTCAACTGATTATATTGTTCAAATGGGCAAACGAGTTGCTTTTGGTCAAAAAGGGCACGCAGCCATTGTAGATCAAGCTGGAAATGTGCTGGCTCACCCTCTTGATTCTTGGATTCAAGAAAGAAAAAATATGATAGCAATTAGTCCCATTAAAAAAATGTTAGCAGGTAAAACGGGCGTCGATGAGTTTTATTCACCCGCATTAAAAGGGGATATGATCGCGGGTTATACTCAAGTCCCTAATGCCAAATGGGGAGTAATGGTTCCACAGCCGATTAAAGAGCTAGAGAATAAAGCTGATGCCATTGATCAAACTGCAATCTTTGTCATGTTGTTAGGGCTTGGCTTAGCATTATTAATCACTATACCTGTTTCTTTAATCTTAATTAAACCATTAGAAAACCTATTAAGAGCAATCAAGTTGATTGAACAAGGCAACTCGAATGTTAATTTAAAATGGAATCTATCAAAACTCATCCCTCTAGAGCTTCAACTGCTTAAAATGTCTTTTGCTAATATGATGCAGAATATTGAAAGAAATAAAAAAGAAATATCAAAGCTAGCTTATTTTGATGCGACTACTGGCTTACCTAATCGAAATTATTTTTATCGCCTATCTAATAAAGCGTTAGATAAAATGTTAAAAACGAATCAAAAAGGGGCCTTAGTTTTCATCGATTTTGATGGATTTAAAGCAGTTAATGATACGCATGGGCATAGAGTAGGGGATGAGTTGCTATTTTTATTTGGAAAACGTCTTGCTTCTTTTCTCTCGTTTAATAGTGAATATGAGCAAATTAATTATTTAACAGACAACTTGCCTTTGATAATTCCTGCTCGATTAGGTGGTGATGAGTTTGTTATTTTATTTCAAGATATTGAAAATAGAAAGGAAGTCGAACTAAAGCTTCAAACACTATTTGAAGTTTTATTTTTGAAATATGAATTGCATGATGGTGTTGAATTAACTATTACAGGTAGTGCAGGTGTTGCTTTATATCCTGAAAATGGGTGTCGGTATGACCAATTAATGAAGTCCGCTGATATTGCAATGTACGATGCAAAATCAGCTGGAAAAAATAGAATTAAATTTGCAGCAACAAATCGTGCCGTATTAGGCTAGTCGTCTTCGCCATTAAAGCCAATATGAATAACTACACAATATCAGTAGCTACATCAACATCAATAAGTACTAATGTTACTCGTTCAGGGCTTTGTAATAAAGTACATTAGCCCTTATAAGAGAGTCAAATAAGCGTTTTTTTATTTACCTAAGGCTGCTCTTTATTTCTTATTGAATTATAGCTTGAGAGTTTTTTTGATATGAAAATTCATTACCTTTCATAGGGTTCTTAGGAATCAATAATGACAGTATTAATGAGCAAACAGCAAAACCAGCGCCACAATAAAATACCCATGACGGATTCACTATCCAAACTAACCCAAGTAAAACAGGTATCACCACCGCTGCAATATGATTAATTGAAAAACTGATGCCAGCCGTGGCTGCTATATCTTCAGGATTGGCTATTTTTTGGAAGTAGGTTTTAATAGCAATAGCTAAAGCAAAAAACAGATGGTCAATTACATATAATGACGCTGCTACCGTACTGTTTTCTACCAAGCCATAAGCAATAAACAAGATAATCAATCCTATGTATTCGAATAATAGTACTGAGCGCTCACCAAAGTGACCAATTAGTTTTCCTATTTTAGCGGCAAATAACCAATTGAAAACATAATTAATCAAGAACAATGCACTAATTTCAGCCACGCTATAATGAAATTTTTCTACCATTAAAAAGCCAGCAAATACGACGAATATTTGTCGACGAGCGCCGCTGAAAAAAGTTAGAGCGTAATACAACCAGTAACGTTTTCTTAAAATAAACTTTTTATTTTGTTCAACGAGGGGAGGGAATTGTTTAAAAGCTGAGGCTAAAATAATCGTTAAAACTAATCCTAAACCACCAAATATTAAGTAAGTAGTTTTGTAACTCACATCAAAGTAATCCATCAATATCCACACACTCGCATAGGCAAGTAATGACGCGATGGCTTTAACTGATAGAATTTTACCTAAAAAATGCGGCGTTTCCGATTTGTTTATCCACTGTAATGTTAACGATTGATTCACTGTTTCAAAGTAATGAAAGCCAATCGACATCAACATTGTTGTTAAATACAACCCCATCACTTGTGGAAAGAAACCAGTGATAGCGACACCAACGGCTGTAATGCCGAGTGAAAGAATGGCTAACCGTTGTTCTTTAATAAATAATAAAACATAGATAACGGTAAAGGCTAAAAATCCAGGGATTTCGCGTAAACTTTGTAAAATGCCAATCTCTACACCCGTAAAAGCTGCTTTTTCTATCACGAAATTATTAAGTAATACCATCCAAACTGAAAATACTAATGGCATAATAAACGCCATTGTTAGTAATAAACTTTCAGGTTTTTGAAAAAAAGAGTGAGATCTCATATCTAGTTTTATCGCTATTAAAAGAAAAAAGTATTTTACGCTTATTACTAAATAAAGGTAATAACGTTTTTATGCTTAGCTTTTTCAGAATAAAATGAAGTAATAGGTAACTGATTAATATCATTAAGCTATAACGAACAACGAACTGCGCTTTAATGTTGCACGAATAAGTGCTTGTTTACATGTGGCATTTCTTTTTTTGAAGATAAAAAATTAGATTAAATGGTAATGGTTATCAATAACTAGTGTGAATTAATATTCACATATATCAACTAAAAATTCACATTTGAAAGTTTTATATTATTTTGACAAGACAGTATTAGATGCTAATTCTTACTTATGTATTTTTATTTTTTATTTTTTTTCTTAAATTACAGTGCGTTATGAATTTTGATTTTTTTACTATGTTATCAAGTGAAGCTAATATAGCTTTGGTGCTAATGAATAAAAAAATTGGCTTTTATTCGCCTTAAAAGATAGAATACTCTTCAATTATGCCAGTGTAATAGGCTTTATTAGAAGAAATAATGTATAAGCCCTACGCTTGTAGGATCATTATGCGCCTTATTTTTTAAAAAAAAGGGAGTTTTTGTTTAGTGCGCTTCTCCAAAAAAGTAGTTTCCTTTACAAAAAAGTAAAAAATTAATTGTTTGTTTTTGGTAATTCAATTACAAGCCGTGTGTAGCACTTCGAAAACATTAGATTTGACAGTATAAGAAATGTTTACTGTTTCATCTAGAAGGACATGTTTATGACTAATAAAGAGCAGAACGCTCAAGGCCTTTATGTGCCTGAAATGGAACACGATGCCTGTGGTATCGGTTTCGTAGCCCATCTTAAAAACAGCAAATCTCACAAAATCGTGACACAAGCTTTAGATATGCTAGCGCGTATGGAACACCGTGGTGGTCAAGGTTGTGATCCATGTAGTGGTGATGGTGCAGGTATTCTTTTACAAAAACCACATGAGTTTTTAGTAACGGAAGCATTAAAAGAAGGCATTTCTCTGCCTAAATTCGATCAATATGGTGTAGGTACAATCCTATTCCCTAAAGATGAGAATCACCGTGATCATTGTCGTGAAATTTTAGCTCGAACTGCTGAACGTCTTTGTCTTGAAGTAATTGGTTACCGTGTACTTCCAACAGATAACTCAATGATTGGTGCAGATCCCCTAAGCAGCGAACCTCAGTTTGAACATATGTTCGTGACTGGCGGTCCTGATATGGACCCGGCTGTATTAGAACGTAAATTATTTATCCTACGTAACTATGCTACGCGCATTTGTTTAGAGTCGGTTAATGGTATTGAAGACAACTTCTACATTAATACATTCTCATACAAAACAATCGTATATAAAGGTCAATTAACAACTGAGCAAGTGCCTCAGTACTTCTTGGATTTGCAAAACCCAAGCATGGTAACTGCGTTAGCTTTAGTTCATTCTCGTTTCTCGACAAACACATTCCCACGCTGGCGTTTAGCGCAACCGTTCCGTTACATTGCTCACAATGGCGAGATTAATACGGTTCGCGGTAACATCAACTGGATGAAAGCCCGTGAAGCACTGCTTGAAGCAGAATTCTTTACTCGCTCTGAATTAGATATGTTAATGCCAATCTGTACAGATGGTATGTCTGACTCTGCAAGCTTTGATATGGCGTTAGAGCTACTTGTTCTTTCTGGCCGTAGTCTTCCTCATGCATTAATGATGATGATTCCTGAAGCTTGGCAAGAAAATAAAACGATGGACCCAGCTCGTCGTGCATTCTACCAATACCATGCAAACCTAATGGAACCTTGGGATGGCCCAGCGTCTGTTTGTTTCACCGATGGTGTTCAAGTAGGTGCAACGCTTGACCGTAATGGTTTACGTCCATCTCGTTACACGGTAACTAAGGATGACTTCCTAGTGATGGCATCTGAATCAGGTGTTGTTGAAATCGATCCTAAGAACATTAAGTTACGTGGTCGTTTACAACCAGGTCGTATCTTTGTTGCTGACCTTGAGCAAGGCCGCATTATTTCTGATGATGAAGTAAAAGACGGTATTGCAGCAAGAAAACCTTATGAAACTTGGTTAGCAAACAACCTTGTTAAATTAGAAGATCAACCAGCGGCGCTTGAACGTAATATCCAACCAGATGCTGGTAAGTTATTAAAACGTTTACAAGCTTTTGGTGTGACGTCTGAAGAAGTAAATGAAATTATTTTACCTATGTTCCGTGACGGTAAAGAGCCGTTAGGTGCAATGGGTGTGGATTGGCCGTTAGCGGTGCTTTCTCATCAATCTCAACATTTATCTCATTACTTTAAACAATTATTTGCGCAAGTAACTAACCCACCAATCGATCCGATTCGTGAGCGTATGGTGATGTCGCTAAATACTTATTTAGGTAAAGACAAAAACTTATTGGCAGAAACGCCAGAGCATTGTCATAAAGTTGAACTTGAGTCGCCTGTATTAAGTAATGCTGAATTACAAAAAATTAATGCATTAGATGACAAACATTTACAAGCTAAAACATTAGAAACTTTCTTTTTAGCAACTGGTGAAAAAGATAAGCTTAAGAAAGCATTAGCACGTATTTGTCGTTATGCAGAAGATGCGATTCACGATGGTTACTCAATCATCATTCTTTCTGACCGTAATGCAACATCTGACCATGCGCCAATTCCAGCTATGTTGGTAACAGGTGCAGTACATCACTACTTAATCAAACGTGGCCTACGTGCTATGTGTGACATCGTAGTTGAAACAGGTGACGTACGTGAAACACATCACTTCGCAACAGTTATCGGTTACGGTGCTTCTGCGGTTAATGCTTACTTAATCGAAGAAATGATTGTTGATTTACAATCTAAGAATCGTTTACCAGCAGACAAAGATGTATGTGATATCTTCAAATCGTATAAAGATGCAATCGATGCAGGTTTATTAAAAATCTTCTCGAAAATGGGTATTTCTACTATCCAGTCTTACCAAGGTGCACAAATATTTGAAGCACTAGGTATTAGTAAATCAGTGGTTGATGATTACTTCAAAGGCACTGTGACGCGTATTCAAGGTTTATCTCTTGATGACATCGCACACGAAATCTTAGTACGTCATCGTTTTGCTTACCCATTACGTGCGGTTCCATCACAACGTTTAGACGTAGGTGGTGTTTACCAATGGAAACAACGTGGTGAAAAGCACTTATTTAACCCAACAACGATTTCATTACTACAAGAATCAACGCGTAATAAAAATTATGCTCAGTTTAAACAGTATGCTGAAACAGTTGACCAACAAGGTGATGATGCTGCAACGTTACGTAGTCAGTTTGAATTTGTACCGAAAGCATCGGGTCCAATTTCAATTGATGAAGTAGAGCCAGCTGAAAATATCCTTAAGCGTTTTGCAACAGGTGCGATGAGCTTCGGTTCTATCTCTCATGAAGCTCACTCAACGCTAGCGATTGCAATGAACCGAATTGGCGCTAAGTCAAACTCTGGTGAAGGTGGTGAAGATCCAATTCGTTTCCTACCAAAAGAAAATGGTGATTGGGAACGTTCTGCTATCAAGCAAGTTGCATCAGGTCGTTTTGGTGTTACATCGTACTACCTAACAAACGCTGCTGAAATCCAAATTAAAATGGCACAGGGCGCTAAACCAGGTGAAGGTGGTCAATTACCAGGTCACAAAGTTGATGACTGGATTGGTCGTACTCGTCACTCGACGCCAGGCGTAGGTCTAATTTCACCGCCACCACATCATGATATTTACTCAATCGAAGATTTAGCTCAGCTTATCTTCGATTTGAAAAATGCTAACCGAAAAGGTCGTGTTAACGTTAAATTAGTATCAGAAGCGGGTGTTGGTACAATCGCATCAGGTGTTGCTAAAGCAAAAGCTGACGTTATCTTAATCGCTGGTTTTGACGGCGGTACAGGTGCATCACCATTATCATCTATTCGTCATGCGGGTTTACCATGGGAACTAGGTTTATCTGAAGCACATCAAACGCTAATGAAAAACGGTTTACGTAACCGTGTAGTATTACAAGCTGATGGCCAGATGAAAACACCTCGTGACTTAACGATTGCTGCTTTACTAGGTTCTGAAGAATGGGGCGTAGCAACTGCTGCATTAGTGGTTGAAGGTTGTATCATGATGCGTAAGTGTCACTTGAATACATGTCCTGTTGGTATCGCAACACAAAACAAAACATTACGTGAGCGCTTTGACGGTCGTGTAGATGATGTGGTTACTTTCTTTGGTTACATGGTTGAAGGCATGCGTGAAAACATGGCGAAACTAGGTTACGCGACGATCACTGAAATGGTCGGTCAAACGCAAAACCTGAAAGTTCGTGATAACGTAAGCCACTGGAAATACAAAAACTTAGACTTGAGCACTATCTTGTTCAAGCAAGAAGCTAAAGCTGAAGACGGAATGTTTAATCAAATTAAACAAAGCCATAACCTTGAAGCGGTATTAGACAGAAAACTAATTGAATTAGCACAACCTGCACTTGAAAAAGGCGAAGCGGTAACCGGTGAATTCCCGATTACTAATATCGACCGTTCATGTGGCACCATGTTGTCTAATGAAATATCTAAAGTGTATAACGACCAAGGTTTACCAAACCCGATGCAAGTTAAATTCACGGGTTCTGCAGGTCAATCATTTGGTTGTTTCCTTGCAAAAGGTGTTGAGTTTACCGTTGAAGGTGATGCGAACGATTACTGGGGTAAAGGTTTATCTGGTGGTCAAATTGTTGTTTATCCTTACCGCGATTCAACATTAGTGTCTAAAGATAACATTATCGTTGGTAACGTATGTTTCTATGGCGCAACATCAGGTCAGTCTTACATTAATGGTATGGCCGGCGAACGTTTCTGTGTGCGTAACTCAGGCGCGGAAGTAGTTGTTGAAGGCATCGGTGACCACGGTTGTGAATACATGACTGGCGGTATTATGATAAACTTAGGTTCAACTGGTCGTAACTTTGCGGCAGGTATGAGTGGCGGTGTTGCTTATATTTGGGACCAAGATGATACGTTTGCAGCTAACTGTAATATGGAACTAGTTGATTTAGATCCACTAGAACAAAAAGATAAAGACTTATTAATTGCAAAAGTAACTAAACATTTAGAGCTAACAGAGTCTAACTTAGCGGCAGCGTTCTTAGCCGATGTTGAAGCAAGCTTAGCTAAAGTTGTTAAAGTTATGCCTCGTGATTATAAAGCGGTATTAGCAGCTCGAGCAAAAGGAGAAGCATAATGGGGAAGCCTACTGGATTTTTAGAATTAGGTCGTGAATTGCCACCGAAAGTATCGGTTGAAGATCGCCTAAAAGATAATAAAGAGTTTGTACAAAATGATGTGTTTGGTAAGAAAATCAATGACCAAGCATCTCGTTGTATGGATTGTGGTGTTCCTTTCTGTCACAGCGGTTGTCCGATTGGTAACATTATTCCTGAATTCAATGATGCGGTTTACCGTGAAAGTTGGTTAGAAGCTTGGGATATCCTAAGCTCAACTAATAACTTCCCAGAGTTTACTGGTCGTGTTTGTCCTGCACCTTGTGAAACATCGTGTGTATTAGGTATCAATCAAGACCCTATTACGATTTGTAATATTGAAAAAACCATCGTAGAAAAAGCCTACGAAAATGGTTACGTAAAACCTAAAATTCCAACATCGCGTACTGGTAAAACAGTGGCGATCATCGGTTCTGGCCCTGCAGGTCTTGCAGCTGCTGAGCAATTAAACTCAGCAGGTCACATTGTGACTGTTTATGAACGTGATGAGAAAGTGGGTGGTTTAATACGTTTCGGTATTCCAGACTTTAAACTAGGTATGGACGTTATCGATCGTAAGATTGCGGTAATGGAAGCAGCTGGTATTAAAATGGTAGTGAATGCCCATATCGGTGTTGATTTTGATGCAAACGATTTGCGTAAGCAATTTGACGTTGTGTTATTAACAGGTGGTTCTACAGTTCCTCGTGACTTACCAATCCCTGGTCGTGACCTAAAAGGTGTTCATTTTGCAATGGAATTCCTAGGTCAAAATAACCGCCGTGCAAACGGAATGGACCTTAAGACTGAAGAAATTCATGCATCTGATGACCATGTTGTAGTTATCGGTGGTGGTGATACGGGTTCTGACTGTGTTGGTACCTCTAACCGTCATAAAGCCGCGTCAGTAACACAAGTGGAAATCATGCCGATTCCACCTGAAAAACGTACGGTTAACATGCCTTGGCCTTCGTACCCAATGATCTTGAAAACAACCACTTCTCACGAAGAAGGTGTCGATCGTCATTGGTCAATCCTAACTAAAGAATTCATCGGTGATGAAAACGGAAACGTTAAAGAGTTAGTGGTTGCAGATATCGAATGGGAAGAAGCAGCACCGGGTCAACGTCCTAACTTTAAAGAAATCGAAGGTTCTGTACGTTCAATTCCTTGTACTAAAGCATTCTTGGCAATGGGGTTCTTACACCCAGAACCAACAGGTGTGTTAGCACAATTGAAAATTGGTTTAGATGAGCGCGGTAACGTTAAAACTGACGATTTCCAAACAACTCAACCAGGCGTCTTTGCTGCTGGTGATATGCGTACTGGTCAGTCTCTGATTGTACGTTGTATTAATGAAGGCCGTGAAGCTTCACGCGCAATCGATACATACTTGATGGGTCAATCTAATCTTGAATGTATCAATGATTCATTAATGATGGCTGATTAAAGTAACTAAAAAATAATTGTTGGTTGTTTGTTAGGCGATATAGTCGCTACCTAGCTTAACCATAGATATTTAGGTTTAATAAACCCCCTCTCTTTTTAGAGTAGGGGGTTTTTTTGTTTTAAAAGTAGGATAAAATCCGCTTCCCTGAAATTCGGTACTTTGTACCGCTCATATCAAAAGCATTTGAAAGTCTGCAGTATTGCTACCGTTGATTTTCAAATGTAGAACAAAGGAAAGATTCATGTCTTTAATCGATTTTTCAGCGTCTACGCTGTCGATCTTACCCGCAGTCGTTGCGCTGGGGTTAGCTATTCTTACTCGTCGAGTTTTATTGTCGTTAGGGCTAGGTATTATCTTAGGTGCTTTACTACTCGCTGACTATTCAGTAGTTGATGCTGGCACGTATATATACTCAACCGTTAAAGGTGTTGTCGTTGAAGACGGCGGTTTAAATACTTGGAATATGAGTATTGTTGTCTTCCTATTATTATTAGGAATGATGACCGCTGTGTTAACACTTTCAGGCGGCACGCGTGCTTTTGCTGATTGGGCGCTTGACCATATTAAAGATAAACGTGGTGCTTCGTTATTAGCGGCTTTTCTTGGTGTGTTTATCTTTATTGATGATTACTTTAATAGCTTAGCGGTAGGTTCTATTTCACGACCAGTGACTGACCGTTTTAATGTCTCCCGCGCTAAGTTGGCTTATATTCTTGATTCAACAGCTGCACCTATGTGTATCTTAATGCCAGTTTCAAGTTGGGGCGCTTACATCATGACGATTATCAGTGGCATTTTAGTTAGCCACGGTATGACTGAATACTCTCCACTCGGCGCTTATGTTGCGTTAATTCCCATGAACTTTTATGCCATTTTTACATTGTTAATGGTATTTGCAGTTATTATTTTTAAGCTCGATATTGGGCCAATGAAAAAGCATGAAAAAATAGCAGAAAAAGAGATCACAGAGGGCGAGCAAGAGTACATTGATTTACAAGATGAAATGGGTATCGAAGAGCATGAACAAGGTAAGGTAGGTGATTTAGTTTATCCTATTATCAGCTTAATTTCGGGTACGTTATTCTTCATGTTATATACCGGTAATACGGCATTAATTGAAGCGGGTAAAGCGTTTTCAGTATTAGGTGCATTTGAGAATACTGATGTGGGTACTTCTTTAGTTTATGGTGCTTCAATAGGCTTAGTCTTCTCTTTATTCACCGTATTAAAACAAAAACAGTCATTTGAATATATCAGGTTCGCATTATGGGTTGGTGCTAAATCGATGTTTGGCGCAATTATCATTCTATTTTTTGCATGGTCGATTGGTACTGTGATTGGCGATATGAAAACCGGTGCTTATCTATCTAGTTTAGTGCAAGGTAATATCGGTCTGCATTGGTTACCGGTTATCTTATTTGTGCTCTCTGGTGCAATGGCGTTCTCCACAGGTACGTCATGGGGCACCTTTGGTATCATGTTACCGATTGCAGGCGATATGGCTGGTGCAACTGATTTAGCGATGATGTTACCTATGTTAAGTGCGGTATTAGCCGGTTCAGTGTTTGGTGACCATTGTTCACCTATTTCAGACACCACGATTTTATCATCAACAGGTGCACGTTGTGAGCATATCGACCATGTATCAACACAGTTACCTTATGCGTTATCAATGGCATTTGTGTCTATCGTTGGCTTTATTGTGATTGGTTTCACTGGCTCTACTGTTTCAGCATTCATAGCATCAAGTATTGCGTTTGTTGCTGTGATTGCTTGTATGAAAGTGCTCGCGAAGCGTTAGCCTTTAAAATTAAAAGAGAAACTGAAACTGAAAGGTATGAGCGCTTATGATCGTTTTCACGATTGACCATGGCCGAATACTTTCAAACCAATAAATAAGCAGGTTCGCCTGCTTTTTTTATATCTATCATTTCTTCAAAGCAAAAAATAACCCTTCTAAAAGACGCCATCTACACTAAAAATACAGTCTAAACATAACTGTGACTATCCTTTTGAGAAGAGCCTTGCTAGGATCACTTTTTTGTTTCTGCTAGGTATCTGTTTTGACCATTTCTGCGACTACTTTGAAAGACCATTTAAATGACGTGTTATATAAAGATCAATTCCGCTTAAAGCGCCGCATTGACGATCTTGCTAATCTTAAAACACCCGAAAAAGTAGAAGCTAGTTTGACTAAGATTGCCGTCGATATTCAAGTCTCTATGGATAAACGACAACAGCGTTTAGAAAACTTGCCAGAGGTCAGTTATCCAGACCTACCTGTTAGCCAGAAAAAAGATGAAATAGCGAAAGCCATTGCCAATAACCAAGTCGTAATTATTGCCGGTGAAACAGGCTCTGGTAAAACGACGCAAATACCTAAAATCTGTTTAGAGCTAGGGCGAGGTGTATCGGGCCTAATCGGTCATACACAACCACGTCGTTTAGCGGCAAGAACCGTTGCAAACCGTATTGCCGAAGAGTTAGATTCAGAACTCGGTGAAACAGTCGGTTACCGTGTTCGATTTACAGACAAAGTCAGCGACAGGTCTTATATCAAATTGATGACCGACGGTATTTTATTAGCGGAAATTCAAAACGACCGATTCTTAAGTCAATATGACACGATTATCATCGATGAAGCGCATGAGCGTAGTTTAAACATCGACTTCTTAATGGGCTATTTAAAACGCTTATTACCAAAACGCCCAGATTTAAAAGTGATCATCACTTCAGCAACCATCGACCCAGAACGTTTTGCACAACACTTTTGTGATAAACGCGGTAAAGCAGCCCCTATTATTGAAGTCTCTGGCCGTACATTCCCCGTTGAAACCTTATACCGCCCATTAGAAGAGTATGCAGCAGGCGACCAAATAGAAGGTATCTTCCAAGCCGTTGATGAACTTCAGCGTTTAGGTCGTGGTGACATTCTTATCTTCATGAATGGTGAACGTGAAATTCGCGATACGGCAGAAGCGTTAACTAAACGTAAACTACGAGATACTGAAGTATTACCGTTGTTTGCACGTTTAAGTGTGGCGGAACAAAACAAAATATTCCAAGGGCATCGTGGGCAACGAATCGTATTAGCCACCAACGTGGCGGAAACTTCATTAACGATTCCCGGTATTAAATACGTTATCGACACAGGTACAGTGCGTATTAGCCGTTATAGCTACCGTACCAAAGTACAACGCTTACCGATTGAGGCAATATCACAAGCCAGTGCTAACCAGCGTAAAGGGCGTTGTGGACGTGTCAGTGAAGGTGTGTGTATTCGTTTATTCAGCGAAGACGATTTTAATGGTCGCCCTGAGTTTACTGATCCTGAAATTCTACGTACTAACTTATCGTCTGTTATCTTACAAATGCTATCACTGGGCTTAGGCGAACTTAATAAGTTTCCGTTTGTAGAACCACCAGAAGACAGAAATATCAAAGATGGTTTGAGCTTATTAGAAGAGCTAGGCGCAGTTAATTTAAAACAAAAAGATCCACGCAAAAAGCTAACACCCTTAGGTCGCCAACTTGCTAAATTGCCCGTTGACCCGCGTTTAGCGCGTATGATTTTAGCGGCGAAAGAATTTAACTGTGTGCATGAAGTGATGGTGATCAGTGCGGCGTTAAGCATTCAAGACCCACGTGAACGCCCAATGGATAAGCAACAAGCGTCCGATGAAAAACATCGTCGTTTCCAAGATAAAGAGTCAGATTTTATTACCTATGTAAATCTTTGGAATTACATTAACGAACAACGCCAAGAACTCACTAGTGGCCAGTTCCGTAAAATGTGTCAGAAAGATTTCTTAGCGTATATGCGTGTGCGTGAGTGGCAGGATATTTATACACAAATCAAACAAGTCACCGATGAATTAGATATTAAAGTTAGCGCAGAGCCATCAAACTTTGATGCGATCCACCAAGCCTTACTTGCTGGACTGTTATCTCATATCGGTTTAAAAGATAAAGATGCCGAATACCTTGGTGCACGTAACAGTAAATTCTTTATGTTCCCTGGCTCTGGTTTATTTAAAAAACAACCTAAATGGGGCATGTTTGCTGAGCTTGTTGAAACCTCAAAACTGTTTGCCCGTGTAGCCGCACGTATTAAACCTGAATGGGTTGAACTGCAAGCACAACACCTTATTAAGCGCAGTTATGCAGAACCACATTGGCAGAAAAAGTCGGGTGTAGTGGGCGCCTTTGAAACTCAAATGTTGTATGGCATTCCTATCGTTAGCAAACGAAAAGTGGTTTATACACAAATTGACCCGATAC
Source organism: Psychromonas sp. L1A2 (assembly GCF_009828855.1). Classification (NCBI taxonomy): domain Bacteria; kingdom Pseudomonadati; phylum Pseudomonadota; class Gammaproteobacteria; order Alteromonadales; family Psychromonadaceae; genus Psychromonas; species Psychromonas sp. L1A2. Next base: position 266,940 of record NZ_WUAG01000002.1, on the reverse strand, counting down.
TGTGTCGTGAATTATTTATTCGCCATGCTTTAGTGGAAGGGGAGTTTGAAACGCGTCATCAATTCTTCAAAGATAACCAAGCGTTATTAAACGATATTGAAGAGCTAGAGCATAAATCACGTCGCCGCGATATTTTGGTAGACGATGAAACACTCTTCTTATTTTACGATGAAATCGTGCCACAAAACGTATGCAGTGCAAAGCAGTTTGATAGCTGGTGGAATCAAGAGAAAAAACAACAACCACAATTATTAAACTATCAGCGTGATCAAGTGATGGCACATGATGCGGATAAAGTAACCGCAAACGCTTATCCAGATTCATGGCAACAAGGCGATTTCCGCTTAAAACTAGATTACGCCTTTGAGCCGGGTACTGCACAAGATGGTGTGACCGTTAACATTCCATTAGCGCTATTAAACCAAATATCAGAGCAAGGGTTTGATTGGCAAATCCCGGCATTACGTGAAGAATTGTTGGTTGCGTTAATCAAAACATTACCTAAGCCTATTCGTCGTAACTTTGTACCTGCACCAAATTATGCAGAAGCAGCAATGGCCAACTTAGTGCCTTTACAGGGAACCTTGCTAGAAGCTTTTGAAAAGCAACTATTACGTATGACAGGCGTGCGTATTCCTGAGAACTCATGGGATCTTTCAGCCTTACCAACTCACCTACGCATAAAGTTTAATGTCGTTGATGACAAACAAAAGAGTGTAGCAGTCGGGACTGATTTAAAATTGCTGCAACACGATTTAAAAGGCGAAGTTAAACAAACGTTATCTAAAGTATCAAAACAAGGTATCGAGAAGTCTGACTTAATAGAATGGGACTTTGGTAAATTACCGAAGTCATTCAAAAAAGATCACGGTGGTTATGAAGTAAAAGCTTACCCAGCATTAGTCGATAAAAACAAAAGTGTCGCCATTGAATTATTTGATAGCGAAGCAAAAGCACAACGCTTTAACCAAGCGGGTGTGCGTCGTTTAATTTTATTAAACGTGCCATCACCGATTAAATATCTACAACAAAGCCTGCCAAATAAAGCCAAGCTTGGGTTGTATTTTAATCCTTTCGGGCAAATAAAAGACTTAATTGATGATTGTATCAGTTGCGCGGTTGATGCGATTCTTGATGGGGCAATACATCCACAAGAAGCGCCTGAGTTTGAAGCACAGAAAGAAAAAGTGCGTGCCGAACTCGCCGATAAAACCTTACAAATTACGCAACAAGTTGAAGAAGTATTAACCCTTGCGCATGCGGTTAATAAACAGTTAAAAGGCAAAGCAGACTTAACCATGTTGGTTGCCAAAGGCGATATTAAATCACAGCTAGAACGTTTAATTTTCCCTGGCTTTGTTTGCCAAGTGGGAGAGGGGAAACTTAATGACATTAAACGTTACTTATTAGCCTTACAAAAGCGTCTTGAAAAACTGCCCGTTAATCCAAATCAAGACCGATTAAATACAATTGAATTGCATGAACTTGAAGAACGTTATCGTGCTTTATGTAAGCAGTTATTGAGTAATGAAAATGAGCATGAAGGTTTAGCAGAAGTGTATTGGATGATGGAAGAGTTACGCGTGTCGTTGTTTGCACAACAGCTAGGGACACCTTATCCAGTATCGGCTAAACGTGTGAGATTGAAGTTGACGGAGCTTAAGGGTTAGCTATTTTAGCACTTAATTTGGGGCGCAGGATTCATCCTGCTTTCTCTGGTTTTAATGTGAGTAAGTTAAATCTCGTCTGCGCTCGTTCAGGCTGTTTGATGTTTAGTTACTTGGTGTTTCGCCCTAGCGGCGAACCTACTTTCTTTTTCCAGAAAAGAAAGTAGGCAAAGAAACTGGCACCGAATCGCTTTCTAATCCAATCCATCTACTCATTTTAAACGTACCGTTTCGGACGTGCATCCCTGCACTAGCCTCAACTAATCCAAACATCCTGTTTGGCTTTACTAAAATGAGTTGATGGATTGGGAAAGCTCAACGGTGGGGATGGATGTAGCCATGTTGAACATGGTTTTATGTTGTGGGTATTCACTTGTGATTTCTGCACTTTAGCCGAAGCGTAAAAGTTAAGTTTTTGGGGCGCAGGATTCATCCTGCTTTCTCTTATCTTTAATATGAGTTCGTTCGTGCTCGTCTGTGTTCGTCCTGTCAGTTTGATTGTTGTTAGCTGTATTTTCGCCCTGTCGGCGACATACTTTTTCTTACCAGAAGAATACCTTTTACCCTCAACAAGCAAAAAGACTGGCTCCCAATTCGTTTTTTAATCTACTCTTTTAGATATATAGCAATAACTACCTTCTAAACGCACCGCTCATACTCGACATCCATGTCTCGAAATGAGCTAGCACCGGCAAAGGGCACGCAGAGCTTAGCCCGTTCATAACACTATGCTGTTGCATAAATCATTCCCTGCCTCTACTTGCTAAAGGTAGTCATTCATACAGAAAACTCTACGGGAGGGCTGTCGTAGCCACATTGTTCGAAGTTTTATCGTAACTAATTGATATTGCTAATATCAGTTTATGGCTGTCAACAATCTTTCGTGTGAGTAAGGATTGACTCGTCTGCGCTCATCCAGTCAGTTTGATGTTTATTAATAGTGTTTTCGCCCTGTCTGCGACCATCTTTTTCTTACCAGAAGAAAAAGGCGGCAAAAAGACTGGCCACCGAATCGCTTTCTTATCCAAACAATCAATGCCTTTCTTAACGCACCAGTTCATACGGCACGTCCCTGTGCCGTATGAACTTACAGCAAACGTCCTGTTTGCTGTTGCTGAAAGGTATTGATGGTTTGGCAAAACTCAACGCCGGGGTGGTCGTATCCGCGTTGAATATTGAACTTTTCATTAACAGATTGATATTGTTGAGTTCAATGTATGGATGTCCTGTGCTTTGCTGTGCTTTTGCTACCTTATCCAGTATCAGCGAAACGAGTCAGATTGAAATTGAGGGAGTTGAAAGGTTAATTTTTATAATACAATAATGTCTTAATTAAAGTAGAGTATTATTTACAGGGGCTAATATCACTCTGCTTTAATTATACCAATCACAATAAATAGCCACTTCCTCATTGTAAATTGCGTAAAGGGAGTCGCCATTTACGCCTTGAATTGAACTGTTTTTACAGCGCAAAATGTAGATAACATATTTAATGTAATCGGTATTAAGTTAAATACGCTATCAGCTTGTACAACAAATGTTAATTTTGTCTGCTAGTGCCATGGCAATGTGTTTTGTCGAATAGGCAGCTTCATTGATAAAATGCGGATAAGTGCTTTGTTTACCATGCCAATATAAATCAAGTCCATTAAAGGCAGAAAGTAATGGCTCGCCTTTTTTTACTTCCGTAAAATCTAAACCACAAATAGTGGGGTGAACAGCGGCTAGTCGCATTCCGTCTTTATCTAGTGGGAAAGACACTTCTCCAGTTAATTGATAAGCCTCATAATCATTAAGAGAAAGCGACAGTCCTTGATTTTCATAATCAATAAAATCAAGCACACTCAATAATAGTTTTTTCATTAACAATAAACTCTGATGGGTTAACACTCCATGACTCTGTTCTTCAACTTCAATCATGACCCCTGACCCAGTCATTGTGCAGAGATAGGGATGTTCCTGCCAGTTACTTTCGTTTTCAAATAGTATATTGGCCTGTGGCATGCATTTTTTAACATAAGCGCCCATTCTTTCATAATAGGGCGTTCTTGCTAATAGAATAAGTGTTGCACCCATGCGGCTTGTTGTGTTGTGTAAATCAATTACCAATTGCTTCGGTTTATTTTTATATTTCAGTTGTAATTGTTGCGCAATTTTCTTTTCTTTACTGTGTGGAAGCAATTGTTTTTCGTTTCCAAACTGTCGGTTTAAATCTGTTTCAACAAAACGCACATTGTTGATAATGGCATCTGGATTTGCAACTAATGTATCGATTGTAAAACTTTCTCGTTGAACATTTAATTGTTTATCTCGTATTAATTTTTCAATATAAAGACCTGATAACTCATTACCATGTGTACCAGCAACGATTAATACTTCTTTGAAATCCTTCATTCTCTCAGCCTTGTTCTAATAATGTACTGGTTTTGTATGTTATGGCAGCAAATGAAAGCTCAGCCATAAAATTACAAGTTATCACTTAAAATGTTATGTTATATCATAACAATTTATTCAGTAAAATTTTAAATTTAAGAAAAGGTGAAACAAGCGATGCAAAAGGGAATGCAACAGAGAATGCAACAGGGAGTACAAGAAAGGTCATACAGGACACTGATAAAAAACGCATTTATAGTGAACGAAGGTCATGTATTCAAAGCTGATGTTTATATTATTAATCAAAAGATAGCGTTGATTGCAGAAAGCATTGAAGCAGAAGTAACAGATAACGTTATTGATGCATCAGGGTGTTATTTATTACCAGGTATGATTGATGATCAAGTTCATTTTCGAGAGCCGGGTTTAACACATAAAGGCAATATTGCCACAGAATCTCGTGCTGCAGTCGCTGGTGGAATAACAAGTTACATGGAGATGCCTAACGTCGATCCTGCTACCACTACGATTGAAGCGCTTGAAAAGAAATTCGACATTGCTGACAAAAAGTCCATGGCTAACTATTCATTCTACTTGGGTGCAACAGAAGATAACTTAGATCAAATTAAGCGACTCGATCCAAGTAAGCATTGTGGTGTTAAAGTCTTTATGGGTGCTTCAACAGGAAATTTACTGGTAGAAAATAAACAGGCGCTAGAAGCTATTTTTCGTGAATCACCAGTACTGATTGTCACGCATTGTGAGAAAGGAGAAGTGATAGAAAAAAATATTGCTGCTTTGTTACAAGCAGGAAAATCATTCTCTATTGAAGACCATCCGAAATTACGTGATGTAGAAGCTTGCTATCAATCCTCTTCCTATGCCGTTGGATTAGCCAAAAAGTACAACAGTCAGTTACATGTTTTACATATCACCACAGAAAAAGAATTAAGCCTCTTTAGTGCAGGGCCAATTGAAGGTAAAAATATAACAGCGGAAGCCTGTGTTCATCATTTATGGTTCACCGAGCAAGACTATAAGGAGAAGGGAAACCTTATAAAATGTAACCCTTCCATTAAAGCTAAAAGCGATCGTGATGCATTAATTGAGGCTTTGCATGAGAATAAAATTGATATTATTGCGACCGACCATGCGCCGCATACTTTAGCGGAAAAACAGGTAAAATATGAAAAAGCACCAGCGGGGTTACCACTTGTTCAACATGCGTTGTTAAGTCTTTTACATCAAGTAAACGATAAACGTTTAAATCTAACGCAAGTAGTACAAAAAACGGCGCATAACCCTGCGATAAGATATGCTGTTCAGCAACGTGGCTTTATTCGTGAAGGTTACTTTGCAGATTTAGTGTTGGTCGATATGAAAGCCTCGACGGCAGTAACCCATGAAAATAGTTTATATCATTGTGGTTGGAGTCCGTTTGCAGGACAAACATTCTCAGCCAAAATAAAAAGCACTTGGGTGAATGGTCAGCAAGTATTTGATGGTCATGAAGTGTTACCTGTTAAAGCGTCGATGAGACTGAGTTTTACGCGATAATTTTTACGCGACAATATAGAAATAATAATATAGAAATAACAATATCGGGCTAACAACACTTTTTAGCTAACAACATTGAGCTAACAACACAGAGCTCATATGAAAAAAGTATATGATCGGAGAAAAATAAGCGTGACAAAAGTAATAAGTGTTACAAAAACAGCAATACACAATGTGCCGACTAATATTATTACTGGTTTTCTTGGTGCAGGTAAAACCACGGTTATTATGAACCTATTAAAGCATAAACCTGCGAATGAACGCTGGGCTGTATTGGTTAATGAATTTGGCGAAATAGGCGTAGACGGTAGTTTGTTACAAGGCCAAGGTAGCGACAAACAAGTCTTTATTCGAGAAGTACCGGGTGGCTGTATGTGTTGTGCGGCTGGTGTTCCGATGCAAGTAGCGCTCAATCAGTTATTAAAAGAAGCAAAGCCAGATCGCTTATTGATCGAGCCAACGGGGTTAGGGCACCCCAAAGAAATACTGCAAGTCTTAAATTCAGAGCACTATCAAAAATCATTGAGTATTCAAAAAACGATTACGCTGGTCGATGCACGTTCGTTAGCTGATCCTCGCTATACCAAGCATGAAACCTTTAATCAACAAATTGCTATTGCAGATATAGTCGTGGGTAACAAACAAGATCTGTATCAACAAGGCGATCATGAAAAGTTACAACAGTATGTTGAAGGCTTCGATGAAAAACCAAAGCAGGTCGTTTTTACGCAACACGGCGAACTATTACCTGACTTATTAACTGGTGGAACATTAACAGTAAATGCACCAACACATGTTCTCGAACATCATGAGCATAACCATGAACATTCTCATGAGAACAAAGCAATTGCGTCTGAATTACCTATGCCAGAAAGTGGCGTGATTAAAGCGGAAAATAAAGGTGAAGGGGTTGTTAGTGTAGGTTGGCGGTTTTCTGCTGAAAAAACATTTAATCATCAAAAGCTTCAGCAATTATTTTCGACGTTACAGGTTGAGCGTTTGAAAGCTGTATTTATAACTGATCACGGTATGATCGGTTATAACTTGACTGGTGATGATTTAAAGGAAATTGCATTAACTGAACTTGTATTAAGTGAGCTTAATGAAAGTAAAATAGAGATAATTACCAATGAAATAGATGATGATTTTGAGACTCAATTAATGGCAACTATTATCTGAATTCATACTGTTTCTCGATTTTTATTATTTCTCGTTCCCACTGTCCTCTGTGGGAATGCGCACTTTAGCATTTTTAGGGTAAGGATTTGCTCGTCTGTGTTCGTCCTGTCGGCGACATACTTTTTCTTACCAGAAGAATACCTTTTACCCACAACAAGCAAAAAAGACTGTCTCCCAATTCGTTTTTTAATCTACTCTTTTAGATATATAACAATAACTACCTTCTAAACGCACCGCTCACACTCGACATCCATACCTCGAAATGAATTAGCAACGGCAAAGGGCACGCAGAGCTTAGTCCCATTCATAACACTATGCTGTTGCATAAATCACTCCCTGCCTCTACTTGCTAAAGGCAGTTATTCATACAGAAAACTCTACGGGAGGGCTGTCGTAGCCACATTGTTCGAAATATTATCGTAACTGATTGTTCATACACAATATCGAGTGATCTTTTTTCGGATTATCTAATATTTTCCTATTTTAATTAATGGGGTTGTAGCTTTTACTAAATCTTTCTTTCAAATATAAATAACACTTTAATTTTATATTTTAAATATATTATTGTGCAAAATGTTGACAGTTTGTCTGGAAAGTGACCTAATAAACTTAAGTTTAGACTGTAAACATTAGTTTAAGGGGGCATTATGACGGAACGTGAACGTGAAATATTTGAATTAATTGAAGCAAATCCTATGATTTCTCAATCAGAAATCGCCTCGCTATTAGCCATTACTAGAACTTCTGTTGCTGTTCATATCAGTAATCTGATTAAGAAAGGCTATGTAATGGGGAAAGGGTATGTAATTGCATATTCTCATCCTATTACGGTTATTGGTGGTGCGAATGTTGATATACAGGGAAAATCTCAAGGAAACCTTCTAATGGAAGATTCTAACCCCGGTGTTATCAAAGCTTCTTTAGGTGGGGTTGGACGTAATATTGCAGATAATCTTTGCAAGTTTAAATTAGATGTTCGGTTCATTACGGCGATTGGTGACGATAATGAAGGAGTGATGGTAAAGGATAATGCCAGGCTCCTTGGTATTGATATGGAACAATCTATAACGACTGCGGAGCATCGAACTTCAACTTACTTATACATACTAGATAAATATGGTGAATTAGTGATTGCTGTTTCTGATATGGGAATAGTTGATCAATTGACACCGACCTATTTTAAAAAATTGCTAGTTAAAATAGACCATTCTCCCCATACCATCCTCGATGCAAACTTACCTCAAGAAACTATTGAATATTTATCCAGAAATTTGATTAAAACCAAGTTAATTTTCGATCCTGTATCGATTACTAAAGCGACCAAAGTAAAAGATGTTTTAAATAAGTTTTACGCAATTAAAGTAAATAAAACCGAAGCAGAGGCGTTGACTGGGTTAACTCTAGATACTCAAGAAATGATAGTAAAAGCTGGGCTACAGCTTCTTGATTATGGAGTAGAACGTGTTTTTATTACGATGGGGAGTGGCGGGGTTTATTACCAAGATAAACATAATGGCTTTTTTCGGAAAGCCATCAAAACATCCGTAGTGAATGCGACAGGGGCAGGAGATGCTTTCACTGCAGCTATGATTTATGGTTTTACTGAAAACTTAAACAGCGAACAACTAGTCGATTTTTGTATTGGTGCCAGCACTATAACGCTTGCAGCTCAAGAAACAATCTCCTCGGATCTAACAATAGATACCGTTAATGCAATTTTAAACAACCACCATTAGAGGATTATTATGTTAAATCAATATGTTGTTATCAGTGATGAAGTAAAAGCCGCTTTGGTCAATAATCAACCTATCGTTGCGCTTGAGTCGACAATTATTTCCCATGGTATGCCTTATCCTCAAAATGTAGAGACGGCATTAAATGTTGAACAGATTGTGCGTGATAATGGTGCTATTCCTGCGACTATCGCCATTATAGGCGGTAAATTGAAAGTAGGTTTATCTAGAGAAGAAGTTGAGTATTTAGGTAAAAAGGGGCTAGACGTCATTAAATGTAGTCGTCGAGACTTACCGATTGTTGTTGCGAAAGAGTTAGATGGTGCAACAACCGTAGCAACAACGATGATCATTGCTAATATGGCTGGTGTGAATGTCTTTGCTACAGGTGGTATTGGTGGTGTACATCGTGGCGCAAGTGAAACTTTTGATATTTCAGCTGACTTGATGGAACTAGCAAGTACAGAAGTAACAGTCGTGTGTGCAGGAATAAAGTCCATTCTAGATATTGGTTTAACCTTAGAATACCTAGAAACACAGGGCGTTACAGTGCTTGGTTATGGTTCTGATAATTTACCTGCTTTTTATCTTCGCGATAGTGGTTTTGGGGTTGATGCTCGGGTCAATAACGGTAAAGAAGTTGCTGACATGATGAAAGCGAAGTGGGGCATGCATTTGAAAGGTGGATTTGTAGTAGGCAATCCTGTCCCAGAGCAATATGAAGAAAACAAGGAACAAATTACAGCTGCAATTGAACAGGCTCTCGATGAACTTAATGAACAAGGGATTAAAGGTAAAGATTCAACACCTTTCCTTTTAGCGAGAGTAAAAGAATTGACTGGTGGAGATAGCCTCGAAACCAATATTCAGCTTGTATACAACAATGCTAAAGTAGCTGCAAATATTGCAGTAGAGTACTGTAAATGTAGATAACTTAGTTTATTTAAAATAATTTTCTCGTTCCCACTATCCTCTGTGGGAATGCATACTTTTGTATTTTTAGGGCCAGGATTGAGTCGTCTGCGCTCATCCAGTCAGTTTGATGTTTATTAATAGTGTTTTCGCCCTGTCGGCGACCATCTTTTTCTTACCAGAAGAAAAAGGTGGCAAAAAGACTGGCCACCGAATCGCTTTCTTATCCAAACAATGCCCATACCTTTAAAATAAGCTTTCCCAACGCACCAGTTCATACGACACGTCCGTGTGTCGGATGAACTTACAGCAAACGTCCTGTTTGCTGTTGCTGAAAGGTATTCATTGTTTGGGAAAGCTCAACGGTGGGGATGGATGTAGCCACGTTGAGTAAGGTTTTATCATAACTATTTGATATTGTTAATCTCAAGTGATGGCTGTTCAGTTCTTTTTGTTGTACTTCATCATCTGGCATTCATCGGGGGGCTTTTTGTTGTAATAGATAAAAGAGGTGATCCAATAAAGGTAGGCTTTATTGTTTTTCTGCGTAATGCTTCATTCGCATCTTTTTAGTTACAGCACTCAAAAATGGAGAAGGCATATGTCACTCCTATCTTTTAAATTGGTGTGTTTATATACAGTGCAGTCATGTTGCAGTATTTTCACCGTAATTATTGCAATTTGTCGTCTTTTCCCATGATATTAGTTTTATGTTTTGTCTGTAATTACTTGTTATAGAAATAAATTAACGTAAGATTGAAGTTATTTTTTCTCATTAGCTTATGTAGTATTTTCACCTCAAAAGTAACATTTTGTAAGTTAATAAGCTGTTATATTTCATTTCTGAGAGTATTAGATGGAAAGTTTATTAAGAGATACGTTTGATAATTTGATTAGAGAATACGATATAATTTTTGAACAATATTATCCTTCTCATAATTCGACGGGTTTCATGGAGGCTAATCAAGTCCATTTGTTTGTAAAGTCATTTTGTAAATTACAAAATGACGCATTTTCTTGGCTTGAAGCTCCGTTAAAAAAAGTTGGCAGAAGCTATCCTCGTATTGATGCTGTGATTTTTATACCAAGCCGAGAAGCGGTAATATTTATAGAAGCAAAGAGAATCAATAACCCTAACGATAAAATAAATGAAATCTACAAAGATATGGATAGGTTGTTAATTGATAATAACCGGAACCATATAATGTCAGAGGCAAAGTTTGATATTAAGCATCAGTATATTATTTGTCTGGCAGATGTATGGCTCGAAACAAAGTATAAAAGATGTATACCTTATTGGTGGTGCTCTAAAGAACAACCAGAGGGGATTATTGAGTTAGAATCTTCTCGTTATAAAGATACTCCAACCTTTTTGGAAAGAATGAAATCTGTCGGAGTTAATTGGAATATTAAAAATCAACATATACATGAATTTAAAACAGTAAAAAACTACTGCTTAATGTTCGGTACACATAAAATATAACAAGTTAATCAACTGGACGTATTACGGTTGTCATCGTTTTTGCAAAAGAAAAAGCCGCAAAAACAACGCCAACCTACACGCCAGTTATTAAGGCGTTAAATTTCAATCATCAATAAGGTCGGCAGAATTTGAAAGAGATATTTTTGTTCGTAATTTCTCATCCACCGGTAGCCACTATCGTTACAGGTTTAATAGCAATAATAACTGTGATTCTGAGTCAAATTTGGATTGACTCGAGGCAAAGAAAAGATCATAAGCACCAAAGGTCGCTCAAACACCAAGAGCTGTTACTTGCAAAAAAAGAAGAAGTCATTGATTTGTGTAACATACAGGTCGAGCTGATATCACAAATCGAATTAGTTTTTGAACAGTGGTTTGAAAATTATGATGAGCACTATGACTCTACAAAAATTAGAATACTCCAATCAAAAATTGATGGTAACGTATCTAAACTTAATCTGATCATTAACTTATATTTGCCAGAGATGGAAAGTTACATTGTTCGTATCGATGATGAAACCCAAGGATTTATTGAACTTTGTGCTGACTATTCGATGGGTGGCAAATTTGGTAAAGAAAATTACCTAAAGTTAGATTACATCGAGGTTGTAGAGGTTTCGAACGAATATGCAGGATCGTTTATGTACTTGTCTTCAAATCTAGCGAATATGGCGAGACAAAAAATTTAACAAACGCTTTAAATCTGATTCGCAAACGCGTGCCGAACTCGCTAACGCTCAAACATGGCACACGTCCACTCACAGTTTAAGCGGGCGTTAAATTAACCAACAGGAGCAATATGATTAATTCTTGGATAACAAATAATGTTGATATTATTTCTACAGCAGTATCTATACTAAGTTTACTTTCTCTTTTTCTTATATATAAACAATTGAAAGATACTAAAACTTGGAACAAGCTTCACTTCACCTATACATTCTTCCCTGACTCTAAAGAATTTGAAGAACTTGAAATTTTTTTAGATGACAGACTTAATTTTTGGCAAAGAGACTCTGCACTTTCAGACTTAGAAGTAAAAGCTCTTTTAGGAAAAGAAAATTTAAATGAGACTGAAAAGAATCAGCTTTACGAAAAGTTTAATAAAAACATAAATAAAGATGATTGTGCTAAAGAACTCATTGATGCTGGTAGAAAGTTAAAAATATATTTGAATGAATTAGAATATTACTGTGCCGCAGTTTCTTCTGGGGTCATTGACTCTGAGTCAGCTAAAAATATTTATTCTTATAAGTTTAAACGGGCTTATGAGAAAGCTTTACCTTGGATTGAAGAAGTAAGAAAAATGAAAAATGAAACTTCAATATATATTGAAATAACTAAGATTCTAAATAATTGGCATCCTTCACCGGCGGGGCAGAAAAATAAATATTAATTTAACAAATAAGGATAGGTGTCGCGCAGCCGACACCTTATCTGAGTGTTGGACAAGCCCGTATGAGACTCTTTGCTTTATATAGTAAATAGTGGAATGGGTTTTGGGCTGGCTCAATAATTCAACTTTCTTTAAGGCGAGTCTCGCTAATATAAAATTGATACCTCAATTATATCAGTATGTTATATTTTATATGTTGAATGCCATATCACCTCTCTGGCTTGTTAATCTTTTATTTGTGTCAATGATCTGTTTAAGACCGTACGTTTTCACGCATTAGTTTCTCAGTCGACTTAAGCCCATAAAATGCATTTCATGGTGACAGCATGGGCAAATACAGATAGCACGCTTGCGTTTTACTGGTGTCGCCATTGTGCTTATGTCGCTCCCCAATATCAGCAATATTTGTAGTCGCAGTTGTTTGGCATTACCTCTTAAAAACCCATAATCCCTCACCCGCTGCAGACCTTTTGGTAACACGTGTTGTAAGATTAACCATAAGAATTCGAGCACAGGTAAAGTACGTTCTTTAGTCATATTAGTGCTGCTTTCTTTATACTTAAATGTGACCATTTCCTCGGAGAGGTTAATAATGTCTTTATCGGGTAACACGCCACGATACAGATAACGTGATAAGTATTTAAAAGCAGAGGCACCAAATCCGACCTTACGGCAATCGACCATCCATTTTTTAGGCGTGTCAGTGGGCATGGTTAACTCAGCGCTGTGATTAATCGCATCAATGACTCTTGCCCGCCATACTTTAGCGAGTGCAAATTCATTAAACAGATATTTTGCATCACTTTTGTGCCATTGTTTCTTTGTCGTATCGTAACGTCCGCAGGGCACAATGATATGCACATGAGGATGACATTCACGTCGCCGATTATGCGTGTGTAATACGCTAGTAAACCCTAAACTGCCTTTATTCTCTCGCTTGGCAAAGTCTTTTAATATGCCCGCCGTCACTTGTAACATCAATTGATACAGTGCTTTGGGGTGTTGACGAGCCAGTACTCTCAATTGATAGGGTAGCGTAAAGGTGACCATAAAATAGTGTACGGGTAATAGTTTATCGGTCTGTTTAGCTAACCAATTTGAAGTTGTTTGATGCAAACATTGTGGACAACTTCGATTCCCACAAGATGCTGGGAGTTGTTGGTCATGCTGACAATGGCCACAATGCCATTGGGTCGTTCGATTTACATCGTTTTTACAGTGCAGCATATCAGTGATAGCGCGACGAATATCTTGATTCAACAATCCACCATATTGTTGCTCCAGTTGTGCTTGATAGCGCTCAAGTAGTGCAATAAATTGGCTCATGATGCCTCCCATTGAATTGATAACCTTTCGGTTAACTGGTTCAAGGCGGTGACATTATCTTTTTGTTTGAGTGGAGTGAGTTGTGTGTATTTCGCTGTCGTATTCAGGCTGTGATGTCCCAATAGTATTTGCAGGGAGCGTAGGTCAATACCTTGCTCTAAGAGATGAGTTGCAAAGCAATGTCGTAATGAATGTGGACTGATAGATTTATTAATACCCAATTCAGTCATCACTTTTTTCAACGCTTTCTGCACACTGCCTTTATCCATCGGCACTTGTGTGTTTTTACCAATACTTGGAAATAACAACTGCGGATGACGATGCGTTGACCAATAGCAACGTAATGCAGAAAGTGTTCGTTTGGGTAAAGGGAGTAAACGGTCTTTACCTCCTTTACCTTCGCGAATATGCACTTGCATGGTATGGCTATCAATGTCGTTCACCGTCAAATCAAGGGCCTCACTTAAGCGTAATCCCATGCTGTACAAAACAAGAAAAAACACCTGATAACGCAATGCACGAGTGTGGCTAATTATCAGTCCAATTTGTTGTGGCGTGAGGATGTCGGGAATGCGTTTTACTTGTGGTGGTTTGACAATATTGAGCCATTCCCACTGTCTATCGAGAGTATGTTTATAAAAAAACTGTAATCCATTTCGGTCTAATTTAATGGTACTCCACGAGTGAGTTTGAATGAGTTGTGCAAAGTAACACTTTAAATCTGCTTTGGTTAATGTGTCAGGTGTGCGGTCAAAAAAGGTAGTTATCCTACGTACTGCACGAGAGTAGGCATCAATCGTGGCAGGTCTCATGCCTTGCAGTGTTAGGTTGGTCAAATGCTGTTGATATAAAAGATTAAAGTGTTGTTGCTCTGAGGTGTTCATCGCTTATACTCCTATTAGATATCACCGAAAAGTGATATAAATATAAGTATGAACGTTATTGGTATTTTGTTTTTCTGCCGCACAGCGGCTTCGTTCAACAAGTCGTTTAAAAGGATAAAAAACAGTTGGCTTTTGCTCCTTCGTCGCTAATTTTAGCCAACAATTTTTTGCCACTTAACGAGGCGTTAGCTTTTCATGGAGTAGCAATTATGAGTACAGCAGAAGTATCTGATAGCTTTGATGGAGATAAGCTCTATCAGCAAAGGGCTAGAAAAGCATTACCGTATTTGGTGAGACAAGCTTTGGTTGGAGAAACCATATTCTATTCAGATCTAGCTGAAGAATTATCCATGCCAAACCCTAGAAACCTTAATTATGTATTAGGGTGTATCGGTACAGCTTTAATTGAGTTATCGGAACAAACAGATGAAGATATACCACCTATACAGTGTTTAGTTGTAAATAAAGAAACAGAACTACCTGGTGAAGGTATTGGATGGTTTATTTCTAAAAAAGAATTTAGAAAACTAAGCAAAAAGCAGAAAAAAGTAATCGTAGATAGTCAACTTGCTAAAATATATTCTTACCAAGATTGGTTATGGGTATTAGATGAATTAGAAATAGAGCATCCAATATTTCCAAAAATATCAGAGCCAACACAAAGTAAAAAAGGTGGTGGTGAAAGTCAGGGTCATAAACAACTTAAAGAATATATAGCTAATAATCCGACTGTTATTGGTTTAACTGAAAGTTGGCCTAAAGGTGAAGTGGAATACAGCTTACCTTCTGGTGATTCAGTTGATGTTATGTTTCAGTGGCGAAAACAGCTAGTTGCTGTAGAAGTGAAATCTAGCATTTCAGATACTCCCGATATCAATCGAGGCTTATTTCAGTGTGTTAAATATCAATCAGTATCAGAAGCAATGCTTGGAGTTCAGGGTAAACCACAAAATGTTCAAACTTATCTTGTTTTAGAGTCTGAATTTCCCAAGTCCTTAATTCCAACAAAAAACATGTTGGGAATTCAAGTATTAGATAATATTTACGCAAAGAAAAGCTAACAAATAAGGATAGGTGTCGCGCAGCCGACACCTTATCTGAGTGTTGGACAAGCCCGTATGAGACTCTTTGCTTTATATAGTAAATAGTGGAATGGGTTTTGGGCTGGCTCAATAATTCAACTTTCTTTAAGGCGAGTCTCGCTAATATAAAATTGATACCTCAATTATATCAGTATGTTATATTTTATATGTTGAATGCCATATCACCTCTCTGGCTTGTTAATCTTTTATTTGTGTCAATGATCTGTTTAAGACCGTACGTTTTCACGCATTAGTTTCTCAGTCGACTTAAGCCCATAAAATGCATTTCATGGTGACAGCATGGGCAAATACAGATAGCACGCTTGCGTTTTACTGGTGTCGCCATTGTGCTTATGTCGCTCCCCAATATCAGCAATATTTGTAGTCGCAGTTGTTTGGCATTACCTCTTAAAAACCCATAATCCCTCACCCGCTGCAGACCTTTTGGTAACACGTGTTGTAAGATTAACCATAAGAATTCGAGCACAGGTAAAGTACGTTCTTTAGTCATATTAGTGCTGCTTTCTTTATACTTAAATGTGACCATTTCCTCGGAGAGGTTAATAATGTCTTTATCGGGTAACACGCCACGATACAGATAACGTGATAAGTATTTAAAAGCAGAGGCACCAAATCCGACCTTACGGCAATCGACCATCCATTTTTTAGGCGTGTCAGTGGGCATGGTTAACTCAGCGCTGTGATTAATCGCATCAATGACTCTTGCCCGCCATACTTTAGCGAGTGCAAATTCATTAAACAGATATTTTGCATCACTTTTGTGCCATTGTTTCTTTGTCGTATCGTAACGTCCGCAGGGCACAATGATATGCACATGAGGATGACATTCACGTCGCCGATTATGCGTGTGTAATACGCTAGTAAACCCTAAACTGCCTTTATTCTCTCGCTTGGCAAAGTCTTTTAATATGCCCGCCGTCACTTGTAACATCAATTGATACAGTGCTTTGGGGTGTTGACGAGCCAGTACTCTCAATTGATAGGGTAGCGTAAAGGTGACCATAAAATAGTGTACGGGTAATAGTTTATCGGTCTGTTTAGCTAACCAATTTGAAGTTGTTTGATGCAAACATTGTGGACAACTTCGATTCCCACAAGATGCTGGGAGTTGTTGGTCATGCTGACAATGGCCACAATGCCATTGGGTCGTTCGATTTACATCGTTTTTACAGTGCAGCATATCAGTGATAGCGCGACGAATATCTTGATTCAACAATCCACCATATTGTTGCTCCAGTTGTGCTTGATAGCGCTCAAGTAGTGCAATAAATTGGCTCATGATGCCTCCCATTGAATTGATAACCTTTCGGTTAACTGGTTCAAGGCGGTGACATTATCTTTTTGTTTGAGTGGAGTGAGTTGTGTGTATTTCGCTGTCGTATTCAGGCTGTGATGTCCCAATAGTATTTGCAGGGAGCGTAGGTCAATACCTTGCTCTAAGAGATGAGTTGCAAAGCAATGTCGTAATGAATGTGGACTGATAGATTTATTAATACCCAATTCAGTCATCACTTTTTTCAACGCTTTCTGCACACTGCCTTTATCCATCGGCACTTGTGTGTTTTTACCAATACTTGGAAATAACAACTGCGGATGACGATGCGTTGACCAATAGCAACGTAATGCAGAAAGTGTTCGTTTGGGTAAAGGGAGTAAACGGTCTTTACCTCCTTTACCTTCGCGAATATGCACTTGCATGGTATGGCTATCAATGTCGTTCACCGTCAAATCAAGGGCCTCACTTAAGCGTAATCCCATGCTGTACAAAACAAGAAAAAACACCTGATAACGCAATGCACGAGTGTGGCTAATTATCAGTCCAATTTGTTGTGGCGTGAGGATGTCGGGAATGCGTTTTACTTGTGGTGGTTTGACAATATTGAGCCATTCCCACTGTCTATCGAGAGTATGTTTATAAAAAAACTGTAATCCATTTCGGTCTAATTTAATGGTACTCCACGAGTGAGTTTGAATGAGTTGTGCAAAGTAACACTTTAAATCTGCTTTGGTTAATGTGTCAGGTGTGCGGTCAAAAAAGGTAGTTATCCTACGTACTGCACGAGAGTAGGCATCAATCGTGGCAGGTCTCATGCCTTGCAGTGTTAGGTTGGTCAAATGCTGTTGATATAAAAGATTAAAGTGTTGTTGCTCTGAGGTGTTCATCGCTTATACTCCTATTAGATATCACCGAAAAGTGATATAAATATAAGTATGAACGTTATTGGTATTTTGTTTTTCTGCCGCACAGCGGCTTCGTTCAACAAGTTGCTTAAACGGAACTAAAACAGTTCATCATTTTTGCAAAAAAGACCGCAAAAATCCTGCCCTGCTTTAGTCCGCTTAGCAAGGCGTTATGTGGCTAAGGGCATTTATCAGCATGCCCTTGATCCTAAAATAATTTATATCTTGGGTAAGTTTGCTAGATTGTTCTTAGTTTTACCGTCTGGGTTTGCCCTTATATGTGAAGCTGATTTTTTCGAATGTACCGAGTTTACGTCAGCTATTAACTCTTTGTCGGCCATGCCAACAAGGGTTTTAATTGAAGTCGCTCTAGAGTTACCCTCGATAAGTGCATGTGTAATTGTATCTTTTGCATTTTTTCGAACACCAGTAATTTTTCTTTGTGTCATATTAACCTCTATAAGTTGTATTGGTTAACATCCATGTAAAGTTAAGTTCCTGTTCGGTTAAACATTATACATACATTGATAGGTTTTGGCTGTTAGTTGTATTTTGTTAATAGGTTTTGTTGTGGCACGCACATAACAAACAAGAATAGGTGTCGCGCAGCCGACACCTTATTCGGGTGTTGGACAAGCCCGTTTGAGGTTGGTTTACTAAATACAAAGTTGTGGATACCCTACATTGAAGTTAATAATATCAACTGGTTAATGATTCAAGCGATGCTAAACAAAAAGTTGTGGACTCTCATACATTGAAGTTAATAATATCAATTGGTTAATGATTCAAGCGATGCTAAATGAGGCTACGACTTCTTCGCCGTTGAGCTTTCCCAAATTATTAATTCCTTTCAGCAACAGCAAACAGGATGTTTGCTGTAAGTTCGTTCGGTACATGGATGTGCCGTATGAACTGGTGCGTTAGAAAGCTTATTTTAAAGGTATGGGCATGGTTTGGATGAAGAAAGCGACTCGGTACCAGTCTCTTTGCTCTCTTGTAGGTATCAGGTTCTCTGCTGGCAAAGAGAAAGTGAAGTCGCCGAGAGGGCGAAAACCAACGCTCAAAATATCTAACTGACCCGATGAGCGTAGACGAACTCATACTAAAATGGCCTCGACCATAAACCTTAAAATAATGGGGCAGGTCTTGCGTTTTACCTTTGACAAATACACTACGAAAATCAACGTGGCTAATGGCATAGCGTTAAATAACTTTATGCTGTTTAACTTGATTACTATCGACGCTATTTCATAGGTAAGTAATCGAATTAATGTGTTTTTATCTGTTATCTGTATTTATTATTTTGGTCATCACATCATTCACGGCGCAAACTGCGCCTTCTAAATAACCAGCATCTATACGAGAAAACTCACTGCCTGCTAAAAATATATTCTTTTGAGTTAATTCAGTCATATGTTGATCCATAGGAAAGTCAGGATGTTTTGGCGGTTCATTAATATCACGTGCAGAAGCAACAAATTCGTCGGTTGCCCAATCTTTATATAATATTGAATCAAGTTCTTCTTCTGAATTCTCATACAGTTGATTCAATTGATTGAGGCAAGCCTCTTTTATTTGCGATTCATCATATTGTTGTCGATGATTAGCCGGCACACCAATAAAGCCAAATAAGGCATTTGTCAGGTTAACCTGTTCCCCCGTTTCTGAAATATCGATAGAGCAAGCGTCATGCATTTCTTGCATGGGGCCTTGTTGGCTAAATGCTTGTCCAGACAACCCCTTTTCGCGCCAAAAACTAGAATGATAGATTGAAATGAATTTTGCTTGCGCAGCCATCCATGTTGGTACTTTTTTAAAGTGCTCAATAAGTTCAGATGAAGCCCAATGAATGGGTGTCAGATGTTCTACAATCATGCGAGGAGGTAATGCTAATATAAGGTTATTTGCATGAAACGATTTAGTCTCATTGTTATTTTTTGCTGTTATTATCCATTGGTCATCGACTTTTGTTGTATTGGTAACAACATGTTCTGTTTTTATATTGCGTGAATCAATCTTACTATACATGACATTAATTATTGTGGTCATGCCGCCAATGACACGATACATACTTGCAGCACCCGCACCTTCGGTTCTTATGATTCCTTGATTACCTTGTTTTTGAAATAAGGCATCGCCTTTCGTATATTGCTCAACATACGGTATGTTAAGTTCTTCAAGTAACTGTTGTATATTGAATTGATGAGGGAAAATCCACGTAGGTCCTAAATCATGATAATGCTCTGTGGAGGTGTCTTTTACACCTAATATCCTACCGCCGAGATTTGGTTTAGCTTCCAAAAGTAAATAAGGTATCCCTTGTTTTTGTAAATACCAGGCACTCAATAATCCAGATAAACCACCGCCTATAATAATGTTGTTAATGTGCATGAAAGTTCCTAGGTTTGATATAAAAGCGACATAATATTGGTTGTGTAATTGTGATTAATTTACTTAAACTTGTGAAGGCAATTAACCCGTTAACGTTATTTATAAAAGTACAGGACACTTATAAACTTTACCATTGCCAAATCACATTAAAAGCCGAAGATACATTATTTTCGTTCTGCTTTGTATGCTGTTTGGCACTCTGGCAGAGTGCCATTCGGGTCAAGCCTTGCTTTTTTCGTTTGATAATCATACTGCTAAATTCAATATGGTTACCACTATGTCACCGTTATCTCGAAGTTCTGAAAAAGTTCTGAACACTCATTAGTTGCTCACAATCAAATTAGATTGTTACGATTTAAAGTTATTTAGAGCTGTCATTCTATATTAAAATTATCAACAAAATAGGAGGTTGTCGGGTAAACTCTCTAGCCATCATTCTCTAGTAATATTTACCTATTAAACATGCTAATTGGATAAAACACATGCCTCACAACTATACACCTACTGTTAAAGACTGGCTTTCTCTGCTGTTACTGATTTTGCTGTGGGGTACGTCATTTATGTTTACCGCTGTCTCACTGCAAAGCTTTAGCCCTGTGGCTATCGTTTCTCTTAGAGTCTTGATTGCAGCGGTTATTCTAACGCTCTTTATGTATGCCAAGGGTTGGCGTTTACCTGTAGAGCCGTTGGCTTGGGCGGTATTTTTATTGCTGGGTGTTATGGGGAACTTGTTGCCATTTCTGCTTATCTCAACGGGTCAGAAAGGTATTAGCTCGGGCATTACGGGATTGTTGATGGCATTTATGCCGTTGGCAACAATGATTTTGGCACATTATTTTGTATCAGGAGAAAGCCTAAATCGCTTTAAAATATTCGGTTTTGTGTTAGGTATTACTGGCGTGGTTATTGTGCTTTGGCCGTCGTTAATCGGAGCTCACAGTAACTTACTGAGTGGTCTATTGATTTTACTCGCTACTTTTAGCTATGCGATCAATGCCATTTTAGTGAGGCGATTGCCTTCTTATAATCCTGTTGTAACAGCGGCAGGCGTGATGATTATTTCGAGTCTCGTTATAGTGCCATTTTGGCTGTGGCAAGATTTACCATGGCAACAAAGTTATTCTTTAAACGCCTCGTTATCCATGCTGTGGTTAGGTGTTGGCCCGACTGCGTTTGCTACCATTCTTTTGTTTGCAGTTATCGGCACGGCTGGCCCTACGTTTCTTTCGTATATTAATTACGTGATTCCTATTGTTGCGTATTTTACTGGTGCGCTTCTTTTGGGCGAAGCCATTGAATGGCAAAGCCTAGGGGCGATGTTATTGATCATTTTAGGGATAGCGTTAACGCGTAAGCGGGTTGCTGGTTGAATAAAGTGTTTGTTAGCTTTACTTGGATTTCTACTGAATATATATAGTAGAAAGTTGTTAAAGTTGTGGATACTCATACGTTAAAGTAAATAATATCAAATGGTTAATGATTTAAGCGATGCTAAATGTGGCTACGACTTCTCCGCCATTGAGCTTTCCCAAATCATGAATACCTTTCAGCAGCGGCAAACAGGACGTTTGCTGTAAGTTCATTCGACGATGTGCCGTATGAACAGTGATATGCCGTATGAACGGGGGCGTTGGGAAAGCTTATTTTAAAGATATGGGTATGGTTTGGATAAGAAAGTGACTCTGTACCAGTTTCTTTGCACTCTTGTAGATATCAGGTTCTCTGCTGGCAGAGATAAAGTAAAGTCGCCGATAGGGCGAAACACAAAGCCGGAATTATCAACATAACCTCGAGGAGCAAAGACGAACCAAAATTAAAAATAGAATGTCCAATGCTTAAGGCATTAGTCTCAGAATACCTTTCCCATCAATACCCAAATAAATATAGCCATCATTACCTTGAATCACATTTCTTACTCTACCTGCGTTAGCCAATAATTTAGTTTGTTTCACTACATTGTCGTTATCTATCTCCAGTAATACTAAATGCCCAAACTTCATTGAACCGAGTAATATTTTACCTTGCCATTGCGGGTATTTATTACTGCTAATATACGCCATGCCAGAAGGGGCAATGGAAGGATCCCAATATAACTTAGGTTGCTCCATGCCTTCTTTTTCAGTGATGTCGGTGTAATCCGTACCAATATAATTCACGCCATAACCGATAACGGGCCAGCCATAATTTTTCCCTGACTCAATCAAGTTAACTTCATCGCCGCCTCTTGGGCCATGTTCATGTGACCAAACTTGATTGCGATCAGTAAGTGTAATTAACCCTTGTGGATTACGATGTCCAT
This sequence comes from Psychromonas sp. L1A2, assembly GCF_009828855.1. NCBI lineage: Bacteria > Pseudomonadati > Pseudomonadota > Gammaproteobacteria > Alteromonadales > Psychromonadaceae > Psychromonas > Psychromonas sp. L1A2. Next base: position 244,459 of record NZ_WUAG01000002.1, on the reverse strand, counting down.
AGGAATAAATTGCTTTTTTAGCGTTAGCTTGTTGATAAAAAGGGTTAGAGGTTGGGATACTGCCATCAAGATTTAATCGATAAATTTTACCACCATCCAATGATAAATTTTGCGGGTTTTTATCGCGTTGTCCACGGTCTCCAATTGAAAAGTAAACAAATTCATCGGTGATGGCAATGCGGCTACCATAATGGTTTCCTCGCGTTGAGTCACCTTCACCAAGGTATAATCTTTTCTGGTCAACCAACTGATTATTATCAATATCTAACTTCGCACGCATTAAAGCAGTATTACTTCCTGTTTCATTTTCACTCGCATAGGTGAAATAGATAAGCCGATTTTTTTCAAAATCTGGGTGTAATGCAATATCCAGTAAACCGCCTTGCCCATTATCATGAATTTCAGGCAAAACCGGTTATTTCAATGGAAGGTTTGCCTTCAGTTAATAACCATAGCTTGCCCGAACGTTCCGTTGCTAACATTTTACCATTAGGTAATTGAACCATTCCCCAAGGGATAGTTATCTCTGGCCATATTGTTTCTGTTTGATATGGTGTTTTATCTTCATTAATAGGAAGAGGTTGCATAGCTTGAGCTGAAGTCGCTAACAGGCTGAGGGAAATGAAGAGTAGTTTTTGCCAATATTTCATCGTTTATCCTTTCATGCATGAGAGCCGACTGCCGCTAAATGTTGTTTAATATTAATGGTTATATTTTAGTCACCTTCATTTATGCAATTTAGAAATAAGTTTACAAGTTTGATTTGGTTATTTCATACAGGTTTGGTTGTGTTTAATGCCAATTAAGCTCGTCTACGCTCGTGTCATGATTTTGATCTGTATTAACGGTATTAACGGTATTAACAGTATTTGCGGTATTGTCGGCGACTTTACTTTTTATCTACCAGCATAGAAAGCTTGTATCCGAAGGAAATCAAAGGGACTGGTTTCAGCGTTTTTTAATCTATTACTTTTTAACTTAAGTAATGACTACCTTCTTAACGTACCACTCCGATCACCATATTTATTTGGCGCTCTTAACTCGCATGGCATCCTTGTCTTATCTTGCTAAAAGCAATCATTGATTCAGATTTTGACAATGCCTCGGTAATAAAATGTCCTCCTTACTCGTCAGGGTTGAATCCTATAGAGCAAGTTTGGAGTTGGATACAGCAGCTTCATTTAGCGGTAATGAGTATAGTTGATGGAGTTGTCACACATAGAATAGATTTGTTAGCGATAATAAAAGGATGATAAATGTGTGCACAGAGATTGAATTAATCTGATTACTCAACTTTCAGATGGATGTTAGAGGTACTTCTATTTCAATAATTTCGGATAAAATAAGCAGAATTTTTTTGAGAGTTTAGCCTCTTTGTGGCTTTAAGATAAAATGCTTCTAGCTCTTCTTTTTTGATAATGACCTATCCTTAATATGATTAATTTAATGATAGGCAATTACACAAATTTTGCGACAAGGTCACAGTGGTTAAACTCAATAAAATTAATTTTAAGCTTGTGACCCTCATTTTATATCTGTTATTTATTAGCGCTATAACATGGACTTAAATCTTCATGGATTGAGGAATAAGACCGTCAATTAAAGGAAGTTTACGAAGAGCAAATGCACCATTGCCTTGCAGCGCGACAATAACGGCAAGCACAAATAAAAGCGCAGGATATTCCCAACCGCCACCTGCACTGCTAAATGTCCATCCATTCCCACTATGGACCCATACTGCGCCTAACAAAATTGGCATACTTAATAATGCGCTTAGGCGCGAATAAGCGCCAAGTAATAAAGCAGTTCCACCAGCAAACTCTCCGAAGAGTGTTAAATATATAAAAATTGCAGGAATTCCTACACTTTCAAAATAACTAACTGCACCGGGAATAGTAAAAACTAACACCTTAAGCAAGCCATGCGCAATTAATACAACTCCCAGAGAAACTCGAGCAATTGTTGCACCATAATTTTGTGTTGCTGTATTCATCATCGTTAACCCTCTTATATAATTCATTAAATTAATATTGTTAAATTAACCTAATTTTATTAGGTCATTATTCATAAAATATATGATGTATTTTGCTACTTTATAGGTTTTCCTCGATCGTAAAATACTCTTTGTATTGCGCTCATCATCTATCATAAAAAGAAAAATATGACCCTATATTTCATTGTTATGGTTTTTGGGTTCAGATCATAAGTACATAACTTTAAATTAGTTAATTAATTTAAAATCAAATGCACCATCTGATTGCGTCGCAAATATACACACACTCTCAGCTAAACACTCACTAACATGAGGTACATTGGCTGGAATAAACCAAGTAGACCCAGCAGGTAAAATGACCTGTGTTTCGGGTTTATTAAGTTCATAATGTCTTGCAAAACCTTTTATAACCATGACTGTATAACTATGCGAATGAGTGTGAACAACTGTTTTATTACCGGGAGAAAGTTTAAGTAATTTGAGATGGGCTCCTTTAGTAAAATCATCTTTCACATTAGCAACTGCTCTGCTGCCAGGAAGCTCTATCCATTTTGCGTCATTAAACAATGTATATGTTATTTTTGGTGTATCATTTTCAGCTGCAACAACGGTAGTTATCGTCACGCCTAATGTTGTACAAAAGGACATGGCATAAAATAGGGTTTTCAGGTGCAGAGAAAGTATTTTATTTATTATTTTTAGCATAAAATCCCTTTCACTCTGTTTATGTGTCAATGAATTAAAAGCACTGATACATAGCACTTGTTTTTTAGTTTAAAATAAGAAAACGTTAACTCTTTTTAAGAGCTTCTAGATGCCCAAGACCCAGTGTTTGCATTACAGCATTCTGAATAGGTGCCACCGCCGCATTAATAGCCTCTGAACCAAAACTATTACCTACAACAGTACGAGCTGGACGTTGACCATCTGGAGTCTTAATTAACTCAACAATTGCTTCGGCAATATCATGTGGTTTAGGTGCATCAGCTGCTTCGAACATTGACATAAAGCTTGAAAACATAGCCCCTGGAATTTCACCAACATCGCCATAATTTTTTACACAATCGGAATTTAAAGGTTGTTGTGCACTACCATACATATCAGTTGGATAGGCACTAGGCTGTATTAACGCAACATCTACACCAAACTGGGAAACCTCATAACGTAGGCTATCTGTTAATGCTTCAACGGCATATTTACTGGCACCATAAATGCCAAAAAATGGAAAAGTAACTCTACCTAAAATAGAGCCCACATTAATAATTAGGCCTTTTTTATTTTCACGCATCATCGGTAACACTGACCGAATGACACGATGAACACCAAATACATTCACATCAAATAATGCAACCATTTGTTCGGTTGAAAAAGCTTCCGTCACCCCTGCAGAAGCAATACCTGCATTATTAATAAGCACATCGATATGGCCAGCTTGGTCTTTTACTATTTGTATTGCTTGCTCTATTGATTGCTCATTTATCACGTCAAGCTCAACAACATAGGCACCAGCAGCTGTTAATTTTTGAGCGTGCACACTATTTTTACCTAAAGGATCACGCATAGAAGCAAATACTTTATATCCTTCACCAATAAGTGATAACGCAGTATCGTGACCAAAGCCCGTAGAGGCACCTGTAATTAAAATTATTTTAGACATAAAAACTCCTACTCAAACATATTTAAAATGCACAAAAGTTCAATGGCTTAGGGAGGATGGCAATCTAGAGCATAAAATGACTTAATGTATATCGAGCAGTTATAATCACATGTTCAAATAAAACAAAAAACAGTATTCTAATCATAGGATTTGTGAATATAATGCACAAATGAATAACATATCAAACATACAATTGTTCGTTAACGTTGTTGAGAAAGGAAGTTTCTCTGCTGTCGCTCGCTCTATGGAAGTGACACCATCTGCGGTATCTCGTCAAATATCTCAGTTAGAAAAAGAACTAGGCGCTCGTTTATTTCAACGTACAACGCGTAAGCAAAGCCTCACCGAAGCCGGAGATATTTATTTTCAGCATGCGAAACGATTAGTTGATGATATAGAAGTGGCTAAACTTGCCGTCAAAAAACTAGCTGATAAACCTTCTGGTCGGTTGCGAATAACGGCAGAAGCTGATTTTGCGTTAACATTTATCGAGCCTATTTTACCTGAGTTTCTGCAGTTATATCCTGAAATACAAATCAGCATAAATATGAACTCTGCTCCACTTGATTTAATTGATGAAAACCTTGATTTGGCATTACGGATAGGTCATTTAGATAATTCTAGTTTAACCGCTCGTAAGTTGGGTGACAGTCAATCTGTGATTTGTGCAAGTCCTAATTATCTTTTAAAGCATGGACAACCAACACACCCTCATGATTTACAAACACACAACTGCCTTTCATTTAACAGCAAGATAAGTAATAACCGTTGGCGTTTTGAAATGGCTAACCATCCTATAGAAGTGCCAATCAAAGGGTCTTTAAGCGTTAATAGTTTGAGTTTCTTACGTAAAGCCGCATTGAAAGATCTCGGAATAATAATGATTCCAAAATGGATGGTGCATGATGAGTTATTACAAGAAAGTCTAACGCCAATACTCGAAGCATTTTCAATCATGCAACCTAGTACGCCTATTAATGCCATATTTACTAATAAACGACAATTAGCACCCAAAACAAGAGCATTTATCGATTTTTTAACACAGCGTCTGACTAAAGGGTAAACATGTGTTATCAAGTCGAGAGTCAACATTCAAATTCTTGGCATTATTAGATTCGCCTAAGGATTTACCTTTATTGGCATAGTCATTTTATCTTTGCCTTTATTTTTGTTTAAGAGCCAATATACAAAAAGGAATGCGGGTATATTCATTAACAGCCCGTACATTAAAGGAATAGCCGCTAGTGCAGGTTGATGCATGATAGTGAAGGCAATCATCATCGCGGTACCTGCATTTTGCACTCCCACTTCTATTGCAATGGTTTTTCTATCGGTTTCGTTAACATTCAACTTACCTGCAATAAAATAGGCAATGATTAACGCTAAAACACACAACGCCATTACAGCGATACCTTGCAAAGAAAGCATTGCAGGAATGATGCTTAAGTTTGTCAAAACAAGCGCAGTAACTACGAGTAACATTGCGATAGTCGATCCCTTTTTAATCAAAGGAATGGCAGACTGTGCCCATTGTTCGGCAAAACAACGAATACTCATACCAATAACAGTCGGTAGTAAGGTGACAATAGTGAGTTGTTTCATTGCTGGCAATAAAGGTAAATTAAATAATTGGCTATCTGTGCTACCGTTGTAATGGATAAAACCAACAAAAGCGATGGGGATAATAAATGGCGATAACATACTGACTACACTGGTTAAGCAGACACTTAAGGCGAGGTTACCTTTCGCAATAAATGAGAATAAGTTTGAAGTCGCACCGCCAGGACATAATGCCAATAAAAAAAGCCCTGCTGCAGCTGTTTGATTAAGTGCAAAAAGCTTGATAATAAATAGAGCGAGTATTGGCAGTAAAAACAGTTGTAATAAAAAACCAATCACCGTGACTTTAGGCGCTTTTAGTACCGCTTTAAAATCTTTTATTTGTAAACTTAACCCCATTCCCAACATTACCAGCCCCAATACAACAGGCAGCATAACTTGAGCAACAGTTTGAGCGATAATTGGTGTCATAAATTCCCTTAGCTTACGAACAACTTGATGGTATTCATCATATCGAGAGTTTTGGTTTGTGGTTTTGATATGGCGCATTAATTGTTGTTTTTTAAGGGGAGGGATTTTGAAGTAAATTTTTAAGTGAAAGAAAAGGCAATATTTGTATGAGCTGTTAATCTTCTTTTTCTGACGCTACTTGAAGCTATGTGACGGCTGTGTGCGCTATCTGTCGCTACTTGCTCCCATAGACTTACTTTTAGCCTTTCCTGTAAAGTAAAAAAGACTTTATATAAAAATAATAAAATCAAAATTTATTTACCTAAAGGAAACATATCATGAAAAAAATCGCTTATTCTCTGCTTTTACTGGCTGGTGTTGCAATACAGTCTACGACTTTTGCTGCTGGTGATACCATTCGTTTTGGTGTTGATGCAACTTATCCTCCTTTTGAGTTCAAAGAAGCTGATGGCACGATAGCTGGTTTTGAAGTTGATCTTGGTAATGCCATTTGTGAAAAAATGGGTAAGGAATGTGTATGGGTTTCAACTAACTTTGATGGCCTTATTCCTAGCTTACGTGTTGGAAAAATTGATGCGATTTTCTCTTCTTTGGGTATTTCTGAAAAACGCAAGAAAGTAGTCGATTTTTCTGATCGTACATGGTCTGGTTTTTCTTCTATGGTGAGCCTTACTTCTAAAAAATTAATACCAACGGCAGAATCTTTAAAAGGCAAAACGATTGGTGTTCAACAAGGCACAATGCAAGAAGACTTTGCAAAGAAAAAATTAGTACCTAAAGGTATTCGAGTTCAATCTTACCAAACTCAAGATCAAGTCTATGCTGATTTATTAAACGGCCGTATTGACGCTTCACTACAAGATATGACTCAAGCTCAAGTTAATTTTATTGAAGGAGGAAATCATGGCGATTTTTCAAATCATAAAGTGGTTGATAAGTTGTTGCCTGCTGACTCTGCGATAGCAATTCGTAAAGGTGATGCTGAAACTGCAAAATTAATTAATGATGGTATAAAAGCGATTCATGCTGATGATACTTACATTACGATTCAACGTAAGTATTTTGGTGAATTAGATCTTTATAATAAATAGAAAATTTAATTTAAAGTAGCTCCATCGTGTTATGTATTTAAAGATGTTATTACCTATAGGAAGCAAACATGCAAGACCTTTTTTCTAAAGCCTTTTCACTTGTTGATCTCGGCGGGTATGGACATCTTTTACTACAAGGCACTTGGATGACAGTAAAGCTTTCTTTACTGTCATTTTTCCTTGCAATGGTCATTGGCGTTTTCACTGCCTTAATTAAATCTTCTAAAAATGTATTTCTTGGTTTTTTAGCAACCTGCTATACAACCCTTATTCGTGGTGTTCCTGATTTAGTTTTAATGCTTTTAATTTTTTATGGTGTACAAAATTGGATAGGGCAATTAACCAAAATATTTGGATGGGAATTTATTTATATCGATCCATTTAGTGCTGGTGTTATTACGCTTGCTTTTATTTATGGCGCTTACTTTTCTGAAACTTTTAGAGGTGCATTACAAGCGATACCCAAAGGGCAGAAAGAAGCTGCGCTTGCTTTTGGTTTATCTGAAAGTCAAAGTTTTCGTTATGTTATTTTTCCTCAAATGATGCGTTTTTCAATTCCTGGATTATCTAATGTTTGGCAAGTCATTATCAAGGCTACTGCTTTGATTTCTATTATTGGTTTAAATGACTTAATCAATGCGGCTGTTGAAGCTGGTAAGTCGACTAATAAAGTGTTTTTGTTTTTGATTCTTGCTGCTGTTATTTTTCTCATTTATTCAATTCTAAGTAATATTGCATTCGCTTTATTGAAAAAATATTTCCAAATCGGTGTTAAGGAAGCAAACTAATGTTTGAACTATTAGAGATGTATTGGAAACCTTTTTTGTATTTTGATGGTTATAGTTACTCTGGTCTTATTATTACTATGTGGCTATTAATTTTTTCAGTTGTTGTTGGGTTTTTATTATCGATCCCTTTAGCGGTTGCACGTAATACTAAATATAAAGTAATAAGCTGGAGTGTTGCGGCTTTTACGACCATTTTTCGCGGTACGCCACTCTATTTACAATTACTCATTTGTTATTCAGGTATTTACAGCCTGTCTTTTGTGCAAGATCAAGCTCTATTGGGGCAGTTTTTCCGTGATGGCATGTATTGCACGTTGCTAACGTTTTCTCTTAATACCGCTGCTTATATGTGTGAAATGTTAGCGGGGGCATTAAAAAATGTCGATACCGGTGAAATCGAAGCCGCCAAAGCTTTTGGGATGAACCGTTTCAAGATCTATTTATATATTATTTTTCCCTCGGCCCTTAAGCAATCTATTCCACAGTACAGTAACGAAGTTATTATCGTACTGCATTCAACAACGATTGCGTTTACCGCGACAGTTCCTGATATTTTGAAAGTTGCTAGGGATGCTAATTCAGCTACATATATGACCTTCCAATCCTTTGGTATAGCTGCTGTTTTATACTTGATCTTGTCATTTATTTTATTCTATTTTTTCAGACGTTTTGAATTTTATTACACAGCTCATTTACCTAATAACCAACGTAGCAAAAGTTTATTTTCTACCTATTTTTCCACACAAAAGAAAAAAGTGAGTGCAGAATGAAGCATCATCAAAGTCCATTAATTTCACCTGTTCTAGGTACGCACCGTAATATAGACAGCTTTCATTTTGGAACGCCTAATAGTGGTAAAAAAATCTATATTCAAGCTTCGTTACATGCTGATGAATTACCGGGTATGTTAGTGGCTTGGAAACTCAAGCAACAATTAATTACATTAGAAGAACAAGGTCATATTCAAGGTGAGATCGTTTTGGTGCCTATGGCTAACCCGATTGGTCAAAATCAACATTTAATGGATGTACACCTCGGGCGATATGAATTAGAAAGTGGACAAAATTTTAACCGTGATTATTTCGATACTTTTGAAGAAGTTGTTTCGCGAGTCGAAAATAACCTAAGCGACGATCCAGAAAAAAATAAGAAGCTGATCCGTTTGGTATTACACGAAGCAATGCAAAGCTGGAATGTAGAAACCGAAATACATTCTCAGCAAAAAATATTACAAAGTTTATCTTGTGATGCTGACATTATTATTGATATGCATTGTGATTTTGAGGCTGTACAGCACGTTTACAGTACATATTATTCTTGGGATAGCATTGCACCACTTGCACATTATCTAAACTCAAAAGCTCATTTGCTAGCAGATGAAACGGGTGGTAAACCTTTTGATTCAGCTTTTGATATGGTGTGGAAACGCTTGCAAGATCGTTTTGGCGATATTATCCCTAAAGCCTGTCAATCAGTTACTTTAGAATTACGTGGACAAGCTGATGTCTATCATAAAGAAAGTGATCGAGACGCTAAAGCTTTAATCAATTATTTACGCCATTTAAATATAGTAACTGATCAACCTGCTGATACTTTAACTACAGATGCAATACCAGCGACAGATTTAGCGGCTGTCGAGCCACTTAAGAGTAATATGGGGGGGGTATTAGTACATTGTGTCGATATTGGTGAAAATGTGGTGACAGGACAGTTAATTGCAGAGGTGATTAACCCTATTACTGATGAAATACAGCAAATAAGATCTTCTCAGCCCGGTTTGTTATTTTCTCGTTCATTACGCCGTACAGCAACAGCTGGAATGTTAGTTGCCCATGTCGCAGGTGAAAAAACAATTCGTAGCGGTTATTTACTCGCACCTTAATAAATTATAAAAATAATTTAAAAACTGGAATTATTATGAGTACAGAATACAAAATTTCCATTGAAGGTTTACATAAAAGCTATGGTGAACATGAAGTATTAAAAGGCATTAGCCTCAAGGCAAAAGCTGGAGATGTCATCACTCTTATTGGGTCTTCAGGTTCAGGTAAAAGCACCTTGTTACGTTGTCTTAACTTCTTAGAACAACCAAATGAAGGTGTATTTAAGATAAATAATAAAACCATCAAAATGACTGCTGATAAAGATGGTATGACCTTCGCTAACCCTAAAGAATTGCAATATTTACGTACAAAACTCACGATGGTTTTTCAGCACTTCAATTTATGGAATCATATGACTGTGCTAGATAATATAATGTTGGCACCTACTAAAGTATTGGGAATGGATAAGGAAACTGCGAGGAAAAGCGCATTCGCTTATATAGATAAAGTAGGGCTTAGCCAAGATATGGCTGATAAATATCCTGCATTTTTATCTGGGGGGCAGCAACAACGTGTAGCTATTGCTCGTGCTTTAGCAATGGAGCCTGATATTCTTCTCTTTGATGAACCGACTTCTGCACTCGACCCTGAATTGGTTAATGAAGTACTAAAAGTAATTCGTACCTTGGCAGACGAAGGACGCACTATGATCATGGTGACACATGAAATGGCATTCGCTAAAGAAGTATCGGATCAAGTTGTATTTTTGGCTGACGGTATTATTGAAGAAGCAGGTACACCTGAAGAAATCTTTAATAATCCTAAAAGTAAACGTCTACAAGGTTTTCTCAGTTATACGAACTAACTTATATAATTAGTTCTCTGATGCAGTAAATATGTGCGGATTTTCTATACCGCTTGATGTTTCTAAGCGCGTTTTTATCGCTGGGGAAATGGCTGTGTCTTCGATTGAAAATAAGCCAATCTTTTTGAGTTTTTGACGTAAAGGTATACTTTCGCTGATACGTTCAAAAACAATACGAGAAGTGAAAGGGATACGTGAACTTCGCCCTTGTATACCTAGTGTAATGCCTGATAGCAGGCTAAAGCTGCCTTTAGTAGCACCATATAAAACTGTTTGTGAAATTGCTCGCTGGCAATGAACACCGTAATCAATAATTTGTATCCGTTCTCCTAATACCAACACAATCCCCACAAATTTTCCTATTTCATATCCTTCTAACATAGCTTGTCCTGGCTCTGTTCTTTCATAGAAATGTGAATAAGCAATACCATTCTTAAGCGATAGCCTTGCGAAACCTTTACTAATATAACCAGTATATGAAGGAGTCATGTAATAGTAATAGTAGTCGCCTAAATATTGAGTGATATCTTCTGATGTTAACATCATCATTTCTTCTAATAAGCGGGTATGGCGTTTTCCTTGAGGGCTTTCATCAAGAATTTTTTTAGGTTTTTGATTACGTTCGCGAGAAGATATTAATGAATTAAATAGATCTGGAGGTAAAGTGATCTCTTCACTTTCCACCCCAAAAAAATCACAAATTTTTCTTAAGCTTTGCATCGAAGGCATGCTACTGCCATTTAAATACTTTGAAAATTGTTGTCGATTAATTCCCATCTTTCGACAACTTTCTGAAATACTTTCACTATAGCTGCATAACAACTTGAGATTCGCAGATAAATTTATTTCGAGTGCATTACTTTTCATATTTTATAAGTTACCTACTATTACTTTCATCATTAATTTCTTATTTATTGAGCCTTTATCGAGATTATTCTATTGTACAACTCAAAGTTATTAAAAGGGGATTTTTGTTAGTTGTGAATGTTACTTGATAAACTCTATGTGTTTTATTTTAATAAGAATTAATCACGAATTGCTTTGATTTCGTCTGCGCTCATCGAAGTTTTTTGATTTTTATTTGCAGTGTTTTCGCCTTATCGGCGACTTCGCCGTACTTTCTTGTGTGGTGAAGGTAAATACACTGACAAGCTTTTGAGGATACTGAAAACGTTTAAGGCTCAAATTGAATGATTGTTTTCCTGTTAAGGTTAAATATAATGATTCACCTAATTAATCTGAATTGAAGTGAATAATATGATACCCATGGGAAGTGTTGTGACTGCGTGCATGATCGTAGGTTTAATTGTTGCCTTACCACCAATAGCAAAGGGTTGTCCAAAACCTATTCGCCTTAGTATTGGCGGTATTTTGCTCGCCGCGGGTCTATGGAATATATTATGGTACGCGAGCCAACATTTTACAGAGTTTTGGGGAATTGCTGCCTTTTGTTCTGGTGTGTTAATGGTGATTACTTCAATCTATATTATTAAAGCAAGCTGGTTATCGTTGTTTTTGCAACGTGCAAAGCCTGTGGTGTTGTTAATGTTATTAGGCTTTGCGGCACTCTATGCAATAAAGATATATAGCCTATAAGTTGTTGTTTTGAAATTGGTCAAATATTGATCGATAAAGATTTAATCAATTATTGCTAACTTCAAGCTTTAAACTTCAAACTGCCTTTTAGAAATACTGTTTAGTATCGCCTTGAGGTGGTTTTTATAATTCAGCCATTCACCAAGCCTCAAGTATCCTATATCACCATATCTTTCAAATCGAAAATCATATGTTATGGCGTCATGATTTGAGTGGTTCCTACCACTAGCCTAAGCCATTATCTACAAATGCTTGAGTGAGTTGTTGATAAAGCACATCAACACTAGGTCGTGTATTAATATGCTCAAACAAGGTGGTGTGAACCTGTGCTTTTATTCGCTCTTTTTTATCACACAATTGGTAACACAAATTAATGGGTTTAATGATTTCTTCTAGCACGGCATCAATGAGAATACAGGCTTGTGCGAGTATAATTTTACCGCCTCCTTTTTTCAAAATAATACGTTGCGCAGTTCCTACGATTTTACGCCCATTAATATTGATATTAAAATCACCGTCACAGTACGAAAACTCCGTGGCATGCGTTTCACTATTTAATCCATATAGGCTAAAAAAATCTTTTAATACTTTGCATAAGTTTTCATACGCTTGGGTAATAGAGTAGGGCGTTGCATCATCCCAAACATACAAGTGCGATAAGTTAATGATTCCTTGGCATTGTGGGACAGGAGCGCCACCTGTTTTACGTGACAGTAATTTCCAGTCATCTTTTTGTAAGGCTGTCTTTAATAAGGTAGATTCGGGCCATTTTTTATTAGCAGGAAATACAATCGTGGGTGTTTTTGTTTGCCATAATATAAGGCATTTAGACATTTCATTCGCTTGTATTTGTGCAATGATGGCGGTCTCTTTTTCAAATACATTAGCCACAGATACGCTTGTATAACGTAATAATTTGTTTTGATTTTTAACCATAACCTCCTCCCAGATTTAAATCACATTTAACGATACTAAATAATAAAGAGCAGGTTAAATTATCATAAATACTGAAATCTGAATACAGATAAGCGTTGAGTGGTTTTAAACTTTAAACTATCTTTTGTAATGTTTTTCTTTATCTAAAAAACTTTGTAAAATATTGTAAAAAATATTCTGGATCGTATTTTGCATTTTACCTCAAAAGCACTGAGCGCTTATACGAACTCAATAATATTAATTCATTAATTATTAAATCTAAGTTCAATATGGCTACAACTATCTACCGAGTTTTCTACTGGTTTAGATAAAGTAAAGTCGCCAATGGGGCGAAAATACTGTCAATAAAAAGCAAACAGATGCAACGAGCGTAGGCGAGCCAATCAGACCCAAATAAAAAGTAAAGCCAATGTTAACTCACGTTTAATGAAACGATTACAATTAGCACTGAACTCTCCAACATATCGCGGTAAGATAGTAAGCATTACTACTTATCTCTATGAACGATTATCTTTATGAACACTCATCTCTATAAACGCAGGTATAAAACATTATGACGAATCGACTGCCTCAGAAAAACAACTCGACTGTATCTGCTATACCTACTACACCAACGTCTAAAATCGCTACGTTAGGTGAGCTTGCTAAGTTGGCAAATTATTCGCTTATGGACACGCTTAACTGTGATCCTGATGCGACGGAAAACGGGATTGATTACGCACCACGACAAGTCTTCTCTGGGCATTATGTTCCAGTTAATCCAACCCCGATTAAAGACCCAGAATATGTTGCGCACAGTAATGCATTTTTTGCTGCGCTTGGTTTAGCCGACAAGTTGGCCGAATCTGCTGAATTCATGCGCATGTTCTCCGGCGATACTTCTCAGGTGCCAGCGCCGATGCGTAAGGTTGGTTGGGCGACAGGTTACGCACTTTCTATCTACGGGACTGAATTCACTCATCAATGTCCGTTTCAGACTGGTAACGGATATGGGGATGGTCGTGCTATTTCAGTGCTTGAGGCGGTTATCAACGGTAAACGCTGGGAAATGCAGTTAAAAGGCGGTGGCCGAACACCTTATTGCCGCGGGGCGGATGGTCGTGCTGTTTTACGATCGAGCATTCGTGAGTTCTTAGCTCAAGAGCATATGCACGCGCTTGGTGTTTCTACATCACGGTCGTTGAGTTTATACGTTTCCAAAACTGAAACAGTAAAGCGCTATTGGTATACGGAAGGCACTCGTTCGGAAAATCCCGATATGATGAGCGCTGAAGCCGTTGCTATTTCGACTCGTGTTGCGCCGTCATTTATTCGTGTTGGTCAAATTGAGCTTTTTGCTCGCCGCACTCGTGAAGATAGCGCCCTTGGAAATAGTTTTGAAGATCAGCCAGATGAACAGCTTCATGCGATGCAAGAGCTGGAAAAAATAGTACTGCACTTGATTGAGCGAGAATATGCTGACGTTGTCGATAGCCAGCTCAGTACGCCTGAAAAAATCGTGTTATTAGCGCGCGAGTTTCGTGGTCGCCTTACGTCACTCATCGCGAACTGGATCCGCGTTGGCTTTTGCCAAGGTAACTTTAATAGTGATAATTGTGCTGCTGGTGGTTTTACGCTTGATTATGGTCCATTTGGTTTTTGTGATGTGTTTAACCCGTATTATCAACCTTGGACGGGCGGTGGTAATCATTATTCATTTTTGAATCAACCTAAAGCCGCGCAAAGCAATTTCGAGTCTTTTTGTTCGGCGTTACGACCGTTATTAGCAGATCATAAAGATCATTTACTAGCACTCGGCGAGATTCAACGTGAGTTTTCGACCGTGATGGACTCAGAAATGCAAAGTATGTGGGCTGCCAAGTTGGGTCTTAGCACGTTAAACCCAACGGCTCACAAGGTATTATTTAACGAGCTACTCACTCTAATGATGCAAACGCCTGTCGATTATACAATTTTCTTTCGGGAGCTATCGTCGATACCTGACGACATTCGTCCATTGAAAAAAAGCTTTTACAATGGCTCAAGTCAGGCAAACGAGTCAGATTCTCATCAAAGGGACACGCGTTGGATAGAATGGTTTGCAACATGGAAAGCACTGCTTAATAGTGACTGTGAAGCGAATGGCTGCACCCTTGAAGAAGCCGCTAAGCAAATGAAGTTGGTTAATCCAAAATACATTTTACGAGAGTGGTTTGTTAAACCTGCTTATCAGCAAGCAGCCGTTGGGGATTACACTTTAATTAGAGAGTTG
Organism: Psychromonas sp. L1A2; assembly: GCF_009828855.1. NCBI lineage: Bacteria > Pseudomonadati > Pseudomonadota > Gammaproteobacteria > Alteromonadales > Psychromonadaceae > Psychromonas > Psychromonas sp. L1A2. Next base: position 229,428 of record NZ_WUAG01000002.1, on the reverse strand, counting down.
CAAGACGTGATGAATCAACCTTATGCAGAGCAGTCTCAAGAAGTGGAAGATAAATACTATCGATTGAAACCGCTGGAGTTCTTTAAGGTTGGGGGCATTTCGCACCTTAGTTGCTCGTCGTGATTTTTAGGTTTGGGTATTCTGCACTTTGCTATTGATTCGTCTGCACTCGTTGGATCGTATTAATATTTATTAGCAATGATTTGTATTTTTGGCGACTCTACTTTGGCGATTAATTCGTTGCTATTCTTAGTTTCAATGTATGAGTGTAGGACTCTTTTATAATTTTGTGGGGCAGTGAAAAAGAAAATCATATGTGGATAGGATGAAAATTGCGGCTGGTCAATATAAAAATAAGCCAATTATTAATACTGAAGTAATTAGAGTGAAATTAAATATTGTTAATTTCACTCTATCTAAACTAGATTTTAATTAAATTTTTAGTTTGAATCGGTAAGAGAATCATCAATACTAAAAATTAAATTACACCCCTATTTTTCTAATTCATCTTGTGTGATTTTGACTTTCATTGGGCTTGATTGTGGTGATGGCTGAGTAATTGTTTCTGTTACAGTTTTCCCAATTAATTCACCTTTAGCGTTATATTCAGATGAAATTGTTTTTTGATATGTTGGGATACTACAAGCTGAAAGAGCAGCTAAAGCAATGCCAGAGGTTAAGATCATAAATATTTTTTTCATTTTTACTTCCATTTTTAATGCCCGCAAATAATATAGAAAACTATGCTGGGCAACGAGCATAGTTAACTTTAAAAAACTACAATGTTGAGTGTGTATTACTATTTGGGTATTTTTACATATAAGTAAAATGATTAAAAGATGATATTTACTTTTAATTACATAAAAACAACAAGGTATAGTTAAATTGTAAATTTTTTGTGAGATTAGATTGGTTGGATATAAGTTTATGATAGGAATTTTAACTTATCATGTGCATCTTTTTTCGTTTAAATAATCCTGATTTTTAAACTTGAAAGCCTCGTTTCAGTTCATCAATCACTTCACGCCGACAAGGCGGAAATATTGAGAATAATGATAAAAAAACTCGTCGAGCGCAGGCAATTCAACCAACCCAAACCCAATTAACTTCAATCTTCTTAACATTTTAATCTTCATTCCTACTTTTTTATTCTGTTTTATTTACATCCAAAACTCATTTATTAATTATTTTCATGTTAATTTGAAAATCAATCATTTTTATTCATGATTAATTTAACGTATAAAATACACTCTGCTTTATAACGCTGGGCAATATTACCGAGAGTGCTTAATTCGACGTCATCGATATAAATAAGACAGATGGCTAGAAAATCCTGAAAAAACAGGGAGTGTACAGATTTTATGATTGAGAATTGGAGCTAAATACCATGAACACAGATTTTACCTTTACGATTAAGAGCACAGGTTTAGATGAGCATTACCAACCTGCTGGCAATACACGAGCGACAACCAATTTTGCCAATTTAGCGCGTGGGGAGAGCCGCCAACAGAATCTGCGTAATGCATTAAAGATGATCGATAATCGATTTAATGCCTTAGCGCATTGGGACAACCTAAAGGGCGATCGTTATTCTGTGGAACTTGATATTATTTCTGTTGAAATGGACATTGAAAGCAGTGGTCAAACGTTTCCATCCATTGAAGTGTTAAAAACTAATATTGTTGACCATCAAACTAATCAACGTATTGAAGGCATTGTTGGTAATAACTTCTCGTCTTATGTACGTGATTATGACTTTAGTATTTTGTTGTCTGAGCATAATAAAGGACAACCGTCATTTAGCATCCCAGAACACTTTGGTGAGTTGCATGGAAAGTTATTTCAGTCTTTCTTGCATTCCTCTGCTTATAAAACGCATTTTAATAAACCACCTGTTATCTGTTTAAGCGTGGCGGAGACTAAAACCTATCAACGCATTGCAAACCACCATCCGGTATTAGGCGTTGAATATCAGCCGAATGCATCTTCTTTAACAGAGCAATATTTTAAAAAGATGGGCCTACAGGTGCGTTATTTTATGCCGCCTAATAGTGCTGCGCCCTTGGCTTTTTACTTCGTTGGCGATTTGTTAAATGATTACACCAACCTTGAACTGATCAGCACTATCAGCACCATGGAAACGTTTCAGAAAATCTATCGACCTGAAATTTATAATGCGAATGCAGTAGCAGGGCAAACTTATCAACCGAATTTGAAGAACTTAGATTATTCATTAACGCATATTGTGTATGACCGAGAGGAACGTAATCGTTTGGGTATTGAGCAAGCGAAGTTTGCTGAAGCGCAATTTATCAAACCCTACCAAGCTGTATTTGAGCAGTGGTCTGCCAATTATCAACAGCAACTTTGTTTCGCTTAATAAGTTAAAGCCTAATAATAAAAAATTAAATACCTAATACAGGAAGCAATTGATCATGAAAAAATTATTACCAACTTCTACAGCAGGCAGTTTGCCTAAACCATCTTGGCTTGCAGAATCTGAAACACTATGGTCTCCATGGAAATTACAAGATCAGGCGTTAGTGGATGGCAAAAAAGATGCATTATGTGTGTCATTACACGAACAACAACAAGCCGACATAGATATTGTCAGCGATGGTGAGCAGACTCGCCAACATTTTGTGACTACCTTTATTGAGCACCTTAATGGTGTGGATTTTGAAAATCGTAAAATCGTTAAAATTCGTGATCGTTATGATGCGAGCGTACCGACAGTAGTTGGCCCTGTGAGTCGACAAAAACCAGTGTTTGTTGAAGATGCGAAGTTCTTACGTCAACAAACAGATCAGCCAATCAAATGGGCGTTGCCAGGTCCAATGACCATGATCGATACGCTGTATGATGACCATTATAAAAGTCGTGAAAAACTCGCTTGGGAATTTGCGATCATTTTGAATCAAGAAGCCAAAGAGTTAGAGGCTGCTGGCGTTGATATTATTCAATTTGACGAACCTGCTTTTAACGTGTTTTTTGATGATGTAAATGAATGGGGAATTGCTTGTTTAGAAAGAGCGATTGAAGGACTTAAGTGTGAAACAGCAGTTCATATTTGTTATGGCTATGGCATTAAAGCCAATACAGATTGGAAAAAGACCTTAGGCAGCGAGTGGCGCCAATACGAAGAAGCGTTCCCAAAATTGCAAGCCTCTAATATTGATATTATTTCGTTAGAATGTCACAACTCTCATGTGCCGATGGAACTACTTGAGCTTATTCGCGGTAAGAAAGTAATGGTAGGCGCAATTGATGTGGCAACCAATACGATAGAAACGCCAGAAGAAGTGGCGAATACGTTACGAGAAGCCCTTAAATATGTTGATGCAGATAAGCTTTACCCATGTACTAACTGCGGCATGGCACCTTTATCGCGTGAAGTAGCAAGAGAGAAGTTAAAAGCACTGAGTGATGGTGCTGCTATCGTTCGAAAAGAGCTTTCGGTCTAGTCTACAATGGTACTTACTAGTTAAAAATATGTCGTCCTGTTAACTTTGTTGATTGAGTACTTTAGTAAAGACTCTCAAATTGTATTGGGGTTTTAAGGAGTATCAAATTTTTAAAATAGATATTTATATTAATAACGAAGAGGTTATGTTAATTGTGACCAATTAATAATGTTTGAATAAATCATCTGATGCCTCGTCCTTTACTGCAGAGGGCTTTATTAATAATATTTAATTAATAGGAAGTACAATGAAAATACAAATAAAATGGAGTATGGCTTGTCTATTATTCATATCGTTAGTACCGCCAGTGAATGCTGCTAATAATGAAGTTTGGTTCGCATTGAGTGCACAAGCTTGTATTGGCGAAGATACCGATCTTGCTGTTAATAACGGTTTGACAATAAGCGACCTCAGTTCAGACAATATGACTTGTACACAAGCATCCATTGGTAACGACATGGTTTATAGTATTGATTGGGAAGGTAGTGACTTTGACCGTGATGGAACTAACGATACACTGACTTTCGATTTACGTGTTGAAGGTTTTGCCGGTTCTACATACAGCTATTCTGCTATAGCGGGTGAGTCATCCATGACCGCTTTAGGTGAATCAAGCCCTGTTACTTCTGATACGACTAATAATTTTTGGGATGTTGAAGACAATGGTATAACAGGTATTGGTGCAGGACAAAGTTTACGTTTTAGTGTGGAGAATATTAAAGTTTCTGTTTCTGATTACAGCGCAACTATGAATGGTTTTGATTTTATTAGTTTAATAGAAACCGGCGGTCGCACTCATACACATATTCGTGGTGAAGGAACTGGCTTAGATTCAAGCACTTTTAGTAATGATTCTGTCTATAGTTTTTTATCTCTACAACCATTTGTGATTACAGGCGCTGGTGATTACTACAGTCATTTACTTGGCAGTATTAATCAAATTCAATTTTCTTTTTCAATTTCTAACCCTGAATTAGTCACAACACTTGATGATTATGATTATTCGCTTTATGGCATGGGACCAGATTTTTTTGATGTTTACCCTGAATCGGATACATCACGACAAGCCTACTATCCTGAATTTTCTTGGGATACCGTACCCCGTTGGTTAGCTGTACGTAATTCTGATTCTTACACCGATCAGCAAATCGAAACTATTGCCGCACATTATCAACTAGTAATGTTAGAAAAAGCTAATGAGGCAGGTTTAGAAGCTGTTGATGAGGGTATTAAAGAAACGAGTAGAAGGCTGAAGGAAATAAACCCTAATATTTCAAATATTTTTTATTGGAATTCGGTTATTTTTTACAGTGGTTATAGCAATGATGAAGACTATGAAGAAAATGCTAGTGCGTGGAGCGTCTTAAATGATGATGGCAGTATTTATCTATTTAAAGATAAGTATTATAACTACAATAGTGAAGTTGAAGAGGCTCGAGATTGGTGGGTTGAATTACCTACTACAATAGCCGCAGATGATAATATAGATGGTGTGTTTGTTGATAAAATCACTAAAGCTGCATTCGATGAAATCTTTGTTGATGGCGAGCCCATTAATGGTTATGTCGATATGTTAAACCAATTACATGAAAAGATGCCAGACGATAAAATATTAATAGGTAATGTGTTACGAGGAGAAAGAAACAACGGAAATCGCTCTGTCATGGCATTATTTGATGGTTCTTATTTAGAGCGTTGGGACTTTACTGGTGATATTGCATTTCCTGAACAAACTGAAGCTGATGCCATTGCGGTGTCAATTCAAATGATGCGAGAAGCACTGGCACAAGGTAAGTTGATCAATCTTCAAACTGCACCAATGACTGATGAAGATGTGCCTGATACATATGAAGAGCAAATCGAGTTCATGGAAACACACGTAGATTACCCATTAGCTATATTCTTAATTGTTGCCGAAGAAAATGCTTTTTTTAGTTATCAGCTGAGTGTGAATGCATTACCATCAGCTAATACGGTGTGGGATAGCAGCTACATCGAAGAACTTAATCATAAACTTGGAGAGCCCTTAGGTGATCCCGTTAAAGATGGTTACATTTATACACGTTCATTTGAGTATGTTGATGTATGGTTAGATTTGCAAAACGGTGAAGCTTTATTAACATGGCGCGATACGCCAATTAGTGCAAATTAACCGTCAGTAATTAATGTATAAATTAAGAGAGTCGCTAACTAAAAAAAGCCGCTCTTTCAAGGTTAAACCTAATGTTATGACTAAATATTAGGTTTAACTTTAGGTATAAAAAAGTGATCAGCGAAGATAGTTAGTCATTGAATTGCACTTATTATGCGAATTTAGGAATTAAAAAGTGCGTATGAAGTTAGTTTATGCCTGAATGGCACTGCATTAAGGTTTTCTACTCTTTGTTCCTGTGTTTTTTCGTTGCTTTTGTGGGGACCCTTTTTTAGAATATCAGCTCTACAGGGTAAGATTATGAATTTTCCATTTTAAGCTAAGTGTGATCAAATAGGCTTATTATACCAATTCCTATAATTAAGTTTCCAGATTGGTCCAATCTCTGTAACAGAGTGAGATCACTCTTTTGGTATCTTCACTAAAGCGATGCCAAGCATGGCAACATTTATTAACAATGTCGTTATAACCATCAAAGCATCTATTCGCGATTTTATTATCCCGCATCCAATGCCAAACTTGTTCGATTGGATTCAATTCAGGAGAATACGGAGGGAGGTGAATGATCGTTAAATTAGTAAACTCTTCAGCTAAATAGGACTGGTGCCAACTGGCTCGATCCATTATTACAACGGCATTTTTCCCTTTGGGGTTACATCAGAAATTAAGCGTAAATGAACCTTCATCACATCACTATTACTGTAAGGCTCTCGGTCTGGTGCCTTTTTCTGTCCATATCCTAGTTGTTATTACGTTGACCACACCTAGCCTCACCCTGAAACCAAATATGGACATCTTTTAAATGAACATGCTCAGGAATCTTAAGGATCGTTTTTATTTGAAATTTTTTAAAAGATGCTTGTGCTTTAACTGATTGCTTTGGGTGTTTAGAGCGTATCGTTATCTAACTTAGATTTAACTTACCCAGTAAATGATAAATGTTGGTTTTTTGATAAATGACCCCGAATGTAGTTTCGATATATTCTTGTATATCTTTTCCCTGTAAACGGCCATCTTCTGACTTTGTAGCCTTATCAATGACATACTGCTTTATTGTAGAAAGTTGCTCGGAGTTGAGTCGATGAGGTCTGCCATTGCGTGGCTTTACTTTTAAGTCTTTTAATCAAAATGTTGACACTTCTACGGCTAATTTTTAAAAAATCTGCAATTTCAGTTCTATTTTTACCGTCTAAAAAGTGCGGTACAGCCAATAATTTTAATTGTTGTCTCGCATTGATCTCCGAATTAATTAGTTCCGAAAAGTTATGGCTCATATTAATGCGGGTTTATATTGTTAAGTTTAGCTGAAAAGCCTAATAGAAGTTAATTATTAGGCTTTGGTGATAGTGAAGAGATCAAGCTAATCTCTTCACTATTATTTCAAACGAAAACTTTTATAAGCTTTCTGTAAATGTACGTGTTAATACATCTTGTTGTTGCTCTGGTGTTAGTGAGTTAAAACGTACTGCATAACCTGATACACGTATTGTTAACTGTGGGTACTTTTCAGGGTGTTTTACAGCATCTTCTAATGTTTCACGACGTAACACGTTCACATTTAAGTGTTGACCACCTTCCTGTGCTTTTGGCGCTTCAATCGCTACTTCTTTATATTTAATTTCACCGAGTTCAGCTAAAGAAATAACTTGATCTTCAGCGTATGCATTGTCTTTCACACATAAACAACGCGCCTGTGCATTTTCTTCATCTAATAACCAAAACGAGTTTAATAACGCAGTGTTATTTGATTCAGTAATTTGAATACCTAAAGCCATAATATTTCCTTAATTCTTAATTATTGTTTAGTAATACGGTTTAGTAATACGGTTTAGTAATACAGAAACCGTTTAATAAAGCATGCAATAAATAATATCTAATGCTGCTGGTTAATTAATCTACTTATGATTATAGGGCCGCTTATGTGTGATGTACAACATTAATCACTTACTTTTATAGTGGTTTATTTGTGTTTATATTGAGCAATATCAAAGCAAGTTTGTAACTGGTTGTTTTTTCTTAATATTGTTTTGTTGCTCAAATGTAAAAATAAAGTTTATATTTAACAATTGCTTATGTGGTATATTTTATTTTTGATAATTACTAAATGGTAGATGGTTATGTCCTGGTTTGATTTTATAGAAAAGCAACAGCAACAAAGTTACTTTAAACAATTACAGTTGTTCATCGACCAAGAAGAAGCCGCTGGAAAAACTATCTTTCCATCCCCGACAAATCGTTTTACTGCTTTTTCACTAACTGAATTAAAAGACGTTAAAGTGGTCATTTTAGGACAAGACCCTTACCACGGTGATGGCCAAGCACATGGGCTGAGTTTTTCTGTACAAGAGGGCATAAAATTACCGCCTTCATTACGTAATATCTATAAAGAACTCGCTGATGATCTACAGTGGACAACCTTACCGGAAAGTGGTGATTTAAGTGATTGGGCGAAGCAGGGGGTATTATTGTTGAATACCGTATTAACGGTTGAGAAGTCTAATGCAGGAAGCCATGCAAAAAAAGGTTGGGAGCAGTTTACTGATAATGTTATTCAACATATTAACGACCAAACAGAAGGTGTTGTATTTTTATTGTGGGGCAGTTACGCGATTAAGAAGTCACAGATGATTGATCAATCTAAACATCATATTTTGACTGCTGTACATCCTTCGCCATTATCTGCATATCGTGGTTTTTTTGGTTGTAAGCACTTTTCAAAAACGAATCAATTGCTCACAGAGCAAGGTAAGCAAGCAATTAACTGGTAATTGATTGGTAATTGATTGGTAATTGATGGTTTTTTAGCGTGTTCATATTTATTTCCTTAACCGCTAATGCTTAATGACTGTTTATTGATTTTGCGCAGGAGTTGAGCAAGATATTTGCGATATCATCTGTTAGTAATTATTAGCAATGCTTCTTCTTTTATTAATAGATGGGAATTCACATGCTTAATCGTATTCATAAAGACCATAAAAATATTATGCAGTTGTTGCAGGTGATGGACAACCATATTGTGTCATTAAAATTAGATGAGGAAATTGATTACCAACTGCTCAAGTCTATTACTGATTACCTTAAACATTATTCAGATAAATACCATCATCCGATGGAAAACCTCATTTATGCTTATTATCTAAAATATAGAGTGGTGACTGATCAAGTTGCCAATCGTTTGGAAGATGATCATAAACAGCTAAAAATTCTCACCACAGAATTAGACGACATGATCAACATGATTTTGTTGGATGCGATTATACCTAAAGAAGTGTTTATAGAAAAAATGGAAGGGTTTGTGAGTAAACAAAAACAACATTTAAACTATGAAGAAGCTGAAATTCTACCCGCCATTCAAAGCAGTTTAACAGAAGATGATTGGGCTCACTTGATTTTACAATGGAAGCATAAAGAATACGTCGATCCACTTTTTGGTGAGAGTATTAGCGATCAATTCAAAGCATTAGCCTTACACATTAAAGTTAGTTAATACGCTAAAAAAACGATGCTGTTGTCTTACAATGGCATTTATTTAATCGAGGTGACTGTGTGTTTTTTAGTTGCTTACACCTAGCTTTTTTATTTAACAATAACAGTATAATAAAGCTTTTCTTATTTTAAAAAACTGTCACTATGCGATCTCACACCTTTCGAGATATCAAGAGTAGTTAACGCAATAAAATAATTGTTTAACGTTAATTATTTCCCATCAAAGATTCCAGTGTTTATCAGTCTAAATTAGTACTTTTATCTTTTTAGATTGAGCATGACTTCCACCAAGACGATTAATAACAAAACTAATTTACATGTCATTTTTATTAAGTCGGTTTTATTAATTAAGCTTTATCAATTAACTAGATCATTAAGAAAGGACTTTACTTTGCTAGCGTTAAAAAATGTCTATGAGTTTACTGGCAATAACTCAAATGATGATTCCTTGTTTGCACTTATCGCAGAAGGTATTGATAAGCGTGGGTACAGTATTATGCCAACGGCGTTACCTGAAGCATTAACACATTCTTTATTTACGCATCAGCAATTGATGGAAGCTGATAAATTTAAAAGTGCAGGTATTGGTAGAGGTAAGGAATACCTACAAAATGAATTCGTTCGAACTGATGCTATTAGCTGGATAACTGGAGAAAGCCAAGCAGGACAAGATTGGTTAACTTGGGTAGCAGGATTACAGACTTATTTAAATCGACGTTTATTTTTAGGGTTATTTTCATTTGAAAGTCACTTTGCCCATTATCGCCCTGGTGACTATTACAAACGTCATTATGATGCTTTTAAAGGCGAGTCTAATCGGGTGTTATCTGTGGTTGTTTATTTTAATAGTCATTGGTTACCTAGTGATGGTGGAGAGTTGGTGTTATATAAAAGTGACCATGATAAAGAAGGGATTAAAGTGGTGCCGTTAATGGGCACGATTGTAACGTTTTTAAGTGAAGAGTTTCCACATGAAGTATTAGCGGCAAACCGCGATCGTTATTCTATAGCAGGGTGGTTTCGTGTTAATACGTCGGTCACTGATCGCGTTGATCCGCCACGCTAACTTTTATTATGTCGTGTGCCGTTACTCATAACATTACTTCTCATCGATATTTAGCATCCTAAATTCGCATAATAAGTGACTTAAGGTGCTGTTTTATTTCTGCTTGTGTCGTTATGCTCTGAATCCAAGTTATTCTATTACGCCAGTTTGTCTAAATAAGTGGGGCTAATAACACTATCAATACTAATGACATTATTAAAGACAATAATCGAAGATAAAAAAACTAAATAGAGCGATGACCACTTACTATGACTCAATTCATGCATCGGTTAATCATACTTTTAGAAGCTCTGTTTTTTAAATCGGTATAAAAAATAAACAAAATATTGATAATTTACTTATTTATTCATCTAATGCCTGTCATTACTGGCTTTTCGATAAAAGCCTCTCTACAATTCGCGCCAATTTCTGTCCTTATTGATCTGCTTTGTTAGTTATTACCAAGGCTTTCACGATTTGAGCAATGATCAATAATCATAAGTAGGTAATTCATGACTAATATATCGACCCTATCTAAAAAACGCATTCGCCATGCAAAAGGTCCTTTTGCGATGACCGTTGTTTATAGCTTTACCGGTGCATCTATCTTGGCATCAATCATCTTTTCATTATTACTCTTTTTATCAATTGATAATGGATTTTGGATGCAATTTTTATTTGGCTCATTGGCCGTGATATTCGAGCTAGGAAAGTTTTTTGCTTGGTATGAATTTGGGGAACGTTTAGCAAGACGCAATATTAGCGCCGCATTTTCAGCGTTTATCTTTTACAGTGTGTTAGCCATTATTTCTATTGGTGGCAGCATCGGTGGTATTAATAGTGCAACCAATACCGCCCAGAGTCACCTTGATGTGCAAAATAATAAAAAAGCCGCATTTGACTTTCAAATAGCGGCCATTGATAAACAGATTGCGCTTAATAATGTTGCCGCAGAAAAGTATATTGAGTTGAATCGTATCGTTACGGGGGTCGCGCGTATTCAAAAAGAGAATACTCAATTACGTGAACAACAGTTAGCGCTGGCTATTGAACGTGATAAACAACCCGTTGCAAGCCAAGGCTCTGTATTAGGCTTAATCGGTAGCGTTGCGACAGCACTGAATATAGAGAATAAAACAGCACAGCTATCATTAGTGATTTTTCTGTCAGTTTTATTAGATTTATTTGCCGCTTTCTTCGTTGGATTAATTGGTGAAGAGTTGCGTTTCTCTCGTACTTTAAAACTACAACAGGCAGAGCAAGAGAAAGCATCGTTAAGTGAGCAAACTAATCTTGCGCTTTATAATAAGCAACATGAACAGCAAGTAGCGGCGATATCTCGAAGTGAAGATTTATTACAACAAGCTATTTCATTACTCAGCAATGGCACTGTGCGTTGCTCAAAGAAAGCATTATCAGACAAGTTAGCTTTAAATACTGAAGATACGGATCACCTGTTTACTACTCTATTGGTACAGGGATTCATTAGGCAAAAAGCGAATCGTCACTTTGTGTGGGAAGGTCAAACGTTGCCAAACATGAACAAAAAAAAGAGCGCTGAAATTAAAGCAACGGCATTGGACGTCGAACAAGCTGCTTAATAAATAGAATCGTTTAGCTATTTATCCATTAATCAATCAGATTAACGTCGTCATCATACTTATCCATTTAATCTGTATCGATTTTAGTGAACAGTGATAATTGAGTAGAATAGTAGAATAGTAGAATAGTTGAATACGATAGTTGAATAGAATAGCCGGATAGAATAGCTTCTGCTGAATAGTAATGCATGAGCCTGTCTGTATTTATTAGGGCAGGCTCATGCGTATTATAATAATAAAGGTTGTTGCTCTTGTGCACTTTCGCTAGAGCAGCTTATTTTATTAATGAGAAGGACTGATTTTTAAAACAGGCGATGAGTAAAAATGACATTTACAAAAACAACTAGCGCTATTTATTAATATCACTTTCCACTCTATTTTGGTTTGCTTAATAGGCTTAATTAGCTCAATGCTTATAGTTTTTGTAAGGCATCGATAATATCTGAAGGCTCTGAACGTGTGCGGTAATCAACATCTACGAAACGCCAAGTTACTTCACCAGTTTGATTTAATACAAAAGTAGCTGGGGTTGGCATAATGTTAGCATTGCCATTATTAATTGTTTCAATATCCAGTTTTCGATCTACTTTCATATGCTCTAATACAAACTCTGGTACTTCCCATGCAACGCCAAATTGTGCAGCCACTTTTGCATCTTGGTCAGATAGAACCGTAAACTCCATTTTGCTTATTTCATTTTTTGATAATGAACCATCTGGCACCTCTGGACTGATAGCCACTAGTTCAGCACCGAGGTCATGTATCTCAGTTAACCGAGCTTGTAATGCTCTAAGTTGTAAGTTGCAATAAGGACACCAGCTGCCACGGTAGAAGGTCACAACGACCGGACCTTTTGCTAGTAATTCAGTGAGTAAAGTTGATTTACCTTGCTGGTTTGGCAATTCAAAATGAGGTGCTGCTTGGCCAAGTTTAAGTGCGTCACTACCTTCTTTAAAAGCTTTTGCTTGAGCGATAACATCATCGATACCTTTCATAAAATCAGGGTTAGCTTGTCGACCTGCTTCAATCTTAGCGTCGGTTTGTTGTTTTAATGTTGTCATGCAGTTGCTCCTAATGTGTTAACGGAAAGAATGTCTAGTTTATACTTATATCAGTGACTAGGTTGCTTGAATGTACATTCATTTTTACCAACAAAACGCACTAAAGCATTTATATAAACTAGTTAACCAATCTCTCAATAAGCTATTTAAAAGGCAATCACAGCAGACTTTTTTCTTGTCTCGTTGTTGTTCAGAGCAATCAATATAAGAGGTGAATAATTGTAATGTATTCAAGAGTTGTTATAAATTTGAAAGCCAAATTGCACAATAACTTTCAAATTTACTTTACGTTTAATGTTTGAACATTTTTCTTATTTGTGGCCAACGGCTGATTAACATTGCCATAAAGATTAAGCAACATCCAAATACTTGCCCTAATGACATCACTTCACCAAACCACAGTACAGCAAAGATAGCAGCCCATACAGGCTCTAAATTCATAATGACGGCGGCATGACTAATAGGCGTTAAACTCATTGCATACATTTGTAATAAGTATCGTAAACTTGTTGCGAGTAACGCGCTTGCTAAAAACCAGGCAAAAATATTAGGGCTAATGCTTGTAGGTAATGACTCGGTCAATAACGACACTATCAACAGTAAGATTCCCGCAGTGGTTAATTGCACACTGGTTAACACTAATGCATGTACTCGCAATAAAAATCGCGATAATAGGTTAAGTTGAAAGGCAACAGCAATAGCCGTTCCTAAAAAATAGAGATGTGAAATTTCAAAATTCAAACCATTACTGAGTGCTAAAAAGCCTAATCCGATGATAGCAAAAGGTAATGCAACCCAAATACTCGTGGCGGGGCGATCTCCAAACATAAAGCGTCCGATAATCGGTACAAATACGACGCCCATACAGGTAATGAAAGCACCGACACCGACGTTGCTACTTTGATAAAGTCCCATAACCCAGCAAAGCATTGCCAGCCCCATTACTGCGCCGATTAGCATCACTGGTTTAATCTCTTGCCATGTAACACCGCGAAAATACCGATGACCAATCAATAATAAAACCACACCGCCAACAAGAAAGCGCATTGAAATAAAAAATAAAGGGGTCATGCCCATTAAGGCTTCTTTTGAAAAGATCCAACCTGCGCCGGCTAAAATAGTCACTAGCACTAAAAGAAGTTCTGCTTTAAAGGCAAATTTTTGTTGCAAAATATGTCCTTACTTATATGTGTAATAAGAAGTATTTGGAGTTGATAATAACTGCGACAGTAAACTATTTTTTATGATTATATTAGCAATAAATAAAACATTGTTTCATTTTGTGGTGGGATGCACGTTGAAAATCAAAAAAATAATGATGCTGTTTTGATTTTCTTATCTGAACTTTAGATTATTTACTTTAACAACAGTATGTTATATCTCTTTTAATAAACAAACGTTCTCATGTCAATTATGCTTAAAGATGCAGACCCTTTGATACTGCTCTTTTAAATTGTGAGGCACTTGATACATGAGAACGAATTTTATTGAAGAAGTATTGGTTAATCGTCCATCAATAACTTCACTGCTAATCCAATCAATACAACGCCTGTTAAACGTTCCATCATTAATTGTGTTTTACCACCATCAAAGCGTTTTTGTGCAGTCACTATCATTCGGCTAATAAAGGCCTGCCAGCATAGTGCGATCACAAAGTGGATAGCGGCCATTAATAATGATTGCATAAATGCAGAATACTCAGGGTTAATGAATTGCGGTAAAAACGCTAAATAGAAAACAGCTGTTTTAGGATTTAATGCGTTTGAAAGTAGGCCTTCTCTAAAGCTTTTACTCGCTTTAAAGTTACCCTGTGTTGTGATGGCTTCAGGATCTTTTGCTGCTGCTGAAAAGCTATGTCTAAGACCTTGCACCCCTAAATATAATATATATAGAGCACCGATCATTTTCACGCCTTGGAATAGCTGTGGCGATTGGGATAATAATAATGAAATACCTACTGCGGATAATGAAGCGTGGAAAAAGAGACCGCTACAAATACCGATATTAGTGATAAAACCATCTTTTTCACCACCTCGAGTGGTATTTCGAACGACTAATGCCGTATCTAGGCCTGGTGTGATTGTTAAAATAGTGATTGCAATTAAAAACGCTTCGATATGTAAAATAGGCATTAGTAGCTCGCTAATTGTGATGGGTTATAAAGAGTGGCATCTAGCGTTACGTTATGTGTTTCTGCTAGTTCGTGTAGTTTATTTTCAAGGTGTGTCAGATGGTTAATGGTTAATGTGTTGTTATCTAATTGCCATAGTTGGCGAGAACCGCAATAACTGAAATGTAAAATATGCATGGCAACGTGATCACCACGTTGTGCTGCTGATTCTATTTTTTTCATACGACGGTTAATTTTATTTAAGGCTTGTTTTAAGTCCCATACGTAACTGACTTCGTAAAAAAAAGGATGCTTTCTAAGTTTGGATAAAATAATGAAAACCGAGATGGCGGTTATTGCGACACCTAACAAGTTCCAATGGAAGTGGCTTCCTGTTGAAGAGGGGATTAATAAGATAAGTAGCTGGCTTATAGCTAAACTGCCGATGCTTAATACTCCAATACAAGCAAAGATAACTTTATTTAAACGTTTACGATAGCGCTCTGGATCGATTTCAATAAGTTGCATGGGCGTGATGTAGTCCTTTATAAAACGAAGAGTAAACATTTATAACTCAATAAAGTGATAACTTAAATAGATTCCTGAATTAAATTATTTACTTAATGAATTAAATTGGATTGGTTTATCAATAAATTGCACTGCTCTTTAGTTTAAAGAGCAGATGAAAAAGTACTAGAAAATAAGTACTAGAAAATGAGTCGTTGAAATGAAAGTGTTTGAAAGACAGAAAATTATTGTTGGATTTTTATTATTGTCGGCGTTGTGGTTGATCACTAATAATAGTTTTCCATCCAACCTTCTAATATTAGCGCGGCAGAAACACTGTCTACTTTACCTTTTTCTAATGCTTTATAGCCGCCACGTTCAAAGATAAATTCTTTAGCGCTTGCGGTCGTTAAACGTTCATCTTGAAAAACCGTTTTAACACCAAAGCGTCCCGTTAGACGATTACCAAACTTTTTAGCACGTTGGGTGATCGGTTGTTCTGTGCCATCCATATTAAGCGGTAAACCGACAACAATTAAATCAGGTTTCCATTCTTTAATAACCGCTTCAACGGTATCCCAGTTTGGAATGCCATCATTAGCTTTAATCGCTGCAATGGGTTGTGCTGTTGCAGTGATCATTTGTCCTGTCGCTACACCGATACTTTTGGTGCCAAAATCAAAACCTAGTAAGGTATTAGGGGCCTTAATTGGCGTTGATGATGCTGTATTAGTTGTTTCTACTGTCATTATGCGTGGCCTACTTCGCTACTTAATTGTGATGGGTCTACACCGAGTTGTTGTAAAGATGAGTTCCAACGTTTGCTGACGGGTGTATTAAACATGATGTCCATCTCACATTGTACCGTTAACCATTGGTTGTTGCTGATTTCTTCTTCTAACTGGCCTGAATCCCAACTTGAGTAACCTAACGCAACCATGTATTTCTCTGGTTGTGTTTCTGTACCTAATGAAGAAAGGATTAAATTGGAATTAGACATCATTAACTGTTCATTCAAAAGGGTACTTTGAGAGTCATCTTCTATCGGGCTATGTAATACAAAACCTCTGTCCATATCCAATGGTCCACCTAAAAATACAGGTTCTGTGATTGGGGGTATTGGTTCATGGCTGATACTTTCTGCACTTTTTAATAGTTCTTGAATGGTCAGTTTAACAGGATAATTAATAATAAACCCCATTGCACCTTGTTCATCATGCTCACATAAATAGACCACTGAATTTTTAAAGTATGGGTCTGTTAATGAAGGCATTGCAATTAAAAAATGGTTTTTTAATGAGTTGATCATCTCTGTTTCTGAATGGTGTTTAGACGTTTTATTTTCAGTACTGGATTGAGTCTCTGAGTGTGCAGTACTAATGTCAGAATCAGCAAAAGGGGTTTTAGTTTTGTTTATTGTCATGTGCTTCTCCATTAGTATTGAGTTTATTACCTACTTTATTGTCGCTTAGTTCATGCTTAGTAATAAACTCAATGATTTATATCCAGTATTTTTCTTTATCGTTTAACTGTAGTACTAAGTTATATAGTGCTTAGCTACATTACTACATTACTACATTACTACATTACTACTTAGCTACAGTTGTAGTACGTTATTTATAGTGTGTTGGTTATAGTTTAGTCTTAAAAGCTTATTTAGCGGCTTTAACACGTTTTTCGATAGCATCCATCAATTTACCACTGATGTTAGTACCGTAAGCTTTATCAATTTCCTGAATACATGTTGGGCTAGTCACATTAATTTCAGTGACTTTATCGCCAATCACGTCTAGACCAACAAAAATTAATCCTTTTTCTTTTAATTTAGGACCAATGGTATTAGCAATATGCCAATCTGACTCAGAAAGTGGTTGTGCTACACCTGTACCACCAGCGGCTAAGTTACCACGTGTTTCACCTTTTGCAGGGATACGTGCCAGTGCGTAAGGCATTGGTTCACCGTCAACAATCAAGATTCGTTTATCACCGGCTTTAATGGCTGGGATAAAGGCTTGAGCCATACAGTAGCGTTGTTCGTGTTCAGTTAATGTTTCAATGATCACGCCAATATTGCTGTCATTTTCTTTGATACGGAAAATGGATGCGCCACCCATACCATCAAGTGGTTTTAAGATAACGTCTGTGTGTTTTTTATGGAACTCACGGATTTTAGCAGCACTACGTGTCACTAGTGTCGTTGGAGTGAATTCACTAAACCAAGCGGTATATAGTTTTTCATTTGCATCACGAAGACTTTGTGGTTTGTTGACGATTAAACAGCCTTCAACTTCTGCGCGTTCTAATAAGTAAGTTGCATAGATGTACTCAGTATCAAAAGGAGGATCTTTACGCATTAATACTGCATCTAGGTCTGAAAGAGGGTGATCAACGGCTTCTTCTAATTGATAAAAGTTACCTTCTTCACGTTGTACTGTTAGTTTCTTGCTAGTTGCAAAACAACGACCATCTTCAAGGTACAGATCTTTCATTTCTAAATAATACAGTTCCCAACCACGAGATTGAGCTTCTAATAACATTGCAAAGCTTGAGTCTTTTTTAATGTTGATGTCTGCGATGGGATCCATCACGATGCCAATTTTAATGGTCATATTCTTTCCTATTTCAATAAATTATTAAAAGCTATCATTAAAGCTATATGGTTACGCTAAATCACCAAAACGACATTGTAATGCCGTAATAGCGGTTAATGCTGCTGTTTCGGTGCGTAATACTCTTGGGCCTAATAACGTTTCGGTGAAATCTAAACTTTCAGTTAAGCTAATTTCATCGTCACTTAAACCACCTTCCGGACCAATTAATAAACGCACATGATTAATATCGTTTGGTAATGTGTTGATTGAATACTTTGCGCGTGGATGAAGTGTTAATTTACAACAAACAATTTCAAATTCACACCATTGTGTTAAAGCTTGTGTCGCATGAATTGTCGGCACAATATTTCTGCCTGATTGCTCGCAGGCCGCAATGGCAATTTTTTGCCATTGTTGTTGCTTTTTGGCCATACGTTCTGCATTAAGTTTGACGCCACAACGTTCACTGATTAGTGGTGTAATTTCATTAACCCCTAATTCTACTGCTTTTTGAATGACAAACTCCATTCGATCACCACGAGAAATGACTTGCCCTAGGTGAAGATGTAATGGACTTTCATTATCTGTTGTTTGGAATGACATTATTTTCGCTTGGCATGTACGTTTTTGTACGTCACTTAATTGCGCTAAATACTGTCCACCTTGACCGTTAAATAAGACAACAGTATCGCCAACATTTAAACGTAATACGCGTATGTGTTGGGTTGCATCATCAGATAACGTGATAGTGCTATTTTCAGTTAACGTTTGTGGTTCGTAAAAACGAGGATTACGCATAAAGGTTACTTTTTGATTGTAAATAAGCGCTAGTATAACGCGAAAACATTGAATATCACTATCGCTTAGCAATGAGTTATCCGTTGTAATCGAGACACTTAGCGATGCTTATTAAATGTTTAAAGATAATATTAGTAAAGGTACCATTTAATTACTGTTTCCCTAATATCAATTATGCACAAGATATGGGATAATTTTCGATTTTATTTTGTAGTGATAGTTTAGGATTTTGTTATGACCAGCTCTAAGTTAAAAAGTATTACCACGGATCCCAAGCGTGGCGTTTATTTCATTGGGACCACACCTCCTAAACAAGATACAGATATTGAATTGGTATCGGGCATTGCTGATAAGTTATTAGGCCGTTTATCTGAAATTGATTACGATGGTTTTATTGTTTATGACATCCAAGATGAAACGTCTCGCACTGATAAACCTCGTCCATTTCCATTTAGATATACGCATGACTCTCGTTTATATTCAAAAATTTTACACGATAAAGTCGACAAACCAGTGATCACTTATAAAAGTGTTTCACAACGTGACGCTGCTGATTTTTCGGCTTGGTTATCTGACGCTTGGCATCAGTTTTCAGTACGCGATATTGTGTTAGTCGGTTCACCATCGTCGGATGGCGAAATTAAATTGTCATTAGCTGATGCTTACAAAGCAGTCGCTGCGCATCCACAAGATTTTTATTTAGGTGGCGTGACTATTGCTGAACGTCATGTTGCAAAGGGTGATGAACATTTACGATTACGTAGCAAGCAAGATCAAGGTTGTGAGTTTTTTATCACTCAAGCGGTTTATAACGCACAAGCGACGATTGATTTGTTAACGCGCTATGCGAGTGAGTGTAAGCAACAAGGTGTTCAACCTAAACGTGTTATTTTAACGTTTTCTCCTTGTGGTAGTGCTAAAACATTAGAGTTTATTGAATGGTTAGGTATCTCAGTCCCTGAAGCAACATCTTTACGTATTTTAGAGTCTGATAATCCATTAAAAGAATCATTACAAATTAGCCGTAATAACTTTGAACAGATTCTACAGGCTGTTTTGCCATTTAATATTCCATTAGGTTTAAACATCGAAAGCTTAACCAATCGCAAAGAAGAGATAGATGCAGCTATATTATTATTTAAACTTCTTAAAGCCACGTTGGATTTAAAACTGGCGGAATCACAACTATAAGTCGACTACATCATGAGCTTGTCAAAGGAACAACAAACGGAACTTACACGGGTCGCTGTCTTTGCTGGACAAATTTTACATCAGCACGGGGCAGAGAGTCGTTTAATTGAACAAACCACCCAACGGATTGGATTAGCGCTTGGTGCTGATAATGTTGAATTATCTATTAGCCCTGACGCTATCGTGATCACTAGTTTGGTGAACGGACATTGTGTTACTACCACCAGACGTTGCCATGACCGAGGCATTAATATGCAAATGGTCTGTGATGTGCAACGTATTTGCGTGATGGTAGAAAAACAGTTACTTGATGCAAAAGAAGTGAAAAAACGCTTACAACGATTAAAACCATTTAAGCATAATCGTTGGTTAGTGGTGTTAATGATTGGTTTTTCCTGTGCTAGTTTCAGCCATTTCTTTGGCGGCGACAGAGCCGCGTATTGGGTGACTTTTGTGGCCGCATGTTTAGCGATGATTCTACGACAAGAGCTTGCTCATCGGCAACATAACCCTTTTGTAAACTTTGCTGCAGCCGCTTTTTTAGCCACTATTATTACTAGTGTTGGGGTGATTTTCGAAGCGGGTGAAAATCCACAAATAGCAATGGCGGCAAGTGTGTTGTTATTGGTTCCTGGTTTTCCTTTGATTAATGCCGTATCTGATATGCTGAAAGGGCATATTAATATGGGGATAGCGCGTTGGGTTTTTTCGACTTTGTTAGCGATTAGTGTCTCTATTGGAATTGTTGCTGCAATGACCGTTATCGGTGTGTCAGGGTGGACGAACTAATGAGCGAATTTTTTAATCTGTTTATATTATTCATTACTGATGCTTGGTTTGCATGGATACCTGCTGTTGGATTTGCCATGGTATTTAATGTACCGCGCAAAATGTTGATTTTTTGTGCCGCTGGCGGCGCGTTAACTCACAGCTTTCGTTTTTTATTATTACATTTCGGCATCCCTATTGAATGGGCGACTTTTATTGCCTCGGCTAATATGGGTTTTTTAGGATTGTATTGGTCTCGTAAACACCTTATACCTCGCCCTGTGTTTACTGTCGCCTCTGTTATCCCTATGATTCCAGGTAGTTATGCATTTACAGCAATGATTGGATTGGTGGAAATTAATACTAGTGGTTACAGTTTAGAGTTGATGCAAGTCGTGATGGAAAATGGTTTGCGCACTTTATTTATCTTAACCGCGCTAAGCTTTGGGTTAGCAATACCGTCTATTTTAATTTACCGTGGACGCCCGATTGTTTAGCTTGCATTAATAATAGGTCTATTGGTACACAGATGGACGTATATTAGGCTAGATTGGAATAAGGAATACTGTACACTGTGCGAAAAATATTAAGTACTAATAAAGTGTGCAGAATAAGCGAGTAGGATAATAAAGGTTCATTATGTCAGATAAATTTTTCTTTAAAGGTAAAAAAGAGAAAAAACCAAAACATTCAAGTTATGGTTTTAATACAAAGCGTGCTGTGAAAATAGGTACTGAAGAGTTGCCTTTACAGGTAGTTGTTAATGGCGAAGCGCGTGCAGAAGAGATACAAGCACTAGCAAAAGAACATGATTTAGTTGTCGCTATTACTATTGATGCTGAAAAAGCAGAAAATACTACAGAATTAGATGTGTTGATTAATAAACCAGTCACTACTCGTTTTGAAAAAAAGCCTGCTCGCAATGAACCTTGTGTTTGTGGCAGCGGCAAAAAATATAAAAAGTGCTGTGGTTAATTGTTTTTGATTTACTAAAAAAGTTAATGAAGTAAATAATAAAAAGCCCCGATAAAGATTCTTTATCGGGGCTTTTTTGTTGTGTAGACTTTTACTGTTTGTAAAGGTTAACCTTGCTCTAATAAACGTCTTAAATCAATTAATGCTGCATTGGCACGAGATACGTAGTTTGCCATGACTAGAGAATGGTTTGCTAAGAAACCAAAACCACTACCATTTAAAACCATTGGGCTCCATATCGCTTCTTGCGTTGCTTCTAAATCACGAATGATTTGTTTTAAGCTTACCTGTGCATTTTTCTTTTCTAATACATCTGCAAAATCAATCTCTACAGCTTTTAAAAAGTGTAGTATCGCCCATGTAGAGCCGCGGCTTTCGTAGAAAACATCATCAATTTTAAACCAGCTGGTTTTAATTTGGACTTCAGCATCACTTCTTGTTGACTGTTTTGCTGTTGGGTCACCGGCTAAGTTAGTATCAAAAACATCATTTCCTACACTGGCACTTAAATTTTGCGAAATAGAACCTAAACGTTTTTCTATTTCACGTAACCAATCACTTAAGTTATCGGCACGCGTGTAAAATTGTGCTTCAGTTTCGTCTTCTGCCACTAAACGATTACGGTAGCGTTTAAAAGCTTCAATGGCTAGTTTATATTCTTTTTCAGCACTCGGTAACATCCAGTTTGTATGCGAAATGTTCATTTTATTTTGTGCTGTTTCTAAGTCTTTATCACCTGTTGATTGAGACTGTGAACGGCTAAAGTCTAAACGCATTACTAGTGCTAAATCTCGGACTTGTTCTAATACGCCATATTCAAATGCAGGCATGTTATCCATAATCAAACCTGGCGGTGTTACATCATTTGATAAAAAACCACCTGGTTTATCCACTAACCACGTTGTCACATCAATCAAAGCTGTTGTGGTTGCATAACCAGGGATCATTTCAACATTAGAAATTCTTGCTGTTTCTTGAGTACGTGATTTGACATTATAGGCAGATGGCATCCATCCCCACCAAATTGATAATAGCCATAAAATAAAAATAACGACGAGGACTATTGGTATAATGCTTTTTTTAATTGAAACGGCCATATTATGTTCCCTATTACAGCTGTAAATGTAATGAGACTGTAGCATAATAATGACAAAAATTAATGTACAAGATAGCAATTAAATAGATGAATTCTAAAACTTAATTGTTAAACTTCTGCATTACTAAGTTTAACAATTAAGTTTCTAAATAAGCTTTCCAATAAATTTATAAATAATAAGCAATCTGGAATACAAATGAAAATTTCAATGATAGTAGCAATGGCCCATAATCGAGTGATCGGGTTAGACAATCAAATGCCATGGCATTTACCTGCTGATTTACAACACTTTAAAAAAACAACCTTAGGTAAACCGGTGATCATGGGACGTAAAACTTATGATTCAATTGGCAGAGCTTTACCGGGACGTTTGAATATTGTCGTATCAAGAGATCCTACTTTAGAGATTGCTGGTGTGACTTGTGTGGCTTCTGTAGAGCAAGCTTTATTAGCGGCTGACGGTGTTGAAGAAGTGATGATTATTGGTGGGGCAACTATTTATGAACATTTTTTAGCCGTCGCGAATCGTTTATATTTAACCTTTATTGATTTAGACACAAAAGGTGATACGTGTTTTCCTGATTACTTAGCACAAGGTGAATGGAAACAAGTAGAAAGTGAACACTATGAAGCTGATGAAAAGAATACGCATAATTTAGAGTTTGTTACTTTAGACAGAGTAAATGCTTAAGACTATTGGTTAATAACTTATAAGCAATAAATTGAAAGAAAAACAGTTGTAATGAGTTATTGAATCAATTTTAGCCGTAAGCAGGGCAGGATAATGAAAATAACTTCTTATCTTGCCAACGTATCATAGTGAGGCTATTTCCCCATACGCAGCCTGTATCTAATGCGTACAAGTCAGGTTGGTTTGTTTTACCGAGTAATGCAGCCCAGTGGCCAAATAAGATCGGTTGTTGATGATCTCTTGGAGTTATTTCAAACCAAGGTTTTAACTTATTGCTATCGGTTTGCTCCGGGGCTAATTTGTTCTCAAACTCAAGCTCGCCTTTTAAGGTGCAATAACGCATGCGAGTAAATACATTAATAATGTAACGTGTTCGTTCTATACCAGACAGCGTCTCTTGCCATTGTGTTGGGTGGTTACCGTACATATTTTTAAGCAACGCTTTATAGTTGTCACCGTGTAACTCTTGCTCAACTTCCTGTGCTAATTTTTTTGCTTGCTGAATAGACCATGAAGGTAATATTCCCGCATGTACCATAATGAATTTATGTTCAGGATGTTCTAATAATAGGGGTTGTTGTCGTAACCATGTTAATAAAATTTGGCTATCTTCTGCTTCTAAAATAGGGGATATTTGGTCTTTTACTTTGGGTTTATGAATACCTATAGAAGTAGCTAATAAGTGCAGGTCATGATTGCCTAAAATGACTTTTGCTTGTAACTCTTTAAGATATCGTAGTGTTTCAAGCGACTTAGGGCCTCGAGCGACTAAATCGCCAGCGACCCATAATTCATCATTTTTTTGATCAAAATTGGCCAAAGATAGTAGCTGTATCAATTCGTCATAACATCCTTGAATATCACCTACTATATAAGTGGCCATTGTTTATGCCTCTTTTTGTAAACGGTCGTAAACATAATTTGCTACACGAACGTACTCTTCAACAGAAATGTTTTCAGCACGATGACCAATATTAATATCAAGACTGGTTAACTCTTCTACTGTTAACAATTCTCTCCAGCCATTACGAACTGTTTTACGGCGTTGATTGAAAGCCATTGAGCATACTTGGTTTAGTACTTTCATGCTTTTTGCTAGAAATGGTGGTGTATCGTAAGGCTCTAATCGAACTACTGCAGACTCAACTTTAGGAGCAGGTATAAATGCTGTTGGCGGCACTTCTAGCACTGGAATAACATTACAGTAATATTGCGCCATTACACTCAAACGACCGTAGGCTTTACAATCAGGTCCTGCACATAATCTATTAACC
Source organism: Psychromonas sp. L1A2 (assembly GCF_009828855.1). NCBI lineage: Bacteria > Pseudomonadati > Pseudomonadota > Gammaproteobacteria > Alteromonadales > Psychromonadaceae > Psychromonas > Psychromonas sp. L1A2. Next base: position 204,618 of record NZ_WUAG01000002.1, on the reverse strand, counting down.
ACTTCTTTTTGAAGCATAAAGTGCATGTCAGAAATTTTATCCGCAAATTCAAATAAGTGAAACATAAGCGGTGTAGAGATGTTGTAAGGCAGATTGCCAAATACACGTAGCTGTTTATCACCTTGGACTAATTGTCCAAAATCGAAACGCATTGCATCGGCTTGAGTAATTTTTAATTTATCGCGTAAAGTTGGATGCTTCTCTAAGCGTTCAGCTAAATCACGGTCAAGCTCAACCACATTTAAACAGTTTACTTTAGCTGCAACGGGCTCTGTTAGTGCGCCTAAACCTGGGCCAATTTCTACTATATTATCTTCAGCTTGTGGTGAAATGGCAGCAACAATTGAGTCGATGATATAATCATCGTGCAAAAAGTTTTGTCCAAAACGTTTACGAGCTGTATGGCCTAGGTGGGTTTTATCATTCATTTTTAGTTAACCTTGTTGATGTTACTTTGGACCATTGTTATAGCCTCATTGACTGCACACAATAAACTGCCTGAATCGGCTTTGCCTGTGCCAGCTAAATCTAATGCAGTACCATGGTCAACCGAAGTACGAATAAACGGTAAACCTAATGTGATATTAACGGACTGACCAAAACCTTTGTATTTTAAAACAGGTAAACCTTGGTCGTGGTACATTGCTAAAACAGCATCTGCATGTTGTAAATATTTATCTTGGAATAGGGTATCTGCTGGTAAAGGGCCAACTAATTTAATCCCTTGAGTACGCAATTTATCTAATGCGGGCTCGATAACCTCTATCTCTTCTCTACCCATATGGCCACCTTCACCTGCATGGGGATTTAAGCCACAAACATAGATAGTTGGTTGTTTAATGCCGTACTTCTCAATCAGTTCTGCATTTAAAATGGTAACGATATTAGTTAACAGTGGTGCTGTGATAGCAGCTGGCACAGCTGAAAGTGGTAAATGTGTTGTTACTAATGCAACACGTAAACCCGTTGTTGCCAACATCATCACGACTAAGTCTACATTTGCTTGTTCAGCAAAAAATTCTGTGTGACCGCTAAAAGTAACTCCAGCATCATTAATAATACCTTTATGGACAGGTGCGGTAACAACTGCTGAAAACTCTCCACTTAAACAGCCTTGGCTCGCATAGCGAAGTGTTTCTAGTACATAAGCACCATTCGCTGCGTTTAACACGCCTGTTTCTACAGGCGCATCAGTAGCAATATGAGCAACGGTCAATTGACCTATCGACTGGGCCTGTTTAGTGTTATTTTTATCATATTCAATAAACGTTATTTTTTTATTTAATAACTGAGCTCTTGATTTTAGGAGCGTTAAGTCAGCACAAATAATTAACTCAACTGGCCAAGTTTTATCGGCTAATTCTAATATTAAATCAGGGCCTATTCCGCTCGGTTCTCCTGCGGTGACAACAATACGAGGTAACATTACTCTTCCTCAATAATGTAATCAGGGTTATTGATTTTAATATACGCTTCTTGACGAATTTCGTTTAACCAAGCGTAAGCTTCTGCTGGGAAACGTTGTCTAAAGATCATGCTATAAGCTTTTTGTTTAGTCGCACTTTCTGTTGTATCAGACTCACGCTTGTCAATGACCTGTAAAAGATGCCATCCGTGCATGGTATGGAATGGTTGACTAATTTCACCAATAGGTTGTGATTTTGCAAGGTCTCTGAATTCAGGAACGTACATATTTGGATCTGCCCATCCTAGCTCACCACCTTTCACCGCTGAACCTGGATCTTGTGAGTATTGTTTAGCTAATTCGTCAAAGGTTTTAGTACCATCGACTATTTCTTGGCGTAATTTTTCTAGTAATGTTTTGGCTTTTTCATCACTCATTATGATAGTTGGTTTGACTAATATATGACGAGCATTAACTTCTTCTGTCATTATATTTTCGCCGCCTTTTTTATCTAATATTTGGATGATATGGATACCCAATCTAGAATGAAATGGCCCAATAATATCGCCTTGTTTGTTTGATTCTGTTAAGTTTTCAGCAAATAGACTTGGGATATCATCCATTTTTCTCCAGCCCCAATCTCCGCCTTCTAATGCTTTAGGTCCTTCTGAATTAGTTAGTGCTAGTTGTTTGATATCAGCACCATTTTCAATTTGTTGTGCTAATTGCTGTGCTTTTTCATCAATCGCTAATTTTGTTTCTGCTGAAGCATCGTCTGACACTTTTAATAAAATGTGTGCAAACTTAAGCTCGGTACTTTGCTGTCCAGCTTCATTGATACGATCTATAACTTGCTGAACTTCTTGATCTGAAATATTGATACGTCTGCGTACTTGAACCTGACGTACTTCATTAATGGTTAATTCATCACGAATATTATTTACAAATGCTTTGTAATTGATACCTGCAGCCGCTATATCGGATCGCATTTCAGATAAACTTTGACCTTTTTCCTTAGCCATTTCTTCAATGGTTTGATCAATTTGAGCATCACTGAGTCGAAGACCAATACGTTCTGCAATTTGTAATTGTAATTTATCACTAATTAACTTGTCTAAGATCTGCTTATCAATGTTGCCTTGATTTGGTAATGCTTCACCATTTTCTTTATATCGCGCAATTAAATCACGCTTCATGTTTTTCATATCACTTGCTAAAACAAGTTCATTGTTTACAACAGCTTCAATTTTATCTAGCTGGACTTCAGCTGCATTGGCAAACTGAGGTATCGTCGTTGCGAAGATAAGTACACTTAAAAATTGTTTCGATAATTTCATTTTTTACCTATTACTTTAAATAAAATGGACGACCGTAGTCGAATAATCCATCTTCATATCCAGAGTTACCAACACCGCCTAAGCCCATTAGTTCAAATGTTATACTGACACTACTTTCTGTTTCCACATCCTCATCATAGCTAGCTTCATCTCCAAAATAAGAAAGCATATGCCTGTCATAGGTTAAGCCAATAGCCCAACAGCATGATTGGTATTTAAGGCCAATAATACTCTCAAAACTGTTTTGAAATTCAACATTATAATAATAACTCGCAAAAGTAGACCATTGTGTATCGATTGACCAATTTACTTTTGTACCAACTTGGTTAACAATTTCATCCCACTCAGCATCTTTATCTTCTTTGTAGTAACGGTAACTTAATTGAGCATAGGTATTATAAGCCCAACGTTTTTCAAAGGTTGTATTAGCACGTTGAATGAAATTGTCATCACTATCCCATTCTATTCCACCGTGGAAGAAGTAATCGTTATCAAAATTGACATCAATTTCACTGACGATAGACGACCTATTTACTTCTTTATCGTCGTCATCGTCATCATCTGTAGGTAAAACGGTGCGAGATTCTGAAAAATAATAATTCTGTCCAATAGCAAAACGTAATCTTTCTCTGCCTTGATCATTTAAAAAACTAGTTGATACGCCTAAGGTTATTTGATCTGCTTCTGCTATTCTGTCATACCCTGAGAAACGATTGTCACGGAATAATCCATAATAATCTTGTTGCAATGTTGTTGTATCGTATAAGCCAATACCCGATTGATCTTGGTATGGCACATATAAATATTGTATTTGTGGTACCAATGTCTGGCGGTAATCATCGCCAAACCATGAGAAATCTCTTTCTAAGTTAACCCCCGAGTTAATTTTGAAAGAGGGTAAATAGCGTACCGTTGACTCCTCTAGGTCATCATACCAATCATATTTAGTCGCATTATCTAAGTCCTGTTGATAATAACTCAACATATACTTCAGCTCAGTATTCACAAATAATGAATCATAATAGAGTGGTAAAGATAATTTTGGTTCAACATGAATACGTGTACCCGTATAAATATCATCATCACTATGTTCAAAGCGTGTTATTTCAGAATACCAGTCAAACTGTAAACTTTTCCAATTTAAAGGTTGGTATGCACTGAACGCTAATTTAGGTAATACGATATGAGGAGTATCATCATCGGTATTATATTCGTCATTATTAAGTACTTGGAAGTTACGTACTTCTAATTCCGCATTCCAATTTGTTTTGGTATAACTTAAATTTGCGTTTTGTAGCAACTGGTTATCGCTTCGACTACCATATTCAGTAGTGATATCATTAAAGTAGTATTCATCGCTGACTTTATTGTAGTCAACATTGAAGTTCCAATCTTCGGCAAAAGTCACATCATGATCGAAATGAACTAAGTAACGTTCACCTATGTCATCACCGTTATCATCTTTACGTATTCTATCGTCATTCAAATATTCAAATTGTAAAGTACCTGAGCCGACATCAAATAAGTAACGATATTCAGTCGAGACTAATAACCCTCTATTTTGCATGTAAGTGGGGGTGATTGTCGCATCTTGATTGGGTGCTATGTTAATATATAAAGGTTGATTATAAGTAAAACCATTAACCGAAGAGAACTCATAAGTAGGAAATAATATACCTGTTTTTCGTTTATCTGATAGCGGGTAACTGATATAAGGAAAGTAAAAGACTGGCACATCTTTTATTCTTAAGACTGCATTATAGGCCGTTCCCATATCAGCTTCTTGATCAATATGTAATGTTGATGCATCTAAGCTCCAAGTGATATCGTTAGGAGGACAAGCTGTATAACTTGATGACTTTAACTCATATTGACCTTGACCATTATCATAAATACGATCGGCACTACCTCGACCACCTCGCCCATGGAATTGAAATTCGGTTTGAATTAAAGAAGACTCATCAGTTTTGAAGTTGGTATTAATTTCGTTTGCAATTAAAGTTACCTGACCGTCGACGTAACGAGCATTGCCTGTTGCATTTGCTTGAGATGTATTTCGGTTATATACCATTTTGTCAGCGTCTAAAGATTTCTCTCCTTGCACTGCGTTAACATCACCTTCATAAATGATTTCGCCGTTTAATCCTCTTAAAGAATCTGCATCAATATTGATTGGGATTTGGCTTTTATCAAGGTTATTGTTACGTTCCGTTATCGGTGGGACATTCTGATAACATTGTCTGAAATAAAAGTTTACATCACGTGGTGCAGATTTTTCTTCCATACTTTGTGATACGACTTTTAACTCTGTTTTATTAACAGTGTTTAATTCATCACTTAGATCACTCGTATCAGTTTCTTGAGCAACTGCACTAGCAATAGGTGACAGGGCGAACAATAAGGGTATTAGTTTTAGCATGAATAACTCACTACAAGTGCTTAGAAATATCAGAAAACGCTAAGCAGAAAACAACAATATAGCCACGTATAATAAAGTAAACTTTTGCTGGCTCCAATCTTTGATTGTCTATTACGTGAGTATTTCTGTTATTTAGTACAAATAATTGGTAAATCTTGACATAGTTAGTCAAAATGTTCGACAGTTTTACTATTTTCTTAATTTAAAGGTAATTATTAGTTATGCGCATATGGGGCAAATTATTAGGTGGTTTTTTTGGGTTTATGTTTGGGCACTTTTTCGGCCTAATATTAGGTGTTTGGTTAGGACATCGTTTTGATGTTGCTGTTGGCCGTAACTTTAATATGCAAGATGGTATATTAGGCGGTCGTGGAAATAGTGCAGATAAACAAAAAATATTCTTTGAAACGGCTTTCTCTGTGATGGGACACGTTGCTAAATCAAAAGGCAAAGTAACTCAAACAGATATTCAAGTGGCCAATGCATATATGGACCAAATGAATTTGCACGGTAATGCAAGAACACAAGCCCAGGCTGCTTTCACTGCAGGTAAAGAAGCTGATTTTACATTGGTTGAAACATTACAAGAGTTTGTGCGTGTGTTACATGGCGAGCGTAATGTTTTGCAAATGTTTCTAGCCATTCAGGTACAAGTTGCTTTTTCTGATGGTGAAATTGATGAGAATGAAAAGTCGATTCTTTACACTATTGCTGAAAATTTAAATTTCTCGCGTTTTGAATTAGATCGTTTAATTCAGATGATTCAAGGACAACAACATTTTCACCAAGGCGGTCAACAACAGAACACTGCACAATCTGAAGATGATGCTTATCAAGTATTAGGTATTGATAGTAGTGTGACGGATAAAGAAGTAAAGCGTGCTTATCGTAAGTTAATGAGTCAAAACCACCCAGATAAGCTGGCTTCAAAGGGCTTACCTGAAGAGATGATGGAACTTGCGAAAGAAAAAACGCAAGATATTCAAAAAGCTTATGAGTTATTACGTACTAACCGCGGCTTTAAATAGACATGCTATCGGTAATTAAGCGTTATAGTTTACAACTTGTTTTCACTTTAAGTTTACTCTTAGGCTTGCAATTACCGAATTTTTTACAACAATATGAATTACGTTTACAAGGTCATTTTGTTGAAGCTCAACAGCATTTAGCGGAATTTCAATCGCTTGCAGATAAATATTTTGCTGGCGATTTGAACGTATTAATTACAAAACATAAAAGTAGTAAAGATAGTTTGTACCGTGAAGAAGCACTGGTTATAGAAAACACTTATTCTCGAGTGCAATTTTTACAACAAAAAATGGATAATTTAAATCAACCAATTTGGTATCGATTAGGAGAGTTAACGCAACAAATTAACGATCCCATTGTTAATGAAACGTGGGCCGGCTATCAAGCTAACGTGTTACTCAACCAGCAAGCTATTTTAGTGGGTTTAAGCGTTGCTATCTTACTAATGTTATCAATTGAGTTTTTCTTTTATCTTGTGAAATTGAGTTTTTCTAATTTATTACTTCGAATTAGAAGTAAATCCAAAGGCAGTTTTCATTCTTAAGCCCATATAATAAGTAAAATCATAAGAATAAATGAATATCAAACTCATCTATATCAATTAATTTCTGCTTATAACGTTTTAATTTTGCATCTGCTCTAGTGCTTCTCTATTATTGTCTACTAATTATTTTAGCAATCATTTTATGGTGTTTTCACCTAATAGACTTTTAAATCGGAGCTTAATACATGTCTACATTTTCTCTTGCGTTTGGTACAGCCACTAAAAATCGTGACCAAAAAATTATTGAAGCATTTTTTCCAAACCCAATTTTAAATCCAAATGAAGATTTAGTAGCGACTATTGCTGCTATTACTGGTTATGAAGGTGGCAATCAAGTCATCGAAATTAAATCAGACGTTGCAGAGCAATTAGCTGCTGCATTTAACGGTGAAGATGATACAGATAATGCTGACTTTGCAGTTGCTGCCGCTAAATCAAAGCAACCATTAGTGTTAGTTATTCTAGCAACTGATGAAGCACCACAAAGTGTGGCTGAAGGTTACTTAAAATTACAACTTATCTCTCATCGTTTAGTTAAGCCACACGGTGTTGTCTTAGATGGTATTTTTGGTTTGTTGCATAACATCGCATGGACAAACAAAGGCCCAATCGACTTACCTGAATTAAAAGATCGCCAAATGAAAGCGCGTTTAAAAGGTAAAACAATCACAGTCGATTGTGTTGATAAATTCCCTAAAATGGTTGATTACGTTGTACCAGCTGGTGTTCGTATTGCTGACACATCACGTGTACGTTTAGGCGCACATGTTGGCGAAGGGACAACGGTTATGCATGAAGGCTTTATTAACTTCAACGCCGGGACTACTGGTGTAAGCATGGTTGAAGGTCGTATCTCTGCGGGTGTTATGGTTGGTGAAGGTAGCGATATCGGTGGTGGTGCTTCTATCATGGGTACATTATCTGGCGGCGGAAAAATGGTTGTTGCGATTGGCGAAAATAGCTTATTAGGCGCAAATGCAGGTCTAGGTTTCCCATTAGGTAATCGTTGTACTATTGAGTCTGGCTTATACGTAACGGCTGGATCTAAAGTTAAGATGTTAGATAATGAAGGTAATGACGCTGGTTTTGTCAAAGCGCGTGACTTATCTAATAAAGATGATTTATTGTTCCGCCGTAACTCAACAACTGGTCAAGTTGAATGTCTAGTTAATAAAAGTGCAGTAGAGCTTAACAGCATGTTACATTCTAACTAAGTCTCTTTTATATTGGTTTTAGTTAAAAAGTAAATCATTTCAGGCTACCTTTGAGTAGCCTTTTTTGTACCTATTTAACTATCTTTGTAAAGTTATAGAACGAACTTTAAAGAGGATAGTCCCCCTATTTTTTCGTTTATTTTTTACCTTATACCGATTACATTAAATATGTTATCTAAACTTTGTGCAGGAAAAACAGTTCAATTCAAGGCGTAAATTGAGCCTTTCGAAGATTAACTTCGTTAATCGTCTATCGGAAAATTAACCAAGAGATGTTAATTCTTTAATGGCTGTTCCCTTTATGAAATTTACAACGAGGAAGTGGGCTGTTTTAACAAGTAAAATAGATAAGCTATTTATTGTGATTGGTATTATTTATCCTTTGATATTTTATCTGATGTTTATTTACTAATAAATGAGAAGCATTTGCTTAGTTTTAATACCTATTATTGGCTATAGTGTTGTTAGGGTATTTTTATTTTTTTTATTAAACATAAACTCCAACCTACTATTCGTCACTTTTAATGGGTGATAAATCATCGTAATAGTCATTTTAGCTATTCAATAAAAGTGAAATATTATGAATCTAAGTACTAAAAGGTGCACAATGAACAGCTCTAACTATAATGCTTCTCTTACTCTTAAACTCTACGTTCTCGCTGCTATCTTATTCGGCATTTATGGCGGTCGAGTTTGTCCTTTTTTAGCAAGCTTAACGATGAGTGAAATAGTTATTCATGTATCAATTACTTTTTCTATCTTATTGCTAATACGACACTTTTTATTACCTCATCACGCCTTAAACAAACAGATAAAACAAATAAAATTAGATACATTTTGCTTTTTCATCATCAGCCTTCCTTTGGCTGCTTATTACAATATTGTTTATGACTTTGGGCTAGATAGTAATGTGAAAATTGTTTTTGGAATGGCGTTGTTTGGGTTCTTTACTGGCTGCCTGTTACAACTTTCTGCAAAGCTCGCACAAATGGATGAAACGGAATTGAGTGGTCAATTTGATTTTGAACTATCAGGTCAACGAAGTTCTTTAATTAATCAAATGATTTGGTTAGTGGTACTTTTATTAGTGATCCTGACGGCAGCATTATCTATGGTGGCAGTAAAAGATATTTTTTGGTTAAAGCATAACCCTGAACTGGTCATGGATGGCAGTGGTCAAATCAGTGTGATTAAAGAGCTTATCTATATAGCGGCTTTGGTGACCGGTTATGCGATGGCGGTTATGTTTTTATGGAGTAAGGTGATTAAACGAATTTTACTGAGTCAAGAGTGCGCCTTAAAAAGGGTAAGTGAGGGCGATATCAATACCCGTTTGCCTATTTTTAGTTACGATGAGTTTGGTTCAACGGCATCATTAACTAATAGCATGTTAGATAGTCTTGAGTTTGCTCAAAATGAAGTGAAAACAACAAGGGATGTAGCGATAGTTAGCTTATCTGCTTTAGCTGAATCTCGCGATAATGAAACCGGTGCACATATTTTACGTACACAAGAATATGTTAAAGCATTGGCTGAGAATTTAAGTGAATCTACTGTATATTCAGCGTTATTAACCCCTCATTATATCGAACTGTTATATAAGTCCGCACCGTTACATGATGTTGGTAAAGTAGGTATCCCTGATAATATATTACTTAAACCTGGTAAGTTAACCGACGATGAATTTGAAATAATGAAAGGCCACGCTCAAATTGGTGCCGATGCTTTATCGATAGCAGAAAAGCAGTTGGGCAGTAGTTCATTTTTAGAAATTGCAAAAGAAATTGCCTTATCACATCATGAAAAATGGAATGGTTCAGGTTATCCGAATCAACTCTCAGGGGAAAGTATTCCTTTATCTGGACGACTAATGGCTTTAGCAGATGTCTACGATGCACTTATCTCTAAACGAGTCTATAAGCCTGCTTTTTCACATCAAGAAGCGAAAGAGATTATTATGAAAGGGGAGGGTTCGCATTTTGACCCAGCAGTAGTAAAAGCGTTTCTTGCTATTGAAGATAAGTTTGTTGCTATTGCCGCTCATTTTCAAGACAGTGCCAAAGATTTGCTGGCATAAAGTACGAAGGTATTTGTGCTTGTTGAAGATTGAAGATTGAAGATTGAAGATCGAACAGAATATTTTATTTTAACGTAGTTGTGTAAAGGTAGGTATTTTTATAAAAGTGATTTGTTAAAGATAGTGAGTTAAAAGTTGAGGGTGCAGATAATTTAACGTGATTTATTGAACAGAAATCACGTTAAATTAATGATAGGTTATTTTATGTAAGTTTTACTGACTCGGCGTGTTAAACCACACAATAACGAATATGAAATAGTTTCTGAGCAGTTAGCTACCTCAGTTACTGAAATGTTATCACCCCATAACTCCACATCAAATCCAATGCAGTCTTGTTGCTCAAACATGGATAAATCTACCATAACCATATCCATTGAAACACGACCTAATATTTGACTCTTTTTACCATTGATAAAAACAGGCGTACCATTTTCTGCATGCCTAGGGTATCCATCAGCATAACCAATTGATACTGTACCTATTTTTGTTGCCGTTTTAGCAGTCCATAAACCGTTATAACCAACACTTTCATCTTTATTGATCGTGCGCTGAGAAATAACTTTTGCTTTAAATGTCATCGCAGGGATTAAAGGGCTCGCTAATTCATCATCGTCGATAGGGGATGAACCATAAATAATAATGCCTGGACGCACCCATTGGTTTCTACCTTTGACAGCTTTTGTCAATACAGCTGATGAATTAGCAATACTAATTTCACCAGGTAATTCACCAATCGTGTTTATAAACAACTCTGTTTGTTTTTTAGTTAATGGCGAGCTTAAATCATCAGCAGATGAAAAGTGACTCATGTGGGTGATACTAGCAACTTGCTCTAACTTAGATAGTTGTTGCCACGCATCTGCATATTCTTCAGGTAAAAAACCTAATCGATGCATACCTGAGTCCATTTTTAACCAAACATTAACTGGTTGCTTAAGCTTTGCTGCTTTTAATGCATCAAGTTGATGTTGGTTATGTATTGCACACCATAAATTATTTTCACTGATGTATTCTAATTCGTCTGCTGTGAAAAAACCTTCCAATAATAAGATAGGTTGTTTAATACCTGCATCACGCAATTCGATTGCTTCTTCAATACATGCGACACCAAATGCATCCGCTACATCAGTTAAAGCGTTAGCGACTTCAATTGCGCCGTGACCATAAGCATTCGCTTTAATAGTTGCAATTGCTTTAGCAGGTGCAGCAAGTGATTTTGAATGTAAATAGTTTTGTTTAATCGCGTTTAAGTTAATAATCGCTGTTGCTGTTCTAGCCATTTGTCTCCCCTAACGTGCGTAACGATCAGCTGATAAGCCAGAATCATCAATATCCGGTGTTTTATCATTAATAACATCACTTACAAATTTTGCTGAACCTAAAGACATTGTCCAACCGAGTGTGCCGTGACCTGTATTAAGGAATAAGTTATCAATATTTGTTTTACCTAAGATTGGCGTGCCATCCGGTGTCATTGCTCTTAAACCAGTCCAGAATTCAGCTTTAGTTAAATCTGTTGCATGAGGGAATAAATCCGCAATAGAGAACTCAATATTTTTACGACGTTTTTCTAATAACGCTAAGTTATAAGAGCTAATTTCAGCGGTTCCACCAACTCGAATACGATCGCCTAAACGCGTGATTGCCACTTTGTAAGTTTCATCCATTACGGTTGATTCTGGTGCTGCTGAATAGTCTTGAATTGGGATAGTAAGAGAATAGCCTTTAATAGGGTACACAGGCACTCTGATATTAAGGTTTGCAAGCATGTGCGTAGAATAAGAGCCTAAAGCCATTAAATAAGCATCTGCAGTAAGTTCACCTTTGCTGGTAGAAACACTGACAATTTCGCTACCTTGCTTATTGATTTTCTCAATGTTGGTATCCATTACAAACTTAACACCTAAGCCTTCACACGCTTTAGCTAATTCAGTAACGAACATATGACAATCGCCTGTTTCATCATTTGGTAAGTGAATGCCACCTACGATTTTATCAATCGTATGATGAAGTGCAGGTTCATAACCTAAACAGTCTTCAGCCGTTAGTATTTTATGTTCAACACCACATTCTTTTAATACTTCAATGTCTTTTTTAGAGCTCTTTACTTGGCTTTCAGTACGGAATACTTGCAATGTACCTTGCGTTCTATGATTGTATTCAATATTAATTTCTTTTCTAAGTTCTCTTAAACAATTTCGGCTATATTCTGCCACTCTCATCATTCGAGCTTTATTGATGTGATAATCTTTAGTATTACAGTTTGCGACCATTTTAGTCATCCAAACTAACGTTTCCGTGTCTAGATCTTTAATGCTAATTTTTAATGGTGCAAGTTCTTGCATTAACCATTTCATTGCTTTAACTGGAATACCTGGCGCTGCCCAAGGTGCAGAATATCCTGGGGATATTTGACCGGCATTGGCAAAACTCGTTTCATTAGCAACACTCGATTGTCTGTCAACTACAGTGACATCATGTCCAGACTTAGCTAAATACCAAGCACTCGTTACGCCTATTACACCAGAACCTAATATTAAAACTTTCATTTTTATCCCAAAATAATCATCAATTCGAAAATACATCATAGATGATATTCACAATTATTAATGATTGTATTTACAATTGTTTCAGCATAAAAAGCTGTAATAAAACAAAAATCAGTATTTTAATCTATAAAAGGCAGTAGAACTAGAATCTTAGACAATATTTAACCAATATAAAATCATAATAGAAACAGTAAAATAACATTAAATAAACATAGGTAATAAGATTGTGTTATTTATGTTGATGGTGACTTAAAGAAGGCTTTAATGATAGGGGCGTCGTTATAAAAATGAGACTTTGTGGTAATGGTTAGGGGCGAATAACTAACGTCGATACATTCGCTTTATATATGAAGTATTGAATATTAAATGACATGACATAAGACGGCTATGTTTGATTTTACTTTGCCTTTAAAGCTATCAATAATTATTTAGCGCCATTTAACTTAATAGTTACTTTTAACTTGTGCAGATACCTGCTTTTAATAACAGCTTCTGATGTATAACAGAGAGGCAGATATTTAAGTCAATATCAGTTTCAAAGCTCAAGCTCAAAGTTTCATGGGGTAATAGCATCGTTAAAGTGATGTCGAAATCACAATAATCAAGGAGAACGTTAAATGGCTTTTCAAGTGCTTAATCATTCGGTCGTATTAGTCACTGGTGGGTCTCGAGGTATTGGAGCCGCCACTGCAAAACACCTTGCTAATTTAGGTTATGCCGTTTGTGTTAATTATATTTCAAATCAAACGGAAGCCAATCACGTTGTGTCAGATATCGAAAAACAAGGCGGTAAAGCCATTGCAGTACAAGCCGATGTTTCAAATGAAAATGATGTTATTCGTCTTTTTAACACACTCGATAATACTTTGGGCTCAGTGACTCATTTAGTGAATAATGCAGGTGTTTTATTACCGCAGATGCGTGTTGCTGATATGTCAGCTGAACGAATTAATAAAGTACTAATGACCAATGTAACCAGCTATTTTTTATGTTGCAGAGAAGCGATTAAACGGATGAAAAATGGCGGGGCAATTGTTAATGTTTCTTCCGCTGCATCAAGGTTATACCAATGGAATTAAATAAGTGATCAGAGATTGCGCAGTAAAAATTAACACTAATAAGGCGTGAGTTGTAGGAGATAGTTGTTCTCACTTCAAAACTCACAACGCAGTTAGGGGTGATTTTAACCAGCAAGAATGATCACCTTATTAATTCTTTTGGTATTAGGTTCTCCTTTTGAATATGTTGACTATGCTGCATCGAAAGGGGCAATAGATACTTTAACCACCGGGTTATCACTTGAAGTGGCGAAAGATAATATTCGCGTTAATTGTGTACGTCCAGGATTTATTGATACAACTATGCACGCTGACGGTGGAGAAGCAGATCGTATCGAACGTGTTAAACATTTAATCCCGCTTCAACAAGGTGGTCGGCCAGAAGAGGTTGCTGCATCAATTGCATTTCTGTTATCACATGACGCATCTTATATTACTGGAACCTTTATTGATTTAGCAGGAGGTAAATAGGCGATTAATAGTTAATAGGGAAAGTAAGTAGGAAGAGGGAGTAGGGTTAATGTCGAGGCTTTTAAATAAAAAATCCGATGTATTAACGACATCGGATTTCTATTTACACAATAATTAAAGAGTTTCCAGAGATATTACTCAGACTCTTTGTTAGTCTCTACTTCTGTTTTTTCTTTGTCTTTTGGTAGGTACTTATAAATATAAACACCACTGAATAGGGTGAACACTAATGTCGCTCCCATTAATCCAAAGACTTTAAAGTTTACCCATACTTCTTGAGGCAAACTAAATGCGACATAGATATTAAGTAAACTAAGTGCAATAAAGAAAAGAGCCCAAGCAATATTTAAATTACTCCAGACTTTATCAGGCAAGGTGATTTCTTTACCTAGCATCTGTTTAATGATTGGCTTTTTAAAGATGAATTGACTTGCTAACAGTGCAACTGCAAACAATGCATAGATGAAGGTGACTTTCCATTTGATAAACACATCATCGTGTAAGATCAATGTTAATGTACCGAACACAAAAACCATTATAAAGGTAATTACTTGCATTTTTTCAACTTTACGGTGCTTAAAATAGTTATAAGCAAGTAATAAACCTGTGGTTACGATTAATGATCCTGTTGCCGCATAAATGTCGACCATTTTATAAACGGCAAAAAAGATTATTAACGGTATAAATTCAAGCAATTGTTTCATGAAACTCTCTTCTTTAAAGTGAATAGGTTATTTAATCGTTGCTGCTTTCATTGCGCTGATAAAGTCAGACATTTCGGCTTTCATTTTATCTGGGTTATCAAGGTTACGTTCAATCACTTTAACCACTGCTGAGCCTGAAATAGCACCCGCTGCACCAGATTTAATAGCATTCGCAACTTGCTCTGGTTGTGAAATACCAAACCCTAACAATGAAGGTGGAGCATTATACTCACCTAATGTTTCAAGCATATGTTCAACAGGCATACCTGCTTTTGCATCAGCGCCAGTCACACCTGCACGGCTTAGTAGATAAGTGTAACCTTGTCCGTATTCTGCTACTTGTTTTAATGTTGCTTTATCGCCATTAGGCGGTGCAATAAATATTTGTTGTAAACCAAATTTTTCAGCGGCTGCTCGATACGGTGCACTTTCGTGTAGAGGTACGTCTGCGATTAAAATAGAATCAACACCTGCTTCTTTGCAACGTTGGTAAAAGTTTTCAATACCGTTACGAAACACCAAGTTTACATATAACAATAAACCAATTGGCACTTCAGGGTATTCAGCACGAACTTCTTTAATGATTTCAAAACAAACCTGCGGTGTTGTGCCTGCTTCTAATGCGCGAATTGATGCATCTTGAATAACAGTACCGTCAGCCACTGGATCCGAAAATGGAATACCTAACTCTAAAGCATCTGCACCCGCTTCGACAAGTGTCTTGATGATACTTAAAGATTGATCACGGTTTGGATCGCCAATAGTTACAAAAGGAACAAATGCCCCTTCATTTTTAGCGGCTAAACGTTCAAATAATTGTGCATAACGCTGTGTCTGTAGATCATGTGCCATTAGATTAGACCTCTTTTTTCGAAAATATCAGCGACAGTGAAGATATCTTTATCACCTCGTCCAGATAGATTAACAATAATCACTTGTTCTTTATCATCTTGTTCAATAATTTTTAGTGCGTGTGCTATTGCATGGGCAGACTCTAAAGCTGGGATGATACCTTCTTGTTCCGCGAGTGCTTTAAATGCCATTAACGCTTCATCATCAGTAGCGTTCACATACTGTGCTCGACCTGTTTTTGCTAAATGAGCGTGTTGAGGTCCAACAGATGGAAAATCAAGCCCCGCTGAAATTGAATATGACTCTTGAATTTGACCTTGTTCATCTTGCATCATTAATGATTTCATACCGAAGAAGATGCCGTCAGTACCACACGCAATAGGACAGCCATGCTCACCTGTTTCAATACCGTGGCCTCCTGGTTCAACACCAATCAACTCAACCCCTTCGTCATCAATAAAGTCGCTGAAAATACCAATAGCATTTGAGCCACCACCAACACAAGCAATGATTTTGTCAGGCAAAATACCTTCTTTACGTAGACATTGAATTTTTGCTTCTTCACCAATCACTTTTTGATATTCACGCACAATTGTTGGGAATGGGTGAGGGCCAGCTGCAGTGCCTAATAAATAATGTGATGTATCGTAACTACCAGCCCAGTCACGCAATGCTTCATTACAAGCGTCTTTTAAGGTTGCAGAACCCGATGTTACTTGAATAACTTCTGCGCCCATTAAGCGCATTCTAAACATGTTTGGCTTTTGGCGTTCACAATCTACTGCGCCCATGTAAATACGGCATTTTAGCCCTAGTAATGCACAAGCTAACGCCGTTGCAACACCGTGTTGACCTGCGCCCGTTTCTGCGATGATTTCTGTTTTACCCATGCGTTTAGCTAATAAAGCTTGGCCTAAAACTTGGTTCGTTTTATGTGCACCACCGTGTAATAAATCCTCACGTTTAAGGTAGAGTTTTGTTTTTTTACCTTTGGTTAAATTACGGCATAACGTTAATGGAGTAGGGCGGCCAGCATACTCAGTTAATAACTCTTGTAATTCAGCATTAAAAGCATCGTCTGTTTGTGCTTTTAAAAATTCAGCTTCTAGTTGTTGTAATGCTGGGACCAATATTTGTGGTACGTACATACCACCAAAGTCACCAAAATAAGCGTCTAACGTTTTCATGTTTTTTTACCTTATAATGCGTTTATTACTGTATGTTTCTTACTATGAGCCATGCTTATGTCTTCATGACTATCGCTTCATGCCTATCGTTTCATGTAACGACGTATTGCTGAGAAACTACGATTTAATTTGTCTGCGTCTTTTTTACCTGGGGCAGATTCCACACCTGAATTAAAGTCTAATCCTGCACAGCCTATTAACGCTGCTTGTTGTGCATTTTCAGGTGTTAAACCACCGGCTAATATGATTTTACTTTTATCAATATCGAGTAATTTATCTTGTTGTGCAGTAAGCAGTGACCAATCAAATACTTTACCTGTTCCACCACTTTGTGTGCCAACACGCGTATCTAATATATGTTTACTGACATTATATTTTTCAAATTCTGGCAAGCTATCACTGATTCCGTGTGCTTTCCAAATTTCACAGTTTTTAGGTAGTACTGTTAACAATTCTTTAATATATTTTGGTGTTTCATCACCATGTAATTGCACTGCGCTTAATCCTAGGCTTTTAGCGGTATAGGCAATTAACTCTATCTCTTCATTTTGAAAAACGCCAACGTACATTAGTGGTGCGCCTAGCATGACTAAACGAGCTTGTTCCAATGCAACAAAACGAGGTGATTTTTCAACAAAAATTAAGCCGCCATAGACTGCACCTGCTTTATGAACGTCTGCTGCATCACGTGCATGAGTTAAGCCACACACTTTGTTTTCGCCTAAAATAAGTTGTCTACAAGCTCGGTCAATATTGGGTTGAGACATAATAGAGCTACCGACTAAAAATCCATTCGCAAATTGACTTAGTTCTTTCACTTGCTGGTGGTTGTAAATGCCTGATTCCGAAATGACGATACGGTCTGCAGGGATTTTTACTGCTAGCTCTTTAGTACGGTTTAAATCGATACTAAGATCACGTAAGTCTCTATTGTTAATGCCAATTACTTTAGCGTTGAGTGCTATTGCTCGAACCAATTCATGTTCATTACTAACTTCAGTTAATACGCCCATATTTAAGCTGTGTGCCGTATCACGATAAGCTTGGTAAGCGTCATCATCTAATACTGACAACATCAGTAAAATTGCATCTGCTTTGTAATAACGTGCTAAGTAAATTTGGTAAGGGTCAACAATGAAATCTTTACAGATAACAGGTTGAGTAACTTGCTCACGTACTTTATTAATGTACTCAAAGTCGCCTTGAAAGTACTTTGTATCGGTCAATACTGAAATAGCCGATGCGTAGTTTTTATAAACGCCTGCTATTAAGTCTAAATCGAAATCTTCACGTATTAGGCCTTTTGACGGAGAGGCTTTTTTACATTCAAGAATAAAGACGCTTTTGTCTTGATCTAGTGCTTGGTAAAAGTGGCGATCGCTTTCTACTAGTTCGTCTTTAAATTTAATTAAAGGTTGCTGTTGTTTTCTTTCTTCAACCCATAGCAACTTGTCATCAACAATTTTGCCTAAAATAGTATCTTGTAAACTTTGATCGTTAAGCATTGCTTTGCTCCGCAAGTTGTTTTAATAGTGAGAGAGGTTGACCTGATTGCATGCTTGCTAATGCCATTGCTGTACCTTGTTTAAAGTTATCTGCTTTACCATTTAGTACTAATAGTGCAGATACGTTAATTGCTACAGCCGCTTGTTGAGCAGCCGTACCTTTACCTTGTAAAATTTGTTCAATGATGACTTTATTCTCTTCTGGTGTACCACCAAAAATACTTTCAACAGGGTAGTAATCAACGCCGAAGTCTTCCGGTGTTAACGTGTACTCTGTTATTTCATCGTTATGTAATTCAGCGACCTGAGTGCTACCATGTAAAGCCACTTCATCTAAACCACTGCCATACACGACCATGACACGTTTCATGCCTAATTGTTGGTGTACTTTTGCAATGGGTAGTAATAATTCTGGTGCATAAACGCCCATCAATTCAAAATCAGGACGCGCCGGATTAACCAATGGACCGAGCACATTGAATATTGAACGTGTTTTTAATGCTGCTCGAACGGGCGCTGCAAAACGCATTCCTGCGTGGTAATTGGGTGCAAAAATGAAACAGACATTTAAGTCGTCTAAACATTGGCGTGCTGTTTCTGGTGACATATCTAAGTTAATGCCAAAAGCCGCTAATAAATCAGAAGAGCCAGATTTGCTTGAAACACTACGGCTGCCGTGTTTACAGACTTTAACACCACAGGCTGCTGCGACAAATGCGCTCGCTGTTGAAATGTTAATGGTGCCTAGACCATCTCCGCCTGTGCCAACGATATCTGTAAAAGGATAATCAGGACGCGGAAACTTTTTAGCTTGCGCTAAGAGTGCTTTGGCTGCCCCTGTTATTTCAGTCGGTGTTTCACCTTTTATTTTTAGTGCCGTTAAGACTGACCCTAATACGATGGGATCGATTTCGCCTGAAACAACTTGTTCAAAA
The DNA here is from genome assembly GCF_009828855.1 of Psychromonas sp. L1A2. NCBI lineage: Bacteria > Pseudomonadati > Pseudomonadota > Gammaproteobacteria > Alteromonadales > Psychromonadaceae > Psychromonas > Psychromonas sp. L1A2. The sequence continues at coordinate 185,332 of NZ_WUAG01000002.1, read as the reverse complement.
AAGGCCTGACTTTGTTGCTCGCTGAGCCCTTCACCTTGATAAAGCTTTTCTAAGGTCGGTTGTACATCATATTGGCTCATTATTTATTCTCCGTTTCAGTCAGTAAGTTGAGACTGTTTTCTAAAAGCTGTGCACCTTCACAAGTTAAAATGGATTCAGGATGAAATTGAAAACCGATCACCTTATCTTGTTGGTGGTAAATCGACATACACATACCGTTATATTGTGCCACGATTTCCAGTGAAGCGGGAACTGATGTGCCCACTAAAGAATGATAACGTGCCACAGAAAGTGGTTGTGATAATCCAGTGAACATTTTGTCAGCACAGTGTTCAATTAAAGATGATTTGCCATGTTGTATTTCATCTGCTTGGCCAACAACTCCACCATATTGTTCTATTAATGCTTGATGGCCTAAACATATTCCTAAAATAGGTACTTGGCCTTTACATAAGGTGATTAAATCGATCATACAACCAGCAGCACTTGGTGTTCCTGGACCTGGTGATAACACTAAAACAACTTCACCTTCACAAGCATCAATGTGTGCTTTAATTTGTTCTGCGCTCTGATTATTACGATAAATCTTAACGGGATAACCTGCGGTTTTAAATTGATCCACTAAGTTGTAAGTAAATGAGTCAAAGTTATCAAGAAAAAATAAGGTCGCTTTAGGCGTTTGGTTGATTTTATTAGTTTGAGTTGTCATGACCTTATTCTCCTTGCTTAGCGGCAGTGTCGTTAACTGCTGACGTTACTTTAGTTGACGTTACGTTAGCTAACGTTGTTCCGTGAGCTAATGCGACTGCATTTAATACAGCAGCGGCTTTGCTTCGTGTTTCATCTGCCTCAAGCTGAGGGACTGAATCATAAACAACACCTGCACCTGCTTGTGCTTGTGCAATACCATCTTTTACAAAAGCAGAGCGAATAACGATACAGCTATCCATATCACCATTGCCGTTAATGTAACCAACGGCGCCGCCATAACTACCTCGACGCTTTTTCTCTACTTTTCGGACGAGATTTGAAGCACTTATTTTTGGTGCGCCTACTAATGTACCCATGTTCATACAAGCTTGGTAAGCGTGTAGCGCATCTAAGTCACTGCGTAATTTACCTACAACACGTGACACCAAGTGCATAACATGACTGTAACGGTCAACTTGTAATAGTTCAGCAACGTGGCGTGTACCAGGTTCACTAATACGTGCAACATCATTACGTGCTAAATCAACTAACATAAGATGTTCAGAAGTTTCTTTTTTATCTAAACGTAACTCTAATTCTAAGCGACCATCTAAATCTTTATTAATAGTGCCATCTTTATTAAAACCACGGCGACGCGTGCCTGCGATAGGGTAAATTTCAACATCTTGTGTTTCTTGTGTAAATTTAATTGCGCTCTCTGGTGAGGCTCCAAATAAGATGAAATCACTGTCCTTTAAATAAAACATATAAGGACTTGGGTTGGTTTCTTTTAGTTTTTGGTAAGCTGAAATTGGGTCTGGACAAGGTAAAGAGAAGCTACGAGAAGGTACCACTTGGAAAATGTCACCTTTAACAATATTGGTTTTAAGTTGTTCTACAATGGCACAATATTCAGCATCTGATACATCAACTGAGACCTTAGCATCAATGGTTATTTGCTGATTAATTGGAGCGATGAAGTTATCACATAGGCCTTGTAATTCAGTAATGCGCTGGGTAATTCTAAGTTCGCTTTCATCTGAATATAACCCACCAAAAATGCTGCCTAATATTTCACCTTGTTGAGTTTGATGATCGTGAATCATTAATGTTTCTGCTACATAAAAAACATAGTCGGGTGTGGTGTTTTCACCATCAGGCACTTCTATTAATTGTTCAAAAGTAGCAATAAAGTCATAGGCAAATACACCGCCTAAAAATAAAGCTTCTGAATGTGCAGAGCGTTTTTTGATACGGTCAACTAAACAACGTATGGCATCCATCGGAGAAGCTGATTTTAAACGCTGGTCCTCGTCGCCACTAGTATCAGATTGTGGGAAAGTGAGTTGTAATTGGCTTGGTGTTTGACCAGTAATGAGCTGTGTTGAAAATTTTGGTGCAATGAAGGTGAGAAGATCTTTACCGTTATCGGTTAATGCTTCTAGTGTGACCACTAAACCGTGGCAAGTCAGTTTCAAACAGGCATCAACCAGTAGCAAACTTTTTAAGTGTTCTTTACTTTCAATCTCTGCTGAGTCGAACAGTAAATGATGGTCGCTATCTGCACTGATTTGTTGAAATAATCCTAGTGAATCTTGGATGTAACTGCAGGGTGCTTCAATGGTTTTTAATACGCCAATTGGGTGTAGAGTATTCATGTTTAAGTCCTTAATAATATTATGAGCAAATGGGTTTTATTGTTGTTTTATTTGCCATCGCCAATTAAAGACTGTGTATAAAATGGTCATTGTCGCCTACCTGTTTATTTTTTGTTTGTTCCAAATATGAAAAAAGCCCGCAATATGCGAGCTTTAAAATTGGTTTTCTGGGAAAATTAAATATACAAAAACCTCATTGCTCGCTTATGAGAATGAGTGCCACCAAGAATCTTTAAGAGTAATTGTATTAAAAATCATATATTATGCGTCCCGTATTAATTAGGACTTATTTTTTTGCATTCTGGTCCTAATGTCAAGGTTATTTTTAGGATATTCATGTTAATCGATCTTCATTCTCACACGAAAGCCTCAGATGGACAACTCACACCCAGCGAATTAGTGCAACGTGCTGAAAACAGACAAGTTCATTTATTAGCCATTACTGATCACGACACGGTCGATGGATTAGTTGAAGCGACACAGTATATTCAAGACAATGATTTAAAACTGCAATTAATTAATGGTATTGAAGTGACCACTAATTGGTTGAATCACGAAATCCATGTGGTTGGATTAAATATCGATCCTACACATCCTGCATTAGTCGAGTTAATTGAAATTCAGAAAGATAAACGTGAGCAGCGTGCTATTGAAATGGGCAGACGTTTAGCGAAAGCTAATATAGAGAATGTCTATGAAGGGGCAAAGGCCTTAGCGGGTGATGGTGCCATTACACGAGCTCATTTTGCTCGGTATCTCGTTGAGATTGGTGTTGCTCCTACTTTCCCTAAAGTATTCGATAAATACTTAAGCCGTGGTAATACCGGTTATGTTCCTCATGATTGGGTCGATTTAGCTGATGCGATAGCTGTCATTCATGCCGCTGGTGGTCAAGCAATACTCGCTCACCCAGATGCTTACAGCTTATCGAATAAATGGTTAAGAAAATTATTAATCACCTTTAAAGCCGCCGATGGCGATGCAATGGAAGTGGCTATCGGACAGCAATCACCACAAATGCGCTTACAACTAGGGATGTGGAGTAAAGAATATGGCTTAATGGCTTCACAGGGGAGTGACTTTCATTTTGTTGGACGTTGGCGTGATTTAGGAAAAAGTTTATTTTTACCTGATATTTGCCAGCCAATTTGGCATAATTGGCCTGCTTGCCAATCGGCTTGATTAAGTAACGTATTTTTATAAAAGATAAGCACAGCCATCATTAACAGTAGAAGAGAATTATGAGTCAGTTTTTTTATGTTCACCCTGAAAACCCACAAAAGCGTTTGATGAAACAGGCTGCTGAAATAATCGAGAAAGGTGGAGTAATTATTTATCCTACCGATTCTGGTTATGCATTAGGTTGTGCAATCGATGATAAAAATGCGTTAGAACGTATTTGCCATATAAGAAAAATAGATAAGAAGCATAATTTCACGTTAGTGTGTAAAGATCTTGCTGAAATTGCAGTCTACGCACGCGTTGATAATAGTGCTTATCGTATGTTGAAAAGTAATACGCCTGGGCCGTATACCTTTATTTTTAAATCGACTAAAGATTTACCTAAACGTTTAATGAACCCAAGCAAACGTACTATTGGTATTCGTATTCCAGATAATGCAATTGCATTAGCGTTATTAGAAGAGTTAACAACGCCGTTAATGACAACCAGTCTTATTTTACCTGGCAAAACCAGTACAGAATTTGATCCTGAAGAGATTAGAGACCTATTAGAGAATCAAGTTGATTTGATTCTTAATGGTGGATATCTCGGGGAGTCACCAACGACCGTGATTGATTTATCTGATGATGAAGTCGTTATCGTCAGAGAAGGAGCGGGCGATTTAAGCCCATTCCAATAAAAATTGAAAAAACTGTTTAATTTAAGATTGAATGGTCATTTCTAGATAAGTCGCTAGCAACACCGTTAGCAAAGTAAGTAACAAAAATGAAAATGTATGCACAGTCGCTTTTATGTTTAGCGTAGTAAAAAGTGCAGTTGGCATAATGTGAATTACCCAAAGGAAAAGAAAATGAGTGAAAAATTACAAAAAGTATTAGCCCGTGCTGGATTAGGTTCTCGCCGTAAAATGGAAACAGTGATTGCAGAAGGACGTGTAAGTCTTGATGGTAAAATTGTTGAGTTAGGTGAACGCGTAACACAAGAACAAGTTATTCGTGTTGATGGACATGTTGTAAAATACCAAGCAGCAGAGAGTGTTGTATGTCGTATTTTAGCTTACAACAAACCAGAAGGTGAAGTTTGTACTCGTAGTGATGAAGAAGGGCGTAAAACCGTATTTGATCGTTTACCTGTCTTAAAAGGTTCACGTTGGATCTCTATCGGTCGTTTGGATATTAATACATCAGGGTTATTACTGTTTACAACAGATGGTGAATTCGCTAATAAAATGATGCACCCAAGTCAGCAAGTTGAACGTGAATATGCTGTACGTGTTTTTGGTGATGTAACAGAAGCTATTCTAAACCGTTTACGCATGGGCGTGCAACTTGAAGATGGTGAAGCAAAATTCTTAGATATTAAAGAACATGGCGGCGAAGGTATTAACCGTTGGTTCCATGTTGTATTGACTGAAGGTCGTACTCGTGAAGTACGTCGTTTATGGGAAAGCCAAGGTCTTCAGGTTAGCCGTTTAATGCGTGTGCGTTACGGTAATATTATTCTAAATAATCAATTACCACAGGGCGGTTGGCAGGAACTCACATTAAAAGAAGTAAATTATTTACGTAAATTAGTGGACATGCCACGTGAAACAGAGACTAAAGTCCGTGTTGAAACCAATAAAGTGACTAACCCTCAAGCGAGAATTCGTCGTGCGGTTAAGAAACATAATCAACATCGTAAAGCCGGCGAACGTCGTCGTGTTACTCGAACAAGAAGCTAGGTTTTTAAATTATCACGCTATTATGTTAGGTGTTTTATCCATAAAAGAGTGATAAAGTAGATTTAAATCAAGTAAATGTATTCATTAAGTGAGGGATTATGATTAAAAAATGTTTATTTCCAGCAGCAGGTTACGGTACGCGTTTTCTTCCTGCAACTAAGTCTATGCCAAAAGAGATGATGCCGCTTGTTAACAAACCTTTGATTGAATTTGGGGTTGATGAAGCAATTGAAGCTGGCATGACGGGTATGGGTATTGTGGTTGGACGAGGTAAGCATTCTATCTCTGATCATTTTGACCATAACTATGAATTAGAAAAAGAAATCAGTGGCACGCCAAAAGAAGAAAAGTTAAAAGATATTCGTAAAATTATGGATACAGCAACGTTCTCTTTCATCCGTCAACGTCAGATGAAAGGTTTAGGGCATGCTATTTTGGTAGGTCAAGAGTTGATCGGCGATCAACCATTTGCTGTCGTATTAGCTGATGACTTGTGTATTAATCAAGAAGGTGATGGCGTATTAAAGCAGATGGTTGCTTTATATGAACAATTCCGTTGTTCAATTGTTGCTGTTGAAGAAGTGCCTGAAGATGAAATTCATAAATATGGTGTAATCAAAGGTTCTGTTATCAGAGATGATATTTATCGTGTTGATGATATGGTTGAGAAACCAGCGCCAGGTACAGCACCAAGTAACCTTGCCATTATTGGCCGTTATATTTTAACTCCAGATATCTTTGATATTTTGAAAAACACAAAACCAGGCAAAGCAGGTGAAATACAAATTACCGATGCGCTATTAGCACAAGCTAAATCTGGTTGTGTATTGGCTTATAAATTCAAAGGTAAACGTTTTGATTGCGGTAGTGTACCTGGTTACATAGAAGCGACAAATTTTGTTTATGAAAATTTATACGAAGAATAAGCATCTTGAATTCAAGTGATAAGTGCAATCGCTTATTTATCTAAAACAGTTCACTAACCGAACGGTTTTTTTTTGCCTTTTTTATATATTAAGGCGATTTAGTGATTGCTTGTTATTTTTGCTTATCTTCCTTCGTGTTCTTCGTACAGCGCAGCGGCTTCGTGGTCGTTTTTTATTTTTGAAACCTTTTTAAATAAAAAGACGAATTAACCATGAAGACTCGAAGGGAAAATAAGGTTAGATAAAAGACGTTTATTGTTTAATCGCCTTGTCATTTTTCCTTGTCTTCCTTCGTGTTCTTCGTGCAGCGCAGCGACTTCGTGGTCATTTTTTATTTTTAAAACCTTTTTAAATAAAAAGACGAATTAACCACGAAGACTCGAAGGGTAAAGAAGGTTAGAAAAAGGCGCTTATTGTTTAATCATCTTGTTATTTTTGCTTATACCAATGGAATTAAATAAGTGTTCAGAGATTGCGCAGGAAAAATTAACACGAATAAGGCGTGAGTTGTAGGAGATAGTTGTTCTCACTTCAAAACTTACAACGCAGTTAGGGGTGGTTTTAATCAGCAAGAATGATCACCTTATTAATTCTGTTGGTATTATCTTCCTTCGTGTTCTTCGTGTAGCGCAGCGACTTCGTGGTCATTTTTTATTTTTAAAACCTTTTTAAATAAAAAGACGAATTAACCACGAAGACTCGAAGGGTAAAGAAGGTTAGAAAAAGGCGCTTATTGTTTAATCATCTTGTTATTTTTGCTTATACCAATGGAATTAAATAAGTGTTCAGAGATTGCGCAGGAAAAATTAACACGAATAAGGCGTGAGTTGTAGGAGATAGTTGTTCTCACTTCAAAACTTACAACGCAGTTAGGGGTAATTTTAATCAGCAAGAATGATCACCTTATTAATTCTGTTGGTATTATCTTCCTACGTGTTCTTCGTGCAGCGCAGCGACTTCGTGGTCATTTTTTATTTTTAAAACTTTTTTAAATAAAAAGACGAATTAACCACGAAGACAGGAAGGGCAAAGGAGGTTAGAAAAAGGCGCTTATTGTTTAATCATCTTGTTATTTTTGCTTATACCAATGGAATTAAATAAGTGTTTAGAGATTGCGCAGGAAAAATTAACACTAATAAGGCGTGAGTTGTAGGAGATAGTTGTTCTCACTTCAAAACTTACAACGCAGTTAGGGGGGATTTTAACCAGCAAGAATGATCACCTTATTAATTTTTTTGGTATTATCTTCCTTCGTGTTCTTCGTGCAGCGCAGCGGCTTCGTGGTCATTTTTTATTTTTAAAACCTTTTTAAATAAAAAGACGAATTAACCACGAAGACAGGAAGGGAAAAGAAGGTTAGAAAAAAAGCGCTTATTGTTTAATCTCCTTGTTATTTTTTCTTGTCTTCCTTCGTTTTCTTCGTGACTTCGTAGTCGTTTTTTATTTTTGAAACCTTGCAAAACACAAAAACGAATTAACAACAAAGATAGGAAGAAGAATATTAGATAAAAGATTTTTATTGCTAAATTGCATTGAATCGAGTGCTAAATAACATTGTTGTTAAATGCATTGTCTTATAAAGCCTTTATGTTGCTGTAAGCTACTTCTTGATTGTTCGGCATTAGTACCCGTTAAAATCATGACAATGGCAGTTTTACAATGATTCCCAGATTCTTTTAATGCTACTTCTGCGACTTCTCGGGAGCACTCTGTTGCTTCCATTATTATTTTCTTTTGTCTTTCTATTAACTTTTCATTGGTTGCTTGCACATCAACCATTAGGTTACCAAAGACTTTACCATTTTTAATCATAGAACCTGTCGTAAGCATATTCAGTACCATTTTTTGCGCGGTGCCCGCCTTCATTCTTGAAGATCCTGTCACAACTTCGGGTCCAACAATGACATCTAATTTGATATCAGCAATATTTGCCATTTCACTATTGTTGTTACAACAAAGACTGACAACAGTACAACCTAGATCTTTTGCATATTGCATTGCGCCAATCACATAGGGTGTACGTCCACTGGCTGCAATACCCACAACAATATCTTTATCATTTAACTGGATATTCTGTAAGTCTTGTTGACCTGCTCGAGTATTATCTTCTGCATTTTCAACCGCTTTTAAAATAGCTGGCTTGCCACCGGCAATTAACCCAACCACTTGTTCGGCTGGACTACCAAAAGTAGGAGGACATTCACTTGCATCTAAAATGCCTAAGCGCCCAGACGTTCCTGCTCCACAATATAATAAACGTCCGTCTACACTAAAAGCAGACTGAATAGCATCCACTGCCAGCGCAATGTTAGGGAGGATTGCTTCTACGGCAGTAGCGACTTTTTTGTCTTCGTTATTAATAATAGTAAGCATAGCTAATGTTGATAAGGTATCAATATCCGCACTTGCTTGGTTGCGGCTTTCGGTAATAAATTGTTGTAAAGATAAATTCATAATAGACACTTAGTTATAATAGCTTTTAACACTGAGGATGTAAGTTGCTATAATAACAGCTCACTTAATTGAGTTGAATTGATATCATGAAGCAGCCTTCGAAAAGATCTAATAACCGACACTCACAAACATCTACTGGTAAAATTCATCTTGAAAAAAATGAACAAGTCGATAAATCAGAATATACTGAAAATATAATGTTTACAAAAAAGCAGAAAATAGCAACTTTGGTGAAAAATACTTTACAGCTAGCATTAGGTTTATTGATTATCATGTTATTTTTATCAATGGCTAGAATGATTACTAGTTATTTTGGCAGTACTTTTCCTGCTTCAATATTGGGTATGTTGATGTTATTTGTAGCACTCTCATTAGGCATTATTAAATTAAATTGGATAGAGTTTACTGGGAATTTATTCTTAAAATATTTAGCTTTATTATTTATCCCTATCGGAGTTGGTTTGATTAATTATTTTGAATTGATTGCCGAACACTGGTTAGTGATTGTATTCTCATTATTTTTTACTACATTGTTGACGTTATTTATGGTCGGTCATTGTTATCAATGGTTAACTAGAGAGGAAGGATAATGTTTGTTTATATTGCTACACCGGTTACCTTATTATTGTTCTTTTTAGCTAAAAAACTATATAGCTTAAAACCAAGCGGGTTATTAAATCCTGTTCTATTAACCATACTCAGTTTAATTTTAACGTTACTTCTATTAGATATACCTTTTGCTGAGTATCAACAGGGCACGTCACTCATTACTGCATTTTTAGAGCCTGCTATTGTCGCGTTAGCGGTGCCACTGTATTTACAATTAAAAGTGATTAGGTCGCGTTTAAAGTTTATTCTAACCAGTTGTTTACTCGCAGTTTTTGTGGCCTTTACCTGTGCTTTTTATATTATGCCTTTGCTAGGTGCTGATTTAATTACAGCGGCTTCTTTTGCTGGACAGTCTGTTACAACACCTATTGCGATGGAGATTAGCTCAAACTTAAATGGCATCGTTTCCTTGACCGCTGCTATGGTTATTTTTGCAGGTATTATTGGTGCCAGTATTGGTTTACCTTTTTTAAGATTATGTAAAGTAAAGGATCAACAGGCAATTGGTGTCGCTATTGGTTGTGCTTCTCATGCACTAGGTACGGCTAAAATTTTAGAAGATAACGAAGAAGCTGGTGCTTTTTCTTCTATCGCTTTAATTGTGTGTGCAATATTATCTGCGCTGATTATGCCCATTCTTTACCAATGGCTTATTGTATAATTTTAGGATTATTTTAAAGATTTATAGCAAAATCAATCATTATACCAATCACACTAATTAAGTTATCTATTATACTTGTTAAAATAACTTATTTAATATAATCGGTATTACTTAAAAATAGGCAATAAAAAACCGAAGCAAGCTTCGGTTTTTTTATCTTATATTCATTACAACTTATTGAATATAATGATAGTGATTGGTTAATCAGCAGCGTAACCAAACTCGTCTAACTGTTTATTATCTAAATAGGCAAACTGACCCTGCATATTTAAACGACCACTAACAAACCAAGAGGCGGCAAGAGCATATATTTGATGCTCTTGCGTTAACACTCGTTCTGTTAAATCTTGTGCACTATCTTCAGAGAAAATAGGCACTTTAGCTTGTAATACTGTTGGACCACTATCAAGCTCTGGCGTAACAAAGTGTACCGTTGCACCATGCTCTTTATCACCGGCATCAATAGCACGTTGATGTGTGTTAACACCTGGATATTTTGGTAACAAAGACGGGTGAATGTTAAGCATTTTACCTTGATATTGATTAACAAAATCAGAGGTTAAAATACGCATAAACCCTGCTAATAAAATAAGATCCGGTTGTAACTTCTCTAATTCAGTTGCTAATAAAGCATCGTATTGCTCACGCGATCCAACACCTTTACTTTCAACTAAGATAGCAGGAATATTTGCTTCACTAGCACGTTGTAATCCAAACGCATCTGCTTTATTGCTGATCACAGCAACAATTTCGACTTGTTGATCATTTATTTGCTGTTTATGTAACTTATCCATTAGTGCTTGCAGGTTACTGCCGCTTCCTGAAATAAGTACAACTATCTTTTTAGTCGTCATTGTATTATTTGATCTCTACTTGAGATTCACCTTCAGCTGCGTCTTCGATATGACCTAATACCCAAGCGTTTTCACCTTGTGCATTTAAGATCTCAACTGCTTTTTCTTTTTCAGCAGCAGGAACAACAATCATTAGGCCAACACCACAGTTAAATGTGCGGTACATTTCTTCTGTTTCAACGTTACCATTTTCTTGTAACCAGTTGAAAATAGCAGGCCATTCCCAGCTCTTACCATCAACAACTGCTTTGCTGCCAGCGGGTAATACACGAGGAATATTTTCCCAGAAACCGCCACCAGTAATATGTGAAATAGCATGTACAGGACAGTTTTTGATTAATTCTAATGTAGATTTAACGTAGATTTTAGTTGGCGTTAATAACGTATCGCCTAGAGTTGAATCACCAAAGGGTGCACTTGTATCTGCTTTTGACACTTCTAAAATTTTACGAACGAGTGAGTAACCGTTTGAGTGAGGACCACTTGAAGCAACAGCGATTAAAGCATCGCCAGCAGCAACTTTAGTACCGTCGATCACTTCTGATTTTTCAACAACACCAACACAGAAACCAGCGATATCGTAATCGTCACCTTCATACATGCCTGGCATTTCAGCTGTTTCGCCACCGATCAATGAACAGTTTGATAATAAACAACCTTCACCAATACCTGTCACAACATCTGCAGCTACATCAACATCTAATTTACCTGTTGCGTAATAGTCTAGGAAAAATAGTGGCTCTGCACCTTGAACGATTAAGTCGTTCACGCACATAGCAACAAGATCAATACCAACCGTATCATGCTTTTTAAGGTCAATGGCTAAACGTAATTTTGTGCCTACACCATCAGTACCTGCAACTAATAATGGCTCTTTATAACCTGTTGGTAGTTGACATAAAGCGCCAAAACCACCAAGTCCGCCCATTACTTCAGGACGTTTAGTGCGTTTTGCTACACCTTTAATACGTTCAACTAATGCTGTACCTGCGTCAATATCAACACCAGCGTCTTTATAGCTTAAAGAGGTTTTTTGGTTGCTCACTTGCATTCCCCACAAATAGAAGTTAAAAGCGAAAATCGCTTTAAAAAGTTTAGAAGATAAAAATTGTCCGCATTTTAGCATTTATAAGACTAGGGTCGAATTATTTCTGAAAAGAATTGTCTATTTTGATGAATATTTTCGTAATACTCGTGCTAAGTGATTAAAATACATATAATAGTCAGACCTTTTTAGATATTTATTAACTGAAACTTGCATTAGTATAGGATCTGCTTATGATCTCCCTCATATTGATTAATTTAATGGTTGTGTAAATAAATGAAAAGTAATCGTTTAGTTCGTTTTTTTGCTGTAGTAAGTTTGTTTTTCTCGGTACACAGCGTTGCTTTACCTCAGATCAGTCCTTATCAAGGGTTAGTACCTGCAGAAGACAGCAATGAAGATAAATTAAGAGAAGCAGCGCTCGAACAAGTTTTAATTAAAGTATCGGGTAATGTGGATATTGTTAAGTTAGATGGCAGTAAAACGCTCGCTAAAAGCATACCTGATATGCTGGCTCAGTTTGGTTATCAAGATATTAATGATAAACGTTTCTACTTTGCTCTTTTTGAAAAACAAGCCATTAATAGTGCACTTAACGCGATGCAACAACCTATTTGGGGCGAAACACGACCTAGTCCATTAATTTGGTTAGTGAATGAAGATAGACAATTAACGTCTGAAAACATGATTGATAGTAGCCAAGATGGCGCAATATCATGGGGGTTAAATAAGTCGCAAATAGAACGTGGGATCACGGGGAAATTTCCGCTTGTTGATCTTGATGATCTCTTAACCGTTTCAGTGTCTGATGTAAGTGGACGTTTTTATCAAACCGTTGCCGATGCTTCTAAACGCTATGATGCAGAATATTTTGTGTTAGCTAATTTAACAAGTATCAACGCACAGCAATGGCAGTTAAAATGGGAACTGGTGCAGTACAATGCGCAGAGTAAAAAAAATAAAGTGTTGATTAAACAAACAAGTAATGGCGACAAAGCAGGTGTGATGTTTACAATGCTAGGTGAGATAGCTGATTACTACGCTAAGCAATTTGCCATTTTAGAAAATAATGGTGCAAGATCTGCTCAGTTATTAAATATTAATAATATTAACTCTCTCGAAAAGTTAATGAGTATTAACGATATTCTTAATAACTTAAATTCAGTAGACAGTTTTGAAGTTGTTAGTTTAGATGATAAAAAATTAGAAGTATTAGTGACATTAAAAGGTAGCTTAGCGAGTTTGGAAAATGCATTGAACGCACAACCAAAATTGCAAAAAGATTTAATCTCAACCGCTCCTTTTTACTATAATTGGCAACCATAGAGTATTTAATGCCTCAAGATGAATTAAGATTTCAATACCCTTTACTTGCTTTAAAGTTTCCAGACGATGAAACGTTTGCCAGCTTTTATCCAGGTCAAAATGCAGAACTATTAACGTTACTTAAAAATAATGTGGTAGGCATTGGTGAGCCAATATTATATATGTGGGGAGAGTCCGGTAGTGGTCGCTCGCATTTATTACATGCATTATGTTCAGAAGTAGACGAAATAGGCGAAACAGTCGCTTATATTCCTTTGCACCATTATCGTAGTATGACTTTAGATATTTTTGAAAATATGGAAAATATCACCCTTGTTTGTATTGATAATGTCGATGCCATTGCCGGTGATAAAAAGTGGGAGAAAGCACTTTTTGATTTTTATAATCGTTGGTTAGATAATAAAGATAATCGAGTACCTGGTGCTAACTTAGTCATTTCTGCTAGTGATTTACCTAAACAAATAGGAATTGAATTGGTTGATTTAGTTTCTCGTTTAGAGTGGGGGGCTTGCCACCATTTACAACCGCTTAATGATGAAGAAAAATTGGGAGCGTTACAGTTACGAGCTCAATTAAAAGGCATGCGTTTACCGATAGATGTAGGACGTTTTTTACTAAACCGTCTTTCTCGTGAAATGTGTATGTTACTGAATACATTAGATCAGCTAGATAATGCCTCATTAGAAGCTAAACGAAAATTAACCATTCCTTTCGTTAAAGAAGTGTTACGTTTATAACTGGTTTATAAGTGTAAGTGAAAACGGATAGTTAACAACGTTAAATCATAACCCAATAAAAAAGCCACTTAATAAAAGTGGCTTTTTAGTTTTAGAGATCATCTTAAAGATTGTTTAATGGGTTATTTCTTTTTTTTGCGAATGCTTAACCCAAGTTCTATTCCTCGGTATTTAGCAAAGTAGATGTTACCCGCTAAAAATAAACTCGCTAATATAAATTCAATAATAGCTAACCAAAGTTCCTGATCGTTACCCATGATAATGACACTGCCATGCATGATGTAGATAAGTGATATAAAACCACTCCATGCATAGGTATAAGGATTGCCCTGAACAATGCCTTTTAAAGGACATAACAATGGAATTAACCAAATCAGTGTTATTAAAATTGGGCTAATACCTAAAGGAGGTGGTGATAAATAAAGGTGCCAAAGAGGAACCAATATTAATAAACCAAAATATCCACATTGTGCAATACGTTGAAAATGTAAAGTGTTCATTTAATCCCTTTATAGTTAATACGATTGATAAAGCAATCTACAATTAAAGTATCGCTAATACTGACTCAGGAGGACGCCCAATAGCTGCCTTTCCATTTGCAACTACAATTGGACGTTCAATTAGTTTCGGGTTTACCTGTAAAGCTGTCACTAAAGCCGACTCATCATTCTCAGAAGCAAGGTTTAGTTCTTTATATATAGTCTCTTTAGTGCGCATCAACTGTCTTGCAGAGTCAAAACCTAATTGTGAAATAAGTGTTTTAATGGTTTCCACTGAAGGTGGATTTTCCAAATACTTTATTATTTCAATCGAATGTTGTTCATTATCGATTAAAGCTAATGTTTCACGGCTTTTAGAGCAACGTGGATTGTGGTAAAAAGTAATATCTGTCATAACAACCTCATTTTGTAATCAGTCTTTATTGAGCTGGCCAAATAGCAATGTAATCTTCTAAATTATCAGGGTCGACTTGCGTTTCAGAAATAATTTTTCCTCGAATCGAATGTCCGCCTTTATGCATAGCTGACTGACTGCCAGTTATTAAAGGATGCCATTCCGGTAATGGCTTTTCTTCAATTAATAACTTGTAAGCGCAACTCGCAGGCAACCAATGAAATTGCTCTACATCATCAAGTGATATTTTCACGCAATCAGGCACTATTTTTAATCGGTTTTCATACTTTTTGCATTGACATGTTTTTGTATGCAACAGATGACAGGCGACATTAGTAAAATGCAACTCTTCTGTTTCATCATCAATTATTTTATTAAGGCAACATTTGCCACAACCATCACACAGTGATTCCCATTCATTTTGAGACATTTGTGATAGTGTTTTTGTTTCCCAGAAATTCTTCATTTACTTCTCTTTTTACTTACTTACTTACTTAACTATAATGACTTAATTCAATTACTTAAATACGACTATTTAACTACAATCGGTGGTGACACAATACGCTCAGATAAGTAAGTTACTGCTGTTGCAAAATAATAAGAACGGTTCCAATGCATCAATACTTTATAATTATTGTATGCCAAATAAACTCGGCCATTTTTGTCGTCAGGAATGACAATCGAAGCCTGTAAGTCTACATTAGGTAAGTCATGACCATCGTAGCGACGAACACCTAATGCTTGCCATTCAACTAATGATTTTTGTTGTTTAATCCCTGCTAATTCAACATCAAAGTTACTCGGTATTTTAACTTGGCGTCCCCAAATATGACTATCATCCCAACCTTCTGTTTTCAGGTAGTTTGCGGCAGAAGCAAATACATCGCCAGGTGTATTCCAGATATCTTTTCTACCATCACCATCGTAATCGACCGCATAGTTTAAATATGAAGTTGGCATAAATTGTACTTGACCCATTGCACCGGCCCACGAGCCAATAAATTTATCTTTAGTAATATGCCCTTGCTCTAAAATGGTTAGTGCAGCAAATAGTTGTTTTTTGAATAGTGTTTCGCGACGACCTTCATAAGCCATGGTTGTTAATGATGAAACAACATAATGACGTCCTGTTAAACGCCCGAAGTTAGTTTCAATGCCCCATAAAGCAACAATAAAACGTGGTTGTACTCCGTATTCTTTACCGATTTTTTGTAATAAGTGATAATTTTTTTTATAAGCTTCTCTTGCTTGTTTAATTTTCCAATCAGGCACTGCTCTTGGAATATAGGTATCCAGTGTCATTTTAAATTCAGGTTGTTGTTTATCTGAAGATACACTGCGTTGTAAAAATTTAACGTCTTCAAAAGCACTATTAACTGTATTTTCATTAATACCTAATTCGATTGCTTCTTTTTTAAGATCTTCTACATATTTAGTAAATGAAATGTCACGCTCAACATTTGCAAAACTACTTGTAGAAAAGCTACATAAAGTGATAATAGATAAACTTTTTAGAATAAAGTTAATGTTTTTGGAAAATAAATTAATTGTTTTCATGACTCTGATTCCAATTGCTGTAGTTTGCGATTTTTATGGTCTTTTAAATAATCAATAGGTGGCGGTGGTAACTGTAAATAAAAACCTGAATCAGTTACTGCTTTAATCACTCTAGAGGCCTCTGCTATCGCCATTTTTGTGGTTTCTTTGATATTTAATATAGAAACTAATTGTGGTGGCCCAAATTGTTCTAGCAAAGGAGTAGGGACTTGAGAGAAGTCATCTCGTTTTGCAACAAAAATATAGGTTTGTGGTTTACGGATACTTTTATATACAGCACATAACATAATACTTATCTAGCCCTTTGCTTGCCTAATGTTGATGCAAACTATAACATGCATAAGCATTTATTTTTTATAGAAATTGACTGAATTTTATGTCAAATAATAAAGATTTAATTAGAAAGGACAATTATGACGTTAAAATCGTTAAATTTTACCTTGTTAGTAGTAAACCTGGAGAGTGAAACACTTTCAGAGCTGGCCGATGAATTAAATAAAAGACGGTTAATGGCCCCTGAATTTTTTGCTCAAACACCGATGGTTGTTAATATTGTAGAATCTTCATTAAATATTGATTTTTTACAATTGCAACAAACCGTTGAAGAGCATGGTTTTATTTTGACAGGTATTACGGGCAAAGTGTCAGAACAGCAAAAAGATCAAGCAAGTAAATATTCTATTGCTGTATTACATGGTTCGAAAAGACAAATCGTTAAAACTACACCTGTTGAACAAAAGTCAGAACAGGATGCAGATTCAACTGATGATGTTAAAGAAAGCACTGAAGCGACACCGGAAGAGTCATTTGTTCCAGGTGAAGTGAAAACGAAAGTGCATAATGGCCGAGTGCGTTCAGGCCAACAGATTTATGCTAAAGAGTGTGATTTGGTGATTAGTGGTGATGTAGGCGCAGGTGCTGAAGTCATTGCTGATGGCAATATTCATATTTACGGTACGTTAAGAGGTAAAGCGCTAGCGGGGGCCATGGGCAACACGGGTGCGGCGATCTTTTGTACAGTATTAGAACCTGAATTAGTATCAATCGCGGGTGTTTATAAATTAAGTGAAACATTACCAGAGGATATGTGGTCAACCTCTTGCTCTGTTTCTTTAGAAGATCAGAATATGGTCTTTTCAAGTTTAAATAAAATTTAAAATACAAAGGAAATTTATATGGCAAAGGTAATTGTTGTCACGTCTGGTAAAGGTGGTGTTGGTAAAACAACAAGCAGTGCAGCTATTGGTACTGGTTTAGCTAAAACAGGTGCTAAAACCGTGATCATCGATTTTGATATCGGCTTAAGAAATTTAGATTTGATCATGGGTTGTGAACGCCGTGTTGTTTACGACTTGATCAACGTTATTAATGGCGAAGCAAATTTACAACAAGCATTAGTTAAAGATAAACGTGTTGAAACACTTTATATTTTACCTGCTTCACAAACACGTAATAAAGATGCTTTATCGCAAGAAGGTGTTGCAGAAGTTATTGAAGCGTTAAAAGCTGATGGCTTTGAATATATTATTTGTGATTCACCAGCGGGTATCGAGCAGGGCGCAATGATGGCATTGTATTTTGCTGATGAAGCTATTGTAACCACTAACCCAGAAGTATCGTCGGTGCGAGATTCAGACCGTATTACTGGTATGTTATCAAGCAAGTCACACCGTTCAGAAAAACAAATGGAACCGGTTAAAGTACATTTGTTAATCACACGCTATAGCCCTGAACGTGTTGAACGTGAAGAAATGCTTAGTATCGAAGATATTGATGATTTATTAGGCATTGATTTACTGGGTGTTATTCCTGAATCTAAAGATGTATTAAGCGCATCTAACTTAGGTGAACCAGTGATTTTAAATCAAGAAAGTGATGCAGGTAAAGCTTATCAAGATGCAGTAGACAGACTATTAGGTCACCAACGTGATTTACGTTTTGTTACTGTTGAAAAGAAAGGCTTTTTAAGCCGTATATTTGGAGGGTAAGATGGGATTATTACAATACTTTAGAAAGGATAAACCTAAAAAAGGTACTGCAAAATTAGCAAAGGATCGCTTACAAATTATTGTTGCTCATGAGCACTCTAGTTTTGATGTCCCTTCATATATGCCTGAATTACAAAAAGAATTAGTCGCTGTTATCCGTAAATATATGGATATTTCGTCTGAAGATGTTAAATGTGAATTTAATGATAAAGCAGATGATGATATGTCAGTATTAGAAGTTAATGTGACATTACCGAAACTAAAGTAAGTTTTCGATGATCTATTCACTTTGCTCATCGCTAAGTGAATAGATTAACGATATTGCTGCTTCTTACTATAAAAAATGCGACTACTAAGTCGCATTTTTTGTGGCTATAACATTATTTTATTAACGTATTATACCAATCGCACTAATTAACTGATCTATTTTACTTGTTAAAATAACTTATTTCTTCGTTGTAAATTTCGTAAAGGGAACAACCATTTAGCTCAATTTACGCTTTAAACTAAGTCATTTTTCCTGCGCAAAATTTAGATCACTTATTTAATGTAATCAGTATTATTCTGCGCTATCTTTTACTAATGTAATTTTATTAATAATAACAGGCTCAACAGGCTTGTCTTGTGCTGCTGTTGTAACGTTAGCTATTTTATCAACCACTTCTAACCCTGCCGTTACTTTACCAAATACTGCATAACCCCATTTGTTAGTGCTTGCATCCAAAAACGAGTTGTCTTTTTGATTAATAAAAAATTGACGTGAAGCTGAATGTGGGTTGCCAGTACGCGCCATTGAAATAGTACCTCGTTCATTACTCAGTCCATTTTTAGATTCATTCTCAATAGAAGCAAGTGTTTCTAAACGTTGACCAGATACTGAGAAGCCACCACCTTGAATCATAAAACCTTCAATGACACGGTGAAAGGTAGTTGCTTTGAATTGATCTCTTTTAATATAAGCTAAAAAATTTGCCACAGTTTTAGGTGCTTTTTCAGGATATAGCTCAACAGTCATTTGTCCTTGATTGGTATCAATCACCACACTTGGATTGGCAGCTAGCGCTACATGACTGGTTAATAATAGAATGAATGCCGTAATGTATTTCATGATGATCCCTTGTTTTTGTTTTAGTCTCTAGTATCAATTTAAAGTGGTATTTTAAAATCGTCGTAATATTAAGTTATTGTTTGGAATATTTCTAACATAACAGTGAATTAAAATTGTTGCATCTGTTCGTTTAGCTCTTGGTCTTCAACAATTTGTTTTAATAAAAGCGATAATTGCTTATTCATACGTTTAGTAATGTCTGCAATGTTAGCTGAGAAAGCGGCATCCCATTGTTTATTTGCACGAAATAACTTGATGAAAGACTGACCTTGATGAGTTAAAGCTACTTTAACCATCATTTGTGATGATACATCATAACTTGCTGTGTTCTCTGTGACTGTTGCGAGTGCTTTCACTAACTTAATATCTATTTTGTAATCACTCGTGTGATCTATTTTCAACTTATTATCTAACCAAGCTTGCGTTAAGCTTTTTTCAATTAATAAGCGCAAAGATTGTTGTTCATTAATTAACTGTGCAACATTATCGCCATCGACTATTTCGATCAAGTGGCGTGCTACTCGCTCATCTTGACTATTAATTTTCCAAGGCTGTGGGTTTGTAAAAGTATAAGCCCCTTTTTCAATATTAAGTTCAGGCATAATATTGGTATAAGAAGGTGTTGAAGTACAACTGATTAATGTTAATAAACTGGTGATTATTAATAATGGTTTGAAAAAAGCGTTAAACATTTTAAGATCCTAATAAGAGAATTAAAAGCACATCATAACAAACCTAATATTTAAGCGAATTAATAAATCTGAACATAATGACTAATTGGTTTAATTTTAAGTTGTAATCATTTTTCAAAAGCGCTTTTTCCATCAAATAAGCTATTTTATCTTGTAAATACCTATTATTTTCCATGTTCAATAAATAAATTGGTTCATGAGTTTATAAAAACAATTTATGTAAAATATGAACAATGTTACCGAATTTTTTTGATATGAGATCTTCGTCATATTAACTTAATCTTTCTGTAACACTGATGAAATCTAGGCTAGCGGTGGTTATCCACTTTTTCTGTGGATAACTCTGTGGGAAGTTAAAGAAGAACGTACTGAAACCCTTGATATCACTTGGGTTTGATTAGATCGAGTTATTTTTAACCGTAAAAAATAGTCTTTTTATTTCAATGAGTTATAATCGTCAAGTGGTTTTTTTTAGGTTTTTAAAGTTCTCTTCAATATCTCTTTTGTTTTTTAGTGTGTCAATAGATTTCTGTTAATATTTACGGAATAAATATATTTATTTATATTGACAAAGTTTTCCTTTAAGGAATCTTAATTGCTTATTTAATGAACGCTATATTTGTTTAATATATCCAACTAGAGTGCTCTGTCTATTAAGTCACTGAATCTTTTTTATTAATGTTGAAGGCTTTTTATGGTCATTTTGTAGCAATTTTGTTAATGAAAATAGCTGATTCAGTATTAGATATTTATGTAACCTCTATTTTCATCGGTTTTCTATTTAGAGCTGATCTGCATTTATATTTTATTTTTAAAAACGATCAGTCTATTCGCTATTAGTAATGTTAAGATTAACCAATAAATCAAGAGATATAATGAGGATCTATGAGTAAACCGTTTGAGCTAGTTTGTCCATTTACTCCAGCAGGAGATCAACCACAAGCGATTACAAAATTGGTAGAGGGCATAGAGTCTGGTCTTGCGTTTCAAACGTTACTTGGTGTGACGGGGTCTGGTAAAACATTTACCTTAGCGAATACTATTGCTCAATTAAACAAACCCACCTTAATTCTTGCTCCAAATAAAACACTTGCCGCGCAATTATACGGAGAAATGAAAGCTTTTTTTCCAAACAATGCTGTCGAATACTTTGTTTCTTATTATGACTATTACCAACCTGAAGCTTATGTACCTAGTTCAGATTCCTTTATAGAAAAAGATGCCGCAGTAAATGCACATATAGAGCAGATGCGTTTATCCGCAACAAAAGCGTTATTAGAGCGCGATGATGTGGTGTTAGTTGCATCAGTTTCTGCGATTTATGGTTTAGGTGATCCACAGTCTTATTTAAAAATGATGTTACATATTAGTGTGGGTGAAATAATTTCTAGTAGAGAAATTTTACAACGCTTAGTAGACATTCAATATACTCGTAATGAAACAGAGTTAAGCCGTGGTACTTTCCGTGTGCGTGGGGAAGTGGTTGATATTTTCCCTGCTGATTCAGAAAAGCAAGCAATTAGAATAGAGTTATTCGATGATGAAGTGGAAAATATTAGTATATTTGATCCATTAACCGGTCAACAAATCGAACAGCTCTCTCGTACTACTATCTTTCCTAAAACTCACTATGTAACGCCTAAAGAGCAAATTCTTAAAGCAATAGAAGGTATCAAAGAAGAATTACAAGATCGTAAGAAAACCTTCTTGGCTGAAAATAAACTGATAGAAGAGCAACGGATTTCACAACGTACTTTGTATGATTTAGAGATGATGAATGAACTAGGTTATTGTTCTGGTATTGAAAACTATTCACGTTATTTGTCTAGCCGTGGAATAGGAGAAGCACCACCGACATTATTTGATTACCTGCCTAGTAATGGCTTATTAGTCATCGATGAAAGTCATGTTACCGTGCCGCAAATTGGCGCGATGTATAAAGGTGACCGATCCCGAAAAGAAAACTTAGTTAATTATGGTTTCCGTTTACCTTCAGCGTTAGACAATCGCCCGTTAAAGTTTGAAGAATTTGAAAAATTAGCACCACAAACTATTTATGTTTCTGCTACACCGAGTGATTATGAAATAAATAAATCACAGGGCGATATTATCAGGCAGGTAATTCGTCCTACTGGTTTGTTAGACCCAATTATCGAAGTACGTCCAGTTGCAACTCAGGTAGATGACTTATTATCTGAAATTAATATTCGTGTTCCAAAAAATGAGCGAGTTTTAGTCACCACACTAACCAAGCGTATGGCTGAAGATTTAACGGAATACTTAAGCGAACATGGTGTTAAAGTGCGTTATTTACATTCTGATGTTGATACGGTTGAGCGGGTTGAAATTATTCGAGACTTACGTTTAGGTATATTTGATGTGCTGATCGGCATTAACTTACTTCGTGAAGGGTTAGATATTCCTGAAGTATCTTTAGTGACTATTTTAGATGCAGATAAAGAAGGCTTCCTACGTTCTGAACGTTCATTAATTCAAACCATGGGGAGAGCCGCACGTAATTTAGAAGGGAAAGCGATTCTTTATGCGGATAGAATTACTGAATCAATGCGTAAAGCCATTAAAGTTACAGAAGATAGACGAATATTGCAGGATGACTTTAATAAAGCCAATGGCATTGAACCTAAAGGTTTATCGAAAGAAGTCACTGACGTCATGCAGTTAGGTCAAAAACCTCAACCAAAAAGTAACATCACACCTCTTAATGTAGCAGAAAATGGTGGTTCATATAACGCTAAGAAGCCGTTACGTACAGAGCAAGATATTTTAAAAGAGATTGCAAAAATTGAAAAACAGATGTTCGCATTTGCTAAAGATTTAGAGTTTGAAAAAGCAGCACAATTACGTGACCAAGTGACAAAATTACACGAGCGGCTTTTGTCTGTTGGGTAATTATCTTTTGATTAACTGATTAACTGATTAACTGATTAACTGATTAACTGGGCGAGTCATTATAGTGTAGTTATTTTACTTGATAGAAAAAATAACCTTATGTTTGTTTAACTAAGAAAAGTAAACATAAGGTTGATTCTTATTAGGTTACATTTTATCTGTAATGTCTTAATCAAAACTTTTAATTTTAAACTTCAATTAATCTTACTGCGATATAAAATTAACAATATCACTCGACTCATATAACCATTGAGTTTCACCATTGCTATGTTCAATACGTAAACAGGGTACTTGCTTTTTACCACCACCTTGGATCAAATCACTTCGATGTTGATTATTCTGCTGAATGTTTCTCGGTTCAATATCAACACCCAGTTTTTGTATTGCTTTACGTGTCATTACACAATAAGGACAGGCGTCATAGTAATAAAGAGACATAGATTTAGGTTGTGTTTGTGATAACGTCATGTGCTTTTTCCTCAATGAGTATTATTTTCTTTTTTAATTTTTAAGTAAATGATAAGCGATGTGGTGAAATATCATGTGCAGAGTTAATTAACTAAACTTAATTAACTAAACTTAATTAACTAAACACAATCAAACCAATCACTACAAAGCTATTTTTACTAAATCCTTAATAATTACTGGCTTAATATAAGGGACTATTTAGTGATTAAGGCAACCAAATGTCTTAAGTTTGCCCCCATTTGTCCAAATGATTGCTTTAACCAATAACTCCAGTGGTTATTTATTATGATATGTATTCTCTTTGAAAATATAATGGGTAGTCGGGAGAATGTTTAAGATAAGTGATAAAGAAGGGGGGGGGAAATTAGATTGTTTACTTTGGTTATTATTCAGCGTTTACTGATTAACAAATAGAATAAGAGGTAGAAAGTACAATCAAAGGCTAACCTAAGGGCGTTAAAGCGTGCTGTTTTGCAATGATATTGATGACTTGAATTAAACGATTTTTAATTTCAGATTCAATGTTGGTTTTTGTTTTGATTAAATCAGCAACGGCAATATACGCGTTGGTGGTTAAGTTCTTTGGTTGATAGCAATAGGCAATATTGTTATCAAAAATCCAATCCTCTTTATTTATTTTTGTCTTCATTTCTTTACTTATAAATTGTAGATCGTCTGTTAACGCTCTAACTAATGTGAAATGAAAAGACAAAATACAAGTTTCATTACCATACCAACCCGCTTTTAATGCTTGAAAGTTAATCCACATTTCTAATTTATTTAATAAAGGGGAAAGTGCACTGGAAAATGTTTGGTCGGCAATGACTTTTATAGGAAGTGTTTCTGGTGTCATGTTACCTACTTATCTTATGTTTATTTGAGTAGAGAAAGGCGAACACTATACTCTCAGCGTTCAAACCTAATTCTACTGGTTATTTGTTGTTTACTAATGTTGTTTGCTAATTTTCTATATTAGTAAGTAAAATTAAAGTACACCTAACCCTTCCTTTTCTAACAATTCAATCAAAGAAATCAGTGGTAAGCCGATTAAACTATTTGGATCTTTACCTTCAAAGCGACTGAATAAACTAATACCAAAACCTTCACTTTTAAAACTACCGGCGCAATTATAAGGTTGTTCTTTATTCAGATAGTTAGTAATCATCTGATCTGATAACGCTCGGAAATACACTTCAAAGGGTTCAACTAAAGAATGGACCTGACCTGTTTTACCATTAACGACGGCGAGCCCGGTGTAAAAAGTGACATGTTGACCACTAGCCGCTTTTAATTGCTTAAAGGCATTTTCAAAGTTACCAGGCTTCCCTAATATTTTACCGTTGTTTAAGCAAACTTGGTCTGATCCTATGATTAAGGCATCTGGAAAATCACTAACCACTGCTTGGGCTTTTGCAATTGCGAGCCTTTCTACTAATTGAACTGCCGTTTCTCCTGGCAATTCGTCTTCGTTAACCTGTGGGTTAGCTGTGGAAAAGTCTAGATGCAGTTTTTCTAGCAACTGTTTTCTAAACGGTGAAGTCGATGCTAACACTAGCTTTTGTGGCATAATAGACCTTACTTAAGTATAAAAATAAGTTTATTTTAAGGACTACGAAAGAATAAAGCGATAGCTGAATAAAAACTTAAGAAAAATAACGCTTTTTCTTTGACTATATTGAACTCTATCTATATTATTCGCCACCATGCAAAAGGTTAAACTACCGATTAGCGTTGATTCTGTTCGCGCTGCTAATAACAGATTAGAGATACTAGCTAGCCTAGACAAATCTTTATTAAGCAGATTAATAGAGTCAACAATCAGTATTCAATCTGATATCGATACTTATTTTGCCTTTGATGTTGATCAGCAAAAGCTGAAAATATTCAATGGTAAAGCAAGCGTCGCAGTAGAACTCACTTGTCAACGGTGCAATGAGCCTATGATTTATCAGTGCGAAGCTGAATTTACGTATTGTCCCGTTCTTAATAAAGAACAGGAAAATAATTTACCAGACGTTTATGAACCCATTTATTACGATGAAAATGGGGAGGTAAATCTTCATCAAATAGTTGAAGACGAGCTATTATTAACACTTCCTCAAATTGCGAAACATGCAATTGAAGATTGTAAATATGGTGAGTACGAAAGTACCTTCGGCGAAATTGAAGAAGAACAAGAACGTCCTAACCCATTTGATGCGCTAGCTCAGCTAAAGCTCAAGTAACAAGCAGGAATTTTTAAAATGGCAGTACAAAAAAGTCGTAAGACTCCTTCAAAACGCGGTATGCGTCGTTCACATGATGCACTAAGTGCACCAACTTTAACTGTTGATAGTACTTCTGGTGAAACTCACCGTCGTCATCACGTTACTGCTGACGGCTTCTACAAAGGCAAAAAAGTCATCGAAAAGTAAGTTATTACTTTGCGTAACTTTACCATTGCGCTTGATGCCATGGGGGGAGATTTTGGCCCCCATATTTCTTTACCTGCAAGTTCGAAATCCTTACTATTACACCCCAATTTATACATCACTATTGTTGGTGATAACCAAATAATATCCCCTTTATTAAAGCAATATCAGTTACTTGAACACCCTCGAGTCAAATTTATGCACGCACCAGAAACCATATCAATGGAAGATGATCCTGTTTCTGTATTACGTCATCGATCTCAGTCTTCAATGCTCGTTGCGTTACAATTAGTGGCGAGGGGTGATGCGGATGCTTGTGTGAGTGCCGGTAATACAGGGGCGCTTATGTTATTAGCTAAGCACACTTTAAAAACACTTGAGGGGATTTCTCGTCCAGCATTAGTTTCAGCGCTACCTAATAATCGTGGCGGGCATAGTTACTTAATGGATTTAGGGGCGAACCTTCAATGTGGTTGTGATACGTTATTTAATTTTGCATTAATGGGCAGTGTATTGTGTGAAAAAGTGGAGCAATTAAGCGCTCCATCGGTTTCATTATTGAATGTTGGTCGTGAGACTAACAAAGGCAATGATACGATAAAACACTGTGCAAATTTGTTGGCTAATACTGAATATATAAACTATATCGGTTATATAGAAGCTAACGAGTTGTTTGATGGTCGTGCGGATGTCGTTGTAACTGATGGTTTCAGCGGTAATATTGCACTGAAAAGCTATGAAGGGATGGGGCGTGTATTTTTAGCGCAATTACAAAAAGCAATGGATGCAACTTGGTATAGTCGATTGCTTGGTAAGTTGTTGAATCCAATTATAAAAAACCAATTAAAACATTTGCATCCAGATCTGTATAATGGTGCCAGTTTGATTGGGTTACGTGGCATTGTTGTAAAAAGTCATGGTAGTGCAAATGTAGAAGCATTTACTTATGCAATAGAACAAGCAATTAAAGAAATTCAATGGCAGATACCTGCTTGCATCAGCGCAAGGTTGGAATCTGTCTTAGCAGAGCGAGATTGTTTATCACATGAATAGCAAAATTATAGGTACGGGTAGTTATTTACCAACAACAGTACGCACCAACCAAGACTTGGAAAAGATGGTTGATACAAGTGATGAATGGATCACTGTACGTACTGGTATAAAAGAACGTCGCATTGCTAATGAACAAGAAACGATAGCTTTCATGGGCAAACAAGCTGGAGAGCAAGCTTTACAAGCCGCGAATATGGAAGCAAGTGATTTAGATTTAATTATTGTGGCAACCACAAGTAATCACAATGCTTTCCCTTCGGCCGCTTGTGAAGTACAAAACTTGTTAGGTATATATGATATTCCTGCGTTTGATGTATCAGCAGCTTGTGCTGGCTTTACTTATGCGTTAAGTGTTGCTGATAACTTTATTAAAGCGGGTGGCGCAAAAAATATATTAGTTATTGGTGCTGATGCGTTAGCTAATACCTGTGATCCAGAAGATAGAAGTACTATTATTTTATTTGGCGATGGTGCCGGTGCGGTTGTATTAACTGCTACTGAAGAACCTGGTATTTTATCTACTCATATCAATGCTGATGGTCGATTTGGAGATTTACTCAAACTACCTAATGTAGCGAGAGGCAAAGAAGATACATTGACTAACTCATATTTAACAATGGCTGGTAATGAAGTATTTAAAGTCGCTGTTAAAAAATTAAGCCAAGTTGTCGTTGATACTTTAGCCGCTAATAATATTGAAAAAGATCAGTTGGATTGGTTAGTTCCTCATCAAGCGAATCAACGTATTATTGCTGCGACAGCGAAAAAACTAGGTATGTCTATGGATCAAGTTATTTTGACGCTTGATAAGCATGGTAATACTTCAGCAGCTTCAGTACCACTTGCCTTAAACGAAGGGGTAAGAAGTGGTAAAATTAAACCTGGCCAGCTTGTTTTATTAGAAGCATTTGGTGGTGGTTTTACTTGGGGTAGTGCACTTGTAGTTATGTAGTTACACAACTAAGTCGTTAAGTAGCTATACAAGCATAAGACGAGTTTATTTTAAAAACATTACAAAAGTAATAATAGAAAATTTAGGAATTAAAGATGACAAACTTTACATTTGCCTTTCCTGGCCAAGGCTCACAAAGCTTAGGTATGTTAGCTGATTTAGCGGCTACACATCCTGTTGTAATTGATACATTTAAAGAAGCAAGTGACGCTTTAGGTTATGACCTTTGGACATTATGTCAAGAAGGGCCTGTAGAAGCTTTAAATCAAACAGATAAAACTCAACCCGCATTATTAGCTGCATCAGTTGCTGTTTGGCGTGTTTGGGCTGAAATGGGTGGTGAGCAACCAACGACTATCGCCGGGCATAGCCTAGGTGAATATTCTGCATTGGTTTGTGCTGGTGTTATCGATTTTAAAGATGCATTAAAATTAGTAGAGCTTCGTGGTCAACTAATGCAACAAGCTGTTCCTGCTGGTGTTGGCGCAATGTATGCGATTATTGGTTTGGGCGATGCTGAAATTAAAGCTGCATGTGAGCAAGCTGCGCAAGGCGAAGTCGTTTCTCCTGTTAACTTTAACTCGCCTGGCCAAGTAGTTATTGCTGGTAATAAAGATGCGGTAGAACGTGCGGGTGTGTTATGTAAAGAAGCGGGTGCAAAACGTGCTTTACCTTTACCCGTTTCTGTTCCTTCACACTGTGCATTAATGAAACCTGCCGCAGATGAGTTGGCAATTGCATTACAAACAGTACAATTTAATACACCAACGATATCTGTTATTAACAATGTTGATGTCGCAATTGAAACGGATGCTGACAAAATTAAAGATGCATTGGTTCGTCAATTATACTGCCCAGTTCGTTGGACAGATATTATCGTTAAAATGGCAGAGAAAGGCATTAACTTACAAGTTGAAGCGGGTCCTGGAAAAGTATTAAGCGGTTTAGTTCGTCGTATCGATAAAAGTTTTACGGCACAAGCAATTAATGACACAGCAAGTTTAGCGGCTGCATTAGCTGCTGTTAAAGGAGAATAATGATGAGTATGCAAGATCAAGTAGTATTAATCACTGGTGCAAGTCGTGGTATTGGGCGTGCAATTGCTGAAAGTTTTGTTGCATTAGGTGCAACGGTACTGGGTACAGCAACTAGCGAAAGTGGCGCTGCTGCGATTAGTGAATATTTAGGTGATGCAGGTAAAGGTTTTGTATTAAACGTGACTGAAACTGAATCAATAGATGGACTATTTGCTGAGATTAAGAAAGAATTCGGTAGTGTTGACGTATTAGTTAACAATGCTGGTATCACGCGTGACAACCTATTAATGCGCATGAAAGATGCAGAATGGGATGACATTATCGGTACTAACTTAACACCTATTTTTAAATTGAGTAAAGCGGCACTTCGTCCTATGATGAAGAAGCGCGCTGGTCGAATTATTAATATTGGTTCAGTAGTAGGTACAATGGGTAATGCTGGTCAAGCTAACTATGCTGCTGCAAAAGCTGGTGTAATTGGTTTTACTAAATCTTTAGCACGTGAAGTTGCAAGTCGTGGTATTACTGTTAATACAGTGGCGCCAGGTTTTATCGAAACTGATATGACTAAAGCGTTGAATGAAGATCAACGTGCCGCAACATTAACAAATGTGCCTGCAGGTCGTTTAGGCGATCCTAAAGAAATCGCTGCTACAGTTGTGTTTTTAGCTTCTGAAGGCGCTGCTTATATCACCGGTGAAACTATTCATGTTAACGGTGGTATGTACATGGTCTAGTTGTTGACAAACTCTGTTAAGCAATTAAGCTAAAAAAAGATAGATATTCTACTAATTTATTGATTAAAATCTTAAAATACTGGTCTAACCAGTGATAGAATACTTGAATATTAAACGCGATAGAATAAACTACCGCAACTTAACGCAAAAGCGTAATTACAAAGGAAGATAAAAAATGAGCAATATCGAAGAACGCGTAAAAAACATCATCGTTGAACAGTTAGGTGTTCAACTTGACGAAGTTAAAAACGAAGCTTCTTTCGTTGACGATCTTGGTGCTGATTCACTAGACACAGTTGAGCTTGTAATGGCTCTTGAAGAAGAATTCGATACAGAGATCCCAGATGACGAAGCAGAGAAAATCACTACTGTTCAATCTGCTATTGATTACGTTGTTAACAACGGTTAATTCTTCACTTTAATGTGTAGAAAATTTCTAAAAGGCGGTCTTCTGACCGCCTTTTGTTTTCTAAAGATAAAGTTTTCTAAAGATAAATTTTTCTGACAATAAAAAGTGTTCTAAAGATAAATTTTTCCAACCAACAATAATTAATTTGAAATAATATCTAAGTATTTTATAGAAAGTGTTTAGTTATTGTTTTTAAAGCTTCATTTAGGAGAGTCTAGTGTCAAAGCGTCGAGTTGTAGTAACCGGTTTAGGTATGATATCGCCAGTCGGCAATACGGTAGAGCAATCATGGCAGGCAGTACAAGCAGGCAAAAGTGGGATTTCAAATATCGAACATTTTGATACTGAAAAATTCTCCACTAAGTTTGCTGGCCTAATCAAAGACTTTAATGTCGAAGAATATATGCCAAAGAAAGAAGCGCGTAAAATGGATTTATTTATCCAGTATGGTGTTGCTGCTGCTGAGCAAGCATTTCAAGATTCAGGTCTTGAAGTGACTGATGAAAATGCAGAGCGTATTGGTGTTGCGATCGGTTCTGGTATCGGTGGTTTAGGTATTATCGAAGCGAATAAAGATAACTTTGCAAAAAGTGGTCCTCGTAAAATCAGCCCATTCTTTGTACCTGCTACTATTATTAATATGATTTCTGGTCATGTTTCTATCAATAAAGGCCTAAAAGGTCCTAATATTGCAGTAACAACAGCCTGTACAACAGGTACACATAGTATCGGTTTAGGTGCTCGTATGATTCAATACGGTGATGCTGATGTGATGTTTGTTGGTGGTGCAGAAAAAGCATCAACAGAAATGGGTATGGGTGGCTTTGGTGCTGCACGTGCTTTATCTACACGCAATGATTCTCCAGAAACAGCGAGTCGTCCATGGGACGAGTCACGTGATGGTTTTGTATTAGGTGATGGCGCAGGTGTATTAGTGATTGAAGAATACGAACATGCAAAAGCACGTGGCGCAAAAATCTATGCTGAATTTGTTGGTTTTGGTATGAGCGGCGATGCTTACCATATGACGTCACCACCAGAAAGTGGTGCTGGTGCAGCCTTATCAATGAAAAATGCGATTAGAGATGCTGGTATCGAAGCTACTGATATTCAATATATCAATGCACACGGTACTTCTACTCCTGCTGGTGATATTGCTGAAACTCAAGCTGTTAAAGGTATTTGGGGTGACGCTGCAAACTCTGTGATGATGAGCTCAACTAAGTCAATGACAGGGCATTTATTAGGTGCTGCTGGTGCAATTGAAGCAATCTTCAGTGTATTAGCCATTAAAGATCAAGTGGCTCCGCCAACGATTAACCTTAAAAATCCAAGCGAAGGTTGTGATTTAGATTATGTTACCGATGGTAAGGCGCGTCCTTCACACATTGAATATGCATTATCAAATTCATTTGGTTTTGGTGGAACAAACGGTACGTTAATCTTTAAACGTATCTAGTTTTTCTAATGCTTTAGACAATTAAAAACCTGATTTAATCGATCAGGTTTTTTTATATCTAAATTTTATAAACGTTAACCATATTATAAATAAAGTAGGATCGGTATACTCAACTTCATCAATGAAATTATAAAAATTAGTGATAAGTAGATGTTAATTAACGGACTAGAAAATAATAAAATTAATGCAGCAGATCGAGGGCTCGCTTATGGTGATGGTTTATTCTCCACCATAAAAATTGAGTTTGGTGAAGTCATTGATTGGTCACTTCATCTAGCGCGTTTACAAAACGGAAGCGCCCGTCTTTTTTTTCCTGATATTGATTGGCAGCAACTTCAACAAGAAGTTTTTACAGCCGCTAAGGCTGTGTTGGATCAACCTCACTATGTATTAAAATTAATGCTGACCAGGGGAAGTGGTGGGCGAGGTTACAGTGCAGAAGGTTGTAATGATGTTCAGCGTATTATCAGCCTTTCCGTTTTTCCTGATACTTATTTACAATGGCAACAGCAAGGGATCAATATTGTACAATGCGCTAGTCAACTAGGGCGTAATAAACAACTTGCTGGTTTAAAATCATTAGCAAGATTAGAACAAGTCTTCATTAAACGAGAACTCGCAGCTTTAAATGCCGTTGAAGGATTAGTTTGTGATGAGCTTGGAAATGTTATTGAAGCCTGTAGTGCTAATGTATTTATTTATCTCAATGGTCAATGGGTAACACCTAAATTAGATTTTTGTGGTGTGGCGGGAGTGATGCGTGAACGTATTATGCAACATAGTGCCATTAAGGTTGTCGAAAAAGAAATATCTTTAGAAGATGTAAATCAAGCCTCTTGTCTTTTTCTATCTAATGCTTTGATGGGGATTGTGCCTGTGAAACAATATCAAGAAAAAAGTTATAGCCAACAACAGTTACAACGAATAACTGAATTACAAGTAATACTTAAGCAAGGAAGTCAGCAACAATGATGAAGAAAATAGGGTTCGTTTTATTATTTCTCTGTTTAATAATAGCCGCAGCATTACTGTGGTCAAAACAACAAATAGACACTTACTTAGGTTCCCCGAGAGTACAAGAAACACAATTATTTACCTTAGCAGATGGTAGTTATTTCTCTCATTTAGCACCACAGTTAATCAATCAAGGTTTACTAGATAGTCAACGTTGGTGGAAGGTCATCTCAAAATTAAGACCTGAATTAACAAAAATAAAATCTGGTACTTATGAGCTTCCCAAAGGGGCTTCTCTAGAACAAATTTTGGTGATCCTGACCAGTGGGCATGAATTCCAATTTAAATTGACCTTTGTCGAAGGCAGTACTTATAAAGACTGGCAGGCTATTTTTACTAATGCCGAGCACATTCAACCGTTACAAAAAACAGAACAAGAATTATTGACCGCTTTAGAGAGTTCTTCTACTAAATTAGAAGGGTTATTGTTCCCTGAAACTTATCATTACACTGCTGATATGAGCGCATTTAGTATTGTAAAAAAAGCCTATCTTCATCAACAACGTGTATTAGAAAAATTATGGGCGGAAAGAGACAAAAACTTACCTTATAAAACCCCTTATGAAGCGTTGATCATGGCGTCAATTATCGAAAAAGAAAGTGGTTTAGCCAATGACCGCGATAAGATTTCATCAGTTTTTGTCAATCGTCTAAAAATAGGAATGCGTTTACAAACTGATCCAACAGTTATTTACGGCATGGGCGATCGTTATAATGGCCGCATTCGTAAAAAAGATTTGCAAGAAAAAACCGCTTATAACACTTATACCATTAACGGTTTACCGCCAACACCGATTGCAATGCCTAGTGAAGAAGCGCTTTATGCTGCATTACACCCAGCAACAACCAAGTACCTATATTTTGTGAGTAAAGGGGATGGCACTTCTTATTTCTCAAAAAATTTAAGAGAGCACAATCGTGCTGTAAATAAATATATTCGAGGAATGTAATATGTCAGCACAACAAAAATTAGCCGGTAAATTTATTGTCATTGAAGGTTTAGAAGGCGCAGGCAAAAGTACTGCGATTCAATATATTCAAGACTGGTTAATCAGCAAAGGTATCTCTGAACAGAAAATTGAATTGACGCGTGAACCTGGCGGCACCGTATTAGCTGAAAAAATGCGTGATATAGTGAAAATGGACGTTGACGATGAGCAGTTAGACGATAAAGCTGAGTTATTAATTATGTACGCTGCTCGTGTCCAGTTAGTGGAACATAAAATAAAACCCGCTTTGGCAGACAATAAAGTCGTTATTGGTGATCGCCATAACTGGTCTTCTTTAGCTTATCAAGGTGGTGGTCGCGGGATTGATTTAAATCTTATTCGCGATATTAAACAAGTAGCATTAGGTGATTTCAAAGCTGACTTTACGTTATTTTTAGATATTGAACCTGAGCTAGGGTTAAGCAGAGCACGTGGTCGCGGAGAGTTAGATCGCATTGAACGTTTAGCCATTGATTTTTTTAATCGCTCTCGTGCCGTATTTCAGCAATTAGTTGCAGATGAACCGAGCGCGGTTTGTATTGATGCAAGCCAATCATTTACTGACGTAGAAACCGCCATTAAGCAACAACTTGATACTTGGTTAGCGAGTTTATAAATGCCTACTATGAAAGAAGTGCAAGATACAGATAATGCTGAGGTTATTTTTGATAATGTCACGACACCTTGGCTGACTCCTTTTTATCAAAAGCTACAAAATACTTATCATGAAGGGCGTTTTGCCCATGGTTTATTATTCACAGGTAGTGCCGGTATTGGTAAATATAAGTTAGCAAAGCAATTAGCACAGTTTTTATTGTGCACCGATAAAAGAGAAAATGACGCTTGTTTTGAGTGTCATTCTTGCCGTTTAATCAGCGCGAATAATCATCTTGATTTTCATTTGTTAGAAGCCGAAAAAAACAAATCGATTGGTATTGACCAAGTACGTTTATTAACTGAAAAACTGAACGAACGACCTCAGTTAGGCAATAATAAAGTGGTCTTGATTAAAGGGGTTGATCAGTTAACGGAAGCGGCTGCTAATGCACTATTAAAAACACTTGAAGAACCACAAGGTGACAGTTACCTTATTTTGTTGGCGCGTACCCATCACCAATTAATGCCGACATTATTGAGTCGTTTGCAACAAACACATATACATAGTCCAGATGATCAGACATTAATCGATTGGTTATATGCGCTAGGGTATCAAGTAAGTGATTATGGGGTATTGCGTTGGTTTCAAAATAGTCCATTAGCTTTGCTTAATCACTTAAAAGAGCTTGAACAAGATGCGTCTCTTGATACACGTCGGCAATGCGTTGAAGGGTTGTTTAATTTGTTATATCAACCTATTCATTTGTTCTCATTCTCACAATTACTGGTTAAAGACGTAGAGCAAAATTTACTATTGGTTTTTCATTTATTACATGATATTCATAAGTTAAAACTAAACAATAATCAACTTAATGAAGATGCTATTTACTATTTTGCATTGCCACAATTACAACTTTGGCAAGCGCAGCTCTCTTACAAAAGTTTACGTGTATTAAGTACTGAAATATTAAAGACTCGTAGTTTATTAACCAGTCATTCATCACTAAAAAAAGAACTGTTGATTAACGCATTATTGATAAAAATAAAAAATGAATTTAAGGAAAATAAAGCATGTTAGTAGATTCTCATTGTCATCTTGACCGTTTAGATTATAAAGAAAAACACAAGAATATTGCAGACGTTATCAACAAAGCACAAGTACAAGGCATTACGCACTTATTAAGTGTTTGCGTAACGTTAGATGACTATCCAGCGATGGCTGAAATGATTGCCCCTTATAAACAAGTGTCTAGCACTTGTGGTGTCCATCCTTTATACAAGGATGCAGTAATGGATGAAGCATTATTACTTGAATATGCAAGTTCAGATAAAGTCGTAGCGGTAGGTGAAACTGGATTAGACTTCTTTTATTCCCCTGAAACAAAAGAATGGCAGATTGATGCATTTCGTAAACAAATCAGAGTGGCTAAACAGCTTAATAAACCGCTTATTATCCATACTCGTGGTGCACGTCAAGATACCTTAGATATTCTTCGTGAAGAAGGCGCTGAGCAAGTCGGTGGTGTATTACATTGTTTTACTGAGTCGATTGAAATGGCGGAAGAAGCAATGAAAATGGGCTTCTATATTTCAGTGTCTGGCATTGTTACATTCAAAAATGCCAAAGAGCTGCAAGAAGTGATTAAAGCGGTACCGTTAGATAGATTATTAGTTGAAACCGATTCACCTTATCTTGCACCTGTTCCACATCGCGGCCAAGAAAATGAGCCCGCTTATACTCATGATGTTGCTAAATTTGTGGCGGAATTAAAAGGTGTTTCTTTTGATGAGTTAGCAGAGGTGACGACTAATAATTATTTCACGCTGTTCAAAGGGGCGATTACCGTTAGCTAATATTATCGTAATGGTCATTTACGCCTTGAATTGGACTGTTTTTCCAGCGCAAAATTTAGATAACATATTTAATGTAATCGGCATAAACCTATAAAAAGGTCTGATATAAAATATGAGAAAAGGAAATTGATATGCAAACTGTATTATTAAATGGACAACAAATCACACCATCAAAAGTAGTGTGTATTGGTCGTAACTATGTTGAACATATTGCTGAATTGAATAATGAAGTGCCGACTGAACCTGTTATTTTTGTAAAGCCAAATTCTGCTATTTCAACGGATATCAAAACACATGCCGTTGATGCCATTCATTATGAAGCTGAGCTGTCTTTGATCATAGAAAATAATAAATTTATTGGCGCTGGTATTGGCTTAGACCTGACTAAACGTGAAGTGCAAAGTGTATTAAAAAGCAAAAGCTTACCTTGGGAAAGAGCGAAAGCTTTTGATGCTTCAGCGGTATTCTCTGAGTTTGTCGCTATTGACAATAAAGTGGAATCATTAAGTTTAGTCTTATTAATTAATGATGACATTATTCAACAAGCTAATTATGAATTAATGATTTATAAACCGGCACAAATAGTCGTTGCTGTTAATGAGTTTATGTCTTTTGAAACAAACGATATATTAATGACGGGCACTCCGAAAGGCGTTGGTAAAGTGAATAAAGGCGATCGATTTACGGGCCAACTTTATGACCAAGATAAACTATTATTAACGCAAACTTGGACGGTATTATAAGTCTATATTTTACCTGTCTTTAATAAGCGCTGGCTTGAACGTGAAATAAATGTTCAATTCCAGCGTT
This sequence comes from Psychromonas sp. L1A2, assembly GCF_009828855.1. Taxonomy (NCBI): domain Bacteria; kingdom Pseudomonadati; phylum Pseudomonadota; class Gammaproteobacteria; order Alteromonadales; family Psychromonadaceae; genus Psychromonas; species Psychromonas sp. L1A2. The sequence continues at coordinate 148,527 of NZ_WUAG01000002.1, read as the reverse complement.
TTATCGCCTGCAAACCGTCCTCAGCACTAGCCATATCATTTTGAACTGCGTAAAATTACACCCATATTTTTTATCACTTGTCTAAAGTAGAGTAATCAAATGCAGCATCTAGATGAAATCGTTGCTAATGCGCAACAACAGATCGAAAACGCCGCGGATACCAATGAATTAGAAGAAATTCGTTTACAGTATCTTGGCAAAAAAGGCTTAATGACTGAACAAATGAAAGGCTTAGGCAAATTACCGCCTGCTGAAAAACCAGCTGCTGGACAAATGATCAATCAAGCTAAACAAGCGATTCAAGCTGTTTTAGTTGAACGTAAAAAGGGTATGGAAGAAGCGATTTTAAATGAAAAATTAGCGTCTGAAACTATCGATGTCACTTTACCTGGTCGCGGTTCAAAGCAAGGTAATATTCACCCAGTAACACGTACAACAGAGCGTATTGTTGAGTTCTTTAGTGAATTAGGTTTTGAGGTTAAAGATGGTCCTGAAGTTGAAGATGGTTACCATAACTTTGATGCGTTAAACATTCCGCCTCATCATCCAGCACGTGCTGATCACGATACTTTCTATTTTAATCCTGATTTAGTATTACGCACACAAACATCTGGTGTTCAGATTCGTACGATGGAAAAACAAGAGCCACCAGTACGTATTATTTCTCCTGGCCGTGTTTACCGTAACGATTACGACCAAACACACACACCAATGTTCCATCAGGTTGAAGGCTTGATGATTGCTGAAAACGTTAGTTTTGGACAGCTTAAAGGTATTTTGAACGATTTCTTACATAACTTCTTTGAAGAAGATTTAGAGATTCGTTTCCGTCCATCTTACTTCCCATTCACTGAACCTTCTGCTGAAGTTGATGTGAAAGGTAAGAACGGTTGGTTAGAAGTATTAGGTTGTGGAATGGTACACCCAAGCGTATTAAAATCGATGGGTGTTGATCCAGAGAAATACTCAGGTTTTGCTTTTGGTATGGGTATTGAGCGTTTAACAATGCTGCGTTATGGCGTAAATGATTTACGTTCTTTCTTTGAAAACGATCTTCGTTTCCTCAAGCAATTCAAATAAGGGTTATTAATAATGAAATTCAGTGAAGCTTGGTTACGCGAATGGGTTAACCCAGAAATTAGTTCTGAAGCACTACAGCACCAAATTACAATGGCCGGTCTTGAAGTTGATGACGTAGAGCCTGTTGCTGGCGAGTTTAGTAAAGTACTTGTTGGTGAAGTTGTCGAATGTGGTCCACATCCTGATGCAGATAAATTACAAGTCACTAAAATCAATATCGGTGAAGATGAATTAATCGATATCGTTTGTGGCGCTAAAAACTGTCGTTTAGGGTTAAAAGTAGCGGTTGCCGTTGTCGGTGCTGTTTTACCGGGCGATTTTAAAATTAAAAAAGCAAAACTTCGCGGTCAACCATCATTTGGTATGTTGTGTAGTGAGTCAGAGTTAGGCATGGCTGACAGTGCAGAAGGGATTATCGAATTACCTTTAGATGCACCTATCGGTCAATGTGTTCGTGAATACTTACAACTTAATGACGTGATCATTGATGTTGATTTAACAGCAAACCGTGCTGATTGTTTAGGTATTGCAGGTCTTGCTCGTGAAGTAGCCGTATTAAATAGCATTGAAGCAACACCAGTAACTTGGAACAATGTTGATGTCACTATTGATGACCAAGTCGCTATTAATTTACAAGCACCTGAAGCATGTCCACGTTATCTTGGCCGTGTCATTAAAGGCATTAATCAAAATGCAACAACACCACTTTGGATGGTTGAAAAACTACGTCGTTGTGGTGTGCGCAGTGTTGATGCTGTAGTTGATATCACGCAATACGTATTACTTGAGTTTGGTCATCCAATGCACGCATTTGATTTAACTAAACTGGATGGTGGTATTGAAGTTCGCCTTGCAGAGCAAGATGAAAAGTTAACGCTATTAGACGGTAAAGAAGTTAAATTAAACGCTGATACATTAGTGATTGCAGACCAATCTAAAGCGCTTGCAATGGCTGGTATCTTTGGAGGCCAAGACTCTGGTGTTCAAGAAGGTTCAACAGATATTTTCTTAGAAAGTGCCTTCTTTGCGCCTCTAGCGATTGCTGGTCGTGCACGTAGTTACGGTTTACATACTGACGCTTCACATCGTTATGAACGTGGTGTGGATCCAGTATTACAAACAACGGCAATGGAACGTGCTACACAGCTGTTAGTTGAAATCTGTGGTGGCGAAGTTGGTCCAATTACAGAAGCTGTAAACGAAGCGACTTTACCAAAACAAGCGACTATCGAGTTACGCCGTAGTAAGTTAGATCGTTTAATCGGTATTTCAATTGATGCTGACCGTGTTCAGAAAATATTAACGCAACTAGGTTGTGTTGTTTCTGAAACAGCAGAAGGTTGGTCAGCAATTGCTCCTACCTACCGTTTTGATATGGAAATTGAAGAAGATTTAATCGAAGAAGTGGCGCGTGTATTTGGTTATAATAATATTCCAAATATTGCTCCTCAAGCCGCATTAACAATGCCTGCTCATAATGAGTCTCGTTTAAAACTGTCTAAGATCCGCGACGTATTAGTGAATCGCGAATATCAAGAAGCGATCACTTATAGCTTTGTTGACCCTGACAAACAGTTAAAATTGCACCCTGAATCTGATGCGCTTATCTTGCCTAATCCTATTTCTAAAGACATGTCAGCAATGCGTGTTAGTTTGTGGTCTGGTTTATTGGAAAGTGTGTCTAAAAACCAAAAGCGTCAGCAAAGTCGTGTACGTTTATTTGAAACAGGTTTACGTTTCATTAAAGATGAACAAGCTGAAAATGGTATCCGTCAACAAGCGATGTTATCGGGTGTTATTATTGGTAACGTGAATGACGAACATTGGTCTATCGAAACGCGTGTTGCTGATTTCTTTGACTTAAAAGCAGATTTAGAAGCGGTGCTAGATTTAACCGTTGATGATGCTAGTTTTGAATTTAAAGCTGAAAAGCACAGTGCATTACATCCTGGTCAATCTGCAGGTATTTATCGTAACGGCGTTAATGTTGGTTATATTGGTAGTTTGCATCCAAGTTTGAAAAAGCCATTTGCATTAAATGGTCAAGCTATTGTGTTTGAAATCGAAATTGATGCCGTATTAACACGTCAATTACCGCAAGCTGGCGACATTTCTAAGTTCCCTGCGAACAGCCGAGATCTTGCATTTGTGGTCGATGATCAAGTAAATGCAGGTAAGGTCTTAAAATTTATAGAAAAAATTGGCGGTTCTCAACTAGTTAGCATAAACTTGTTTGACGTATACAAAGGACAAGGTGTTGAAGATGGTAAGAAAAGTTTAGCAATAGGCTTGATCTTACAAGACGCAACACGTACTTTGGAAGAACAGGAGATTGCTGATAGCGTTAATTTAATAGTTGAAGCGGTTTCTACGGAATTTCATGCATCGTTGAGAGATTAATTTATGGCACTGACAAAAGCTGAGATAGCAGCACATTTATCGGAAGAAATCGGATTAAGCAAGCGAGAAGCAAAAGAGTTTGTAGAATCTTTTTTCGAAGAAATTAAATCGACACTTGAAGCTGGTTCTCCAGTTAAAATTTCAGGTTTTGGTGGATTTGAACTTAAAGATAAAGGAGAACGGCCTGGTCGTAATCCTAAAACTGGCGAAGATATTCCTATTGAAGCCCGACGAGTTGTTACTTTTAAAGCTGGTCAGAAACTGAAAGAGTTAGTGGAAACTAGTCTTTCAGATAAGCCTAATAAATAATTAATACTAAGTTTGATCATTAGGTCATTATTCAATTTGGCATGATATCTCATGAAAAGTCGCTCTGCGGCTTTTTTTTTGCCTAAAATTTACTGAACATATTTATTGAAATTCAGAGCAGTGATTAAATACCTAAGTAGTTGAATCAATATATTATGAACTTAGACACAAACTTTTTTTAATATAACACTACAATTAATAATGCTATTTTTTGATTGCCAAATAGATAGTCAAAAAAATAGCGTGTTAAGGTCAATTGTTAGGATAAGTTACTGATACAGGTTATTGAGCTTAATTATTTAATTCGCTTAAAAACATAATGTATTGATGTATTGAAGCAGATTGTTGAAATGAATATCTGAAATAAAGCACTGAGCTAAACTATAAGCTGCTTTTTCACTGTGCGTTATTAGCATATATTTTAAAAAGTCGATGAGGTCTATTGTTGTGAGTGAGTATAAGAAAATTGTGATCTTAACAGGTGCGGGCATTTCAGCTGAATCAGGCATTAGTACTTTTCGTGCAAAAGATGGTTTGTGGGAAAAGTACAAACTGGAAGATGTAGCCACTTTAGATGGGTATAAACGCGATCCAGAGTTAGTGTTAGACTTTTATAATAAACGTAGACAAAGCTTTTGTTTAGGCACCAGTAAACCCAATGCAGCACATTATGCATTAGCTGAGCTCGAAGAGAAGTTTGATGGTGAGTTTTTATTAGTGACACAAAACATTGATAACTTGCATGAACAGGCCGGCTCTAAAAACGTCATTCACATGCACGGTGAGTTATTAAAAGTGCGTTGTGCCAAAACAAATCAAGTTATTCCTTGGACCACCGACCTTACCAGTAACGATTTTTGTACTTGTTGCCAATATCCATTGCCATTACGACCTCATATTGTTTGGTTTGGTGAGATGCCACTAGGGTTAGATATTATTTATCATCATCTCGCACAAGCTGACTTATTCATCGCTATTGGTACTTCAGGAACCGTTTATCCTGCAGCAGGTTTTGTTGAAGAAGCAAAAAGTGTCGGTGCCGAGTCAATAGAAGTTAATCTTGAACCAAGTGAAATAAATAGTCATTTCGATATTCTATTACATGGTAAAGCCTCACAATTAGTGCCAGAGTTGGTTAAAACATTGTTAGATTGAAAAGGTAAGAATAACTTATAGCATGCTATGCAGTTGATTTTTAAATAATACGTATAAGCACCTAATCTACTTGAAAAGCTAACAGAACTCCCTACAATGATTTGCTGCTGAACAGCTGTTATTTGGCTGTTATTTAGCTTTTATTTAGCTCTTATTTATTTTAGTAGGGAAGTTAGCTTGTTATGAACTCAAAATATTTTGTATTAGGGGGTGATATTAAAAAATCACTTGCCGAAGGGTATCGATTTGATTTAAAGAAATTGTTATTAGATGCGCTTAAAGTTACCCGTAAACATTTCTTACCACTCCTTACCGCTTGTATTTTCATCATGCTCGTTTCCTTTGCTCTATTAAGCATCTTTATTGATGGTAGTACCTCTTTGAGCGACCCTAAAGTCATTGGTGTTTTCTTTATTTTTGCATTATTGATTGCCCCTCCATTAATGACCGGTTTAATCATGATGGGGGTTCACCACTCTGTTGGTTTAAAAACTAATTCATTTCACCTATTTAACTACTTCAAAATGCTTTTAAAATTATCGCTGGCTGCGATGATGGTTAATTTAATGACAAATGCTGCAAGTATGGCGCTTGGGCAAGTATTTGGCAGTGCTGGGTTTGTGTTGTCTATTATTGTTTTATTGTATTTAAAAATGTCTTTTTGTTTGGTTTACCCTTTAATTGCAGAAAAGAAAGTCTCTCCTGTTGTTGCCTTAAAACTGTCCTTTAAATTAGTGCATAAAAATATCGGGCAATTTACACAATTACTTATTCTTTTCTGTGCACTATTTATTGTTGGGATTTTAACCTCAGGAATTGGTTTATTATTTGTCATTCCATTTTGTATTAATGTCATTGGACTAGTTTATCGTGATATTTGTGGTGTTAGCATTGCAGTTACTGATGCATCAGACTCAAGCGATCAAGATAAAAATAATGGCCATAAAAGTGATACTGATAACTCAGATGATGATCATCATTCAGGTCCTAAAAGCGGTGGTTTTGAAGCCTAGCTTCATTCATTTAGTCTTTTATTCATTAATAGTAAGTAAAAAATAAGGAATTAAGGCATGCGCTTATTACTTGTCGTTTCGCTAATGTTGTTTTCTTCATTTAGCCAAGCATCTACTATCAAGCTAAATTATTCGGTTTTCTTTAGTTACATGAAAACCATGTATAAATTAGATTACCCTTATGTGACCACGGCTTTTTATTTAGTAGACAGTGAAAATCAAAGCTTATGTCATATTAATAACGCAGAGATCGTGGTTGAAGAGGTTAATGAGCCCATTCTTTTCCAACCAGAAGGGCGCTTATTACCATTTTACTCAGATCAGCATCGTCAAGATGGTGCAGTATTAGTGGTTGACCTCGACGATGGTAAAACGCTTTCTAACTGTAACTTACAAATAACAGTAATGGCTAAAGAGCGAGAACTTTCTAACTTAAATGAAAAAAAGTTAATGGCTATTTCGGAACAACTAGAAGGTGTATTAAAGAAAAATGCAGGCATGATTGGTAAATACTTTTTACCTGAATTTGCAGGTGTTAGATTAACACTCACGTCACCATTAACTGAGCCTCAGTTAAACACATTAGGTAATCAAATTAGTATCGCGAGTAACGGCGATCTTTTACTGAAAAAAGATTCTTTCAACATAATAAATAAAATAAATGAACTTAACCTTTTACTTAAACGTATAACTCCATGGATGCTAAATAATAACCCTAATTAAATTAAAGGTTTAATAGAGGTTATTAACGCTCATACATTTTGATAGTATGGCTATATTGAAAGTAGAAAGTTACAGATAAAAGTTATCATAAGTTAAAAGCACAAGCACTTAGGAGTTACTCTTGAAATTTACAGGCAAAAAAGCGGTTTTATTTGATTTAGACGGCACTTTAATTGATAGCGCACCAGACCTAGCATTAGCTATTAACCACATGTTAACGAGTATTGGTCGTGAAGAAATTTCACCGACTATTATCCGTTCTTGGGTAGGAAATGGCGCGAGTATTTTAGTGCAAAGAGGCTTGTCTGGTCAGACTGAAATTGATAAAAATTTAGACCCTGAATTACTAGAAAAATCACTGGCTATTTTCCTTGATTTTTATGCTAAAAACTTATGTGTTGATACGGTTACTTATCCTCACGTTCGTGCATCACTTAAGATATTAAAAGCGAAAGGTTACCAATTAGCAATTGTGACCAATAAGCCGTACGACTTTATCCAGCCTATTCTTGATGGGTTAGATTTAAATGGATTGTTTGAGCTGTTAGTTGGTGGCGATACGTTAGAAAAACGCAAACCAGATCCACTACCATTGCATTATGCTTGTGAAAAGTTAGGTGTCACGGTTGAACAATGTGTCATGGTCGGTGATTCTAAAAATGATGTACTTGCTGCGAATGCTGCGAATATGCAGAGTATCGGGTTAAGTTATGGCTATAACTACGGTGAAGATATCAACGAACATAATCCAGATGTTAGTTTTGATGATTTTGCCGACATTATTGCTACGCTTTCTGATATCAATGAGTATGAACTAAGCGAGTAATTACAGTCTTTTAACATAGATATAAATGGTTTTATAATGACTACGAATGAAATGTCAGATAAAAAAATTGCGATTATCGGTGGTGGTATAGCAGGTGCTTCCATTGCATTGTGTTTAAGTGAAATAGGCTTACAAGTTGACTTGTTTGAAAAGGGGACGAGTTTAGTTAACGGTCCACCTATTTGTCATCTACATGCTGGTGGGAATTTGTATCGTGAGATTCCTGATAAGCAATGTATTACGTTATTAAAAGAGTCTATTGAAGCATTACGTCTCTATCCAGATTCAGTGGATTATCGACCAACAGTGGTTGCTATCCCTCAACAGGATGCCGGGCAACCATTAGATTTATTACCACGTTTAACGTTATTGCAAAATGAATATCAAAAACTCATTGAACATGACATAAATAATCAAGTGTTAGGTGATCCAACTGACTATTATCGTTTATTTGAGCTAGAAGAATTACAAGCGCTGGCTTTATTAGATGAGAAAAAAGTGCCTGAAACGGCTGAACAATGGATGATTCCATTTGCTAAACATGTTGATTTATCACTGCTTAAATTTCCTGTGGTATTAGTCCAAGAATTTGGTTGGAATGTATTTCGCTTAGGAGCGACTGCAGCACTTTCGTTAGAAAAAAATGAATTATGCCAAATACATTTAAATAATAAAGTGACTAAAATAGACCAAGATAAACAACAAAAATGGTCTATCACCAGTGAAGAAAATGGCGTAACGAGTACACATGAGTTTGATTATTTGATCAACGCTGCTGGCTTTAAAACCGGTGAAATTGATGACTTAGCAGGTTTTTACCGTCAACGATTAGTTGAATTTAAAGCCGCTTATGTAACGCAATGGCAAGGTACAGAAGGGTTGTGGCCTGAAGTTATCTTTCATGGTGTACGTGGTACACCAGAAGGTATGGCACAGTTTACGCCATATGCAGACAACCTAGTGCAATTGCATGGCATGACAGATGAAATTACGTTGTTTGAAAACGGGTTAGTGGCTAATGCTGAAAACAGTTCCCAACCGAAGTTAGCGCCTGAATTGTTGCGTAAAATTGATGTTGGTTGGTTGAATCAAGAAATAGCGGTCAGAGGTCAACGTGCTATTGAACATTTATCTCGTTATATTCCGGCCTTCAAACAAGCGACGGTCACGGGGAAACCATTATTTGGTGCTCAGCAAATTCCTGGTGAAGATGCTAATTTACGTGCCGCTGGTGTTTCTTTTGAAAACAATAACTATGCTCGTTGTGAAATAGTCAAAGCGTCTTCAGTGTTAACCTGTGCTGATGCCTTGATGCAGAAGTTATTTGAAATTGGGTTTGTCGATAAAAGTGCAGTCGGTGCTCGTTTGTTTCCAATTACGCACTCTATTAGCGACCAAGCAATTACTGAGCGATCGGAGCTTTACACACAACAACGTGGCTACCCGATAGCGCTAGCTTATCGTAATATCAAACAGCATTAAACCTTAAACCATTTATCCAACAGTAAATAACAAATCCTATGACTCAACAGGCCATGGGATTTTTTGTTTCTCCATTCATATCCTTGAATTACTGCTCTCTCGGCACCATTATTAACGCTTAGCATCTAATTCTTAGTTAATAATACGATCACCTCCTAACATATTGAGTATATTGTGAATAATACTGCTGCAGATGACACCTATTTACAAAACAAATCTAATCCAAAAGAAAAGCTGAAAGCCTTTAATAGTTTATTACCTATCTTTTCCTTTATAAAACCTTATAAGCTAATGCTTTCATTGGCACTACTTGCTTTATTAATGACGGCGGCTATTAACTTGTCCTTAGGGCAAGCAGTGAAATTGGTTATCGACAATGGGTTTATTGCCGGCTCAGCGCAACAGTTACAAGCGACTATTTTAGGGTTAGTTTTTCTGGTTGGTTTATTGGCAGTAGGGACGTTTAGTCGTTTTTATTTAATGTCGTGGTTAGGTGAACGAGTGAGTGCCGACATTAGAAAGGCGGTGTTTAATCGCATCGTCACTTTGCATCCAAGTTACTTTGAAGAAAATAGAAGTGGCGAATTAATGTCACGTTTAACCACTGACACTGCGTTATTGCAATCTATTATCGGCTCTTCATTTTCAATGTCGTTACGCAGTTTTTTTCTGTTGGCTGGTGGGTTGGTCATGTTATTTGTCACCAACTTAAAGCTGTCTTTAGTGGTGATCGTCGCCGTACCTTTTATATTAATACCGATGCTCATTTACGGCCGAAAAGTCAGGGCGTTAGCTGAAACGTCACAGGGGGCCATTGCCGATATTGGTACCTATGCTGGCGAGATCATTCAAAACATTAAAGTCGTGCAAAGTTATACGCATGAAGCCAGAGAGCAAATCGCTTTTGGTGAAGAAGTTGAGAAAGCTTTTGTAGTGGCAAAGCGCAGAGTAAAACAACGTTCATTTTTGATTGCTATTGTCATCTTCCTCACCTTCGCGGCCATTAGCAGCATGTTGTGGATTGGTGGAATGGATGTGCTCTCAGGTAAAATGACCGGTGGTGAATTAGGTGCCTTTGTTTTTTACGCCATTATAGTGGCAACGTCAGTGGCCACCATCGCAGAGGTTTATGGAGAGCTTCAACGAGCAGCTGGTTCAGCAACCCGTTTATTGGACTTATTAAAAGTAGAAAGTGATATAAAACAACCTAACCAACCGAGTGTGATGAAAGCACAATCCACATCGGCGATTACTTTTGAACAAGTCAATTTCTCCTACCCGTCACGACCAGATATTCCTGCGCTACAAGATATTAATTTAATAATCCCAGCGGGAAAAACAGTCGCGTTAGTGGGGCCTTCCGGTGCAGGGAAAACAACACTCTTTGAATTGTTACAACGATTTTATGACCCGCAGCAAGGCCACATAAAGTTTAATGACACGGATATTACCCAACTGGCATTAACTGATTTACGTGAAGCCATGGGTATGGTGCCACAACAACCGATTTTATTTAGCTCAGACGTTTGGCACAACATACGTTACGGCAATCCACAGGCGACCGATGCGCAAGTCATCGACGCTGCAAAACGCGCGCATGCCGATCAGTTTATTCATCAATTACCGCAAGGTTACGCGAGTTTCTTAGGCGAGCAGGGCGTACGATTATCGGGAGGGCAAAAACAACGCATTGCCATCGCGAGAGCGATTTTAAAAGATCCAAATGTTTTATTATTAGATGAAGCAACCAGTGCGTTAGATGCTCAAAGTGAACACCATGTGCAATCTGCATTGAATGAGTTAATGCAAGATAGAACCACCTTGATTATTGCGCATCGCTTATCCACAGTGATCGATGCAGACTTAATTGTGGTGATGGATAAAGGTAGGATCGTTGACACAGGGGATCATCAGTCGTTATTAACCAGTTCGCCATTATATAAAAAGTTGTGTGATTTACAGTTTGATAAAAATAATGCGGATCAATAATAGGGGTTGTTGAAAGCTTTGAATGAGAAAGCGGGACAACCTTATTTACAGAGGCATGAAATGGTGTTGCCTACTTGATCATTAACTCAATTGGCTATTTTTAAGCTTTAACTTGCTAGATCGCAATGAGGTACATTGCGTTTTAGAAAAAGGGTTAAATAACCCTAAATTAGTGGCAATAACCACTAAGCTTATCTGCTTTTTTTATTATCTGTGGCGTTGTCTGATTGCTGCTCACCTCGAAGTGCTTTTTGTGCTCGTTCATCAAGTGGGACACAGCAACGTTTATTTTCAGGTGTTAACCCCATTTCATCTAACCAATCGCAGTAGGTTTTCCATGCTTTTTTTATTATGTTCATAAAACCTTCATTTCTATTAGTAATCTAATTATTAGTTGTACATATAGTACAGCGTTATTGCATTCAAAAAACTAAGAAATGGTGATTATATGCTGTGGAGCATTATGAGGTGAGTGAAATTTTATGGATGTTCAGTTATTTTTTGTTGTTACCCTGTCGCAAAAAAGAATTAAGGCCAAGTGTGAAGTACTCAACCGTTCAGTATGAAAATAATGGATATGAATTATCGCATCAACCTACTTGGTAACAAGAAAGGCGGATACGATGATTCAAATTAAAGGGGTAAGCCTAACGTTTTTAAGTTGCCAGGGGAGTAAATAACCTTTTTCGCTTTGGCCATCGTTTGATGCAAGCAAAACATTATCGAGTATGTCGAGATCGCTTCCTTTCTAAATGGAAGCGGGTTAGTTGCGTTTTAAACTTAGATTAAGGCTGCTTGGATCGACTTTAGCCGATCTAAGCAGGTAAGTGACGATACCGATCCGAAACCCGACACGAAACAAAAAACGTTAAAGGATGACTGACTTTATCATCATAGCCACAATGCCCAGCGCTAAAACACTAGAGAGCCAAATCCCAACGAACCATGCTAGTTTCTTATATTTTTTCCAAGCCATTAGTGATACCCATCTTCAGGTCTTACTTTACCCCGGAATACCCAATATGCATAAGCGGTATAGATTAAAATTAATGGCACTAAAACTACCGTTCCCATTAGTGCGAATTTTAAACTGGAATCAGGCGCAGCTGCTTCAGCGATGGTTAAACTTGGCGGTACAATATTAGGGTAAAAACTAATAAGAATACCGATGAAGCTGAGTACAAATAAGCCAAGTGAGGCAAGAAATGGCTGAGCTTCTTTATCACGCTTTAATCCCATAAATAGTAACCAAGTGCACAGTGCTAGCAAAGCAGGAACTAACACACTAAACACACTACCAGGCAGTGCGAACCAACGTTGGAAATAAGCGGGATCTTGAAAAGGGGTGACAATACTAACAACGCCTATAAAGCTTAGGGTCGCAATGCCTAACCATTTTGCATAACCGCGCATTCTAGTTTGTAGTTCACCTTCTGTTTTCATAATTAACCAGGTAGAGCCCAATAAGCCATAGCCAATGACAACCGCACATCCAGTGAATAATGAAAATGGGGTCAGCCAATCCCACCAACCGCCAGCGTAGGCGCGGTTTGACACTTCAATGCCTTGTACTAATGCACCAAGCGAAATACCTTGAGTAAAGGCGGCTATCACTGAACCTGCGAAGAAAGAAAAGTCCCAAACAGGCTTCCAACGCACGGTTCGCCAGCGATATTCAAAGGCAACGCCTCGGAAAATTAGCGCTAACAACATGAGTATAATAGGCATGTACAAGGCTGGCATAATAACGGCATAAGCTAGTGGGAAAACTGCAAATAAACCTCCGCCTGCCATTACTAGCCAAGTTTCATTGCCATCCCAGACGGGAGCAATAGTATTCATCATCACGGACTTGTCTTGTTCTGATTTAGCCGACGGGAACAAAATACCGATGCCTAGATCAAAGCCATCTAAAATGACATAACATAGTACGGCGAATGTGATAATGATGGCCCAGATAAATGATAATTCAAATTCCACGATCTTCTCCTTGGTCATCTGATTTATGTTCTACATGAATTGTTTCAATAATTTGTTTTTCTGCAGTCCTGATAGGACCGTCATTCATATCAACGCCTGATGTAGTTGGCAATTTATTCATCAACCTTAATATATAGTAAGTACCTGCTCCAAAGACAAAGAAATAAACGATGATAAATGCGATTAGGGATACTGCAACTGCAGGTGCTGCAATCGGAGCAAGACTATCGGAGGTTCGCAATAGCCCGTAGACGGTGAAAGGTTGACGACCCACTTCTGTAGTAACCCAACCTGCTAGTACGGCAACAAACCCCATTGGTCCCATCACAATCGCTGCTCGTTTTAACCAATCATCATCATAAAGCTTGCCACGCATGCGTCTCCAAAAACTCCATACCGCCAAGCCTAACATCGCAAAACCCAGAGAAATCATAATACGGAAGCTCCAGAACACAATGGCAACAGGTGGCTCATCTTCATCTGCAATCGTATCTAGACCAGCAAGCGGTGCATTTAAGTCATGCTTTAAAATTAAGCTAGACATTTTAGGTATCTGAATAGCGTAATCAATTCGCTTTTCTTCTGGATTAGGGATACCAAATAAAATCAGCGGTGCACCTTCTGGGTGGCTATCATAGTGTCCTTCCATCGCCATTACTTTGGCTGGTTGGTGCTCTAAAGTATTTAAACCGTGAAAGTCCCCTACAAGAATTTGCAAAGGAGCTGCAATAATTAACATCCCCATCGCCATTGAAAACATACGACGAGCAGCAACATCAGCCTTTCTTCTTAGTAGGTGTAAAGCGCCGACAGCACCAACAACGAGTGCCGTAGTCAGGAAGGCTGCTACTACCATGTGTACTAAACGATAAGGGAATGATGGGTTGAACACAATCTGCCACCAATCTTCTGGAACAAATTGTCCTACCTCATTAATACTATAGCCAGCAGGTGTTTGCATCCACGAATTAACGGATAAAATCCAAGTGGCTGACATTAAAGTACCAAAGGCAACCATAGAAACTGCAAACATGTGTAGTTTATTGCCTACTCGCTCGCGTCCAAACAAAGCGATGCCTAAAAATCCTGCCTCTAAAAAGAAGGCAGAGAGTACTTCATAGGCCATAAGTGGTCCAAGTACTGGTCCAGTTTTGTCTGAAAATACCGACCAGTTAGTGCCAAATTGATAGGACATAACAATACCGGAAACGACTCCCATCCCAAAGGCAACTGCGAAAATTTTCTTCCAGTAATTAAACAAGAAAAGGTAGGTTTTATCATGAGTTTTCAGCCACAAGCCATTCAATACGGCTAGAAAGCTGGCGAGTCCAATCGAAAAAGCTGGGAATATAATATGAAAGGAGATAGTGAATGCAAACTGAATTCGGGCAAGTGTCTCCGCAGTAAAGCTTTCAAACATAAGCATAGACCTCATATAAGTTAGATTTTAAATTATGTTAATCTCATGTAGCAATCAAATTTGTATTGAAACAAAAGCAACATTAGATATTACTTTTAAATGAAAAATGACGTTTGTTAAACTGATTGTCATCGCTTTAGTCATTGATGGTTTTGATACACTGTCTGTGTCGCAAACATTATCAACTTCCAATTTTCACATTTATAAAAACCAATACGGAAAGAGGCTGTTTAAGGTTCAGTTAAGACGTATATTTTTGTCTGATGACTTTCTAATCTGAATAAATTAAGTAGAAGGCAATTAAGTGTTAACTGCGTTGTGATTTTTGAAGTGAGAACAACTATCTCCTGCAACTCACGCCTTATTAGTGTTAACTTTTCCTACGCAATCTCTGATCACTTATTTAATTCCATTGGTATAAAGCATCAATTTTGATTGGTTTCTTTATGAGATTTGAAGAAACAAAAGGTAGTCGTTCTTTTAAAAATCGCTCCCACTATTCAAAGGTTAATTGTGCTTTTTAGAGGCTGGATTTTTATGCGTCTAAAAAGAACACTGTATGATCAACTTAATCTGACGAGGCTATTTATCGCATTGTTTAATTTCACTTTAGTGCGGGTTTAATACCATTTACTACCGAGAAGAAGTGAGCAGGAAGGTGTTTACTGACTAAGATACTTAGGGGACGAAAGCGACTTAATTAATCTCTGGCTTTTCTTTGACATTATATTATTGCTATTAAAAATTATTCACAACATTACTTTTAAAATACGTATAACGCCTATGTAGGATAATAATCTTCAATAAAATATTAAACTGTAGCTGGACTGCTTAACGAAAATCTGAGTAATCAATGTTGAAGAAAAAGGGGGGATATCATTTTGTATTTGTTAATTATTTAAGTTAGATTTATATTGTTAACTCTTAATCTATAAGAGAGTTGATGAGTCGTCGGTTATGTTCAGAGTTAATTCATACAATCCACATTGATCCTATATTGTTACAAAATATAAATTTTATTCTGATATTTTTCAAACAGAAAGGTAAGAAAAATCCCTACAAATATGCGTCAATTAAATAATAAAGGTATACATAACTATGGTTGATTTTAGTCGACTGGCCTATGTCGATCTTGAAACTACAGGCGGTAAGCCAACCAGAGATAGTATTACGGAGATTGCCATCGTACAAACCCTAGATGGGGTGATAATAGATAAATGGCAGTCGCTGGTGTGCCCTGATACTTACATTCCGTTGATGATTCAAAAGCTAACCGGTATTACCCCGGAAATGGTTGCTGATGCTCCGACTATAGATGAGCTGATTCCGACGATTCTTGAGTTGTTTGAAGGGCATGTTGTTGTCGCGCATAATGCCCGATTTGACGTCAGCTTTTTACGTAATGCCTTCAAACAAAATGGGGTCGAGTTTAAGTACCCAATAGTCTGCACTGTTAAACTCTCACGAAAAATGTACCCTCAATTTAAAGTGCATAACCTTGACAGTATCATTAAGCGATTTGATTTAACTTGTGAGGCTCGCCATAGAGCAATGGGTGATGCAGCTGCCTTACCTCAATTAGTGTCGCGTATGGTCGATGATTTTAATGAGGAAAATGTATTCGCTGCGATGCAATTACAGCAAAAACTTTCTAGCATCCCACCTCATTTAAATCCTGAACTCTTCGATAATATGCCAAACGAACCAGGGGTTTATTTATTCTATGGTGAAAGTGGGGACTTATTGTACGTTGGTAAAAGTGTAAAAATTAGAGCGCGCGTTATTTCTCACTTCTCTAGTGATCATCGTCATGATCGAGAAATGCGTATGGCGCAACAAGTGCATAATATTGAATGGATAGTCACTGCTGGTGAGTTTAGCGCGTTGATCTTAGAGTCAGAGTTAGTGAAATCGCGTTCACCTTTATTTAATAGGCAGCTACGTAAACAAAAAACGCTGTTTACTCTCTATTGGGAAAATGATTTAAAAGAGAATATTTCAGCACCCAAAATTATTGATATAAACAGCCTAAGCACTCAGTCGAAAAAAGCGTCATTGAAAAATACCTATGGGCTTTACAAAGGACGAAGAGGGGCAAATGAGTCATTGCGTAAATTGAAAGACGACCATAATTTATGTGCGATTCAACTGGGTTTAGAGAAAGGTAAAGGACCTTGTTTTGCCTACCAACTTAAAAAATGTAAAGGGGTATGTTGCGGTAAAGAAAACCCACTTATCTATCAAATGCGGATGCAGCAGGCCTTAGCACCGATCAAACTTAAAGGTTGGCCGTACCAAGGTGCTATCGGCATCAAAGAATATAATGAAGAAAGCGATATAAGTTGTATTCATATTATTTCTCATTGGCTGTATTTAGGTAATGTTAGTGATGAAAGTGAATTGGAAAGTTTTGACTTTGATACGACGGTTAAACTCGATACTGATTTTTATAAAATATGTATCTCTCAACTACAAAAAAATCATACGCTTATCACCTTAGAATAACAAAGCAGTGGACAGTCATAAAAATGATAAGCTTTAACGACTTATATTTTTAGTTCTATCTTTTATTGATGTAGTTTTTGCATGCTAAGAGGTAATTGTGATGAGATTACCTCGCCGATCACAAGTGTCGCTTCAGGTGTATTTTATTACCACTGTATTTCACGTTATATTCGACGTTCTTATTTAATGCCAAGTTTTACCGGTAGATAGAAACCTGTTTCCGTTAGTCTTTAGATTTGCTAGCAATGAAAATAGTATTATAGGGAGAGAAAAATATATGTATATCTGTGAGTTTATCTACTAGCGTATTTTTCTCTTCACAACTTAATCAATATATTAATTAGCAGCAGCTAAAAATTTCATATCTGTAAAAGCTATTATTTTTCAAATTGCCATTAAGTTGTATTTTTATTTTATTAAACCGTGAATTTCCGATATTTTTTTCATTTTTTAATAACGGAAATAGCTTTGTTTTTGGTGGCCTAAATTATTAGCTTTCTAGATCTATTTAGCTTTCCAAATCTATTAAATTAAGTGATTAACTAATTTCGTTACCGTTTTGACAAATAACGAAATAGTATTAAGTTAAATATTTATAGATTTCTGATTTTGCCATAAACCTAATAGCCTAAGCCGTTGAAACGGGAGAACCGTTATTATAGGGGAAATCGGAATCTGCAGATGTAGCCTCTACTTTAATAAACTGCATTTTCGCCTGACCGACAATATTAGCAAATGACGTGGTTGCAGCATCAAGTCCAATGCCTATTCTGACTAATCCACTTAAGGGAGCCATTTGAGTGGCGTCAAAAAGATACCAGCGATCCCCTAAATAGGCTTCGAAAAATCCATGGAAATCAGGTGGCTCTAAACCAACGGCATAACCCGAAACATAACGAGCAGGAATACCTAAAGCACGACATAGAGCGATACTCACATGTGCAAAATCACGACACACACCTGCTCGTTGAATAAGTACATCACAAGCGCTTGAAGATGCATCGGTACTACCCGCAACATAGTCAATATGATTATTTACCCAGTTGCAAATTTCGACGACTCGAGAGTAGCCACTTGGTAACTGGCCAAATTCTTTCCAAGCAAGGCGTCCGAGACGGTCAGACTCACAATATCGGCTTGGGTTTAAAAAAGGGAGGACAGATGTTGGTAAGCTTTTATGCTCAACTTCATTTATATACTTATCCTGTTCAATATCAGGAGATAATTGTACTGTTGCGCTATATTGGATACTTAATTCACAGGGTTCTACTTTTAGGCGAAGCCCACGAGAACCAAAGTCGTTAAGTTGAAACCATTCACTGTCAATCGTTGGTGAGATAGTCAGGTTCTCTTCTATTGTTTGTTGATGCACCGTATTAGCCGCTGCAATATTAAAAACAAAACTTGATGTAGCATCGACCGTATAAATAAGCTCTGATAAGATTTTTACATAATACATAATAAATAACCTTTAATGGCTGATAATAACGAAATGAAGAAAAAGACTGGTAAAGCTTCCTTTATAATTAAATTTTGCCTTATTGGTTCTCCTATATTCTACAAAATAATGAGCACCCAATGCTTCACTCTATCAAATTAAATGCATTGTCGATATCAATGAATTAAGCACACGCAATTCGATAAATATTGACTAGCCAAGTGTTGATAAATAGAGGACAAGATAAGTAGAGGACACCAATCTATTTGAATTATTTTAATGGGTAAACTCTCTCATAAAAATGCTTATTCCTGCATTTATACCAATGGAATTAAATAAGTGATCAGAGATTGTGCAGGAAAAATTAACACTAATAAGGCGTGAGTTGTAGGAGATAGTTGTTCTCACTTCAAAACTCACAACGCAGTTAGGGGTGATTTTAACCAGCAAGAATGATCACCTTATTAATTCTTTTGGTATTAGTAGGTAGTTTTTTATGGCTTAATCTCACGAATCGCAAGTATCATTATCTGATACACCTTATCGAATAAGTCATCGAATCATTACAGCTAAGTACTAGACAGCCAAAAAATATAAAGACAAAAGGCAAAACGCCATTGCTATTATTAACGCTCTATTCCCCCTAAAAGTACGCAAAAGCATAACGTTGATTATGATCAATAAAAGACTAATTAGTTTTGTATAACAAAGAATACAAAGCCCTTTTTCTATTCAAAAATGTTTTAATCACTAGCCTGTTTATCAGCTAAATCAATAGGTTTTCTCTTAGCCATTGGCTGAAAAGTGACGAGACAAATAGGATGTGTATTCATGACTACATGAATAATGACGTCATATTTACCCATCTCGATTCCCTTAAGTTATATTTTCTCATAGGAAGTGTTATGACTGAAAAATTGCCAATAGACTTATCTCTCGCAGGCAACGATGTTCGAGCTTTTACCGATGAATTAAGAACCAAGCATGCCATTATCAAGAATACGAGCGGTGAATGGGTCTTATTAAAACACGCCAATGTCATGGCAACAGCGTTGGATCATGAACGCTTTTCAAGTCATGTTTCTCGTTACTTACAAATTCCGAATGGTTTAGATGGTGAGGAACATACTCAATACCGCGCAGTGCTCGATCGTTATCTAACGCATGAAGCACTGACACCCTTTATTCCTGTTTTTGAACGTGTCACTAGCGAGTTGATTGCACAAGTACCCAAAGGCAAAGTGATTGATGTCGTCAATGATATTGGTGCTGTATTCGCGGTTCGTGCTCAATGCCAATGGTTAGGTTGGCCTGCGGAATTAGAACCACGTTTATTAGCTTGGATGAAAGAAAATCATGCGGCAACACGTTCAGGTAAACATGAATGGACAGCCAACGTCGCTGAAGAGTTTGATGATATTGTACGTGAAATTATTCAATCTCGTCGTGCTGAACAAAATGGAACTGCTGACGATATTACTGCACAACTTTGCCGAGAAATGGTGAATGGAAAGTTATTAACGGATCAAGAAATTGTTTCTATATTACGCAATTGGACTGGTGGTGATCTCGGCTCTATCGCTTTATGTGTTGGTGTTCTTATTGCTTATATTGCCGAACACCCTGAGTTGATGACCACAATAAAAACGTCTTCAAATGAACAGGTAGAAGCAATTATTAATGAAATATTGCGCATTGATAACCCTTTTGTTTCTAACCGAAGAGTGACGAAGTGCCCTGTACATATTAGCGGGCAAGATATTCCAGCGGGTGCAAAAATACAACTGAATTGGACGTCAGCAAATCGTGACCAAGCGGTGTTTGATAACAATCAATTTGATCCTATTAAAAATGCAGATAAAAACTTAGTTTACGGAATAGGTAAACATGCTTGCCCTGGACAATTATTAGCTTCTTTGGAATTAAGGATCGCATTACAAACGCTCCTTTCATCATTCAACAACATTAGCTTTGTCGATGGGCAACCACCTGAACGAGAAGTCGCACCCGTCGGTGGATACCATCGAGTTCCTGTAATCTTAAGTTAATGGTTTTGTTAATGTCGTTGGGGTTGATTATCTATCGTACAGCATGATGTTCTCGACAATAGAATCATTCTACAGCCTCGTTATTTGTCATGCGTGTATGTGTATTTATCCATTTTTTGGGCGTAGCGTTCTATCCCCATATTGAAAGCAAATGTAGGCGCTATAAAAGCGTTCTATATTTATTCGATCTATATTTATTCGTTCCATACTTATTAATGTTGAGAGGTAAACATGAGATTTAGTCATAAAGATAAAAAAGATAGTCGCGTTGCTAGGCAGTCAACCTACGCCTTCGATTATCCGTCAAAGTTAGATCAAGCTCCTAAAGAGCAAGGTGCTTTTGTTTTGTTAAATGAAAGTAGTGATGTAATGTATGTCGGGATTGCATCGGCTAACTGTTTTGAGAAAACGCTGGCCGCCTTGATTGACACAATCGCCACTGATAAGGTGGTGGCATTTCGTTGGTTTGTTACTGAGTGCGAAAATTCAGCGAAGTCACTGACACAGGATTGGATTAGTAAATATCAGCCCAATAATCAGAATATACGGTAGTGTCATCGCTAAGCATATAAGCAATTTAAATGTCACTGAAATTAAAGTAAAACAGTGGCTTAGGTTTCTCTTTGCTACATATTCAAACCCACGATGTTTGTCCGCTTAAGCGGGCGTAAACTTTCTCATTGGTGATAAAATAAAGGTATTGTACGATGGAAATGGATGAATCTATAAATGTGTATGGTGAAGCGTTAGAAATGTGTTGTGATAATCCAATCACTGGCTTTTACCGCGATGGAAAATGCAATACGAATAAAGATGATGTTGGTTCGCATACTGTCTGTATCAACGTAACAAAAGAGTTCTTAGAATATTCAAGGTTTAGAGGTAATGATTTATCGACTCCTATCCCTGAATTTGGTTTTAAAGGTTTAAAGCCGGGCAACAGCTGGTGCTTATGTGCTGCAAGGTGGTTAGAAGCTGAAAAGGCTAATATGGCACCCAGAATTCACCTAACGAGAACCCACATTAAAGCGTTAGATATTGTGCCAATGGAATTACTGAAAAAATACGCAATGGATCTAAATTAGAGTATTAAAAATAAGCTGAAAGTATTGGGATGAAAGTATTGGAATGAAAGTATTAACAGCCATAAACTTTGAAGACTGATATTTTTAGTTCTACCTTTTAGTCATGTAGTTTTTACATACTAAAGGGTAGTTGTTATAGCCCCATCTCCTCAATCACAAGTGTCGCTTTTAGATACACCTTCTTATCATTGCATTTTTCGTGGTGCTCTCCGTGCTTATTTTCACGGTGTAAAATGTTAATATTTCCTTCATTTTTTACGATAAATAGCATCAAGCTTCATTTTGAAAATAAATAAGTTATGATGTTTATCACTCCTAAATTCAGTGCTTTTTTATGCTGGATATTTTTATACTCAGGTTTTTATAGATAAAGTTAAGCTGCAATGTCTTCGGTCTTCTGTCTTTTGCGTGTCTATAGGGATACACCATGCCATATCTTAGTCATCGACCTTTGTTTAAAAGCGACACTGTAATGGTGCTAATTATCAGTAAATAAGATCTTAGGCTTACAACATAATGAGGAAATATTAATGGCTAACTATACACAGGTCTTTAAAGGAACTGCTTTTACAAGTAAGAGCTCAAAAGATATCCTTATTTTAAAAGAGCATCTTTTTTGTATTAATCAAAATGGCATGATTGAAAAAGTGCTTTCACCTAACGATGCTGACTATCAAGAGATGCTCAGAGCACATGAGGGAAAAGTCCATTTTCATCAACTAGAACCTGGACAATATTTTTTACCCGGCTTTGTTGATACTCATGTTCACGCCCCCCAATGGGCTCAGTCTGGAACTGCTTTAGATATTCCGCTTTATGATTGGCTAAATACCTACACCTTTCCCATTGAATCTAAATTTTCCGACTTAACGTTTGCTAAAGAAGTCTATGACGATCTAGTGAGTACATTACTCGCAAATGGCACAACAACTTCCCTTTATTTTGCCACTGTCCACAAGGAAGCTAGCTTATTACTTGCTGAAATCTGTGCACAAAAAGGGCAGCGAGGATTAGTTGGAAAAGTTGTTATGGATGATCCTGAACAAAATCCACCATTTTACCGAGATGTCGATACTAAAACTGCCTTGGCAGAAACCGAAGAGTTTATTTTAGCTGTTAAAGCATTAGCCAAATCAACAAAACAAGGCGTTTATCCTGTTGTCACTCCACGCTTTATTCCAAGTTGTACCGACGCGGCTTTGAAGGGGTTAGGTGAATTAGTAGCGAAACATGATACGCATGTTCAGTCACACTGCAGCGAAAGTGATTGGGAGCATCATCATGTACAGGACAGGTTTCAAAAAAATGATGCGTTTGCGTTAAATGATTTTGGCCTATTAGGTGATAAAGCTGTGATGGCACATTGTAATTTTTTAGATGATGACGATGCTCATTTATTTGCTAAAACAGGTACTGCAATAGCCCATTGTCCTATTTCAAATGCTTATTTTGCCAACAGTGTTATTCCTATTTCACATCTACATGCAAAAGGTATCGATGTGGGATTAGGGTCGGACCTTTCTGGAGGATTTTCACCTAGTCTTTTCGACAATGCTAGACAAGCTGTGATGTCATCGAGAATGTTAGAAGATGGCGTCAATCCTGCACTGCCGGCCGAACAGCGTGGATTGCCATCGTCACGTATTACCATTAATGAAGCTTTCTACTTTGCGACTGCTGGTGGCGGTGAAAGCTTAAGTTTGCCTATTGGTCGCCTAGAAGAAAATTATGCATGGGATATACAGATTATCGATTCAAGGGTCTCGTCTGCAAAGTTGCCTATTTTTAATCCTGATGAAGATTTAAACGATGTATTTCAAAAAATCATGTACCTAGCCCGCCCTGAAAATATTCGAGAAGTATGGGTTCAAGGTGAAAAAGTTCACTCACGTAAGTTATAGCTTGAATTCAAGAATAAAAAAAGAAAGGATCTTAAAGTTGTGGGTACTCAAAGATTGAAGTTATATTTAAAATGCTAACAAAAAAGAAACTATAAGTTAGAAAATTAATGATTAAGTATTGAAAATACAAGCGGGATGTTAAAGTTTTGCTTTTTTATAACGATTACATTAAGTAAGTTATTTTAACCAGTAAAATAGATCAATTAATTAGTGTGATTGGTTTAACTTTAACTTCTAACTCGCTTAGTACCACAAAACATCCAAGGAAACATAGTAGGTTTTGCTTTGAACTAGTGGCCAAGATAACCCAACCACTACTCATCTAGTTTTATTCGTCCAGTGGTAATATTGTAGGAATCAATTGACTCAGCTTATTGGCAAGTTTGATATGCTGCTCAGGATGCCAATGTATTCCCTCTTTTTTACAAGGTTCTATAAACTTAGCGGCATCTAGAAAGTGACAACCTAATTCCTTCGCGCGTAACTCATAATAGTGGCTAAACTGTTCGGATTTAGCTTGAGCACCATCCCAACCTTCTTTACCATTATCTAGTTCCAATACATGTGCAGGAGAAATTAAAAGTACTTCAGGCGCTTTGCTCATAAAGCCTGGATTGAAATTTTTAGCCACCTCAATCAATCGTGCTGCACCCTTAGAGATATCGCTCGCGGTCACATTAAATCTGGATTTTAAATCGTTGGTACCTAGCATAATGATCACCAAATCAGGGTGATGGCTTCCTAAGCAGGGGAGTAGGTAATCTAGTCCTTTTTTACCCGCTTCAAATGGGTCTTCAAATACCGTGGTACGGCTATTCAATCCCTCTTCAATAATACGATATTCACTAAGTAATTGGGATTGTAGCAACATAGTCCATCGTTCAGATTCGTTATAACGTCGTTCTAGAGAAGGAGAGTATCCCCAAGTGTTGGAGTCACCAAAGCATAAAATGGTTTTCATTGTTCAATATCCTTTCATAAAACTAATTAATTTATTTTAGAATATCCAATAACTTACAATAAAACAATCAAGATAAAATTACTTATAGTTATACCGATTACATTAAATAAGTGATCTAAACTTTGCGTAGGAAAAATGACTTAGTTTAAGGCGTAAATTGAGCCTTTCGAAGATTAACTTCGTTAATCGTCTATCGGAGCATTAACCAAAAGAAGTTAATTCTTTAATGGCTGTTCACTTTATGAAATTTACAACGAAGAAATAAGTTATTTTAACAAGTAAAATAGATTAGTTAATGAGTGTGATTAGTATAGTTACTTATACCAAAAGAATTAAAATTTAACGAGGTTGGGAAGGTGATTGAATGTGAGTTGCTAATATTTGTCTACTTTATCCTATTTTCTGCTTGGAGATATTTTCAGGTTGATAAAGTGCCAGATGGTTATGACTATCGTGTATGAATTTCACCTTAGCGATATCAGTTTTATCGTGAAAAAATGGGTAGCGGTGTTAGATAATTACATCCAACACACAGGCTAAAAGTGAGATGATTTTTTATGCGTATCCCTTGATAAACCAAGACGTTTAATGCGTGAGGCTAAGGTTGTTGGTTTCATGCCTAATAGTTTAGCCGCGCCAGCATCACCAAAAACTTTCCAATGGCACTGTTCTAATGCCGCTAGCATGTTGTTTTCAACGATTTCCTGAATTTTTATATCTGAAATTATCGTTCTATCTTGTTGGGTATAATCTTCAAATATGTCAGGGGTAGCATTATTGCTATTAGGTAAATTTAACTCTGCTACACCGTTAACGGCTGTTATTACTGCTCTTTCTATCACATTTTGTAACTCTCGAATATTACCTGGCCATAAATATTCTTCGATTTGTTTTAAAGATGATTTCTTTAATTTAACTAATGTTGCTCCATATTTTTGTGATTCACGTTGTAAAAAGTGCATTGCTAATAATGCAATATCACCGGCTCGTTCACGAAGTGCTGGCGAGTGAATAGGAAAAACATTCAATCGGAAAAATAAATCTTCTCTGAAATTATTTTTAAGTGACTCTTGTTTTAAATCACGATTAGTCGCTGCAATTATTCTTACGTCAACCATACGAGTACAGTCTTCGCCTACTCGTTCAAATTGTCCTTCTTGTATTACTCTTAGCAATTTACTTTGTAAGTTAAGTGGTATTTCACCCACTTCATCTAAAAATATAGTACCGCCATTAGCTAATTCAAAACGGCCTATTCGGTCACGAACTGCGCCAGTATAAGCCCCCTTTATATGACCAAAAAACTCACTCTCAAATAATTCGTGTGGAATAGCTGCACAATTAACGCGTATTAAAGATTTTTCTTTACGGTTACTGGCTTCATGTATTGCCATTGCGATTAATTCTTTACCGGTGCCAGACTCACCAGTAACCAACACATTCGCATCGGTTTTTGCAACAAGGTCAATTTGCTGCATTACATGTTTAATAGATGAGCTTTCACCAACAATGCCATAAAAATTCTTTTCGATTAAAAACTCTTGCTGCAAATAAGCATTTTCATCTTCTAATCGTGCTTTTAATTCATTTAATTCGTCTAAGGTGTCTTTTAAATATTGTTCTGTTTTTAAGCGTTCGCTAATATCTCGAAAAACAACCACTGCGCCAATAATTTTACCGTCTGAAATAATAGGCGTGCTGGTAAATTCAACAGGAAAAGGGGGGCCATCATGCTTCCAAAATAACTCTTGTTTGCCTTCATAGATAACGCCATCTCTAACGGCTGCATAGATAGGACAGTCTTCAACATGATAATGGCTGCCATCATCATGTGTATGATGATGAATGTAATGAACATTTTGCCCTAATACTTCTTCACTTGTTCGGCCCAATAATTTTTTTGCTGCTGGATTCATAAAGGTACACAAGCCTTCGGTATCAACACAATAAAGTCCGTCACCTACTGACGACAACATTAATGCGTTATCTAGCTTATGTTGATGGTACATATTTTCTAAATGTTTAAGTTCTAATAAGCTACTACTAGAAATGCGGTTTATTTCTTTGTTTTCATACTTTAGCTTTTCAAGTTTACTGTCTTTCAAGCTTAAAATAATTAATTCACGTTGATTAATAACCGTTCTAGCAGCTTGTAACTCTACTGAAATATAGTCGTCTTTGGAATTTTTACACTGTATCTTCGAACTTGATGCACGACCATAAATTAATACCTCTTCAGTAAAAACAATCAATTCACCTAGGTCTTTATCATGTATTTTTGAAATGGGCATCATCAGAAGTTTTTGCCGTGGATAACCTAATAAAGCTGACGCAGCTACATTACAATCAATGTATTTATTTTCGATAGGATCTAAAAGCATCAATGCTTCAGGACAATGTTCAAAAGCCGCATTTCGCATCCAATAAGCCAACTTGCTCCAGTTGTCGCTCGAATCTAATTGATGTTCCATAAAGATAACCTTACCGAAGAAATAGTTTTAATATTTTTAACATTAATGAGTAGGTCATCATGCTTCAATGCATCTAATGTTACTCATTATCGTAATTATTTCAACTTTCCATTCAGTTTCATAAAAATACCACCAGCCAGACCCCTTATATAAAAGGCTTTTGTGCTTCGTTTATATTTAATCGATTTTCTACACAGTACTTAAAATACAACACTCGGGTCATTATATTCAAATAGCACTTTATATTACTCACATTCGTGGTTAAGCACTAATTCGCGTAATAATTACGATATTGAGTAATTGTGGTTTTTGGTGGAATGAATGAAATTGATTGTTAGTTATTGATATTTATAGGTAATTTTTTTATTTTGGTTTTGGCACAGTTTTCGCTATAGCTGAGTCAGTGAACTAACAATTTTGTAGTCACGTGATACACAATAACTTTAGAGGATTTAAACATGCCAAAAGTCGATAAAGAGCAGCATAAAACGGGTGATTTTCTCGTAGATTACGAAGAAAAAGTTTTTGAAGATGTACAAGCTGAACCAGGTGCAAAAGCATTAGTTACATTTCATACCGTTGCATTCGAAGGCTCAATTGGTTTAGTGAACTTGCTACAAGCTAAGCGTTTACAACGTAAAGGGTTTGAAACAAAAATTTTGTTATACGGACCGGGTGTACTTTTAGGTGTACAACGTGGATTTCCAAAACTAGGTTCAGAAGCTTTCCCTGGTAATTTGGCATACAACACTCAAATTCAACAGTTCATGGACGAAGGTGGTGAGGTTTACGCGTGTCGCTTTGCTCTTCAAGCATTATATGGCCAAACAGAAAAAGCATTAATGGAAGGTATACGCCCAATTAATCCATTAGACGTAATGGATTTACAACTATTAATGGCAAAAGAAAATGCATTTGTTGTTCATACCTGGACAAGTTAAGCAGTATCTCTACTTAGCTAAGCTCTGATTAATATTAATAAAATAAGATAATAAGGCACAAACGATGACAAAAATAATTGCCGCTGCGGTTCAATGTAGTCCAGTACTTTACTCATGTGCAGGTACTGTCAATAAGGTATGCGATTGGATTCACAAGCTTGGTAAAGATGGCGTTGAGTTTGTTGTTTTTGCAGAAACATTAGTGCCTTATTATCCTTATTTTTCATTTGTTCAACCTCCCTACCAAATGGGAAAGCAACATCTTTTATTAATGCAAGAAAGTGTTGAAGTACCTTCAATTTATACACACCAAATTGCAGAAGCCGCCAAAGCCGCGAACATGGTTGTATCGGTTGGTATTAATGAACGCGACAATCAAACACTTTATAACGCACAGTTATTATTTGATGCTGACGGCACGCTTGTTCAGCATCGACGAAAAATTACGCCAACCTATCATGAACGCATGATTTGGGGACAAGGTGATGGGTCAGGTTTAGCGGCGGTAGATACCAAAGTAGGCCGTATTGGATCACTGGCCTGTTGGGAACATTACAATCCATTAGCACGCTATGCCTTAATGGCTGATCACGAGCAAATTCATGTCAGCATGTTTCCCGGTTCATTAGTAGGGGAAATATTTGCCGAACAAATCGAAGTCACTATTCGTCATCACGCACTAGAAAGCGGTTGCTTTGTGGTAAATGCGACTAGTTGGTTAAGCCCTGAACAACAGCAACAAATAATAGATGATACTGGTTGTCCAATTGAAGCCATTAGCGGCGGAAGCTTTACCGCAATTGTATCACCAGAAGGCCGTTTACTCGGTGAAACATTACGAAGTGATTCAGGTGAAGGTGCTTGTGTTGCTGAATTAGATTTAAGCTTAATCAGTAAACGTAAACGCATGATGGATTCTGTTGGGCATTACAGCCGCCCAGAATTATTAAGTTTACTGATTGATAAAACCCCCACCGCACATACACATGACATGAGTAAATTATCAGGCATTCAACAAGAAAATAAACCAACTGACGCACCAATCATTACTGCTGAGGAGTTGTAATTATGGGGCTGAATAAGCAACAACTTACCGACCTTCAAACGCTTGGTATACGTTGGTTTGATATGGATGAATATGACTTAAATCGCAAAGGTGGTGCAGGGCCAACCGATCACAAAGCATTTAATTTTGCAGAGCAAACTACCATGGTGCCGATTTTTAATGACCAAGTTAAAAAATCAAATTATTCAGCAACCTATAGTGAAAATAAAGATCACGTTTTAATTTATGAAAATGACACGTTAGTGGATAAAGCAACTATACCTGCGCAACCTAATTTTTATAAATTGAAAACAAAAGAAGGTATACCTTACTCAAAAATAGCCACATTACACAGTAAAAATGTATTAGCGACAACCGTTTTTCAAAAGTGTGTACGCTACGGCAATAGAGATACATCATGTCAATTTTGCGCTATTGAAGAATCACTAAAAAGTGGCGCGACTATCGCCCATAAAAAGCCGGAACAATTAGTTGAAGTAGTCAAAGCCGCCATTGAACTTGACGGTATTACGCAAATGATAATGACCACCGGGACTCCTAATTTAAAAGATCGTGGCGCAAAAATGCTACTGGAAAGTGCGACAGCCGTTAAAGCTGCGGTTGATATTCCTTTACAGGTGCAATGTGAGCCACCTGAAGATGATTTTTGGTTTCAAGCACTAAAAGACGTAGGCGTTGACGCCATCGGTATGCACCTAGAAGCCGTGAGCCAACGAGTGCGTGAAGCTATTATGCCCGGCAAAGCCAGCGTGCCAATGTCGCGTTATATATCCGCTTATAAAGCCGCAGTAAAAGTGTTTGGCCGGGGTAATGTAAGTACCTACATACTGGCAGGGCTTGGCGATACTGAAGAAGAAATAATTTCAGTAAGCACTATGTTAATCGACCTAGGCGTTTACCCGTTTG
Organism: Psychromonas sp. L1A2; assembly: GCF_009828855.1. NCBI lineage: Bacteria > Pseudomonadati > Pseudomonadota > Gammaproteobacteria > Alteromonadales > Psychromonadaceae > Psychromonas > Psychromonas sp. L1A2. The sequence continues at coordinate 118,828 of NZ_WUAG01000002.1, read as the reverse complement.
TTGTGCCATTTACGCCTGTTGCAGGCACGCCGTTAGAAAATCATCCCATGCCTGATCCTGAAATGCTGAAACGTATTTTTTCTACCTTAGGCCCGATTTTGAAAGACAAAATGATGACCTCTGATTCTTTAAAAGCTGGCTGTGCTAAATGTGGTGCATGCTCATCAATGAAAAGTTACGAATAGGAGTAATACCATGGCTAAAGCTAAATTTGCGGTAATTAATGATGTATTTCCAAGTTTTCGTTCGCAACATATTCAAGTCAAGGTCGCGACTTCTCCATGGGAAAAACAGGAATACTTTCAATTACGTAATAAAACATTTACGCAAGAACAAACAATATTGACCGGAAAAGAGAAAGATACAAAAGACTTCGAAGCTATTCCTATCATTGCGTTAGCGTCTAATTGGTCAATTGGTGAAGAAATCGCAGGCGCGGTGCGTATTTATAAAATCTCTGACACCGACAACACATGGTATGGCGGCCGACTTTGCGTTGCGCGTACTTATCGAGGTTATCAAAATATTGGCAAAGCACTTATTAACGAAGCGGTATCACGTGCTAAAGATCTTGGTTGTCAAACGTTTCTAGCAACGGTGCAGCCTCAAAATGAAAAGTATTTTAAATCCGTACACTGGAAAACACTCGGTTCAATAGAGGTAGCGGGCAAACCTCATGTGCACATGGAAGCTAACTTAGACATGTATCCTTTTATGACGAGGGATCTGCAATGAATGCTTGTCAGACTATTTATAAAGCAAATATTGAACCTGAAGATGAGCTTGAGTCACTATGCCGTAGCTTAAAAGCATTACCTGAAATAGAGGCTAAAAGAGCCATAAAAATAGCGGCCTCACATGCTTATAAAGAAAGTAAACATGCTGAAAATATCGAACAACTTTATGCTTTACCCGGCGATGATTGCGCGGCATTTAAAGCAGGTAGCGGCTATCAGCTATTAGCAATGGAAGGCATGCTGCCTGATTTTGTAAAAAAAGACCCAAGAGCTGCTGGTTGGTCATCGGTAATGGCGAATGTAAGTGATATTGCCGCCATGGGGGGAAGACCAACTGCCATCGCCAATGCTTTTTGGCATAACGATATAGCGCAAAGCGAAGAATTAATTTTTCATATAAAACGTGCCTGTACTTCATTCGGTGTTCAGTTCTCAGGCGGACACAGCAGTATTAATGCATCAATGCATCCTAATTTAGCGGTCGCCATAACAGGTTATGCTGAAAAACTCTTATCGTGTTACCACATACAACCCGAAGACAAGCTTTTTATATTGTCAGATCTTACTGGAAGCTGGCATGGCAACTTACCTTATTGGGGCTGTGTACAAGGTAAAACAGACGAACAAATTCAAGCGCAGTGGGGCATTCCAGCAGACCTTGCTGAAAAAGACCTCGCCATTGCCGCGAAAGACATTAGTAACGGCGGCATTATGGGGACGCTACTCATGATGATAGAGCTGACCAAATGTGGCGTGAACATAAATATAGATAACATTCCCGCGCCAGAAAATCCACACGACATACGATGGCTTAGAGCCTTTCAAAGCTTTGGATTTTTACTCGCCGTTCGCCCAGAAAAAGCAGCTGAATTAAATAAATACTTTGCTAACAGCCACCTTAGTTGTGTTGAAGTCGGTACGTTTAATCATAGCGGAAAAATTCATATTCAAACCCAACATTCATCATCTGAATTTTGGGATATAAACCACGAACAGCTTACCTGTATGGGTAAAGCGCCTCTTTAAGGATCAGCATATGCCAGCAGTAAACTTTACCGTAAATTGGCCTGACGGTGAAATAGTTAGCTATTACTCCCCATCTACGGTTATTCACAATTACTTATCATTAGGTATTGAGTATGACCTTAGCAAATTTAAGCTCACTGTTGATCAAGCATTAGACGCTGCATCCGAGCGCGTTAAAAGCACGTATGGTTTTTATTGCTCTGCCGCAAGCGACGAAAAATCAAAAATCGAACGTAAATATAACCAACTCATTAACACACACAAAAACGGTAAAGTTTGCGTTACCGTTTTTAATTAAAAAATAGGCTAACAATGACACATTCAACCACAAACTCACTTTCGTCTAACTCAACGCATTATTCTGTTATTGTTGTTGGCTCAGGGCAGGCAGGTATGTCAATGAGTTACCATTTAAAACAAGACAACATCTCTCACTTAGTTATTGAAAAGAATAGTGAAATTGCATATAACTGGAAAAATGAACGTTGGGATGAATTTTGTTTAGTTACCCCAAATTGGCAATGCCAACTGCCAGGTCATCATTATCAAGGCGACGATCCAGATGGCTTTATGGTTAAAGATGAAATAATTAATTACTTACAGTCTTATTTTGATTCTTTTAAGCCGCCAGTCGTGTTTAACAGCGTTGTTGATTCAATTACAAAAGTAGACAGCATATTCCATGTGACAACAGACTGTAATGGTATCAAAAACCATTACACCGCTGATAAAGTAGTACTTGCCTGTGGTAGCTACCACCAAGCCTTTATTTTACCGTCAGCACAAAATATGCCTGAAAAAATAAAACATATTCATTCACGTGATTATAAAAATGCAGAATCACTACCCGCTGGCGACATCATGGTAGTAGGTACAGGCCAAAGTGGGGCACAAATAGCAGAAGACATTCACCTACAAGGGCGAAACGTTCACCTTTGTGTCGGTAATGCCCCGCGCGTAAACAGACGTTACCGCGGTAAAGACGTTGTGCAATGGCTTGAAGACATGGGCTACTACGACACAACCATTGACAAGCACCCAGATGGTGAAAATGCACCACATTCAACAAACCACTACGTCACTGGTCGAGATGGCGGCCGCGATTTAAACCTACGCATATTTGCTGAACAAGGCATGAAACTTTATGGCCAATTAGGCGAAGTAAATAACGGTGTCGCAAACTTTTTAGACGACTTGTCAAAACATTTAACAAACGCAGACGACTCAGCAAAACGTATTACCGATAAAATTGAAGAATACATTCAACACAACAACATTGAAGCACCTGCAGACGATAATATTCATTCAACCTATCTGCCTGACACGCCAGCAACACTTGATATGAACACAAGTAAAATAAGCACTGTTATTTGGGCGACAGGTTTTAGAATGAATTTCGATTGGGTTAAATTACCCGCGTTTAATGACCGAGGGCTACCACTAGAAAAACGTGGCGTTAGCCCAGTAGAGGGATTGTACTTTTTAGGTTTAAATTGGATGAACACATGGGGTTCTGGACGTTTTTTCCACGTAGGGAAAGATGCACACTTTATAAAAAATGAAATATTGAAAAGCTAAAGGCCTTGAAATAATAGGGCAGATTCAATTTTGAAGTGCATAACGGCTAAGCATCTAAGCATCTAAGTATCTAAGCACCTAAGTTCCTAAGTTCCTAAGTTCCTATAGCCATCATGTGTTCAAACATTAACTTGCACACTTTCATTACGGGAAGTGTGTTTTTTACATTCTTTCTGCAAAAATGGATTTGTCCAAATAATTAAATGCTTGATATTCATTAGAGGATATCAGTCAATTTATAATGACTACCAAAAGAGGATTATATGAATATTGCACTTGAAGAAACGAGATACCCAATACCTAACTTTACTGAAGAAGAAGCGATTGAGAAGGTACGTAAAGCAGAAAATGCATGGAATACCAAGGATCCAGAAGTGGTTGCTACAGCTTATACACTAAATAGTAAGTGGCGTAATCGAAATGAATTTATAACGGGAAGACAAGAAATTATTACGCTTTTAACCCAAAAATGGGAAAAAGAGCAACACTATAAATTAATTAAAGAATTATGGGCTGTAAAAAACAACAGAATTGCCGTTAGATTTGCATATGAATGGCAAGATAAATCAGGGCAATGGTTTAGGTCGTATGGCAACGAGAATTGGCAATTTAGTGAGAAAGGACTAATGGAAGAACGTTATGCCAGCATTAACGACCTTAAAATAGACGAGTCTGAACGAAAACTATTATGGAAAGATGGAGTGCGTCCTTTAGATTACCCAAGCTTATCGGATTTAGGCTTGTAAAACCTATAAACTTCCATTGATTAGACGACTCTTAGTGACATAAATTAAGAGTCGATGTGATTCGGTAAGAACAATGCGCAACAATTAATTTAATTAATTGAGAAAGGTGAGAGTAGCTAAGTATGACGTATCTTTTGACCTTTCTCAGATAAAGATTTTTTATTACAGTCTCCATTAGAATTAAGTAAGAGTTAAGTAAGCATTGGTCATCTTATTTATCTTATTTATCACATTTAGAGTTTCAACACTTTTAAATTAACAAAGCTAGTCCTCAACGATCTTTCTGCTTAATTAACACAGTATTCTTGCGAAGAAGTTAGTGTTGCGGAGTAAAAATATATCAGCTAACAACAAAGCCAATTAATAAATATAAAGCTTTAACTAGTGATAAATTGAAACTATTTTCAGCTTTTGAATATTACAAAGCGTCCTCCCAAACAAGGCTTTGCCTTTTGAGATCGTTATCAAGTTGTTGTGGTTCGGGCATTTTGGCCATAAATTCATAGCTTCTAAGTCGGAAAGGGGCACAAAGCGATAGAATTTATGTGCGCTTTTGAAATATCTAATGTCAGCTGCTTCGACATAGAAGACATTAGAATTAATAATTTTTTGGTCTATTTACAGCGTTTCAGAAGATACAGATCTTCTTTATCCTGAGAGACAACTAAGCCACACAGGTGACCTTATTAATTTTTAGTTCTATCTTGGAAAGGGGCATAGCGAGTTAGTTATATTATTAAGTTTCTTATTTCTAAGGTTCTAATGCCTTTAAATAATATTGTTAACATAGCAATTACTCTCCACTTACTTTATTTTCTATCAATCATTAAATCTGATAGCGGACTTCTTACACAATTTGCACCCGCATGTAATACATGAGTGTAGATTTGTGTGGTACGGATATCTGTATGGCCTAATTGCTCTTGTACAGTTCGAATGTCTGCTCCCCTTTGTAATAAATGAGTTGCAAATGAATGGCGTAATGTATGAGGGGTAACTTGCTTACTAAAGTTCAATTTTTGTGCCGTCTTTTTTATTGTTTTTTGAATATTTGTTTCATGTATATGGTGACGTCTTAGGTTTTTAGTTCCTGGTTCAATCGATAGCAGGGACGAAGGAAATAGGTAATGCCACTTGAATTCTTTAGCCGCATTCGGGTATTTACCTGCTAATGCATAAGGTAAATAAACTCCTTTATAATCAGCCCGTTGTATATCTTCCTGATAATACAAATGAACTTTAGCTATTTGATCTTGTAAAACACCCTTAAGTTCAGGAGCAAGTGTTACTCTGCGATGTTTACCTCCTTTAGCATGCCAAATATTAATTGAGAGGTAATCAAAGTCAATATCTTGTATTCGTAATTTAACAGCCTCCATTAGCCTCAACCCACTCCCGTATAATAAATAACAAGGGAGTGAGATTGATACCGGAATCTCTGCTAGCAAAACCGAAACTTCTTCGGGTGTCAGCACAATCGGTAGTTTGGGTTGTGTATTCGTTTTTTTAAACTTAAGCGTCAAAGTTAATGGTTTATCTAAAAAATCTCGATATAAATAAACTAATGCATTAAGTGCCAATGCTTGAGTTTTTGGGGCTACTTTCTTGATATTAGCGAGGTAAGAAAGGAAAGACTCTACTTCTTTATCATGGCAATCAAATGGGTGTTTTTTATTATTAAAGTAAATATAAGACTTTATCCAATATACATAAGCTTTAATTGTTTTTTCTGCATAAAACTTCATGCGCATATTTTCAGTAACTGCTGACAAAAATGGAGATTTCATATTTGCTCCTTACTTAATTCATATGTTCTTATATACAGTATAGGCGTTGTTCCGTATTTTTGTTGTTAATACGGACTTTTTCTATCTATCCACATGATTAAGGTTTTATTTTTGTTTTTAACACATTGTTTAATTGATATAATTTGTTACTCTTGTATCAAATTTAAATAAAATATACTGTTCTATCTATCCACGGAAAATGCGGATAAGTTCCGTATAATAAGCTGTTATACCTAAGGAGTCAGAGTGAGCGAGTATTTTGAAATTGCATATGCCGCTGTATCAAATAGATTATGTTTATTTACTGGTACTGGTTTTTCTAAAGCAGTTAGCTTGAATGAAGCTCCAAGTTGGCAAGGATTACTCGAAGAAATCTGTTTGTTAACACCTAGAGGTAAAGACTTAAAATTAGCTCTATTTCCCGAAAATGGAAAAAACCCACTGAGTTTAGAGGAAGTTGCACAAGTTTTATCTATAGAACTGTTAAGCAATCATAAAAATCTTCACGATGAAGTGTCTAAGATAATTTCAAAAGTTGAAATTAAAGGGAATAATTCTGCAATTTCTCAATTTTTGTCTACAAAATCTGTCCGTGTTGTTACTACAAATTATGATAAATTAGCTGAAAAATTGGCTGGGTCAGAGAGGTGTCAGTCTATAACTCCTGGGTTGCCAATTCCACGCTCTTCAACACAAGTGAAAGTCTACCATGTACATGGATCTATAGAGTCTCCTGAAAACATGGTCGTAACTTCAGACGATTATTTTAAATTTATGAATACAAACTCTTATTTTTCAAAGAAACTTAGTACTGTATTACATGAAAATACGGTTGTAATTCTTGGGTATTCATTAGGTGATGCCAATCTAAAATCAATTATTAACGACTATAAAGGTTTTTCTAGAGACCATGTAATTGGTGCAAATATTTTCTTAGTTTCGAGAAATGCTGTCGATCAATCAGTAAAAGACTATTATGCGCATTGTTACGGTATTCGCGTTATGGATTCGCTGGAAGTAAATGATTTTTTTGTTAATTTGAATATGTACCTTCCTGAGGCTGAAAAATGCACTGAATCCTCAATCGAAAATATTAGAAAAGTAGTTTTCCAAAGCGCTTATTTCACTCCATCGTTTCTAAAAATGGAAAATGCATTTTACGAAATTATATCTTCTATCGGAGCTATTGGTAAAAGCATAGAGCATCCTGAAGTCGTTCGGGCATTGGGGCAAATTATCGAATCTAAACGTAAACTAACTAGTGAAAATAATGCTTGGGAACAATATGAGCACCTTGCTAGGTGGTTGATATATTTATCTAGTATTTTAGAAATTAAGGGGACATCGATTGAGAAAGTATATTTAGATGCAACATTAAGATCTATGACCTCGATGTGTCGAGAACATCGTGTTGGCTATTCATGGCACGCTTACAACTCATGGAACATCCGTTGGTCAAGTATAATTTCTAAGAATAGGGTAATGATAAAAGAGTTTATTAAAGAAAAAACATACAATATAGATGCCCTCGCAGTGGTGAACCAAATTTAGGTATAACAAATAAGGATAGGTGTCGCGCAGCCGACACCTTATCTGAGTGTTGGACAAGCCCGTATGAGACTCTTTGCTTTATATAGTAAATAGTGGAATGGGTTTTGGGCTGGCTCAATAATTCAACTTTCTTTAAGGCGAGTCTCGCTAATATAAAATTGATACCTCAATTATATCAGTATGTTATATTTTATATGTTGAATGCCATATCACCTCTCTGGCTTGTTAATCTTTTATTTGTGTCAATGATCTGTTTAAGACCGTACGTTTTCACGCATTAGTTTCTCAGTCGACTTAAGCCCATAAAATGCATTTCATGGTGACAGCATGGGCAAATACAGATAGCACGCTTGCGTTTTACTGGTGTCGCCATTGTGCTTATGTCGCTCCCCAATATCAGCAATATTTGTAGTCGCAGTTGTTTGGCATTACCTCTTAAAAACCCATAATCCCTCACCCGCTGCAGACCTTTTGGTAACACGTGTTGTAAGATTAACCATAAGAATTCGAGCACAGGTAAAGTACGTTCTTTAGTCATATTAGTGCTGCTTTCTTTATACTTAAATGTGACCATTTCCTCGGAGAGGTTAATAATGTCTTTATCGGGTAACACGCCACGATACAGATAACGTGATAAGTATTTAAAAGCAGAGGCACCAAATCCGACCTTACGGCAATCGACCATCCATTTTTTAGGCGTGTCAGTGGGCATGGTTAACTCAGCGCTGTGATTAATCGCATCAATGACTCTTGCCCGCCATACTTTAGCGAGTGCAAATTCATTAAACAGATATTTTGCATCACTTTTGTGCCATTGTTTCTTTGTCGTATCGTAACGTCCGCAGGGCACAATGATATGCACATGAGGATGACATTCACGTCGCCGATTATGCGTGTGTAATACGCTAGTAAACCCTAAACTGCCTTTATTCTCTCGCTTGGCAAAGTCTTTTAATATGCCCGCCGTCACTTGTAACATCAATTGATACAGTGCTTTGGGGTGTTGACGAGCCAGTACTCTCAATTGATAGGGTAGCGTAAAGGTGACCATAAAATAGTGTACGGGTAATAGTTTATCGGTCTGTTTAGCTAACCAATTTGAAGTTGTTTGATGCAAACATTGTGGACAACTTCGATTCCCACAAGATGCTGGGAGTTGTTGGTCATGCTGACAATGGCCACAATGCCATTGGGTCGTTCGATTTACATCGTTTTTACAGTGCAGCATATCAGTGATAGCGCGACGAATATCTTGATTCAACAATCCACCATATTGTTGCTCCAGTTGTGCTTGATAGCGCTCAAGTAGTGCAATAAATTGGCTCATGATGCCTCCCATTGAATTGATAACCTTTCGGTTAACTGGTTCAAGGCGGTGACATTATCTTTTTGTTTGAGTGGAGTGAGTTGTGTGTATTTCGCTGTCGTATTCAGGCTGTGATGTCCCAATAGTATTTGCAGGGAGCGTAGGTCAATACCTTGCTCTAAGAGATGAGTTGCAAAGCAATGTCGTAATGAATGTGGACTGATAGATTTATTAATACCCAATTCAGTCATCACTTTTTTCAACGCTTTCTGCACACTGCCTTTATCCATCGGCACTTGTGTGTTTTTACCAATACTTGGAAATAACAACTGCGGATGACGATGCGTTGACCAATAGCAACGTAATGCAGAAAGTGTTCGTTTGGGTAAAGGGAGTAAACGGTCTTTACCTCCTTTACCTTCGCGAATATGCACTTGCATGGTATGGCTATCAATGTCGTTCACCGTCAAATCAAGGGCCTCACTTAAGCGTAATCCCATGCTGTACAAAACAAGAAAAAACACCTGATAACGCAATGCACGAGTGTGGCTAATTATCAGTCCAATTTGTTGTGGCGTGAGGATGTCGGGAATGCGTTTTACTTGTGGTGGTTTGACAATATTGAGCCATTCCCACTGTCTATCGAGAGTATGTTTATAAAAAAACTGTAATCCATTTCGGTCTAATTTAATGGTACTCCACGAGTGAGTTTGAATGAGTTGTGCAAAGTAACACTTTAAATCTGCTTTGGTTAATGTGTCAGGTGTGCGGTCAAAAAAGGTAGTTATCCTACGTACTGCACGAGAGTAGGCATCAATCGTGGCAGGTCTCATGCCTTGCAGTGTTAGGTTGGTCAAATGCTGTTGATATAAAAGATTAAAGTGTTGTTGCTCTGAGGTGTTCATCGCTTATACTCCTATTAGATATCACCGAAAAGTGATATAAATATAAGTATGAACGTTATTGGTATTTTGTTTTTCTGCCGCACAGCGGCTTCGTTCAACAAGACACTTAAACGGAACTAAAACAGTGGGTTACGTTTCGCTTCGCTACACATTTTAACCCACTATTTTAGTCCGCTTAGTGCGGCGTTAGGTTTTCAATGAAGTATCGAGTCACCATCATAGCTTTAAATTCCTGCGGGTGTGACGCCGAAGGTGAAGTTGTTGCTGAGTTAGAAGATAAGACTATTATTCACTTTTACTATCAAGGTTCAGACTCTCAGGCTAAACAAATATTTGTGGTTGGTAAATCCATTGAGGTAGAGTTAAAAGGTGAAAACTGTAAAGTTGAAATGCCTCATGGAAACAACACATCACAGATTACTTTTCCAAATAAAAATTGCTACTTCATTGCCACTGGAGAATTGCTGTCAATTGATGTACTAGATGATGAAGTGCTATTTCTACTTAAATCTTCTTTTCAGCTGCAATTTGATAATGAGTTTGATAACTCTGAAATACCTTTATGCTCTAACATTAAGGTTACTGGTGAGTTATGGGCTGACAATTGGTGGCCGTGAAAACCTAACAAGAAATTAAACAAGGACAAAAAACAGTTGGTTTTTGCTCCTTCGTCGCTAATTGTAACCAACTATTTTTTGCCTGTTAATTAGGCGTTAGCAATATAATATGAAATCACCAGATCGCGATAAAATTTCGAAAATGTCAGATTTACCAAATATCGGTAAAGCAATATCGGCTGATTTAGAAAAAATTGGATTAACTCATCCAAAGCAACTCATTGGCAAAAATGCATATGAATTGTATGGACTACATTGTTCAAGACTTGGTTGCAAACAAGATCACTGTATTATAGATGTTTTCTTATCGGCAATATCTTATATGGAAGGTGGTGATTCGCTTCCTTGGTGGCACTTCACGAAAGAAAGAAAACTTAGCATGGAGTAGTATATTGCTAACAAATAAGGATAGGTGTCGCGCAGCCGACACCTTATCTGAGTGTTGGACAAGCCCGTATGAGACTCTTTGCTTTATATAGTAAATAGTGGAATGGGTTTTGGGCTGGCTCAATAATTCAACTTTCTTTAAGGCGAGTCTCGCTAATATAAAATTGATACCTCAATTATATCAGTATGTTATATTTTATATGTTGAATGCCATATCACCTCTCTGGCTTGTTAATCTTTTATTTGTGTCAATGATCTGTTTAAGACCGTACGTTTTCACGCATTAGTTTCTCAGTCGACTTAAGCCCATAAAATGCATTTCATGGTGACAGCATGGGCAAATACAGATAGCACGCTTGCGTTTTACTGGTGTCGCCATTGTGCTTATGTCGCTCCCCAATATCAGCAATATTTGTAGTCGCAGTTGTTTGGCATTACCTCTTAAAAACCCATAATCCCTCACCCGCTGCAGACCTTTTGGTAACACGTGTTGTAAGATTAACCATAAGAATTCGAGCACAGGTAAAGTACGTTCTTTAGTCATATTAGTGCTGCTTTCTTTATACTTAAATGTGACCATTTCCTCGGAGAGGTTAATAATGTCTTTATCGGGTAACACGCCACGATACAGATAACGTGATAAGTATTTAAAAGCAGAGGCACCAAATCCGACCTTACGGCAATCGACCATCCATTTTTTAGGCGTGTCAGTGGGCATGGTTAACTCAGCGCTGTGATTAATCGCATCAATGACTCTTGCCCGCCATACTTTAGCGAGTGCAAATTCATTAAACAGATATTTTGCATCACTTTTGTGCCATTGTTTCTTTGTCGTATCGTAACGTCCGCAGGGCACAATGATATGCACATGAGGATGACATTCACGTCGCCGATTATGCGTGTGTAATACGCTAGTAAACCCTAAACTGCCTTTATTCTCTCGCTTGGCAAAGTCTTTTAATATGCCCGCCGTCACTTGTAACATCAATTGATACAGTGCTTTGGGGTGTTGACGAGCCAGTACTCTCAATTGATAGGGTAGCGTAAAGGTGACCATAAAATAGTGTACGGGTAATAGTTTATCGGTCTGTTTAGCTAACCAATTTGAAGTTGTTTGATGCAAACATTGTGGACAACTTCGATTCCCACAAGATGCTGGGAGTTGTTGGTCATGCTGACAATGGCCACAATGCCATTGGGTCGTTCGATTTACATCGTTTTTACAGTGCAGCATATCAGTGATAGCGCGACGAATATCTTGATTCAACAATCCACCATATTGTTGCTCCAGTTGTGCTTGATAGCGCTCAAGTAGTGCAATAAATTGGCTCATGATGCCTCCCATTGAATTGATAACCTTTCGGTTAACTGGTTCAAGGCGGTGACATTATCTTTTTGTTTGAGTGGAGTGAGTTGTGTGTATTTCGCTGTCGTATTCAGGCTGTGATGTCCCAATAGTATTTGCAGGGAGCGTAGGTCAATACCTTGCTCTAAGAGATGAGTTGCAAAGCAATGTCGTAATGAATGTGGACTGATAGATTTATTAATACCCAATTCAGTCATCACTTTTTTCAACGCTTTCTGCACACTGCCTTTATCCATCGGCACTTGTGTGTTTTTACCAATACTTGGAAATAACAACTGCGGATGACGATGCGTTGACCAATAGCAACGTAATGCAGAAAGTGTTCGTTTGGGTAAAGGGAGTAAACGGTCTTTACCTCCTTTACCTTCGCGAATATGCACTTGCATGGTATGGCTATCAATGTCGTTCACCGTCAAATCAAGGGCCTCACTTAAGCGTAATCCCATGCTGTACAAAACAAGAAAAAACACCTGATAACGCAATGCACGAGTGTGGCTAATTATCAGTCCAATTTGTTGTGGCGTGAGGATGTCGGGAATGCGTTTTACTTGTGGTGGTTTGACAATATTGAGCCATTCCCACTGTCTATCGAGAGTATGTTTATAAAAAAACTGTAATCCATTTCGGTCTAATTTAATGGTACTCCACGAGTGAGTTTGAATGAGTTGTGCAAAGTAACACTTTAAATCTGCTTTGGTTAATGTGTCAGGTGTGCGGTCAAAAAAGGTAGTTATCCTACGTACTGCACGAGAGTAGGCATCAATCGTGGCAGGTCTCATGCCTTGCAGTGTTAGGTTGGTCAAATGCTGTTGATATAAAAGATTAAAGTGTTGTTGCTCTGAGGTGTTCATCGCTTATACTCCTATTAGATATCACCGAAAAGTGATATAAATATAAGTATGAACGTTATTGGTATTTTGTTTTTCTGCCGCACAGCGGCTTCGTTCAACAAGGCGTTTAAACGGAACTAAAACAGTGGGTTACGTTCCGCTTCGCTCCACAGTATAACCCACAATTTTAGTCCGCTTAACGCGGCGTTAAATGCCACTAGAAAGTTGAGCACATATTTTGAATACTGAGTTAAATTCTAAATCCATTCCTAAGATCAAAAAATCAGCTACCTTAATCGCTAAAAAGCAAATTAGCGGCTATGAAGACGATTTGATTTCTGCTCTTGAATTTTTGATGAAAACGTATAAATTGTGGACACCCAAACGTTGAACTCAGTAATATCAATTAGTTAATGATCAAATCAAAACTCAGCGCGGCTGCAAAAATACCACCGTTGAGCTTTCCCAATCAATGAACTCATTTTAGTAAAGCCAAACAGGATGTTTGTATTAGTTTCGGCTAGTGCATGGATGCACGTCCGAAACGGTACGTTTAAAATGGCGGAATTGGTTGGTTCAGAAAGCGACTCGGTGCCAGTCTCTTTGCTTACTTTCTCTGCTGGCAGAGAGAAAGTAAAGTCGTCGAAAGGGCGAAATTCAAAGCTAAAAACATCAGCCCACCTCGACGAGCGAAGACGAGATGATTCTGTCCGATTAAAACGAGAATTAGATGAGCTAAGGTGCTTCGGGGGCGATTGCGCCTTCTCTTTCTAGGGCGCAAAGGAGCACAAACCGACTTAGTGAATACCACTCATTATTATATAAATGTATGCTAGGTTTAACGAGTGACTATACTTGAAAATAAAGGGTAATATAATTATTAACCCTCTCTTAATCATTAGTGATGATGTTGTATTTAATAGTACTCCCTTGAAAGCCTACTGTTTATTATCAGATTTTATTTATTTACTTATTTAAAATACCGCTGACATGCCAACTGGTTGAGATTTTAATAATATACCCCCCATTAATACTAATAAAATGCCACCCGTTAATTTAATTAAAGTATTGATAGTTTTTCTTCTTTTACTTTTAAAGTGAATATTGTTTTTATCCCCGTTGCTTAAGTAACCTTGTACTAGCTTTGTTCCTATTGTTGTCATAATAGCAATGCTAGAGGTTGTTAATGCGGTACCAACCGACATAAACAATGCACTAATAATTCCTAGCCAATACAGCCCCAAGGTATTAGAAAAGAGTAATACCATGATTGCACCTGTACAAGGGCGGGAGTAAAATTCTTTGAAAAGTGTCTTCATATTACGCCAGATGACGATTGAGCCTAATATCACAACGGAATAAAAACTTAAACTGATGAAGTGGTTTGCTTCATTATTGACTTCGCGCATGGTTGAATTAAATAGCAGCAATAATATTGAGACAACAACAATGGCCACTATTGCTTGTAGCAAAGCAGACAAAACGGTGAGTATTAAACTTATTTTGACCTTAGTCGGGTGAGTTGAAAGATACGTTGTAACAATTAACTTACCATGGTCTGGGCCAAGGGAATGCAATACACCATATATAAAAGCCGCAGAGATAAGTGAAAAACCAGAGGCCAAGAGTTGAGTTTGAGTTGAATATAATAACTCAATTATTTGTTCATTTATTTCTTTTTGCCAGTGCATACTGGCCATCATTAATGAAGGTCAGTTGGCCAGATAGCATATCCAACACTTAAAAAGATAACGTTTGTAAAATATAACCTGGTTTTATTAAACGTTGTTGTGTTGAAAATTATTTTATTTTTCATGCTAACTCCTTATTTAATATGTTAAAAACAGTATTGGGCAATCATCATACTAAGATAAAATAGTTGCTACTAATACCAAAAGAATTAATAAGGTGATCATTCTTGCTGGTTAAACTCCCCCCTAACTGCGTTGTGAGTTTTGAAGTGAAAACAACTATCTCCTACAACTCACGCCTTATTAATTAGTGTTAATTTTTCCTGCGCAATCTCTGATCACTTATTTAATTCCATTGGTATAAATTGAAATTAGCTCAAAAGAAAGCTGTCGAAAGTCAAAAATAAGTTCTGAGGAATAATAATTGAAGTTCATTTTTAAAATGTAATTCATCACGTCTAAAGCAGTCAATTTGAAGATATTTTAAACGTGCATTAACACCTTGTAAAAATGATTTTTACTTGTCGGTTGTAATGTTAACTGGATCTTTTTCTAAGGCGGATATGAAGACGAAAACGATTTAGAGTATTTTAACGCTTAGGGTAAGTGGTAGTAAAAAGTGTGAGTTACCTGTGTTGAAAACATACATACTGAATCATTTAGAATTACAATTCTTGCGCTTGTAATTATCAGTGTTTTTATAACTCGAATGTTCAATTTAAGAAAATTAATTTGTCATAAAGACGGCTTTATAAATGATACGCCCATTTTTATGATAGAAGGGTAGGTTGTGGGTACCGAAGCGTTAAAATAAGTAATATCAAGTTATTGAGCAAGTCGATCTGTAACGGGACTAGAACAACACCACTCTTTGAGCTTTGCAAGTTATGCGAGAGTATCGTTTTACGAGCGAATTTAGCTCTGTGTATCCTGTTTATTTTTTGCGTGTTGTGATTAGGTATTTTTCTGATAATAACAAGGAGAGTCGCCGATAGAGTGAAGGCTGTAAAATTAATCCCCCTAATGACGTGACGAGTGCAGTTGAGCTGATTCTGATTTTCTATTCGATGACAATGCGTGACTGAGTTATTTGAATAAGTAAATAACTCAGTTGTTTCGATTTACTGTAATAATAGTCAATCAATTAAAACGCATGTTCACCCATCATTGGGGTCGTTTGGTTACTGCTAAATAAACTCGCGTGCAATCTCAACGCATGATTGTCGGTTAAGCTTGAAATGTAATCTGCAATGACTCTTTGTTCGCGTGATTCATCGCCATTTTGTGCTTTCCATAACTGTTTCGCACTCTCAGGCAAAAAGCGTAAGGGTCCCGCTTTAAAGGTTTCAAACAACTCCATGACAATTTGTTGTCCTCGGTATTCTAAAATTTGTAAATCAGGGCTTTTGATAACATAGTTTAAAACAAAGCTTTTTAGAATTTCTAAAGCTTGGTACATAGCGGGATCTAAGTATGCGTTATAAGCCAATAATGGCTCTATAAACTGTTTATTAACACGTTGAATGCTGATAGATGTAATTAATGCATTCACTAATGAGCCAATCGCATCTTTACGCTTAAAGTGTTGCAATGAAAATAAATTGTCTGTTATTTCTTGTAGCTGGTCATGTAAACAAAAGTCTTTAATGTCATATAACTGCGTCAGTACTTTTTCTTGCCATAAGGCTTTATTAATAATGCCCATCGCGATCGCATCTTCAAGGTCATGCACGCCATAGGCAATGTCATCCGCGATTTCCATCACCGAACAATCAAAAGATTTATATTTAGATTTTAAATGTTGTTTCGAGTCGTTTATCGGTGTTCTTTTACTGCCGAATAAACGTCGATCACTTTCACACAACGGCGCTAAAACAGAATCTAATAATGCTTTGTCATGATCATAAATACCTTTTGCAGGCATCCATTCTTCAGTTTTTAATTGACGAAAATTACGACTGTTATCAATAGGGTAGGAATTACTGAGTTCACTCAAACAGATTGGGTATTTTAATAGCCCCAATAAACTACGGCGGGTTAAGTTCATGCCGTTATGTTCTGTATATTGCTCAAGCTGCGTTAGAATTCGAAAGGTTTGTCCATTACCTTCAAAGCCACCGTGTTCTATCATCATATAATTAAGAGCCGTTTCACCACCGTGACCAAAAGGAGGGTGGCCAATATCATGGCTTAAGCAAATTGTCTCAATTAAATTGTTACCGGGTAACAAAGCATGAAATTCTGGCTGAATCATTTGTAAGTTAGCAATAATACCCGTACCGATTTGTGCCACTTCTAAAGAATGTGTTAAGCGAGTACGGTAAAAATCACTGAGGCCATTATTATGAATTTGAGTCTTAGATTGTAAACGTCGAAATGCTGCCGAGTGTAATACACGTGCTTTATCACGTTGAAAGGGGGTACGTTGGTCTAATCGTCTTTTTTTATTAGGCTCTTCTATCAGACGTTCTAGCCAAGCATTGTTAATAGAAAGATCGACGTCATTTGTTTTTATTGTTGCACCAAGTTGAATACTTTTATTATGTTCTTCAACCGTTGTCGTGTTCTTTTCTAAACGCATATTTTCACCGTTGTTTGCTAAGTACATAAAAAGTGTAACGTGTTTTTAGGCTGAAAAATACAGTTAAGTTGTTGTCATTACTGTTTATTAGAGTAATAACCGAATTGGATTATTAGGAGAACGGATTTGGTAACGAGTTATTAGCGTAGCGAAGTTAGGGTAAATTAAATAAGCGTTTTGTCGTAATAAGGTTGCTCTAAAAAAGCAGCAACAGAAAAACTCACTGTTGCTGTCATCATTATATCGTTGAATCTATTTTAGATTACTGACGAATACCTTCTAATACGATATCCAAATCAACGTAAGTTGATGCACCTTTAACATTCATGCCAAATTCAGCTAATTCTAATCGTGCTGTAGCCTCTAAACCTGTACGGTAATTGCCCCATGGATCATCACCTTGACCAATGATTTTAGCATCAACAACAAGTGGTTTAGTGACACCATGGAAGGTCATATCACCTGTAATAGCTAAACCGCCATCGGCTTTTTCTGCAACACTCGTACTAACAAATTTGGCTGTAGAAAATTTACCTGCATTAATGTAATCATCGCTTTTAAGATGCTTATCTCGCTCTGCATGGTTTGAATCTAAGCTGGTTGTGTTAACGTTTATTGTCACTTTAGACGCCGCTACATTTTTTTCATCATAGCTAAACTGTCCTTCAAATTTATTAAAACGCCCTTGAATAAAGCTGTAACCTAAGTGACTAACTTTAAAGTTAACAAAAGCATGCGTTGTATCTATCTTATAATCTGCTGCGATTGCGCTCATTGGTAAAGCCATTATTGCGCTTAAAGCTGACGCGATTAGTACTTTTTTCATGGTATTTTCCTTAGTTGAGTAAATATAACGTAGAACATGGTTTAAAATAGTTTAAAGCATTTTTTTAAGCGTATTATCTTTATTCATAAAATGATGTTTCAAAGCGGCAAGGGCATGTAAGCTTGATAAGCCGATTAAAATATAAGCTGCATATTCATGTACTTGTCCTGCGAGATCTTCTTGATTTTCAATAAAGGACCCTAAACCAGGTACTTCAAACCAATTAAAAACGTCAATACCGCGACCATCTGCCGTTGATATTAAGTAACCGGATAAAAACATGGTAAATAGCAAAATATAGATAAGGTAATGTGCAAAAGTAGCCGCTTTCTTTTCGAAAGCTGAGCCTTCTATCGTTGGTGCGGTTGATACAAGTTTCCAGATCAATCTCGCTATCGTGATCGCGACAAAACATAGACCAACAGACTTATGCCAGTAAGGGGCTGTTTGATACCATTCACTATAATAGCTAAGGTCAACCATCCAATATCCAGCTGCAAATAAACCAATAACTAAAATGGCTGATAACCAATGAAACGATTTTGCTAACTTATTGTATTTTGTCATTGCTTCTTCCATGCTTCAAATCTTAATAAGAATAATTGTTTTTTACTATCATTAAATGACTATAAATAAATAATAGTTAATGAAAGGTTAAGGAAATGAAATTTCTTCACCTGATTCTAACCAGGTAGGATATTTTTTCATACAAGATATAAATAAGTCGCTGTTAATTAATTTAATTAACCATTGTTGGACTAATAAATAGGGACTTTGTTCAAACCAGTTTTTATCTACACTAGCAAATTGTCGAATGAAAGGGAAAATCGCCATATCCGCTAAGGTGATATGGTCGGCAAATAAATAGGTTTGTTTATGTAAACGAGACTCTAATTCCATTAAAAAATCTTCTGCTTGGTCCCGGTAATATACTTGCTCATATTCAGGAAAACGATCTGCATACTTATATTTATCTAACCAAGATTTAAATTCATAATCGTTGTTGTCGATCAGTGACAACATCTCTTGTAACGAATCATTTATCCATTGTTGTGGATCGTTTTTGCTTAAGGCCCATACCATTATTTCTAAACTTTCGTCTAATACTTCTTGTTCATTTATCTTTAATACAGGAATGGTTTTATTTGGCGATATAGCCAATAACTCTGTTGGCTTGTGCTTTAATACTATTTCTCTTAATCGTACATCTTGTTCGCTAATCGCAATGGCTAAGCGAGCTCGCATTGCATAAGGACAACGTCGAAATGAATATAAAATAGGTGACATATATAAGCCTTTCAAAAGAAGATAATTGATTGTGGCAAATTAAGATAATAAGTGCATGTTAATTCTTTGTAAACTTATGTTTTAATTACCTGTTTCAATTAAGTGATCCAGGCATAAGTTCATATATAAAGAGGGGGCTCTATTCAAAAGACAGTCGCTGAATAGAGCATTGAACTAAGGTGTTTTTATGAAAGAAAGCTTAATAACTTAGTAACTTAGTAAAAAACATACTTAGAGTTAATAAGCTTAACTAGAGTTGAACTAATGTTTATGTTCATGTTGATGGTTATGTGTCTGGTCTTCTGCCTTTAGACTACAATGGTCATTAGATTGCTTCTGTTCATGCTCATTAGTACTTAATCGTTGTAATCTTTTTTCTTGGTTTGCTTGTTGAATGATCTGTTTTGCAGAGCTTAAGAAAAGAGTTGCTAAAAAGGCCGCTACAATTAAATCAGGTAAAGCACTGTCGGTAACCCATACACCTGAAGCGGCAATTAAAACTACTAAGTTTCCGATTGCATCATTACGGCTACATAACCAAACTGAGCGCACATTGGCATCGCCATCTTTATATTTCATTAGTAGTAATACACTGACTACATTGGCTACAAAGGCAAGTATCGCAATACTCCCCATAATGCCTGCATCAGGCGTTTGTATAAACCAGAATTTATATAAGGTCGAAGATAATACATAAATGGCCATTAACAATAAGCTAACACCCTTTAATAGGGCGATATTACTGCGCAATGACAAGGATTTTCCGATAACCCATAAGCTGATACCGTAAGTTAGCGTATCGCCTAAAAAGTCTAAAGCATCGGCTTGTAGCGATTGTGAGTTTGATTGTACGCCGGCGAACATTTCAACAAAAAACATAATGCCGTTGATTAAAATGATGGCGATTAATATACGCTTATAAACAGGATCAATACCGGTGAAATCTGCTTGGTGGTTACAACATCCAGCCATAAAATACCTCTTTTTGTGTTGTTGGATTGCTTTATAATGAAACTATACAAGCTCTAGTAACTAGAGGTTCAAGTCTTTTTTGAAAATAATTAAGGATAAATAAGAAATGGTTTATTCGATTGGTCAACTTAGTAAAGAAACACAATGTAAGGTACCTACGATTCGTTATTACGAAGAAATTGGTTTGCTGGATAAAGCACAACGTAGTGCAGGTAATCAACGTCGTTATACCAGCCAACAATGCCAACGTTTACACTTTATACGTCATAGCCGCGCATTAGGGTTTAGTCTTGATGAAATTAAGCAGTTGATTCATTTACAAGACTGTCAACATCACGATGCACATCAAGCACACGATGTAGCTCAACATCATTTAGCCGATGTTAGAAGTAAAATTGAACAGCTAAAGAAGCTAGAACAACAATTATTAACAATGATAGATAATTGTGATGTTGATGGATCTGATGATTGCTTGGTATTAAAAAGTTTGAATGAAGTAAGTGAAAAAGATAATTAACATTAAATCAATAAAAGGCGTATTTCTAAATTTTAAGACGCCTAGTTTTGAATGAACTCTTTTATAAATTAAGCTTAAATAACCTCAGCTCTGAATAAGCAAAGCGATACAACACCTCTATTTCCGCGGATTTATGCGTTAAATTATTTCTCAATAACCCGTTATTGTTTCAATAATTCGCTTTGAACTACGTAAAACTAACGGCACTGACTAGTAAAAAAATTTAACCTTATGATTTTAAATATAATTCCGCTTTCATTAATCAGAATTGAGGTTAAACCCCTTTTAAATCGCTCTCAATCCACATTACTAAATTATCCATTATTAAATAATGCATATGATTGCTTGGTCAATTATTAACCTGTAGACTACCACTTTATGGTTGCTTTTGAGGTTTGTGTCTCAACGCTACCACTCAAAAATGTGCAAAATAGATTTTGTTTAAAGGATAAAACTTAATCTATTAAAGAAGTATTTAGTGAATCTGTCATCAGACTCACACTACCGATTTTACTTATCTCTATACCGCTCTATATTTTAAGTCTTATATTAAGAATTATTCATCATAAGGAAGTGCATGAATTACTACCAATGGTTAGTTATATCGTTAACTTGGATCTCATTTTATGGCCATGCTCATACTAGCGAACAAGATCTTACAGATATTGAATTTGATGAGCTAATGAAAATTGAAGTTACTTCAGTCAGTAAAAAAAATGAAAAACTGTCAGAAGCGGCAGCTGCAATTTATGTGGTAACGGAAGAAGAAATTCGTCGTACTGGTGCTACTAGCATCCCTGAAGCATTATTTTTAGTGCCTGGTGTTGATGCTGCAAAAATAGATTCAAATAAGTGGGCGGTGAGTATTAGGGGATTTAATGGACGATTTTCTAATAAACTTTTGGTGATGGTCGATGGCCGTAGTATTTATACGCCTACTTCGTCAGGTGTTTATTGGGAGAGTTTGAACTATTTAATGTCTGATATTAAACGCATTGAAGTCATTCGCGGACCTGGTGCTACTTTATGGGGAACCAATGCCGTTAATGGTGTTATTAATATCATTACTAAAGAAGCCACTGGAAAAGAAGGTGGCGCTCTTTCACTCACTATGGGAACCGAGTCTCAGGGAGTAGGTGCCAGTCAAGGGGCTGAAATTAATGAAAATACTAAATTCCGAGCATATGTGAATGGCAGAAAGTTGGAAGAATCAAAAGATCTTTCTGGCCATGATCAAGGTAATGAAGGGCAATATCTACAAACGGGATTACGGTTTGATTTAGAACTAGATGATGATCAATGGTTAACCTTACAAGGCGATATCTATAAACACGATCTGCGACAACAATTCTCTTTATCCAATTTTGAAGACCCTTATATAGCAGAAATTCAGAGTGGAGACGTCGATCTTATAGGCGGTAATATCGGTGCTCGTTGGGGAATGAAAACCAGTATTGATTCAGAGTTAAATATTCGTACCAGTTATGATGTCTATGAGCACAATGATCTTCAATTTAAAGAAACGCGCAATACTTTAAATATTGAAATAGAACACCAATTTACTCCCTTTAAAAATCATCAGTTAATTTGGGGTGGAGGGTATCGTTGGAGTCAGAGTGATATAGAAAGTTCTGCTTATTTCTCAACCTCATCTTCTGTAGAGAATCTTGATATATGGAATTTGTTTATTCAAGATACTATGGAGTTACCTGAGCAAAATCTATCACTAACATTTGGTACTAAAATCGAAGGTAATACAAATAGCAGTACAGAAATTCAACCTAACATTAGGTTAAGCTGGTTACCATCGGATAGAGTTACGTTGTGGGGAGCTATTTCACGTGCCGTTAGAATACCTTCTCAAGTAGAAAGTGATTCAACAATCAACATACAAGTTCTTCAACCTAGCCAATTTGATCCCACTGCGACACCTGGTTTGTTACAGATTGTTGGTAATAATGGTTTTCAATCTGAAGAATTAAATGCCTATGAACTTGGATTTCGTTGGCTTCCTACCTCTACTTTATCCTTTGATGTAGCTACTTTTTACAACGTTTATAATGACTTACTAAGTTATGATATTGGCGATGCAGAAATAAAAAATGTTAATGGTAGTACCTTTTATGTGATTCCAATTAATCTTGATAATAATTTAGAAGGTTATAGCTACGGCACTGAATGGCTAGCCACTTGGCAAGTAACTCGTCAATCTCGTTTACGTTTTTCATATAGTTTTATAGACATTAAATTAAAAGATAAAGCTGAAAATTCATTTAGTAGTGAAGTTATCTCTTTGGTCGCAGATCGCTCTATTGAACACCAGGCTTCTTTTTGGGGAAGTTTTGATTTAAGTGATTCAGTAGAATTAGATTTACGCCTTTATTATGCATCTGAGCGTAAATGGGATAGTTCTGGTGGTGATTACTCAATTTCCGATGGTTTTGATAGTGATTTGCGCATTGGGTGGCAGGCAACTAAAGCATTAAACTTCTCTATTATTGGCCGTAATCTATTACATGCAGAAAAACAGCAGTTTATTACGGAATCATCAAGTACTGACTCTCTTATTGAACGCAGTATTGCGATTAATGCTCTTTACCATTGGTAATCGCCTTTAGAAGTATTTGAATATGATAAATAATTTGTCTATTAAATATTACTCGATCTTTGCTCTTCTTATGATGAATATCATAAGGCCAGTGTTTTCTGAAGAGAATAGTCCTAGTGCAGTAAAGGTGGCTTATATTTACAATATAGCTAAATTTACACGTTGGCCTGCAACGACTTGGAAAGATGCCAACGCCCCATTTATCTTATGTTCTTATGGTGAAGACATCGTTAGTAAAGAGCTAATAATATTAGAAAATAAAAAGATTGATGAGCATTCAATTAAGGTTGTTAACGTCAAAAAAGATCAAGATTTTCAATACTGCCATGCTCTGTATATTAGTACCGATGATAGTCGACTGTATCGTTATTTGCTCTCTCAAATAGACCAACAAAAAGTACTCACTATTACAGATGAAAGTCCATTTTTTGATTCAGGCGGATTGGTTAACTTAGTACGAAAAAATAAACGTTTACGCTTCCAAATATCTAATCAACAACTTTCTGACACTAAATTAATACTAAGTTCAAAATTACTTAAACTTTCAATCTTAGTCGACTAACTTAAGGTAAATTTGTGAATAAAATTAAACATTTTTCTTTACGCACTCAATTAATCGCAATTGGCTTTTTACCTGGTGTATTAGCCTCTATTGTTATTATTGTTTTTATGAGCTTTGTACAGCATCACTATAGTCACCTTGATTCTGAAAATGAACTTAAAACCTTAGCGGTATTAATGGCATCTTTAAATACAGCAACAGCCTTATTCAAAGACCAAGAAGCTGCTAAAGAGAGTCTAGATAGCCTTAATGCAAAAAAACAAATTGTATTGGCGAGAATTTATGATCAAGACAAACAAATTTTGGCTGAATATATTCAACCTTCTTTTCAACAATCAGCATCAACCTCCTCTTTGAAAATGACCTTAACGGAATTACAAAAAGAGGGCATGGATGGCCTGCTCCTTCAGCTTGAACCTATAAACTATGAGGGTAAAACATTAGGTTATGTACTTTTGGTTGATGATAGTAGTTTACTAAAACAACGTTTATTGCATACATTGGCTATTGCTCCTTTCATTTTTGCTTTAGGGACTCTTTTAGCTTTAATCATCGCAATTCGTATGCAAAGAATTATTTCTCGTCCGCTATTAGAAATAACAAAAGTGATTGATGCGGTTTCTGAACATAAAAATTACCAATTACGCATACTTGGTGAACGTACGGATGAAATTGGTGCGTTAATGAGTGGTTTTAACTTAATGCTTGAGCAAGTTGAAAAAAGAGATAAATCACTTCAAGAGCATCAAGATACATTAGAAGATAAAATTACGTCACGAACCATTGAGCTTGTTGCTGCTAAGGAAAATGCAGAAGCGGCGAGTAAAGCGAAAAGTGAATTTTTAGCTACAATGAGCCATGAAATTCGAACGCCGATGAATGGTATATTGGGCATGACTGAATTATTGCAGACAACGAACCTTGATGACCGACAGAAACGTTTCACGGAAACTGCTCATCAATCTGGCATTAATTTACTTGCCATTATTAATGATATTTTAGACTTTTCTAAAATTGAATCAGGGAAAATGCAGCTTGAACTTATAGAATTTAATTTACGTTCTCTTATTGAAGAGTTTGGAACTTTGTACGGAGAAACAGCATACAAAAAAAATATTGAATTAATACTTTCTATCCCAGCAAATTTTAATAATTTTTATATTGGCGATCCGCTTAAAATTCGACAAATATTGGCTAATTTATTAAGTAACGCTTTAAAATTTACTGAGCATGGACAAGTTATCTTACGTGTTATCGACAAAGATAGTGGCCAATTAAACTTTACTGTGACAGATACGGGTATTGGTATTGAACACAATAAAATGGACTATATTTTCGAATCATTTTCACAGGAAGATAGTTCAACAACAAGAAAATATGGTGGCTCAGGTTTAGGTTTACCCATTGCCAAACAGTTAGTTAACTTAATGGACGGTAAGTTATCGGTTAAATCTGAAAAATCACGGGGTAGTATTTTTTCTTTTGATATTACATTGAAGCCTGTGATCAATAATGCAATCGGATTAAACACAATGTCCGTAACAACGCATCCAGAATTTTCAGTTTTACAAAATAAACGTCTAATGGTTGTTGATGATAACCCGACTAATAGAGTCATTATTAAAGAACAATTAAATGAAATTAATGTTGACTGTGATTTAGCTGATGGTGGGCATGTTGCACTCCATTTATTGCAGGCCGCTCACGAAAATAACCATCCTTATGACTTATTAATTTTAGATATGCATATGCCTGAAATGGATGGTATTGAATTAGCAAAAAAAATCCGTCAAAACACGGACTGGCAACAACCCGTTATTATCATGCTTAGTTCTGTGACTGCAGATAGTGAATTATTAAAAGAAAACCAAATTACTTGTTTCCTTAACAAACCTGTTTTACAAAAAGAACTTTATCAATCTCTGACAAAAGCGATAACGGGTTCAACGGTTAATGCACAACGCTCAGTGAATAATACACAAAGTAATACACAAAATTACCAGTTTAATTATCCATATCGCATTCTTGTTGCGGAAGATAATCCTGTCAATCAAGAGGTGGCTGTTATTATTCTGGAGTCATTTGGTTTACATGTTGATATTGCTGATAACGGCTTAATCGCGGTCGAAGCGATCAAAAAAAATAATTATGATGTGGTGCTAATGGACATGCAAATGCCTGAAATGGATGGTTTAGAAGCGACACGGACTATTCGTAGTTTGGAATTGAAAAACGTTATTCCTAAAGGCAATACTATTATTGCTTTAACAGCTAATGCCATCGATGGTGATATGCAACGTTGTTTGCAGTCAGGCATGGATGGTTATTTAAGCAAACCTTTCTCAATGACTCAACTTTATGACCAATTATCCCCTTGGTTGAGTATTCCTCGTCACAACGAGACCAACAGTAAAAATGACGTTATTAATACGATGACAGCTCAGATGAATGAAAAATTAGCTTCCGTCGACCCTGATGCATTAAATAAAATTGCCTCATTGCAACCAGGTCATTCTGATGCACTAGTTAATAAAGTCGTCTCGCTTTATATCAACACGTTAACCGAAAGTTTATCTACTTTTAAAGAAGCAACGTTAAATGATGAAAGTATTAGAAAAGCAGCACATACCTTAAAATCTAGCAGTGCAAATGTCGGGGCTTTT
This sequence comes from Psychromonas sp. L1A2, assembly GCF_009828855.1. Taxonomy (NCBI): domain Bacteria; kingdom Pseudomonadati; phylum Pseudomonadota; class Gammaproteobacteria; order Alteromonadales; family Psychromonadaceae; genus Psychromonas; species Psychromonas sp. L1A2. The sequence goes on along the minus strand of NZ_WUAG01000002.1, from coordinate 92,285 downwards.
CAATTAGCTAAATTATCAAATAATTTAGAGCAAGCGATTATTGCTCAAGCCGATTCATCAATAGCCACGCTGATTGATGAGATTGAAATTGAATCTCAACGTGTCATTTCATATTTTAACGAAAAAAATAATGAGTCATAATTTAATGGTTGATAGCGGTATATTACTCTCGATATTGAGGTCTTTATGAATAAGAAATTAATATTAGTGATAGATGACGATGAAATGACTCGACTATTAATTAATCAAGTCTTATCACCGGACCTTTTTGATGTCGTTGAGGCTAAAGATGGGGCTGAAGGTATTATTTTATTTAATCAGCATACGCCAGACTTGGTTTTATTAGATGTTGATCTACCTAAATTAAATGGCTTTGAAGTATGCCAGTTAATTCGTGAATCAGAAGAGGGGCAAAGAGTGCCAATCATTATGATTACTGGTATGGATGATACAAAATCTATCGAATATGCTTATCGTTTAGGGGCTACTGACTTCATTATTAAACCCATTAATTGGTCTTTGTTTGGACACCACTTGCGTTATATTTTACGTAATAGTCATTATTTTAAATCATTAAAGAAAAGTGAATCTCGACTTGAGCATGCTCAAAAGATTGCACGATTAGGCTACTGGGAACTAGAAGGTAATAAAGGGCATTTATTGTTGTCTAAACAGCTTTCTAAAATGCTTTCTTTATCATCTTATAAGTTTGAGAACGGCAAAGAGTTTTTACTTGATTTGATTCATCCTTCTGAAAAGTTTCATATCAAAAATGTATTATTACAGGCCTTTAATGATGGTTTAGCATTTAATTTAGATATAAGAATTAAGTTGCCAACGGATGCGTATTTACATTTAAAACTGCAAGGTAAGTTGTTAGAAGATAATAAAGCTGCAATACCGATTATTTCAGGCATTATGCAAGACATTAGTGAACTTAAAGAATCCCAGAAAAAGCTGGTACATATTGCCCATCACGATGCGTTAACTAACCTTCCTAATAGGGTGTTATTTAATAAAAGATTAGAGGGTGCAATACAAAGAGCTGATCGACTCAAGCGTAAAGTCGCACTATTGTTTATTGATTTAAACCGTTTTAAACAGGTCAATGACTCGCTTGGTCATGAAGTTGGGGACCTATTATTACAAGAAGTGGCATTACGTTTCAGTACCGTTATACGTAAATTCGATATCGTGGCGCGTTTTGGTGGAGATGAGTTTGCGATACTGCTCGACTCAATCGATGATTTAGAACAAATACCGCCATTTATTAAACGTTTTCAAAAACTATTTGAAGATCCATTTTTCATTAATGATGAATATCTTCATATTGGTTCGAGTGTTGGGATCAGTATTTATCCTGATAATGGCAGAGAAATAAGTGAATTATTAAGAAATGCTGATGCAGCAATGTACCAGGCTAAAAAACTAGAACAAGATAATGTCTATTTTTACTCTAATGATTTAACAGAAAGTACTGCTAAACGTTGGTCTATAGAAAATCAATTACGAGAGGCTATTGAGAAGGATGATTTCATTCTTTTATATCAACCAAAGGTATGCAGTAATACTGAGTTAATATCAGGTGTAGAAGCTCTTATTCGTTTACCAGTAAAAAACGATTCGCCAGTTTATCCTTCTGAATTTATACCCATTGCAGAAGAATCTGGCCTTATTATTGCGTTAGGGAAATGGGTCATTGAAGAAGCTATTCGTCAATTAAAAGCATGGCAGAATACGGCTTGTGGGCATTTATCCATTGCGGTTAACGTCTCTAGCCGACAGCTATACAGCAAAGGGTTTACCAAGTTCGTTGTCGAAGCTTTACAAAATGCTGATGTGGACGCTAGTCAATTAGAAATGGAAATTACTGAAGAACATTTAATACCAACAAACCAAGAAAATACAATTAAAGAAACCCTGACAGATTTAACTGATATCGGCATCAGATTATCGATTGATGATTTTGGTACTGGTTATTCTTCATTATCACAATTAAAAAGTATGCCAATATCAATATTAAAGATTGATAAATCTTTCATTGATCATATTCCAAATAACAAACAAGATACCGCAATGATTAAATCCATTATCAGTTTAGCTAAAAATCTTGAATTACAAGTGGTTGCTGAAGGGGTTGAAACCATTGAGCAGCTGATTTATTTGCGTGATAATGATTGTGACATTATACAAGGATATTATTATTCTAAACCAGTGACATATACTGAAATAGAACATTTAATAGAAAATAAAAAGTGGTAGTTTAAGCGGAAATAGACGGTTGTAGATATATTTTTATTGAATATCTATATGATAAACCCATTGATTAATATCGGATTTTTAAACAAGTCTAATCGTAAATTGTTTTATTATTGTTTGTTTTCTATCCATTATTAACTGTTAAATTTGTTTAGATTACTCTACCTATGAGCTTAGTGATTGCTTTTGACTCTATTAACTTGAGCTTATAATTCGACATTATCTGTTGTCATATATTACTAATTCCCCTTTAACGAAATAAATAATTATTTGCTAACTCACTGTTAAGCAGATAAATTTACTAACCATACTGAATTTAGAGAACTAATATGAAAAAACCGCAACGTGATATAACCCTGAGATTTTTAGCTGAAACTCAAGATGTAAATTTTGGCGGGAAAGTTCACGGCGGCGCTGTGATGAAATGGATAGATCTTGCAGCCTATGCTTGTGCAGCTGGTTGGAGTGGTCGTTATTGTGTAACCGCTTATGCTGGTGGTATACGTTTTGTTGCACCTATTCATGTGGGCAGCTTGGTAGAAGTACTCGCAAAAGTTATTTATACCGGAAAATCATCAATGCATATTGCTTTAGAGGTAAATGCTTGTGACCCTAAGTCGCTTAATAAACGCACCACAACACATTGTATCGTTATCATGGTTGCAGTCGATCAAAATGGTCAATCAGAGTTAGTGCCACAATGGATCCCTGAATCAGAAGCTGATATTAAACAACATGATACAGCAATGAAACTAATGGAAATGCGTAAGAAAATTGGTGAAGAAATGGAAATCTTTGTAGATTAACTTTTTCTTAAACTTACTTTTTCACCATTAGTTTTTGAAGATTAAGAGCAATTAATAACTTGATGGTTTATACATCATCAAGTTAAGCATTTCTTTATCGTTAAAAGTTAACACTGAGATATTAAATTTTTGTTCATTTTTAAAGCATCATTTTTATTAATGTCACCTTATTATCTGAATCGAAGCCAAAAACCGAAATTAAAAAAATAGTTAGAAAGTAGTTAGAACATAGTTAAAACATAGTTCAGAGTATCGCCTAAATAATATGTGCAGATATAAAGTGTTGGGCTGTTATACCGATTACATTAAATATGTTATCTACATTTTGCGCTGGAAAAATAGTTCAACTCAAGGCGAAAATTGAGCCTTTCGAAGATTAACTTCGTTAATCATCTATCGGAGAATTCACCAAAAAATGTTAATGCTTTAATGGCTACTCCCTTTACGAAATTTACAACGAAGAAGAGGGCTGTTTTAACCAGTAAAATAGATATGCTATTTATTGTGATTGGTATTAATCAATAAATAATCGGAAGGTAATGATGAAACTAGTTTATACACATGAAAATCATTTTATTGTCGGGAACATAAAGAATCTAATTGAAGCACAAAACATCAAAGTGTTTATTAAAAATGAGTTTTCGCAAGGTGCGATGGGTGAAATGTCTGCTTTTGATTGTTGGCCTGAGGTTTGGGTTTTTGATGATAATGATTTAGAAGCGGCTACTGCCATTGTAAAACAATCTCAACAATCAAAAAATATAGCTGATTGGGTTTGTGCTAACTGCAATGAGAAAAATGATCCTGCTTTTGAAGTCTGCTGGAATTGTAATAATGAAGCGCCGTAATTTCTTAATCTAGTCGTTGTAATGAATGCTAAATAATCAGAAACATTATACTAAAATAGCAGAATAGGTTTATTTTGAAAGTAGTAGCAATTAAATGGCAAGACACCATCTCGGTTCGTCATCAAGTGTTATGGCCACATAAGCCCCCTGAATTCTGTAGGGTGGAAGGCGACGAACAAGCTTTACATTTTGCAGTGATGGGTAGTCAACAGATAGTTTGTGTTGCCTCTCTTTATATTGACAATAATACTGCAAGATTAAGAAAATTCGCGACTCTTAGTGCATTTCAAAGCAAAGGAGTTGGATCTTTTATGATTAATTATCTTATTGATAACTTAAAGCAGCAGGGCATTAACTACTTATGGTTTGATGCAAGAGAATCAGCTTTAGGTTTCTATCAACGCTTTGGTTTTGATAAAATGGGGGAGTTATTTTATAAAAGTGATATTGCCTATTATAGAATGTCTAAAAGCTTATAAACCTTCCATGGCTTTGTATTTAACGCTTGTAGCTTATTCACATAACTAAATAACTATAATGAGTATAAAACAACTGACTATATAGTAACTGACTATATAACAACTTATTATATAAATGGTTATGTGATAATTATCGATACTTTAATATGGTTTAATCACTAAAGCTTTTGTGGATAAATTGATGTCTTAATTGTACAAAGTCTTCTTCTGTACAGGCCAAAAACTTCATCGCAAACTCGTAACCTTCTTCTTTAAACTTATCTAGTTTAGCTAACTCATATTCATTCATAATAATATGCATTGCTTCTTGGACGAGCTCTTCTTCATCTTCTCCAATTAATGTTTCAGGTGGATCAAAGTGTGTCACCATCCAATCTTGTAATTGTGCGTTATCAATTTTCTTTTGATGCCAAAGTGTCAGGGTATCAACAACTTGTTTTTTAGTGATAATAGGTTGAGTCATGGTTTCTCTCATTTAGTTACTTTAATTAGGATCATAACTGATCGAGATATCTATAACTACCCGAAGATCTTACTAATTAGATTGTGAGCAAACTACCATTATGTGTTGCTTATTTTTTAGCTGCATTTCGATAATCAAATGACTGATTTGTTTGAAATCATAAAATGGTTATGGTTAGTTTGAAAGAGCCACTATATTGGGGATTGGGGTTATTGAAAAGTATTCACTCTAATGGGGATTAGATCAACGTTATTCAACTGTTTAATCAAGTAATCGATGCAAATAGTTGTATCGTACCGGCATTTTATTCTGTGTTAATCTTAATAACCTTTTCCTGTAATGAAATAATCATAAATACAATCTCCACTTTTTATACTATATTAAGAGCTTATTAAATGTTTAGTTATGCTGTATTAAGTAATTGCCTATCTATTCACTAGGTTATTTAGTTTCAAGTACATATGTGTATTTTATAACGGTTAAATTATTAGAACTTATCTTATTTAAGCCATATCATTTTATTAATAAGTCATCGTATATCACTGGCGTATAAAGAGAAGTTGGAGAGATGGAAGTGTCAAAGATAGATAATCGAGAGCTTACTCGTTTAAATCAAGTCAATTGCGGTGAAATCATACATTTACAAATTATTACCGCGACTAAGCCAATTCGTCTGAAAACACGTTTAATTGGTGTTGATCCTAATATGTCAGTGATTTTAGCTTTTGGAAATGATGCAAATTGGATCAAAGCATTACCGCATATTAAAGAAACTAATGATGTCATTGTGCGTTTTATGAATAATGATCAACAACAAGCAAGCGTTGTTGCTTTTCGATCTTCAATACAAAAAATTATGACGATCATGGGACGTTGGTTAGTTTTAGATTATCCGAAAACGATTGAATCAGCTGCATTACGACAACATCGACGAGTTGATGTGAGTGTTGAAGCTTCAATGGTTGATTCAGAAACGAAGGCTGTTCTAGCGCATGGTGTGCTGATTGATTTATCTATTCAAGGGTGTGCTTTTGTCAGTAAAAAAGAAAAGAGTTTAAGCGTAGGCACTATCTATGAACTGTGTATTGATCTTGAAGAAGAAAATAAAAAGATTTGTCTTTCAGTGGCGTTGAAAAATATAAATAACTTAGGCGTTAATGATGAAGTGCAATGTGGTCTTGTGTTTATGACCCCTGAAACGGAAGCTAAAGCGAGTATTCAAGAGTTGTTGTTACATCATTTACAAAAATAAGGTTTACCTGTCGCTTAAGAAAGCATTAATCAACAGGTAACCTTATTTCATTAATATACTCATTTAAAAGCTGTTTAATGCTCTTTCGTTAATGTTCCTAGTAACCAGCACTTAATGAAGATGGAGTACGTGGATCAGAGGCGCCATATAAGCCAACATCGGACTTCATAATCGTTTGTGTGCTACCCATCGTTGACTGTACTTTTAATTGGTGCCCTTTTTCTTCCAATAGTTTGATCGTATCTGCACTTAAACCAGATTCAATACGAATATAGTCAGGTAACCACTGATGATGAATACGTGGTGCTGATGTTGCTTCAGCAATATTCATATCATAATCAATCACATTAGAAATCACTTGCAGCGTTGTCGTGATAATACGAGAGCCTCCAGGAGTCCCTGTCACCATAAACAATGCATTGTCTTTTAAGATAACAGTTGGGCTCATCGAACTAAGAGGGCGTTTACCTGGTGCAATTGAATTAGCTTCTCCACCAATTAATCCGTAACCGTTTGCATGGCCAGGCTTAGATGAAAAGTCATCCATTTCATTGTTTAGCAGAACACCCGTTCCTTTCGCAACAATCCCTGAGCCATAACTGTAATTCAATGTATAAGTGTTGGTTGCGGCATTGCCCCATTTATCAACGACACTAAAGTGTGTTGTTTGGTCACTTTCATAAGGCAAGTCAGCATCAGGTTGAATATCTTTACTTGAAGTCGCTTTATTAGGGTCAATGGTTGCCACTAGTTGCTTTGCATATTTTTTACTGGTGAGTGTTTTTACAGGGACGCTTACAAAGTCACTATCACCTAAATGTAAGCTACGATCTGCATAAGCTCGGCGCATACTCTCAACCATAGTATGGATATGTTGTGCGCTATTATGACCCATTGCAGCTAAATCATAGTTTTCAAGCATATTCAGTATTTGCACTATGTGTACACCTCCTGAAGACGGTGGTGGCATAGAAAATACTTCATAACCTCGGTAAGTTCCTTGAATCGCTTCACGTTCAACTACGTTATAATTTTCAAGGTCTTTTTCAGAAACCACACCATTTGCTTCTTGGATACTAGTTGCAATTGCTTTGGCAATCTCACCTTGGTAAAAGCCTTTTTCACCTTCTTTACTGATGATTGATAATGTCTTCGCCAAATCCTTTTGTTTAAGAATATCGCCAGGTTGATAGTTGGAACCATCTTCTTTATAGAAAATTTCACGTGTATTAGGCCACTTACTTAAACGCTCTTTTAGCGCATTTAGTGAGTTAGATAAATCCGCTGTGACCACAATACCTTCTTTTGCTAATTTAATAGAAGGCGCTATTAACTGTTCTCTAGACATCGTACCGAATGTTTTTCGTGCATGTTCTAGACCCATTACCGTGCCGGGGGTACCGATAGCTAAACCATGAAAAGTTGATAAATTAGGAACTACTTCGCCGTTTTCATCAAGGTACATATCACGAGAAGCTTGAGCAGGTGCTTTTTCTCTATAATCAATGGCAACTACTTGTTTTTTGTCTGCAAGGTACACCAACATAAAACCACCACCACCTAGATTACCGGCTCTTGGCAGTGTTACGGCTAATGCATATCCAACGGCTACTGCTGCATCAATAGCATTACCGCCTTGCTTTAAAATATCTAACCCAATTTTAGTTGCAATAGCTTCCTGTGAAGCAACCATGCCACTTTTCGCCCATACAGGATGATGTATCGCCATTTGACTATAGATTGCTGTCTGTGGTGCTGTTGGGGTGGTTGCCGCAAATGTAGTTGGGGTAATGGATAATAGCGAAAAGGATAAAACAGCGAGCTTGAGTGGATGAGACATTCGATTTTTAATGAGAGCTAACATAGTGATGTTCCTTATTTAAAAGTAAAGTTTCCATTTATTGTTATTCTTATGATGATTATTATCATTTTTAAGTCAGGTATAACAGTGTTGTTCCTTTATGTAAGTGCAAACAGATTGCGGGGTTAAAAAGTTAATACTTCGCTTTGCTGCTAATAAATCGCGAATGTGGGAAGATGAAATAGCTAATTGACTGGTACTTTGAAAATAGATATGCCCTGCTAAAGCGCTATGTAATAGCGCAGGGTTTTGTATTTGATGTTTAGTTAAAAGCGCACTCACAACTTCATTAAACGTTGGATCCCAACCAGGTCTGTGGCTAACGACTATATGACAATAATCTAATATCTCTTGATATTGATACCAACTATCAAAATTAATTAATGAATCCATGCCCATAATAAAGCAGATTGGCGTCTCTGGATATTGCTGTCGTAATAACTTTAATGTATCAATAGTATAACTGGGAGTAGATCGGAGTAATTCTTGAGTATTGAGTTGTAACTCTGGTGTTTCTTGAATAGCGAGCTTAACCATATCAATGCGTTGCTGCGTATTAGCTAAGCTTTTTTCTTTATGCGGCGCGATATAATTTGGCAGTAAATATAATGACTGTAAATTCAGTGCTTGTTGAATCTCTAATGCAGGGCGTAAGTGGCCAAAATGGATCGGATCAAATGTCCCACCTAAAAAACCTATTGCAGTACAGTCATTAATTTTCATCTACTTCCTTTATTTTAAAAATTGATAACAAATAGCATTTAATTGTAGCCAAGTATCTGTTTTATTTTCAACTTTAACCGACACCTCTAATTGAGCGCATTCAATAAGCATTTTCTCTAATTGTAACGTGCTTAAACGGTTTAATGCCTTAGTTAATAAAGCTTGTTTAGCTGGCCATAACTTAGGTTTCTGTTGTGCAAATAACGATGGTAATGATTGTGTTTTCATCTGATACGAATATGAAAGCAGTTTTTGAATCTCACTGGCTAATGTTGCGCTCATTAACAATAACTCTGTACCTTCAGCTTGTAATTGCTTAATAATACGTGCATTTCGTATTTTTTCACCACCTAACAAACTATCTACCCATTGGAACAAACTAAAATGATTATGTGTCGTAATACTTTGTTCTACTTGGGGTAAATGTAAATGTTGTTTTGGAAAAAGGATAGATAATTTTTCAATTTCTTGTTTGGCTGCCAACAAGTTACCTTCAAAATGCAACGTTAAAAAGTCAATAACTTCATTGTCAGCCGTTAAACCGACAACACGAAGACGTTGAAATAACCATTGAGGGAAACGTTGCGGCATTAGCGCATTAGTGGCAACAAACAATCCCTGCTGCTCTAGCTTATTGAACCAAACACTTTTTAATTGCTGAGCATTGAGTTTTGGCCCTTTAATGACCAATAAAATATCTGGATTTAAAAGGGGAGTGATTTCTCTAATGAAGTCAGTATTTTCTTTGGTGGTTTTACTGAGTGTTAATTCAATAATTTGTCTTTCAGAGAACAATGATAGGGTATTGAATTGACTAAATATTTGGTCTTTATCAAAGCTACCATCCAAGCTATAACTAAAACGTTCTAAAAAACCTAATGCTTTAGCCTTAACTTGAATTTGTTCAAAGGCTTCAATGCTTAATAGTGCTTCATCACCAAATATCAAGCAGCAGCTAGGCAGTTTTTGTTGGATCTGTTGTGCTAGCTGTTCAGGATAAATTCGCATAAAAGGTTACTCTGCCGCTTGGTTTTCTATGCTCAGCATAGTGGCAATAATATGATCGGCTGCAACTACTCTTAACTCTTTGATTAGTAGCTCTTGTTCACGAGATTTTGCTAATGCTTGCGAAGAGTCGTAAAGGAAATCTCGGTATAAATTAACGTCAAAATCTTTAGTCGTATAATTAGGCATTTTTAAAGAGTATTTCATCACATAACCAATCTCTTTTTCTGCATTTTGTGCGGTTGCATATAACGAGATAGTACGTTCACTTTGACTTTCTGATTTCAGCCTTAATACAGCTGCATCAGGGTTAGGTTCAGTTAATATTTTAATATTAGCACCACGTAAACGCAGTTTAACAAGACGTGTTAAATCACCTTTAGGGTTATTAGTTTGTAGATATATTTCAGGGAATTTTTCCACCAAACCATTATTATGTTTAAGGTGAAAACCACAGCCACTTAATAATAATGTCATTGCGATAGTCATTAATAGCAATGTCTGACGATAAAAAGCTCGAGGGTGAATTGAATACATAAAAAGCCTTTTGTAGTGTTTAATAGAATGAATAAATTAAGCCAGTTATTTAATTATCTAAAATAAGTGATAGATTTTTGCTTTGAGTTTATATCTTGTGTATTCATTATGGTACGAGATATATCAGAAAACAGAAATAAAAATATACTGTAATAAGTCTAATGATTAAGTCTGATTAACAATAAACCTCTTACTCGCTAAGAATAAGAGGTTTATTAAATTAATCAAAAACTAAAACAGTAAATTGAACACGTTAATTAATAAATTAATTAGCGACAATATTCAATAATTTACCTGGTACATAAATCACTTTACGAACTGTTTTATCCGTCGTGAATTTACTCACATTGTCATCTGCATGAGCCTGTGCTTCAACTTCTTCTTGTGTCGCATTAGCAGCCACTGTTAGTTTTGCACGTAACTTACCATTCACTTGTACGATAATTAGTTTTGAATCTTCAACTAAAGCAGACTCATCAACCGTTGGCCAAGGCGCAGATAAAATATCATCTTCTGAACCTAATAAAGTAAATAGTTCAGCACAGATATGCGGCGTAATAGGTGACAACATTTTAGTGACAGCAACTAATGCTTCCTGCAAAATAGCACGATCTTGTGCGTCTTCTGTTGGTGCTTTAGTCAGCTTGTTCATTAATTCCATTACCGCAGCAATCGCAGTATTAAAGGTTTGACGACGACCAACATCATCACTTACTTTCGCAATAGTTTTGTGTAACTCACGACGTAATGTTTTTTGGTTATTGTTAAATGCTTTAATATCTAATGTCGCGACTTCACCTAATGAAACATGATCAAATGCCAATCTCCATAAACGCTTAAGGAAACGTAATGAACCTTCTAACGCAGAGTCAGACCACTCTAACGTTTGCTCAGCAGGTGCTGCAAACATCATAAATAAACGCACACTGTCTGCACCATATTTATCAATCATCACTTGTGGGTCGATACCGTTATTTTTTGATTTAGACATTTTGCTCATACCGTCATAAACCAATACTTGTCCGTCAGCTGTTTTCGCTGAAATAACTTTACCTTTAACATCTGTTTCTGTAATTGCTTCCGTTGGAGATACCCAAACTTTACCGCCTTTCGCATCTTCATAGTAATAAGCGTCTGCCAATACCATACCTTGCGTTAACAGTTTCTTATAAGGTTCATCACTGTTTACTAATCCAAAATCACGTAATAATTTATGGAAGAAGCGAGAATATAAAAGATGTAAAATAGCGTGCTCGATACCACCAATGTATTGATCAACTGGTAACCAATAGTTAGCTTTAGCAGGATCTAACATTTTATCGTCACTTTGCGGTGAACAATAACGTGCGTAATACCAGCTTGATTCCATGAATGTATCAAACGTATCCGTTTCATGTGTAGCAGGTTGGCCGTTATAAGTGGTTTTAGCCCACTCAAGGTCAGCTTTAATCGGTGAAACAATACCATTCATTGTGACATCTTCAGGCAAGATAACCGGTAATTGATCTTCAGGTACAGGTACTACTGTGCCATCTTCTAGTGTTAACGTTGGGATTGGTGCGCCCCAGTAACGTTGACGAGAAACACCCCAATCACGAAGACGGAAGTTAACTTGGCGTTTACCTTTATTTTCAGCTACTAATCGTGCTTCTACTGCGTCGAATGCCGCATCAAACGCTAAACCTTCTAGTGCAGTGAAGTCACCAGAGTTAAAGCAAACGCCTTTATCAGTAAACGCTTCAGTTGAAACATCAACGTCAGCATCAGCAGGTTTAATCACAGCTTTAATATTTAAACCGTATTCTTTAGCAAATTCATAATCACGTTGGTCATGTGCTGGTACAGACATCACTGCGCCAGAACCGTATCCCATCAATACAAAGTTAGCCGTCCAGATTGGTACTTCTAAACCAGTAATAGGGTGGATAGCTTTAAGACCAGTATCAACACCTACTTTAGCCATTGTTGCTAATTCAGCTTCCGCTAATTTAACATTTTTACAGCTTTCACAGAATGCCGCTAACGTTGGGTTAGATTTTGCAGCTTCTAACGCTAAAGGATGTTGTGCTGCAACAGCAACATAAGTCACACCCATTACCGTATCAGGACGAGTCGTGTAAACAGAGAACATTTCATCACTGTTTGCCACTTTGAAGTCCATCTCAATGCCTTCTGAGCGACCAATCCAGTTACGTTGCATGGTACGAACTTGTTCAGGCCATTCGTCTAACTGGTCTAAATCATCTAATAACTCTTGTGCATAAGCGGTAATTTTAATAAACCACTGTGGAATTTCTTTTTGTTCAACGATTGCACCTGAACGCCAGCCGCGACCATCGATAACTTGCTCATTAGCTAACACAGTTTGATCCACTGGATCCCAGTTTACCGTCGCCATTTTTTTGTAAACTAAATCTTTTTCTAATAGCTTAGTGAAAAACCATTGTTCCCAACGGTAGTACTCAGGCTGACAAGTCGCTAACTCGCGGCTCCAGTCATAACCAAAACCTAACTGCTTAAGCTGTGTTTTCATGTAAGCAATGTTTTCATAAGTCCAACCTGCTGGAGCAGTATTGTTCTTGATAGCTGCATTTTCAGCTGGTAAGCCAAACGCATCCCAACCCATAGGTTGCATTACATTTTTACCCTGCATACGTTGGAAACGAGACACAACATCGCCGATAGTATAATTACGCACATGTCCCATGTGTAATTTTCCACTTGGGTAAGGGAACATTGAGAGGCAGTAATATTTTTCTTTTGATGGGTCTTCAGTCGCTTTAAATGATTGATTGTCATCCCAATGTTTTTGGAATTTAGCTTCAATCTCTTTAGGGTTGTATAACTCTTGCATATTAAGTCTGCCTGCAATGAAAAAAAATTAATAAGGGCTGTAGGATACAGGAGCAGTTGCTTTGCAACAATATTTATGAAGAATGAAGCCTCATTTTTTAAAAAAGTTGGACTATTGCGAAAGGAAACAGATTAAAAAGTAATTATTTAGACATAAATATGTGGAATTGTCGTAAAATAAAAGAATAAGGACTTTCTAAAATCATAAGGCGGAGACCAATGGCTAAATCAGATAAAGAATTATTAATCAATGATCAGGAATTTGAGCTACTGTCTGAAATGTTATTGGATACAGAAATTAGTGAAAATAAAGAACTCAATTATGATATTTCATCGAAGTCAGGAAAAGACGCATTACTCTTTCAACTTGGGTTAGCAGACGATTTGCAATTAGTTGCGAATTACGGAAGCCATCATCTAATTTTTCCAGTGCAAATGAAAATGGGCGACTTCACTAATTTTAGTATGACGCTAAAATCACCTAAAATTTATGAAACGGGCGATAAGTTACGCTCTTGGCGTTTATCGGCAGATAAAACCATGAGGATCGTTAATGAAGAAGGGGAAGTTTTACCTTACCGCGTTAAAGATCTTTCAGCATCAGGTATCTCTTTATTAATTGATGATCCTGAACATGAATCGTTACCAGAAATATTAAGTAATATTTACCTGCAATTACCTGACCGAGCACGATTACCTATCTCAGGTTCTCAAATACGCCGTATTGATAAATACACAGTGGCTTATTCATTAGGTAAAGAAGGCGACGATGACATGCTTTCTGCTTTAACTGAATACTTATTTGAGTGTCATGCAGAACAACACCCAGATGCACATACTAATCGATTCAAGTGAGTCGATTTAAATCATAAGCTGGTAGAAACTGGCTTAACTAAAAGTGATTAAGCAAATAGCGCAAGTAAACAATTTAAATTAGTAAAGTAAGTCGATTGAAGTATATTGTTGAATAGCTGAATAAAATGTAGCCTCAATGTCGTTTATTTGAACTTTATGTTTAATTATTCGGCAAACAAATTTGTTTTGCCAAATTAAACTTTACAAACAAGGCTTAAAGTCTGTATTATTCGTCTCGTTCTGCGGAGGGGTGGCAGAGCGGCTGAATGCACTGGTCTTGAAAACCAGCGAGGGTTAATAGCTCTCCGAGAGTTCAAATCTCTCCTCCTCCGCCACATTTGAAAAGGCTCATTACTGAAAAGTGATGAGCCTTTTTGCTTTCTGCTGTATTAATAACAATCACATTAATTACACTAATCACAATAAATAGCTTATCTACTTTACTTGTTAAAACACCCACTTCCTCGTTGTAAATTTCGTGAAGGGAACAGCCATTAAAGCATTAACCTCTTTTGGTTAATTTCCCGACAGACGATTAATTCTAAAGGCTCAATTTACGCTTTGAATTAAACTATTTTTCCAGCGCAAAATTTGATCACTTAATTGGTATTGGTATTGATATTGATATTGATATTATCAATGATATCAATGTGGCTTTCATATAGTTCTAAAAATGCTTTAAGGTATTAGGTGGTAAGATTAGGTTATCGCTTTAAGTCAGTCTCTCCCATATGCCAATATTGTTTTTGCTCACTTTAAACTTAGACCAAGCAATAAACTCCTTTACCGAACAAGATTCTAAGAGATTTATGTTTTCACCTGCGAGTACAAAGTATTTTACGGTCTTTTTATTACTTATCGTTAATACTTCTCTAATCTCCCATTCTTTTCCTATTTTTCCGTTGCTATAGGTTTGACCTGATTCAATATTGTGTGGGTGTATGTTGTCGTATTCAGCATGTTGCTTGGCTTTTTCAAATATCTCATTCCAACCTTCATCGGTCATATCGATAAATGAACCATGTTCGGTCACTGCCTTCATGAAGTCCTCAACAGTCACTTCATTGGCTCTTGCACCAGGTGAAATAGTGTTGGTTAGGTTATTTTTGTAATATAAATGAGACGGATATCGTCGCCAACTAAATGGATAATTTAAAGCGATTGCAACTGAAATAATGATTAAGCAGTTTAATAATGTCGGGATCAGTAAATAGCTATAACCTAATTGGTGGATAGTATCTCCCCCTAAAACGGCGCCTAATGCCGTTGCTCCACCTGGCGGGTGTACACACCTTAACAGTGACATCGTCATTATCGAGATTGATACAGACAACGCTGCGGCGGTTGCCAGATCATTGCCGAAATATTGATAACAAGTCACCCCTATAAACGCGCTAACGAGATTACCTACAATCACTTGCCACGGCTGAGACAACGCACCATGAGGAACAACAAATACAAGAACTGAAGTCGCTGCAATAGGAATTAAAATATAAATATTGGCGTGCACATTAAAATAGCTTAATAGATCTTTGGAGATGTAAATGACACACAGTGTCGCTAATAAAGCGGTGAATGATGAAACAATTATTTCCTTAAAAGTGGGCCCTATTGTCGGGATACCTAAAAATAATTTAATCTCTTTGGTTAATGCATTATTGATCATTCAGCGATATCCAACTCTTTTAAACTTACTAATTTAAATGCATACAACGATTGATATAAGACAGCTACAGCATTGGCTAGAGCAAAAATAAAAACAGGCCAAACCGCCATAAAGTAAGCCATCAGATCATTAATAATTAGTTGGATTATTGTTTTCTTAGTATCCATTAAATGAACTGAAAGTATTGTTATACCAATGGAATTAAATAAGTGATCAGAGATTGCGCAGGAAAAATTAACACTAATAAGGCGTGAGTTGTAGGAGATAGTTGTTCTCACTTCAAAACTCACAACGCAGTTAGGGGGGATTTTAACCAGCAAGAATGAGCACCTTATTAATTCTTTTGGTATTAGTAAGGCTATAAAGAGGGCGTTCAACATTAAGATATTACTACGATTAATAAGTTTAAAAATATTCAAAGATTTAATACTTGTCTCCAACAATAAATAGCCATAATTAATGCGCGCACCATTATTGGTCGTTGGCACTGATTTGGTGCGAAAGAATATAATAAATCAATGAGTAATGTATAATGAATAATATATCGATTTATTATTGATTATTTGAATGTAAAGGTGAGTAAGTGGATTATATTTTAGCTAAAACATTTCTAACTATTTGCGACTTGAACACTTTTGGTGCAGCCGCAGATGAACTTAACGTGACTCAAACTACCGTCACCGCTCGCATAAAGTCTTTAGAAAAGGTGTTGGAGTGCGCCTTATTTATTCGTAATAAAAGTGGTGCGTCATTAACAAAAAATGGAGAGCATTTTAAATCTTATGCGACACAAATAGTGCAAACATGGGATGCTGCTAAAAGAGATTTGCCGTTACCTGAAACAGTGAAAGGTAGTTTAGCTATCGGTGTTGATTTGACGTTATGGAATCCTATTGCAGCAACGTTAATAACGCATCTGAATGAAACTGCCTCAGAGTTAGCGATAACCATTGAGGTAGGCGACAATAAACAAATGTGTGAGAAAGTGCGCTCTGGTGGATTAGATATTGCGCTTGTCCATCAACCTGAATACAGCTCTCGAATTGTGGTTGAACATTTATTAGATGAAAAACTGGTAAGAGTTCAATCAGTTAATAAGCCTACTCCGTACCTTTATGTCGACTGGGGTGAGAAATTCAAAAGATTGCACGACTCTGCTTTACCAGAATTAGCGCGAAGTAATATATCGATCAGCTTAGGGCCTGTTGCTTTACAAGTAATGCTTAAAAGTGGTGGTAGCGGTTATTTTAGAACAAGAGTTATTAATCGATATTTACAACAAGGATTACTCGAATTAACCCCTGATTCTCCACAATTTTCGTATCCTGTGTACTTAATTCGATACGCTAAAAAAGAGTTAAACATTAATAATTTAAAGCAACATCTTATCAAAGTGTTAGAAAGTGAAGATGATTGGTTTTAACTATTTGATAGCCGTGATGATTTAATAAAATATGACACATCAGATAAAGTATATGAATACAATACAACACTCTTTATGGTTAATTTTAGGATTTTGTTAATCGGTTAGTTAATTGTTAATCGGTGAGCTAATTGAACTGTATTTTAATTGAGCTGTATTTTAATTGTTCAGTGCTTTAATTTATTTTTTGGTGTAAAACTAGATTGTATGGCTTCTTTTACTAAATCAGCACTGATCTTTTCTGGTAGGATTTTGGAGGTAGTTCATGAATATAGATACGTTAATAATATATGTCTTTGTCGCATTTTTTTATATCATCAGTCCCGGTCCTGCTATTTTACTCGCTATCTATAATGGCGCAGTTAATGGCAGTAAAGTCGTTATGGTGTCTGCTCTTGGCAATATTATTGGTCTAATGATGTTATCAATATTGTCGATCAGTGGTCTTAGTGCGATCCTTTTAGCATCTTCGACTGTATTTCTTATGGTTAAAATAGTCGGTGCTGTTTACCTTATTTATTTAGGGTTTAGACAATTATTTTCAAGTAAGAAAGGCGCAAAAGAAATATTAGGCATCAACAATAACCGATCTTTAAGTTCTTACTTCAAAGAAGGCTTCTTAGTCGCGGCGACCAACCCTAAACCAATATTATTCTTTGTTGCATTATTCCCTCAATTCTTAGATACAACTTATGAAATTATCCCCCAATTTATCATTATGACGGCTATATTCATGGCCTTTTCATTTCTATCATTATCTTGTTATGGCTATTTAGCACAAAAAGCAAAGGGAGTGCTATCAAATATAAATAACATGAAATGGTTCCATAGAATCAGTGGTGGTTTATTTGTTGGTATGGGGACGAGTGTTTTATTTATTAAAAACTAAAATACCTGAACATGTGTGCTTTATGGTTGGGCTATACCTTCAAATAATGTTGAAATAAGCTTCAAGTTACGTTTTTTAAAGGTTGTAGAGCATTTTATATATTCCAATCTTGCCAGCGAGTAGTACCATTTTAAGATGCTTTTCACTAATGTTGTATGACTAGTAGTGCTATTTGATTATAAAAGGAACCATTTCATTATCTTGCACTATAGCGTCCTGGTTTATGATTTATAACCAGTATCAAGTTATAGGAAATCGCACCAACGATTGATAAAATGATAGCATTCCAATCAACAATAAAAACGGCAAGAATGAGGACGACACAATCCACGGCCATTTGAAACTTTCCAATAGATATTCCGTATTTTTGTGCTAAAAATTGCGCGAGAATAGTCAGGCCACCTAAGCTTGCTTGGTGTCTAAATAAACCAAGTAAACCTGAACCAACCAATAGTCCACCGATCAACGCTGCATAGATGGGATCTAAAAATTTAAATTGCATAAAAGCAGGTGCATATTCGACAAAAATAGACAGTAGAAAAACAGAAATAAAAGTTTTTAATGTGAAAGCTAAACCAAGTTGTCGGTATGACAAATAATAAAAGGGTAAGTTGATAATAAAGAATACATCGCTGAATGAATATGAAGAGGCATATTGTCCTAAAAATGCTAAACCTGCCGTACCACCAATAAGCAATCCTGTTGATTTGAAAAACGTAATACCAAGTGCGGCGAGAAGTGTGCCGATCAGTATGCCTTGAGCATCTTCAAAGAATGAGTGTTGAGCTGATTTTGTAGACATAGCAAGCCTAATTGTTTGTTCAGTAATAAAAAATAAAGATAAATTAATGTACTTTGAACGTTTGAAAGTATCTGGAAACTTAATATCCATCTTCAGTACTTTTTAAACAAACAAACAATAAATACTTAATAATTAAAGATTAAATAGCAATAATTAGACCAATAATGAATATTTGTAATCCCACTACCAACGCCGCTAATTTAGTTCTGTTTAGGTTATATAACAACCTCATTAATAAATTAAATTGCATTAACATGGTGCAGTAATCACAAATATTTGCATTGAGAACGAACACTTTTCCTTTTTACGTAATAGCTTTTAAAGTACATTAAAATTAATGACCTGCGCTTTTGTGTAATGCGATAAATAGCGGGTTGTTTAATCGGCTATAAACTCATAATTGTTTGATTAAAGATAGGAGTTAGCTATCTGAAAGTAAGGACTGGAAGCTTCATGAATTAGTAAGAT
This sequence comes from Psychromonas sp. L1A2, assembly GCF_009828855.1. NCBI lineage: Bacteria > Pseudomonadati > Pseudomonadota > Gammaproteobacteria > Alteromonadales > Psychromonadaceae > Psychromonas > Psychromonas sp. L1A2. The sequence goes on along the minus strand of NZ_WUAG01000002.1, from coordinate 73,096 downwards.
ATTATCGGTCAAGTATGAGAGGCATTTGGGGTAGTTTTTTTGTGCCATGAAGGATTAAACTAATGCATGACAAATTATATGATCATGACACCAGTTATTTAGAATGTTCGTTTTTATCGAACTCTTATCAATAAAAGTCTTAATAGAAAAGCAGATGCTATTTCAGCATCTGCTTTTTTACTCGTTACCATTCAAGATGCAACATTCAGAATGCGTTGAAACGGGTATATATTTACACTCACTCATCGTTAAAAAAACAGCCCATTTAAGAGGCTGCTAATAGGCTGCATTTTTATAATAAACTAACTTTGCGGTGTTATTAGGTATTTTTCACCCGTTGCTTGTTTAGAATAAGCCGCTATTGATGATAATTGTAATGCCTCTGACAATGAAACTTGATGTGTATAGTGACTAGCAAAGGTAGTGGTAATTTCATCAGCAATGCGTTTACGCATTGTTGCCACGGTTTCAGCACCTAATTTACCAAGTATATTAAATAGTAAGAACCCATTTACAGCCCAAGCGAAACCAAAGTTACGATTTAAGGTAATAGGCCCACGATTTAGTGCACCATAAATGTAAACCTGTTTGAATGTGTCAGAACCATAAATCGTGTGTTCTTTCATATCACGGGCTGCAGCCACTTCCATACAGTTAAGAATGTCACTGGTTAGTTGACCACCACCAATTGGATCAAATGCAATCGTTGCACCTGTTTCAACAATCGCTGCTGTTAAGTCTGCAAGGAAAGATTCACTGCTCGAGTTAACAACGAATTTTGCACCCATATCGCGTAATAATGTTTCTTGCTCTGGTTTTCGTACAATGTTAATTAAATCGATGCCATCAGCAATACAAATACGATTTAACATTTGCCCAAGATTTGAGGCTGCGGCAGCATGAATAATGGCTTTATGACCTTCCTTACGCATCGTTTCGACCATCGCTAATGCAGTAAGTGGGTTAACAAATGACGAGGCGCCTTGCTTAGCTGTTGTGCCTTCTTTTAATACAAGGCAGCTTTGTATATTGGCACAATGATACTGGCGATAACTACCACCACCAATCACAGCAACCATTTTACCCATTAATGCTTGCGCTGCAGGTGATGACCCAGCTGCGACTACTGTGCCAGCGCCTTCATTGCCCACAGGGGTTGCTTTACCAATACGTGTTTTAAGTGAAGGCATAAATTGAGCTGGTACATCTGCGGTAACTACTGGATTTTGTTTTGTACCAGACTGGGCTGCCGTTGACAGGTCTGCAGCACTAAATAGAACACCTAAGTCAGATGGATTTAATGGTGCTGCTTCAATGCGAATAACCACTTCATCGTTACCTGGCTGTGGCATGTCGATGTCTTGTAAGGCAAGTGTTAGTTTATTGTCTTCGCTGATAGTTGAAGTCAGTTGAATATTGGTATTTTTCATTTCGATTTTCTCCTACAAATAAGTAAGTTATTAACCAATAAAAATTTGTATTGGTTATGCTTTTTATTGGGCTAATTCAGTAATTTTTTTTAGCTTGAACAAACTATTACTGTTTAGCCTTTGATGCTTTAATTTGAGCCGTTACTTTTTTAATAAATTCAGGCATGTTTGTTAAACGATCTGCTTCAATTTTTTGAGCTATCGTAGATTCACTCATAGACTCATTCCACTCAGTCATTCCTGGAATTTCTGCTAATACATCCCATCCAAGTTGGCTAGATGCAAACTTACTGACAATGCTATTAACGTAATAAACGTAAATATCAGCCATCGTAAGTTGGTCACCTGCAATCCAAGGTGAAAATTGAGATAAATGGCTCAAGGCGGTAATACCGCGTTTTAATACTTGGCGTACTTCTACTTTAACTAGTTCAGGCGCTTCAGTACCGGAAAAGGCATAAGGTATAAATCGTCTACTTGGCAATTCAAAGTAAAGCTCTGCTATTTTCATTATTTGACGTACAACGGCACGTTCGCCACTGTTTTCAGGGTAGAGCTGAATATCAGGGTAAGTCTCTTCGAGAAAATCACAAATCACGCTCGACTCTGAAATATTCAGATCATCGGGGGTTGTGATAGCGGGGACTTTACCTACTGGACTTATGGCTAATAGCTCCTTGCTGCCTGCGTAAAGGAGGTTTTCTTGGAATGGTAATTGTTTATAGAGAAGTACATGTTTCACTAGGTTGTAATAGTTACTAGCGGCAAAACCGTGCAAAATTATCATAATTCACTCTTCTATTCTTAAGGTAAAACATTAGCTTAAAACATCAATCTAAAGCATTAATGTAAAGTTGTTTTTAATTGCTTAATAAAACATCCATATATAAGACGTTAAAACGGTAACAAGGTGCAATATTTAACTTAAAAACATTATTACACCTTTTAATGTAGTTATATATGCGAGTTAATATGAATCACTATTGCTTTTAAGACAACAATAATCAAAGAATCTCAAAAAATATTATTCTCTGATTTTGCAGGTGATGAGTATATTTGGGATTCTTATGATGTCATTAAATCATTGTCGATTTGGGCGCTAATGAAGGTTGTTCAATGACAACTAAGTGAAAATAAGTAAAGGTTCTATCCCCTTCACCATTCAAGGTACAAAATTCAGCAAGACGAAAGGTAAACAGATTCTAGGCATGAAGGTAAAGAACGAATAGGTTAAATAGAGATTTTATTTCCTTGCTGTGACAGGAGCTAAGATGGTTGCATCACGACTTGTCCTGCGGGTCGTTAACTCGAACACTAATACTTAGTGTAATATTTTATAAGGACTCGCCATTGTCATCATGTTACGCCTTGTTTTGATGTCCGAGTTAACGACTTAATAATGTATTTTGATTGGTAACCAGTATGTGATCTGCATGCCGCTAATGGTGGTGAGAGTTACATATAATACAAACTATAAAAGAATATGGTAGGTGAAAAAAATTAATGAATAGACTTAATAATGAAGTAGATAAAATAAGCACTTTTAATCGTTAGCTTTTATTTGAAATTATAGAGAAAATTAAATATTAGGAGTAACAATGAACTATAATCATTTACGTCCTTATGCTGCTGTAACCATGGCTGTTTTTTTGGTTTTACTTGTTTTTACTGGTTGGGTTTTATACTTTGCCCCTCATGGGGTAGCAGTAAGAAATTGGTTATTTTTAGGGGTTAGTAAGCATCAATATAAAGATATACATCTTTGTTTAAGTGTTGTTGCTACTTTTTTAGTCTTAATGCACAGTGCTTTGAATTTTAAATCGTTAAGTCATTATTTAAAATTGCATTCAAAGGTTGGTGTTCCACCGTTACTATGTGCGTTAGTGATTGTGACTTTAACGGTGTTCGCTGCTTTTTTGCTTTAAAAAAATTACAAAATGGATGAATATAAAAATATAGTTAATTGTTTTCTTTTGAATTAACTATATTTTAACTATCCTAAATTCGCATAATAAATGATATTTAACGAGCTATTATTTACTGCGGACGTTTATCTATTACTATTATTTTCTACTATAAACTGGTTTCTAATGAATAAATTTATTTTCTTGATATTCGCCATCTACTCAAGCTTTTCGGTGAGCGATGAAATTAATTGTAATAACATAATCAGCACGCTGGATATTAATTATTGTGCTGGAGTCGAGTTGAAAAAGGCAGAACTCGAAATGACGACCTATTTGGCTAAAAGTAAAGAAAAAAACAGTGACGATAAAGAGCTAATCACTGCTATTGATAAAGCTCAAAAAGCATGGGAAGTCTATGCTGAAGCGCATTGCGATTCTATTTATACTATGTGGCGAGAGGGCAGTATTAGAGGTGTTATGTCTTTGAGTTGTAAAACTAAATTAACTAAGCAACGAACATATGAAATCTGGTCAAATTTCCTAACTTATATGGATAGTACGCCACCAGTATTGCCTGAACCAAAAGTTTAAAGGCGATAAATGGTTACTCTTTGTAAATCAAGTTTAAATTGATTTTTATCTACTATTTCATTTGTTCATGCAGTAGCAGGCGATAACTTAAAAGATCATACCGATATGACATATTGGCTAGGTAAGCCAGAAAAACTCAATTAAGCTATATTTAAAACCGATGTATAGAACGAAGATTTGATAGTATAAGTTCAATGGTAATATTTTGTTCATAAATGCAAAATACAGCGCTTAATACTCTAGTAATATTTAGTGTATTAATGCATGCCATAACTAACCAAAAAACAATTATAATGGGCACTATCAATATATAGCGTGTTTAGTTTATTTGATAATCTCTATGCTTTATTGCCGACTCTTTCTTATGTTTTTTCAATTCTGAATATGCTCTTATTTATTTCAATCACTCAACCTTATTGGCCCAATTACTTAATTATACCAATGGCATTAAATAAGTGATCAGAGATTGCGCAGGAAAAATTAACACTAATAAGGCGTGAGTTGTAGGAGATAGTTGTTCTCACTTCAAAACTCACAACGCAGTTAGGGGGGATTTTAACCAGCAAGAATGATCACCTTATTAATTCTTTTGGTATTAGAGGCAAATAATTAATTGAACACCAAGTAATTATCAAATAATGTGCCTTTCGTTTTAATAACTATTCTCGGCATAATTCAGCTATTGGCTGTTATGGCGGTGAATAATTAAGTTAATATTAAGGTCATTTATAATGGATATTGTCATTGTTAGTGATAAGTTAGTTGCTCTCACCTCAAAACTCACAACGCAGTTAGGGGTGATTTTAACCAGCAAGAATGATCATCTTATTAATTCTTTTGGTATTAGCATTATTTCTCGCTTTATTAATATTTAAACCTTATTGGAATATCGATGTATGAGATTAGAAGCAATAAAAGAACTGATCATTACTCAGCTTGAGCAACAAACAGAATCTATTTTGAAACAATGGTCGACGCATCAAGGTACCTCAACGAATTATTTTTATATTGATAATTTATTGCCTGTCGAATTAGTTGATGAAATTTATGCGGCTTTTCCAAAAGAAGGTGATGGCTTTCATAAACGTAAAAGTTTCCGTGAACAAAAGAGTACCTTTGCTGCTTTAGCGAATAGCTCTGTTATATTGAGTGATATTACTAAAGCGTTTCAATTACCTGAGGTGGTTGAGAAAATATCATCGTTAGTGGGTATGAAAGCATTAGAAGGGGATCCTACATTATATGCTGGTGGGCTTTCAATGATGTTTAAAAATGACTTTTTAAATCCGCATATTGATAATAGCCATGATGGAAACAGAAAGCGTTATCGTAGATTAAATTTACTGTATTACGTGACGCCAGAGTGGACACTCGAGAATGGCGGTAACTTTGAGTTATGGGATGCGAAAGTGACCGTTCCTGAAACAGTCATTGCTCAGTTTAATCGACTCGTGGTGATGGAAACGAATGATAAATCATGGCACTCAGTGAACCCTGTTGTTGCTGATCGTGCAAGATGTTGTGTTTCAAATTATTATTTTTCTGAAATATCACCTAACGGTTTGGAGTACTTTCACGTCACCTCTTTTACAGGTCGACCTGAGGAAACGTGGAAAAGAACTGTGGGTGTTGTTGATAATTTTCTACGTAATCATGTTTCGAAGGCATTGAAAACAGGCCGCGGAAAAAAGCTTATTAATAAAGAATAAGTCCTTTTGTATTTCATTTTTAATTTCATTATTATGCTGTGCTACTTAGTCAAAAGTGATGTCGTCTTAATGAGTTAAATCTGTGTTACTTAATTGAACCAATATTACTTAGTTAACATTGAGTATCTAGTTGACATTGAGTATCTAGTTGACATTGAGTACCTAGTTAAAGTTGACTGTTTATTTAAAATAGGTTTGCTTAGTTAAAAATAGTAAGACAGAGAATAGTCTCGAAATCACGTTAATGTTAAAAAGGTAGTTATGATTCAGTTGTTTATTGGTGGTGTACGGAGCGGTAAAAGCGCGGCAGCAGAAGCATTATTAATTAAGCGCGTAAATAGCCATTCTTTAAAACCAGCCTACATTGCTACCAGTGTTGCTTTTGGTGATGAAACCATTGAACGTATTGAGAAACATAAACAAAGTCGTCAGGCACAGTTTGAGTTACCCATTTCTACTCATGAACTAGATTACCAACAGGTTGATTTGTTATCTGTTTTACAATCACTGAACTCAGCAGAAAATATCGTGTTGATTGAATGTCTTTCTACTTGGGTAGGGTGGTATTTATGTTTAGACAATTCATTACAGCAGAACTTAACCATACTTGAACAACAACAAGCTTCTTTATTATCTTTTTTAGCAACGGCTAAATGCGATGTCATTATTGTGACCGGGGAAGTCGGGTGTGGCTTGATTGGTGAAACACCTTTGCAAAGACGTTATGCTGATAAACTAGGTGAATTAAATCAAAAAGTAGCGGCATTGTCTGAACATGCTTTTTTGTTGACAGCAGGTATTCAACAAGTACTTAAATAACCTGAAATCGTGTTAATGCATTGCCATTAGGTTAAAATTTAACAATAAATAGGCTGTTGAACTTCATCAAATAAACTTTCTTTCAAAGAAAATTTAACTTTTTATCCTTTTTCCCTTTAAATCTTATTTTTGCTCCCCATATTATTAATTAACCTAGATGGGGAAACCCAATAATTCATAAAAAAAGAGAAAATATATGTCTGATTATACTACTCAAGAGCAACAAGCAAGTTACGGTATCGGTTTACAAATGGGTGAGCAACTTGCTTCTAATCCTTTTGATGGTCTAGAAATCTCAGCTGTTTCTGCTGGTATTGCTGATGCTTTTGCTGGCGCAGAAAGTAAAGTTTCTCAACAAGATCTACAAGCTGCATTCCAAGTGATTTCTGAGCGCATGCAAGCAGCTGCTGCAGAGCAAGCTAAAGTATTAGGCGCGGCTGGTGAAGCATTCCTAGCTGAAAATGCTAAGAAAGAAGGCGTTACTGTTACTGCATCTGGTCTTCAATATGAAGTTGTTGCAGAAGGCGAAGGCGAAAAACCAACTGCTGAATCTACAGTAAGCGTTCATTACCACGGTTCTTTAATCGACGGTACTGTATTTGATAGTTCTGTTGAACGTGGTCAACCTGCTGAATTCCCAGTTGGTGGCGTTATTGCTGGTTGGACTGAAGCATTACAATTAATGTCTCCAGGTGGAAAAATGAAATTAGCTATCCCTGCAGATCTTGCATACGGAGAGCGTGGCGCAGGTGCTGCAATCGGCCCACACGCTACATTAGTATTTGAAGTTGAATTATTAGCAATTAAATAATTTAAGCTTAACTACTTTAAGTTTTATTACTTAATGAGTTAAAAAGCCCTTATCTGGTAACAGATAAGGGCTTTTTTATTGCCATCTTTTAGGCTATTGGTAAATCATACTATTATACCAATGGAATTAAATAAGTGATCAGAGATTGCGCAGGAAAAATTAACACTAATAAGGCGTGAGTTGTAGGAGATAGTTGTTCTCACTTCAAAAATCACAACGCAGTTAGGGCTGATTTTAACCAGCAAGAATGATCACCTTATTAATTCTTTTGGTATTACTATCTGACTCTTAATGCTTGGATTCAGAATATAAGTTTATTAATGGCAGCCATTCATCTTTATCAATGAAAATTGATTCGTTATTTTTTAATAAGACTCACTTCGACATTTGAGAATGACCTGCCTATCAGAACAATTTTAAAGTGCTTTTCTCTGCAAGATAAGGACTTAATAACTGCCATTAAAATAAGCAACAATCTGCGGGAAAAATTCGTAAAGACTAATACAAATTAACCAAAACCAGGCGCTTAACCCTAGGCGTTGAATTGCTAGGGTGACTTTATCTACCGTTGGTTGATTATTAATACCGATGTTGGCATAAGTCACTTTTTCTGATTCATATAAGCGAACACCACCAAGTTGTGTTTGAATGCTTAATGCAAAACTACTTAGTAATAAGCCCGAAGAAAAGTGATGCCAATCAACGCTTTGCTTGAATTTTTTAAAGAGGTGCTTGATCGGTTTATCGTACAAAGAAAATGTAAAGCTAACGAGTATATGTACGGGCAATTGAAGTAGTCTGGTAATGAAAGAGGGTAGTTGACCAAAAACCTTATACAGCGGTAATTTACAGTTCCATTGTTGGGTACAAATATGCATTAGTTGATAAAACAAAGCACCGTAAAGGCCACTGACTAGATACCAAAAAATGACTGCAAACCATCCATTTGTTAAATGTAATACTAGAGATTCAATGGTCGCTTTGTTGGTGCCTAATAAAGACAGCGGTTTTGTTTCACGTAATGTGAGTGGAGATAAGAATAATTTTGCTGTGGCCAAGCTATTATGCCGTAGGTCGCTGTTGATCTGTTTATAAACGTGTACTTTATCGTGCCAAGACAACAAACTATAGACCACCACAATATCAATCACAAAAGGTTTAAACGCCACTACATATAATTGGCTGATGATTAAGGCGATGGGAAAATATATTAATGAAAAGGCGAGTAAACTAGCTAATCGCTTATATCCATCACTGCGTTCTGGCAGGTTAACTTTAACTGCTATTTGTTTGAAAATAAGTGAAAAAGCGGAAAGAGGGTTAAGATCTTTAGGTAATGAGAAACAAAACGAACACAGTGCAGCAAACATAAAGCTGAAATAAACACTGTGTTGTTCCATTAATGCTAATGTGTCCTGCATTAATTAATTCTATCTACAATTGCTTCCACTAAGGTAGAGGCATTTTTAGCGGCAACAGGTAAGAACTCTTCAAAAGAAAGCTCTGATTTTTTACCTGCAATGTCAGACAATGAACGAATAATTACAAACGGGATTGAAAATTGGAAACAGACCTGTGCAATCGCAGCAGCTTCCATTTCACAAGCTGCCATGGTTGGGAAGTTAGTACGCGCTACTTCTGCTTTTACTGGATCGGCCATGAAGATATCACCAGTACAAATAAGGCCTTTGATGATGTTCAAGCCTGGTAATGTTTGTGCAGCCTGTTCAGCAATATCGATTAATGAAGGCGTTGCTGCAAAAGCGGGTGGTAATTGTGCCATTTGACCAATTTCATAACCAAAAGCCGTTAAATCTACATCGTGAAATCTTACTTCTGTTGAAATAACAATGTCTCCAACGTTTAAGTTTTTATCATAACCACCGGCTGAACCGGTATTAATAACAGTGTCAGGTGAGAACTTTTCTAACAATAAAGTCGTTGCAACGGCTGCTGCCACTTTACCAATACCTGATTTTGTTAAAATAACTTGTTTGCCGTTAAGGTCACCTTGGTAAAACTCACAACCTGCAATGCTAGTTGTTGTTACGTTGTTCATTGCCGATTTTAGGATGCTAACTTCTTCATCCATTGCTCCAATAATGCCTATTTTCATGTGATTTTCTCTTTGTTATATCAATAAAGATGTAATGCTACCATATTGTTTGCTATATCTTCACTCTAAGGTTTTTTTGTGACAAGTAACTGTGTAAAATCCTGTGTAATTAATATTGCTAGCAAACTAGGAAAAAGTAAATGAATGCCTTACTCGAAGATTTAAAAGCGCGTGGTCTAATTGCCCAAACAACCGCAGATGAAGAACTACACGAACATCTATCTAGCGCGAGTCGTACCTTATATTGTGGTTTTGACCCAACGGCTGATAGTTTACACATCGGTAGTTTAGTGCCTTTATTGATTCTTAAGCGTTTTCAAGAAGCTGGCCATAAGCCGTTGGCTTTAGTGGGTGGCGCAACTGGTTTGATTGGTGACCCAAGTTTTAAAGCGGCAGAACGTAAATTAAACAGTGATGAGATTGTCGGAAACTGGGTAGATTCAATTAAAAAGCAAGTGAGTGCATTTATTGAGTTTGGTGAAAAAGACAATGCTGCCGAAGTCGTTAATAATTTAGATTGGATTAGCAAAATGGATAGCATCTCGTTTTTACGTGATGTAGGTAAACATTTTAGTGTCAATGCCATGATCCAAAAAGAATCAGTTAAACAACGTATCGACCGTGAAGGGGCTGGTATTTCGTTTACTGAGTTCAGTTACATGTTATTACAATCTTATGATTTTGCAGCGTTAAATAAAGAGAAAGGGTGTACGTTACAAATTGGTGGTTCTGACCAATGGGGTAACATTACCGGTGGTATCGATTTAACGCGCCGTATGAACCAAGAAAAAGTATTTGGTATTACTATGCCGTTGGTAACTAAAGCTGACGGGACTAAGTTTGGTAAAACGGAATCAGGTACTATTTGGTTAGATCCGACCAAAACATCACCATATGCTTTCTTTCAGTTCTGGATAACGACGTTAGATGCTGATGTTTACAAATTCTTACGATACTTCACTTTCTTATCTGTTGAAGAAATTGCAGAAATTGAAGAGAAAGATAAAACCATTAAAGGGCGTCCACAGGGACAAGCTATTTTAGCCCGTGAAGTAACACGTTTAGTGCACGGTGAAGAAGGGTTAGCATCAGCAGAACGTATTACTGAAGCATTATTTTCTGGGAACTTAAGTAGTTTAAGCGAGTCTGATTTAGCACAATTAGCACAAGATGGACTGCCTGCTACCGATGTTGAAACTGAAAGCGCTTCTATTGTTGAATTATTAACAAGTTGCGAATTAGCTGCATCGAATAAAATGGCGCGAGAGTTTGTTAATAATGGTGCAGTGATGGTGAATGGAGACAAAGTCACTGATACTGAAGCAACTATTCAAAAAGTAGATGCATTATTCTCACGTTATACATTGGTTAAACGTGGTAAGCGTTTATTTAATCTATTTATCTGGAAATAAAAGAGAATCCATATGATCTTAAAAAACTATACCTTAAAAAATAGTGTCTTAAAAAGCTGCGCCTTAAAAGCGACGGTTGGCACATTGGTTGGTTTATCATCTTTTGCTGCATTAGCAGCCGATGAAACAGAACAACCATGGGTGGATATGAGCGATCCGACAGCGGTTTACTCAAGTGCAACTATTGGAGGTGGTACGGAAGGTATTGATTTATCTGCATCTTACGGTGGTTATTTAAGTGGTGTGTATAAACATCGTTTTACTGTCTCTGCAAAACATGACTTAGATTTTTACGAAGTAAATTATTTACTATTAAATGCAACGTCTAATTCAGGTGTTACTTTTGATAGTAGTTGGAGTGAAGATATCCGTGCTGATGGTAATGATTTCGATGATGTAAATGATACCTCTATTGGTTTCTTTGCCAAGCTTGCTTTTATGGATAATCATCTTAACTTTTACCCGAAAGTGAGTGTTGGTTATTTGTGGGATGGTGATATCGAAGACACTACCTATGTTAAATTTGATGCGACGACACGGTATACATTTAATCGTATGTATTGGGTTGGTATTACGCCAAGCTATGCACATGGTTTTAAAGGTGCCGACCTTAACGAATGGGAAGCAACGATAGACGCAGGTGTCCAATTATCTGATACGTTTGGTTTTAGTGTTAGCGCGAATGACGATGAAGAATTTACTGCAAATGTAACTTTTGCATTCTAGTCTTTCATATTGATGTGAAATGCTAGCTGAATCAATCGTTTTAAGCTAATAAAAAGCCTGATTAATATCAGGCTTTTTTGTGTTTATTTTTACTGTTAAGTCAGACTTTTAATTAAGAAAGGGCTTACCATTACTTATTAAAAAGCTTATTAAAAAGTTTATTAAAAACCTATTAAAAAGCTTATTTTCTTAAAGAAGATGACACGATTGATAAGAACTCATCTTTAGTCTTTTTATTCGATTTAAACAAACCTCTCAATGCCGAAGTCACGGTGGTTGAACAGATTTTTTGAACACCTCGCATCTCCATACACATGTGTCTAGCATCGATCATTACTGCAACGCCTTTCGGTTGAAGGTGCTCATTTAAGGCATCACAAATTTGTTCTGTTAATTGCTCTTGAATTTGTAGACGTCTTGCGAATACATCTATCACTCTAGGGATTTTAGATAAGCCAACAACCTTACCATTGGGAATATAAGCAACATGCACTTTACCAATAATTGGCAACATATGATGTTCACATTGTGAATAAAACTCGATGTCCTTTATAACAACCATTTCATCATTGGTAGAAGTGAAAAGGGCTTTTTGAAGAATCTCTTTTGGATCTTGAGTATAACCACCACACATAAATTCAAAGGCTTTTCTTACTCGAGAAGGGGTGTCTATTAGACCTTCTCTCGTTGGATCTTCACCTACATGTTCAAGCATTTTTTTAACCGAATTCTCGAACTCTATGTTTTTGTCCATGAAATATTTCCTTTAACTTTTATTATATTTTTTTATATTCGAATCTAAGATATGGCATTAATTACGCTACTCATTCACGCCGCGTTTCATTGCAACTTCAAAGTGGGACGTATCTGGCTCGTTAATAAATGCACTGTTTATGACGTTTAATGTATTTATTTTAAAAGAGCTTGATTATAGGGGTACCTATAAAATTTTTATTCATCTCTATAGCGATCACTATGTTACTTCGGACTTACCCACTGAATTAAGTTGCGTATGTTACCAGTATTCGTTATCAGCAAGAAATAAAAAAGCCTGAATAAAACGTAGAATTTTTAATATCGATACTCGATAAACTAATTAGTAGGGTAAGCGATCTTATAGTGAATTTATTTTAGGAACCGTTTAATTCTATTTTAAAAAGAGAATAATCAGGTAAATAAGCAAAAGCGTTAAATGATTATTTTGACAAAAAATGACGCCTTATTTAGACGATGGTGAAATAAATATAATTATTGCAAATAGTAATGATTGTTATTATTGCTTATGATCTTTTATTACTTTATGATCTGTAGTGTTAATAAAAATAACGAAGTTGAGGGGTGCGCCTCACTTTTATAAACAAATATTTGGATATTTTCAATGAAACTTTTTCGTCATGTATTGCTTTTTTCTTTTGTCGCTGTAATGGCGGTTAATTCTTTCGTTATAGCAAGCGAAACCCCGAATACTTCACAATTAGATGCTGATGGTTTTAGTGTCGAAATGAATGACCCCCGTTACACTAAATTAAAAACCTACCTTGTTGAAATGAAAGATGGTGTTTTAACGCCGACTGAATTAGTAGTACCAGAAAAAACTAAGTTCCGTCTAGTGGTACGTAATCTTGGTAATAAACCCGCTGAATTCGAAAGTAATCAGTTGCGTCAAGAAAAAGTGTTATTTATGAATGCTGAAACAACACTAGTGATTATTCCATTAGACGCTGGTACTTATGATTATTTTGATGACTTTGCGCCAACAACACACGGTAAAATAATAGTTAAAGCTAAGGATTAAAAGATGGGACAAACAATTTTTGTCGTCTGTAGAGAGAGCATTGAAGCACTCTTAGTGATCGGAATTCTTTATGCTTGGATGGATGGAAGAGCGGATGCAGCAACAGGTAAAAAATGGTTGTTTGCAGGAGTTGCAGCAGGATTTGGTTTAGCGGCGTTATTAACATTAACGTTAATTGGTGTTTCAGATTTATTAGGTGGTGACAGTCGAGCGTGGTTTGAAATCGGCATGTTAGCACTTGCAAGTGCTTTGATTGTACAAATGGTGCTATGGATGCGAGTCCATGGACGTACATTGAAGAATGATCTTGAAGCAGGGTTAGAAAAAAGTCTGCAGGGTAAAAAAAGCTGGTGGGGAGTGTTCTTCTTGTCAATGATTGCGGTGGGGCGTGAAGGCTCTGAAACGGTCATGTTCCTATACGGTTCACTTTTACAATTGGGGACATTGGCTTCTTATATAAGTTTCTTCAGCGCTGTTGCAATTGGTCTTGCACTAGCGATGGTAATGTTTTATGCCTTGCAGTTAGGTGGAAAATTTATTTCTTGGAAATGGTTCTTTAAAGTCACTGAGATTATGTTGCTTTTCCTTGGATCTGCATTGTTTTTAGCAGCATCAGAAAAATTATTAGGTGGCCCGTTAGCGGCGACAGATTTACCAAGTTGGTTATATAGCAACATTTGGGATATGAGTAATGTGCTAAGTGATAGCTCTATTTTTGGTAATTTATTAGCTTCACTCTTTGCTTATCGCTCACAACCGATTGGTTGGGATCTGATGATATTAAGTACTTTTTGGGTTGCAGTATTACTGTTGCTTAAATGGCAATCAAATAAGCAGTCTGAACCCATTGCGTATGTAACCGCTGAACAGGCTTAAAGGCTATATAAAAAGCGATATAAAAAGCGATATAGAAAGTTAAAGAAAGAAATTATATACACAAATTGCAGAACACAATTTACACAGTTGCAGGAAGCAATTAACACAATGAGTTTTATTGATAACGATAAAACTCACTAACGTTTTTAATGTACATCCAGGAGTATAAAAGTGAAAAAGACAATGTTAAGCACGATGATCGCGGGTGCCTTATTAGTTTCAGCTTGTAACGCAGAATCAGAAAAACCAGCAGTATCGCAAACTGAAGTGCCAGCAGTTGAAGCTGTCGCAACAGAAGTGGTAGCGAAGACTGAAGCAGTAACGGGTCTATCTCAGAGTGATAAGCTAGCGACATTATCAACTTACGCAAATATTGCCTCAGCTAACTACTCAGATGCTGTGAAAGATGCAAAAACATTACAAACAGCAATTAGTGCTTTTGTAAAAGCACCGACAGAGGCAACACTACAAGCAGCTAAAGATGCTTGGTTAGTGTCTCGTGAAAGTTACGGTACAACAGAAATTTTCCGTCTTTCAAATGGTCCTATCGACGCTGAAGATGGTTGGGTAGCTGAAACTTACGGTGGTGTAGAGGGTGAGCTTAACTCATGGCCTTTAGATGAAAACATGATCGATTACACTGTTGACGCTAACAATGAACGCACTAGCGGTAACATTATTGATACTGTTGGAATGTTTACACCAGGCGGTGAAGACGTAACAGCTGTTGACGTAACAACACTCTCAGCTGAAGTATTAGGTGAATTAAATACTAACGGTGGCGATGCAAACGTAGCAGCTGGTTACCATGCCATTGAATTCATGCTTTGGGGTCAAGATCAAGATTACAACAACATGATTGAAGATACTATCAGCAATGGTGCAATGACTGCCGGTCAACGCCCATTAACTGATTTCACAATAGATAAACTAGCTGAACGTCGCCTTGCTTACCTTGGTTCTGTTGCAGAAAAAATGGTTGATGATTTATCAGTTGTAGCAAGTGCTTGGGAAGATAAAGTAAGTGGTGATAAAGGTCTTTACCGTGCCGCTTTATTAGATCAATTAACAGGTGATCAAGCGTCTAAAAATATCGAACTATCTACTGCGTTAAAACAAATCTTTGCAGGTGTTGGTGTATTCTCTAAATCAGAACTAGCTAACGAACGTATTGCTGTTGCAGTATTAACGCCAAGCGAAGAAGATGAGCATTCATGTTTCTCTGATAATACGCATCGTGATATTGCATTGAACTATCAAGGCATTAAGAACGTATTACTAGGTGAATACAAAGGCAAAAAAGTAGGTCCAGCTTTCATTGATAACTTATCAACTGAAGAGCAAGCAGAAATTGCTACATTAATGGCTGATATTGAAACGCGTATTGCTACCATCAACACATTAGCAACAACATCAATGCATTTTGATTACCAGATTCGTCCAGAAAACGAAGAAAGTGTACAAAACATTGTAACGCTTAAAAACCAATTACGTCGCCTAGGTGACCAAATGGTGACTGTGTCTAAAGCGTACGGAATTTCATTAACCACTAATGATGTTACTGACGCTGAAGAAACACAACTTTAAAACGATCTAACTGATGATACTGTCCTCAATGTTATTGCAATAAATAACATACAGTAAAGTTATTAGTTTAAACGCCACTACCCGGAATCGGTTGGTGGCGTTTCTCGTTACCTGTAGGTGTAATTTATTTTGAAAGTGAAGTATGAAAATCAATTTTAATAAGACAGTAAAAAATACACTCAAAGGCATTTTTTTGTTTCTTGTATCGAGTCACATTGTTCATAGTGAAACGAACGTCAGTACAAATAATACGACAAGCAAGACTGCTAGCAATATTAATGCGGATGAATTTATTAATGCAGGCGTCAGTAAGCCATTTTCTCATCAGATCAAGATGAACGATACAGAATTTGATCAGTATATTCTTGGCCGTTCTTTTTTTACTATCCCATGGGTAGAAGCACCCAGTGCAACAACTGCACGTGATGGGCTAGGTCCACATTTCAGTTCGAATACCTGTGTGAGTTGCCATGTCAATAACGGCAGTGCGCCAACCATTAGTGATGAAAATCAACCATTACGCAGTTTAGTATTTAAGTTAACACAGCCGAGCAAACACGCATCCCGTTGGTTAGTGAATAACCTTGATACGCCAATGAACGATAGTGTGCCTGATCCCGTTTACGGTGCTCAAGTGTCAATCAGAGGCAACGGTAAGGTAAAACCAGAAGCGCAAGCAAGATTAAAGACTGAATCTCATCCTTTTAGCTACCCTGACGGTCAAGCATTGACATTAACTTCTTTCATTCCGTATTTAGATAAATTAGCCTACGGACCGCTAGCAAAAGAAACGGTGATTGCACTAAGACAACCACCGACATTAGCAGGTTTAAGATTAATAGAACAAGTTTCAAATGAACAAATACTTGCATGGGAAGACCCACTTGATGCGAACAAAGATGGCATTAGTGGCCGTGCAAATTGGTTAAACGCACCAGGAGCTGAAAAAATATTAGGGCGTATGAATTGGAAAGCCAGTGCACCGAATATTGTAGGGCAAACGGCCAATGCCGCTGCGCATGATTTGGGTCTAACCAATCCTTTTTTCCCTGAAGAACTTTGCCAACCAGCACAAGCAGATTGTTTGGTTGCACCTCGAGGCGATGAAACAAGATTGGGTAGTTTAGATTTACCTATGTTGCGTTTACAAGCCATTGCTTCTTTTATTCGCGATCATAAAGCACCTCAATCTGTTGCGTTAGATACCACTGCGCGTCAAGGGAAAGCATTATTTGAAGAAGTTGGTTGTGGCGGTTGTCATCGCTCAACATTAACGACGACTAAAGGAGTTGAATTCCACCCTTATTCTGATTTATTGTTGCACGATATGGGGGAAGCACTACAAGACGGACGTCCAGAGTTTCTCGCAACTGAACGAGAATTTCGTACTGCGCCTTTATGGGGTGTAGGAGCACGTGTTCGTGCACAACATCGTTTCTTACATGATGCGAGAGCTAAAACACCGGAAGAAGCGATTCTTTGGCACGGTGGAGAAGCTGAAACAGCTAAATCAAAATTTATTAAACTAAACCAAACTGAGCGTTTGGCCTTGTTACACTTTCTGGAGCAATTATGAAAATTTTTACCCCCCTGTCTGCTATTTGTTTACTTAGCGTACCTTTGGTTAGTCATGCACAGCTGAGTAATGCACAGGAAAAAGACCCTTATGCTTCTATCTATGACCATGTGATTCAACATAATGCAGATAACGCAGTGCAATATTGTACAGATTTGCAAACGTCTTTAGATAGCAAATCAAGTGATGTGCGTCACCGAGCATTTGTACAACTTGCTGAAGGCTGGGGACGAGTCCAAGCAAGTTACATTCTTGGTGATTATGATATGAATGCGATGGACTATCCATTAATGGTCGATTACTTCCATAGTGGCAATGAAGATATTCATGAAAGCATTGAGCGCTTAGTCGCTCGTGATTCAAAACCATCAACCGCATTGTATAAAAATTCTTATAAAACCATGGGGGCGATTGACTCTGTAATGTTTAGCGGAGAATGGTCTGAACGTAGAAAAGAGTTTGCAGAAGTGATGGTTGCAAACGTTTGTAAACGATTTACACAGATTAGTGATGGTTATAAAGCCAATCGTGATGCGTTTCTTTTCGATGTGGACAGAGGGCTGTCATTAGTCGTGAATGCTGAGATTGAACATATTTATAAAACACGAGATTGGCGTATTGCACAAGTGAGTGGATTAACAAAAGCAAATCTTGGTGAGACTAAACCTGAGCATCAACAATACCCATACAGTGAAGCATCTTGGGCATTTATCGGTGGTGTTTTAGAAACCAATAAACAACTTTTAGGTGAAGATCAACAACCGAATGTAGCAACTATTGCTTATGAAAAGCACGGTAAAGAAGGTATTCATGCAGTGCAAGTGGCATTAGCGTCTTCATTGGAAGCTTATAAAAATACACCTGTTGATCATAACTTTAATTTAAATGACATGATCCCAATATTTCAAGGATTGTTAGATGTTCAAAAAGCCTTTTACAGACACTTAGTGAGTCAAATTGGCGTATCGGCGAATTTAATTGATGCAGATGGCGATTGATACACCCTTAGCGTTATTAATGAATGGCAGTAACCGCATATTCTGGGGTTACCTGATTGTTAGCGCTGTCATTGCGATAATATGGTACGTCTTTAAAGTGGGAGCTATTTCAGCACCCACGTTAAAGGCTTATTGGTTTAATGCTGACTCAAAATTAGATTACCGTTATTTTGTATTCAACTGGGTATTCAAAGCATTATTTATTGTGCCTGTTCTCTTGTCAGCGAACACCGTTGCCCTATGGATATTGAATTGGTTGAATTCAATATCGGAACCTTTATTTTTGTCTTGGTATTATCGCGATATTATTGTGGCGTATACCTTAAGTTTATTTGTACTCGGAGATTTTAGCCGCTATTGGTTACATCGTTGGCTGCATACTAATCGTTGGTTATGGAAGTTTCATCAGGTGCATCATAGTGCTGAATCATTGAACCCATTGACCTTTTATCGTTTGCATCCCGTAGAAATTATGCTGTTTGCATTACGTAATGCATTGGTTGCTGGTGTGGTAACGGGGATCTTTGTTTTTTGTTTTGGCGCGCGACTTAATCTTTATTCGGTATTAGGTGGGAATGCCTTTGTTGTCATTCTATTTTCTTTTACTGGTAACTTGAGACACAGCCATATTCGCTTAAGTTATGGGCGTTGGTTAGAGCGTTTATTAATATCGCCAGCACAACATCAAGTTCATCATCAACAGAAAAATATTCACAAAAACTTAGGTAGTGTATTAGCCCTATGGGACTGGGTATTTGGAACATTAAGGTTATCAAAAGACGTGCCTTTAGATCAAAAGTTTGGTTTAGGGCGAGGTAAAAGGGAAAAATTTGATGGCATTGTAAAAATTATTATTCAGCCATTTTTTGATATTTATAGAAGTATTAGACGGAATTAAAATGAAAAAACTATTTTATTGTTTATTAGTATTAGTCACTTGTAGCAACGCAGCGAATGCTGCCAATCAACTCACTGAAGCAGAATTAGGACAGATATTGTTTTTAGATACGGCCTTTTCTACTAACCGAACGATGTCTTGCGCTACGTGCCATGAACCAGCAAAAGGATTTACTGATCATCGTGAAAATGCATCAAAAAGCATCGTGTCACTAGGCGATGATAACGCATCACTAGGCTCGCGTAATACGCCGATGGCAGCCTATTCAAATACCTCACCGTCGTTTCATTTTGATGAGGTTTTAAAAGAATATGTGGGAGGACAATTCTGGGATGGTCGTGCCAATACATTAGCAGATCAAGCCATGGGACCACCATTAAACCCAGTAGAAATGGGATTGCCTAATGCTGAAACATTAGTTGAACGTATTAAAGAAAACCCTTTTTACGTGTCTACATTCAAACGTTTATATGGTGATAACGTTTTTGAACCATCATCTAAAGGTGTAATATTACCGGCTTTTCAAGGATTTGCTAATGCATTACAAGCATTTGAAAATACTGATCAGTTTGCGACTTACGATAGTAAATATGATCGTTTTTTAAAAGGAGAATATGATCTAACGGTATTAGAAGATCTAGGCCGTACCTTATTTTTCTCAAATAACAATGTGAATTGTAATAGTTGCCATTTATTGAAAACAGAAGACAGTAAAAAAGAACCTTTTACTAACCATCAATATCGTAATATTGGAGTACCTGCTAGCATCGATTTAATAAGTTTAGGGCATTTAAAAGCTGATTTTATTGACCATGGTTTATTAGAAAATCCAGCAGTAGACGACCCAAAATATGATGGTAAATTTAAGAACCCATCATTACGTAACGTCGCGGTTACTGGACCTTATATGCATAATGGTGTGTTTAAAGAATTGCGTACCGTGATGGAATTCTATGACCATTATAATAATGTTGAACGCTCTATTAACCCTGAAACAGGTAAACCTTGGCGAGCGCCAGAAGTGCCTACTACAGTAGACAAAGAAGATCTTACCGCACATGCATTATCCGATCGTAAAATCGACGCCTTAGTTGCTTTCATGAAAATCTTGACAGATAAACGTTATGAGCCGTTATTAGAAGCACAAGAAAAATTCGAAAAAGACAAGCTTGAAAATAAGAAGAAGGCGATTCACTAATTATCCAGCCCTCTTTACTGGTTAATCTCAGTCGCTTTCTGTTGTAAACCCAACAGAGCAGCTATTATAAAATCACTATATGTATAGTAGTTGCTCTCTATTTTCTTGAACTGTCGGTTTATTTAACATTTTTCCTTTTTTACTTTTAAAAATTTAATTAATCTCTTTAATTTCAATTTATTATGATTTTGGCTTTTTATTTCTTTGTGGGTAGTTTTTGCCCAGTTAAATATTAAAGGAATAAAGTTAATGAGAAAAATCATCTCAATTATAATGCCATTGTTATTTTCAATGGCTACACAAGCAACTGTCATTAGTCATAATACAATTGGGCAGCAAGTATCTAGCTCTTATGCCATTGGTACTGTTACACAATATAACGATAGTTTATTTATATATTCAAATGGCGGTAAAAGTGATAGCAAAGTTGCCGCTTTTACTGGTACAGATAAGAGTGCTTTTGATAACATTTCAACGGGTAACGTAAACTCTGGATCTGCTTATCAAAATACCGTTACCGTGGATACTGGCTCAGTTTTTTCATTTGATTGGCTGTGGTATAGCGATGAAAATTCAAATTCAATTTTTAATGATTTTGCCTTTGTTAACTTGAACTTAGGTGATCTAAATTGGCTTGCTGATACGTCGACAGCAGATTGGACAACAGGCAACTTTTCTTGGACTGCAACAGAGTCTGGTTTGTTAACTTATACCCTAGGGGTATTCAATGTTAATGACAATACTGTCAAATCAAAATTGGTAGTTAATAATATTTCTGTTTCAAATCCAATCTCAGTTCCAGCGCCTGCATCATTGGGGATATTTGCAGTAGCGATCCTTGGATTATTTGCTATTAATCGCCGTAAAAGAAACTTATCTAACAGCTAGATTAGAAAGTCAGAACATAAAAAAACCATTCAATTTGAATGGTTTTTTGTTTTCTGCTTTATTAATCTATTAATCTATTATTCTATTAACTAATACGTTTGTATTTAATACGTGTTGGCTCAACAGCAGCTGCACCGTATGTTTTCTTCATCCATGCTTCATAATCACTGTAGTTACCTTCATAAAAGTTAACCTTACCTTCATCGCGGTAATCAATGATGTGCGTTGCAATACGGTCTAAGAACCAACGGTCATGCGAAATAACCATGGCGCAACCAGCAAAACCAAGCAGGGCATCTTCAAGTGCACGTAATGTTTCGATATCTAAATCATTGGTTGGCTCATCGAGTAACAATAAGTTGCCACCAGATTTAAGCAGTTTAGCCAAATGTAAACGTCCGCGCTCACCACCTGATAAATCACCTACGATTTTAGATTGGTCAGAACCTTTAAAGTTAAAACGACCTAAATAAGCACGGCTTGGTATTTCAATATTACCCACTTGAATAATATCGCTGCCGCCAGAGACTTCTTCAAAAACACTTAATTTATCATTCATGTGATCACGGAACTGATCAACACTCGCCATTTGTACTGATTCACCCACAATGATTTCACCAGAGTCAGGTTTTTCAGTGCCGTCTAACATTTTAAATAACGTAGATTTACCCGCACCATTGGCACCAATAATACCAACGATCGCACCTTTAGGAATACTGAAACTTAAGTCATCAATTAACACGCGGCCATCAAATGATTTAGTTAAGTTATTAACATCGATAACTTGATCACCTAAACGTTGGCCTGTTGGAATAAATAGCTCATTGGTTTCATTACGTTTTTGGAAATCTTGATTATTAAGCTCTTCAAAACGAGATAAACGAGCTTTGCTTTTAGACTGACGTCCTTTCGCGTTTGAACGAACCCATTCAAGTTCTTGTTCAATTTGGCGTTGACGTGCTTTCTCTTGTCCTGCTTCTTGTTTTAAACGCTCATCTTTTTGCTCTAACCAAGACGAGTAGTTACCTTCCCATGGAATGCCGTAACCACGGTCTAACTCTAAAATCCAACCTGCTACATTATCAAGGAAGTAACGGTCATGGGTAATGGCCACAACAGTTCCTTCATAATCATGTAAGAAACGTTCTAACCAAGCAACAGATTCCGCATCCAAGTGATTGGTTGGTTCGTCTAGTAATAACATGTCTGGTTTTTCAAGTAATAAACGACATAACGCAACACGTCGACGTTCACCACCAGACAGTACTTTAATCGGTTGATCCCAAGCTGGTAAACGTAGTGCATCGGCAGCACGTTCTAATTGATTATCAAGATTATGTCCGTCATGTGCTTGAATAATATCTTCAAGTTGTCCTTGGCGTTTTGCTAAGGCATCAAAGTCTGCATCTTCCTCAGCATAAGCTGCGTAAACGGCATCGAGTTCTGTTAGTGCAGATTTAACTTCAAATACTGCTTCTTCAACCACTTCACGTACATTTTTTTCAAGATCTAATACAGGTTCTTGTGCAAGGTAACCGATTTTAGTGCCGTTTAATGCGCGAGCTTCACCTTCAAACTCTTGATCGATGCCAGCCATAATACGTAATAAAGTTGATTTACCTGAACCATTTAAACCTAATACGCCGATTTTAGCGCCAGGGAAAAAACTTAATGAAATATCTTTTAAAATCGTACGTTTAGGTGGAACGACCTTAGAAACGCGTGACATAGAATAAATGAACTTATCAGGCAATGCTTGAGCCATGGGGAATCCTTTATAATGAATAAAATAATTGTTAGCTATTGTAGAGTATCTACCAATCAACAAGCAACAGACGGGAATAGCTTAGGTAATCAAAAGTTATAAAAGTAGATTAATGATCAAGCAATCATTTTATTACAGCTCCTTCAATGACGATTTTAAATAATTTATAAACATATTAACTCGTCGAGGTCGATCTTTCTCTGAATCATTTAGGAGAGCAACAACATCAGCGTCTGGCAGTTTATAATCAGTAAGAATCTCTTGTAACCTGCCACTTTCAATCTCTTGTCTTACATCCCACTCAGAACGGTGAATAATACCTAAATCTTTCAATGCCCAAAGTTTAACTGCATCAGCAACGTTGCATACTAAACTTGGTTTTATACGAATATTAGAAATGTTACCGCTGGTTTTATGTTTGAATGACCATTGCATGGTGTCTTCGTTATTTTCTACTAATGCGATGCATTTATGGTTACTTAATAATTCAGGGCTTTCAATTTTATTAGTGCTTTCTAAATAAGATGGGGAGGCACATACAAGACGCCGATTCTTCGCTAACACAACTCTTCTCATAGATGAGTCTTTCAACTCTCCAATATAAATAATAATATCCGCTTCCGGTGACGATGCTTTATCTGGATGATCAGACAGTAGTAACTTTATTTTAAGGTTAGGGTATTTAATAGAAAAGTCACCAATGATCGATGCAATATACTTTTCACCAAAACCAAGAGGTGCAAGTACCGTTAGCTTACCTGCAAGGGATGTTTGGTCTTCCTTTAATTCGTCTGTTAATAAGTCAATTTCATCCAGTATTAACTTACATCGACTCGCCAACTTTTTACCACTTGTTGTTAATTTTGAACGTCGAAAGTCTCTCTCGACGAGTTTTAATGAAAGTTTTGCCTCTAAGGTTTGCAGTCTTTGAGTCACGGTCGGCGGTGTCACGTTTAATTTCTTAGCAGCAGCTGACAAACTATTGCTTGTGGCAACAGCATAAAAAAAATGTAAATCCAATGAAGAAAGCATTAAGTTTTTCCTTATTGCCAATTTAGCAATGATGAATACTCAAAACATACCACATAGTGATATTAATAGTTAAACATCAAAACGTTACTAATAGTGCTAATTAAGGATATAAGAACAATGCAGCGAGACAAACGTGTCATAGAAAGAGCCAAATTAGATAAAAATATAAACATTCTTTGAGGAGAAAATTATGGACTTTATAGGATTCATTGTTGCTTGCATTTTCTTTAGTATTTCTCCTGGGAGTGGTGCCGTAGTGTCTATCAATAATGTCATAGTGAACGGGTTGAAAGGTGCAAGTTTTGGTGTTTTAGGATTACAGGCGGCTCTAGTCGTGCACTTGTTTTTTATTTATCTTGGTATTGGAATGTTGGTTTCACAATCACCACTACTTTACAGTGCTATTAAATATCTAGGCATTGCTTATCTCGCCTATCTTGGAGTCGATAAAATAATGGGTAGTCTTAAATCTAAGGATTTTTTTATTGTTGATGAAGCTAAAAAAAGTAAGCAGGTGTTGATGCGTCAAGGGTTTATAGTCAATTTAACAAATCCTAAATCAATCATTTTTTTGACTGCATTTCTACCACAATTCGTTAATGAAAATTCACAAGCTGCTACTCAATATTTGTTACTGGGCAGTATAGTCGTCCTGATCGATACAATCGTTATGTTCCTTTATAGTCTTGGGGCTAGCTCTTTTAAAAGCTTTTTTTCAGAGGTGCAGACGATGCGCAATATAAACTTTATGTTTGGTATCATTTTTATTGGTATTGCTATCTCAATTGCGATGTAAATTTTCTATCGATTAATGGGAAAGGATATTTATTGATCAAGGTTTGTGTCTTTAAACTAAATCATTAGTCATGTGATTTGATTATTGATTTAGGTTGCAAATAAATACGCCAATGAAATGATTTTTATATATTGAAATAGACGAGTTTATGAATAAATGCAGAGTGGGGTGATGATGTATTTATGAATTATTCTGGTGAGCATTCAGACTTCGATAAGTGAATTCATTCGCCAAAAAAGCTAATGAATTGGCTAACAAGATGAGGCGGAAAATTAAAGAAGACAAAAAATTGACCATAATCCTAAGACATTTATCTAAAATTATTGTGATAAATGTGATATAAAGCTGATCTCCGCTAAGTGATCCGTTATTCATTAATAGAAAACAGTTAAGACTTCTTAATTTGAATATCAGCCTGAGTCATTTGTTTAAAAGAATAACCTTACGTAGGGTGGTTAATGAGTTCAAAATCATATCAGTATGTTAATCGTCAACGCTATCGATTAACGCCGGAAGGGACTGTTGATGTGCGGTTGAGTGAAGACATAGTTATCAGTGAAGAACCTCTCAATATTGTATTACATTGGACTTGCCAAAAAACCGGAGAAGTCCTTGAAAAACCTTTAATGGTTACCATGAGAACACCAGGTGAAGATGCTTTATTAGTGACTGGTTTATTACTTTCTCATGCCGTTATTGAGCGTATCGAACAAATCCAATCCATCGAGACTATTGAGCATAATCAGTGTGATGTCTTTTTAGCTGATAATGTGACTGTTGACTGGAAAACATTGACCCGTCATTTTATTAGTCATTCTGGCTGTGGTATCTGCGGCACCAGTAATGTTAAAAAGTTAGCTCATACTTTTAATATTGCTATCGACGAAACTCAACACTGGTTGCCTCTTTCCACTTTATTGACTTTTTCATCGCAGTTAAGAGATCAACAATCTTTATTTACAGTGACGGGTGGCGTGCATAGTGCAGGTATATTCACACTAAATACCTGCTTATCAACTAAAGAGGATGTGGGGCGACATAACGCTGTCGATAAAGTTATTGGGGATTTACTGACTCGTGGGGAACTCTCCGCTCAATCCATTTTAGTGTTAAGTGGGCGGATCAGTTTTGAGTTAATGCAAAAGGCCGTTGCTGCGAAAATTCCGGTGGTCGTTGCGATAGGGGCTCCGTCTAGTTTAGCAATTGCTGTCGCAAAACAGTTCAACATCACTTTAATTGGCTTTGTCAGCGAACATGCTTGCAATGTTTATCACGGTGATTTTCGTTTAAAAAAACAATAATAAAACGGATGAAGTCAATAGAATTGTAACGTCAACGACAGTCTTAAAAGGAATAAAAGCATCAACAGCCTTAATCATTTTAAGAGAAGTGGTCGTGTTAATAACAAGAGTAAATACGAATTTAGCAATAAAAATTCAGCAATAAAAAAAATAGAACAATAAAAAGTACAACAAGAAAAGTTTAACAATTAGCATCATTACAACTCATAGGTAGGCATTATGACGGTTAAAAAATATACTGCAGCAGCTGGTGGATGGGGTTCACTCGCAAGTACAGCTAAACATTTGCTACACAGCGAAAACGTAGCTAAAAACATATTAAATCTAATGAAAACCAATCAAGACCATGGTTTTGATTGCCCGGGTTGTGCTTGGGGTGAAGACAGCAAAAAAGATCGTTTCAAATTTTGTGAAAACGGTGCAAAAGCAGTGAACTGGGAAGCAACATCACGTCGTTTAACACCTGAATTCTTTGCTGAGTATTCAGTGTCCGCATTACGTAAACAAAGTGACTATTATTTAGAGGATCAAGGTCGCCTATCTGATCCTATGGTTTATCAAGCTGAGACAGACAAATATGTCGCTATCAGTTGGGATGATGCTTTTGCATTAATTGCCAAGCATTTAAATGGTTTAACCGATCCTAACCAAGCTGAATTTTACACCTCTGGCCGTGCTAGCAATGAAGCTGCTTTTTTATATCAATTAATGATTAGGAAATTTGGTACTAACAATTTTCCAGATTGTTCTAATATGTGCCATGAAGCCAGTGGTTATGCTATGAAACAAGCGATTGGTGTCGGTAAAGGAACAGTAACACTGGAAGATTTCGACCATGCCGATGCCATTTTTGTGTTTGGTCAAAACCCAGGGACTAACCATCCGCGTATGTTGCATACATTAAGTCATGCTGCACAACGTGGTGCGAATATTGTCACCTTTAATACCTTAAAAGAGCGAGGTTTAGAGCGCTTTGCCAATCCACAATCGCCAGCTCACATGGTGCTAGGTGGAGAAACTAAATTAACTAGTCAATATTTCACGCCCAATCTAGGTGGCGATATGGCTGCCGTACGTGGCATGGTTAAAGTTTTATTAAAACGACATAACCAAGCACTTGAAAATGGTGACCGTGTCTTTAATGTTAAATTTATTGAGCAGCATACGAGTGGATTAAAAGCTTATTTAGCACAAGTGGATGCCACACCTTGGTCTGACATTACTGCGCAGTCAGGTTTGTCAAAAAAACAGATAAAATCTGCGGCTGATGTTTATCAACAATCAAAACGCGTTATTTTCACTTGGGCAATGGGGATTACTCAACACAAACATTCTGTTCCAACCATTAATGAAATGGCTAACTTACAATTACTGTTTGGTAATATAGGTAAAAAGGGCGCTGGTTTATGCCCTGTTCGAGGACACTCAAATGTGCAGGGTGACCGCACGATGGGAATTGATGAACAACCCAATAGTGTATTGTTGGATAACATAGAGAAAACCTTTAACTTTACGCCGCCAGCAGAACACGGACATAATGCCGTTCAAGCTGTGGAGGCAATGCTAAGAGGTGACAGTAAAGTGTTTATTGGTTTAGGCGGAAATTTTGTGGCTGCAATGCCTGATACAGAGATCACGCGTCAAGCTATGAGCCGCTGTGATTTAACGGTTAATATCGCCACTAAACTAAACCGAACGCATTTATACCCAGGTAAAACAGCATTAATTTTACCTTGTTTAGGGCGTACGGATATCGATTTGCAACAAGGGAAGTCTCAAAAAATCACCGTAGAAGACTCATTCTCTATGGTGCATAGTTCTCAAGGTGTCATTAAAAGTGATATTCGCCAAATGCGTTCAGAGCCCGTGATTATAGCTGGTATTGCGCAAGCAACCTTAGGAAGTTCACCTATTAATTGGTTAGACACGGTTAAAGATTATGATTTGATTCGTGATTATATTAGTCAAACTATCCCAGGTTTTTCTGATATGAACCAACGCTTGCAAGCACCTGGAGGCTTTTATTTAGGTAATGCTGCAGGGCAACGAGTATGGAATACAAATGATCAAAAAGCACAATTCCATAGTTCACCTTTACCCGATTCAATTGTGTCAGCGTCACAACGAGCCTTAACTAAAAATCGTATCTTTGTGTTACAAACACTGCGCTCTCATGATCAGTACAATACAACGATTTATGGATTTAAAGATAGATATCGCGGCTTAAGCGGTGACCGTAATATTATACTATTGAATGAAAGTGATATTACGGCGCTAGGTTTGAGCTCTGGTGATAAAGTCGATATCGAAGCATTATGGGGCGATGAAGTGGTCAGAGAAGTCACTAATTTTACAATGCTTGCTTATGATATTCCTAGTGGTAATGCCGCTGCTTATTATCCTGAAGCAAACCCATTAGTGGCACTGGCTAATTATGGTGATTTTACCTTTACACCTAATTCAAAATCGATTGCTATTGTTATCTGTGCAGCAAAAAATCCTTTACCAGAACGTATTGTATAAGGGCTTTTTAAAGCTTAAATTTAAGTCGTATTTCAATTAAAAAGGCAATGGATGATTGATTCTTATATAGACGAATCATTCATCTGTTTCTTTTATTGCCCCACATTATTATTCTTCACGTTCATCTCAGATATATTTCACATCATTTGCTCTATGCAATAGCACAAAGATTGCGTAAAATGCGCTACATCAAATTGACTTATACTTACAATTCCTAGCAGGAGATGCACATGTTTAACCGAGATATGAATATTGCTGATTACGATCCAGAATTATGGCAATCAATGACTGATGAAGTACAACGCCAAGAAGATCACATCGAGCTTATTGCGTCAGAAAACTACACTAGTCCACGTGTTATGGAAGCACAAGGTAGTCAATTAACAAACAAATACGCTGAAGGTTACCCTGGCAAGCGTTACTACGGTGGTTGTGAATATGTTGACGTTGCAGAGTCTCTAGCAATTGAACGTGCTAAATCTTTATTTGGTGCAGACTACGCAAACGTACAACCACATGCAGGTTCTCAAGCAAACAGTGCTGTTTACGCTGCATTATGTGCACCTGGCGATACTGTTTTAGGTATGAGCCTTGCTCACGGCGGTCACTTAACGCACGGCGCATCAGTTAGCTTCTCTGGCAAAATGTACAATGCTGTTCAATACGGTATCAACCCAGATACAGGTGTTTTAGATTACGCTGAAGTTGAGCGTCTAGCCGTTGAACATAAACCAACAATGATTGTTGCAGGTTTCTCTGCATACTCAGGTATTGTTGATTGGGCTAAATTCCGTGAAATTGCTGACAAAGTAGGTGCTTACCTGTTTGTTGACATGGCACACGTTGCTGGTCTTGTGGCTGCGGGTCTTTACCCTAACCCTGTACCATTTGCTGACGTTGTAACAACAACTACGCATAAAACATTAGGCGGCCCACGTGGTGGTCTTATCCTTGCTAAAGCGAATCCAGCACTTGAGAAAAAATTAAACTCAGCTGTATTCCCAGGCGGTCAAGGTGGTCCATTAATGCACGTTATCGCTGCTAAAGCGGTAGCATTTAAAGAATGTGCTGAACCTGCGTTTAAAGTGTATCAACAAAACGTGTTAGACAACGCTAAATCAATGGTTAAAGTATTCCAAGATCGCGGTTACAAAATCGTATCTAACGGGACTGAAAACCACCTTTTCCTAGTTGACTTGATTGCTCAAGACATCACAGGTAAAGAAGCTGATGCTGCACTAGGTCTTGCTCACATCACTGTAAACATGAATTCTGTACCAAACGATCCACGTTCTCCATTTGTTACATCTGGTTTACGTATCGGTACACCAGCATTCACTCGTCGTGGTGCAAACACTGCCGATGCTGCTGAATTAGCTGTTTGGATTTGTGACGTGCTTGATGCGATTAAAGATGAAGAAAAACTAGCTGCAACAATTGAAGCCGTTAAAGTTAAAGTTGCTAAATTCTGTGGTGAACACCCAGTTTACGCTTAAGTCTTAAATGACTCTCAATAGTCGGATAAGTTAAGCTTGTTATAAAAACTTATTCACTATTTTAAATCCGTGCTTGTTTAACAAGTGCGGATTTTTTTTGCCTACAATTTACATTCTATTTTACTTACATTTAACTGTGTTTAGGATTGAATGCATTTCTATTTCTGTATGAGTGTATTTAAGAATGTCGTTAACACTGTCCTTGGTTAATAAATACGTACTTGATAATAAACATATAGTCGCTAATAAATAATTGTTGTTATTTTTTATCTCTGCACATTATTTGCACAATCTTATTATATGTTAAGCAATAGCATTAAATTTATTGGAGTACTTCATGAGAAAGTCGATGCAAAAAGGTATGAAAAAACTAACATTATTGATGGCAACCATCGTTCTTTTAGTCACAACAGGATGTGCTCCTTTTTTTCATGGCGGTCGACATGGTGGGCATAATGTACCGAAATTTGCTGAACAGCAGTCATACCTTTATGAAGGTAAAAATGAAGATGTACACCAAGTTATAAACGAAATGATCAGTCAGCATAAAGTGAATCAAGAAAAAGAAACTCAACTTGTTACGTCGTTAAACTAGGGGCTGTTGATCTTTGCCGTTCGAATTTTGTTCAATCTAGCACGTTTTGATCAGGGCTAGTAAGGTGTACTTAGTGATTCTAAGCAAATCTTGCCTAACGAAGAGCATAACAATCCTGAGAACAGTATTTGTTGACAATTTATAGTGCGTTTCGCTTATTTATGTGGGACAACCACATTACATAAGCTCAGCTCTGTATAAATAGCCAACAAATTGCTGTAAAAACGAACTCGAAAGATCAACAGACCCTAGTCAAATTTTTCAATACCTCTTATTTATAAACATTGGTTAAGAGGCATTACGTAGTCAATGTGATGCGTTATTGGAATAAGTCGTTCTGTGTGTAACAACGGTAGCCAAATTATATAAGCCACATGTATTAGACTTTGAGTTGTTTAGGTCGCTTGCACTTGAATTATTTATTGTGATGTAAGCCATTGCTGACTCTTCTTTTTCTTAATCACTTCCTTGATAAAAATCTCCATAAAAACGCTCTTCAATTAGCCTTTATTCTCTTCATTGATGCAAGTCAATAGACCTTCTATTGTTCATAAATTAAGCTTGCTTGTTTAAATAA
The DNA here is from genome assembly GCF_009828855.1 of Psychromonas sp. L1A2. Taxonomy (NCBI): domain Bacteria; kingdom Pseudomonadati; phylum Pseudomonadota; class Gammaproteobacteria; order Alteromonadales; family Psychromonadaceae; genus Psychromonas; species Psychromonas sp. L1A2. The sequence goes on along the minus strand of NZ_WUAG01000002.1, from coordinate 41,674 downwards.
TTAAGCGCCAAATGATATAGGCTTGATGTGATAAAAATATCAATGAAAATCTTTAAATTAGCTGGAGGACATATGTTAAATAACGATGATCGATATATCAGTAGTTTAAGTAAAGACACCTATGCAATCATTTTAGCCGGAGGTCGTGGGAGTCGTTTATTTGAGTTGACTGACCGCCGCGCTAAACCAGCGGTCTACTTTGGCGGCACATTTCGTATTATCGACTTTCCTCTTTCTAATTGTTTAAACTCAGGTATCGGTCGTGTTGGCGTCGCAACACAATATAAATCACATTCTTTAATTAGTCATATTCACCGCGGGTGGGGGACTTTTAAAGCTGATTTGTCAGAATTTGTGGAAGTACTTCCTGCATCCCCCCATAAATTAAACGATTGGTATACAGGTACCGCTGATGCGGTTTATCAAAATATAGATATTATTCGCAGCCATAAACCAAAATACATATTAATTTTATCGGGTGACCATGTTTACCGTATGGATTATGGTAAGTTGCTGATACAACATGTTGAGAATAAAGCGGATATGACAGTATGTTGTATTGAGGCAAGTGTCGAAGAGGCCGCGGGAAGTTTTGGTGTGATGTCGGTAGATGAAAAAAATAAAGTGATCGCATTTAATGAAAAACCAGCCAACCCTAAAGAAACACCCTGTAAACCAGGTGTATGTTTGGCATCGATGGGGAATTATGTTTTTAATACAGAGTTTCTATTTGAACAGTTAAATAAAGATGCACTCAATCCTACTTCAAAGCATGACTTTGGCTTAGATATTATTCCTTCAATTATTAAACAGCATGATATCTTTGCTTATCCGATCGAAGATCCAGATGCAAGTAAACCACCTTATTGGCGTGATGTAGGAACTATTGATGCATTGTGGGAGGCTAATATGGAATTAATAGAGCCCAAGCCTCAATTTGATCTTTACGATCAATCATGGCCAATCTTTACTTACCAAAGTCAGCTACCGCCCGCTAAGTTTATATTTGATAATGCCACTCGCAGAGGGACTGCATTGGACTCAACGGTTGCTAGTGGGTGTATTGTTTCAGGTTCCACTATTCGTAAGTCGATATTATATTCGAGCGTACATACTCATTCTCATAGTGTCATTGAACAATCAGTATTAATGCCTGAGTGTGATATCGGTAAAAACTGTAAATTATTTAAAGTTATTGTAGATGCTAATTGTCACATTCCTGCCGAATTAACGATTGGTTTCGATAGAGAAAAAGACGTTGCGAGAGGATTTCGAGTGTCTGAAAAAGGTATTACCTTGGTCACTAGCGCCATGATTGAGGCACTAAAAAAATAGGAATACTATATTCTATAATACTTTTCATACCTGTTAATGGTTCACTCCTTCCATCGTTTAGTAAAGCTCAATGGTGAAAGGTGAGCCGCGTTGAACAGTGTTTTATAGTCTTCTCTTCTATTGTTTTTATATCGATGCTTATTTATATCGGTGCTTTTTATGTAGCTACTTTTTATTCCGATGCTTTTTTGACGTTAATGCGTATAGCGAGTTAGGCAAGTTTAGTGTCATAAGAGGAGGAGAGCTGCGACTGTTACTGTTAGCTTACTTATTTTCTGATATTTCATCTGCTGAAACAACTGATTATTAAGAAAGCTGGTTATTAAGAAAGATGATGATTAAGAAACTCATTATTAAGAAAGCTGATTAATAATATAAGAAGGAACGAGGAGCTAAAAGCTCCTCGTTTATTATTCTCGTATTATTAATACTCAGTAAAACGGCTCAACTGTTGTTTAAAAAATGCATTTTCTTTTTGTAATGCATCTCTTTGTTGAATTAAATCGATAAGCAAGGCCACCGCAAGCCAGTCAATTTCTAAATCTTGGTGTAGCCGTACTGCTTTTTTTATCCAATAAACACTGGCCGTTTCAAACTCCCAATCAGATTTTTTGTTGTTATCGGTAGCATCCGCACTGTTTGTATTAACAATGGGGTTAACAATGCCGTTCTCAACGATTTCAATAATATGATGATTTTCAATTCTTTCTAATTGACATAATTCACTGAGTGAAATGACCGTTAATCTGCGCATCATAAATATTCTCCCCATGAAACCCTAGGGTCAAAAGCTGAATTTTTTGCAAGCTCTTGCCATAACTGGTTTGCTTTATCATTGCTGACAGGCGGTATAATCACATTAATGATGACATAGAGATCGCCCAACTTATCTTTTCTTTTTAAGCCTTTACCTTTAACACGCAATTTTTTACCTGATTGAGTATTCGCGGCTATCGTCAACGTTACTTTGCCATCGAGTGTCGGTACGGTAACCTTAGTTCCCAATGCCGCCTCCCAAGGTGCAAGTGGCAAGGTTAATATTAAATCATGTTTTTTAACATCAAAAAGGGGATGATTGTTTACATGAATATGTAGATAAAGGTCACCCGGTTCACCTCCGCCATAACCCGGCTTTCCTTGGCCTTTAAGACGAATACGCTCACCATTAATAACACCTTGCGGTATTTTTATATTTAATTGTTTTTTAATCTGGCGTACTTTTCCACCTTCGGAAACAGGCAATTGATAGTGAACCATTTTAATTTGTTGATGTAGTGTTTCTTGTAATGAAATAGCCAATTCTGTTTCAACATCTTGGCCTCTAGCGTGATGTGGTTGAGCTCTACCATTAAATTGGGATTGATCAAATCCACCATTAAAGATGGAATTGAAAAAGTCTGAGAAGTCCTGATCAGCAGCAGGATCTCCTTTAGAAGTCTGATGGTTTTGTTGCCATCCAGGTGGAGGCTGAAATCCTTGACTTGATTGATCTCCATATTCAAGCAGCTCATCAAATTTTTCTCTTCTGCCTGCATCCTTTAATACTTCATAAGCTTCAGTGATTTCTTTAAATTTGTCACCTCCACCTTCTTCTGGATGTAAGTCAGGGTGATATTGTCGGGCAAGTTTTCGATAAGCTGTTTTAATATCTTTAACATCAGCATTTTTGCTGACACCGAGTATTTTATAATAATTTTTGAATTCCATAAAATAACCTAAAAATAAAATCACAAATGTGTGAAACATATTTAAGTTTACGCCTTAATTGAATTTTGACTATCGGTTTATTGAAAAAATAGCACGCCATACACAGATTTATATCGGCTGAAACAGTAGGAATGATGCTTAAATTAAACACCTTATTTGGATTTGCTAAAAGTAGTGAATGGCTTGGGAAAGTTTAGCTTTAGCCCTAGTGGAGTTACAGTTATATTGAGTAAGATTTTATTGTTAAATTAAAGGCAAAACGTGACCTTATTTTTAATCTTAAAGAAAAATAAAAATAGTAGCTATAGCTCTAATAATAGGGCCTATGATAAAGGTTTATATCGATATAAATCTTTATCAATTATATCCAAATAGCTTGATTGAACACGCCACTTTAACCAATTTCAACTCTGTTTCTACCATTTTTCTTTGCTTTGTATAATGCTTCATCCACTCTTTTTATTAATTTATTGATATTTTCATTTTTTTCATAAATAGAGACTCCAAAAGAAGCTGTTTTATATTCATTATTTACAAATTTATAACTACAAATTTCTTTACGTAGTTTATTGGCCAAGGATAATAAATCAGTTAAGTTTATTTCTGGCGAAATAATGAGAAACTCTTCTCCCCCCCAACGGCCAACAACATCTGTCTTTCTTGAGTGTGATTCAATAATACGACTAAATTCTTGTAGTACAGTGTCGCCAGTTTGATGACCGAATTCATCATTCACTTTCTTAAAATAGTCAATATCAATTAGAATAACTCCAAAACCATGAGAAAATCGATTAGCCCGATCACTTTCTGAAATTAATGCTTCATCCAATTTAACGCGATTATAAAGTGCTGTTAATTTGTCAGTTCTTGCTAACTGTTCAAGTGCTATATTTTTTTCTTTTATTTCTTTATTTAATAATGCTAATTGCGCATTTGTTTGTTTTATTGATCGACTTCTATGTAAGAGGAGTAAAAATACAACAGTAAAAGCCGCTGAGATATAAAAAAGTTTTTCATAGTTAATAGATTGCTCTACTTTTATTTTAATCCATTCTCCTACTATGGCTCTAAGCTTATTTTCACCTATGCTATTTAATGATTTTTGCATTATTGAATTTAAAAGGTGTTCATCATTTCGTGATGCAATACTCAAATCAACATTGTGTTCTAATCTTCCCGCTATTTTTAAATCAACAAAAGAATATTTTTGGATGTTATATCCGACAGCTGGCATAATATCGATGTACCCAAAAAGCTCACCACTCTGAACTTTAGATAAACCTTCTTTAGCACTTTTAACATCAATAATATTAAGTAGCGGATTATTATTTTTTAATACTTCAGAGAATGCATAACTCTCTACAATGCCAATCTTACGACTTCCTATACTCGCAATGTCTTTAATAAATAACTCTTCGGATTTTGTGGCTATAACAAAAGGCTCCGATATAAAAGGAATTGTAAAATTCATTGAATTTTTTCTAGAGGGAACATCCATAGCAACAGGTAAAATATCACACTTTCGATTTCTTATATTTTGTAGTGACTCAGACCATTTTTTAGTTGGTACTAAAATAAAAGGTGTATTAATTTTTTCTGATATTATTTTAGTAATATCTGCACCAACACCTTTATAGCTTCCTTCTTTATCGATTCGTTCAAAAGGAAGCCAATCTGGAGAGACACATATAGTAATTACTTGTTTATTTTTAAGAAAATTTGTTTCTTCTTCGGTTAATACCAAACCTGTATCAGTTAATGTTACTGTTTCTTTAGCTGCAAACCATTTATCAATTAACGACTCATATTCTTCTCTTGAAATTGAATTTATGGATTTTGTTATTATTGAAAATAACATATTATCTTCTTTTTTCACGCCCAATCTTAGGTCTTCTTTTTTTACTAGATGGCTATCAAGTTCAGCAAGGATTTTTATGTTAGAAAACCCAAAATTTTTAATAAGCCTTTGACCTGTAATGAGGTTATTAAATACTGCATCTACTTGTCCATAGGCTAATGCTTTCAATTTTTCTTTTGAATTTTCAAAGATGACAATATCAAAAAGATTCAAAGATTTAATCTCATCGTAATAATAAAGATCTTTAGTGATACCAACTTTTTTACCTTTTAAAGATTCAAATCCGAGGTAATTATTGAACTCACCTTTTCTACCAAAAACAACGCTTGGTATTTCAAAGTAAGGCTTTGTAAAATTTGTAAATATTTCTCTGCTTTTTTTGTAAGAGATAAGATCAATCAAATCAATTTTTTTAGCTTTAAATTTGCCAAGCGTCTCAGTCCAGCTTGCCACCTCAATTTTTATCTTTAATCCGCTTTTTTTCTTTATTAAATTTATATAATCATATGAAAAACCAGATAATTTCCCTTTATCTTCAAAGTTAAACGGGTAATTATCGGAGATAGTGCCTAACGTAAATACATGTGATGCAATATAGGCTTTTTCTGAAGCAGTAAAAAGGTTAGTTTCTTCTGCTGCAAACGCCGATGTATTAAATATTATTGTCATTAATATTATTATTTTATTCATTACTTTCTACTTGTCAGATGTAGATTATTAATATTTTTTAAAAGGAAAAGTTTAAAAATATTTAATAGCGTGCTGAGGATATGAAGTCCAAAAACGTTAATGTTTTGTTAAGTTAATGGATATTTTTAAAAATACGATTCAAATCAATGCAGTAAGACTATAGCACTACAGAAATATAACGCTTTAAATTTGCATTATTAATTTTTGTTAAATCTTTCGATGATGTCAAACTGCAGTATGAGAAAGGGATATTTTGGTTATCAAAGTTAATGAGAGACAGTTGTGGCTGTTTGTTGTTACTGAAAGGTTTTAATTGGTTAGGAAAGTTCAACGGTGGGGGAGTTGTAGCCATATTGAGTAAGGTTTTATTGTAACTTATTGATATTTATTACTTAAATTAGTGACTATCCAATGCCTTTTTTATTAAAGTCGAAAATTTCATTTACTTCTTTCCTAGAAAGTTAGTCATTCATTATTGATAAGCTCATTAAGCTTCAAACTAATTATTTAGTGCTTAATAAAAGTTGTTAGGTATTTCATTTTTTAAAAAATACTATTTTTTAGGTCAACCATGAGCAAGATAAGTTAAAATTCATCTATAGACGTTTATTGATAAAAGTCGTCGAGATATTTCATCAATATGAAACATCTGAGCCAGTTGATTTTTTCATGGGGTGAATAGACGTAGTCAAATTTGCTAAGGTCTTATGGTTAACTTAAAATAAAAAGGCAATACTTGTCCGCAAGATCTTCGCAGTACTTTTACCAGTATCCTAACACTTTCCACCAAAGTCCACCCACAATACCCCAGACAGATAAGTTAACGATGCTCATTATAAAGCCCATTAACCACCAATCCTTCATGGAAACATAACTTGAACCAAAAATGATGGGGGAGGTGCCTGTTGCATAATGTGTTAACGACATCATCAACGAAGATGCTCCCGCGAGTAATAAACCAAGATATAAAGGTGGTGCGCCTAATGCTAAACCTGCGCCATAAAAAGCAGCAAACATGGCAGTAATATGTGCGGTCGTACTAGCAAAAAAATAATGTGCGTAAAAATACACAGCAACTAAAATAACAATAGAAGTAATCCAACCAAAGCCAAGTCGATCAATATTGCTGCCCATTATGTGTGAGAACCATTCCACCAAACCGAGTTTATTTAAGTAGGTTGCCATCATCACTAATGCCGAGAACCAAATAACGGTATCCCAAGCTGACTTTTCTTTCAGTACATCGTCCCAACTCAACACACCGCTTATCAATAAAATAGACAACCCTAAGAAAGCAACGGCCGTTGTATTGACTGCATAATCTGGACCAAACAACATCGCTGGTACACCAGCCCACAAAGTGAGTAGTAAAGTAAAAACGCCAATCATGATTTTTTCGTTATAGGACATCTTACCCATGTCTTTAAGTTTGGCTTGAGAATACCTTTTTGCATCAGGTGTGCTTTTAATTTCTGGTGGGTAAATGAGATAAACGACCAAAGGCACTAAGGCAATACAGACTAAACCAGGTAAAAGCGCAGCCAATGCCCAAGTTCCCCAAGTAATATTAATGCTTGAACCTGTCGCGTCTGAAATCAGTTTTACAATTAACGGGTTTGGCGCGGTTGCTGTAATAAACATAGCGGAAGTAATGGGGTTAATATGATAGTTAACCAGAGCAAGATAATGGCCAATTTTACGAGATGTTCCTTGCTCAGGTGAAGAATTAAAGCTGGTCGCAATTGATTTCATAATTGTATGGATAATGCCACCACCACGAGCAGTATTACTGGGTGTTACTGGCGCAATCACTAATTCAGAAAGCGCTAATGCATAACCAATACCGATGGTTTTTTTACCAAATACAGAAATAAAATAATAACCAATACGATTGCCTAAACCTGATTTAACCAATCCCCTGGAAATAATAATGGCAATACCAATTAACCAAATAAGCGAGTTTGAGAAACCACTCAATGCATCTTTAATTGCGATGGAAGGGTTATCACTGGTGACGCCAGTAAGTGCCACTGATGTGATGGCCAGAATACCTACGGCACCAATGGGCATTGCCTTACCAATAATTGCGACTACTGTCCCCACAAACAAAGCCAGTAAGTGCCATGCATTATCGGAAACACCATCGGGTACGGGTATAAAAAACCAAAGTAATAAAATAACCGCTATGGAGATTAACCCTGGAAAAATACGAACATCAGTGACTTTCATATAATATCCTAAACTTTTTACCTCTTACCCGTCAGTAAGAAAGTTTAATATGATAGTAACTTGCTTACTTTCACAGGGAATGATCCACATCATGAAATAAGGCGTTATCGAGTTCAGGTTTTGTATTTTTAGGAGGAGGTGTCATTTACTGTGATTGATTTTAATTTACTGAAAATCTTAAAAAGAAAAAATAGGCATAGCCGTATTGGTTTCTTGATTCCTTTCATGATTGGAGGATAAGTTTTTCGTCTGCGCTCATCCAGTCATTTCGATATTTATTGACTGTGTTTTCGCCCTGTCGGTGACTTTACTTTCTCTTTGCCAGCAGAGAAGCTATACCTACAAATAACTCAAAGAAACTGACTACCGAATCACTTTCTGATCCAAATAATCCATTGCTTTACTAACTAGCCTAAGCCAAATATCCTATTTGGCTTTGTTAAAAGCAATGGGGTATTTGGGAAAGTTGAAGAGTGAGAGTGTTGTAGCCACATTGGGCAAGGTCTTATTGTATCTAATTGATATTCATTGCTTAAGTTAGTTACTGTCCAGTACTTTTATTCTGATCAAGCTATAATATCAAGGCCTTTTTTTTCAGCGAGTGATAGCATTTTTAAGGCCGCACCTCTTGGTTTACTGTCTCCTTGTTCCCATTTCTTTACTAACTTGTCACTCACATTAAAATAACGAGCAAATACGGGTTGAGAAAGTTTATTTTTAAGTCTGAGTGCTCGAACCTGATCTGGTGTAAACTCATGCACACTAGTTAAACAAAGTGCATCAAACTTGCGCATAGTGGTTTTATCTATCGAACCAGATTTCTGTAAGCCTTTAGCTGTTTTATGTACTGCTTTTAAAATATCACTCATCGTTTTCTACCTTAATAAGTTCGCCATCATTTACAAGTTTGTTTAGTGCATTCTTATCAAATCCCAAAAATTCTTTAGCTAACTCTTTTAGTGCTAATTTCTCTTTAGAATTAATATTCGCTTTATCACTCTTGGCAAAGACGTATAAGAAAAAATATTTATCGTTGATAACAGCCCCGATAATGGTTCGATAGCCGGCACTTTTCCCTTTATTTCCAGCAGCAATACGTTTTTTATAAACACTACCACCTAAGTCTGCATCAAAAAGCCCTTGGCTCATTTCTTTACAGGCATTAATAAGATCGTTATCAGATAAAGCTTCTTTTTTTGTTAAAGAAGCAAAAACCTTGGTTTTATAGATCAAAGTATACTCCAGCAGGGTATGTTTTCAATATAAATAAACTTATATAAAAATTGAATTTAATAAGAGTAAAAATAAGGTGGTAACAGAGTTGATTAAAGACTTATCTCCACTTATTACCGCTCTTGAATTCTTGAATTTAAGTAATATGTGCATTGCGATATAAATAATACTAGTTGAAATATATTTTATTGTTTTTGATAACTTAATTATATCCCTTCGTAGAGTGACCATTTCAACCTTAATAAAGTAGACCAATATGTATGATAAAGTTGTGTTTTCTAGCTATCAAAATTAATGGGAGCCTTGCACTTTTTCTGGCCAGAACGAGCCTAAGCCAAACATCCTGTTTGGCATTTTCTAAAAGTAATGAATTATTTGGAAAAGTTCAGCGGTGGGGGAGTTGCAGGCACTTTTTTTTAGCTCGTCTGTGCTCGTCCAGTCTGCTTGATGTTTATTGTCAGTTTTTTCGCCCTAGCGGCGACCAAACTTTCTTTTATCAGAAAAGACCTATACCTACAAAGAACTCAAAGAAACTGACCACCGAATCACTTTCTGATCCAAATCCTTCATTGCTTTTATAACGCACCGGCTCTTGCTGGGCATCCATGGCCAGAACGAGCCTAAGCCAAACATCCTGTTTGGCATTTGCTAAAATCAATGAATGATTTGGGAAAGTTCAACGGTGTGGGAGTTGCAGCCACATTGGGCAAGGTTTTATTGTAACTATTTGATATTGCTTACTTCAATAAGTGGATGCTGAGATGGTCACTCCACGAAGGCATCACAATGTGCCAAGATTGGATAAGTGTTCAGCAAATCAATCTAACCATGGAGTGACCAAAATGAAATGTAGCGTAATTAGTATCGACCTAGCAAAGAATATTTTTCAAATATGTGTATTAGATGAAAATAGAAAAGTGCTGTTTAACAAAAAAGTAAAACGCTCTGAACTGTTACACGAACTAAGGCAGTTTGAACCTACGTTAGTCGTGATGGAAGCTTGTTATAGCTCAAATCCATGGGGAAGAAGAATTGAAAAGCTAGGGCATACTGTCAGATTAATTCCGCCTTTTGTCGTTAAACCTTTTGTGATTGGCAATAAAAATGATGCCAATGATGCTCTCGCTATTGCTGAAGCCTCATTAAGACCAACAGTTCGTTTTGTTGCGGTTAAATCGACAGAGCAACAAGACATTCAATCACTACAACGGATTGCTGAACGATTGGTAAAAACAAGAACGGGTGACGTGAATCAGTTAAGAGGTTTATTATCTGAATACGGTGTAGTGGTTGGAACGGGTATCACGACTTTGATGAACGCAGTACCTGATATCGTTGAAGATGCGAATAATGAATTAACGTCGATAGCACGCAGTTTTATCCTACGTATTTATCGTAATATACAACGAATAAGTGTTCAAATTGAAGCAGTAAAACAGAGTTGTCGACCTAATTAAAGACAAAGATGAATATGCATTGTTACAAAGCATACCAGGTATCGGGCCATTATTTCAGCCGCTTTAATGGCATCAGTCGGTGATGCGGGGGCCTTTAAAAATGGCAGGCAGCTAGCCGCTTGGATTGGCCTAACACCGACACAATATGCTAGTGGTGAAACAAATCGAATGGGTAAAATAAGTAAGCGGGGCAATAGTTCGCTTAGAAAGTATCTAATTCATGGTGCGCGCACGGTACTGAACTGGTGTGAGAAAAAAGACGATGTATTGAGTTGTTGGCTGAAAACTCTAAAAGAGCAAATGCATGGGTGTAAAGCAGTGGTTGCTTTGGCGAATAAGCTAGCCAGAATAATTTGGTCGGTATTAACGACTAAACAGCCCTTTGATGTGACTAAAGCTTGTGCATGATAAAGCACAATGAACAGATAGAATATGAAAAACGATTTAATTAATCCACCACCCTAAACGGTAATAAGCATTGATGATTTAAAGCGGTTTGTCTTACTCGGAACCTCAGCTGGACTTCTGCCTTTTAAGGCATAATGGGTGCAAAGGCGAGTAAGACTTCTTCTGGAATTCAGGAGGGCGCGGCTTCCCATAAAGTAGCCATTAAGACGCCGGATATATGTCAAGAAACCGTTATCTCTATGATGTAAAGAGCAGTTTAGACAAAGGTGATTTATCGACTAAAACGATCCTGTACAAAAGACAAGTTTAACCAGGAAAACACCCCTTTATTAATAAGTGGGACGAGTCTTCTGTACATAATCGATTATTAAGCAGCAAATAAAAATCAATCTAATCTTGATTTACAAAGAGTGACCATATATGTCCAGTGATTTTTATATGCGCAAGAATGGTGTTAAATATTTTTTACTTTTATAGGTACATCTAGCACCATTTTTTTAGTTAAAATGTTGAACAGAGACAGAAAATCTAATATGTAAATGTTAATTCTTGATCATCTTATTTGATGTTAGTTGAAACTAAACATGTATCATCACTCTTTGAAAGAATGCCTGAAATTTTATAAGTGGCATTTGGTTTTATATTAATATCCAGGTTACCAGGAGACAATACTTTACCCCATGAGTGTGAGAATTCAGATATTATTGAAACTGTATGAGTGCCTATTTCGATAGACGCTGTAGTACCTAATTGATAATTCTTAGTTCATAATATTTCGCCTTTATCTATTTGTCGAATTAGGACTTTTACATTTGAAGAATCCTCTCCAATTAATAAATCTTTTTCTGACTCGACCTTTTGGGGAGTAAATTGACAGCTACTCATTAAACTTAATAATATGATTGCTAAAAATTTAAATTGCATGATAATTTCTTTGAAACACCTACACCTACACCTACACCGACTCTAAAGCTTTATCTGTTCTTTCGACCAGATCTGATATAAATCTTACACATTTGTCTAATTCATTTCTTTTAATCAAATCAGGTTTAGTAATATCGACTTGAGAACGATGAACTGCCTCGCCTCTACGCCTTAACCAAGCATCAAGAGTTTGCTTAACTTGTTTTGGTGTTTGGTAGCTATTCCAAACCCAGCTTTCAGTAACATTAACTCCAAAAAACTCTTCAAAGATCTCTTTGGTCTTCTGTGAGCCTGGATTGTGAAATGTTTTCAATTTTAATGTGAATTGACGATCAAGATAATTACCGATATGACAACCTTGTAGGACACCAAATTTATTAGTAAATAGCTCAGTTGCAATATCTTCTACATAGGTTTCCCAAGCGGTCATCGTCATTATTAATGCTGCACGTTTTAATGCTTCAGGTGGCGATATATTATCTTTAGTATTCAATAAGTCGTAACACTCAGCTAGCTCTTTTGCATCTGATATTGCAAGTTTAAAATTATTTAATGAAATAGACATTTATCTGGGTATCTCCTTGGTATTTAACAAAGCTGTAGGATTTCTTTATGTTAAGAAAAACTAGTTATTCTAGGAGCTTAACGCCCTCGTAAACTACAGAACATGTTAGAAGCTTTTTTGCGTAATTTTTTATTTTAAGAACAAAATAGAACAATATTCTATATTAGATTTAATAAGTTTATTTACTTGATAATGGTAATTTCACAGGTACTTTGCAGTATGCTCTGCCACATTTGAGCTATCACCTTTTACATGTCCTCCAATAACGGCTGCTACAACATTTAATTTAGCTTCACTACCTTCTTTTTCGACAGCATTAACAGATACTTCGAATTCAATTGCTTGGAAACTAGTTAATCCTGTTTCTAAGCCTTTCCAATCGGTTTCATTTATTAAAGGAACAACTTCTCCGTGTTCAATTTCAGTTTGAGCATCATGGATACCGCCAAGAACATCTTTTAGTGTTTCTTTTACAAAAGTACGTAATTTCATTGAAGCTCCATTGACTTGTAATAGCATAACTAACCAAAATTATTTCGTATTTCCAGTGGCTATGTAGAATGCTATTAATTATTTGAATTTGATATTGAAGGTTAAATTTAACAGACTAATCAAACGATTAACATAAAAACTAAAAAAGTTATCATGTGGAACGATAGTAAAGATCCGTATTAACATCGGAAATACTGAACATTATGATTTGTATTTATGTTCTATTTTTTGACTTATTTCGTGCGCTATTTTTTATTGGCTTATAAAACAATATTCAATTTTTAAAAGGAGTCGGCTTTATTTATTGTTACAGAAAGCAGGGGTAAAGCAGCTAGTTATTTTTAACTTCCCAACCCAATGATTAAATTTACTTTTTTCATCACTCTGTTGATTACTCTTATGATAGTTATGGTATTTTAGAGCTACTATAATAAACAGCTAAAAAACAACTTTCTCAAAAGGTGGCGCGTGTGTTTAAAGTCTATCATTCCAATCAAATAAGCTTGCTTAAAGACCTGCTGCTAGCGCTCATGAAACAATCTCCCTTGAGCCATCCTTTTGAAAATGAAACCGTATTAGTGCAAAGCCCGGGTATGGCGCAATGGTTGCAATTGGAGATTGCACAATCTACTGGTATCGCAGCGAATATTGATTTCCCGTTACCGGCGAGTTTTATTTGGCAGCAGTTTAAACATGTTTTAGACGATGTGCCTGATAACAGTCCATTCAATAAACAATCGATGACGTGGCAAATAATGAAGTTATTGCCTGATTGTTTAGAAGACGAAGACTTTAGTGCGTTAAAAGAGTATTTAGAAGACGATCAACACCTGCGCAAACGTTTCCAGTTAAGTGGGAAAGTCGCCGATATATTTGACCAATATTTAGTATATCGCCCAGAGTGGATTGATAATTGGGAAACATTGGAAGACAGCCAAGTCAGCTTAGATCATTTACAACCAGAGTGGCTAGACACACATCTTTGGCAGGCTAAGTTATGGCGTTTATTAGTAAACAGCATTAAAGAAGGGTTCCAATCTCAAGGTAAAGCTTATCATCGTGCAGGTTTGTACCAAGACTTTTTAAGTACGTTGGCGACTAAAACTACCGAGCAGTTAACGCATTTGCCAAAACGTATTTTTGTTTTTGGTATCTCTTCTTTGCCTGAATCTTACCTGCAAGCGTTATTAGGGTTAGCTGAACATTGTGATGTGCATTTTCTATTAACGAATCCTTGTCGTTATTATTGGGGAGACATTGTTGACCCTAAACTACTAGCGAAACGTTTTGCTCAGTCTCGTCCTAAAGTGAGTGTGAAAGCGGGCGAAGTTGAACAGTTAAAAGCAAGTAGTTGGCAAAAAGATGAAGCGCATTTAGCCTGGGCGAGCAGTGGCGATATTGAAAGTGAAGTGGGTAACCCATTATTGGCTTCAATGGGTAAAATGGGACGTGATTTTTTATATCAACTGTATAGCCTTGAGCAACAAGAAATTGATGCCTTTGTTGATATTGACCGTGACAGCTTATTACATAATTTACAGGCTGATATTTTAGATTTAACCGATAGCTCAACGCAGACATTAAAAGATCCCTCACTGCGTATTGAAATTGATGACCATGATAATTCGCTGAGCTTACATGCTTGCCATAGTGTGATGCGAGAAGTCGAAGTATTACACGACAACTTATTAACCATGTTTGAGCAAGATCCTAAGCTGACCCCTAAAGATATTATTGTGATGGTGCCTAATATCGATGCTTATGCGCCTTATGTAGAAGCGGTATTTAGCCGTTCTGGCACGGGCATTACCATTCCATTCTCTATTTCTGATGTCAGTGCGCAACAGGAAAATCCGATTTTAGCGAGCTTTTTACAATTGTTGAATTTACAACAAAGCCGTTATACGCGAGAAGATATTTTAGCATTATTAGAAGTACCTGCGATTTTAAATCGATTCTCTATCAAGCAATCTGAATTTGATTTATTACAACATTGGATCACCGAAAGCGGTATTCGATGGGGGCTTAATGATCAATCCGCGACACAGTGGGAACTCCCTGCGTTAACACAAAATAATTGGCTGTTTGGTTTAAAACGTATGTTGTTGGGTTATGCCATGAGTGACAATCTTTTTGAAGGCATTGCCCCTTACGATGAAGTACAAGGTTTACAAGGCGATTTACTCGGTCGGTTTATTGAATTTATTGATACCTTGATTGATTTAGAAGCGAATTTAAATAAAGAAGTGAGTTGTGCTGAGTGGCAACTGTTCATTAATCACTTAATCGACGATTTCTACCTTGAAGATGAAGATAATAGTGTGTTGTTCAGCCAAATACGACAACAAATGCAAATGTTGTCGGAGCAAACTGCACAGGCTAAGTTCGATCAGCCTTTATCGTTAATGGTATTGGTTGAATATTTACAAGAGCATTTGTCTAGCCAATCGAATAGCCAACGTTTCTTAGCAGGGCAGGTGAACTTTTGTACGTTAATGCCAATGCGCTCGATTCCTTTTAAAGTGGTCTGCCTGTTAGGCATGAATGATGGTTTATATCCTCGTTCGTTGTTACCAATGGGATTCGATTTGATGGTCGGCCATAGAAAACGTGGTGACCGTTCACGCAGAGATGAAGATCGTTATCTATTTTTAGAGGCGCTGTTATCGGCACAATCAAATTTTTACGTTAGTTACATCGGTAAAGATATCAGTGATAACAGTGAAAAAATGCCGAGCGTGTTAGTCAGCGAGCTGCTTAACTATATTCAACAGAGCTTTATATTAACCAGCCAGCATGAAAGTTTGCTTGAGAGCGAATCATTGGATAATGGCCAATTGGAAAAACAGTTATTGGCTTCGTTAATACATCATTACCCAATGCAAAGTTTTAGTGAACAGTATTTTCAAGGTAAGCAAATTACCTATCAACAATCTTGGTGGAATGCCGCTACTCAATTATCGGCGGATCAAGCTGAGATTAATCAACCTTTGCCTTTATTACAAAGTGAGTTGATAGAGTTAACGTCGCTGATTCGATTTTTACAAAATCCTTGTAAGGCGTTTTTTAATCAAGGTTTAAATGTGTATTTTGAGATTGATGACATTGACCAAGAAAATGATGAACCCTTTGCTTTGGATAATTTGCAGCAATACATGCTCAAAAAACAACAATTTGAAAATGGACTCGATGACCAAGCTTTAACGGATTTATACGTGGGTTTACAAGCACAAGGTAAATTACCCGTGGGTGAGTTTGCGACATTGATTTTTAATAAAGACTTACAAGTCATGGTCGATTTAGCAGGCGTTTACAGCGGTTACTTTATTGGTGATATTGAACAGATAAATGTTGATATTCCGTTTGACCAAAAACGTTTAGTGGGCGCGCTTGATGACCATTGTGAAAATGGATTAGTGCGTATTAAACCGGGCAATATTAAAGGAAAAGATCTGCTTAATTTATGGGTGGAGCATTTAAGTTATTGCATCGTGCATGGTCAACACCTTAACGCGACCTTGTTTGGTCAAACAAAAGGGCATTATTTTGAGGAAATTCCCGCTGATTATGCTCATCAGCGTTTAGCTGAATTATTAGCTTTATATCAACAGGGGTTACAGCAAGCGTTACCTTTCTTTGTGGAAAGTGCTTACCAGTGGTGTGAAGCGGTTTGTAAATTACAAGCAAATGTCTTTGTGCTAGATGAGTTAAGTTTTGATACGCGCGCTGCTGGCCAACAAGCGGCGTTAAAAGTCTTTAATAATAGCCGTGGTTATGCGGAAGCAAATGACCCTTACATTAATCGTGTTTTTGAAAATATTGAAGATCATTGGCAACAATTTGAGTCGATAGCACTACAGGTATTTATGCCATTATTATGTAATTTGAATGATTTAATTTATGAGCAATGGGGCGGAGAATAATCATGAGTGAATATAATCTAAACCTCGATCTTAGCCTTGATGCTAATAGTGAAAGTGGAAACACTGGTATAGATGTTAGCGGTAATTTAACTGAGAGCTGCAGCCATATTTCAGTTACGCCTTTAGAAGCGTTGACCTTCCCCTTATTTGGGCGTCGTTTAATTGAAGCTTCTGCAGGCACAGGGAAAACCTATACTATTGCCAGCTTGTTTATTCGTCTTTTATTAGGGCATGGTAAGCAAGAGTTAGGACACGGTAAACAAGAGTTAGGGCATGGTAAGCAAGAGTTAGAGCATGATCAATCTGATGAAAACAAAGAAAAGCAAACAGCGCATCATTGCCCCTTAACCGTTGATAAAATATTAGTGGTGACCTTTACCGAAGCGGCAACAGCGGAATTAAGAAGTCGTATACGCGAACGCATTCGTGAAACCCGTTTAGCTTTTATTGCTGGTTCAAGTAAAGATGATTACTGCCAGCAATTAATTGAAGACAGCATCAGTATTGAGCATGATATTCGTTTGTTACGTTTTGCAGAGTTGCAAATGGACGAAGCGTCTATTTTTACGATTCATGGTTTTTGTCAACGTATGTTGCAACAAAATGCCTTTGAATCGGGCAGTTTATTTCAACAAACATTATTAGAAGATGACTCTGATATTTTAAGCCAAGCGTGCAATGATTTTTGGCGAGCACATTTTTACCAACTCTCTACGCCGTTAACTGAAGTTATTTATAGTTATTGGGCGCATCCTGAAGCACTTAAATCTGAGTTACAGCAATGGTTGTCACGTAATGATTTAACCTTTATTCCTGCGATTACTGATTTTGATTTTAAAAGTAAATATGAAAAAAGCTTAAATGTAATTGCCGAGGTGAAACAAGCTTGGAATGCTGATAAAGATGATTACCAAGATATCATTACGCATTCTGGTGTTGATAAACGCAGTTACAGCAAAAAGAATTTACCTAATTGGTTTGATCAAGTGAGTGCTTGGGCTGCGTCAGATAGTTTAGAGTTAACTTTGCCTAAAAACTTAGTTAAATTTTCACAGGAGGAGTTACACACTAAAACTAAAAAAGGTGAAGCACCCACACATGCAACCTTTGTGTTAATTGAAGACTTGCTTAAGCAAGATATCTCAATCAAAAATACCTTATTGATTAAAGCAACGCATTGGATAAAAGATAACTTACAAACCACTAAACAGCAGCACATGCTATTAGGGTTTGATGATTTATTAACGCGTTTAGATCATGCCTTACAAGTGTCTCCAGAAGGACATCTAGGCAAACAAATAAAACAACAATATCCGATTGCTTTGATAGATGAATTCCAAGATACCGACCCAGTACAATACCGTATTTTTGATACGATTTATGCTGATGCCAGCTATGTTGAAGGCAGCTATGTTGAAGACAGTGATACAGGCCTTGGTGAAGATGCTAGTTCAAATGAGCATGTTAACGGCGAACTGCCGTTGTTTAATCAATCTGGTTTGTTCATGATTGGCGACCCTAAGCAGGCGATTTATAGTTTCCGTGGTGCAGATATCTTCACTTATATGAAAGCGCGTAATGCTGTGACTGCGCATTACAGTTTAGATAATAACTATCGCTCTAGTGCTGAAATGATTGATGCGGTGAATGGATTCTTTAATCATAAAACGGCGCCATTTATTTACGATCAAGATATTCCTTTTTTCCCTGTAAAAGCACCACCGATAAAACGTAAAAAGCTGGTGGTTAATAATCCCGACGATGATCAACAAACTGCGTTACAGTTTTTGCATATTAATGGCGGTTTAAGCAGTGATGCATTTAGATATGCTAGCGCACAAGCAGCAGTCAATGAGATTAAAGCGTTATTGTTGTTAGCACAGCAAGGCCAAGCTTATTTAGAAGATAGTGACGGTCATAAATTACCTATTTTAGCGAACAATATTTCGGTGTTAGTACGTACGGGTAATGAAGCGAATATTATTCGTAAAGCCTTGTTAGAAGAAAATATTAACAGTGTGTATTTGTCACTAAAAGAAAGTGTATTTGCCAGTACCTTAGCCCAAGATTTATTACGCTTATTAAGCGCTTGTTTGCATCCAAGCAATGAACGTTATTTGCGTTCAGCCATTGCTTGTAAGTTGTTTTCGCTTACGCCTTATCAAATTCATCGTACTTTTTCTGATACCGCTAGTTGGGAAGCGAAAATTGCTGATTTTGCACGTTATAAAACCGTGTGGGAAGACAGCGGTATATTATTGATGTTGCAGCAGTGTTTTCATGAGCAAGGTATTAGCGCTAAATTATTATCACAAAACCAAGGTGAGCGTGCTTTAACAGATTTATTACACCTTGCTGAGTTATTACAAAAAAATAGCATGGTCTATGAAGGTTCATTTGCTTTATTACGTTGGTTCAGTGAACAAATTAGTAATGCTAAAAACGAGCAAGGCGAACAGAAACAACGTTTAGAAAGTGAAAAAGAATTAGTACAGGTGAGTACGTTACATAAATCCAAAGGGTTAGAGTACGATATTGTATTTATTCCATTCAGTGGTTTATATCGTGAACCTAAAGAATGTTTATTCCATGATAATCAACAACGTTTGGTATTTGATTTAGAAGCGGACGATGCGAATAAAGAGCTGACGGCTAAAGAACTTTTAGCGGAAGATATTCGTCTGTTATACGTTGGTTTAACACGCAGTGTGTATCGTTGTTACTTAGGGATTGGGCCGTATAAGAAAGGGCGCTCTAAAGCGACGCCACTCACTAAAAGTGCATTGGGTTATTTATCTATTAAAGCCGGTGAAGAACTACAAGCGGGTGATGACCAAAACTTAAAACGTTTATTACAAAGTGTATGCGATATGTCAGAAAATATCGGGTTACGTAATGCGCCAGCGTTAATGACTGAAACCTATCAAGCCTTGAGTCAGTCTCCTGAACAATTAATTGCTCCTAGGCTGTTTACGGGGGCGATTGAGAAAAACTGGTGGGTAACAAGTTACTCAGCTTTATCTCGATTCCACAGCGCGCCTACTATTGAAGATAAAAACACTAAGAAAATCCCACAGGAAAGTGTCAAAGCAACAGGTGATATTTTATCTCAGCCATCTTTAGCAAGCTCATTACCTTTAGTTGCTTCGCCATCGGGCTTGCCTCAAGACCCACAAACAGAAGTCTCAGCTTATAATGTGTTTAACTTTCCGAGAGGCGCTAAACACGGGACATTCTTACATGAACTATTTGAAGAAATCGATTTTCAAGATAGCCCGTCAGATAAATTAATTCCATGGTTAACAGAGCGCTTAACCATTAATAATTATGAACCTGTAGAAGAGTGGGCGCCGATTGTTAGCCAATGGATCACGCATATTTTAGAACATCGTTTAGTGGCGAGTGAGTATCCTGAATTAACGTTATCGTCATTAACAGAGCAGCAAAAGAAAGTAGAGATGCAGTTCTTTATTCCGATGCAACCGATTGAAGCGTCCTCTATTAATAAGCTGATCATGCATTATGACCCATTATCTGCGCGTGCCGGGTTATTGCAGTTCAATCAAGTGCAGGGAATGTTAAAAGGCTTTATCGATTTAACGTTTGAATACGAAGGGCAATATTTTGTATTGGATTATAAATCAAATTACTTAGGCGATAGCTTGCAAGATTACAATGATGACGCGATGGCAGAGGCGATCATTGAACATCGTTATGATTTCCAATATCAGTTGTACACATTGGCATTGCATCGTTTATTAAAATCACGTTTAGATAATTACAATTATGAAACACATATCGGTGGCGTGTTCTATACCTTCTTACGTGGCATGCAAGGTGAA
This sequence comes from Psychromonas sp. L1A2, assembly GCF_009828855.1. Lineage (NCBI taxonomy): Bacteria > Pseudomonadati > Pseudomonadota > Gammaproteobacteria > Alteromonadales > Psychromonadaceae > Psychromonas > Psychromonas sp. L1A2. The sequence goes on along the minus strand of NZ_WUAG01000002.1, from coordinate 21,011 downwards.
GAAAATGCAGGGTCTTATTTTATTAAGCCCGCTTTCGAGTTAATTGAACAATTAGATAAGTTATTAAGTGGCGAATTAAGTGCGCAACAATTGTTAGAGGATTTGTCATGAGTGATACTAAAAATAGTCTTGATTCGGTAATAAGCAGTCATGGGCTTGATGCTGCAAAAACAGATGGCATGCTCACTCTGTTAAAACAATGGCAGTTAAATCAACAAATTCGTCCTATTGATTTTCACTTTGCTAAATTTATGGCGCAATTAGGCGCGGATAACTTAATGCAATTAGCATCGGCATTAGTCAGTCAACAGCTTGGTGGTGGGCATATTTGTTTACCCATCGATAAAATAGGTAATTTATTCCATCAGCATTGTTTGCAGTTGGGGTTGGATTCACAAGCAGAAAGTGAACGTTTGCAAATATCTTGTATTTTTCATGATCTTCAACAAACACATGCTTTATTAAATGAAAGTCTCTGTTGCGGTGACGATGCACCTTTGCGTTTGCAATATAATGCTTTATTTATGGCGCGTTATGCTGAATTTGAACAACTCATTTCAGATAAGTTATTACAACCTATCGCAGTGCAAGTAAGTGATGAAAGTAAAGAATACTTAGAGCTACTATTCAAACCACAATATCAGTATTTATGGCAAGCATGGCAAAACGAGTCCACTCAATCTGTTCAAGCTTTATGTGAAAAGTATTTAGACGTTATTAATAATGCGGTGGTGGATTGGCCATCGGTACAAACTGTTTTTAACAATGCAACATCAGCGGATGACTTAGCACCCTTAGCGTCTTTGATTACTAACCATGTTCGTTGTGATTGGCAAAAAATAAGTGCGGCACTAGCGCTAACTTCTGCTCGCTGTGTTATTTCTGGTGGCCCTGGTACTGGTAAAACCACAACTGTTGTGAAGTTATTAGCGCTCTTATTACATTCACAGCCTGACTTGATTATTAAAATGGTTGCCCCGACGGGTAAAGCTGCGGCACGTTTAACGGAATCGATTACCAATGCGTTATCTGATTTGTCTTTAGATAAAGTAGTCGCACAACATATTCCTACTGATGCGAGCACCATTCATCGATTATTAGGTGTACGAAATAACAGTGCGCATTTCCGTCACAATGAATATAACAAGTTAGTGTTAGATCTCCTGCTGGTGGATGAAGCCTCCATGGTTGATTTACCATTAATGGCCAAACTATTAAGCGCGTTGCCTGATCATGCGCGTTTAATATTGCTAGGAGATAAAGATCAATTAGCCTCTGTTGAAGCCGGTGCGGTATTGGGTGATATCTGTTCGTTTATTGAATCTGGTTATAGTCAGCAAAAAGCGCAGCAATTAGTCGACTTAACAGGGTTTGATTGTTTACTAGATCAAGCAAAGCATACGCAAGTGAGCATGTCTGATAATTTATGTTTATTACAAAAAAGTTATCGTTTTGATCAGTTTTCAGGTATTGGTTATTTAGCTTCTGCTATTAATAAAGGTGGCGTAACCGCTGCTAAATTAGCTGCTTTGTGTGCTAAATATGATGATTTAAACCATTATTTAAATGACGCAGAAAGTGAAACTATCTTTGAGCAATTAGTCATTGACGGTTATGGACCTTATTTATCAGATTTACCTGTGATTAATGAAGATAACCGAGAACGTGCCAAACAATTGCTACAACAATTTAATGATTTTAAAATATTATGTGCCACTCGAGAGCAAGAGTGGGGCGTTGATAATTTAAATCATCGTTGTGAAAAGATATTACAAAAAGCAGGTTTGCTAGCGCGACGATTTGACCAAACACAAACTTGGTATATCGGACGCCCAGTGATGGTCACTGAAAATAGTTATCACCTTGGATTATTTAATGGTGATATTGGCTTGTGCTTACAAGATCTAACTGGCCAATTAAGAGTGTATTTTGTGATGCCTGATGGCTCAGTCGCTGATTTTCAACCGAGTCGATTACCAGCGAATCAAACCGTATTTGCGATGACCGTACATAAAAGCCAAGGATCTGAGTTTAAACATACGTTATTAGCATTACCAGATTACGCTTTACCAGTGATGAATAGAGAGTTAATTTATACTGGTATTACACGTGCTAAAAAGCAGTTAACATTAATCGCTGACTTATCATTGGTTGCTAGTTCGGTTAGAAACAGAGCAAGTCGAAATAGTCGTTTAACAGAGCGTCTGACTTTACAGTAAGTTAGTAAACGATTTAAAACCCAAATTAAAATGACACTCGTTTTTTGAAAAGTATTAAACAGTCGTTGATTAGATATGCATTAAGCGATAGTAAAATTAGATTTACAATAAAGGCAAATAAAGATTATGACACCTGCGATTAAAGTAGCTGAAAAACATAAAATCACATTTAAGGTTCATCAATATAAACATGATAAAAAGCATGCATCTTATGGTTTAGAAGCCGCTGAGAAAATGAATGTCGATGCACAACAAGTGTTTAAAACTTTAGTGGTTGAAGTTGATAAGCAGTTAGTCGTGGCGGTTTTACCTGTTACGGAGCAGTTAAATTTGAAAGCTGTCGCATCGGCTTTGAAAGGCAAAAAAGCACAAATGGCTGATAAAAATGATGTGTTACGCTCTTCAGGTTATGTTTTAGGTGGCGTGAGTCCGTTAGGGCAAAAGAAGCGCTTAACAACCTTGATTGATAGTACGGCAACGGACCATCCAGACATTTATGTCAGCGCGGGTAAAAGAGGTTTAGAAATACAATTAAAAGCACAAGATCTTGCTGATATGTTATCTGCTGAGTTTGTGGCTTTAACATAGTAATAAGAGATAGTAATAAACTTCAGTTAACCTTTATGTGGCTTTTACAATTGAAAGACTGACATTTAGTTATTTAGTTATTTAGTTATTTAGTTATTTAGCTATTTTAAGTTATGTACTTATTATCTGAATCAAAGTGTTTTAATGGTGATTGCTATATCGAAATAAAAGATTTTAAATTTTATTTATTAAAGCCCCTCTCTATTTCCTTCTCTATTTATTTTATATCAGTTGTTTAAATACCAAAGTAGTGGTTTTTTTATGATTTTAATCATAAACCGATCATCGAAAATTAGTTTTTTGTAAAATAGTTCAGATCTTATAAATCACTCTGTGTTAGCATCGCGCTGAAAATTCCTAGTCGTGAATTTAAGCCACTTTTATACTGTTAATGAGATTGCAAATGGAACACTTTTTTACCCTATATTTAAAACTATTTTTTATGATGACACCCTTTTTTGTGTTGTCTGTTTTCCTGATTTTAGGCAAAAAATTAAGTTCATCTGAAAAGAAGAAGGTGATTTTAAAATTGAGCGTGACGGTGGTGATTATTAGCTTAGTTTTCCTTGTTTTTGGACAGTATATTTTCAGCTTATTTGGCATTACTTTAGATGCCTTTAAAATCGGCGCCGGTACTGTATTATTTTTAAGTGCATTGGAAATGATTAAAGGCGGAACTGAAGTGCCAGAAGGCCCTGAAAATACCATTAAGCGTAGCGCTGACTTTGCGATAGTGCCGTTGGCCATTCCCGTCACTGTTGGCCCAGGTCTGATTGGTATTTTAATGGTAATGGGAGCAGAATTAAACGGCGTGATGGATACGGTGATTGTTTGTTTATCATTGTTTGCTGCTGTTGCCTCATTAGCTATTGTTTTACTCTTTTCAAGTAAAATACAGCGTTTACTTGGGCAACAAGGTTTAGAAGTGTTACCAAAAATAACGGGTTTATTCGTATCGGCTATTGGTGCACAAATTGTATTCTCAGGCATTCAAGGCTTTTTTGTTGAGTCGTTATTACTTCACTAAATGACCATTAATGACATCACTGGTGTTTATAAAGCGACACTAGTGATTATTTTCCATAATATTCCCGTTAGCGTTCAAGGTGCTTTGTTCAGTCGTTAACTTGCACTCCAAATCAAGGCGTAACTTGATGATAATGGCTAGTCCTTATTGAAGGTTGCACCGCAGCGTTGGTTTTTAAGCTAACGGCTCAGAGGAGAAGCAGTGAAATAAACATCTTCATTGTTAGAAAGTGTCTATTTAAGCCGTTATAACTTTCACTTTCTGCCTAGCTTCTGTTCACTTTACTGATTACTGATTACTGATTACTGATTACTGATTACTGATTACTGATTACTGATTACTGATTACTGAATGGTAATGGGTATGTAAATGCACCTATATAAAGTATCCAATTTGCAATAACCTTATCAAAGCAAATAATCTGCCATTAACGTTATGTCATTGTTTATTGCTATCTTTTAGCATGAACATTTTGATATTTACTTATCTACTAAAACTGAAGCCATTTTGTGTGCTTTATAGTCATTTTTGTTTAATACTTTATCACTTCTTTTTACTTTAGCATTTCATTCTTAAATAAAAATCGTTTGATTATCAACCAATGTGATTATGGTTAATGAAATAATCAGGTTTATTTTTGTTAAAAATTAAACGTTAATTGTACGAAATAGAGACGGATCTACAAAAATAGAGCTTGCATGTCGTTTTTCCTATGGACTGCCTATCGACTAACGCTATAACAGTGTCTATAATGGCGCGTCTTAAATTTCACCATAGAAATTACAAACTAATTTTTAATTAAGGTGTCATTTTTATAATGCGGTAGTCCAAGCAAATACACCTTAGTGATGAAAGTGAACGAAAAAACAACACTTTTTATCAGTAAAAACAATTTTTAACGTAAAAGATAAAGGAAATAAAATGCAAGTTTCTGTTGAATCTACACAAGGTCTAGAGCGCGTATTAACAATTACTGTTGCCGCTGAAGCATTCGATAAAGAATTTGATGCTCGTCTACGTCATCTATCTAAAACACAACGTGTTGATGGCTTCCGTCCTGGTAAAGTACCTGCATCAGTTATAGCTAAGCGTTTTGGTGCTGCTGTTGAACAAGAAGTTGGCGGCGAAATCATGCAACGCAACTTTTACGAAGCAATCGTAGCTGAAAAATTAAACCCAGCTGGTGCGCCTGCTGTTGCTCCTCTTGCTCGCAAGAAAGGTGAAGATTTCGTTTTCACTGCAACATTTGAAGTTTACCCAGAAGTAGCATTAACAGCATTAGACTCTTTAGCTGTAGATACTGTTGCAACAACAATTGAAGATGCTGACTTAGATAACATGTTAGTAACACTACAAAAGCAACACGCTGAATGGAAAGACGTAGCACGTGACTCAAAAAATGATGACCAAGTAACGGTTGATTTTGAAGGTTCTATCGACGGTGAAGTTTTCGAAGGCGGTAAAGCTGAAGGTTTCCAAATCGTACTAGGTAGTGAGCGTATGATTCCTGGTTTTGAAACAGGCATCGTTGGTAAAAAAGCAGGTGAAGAGTTCAACATCGATGTTACTTTCCCTGAAGATTACCATGCAGAAGAATTGAAAGGTAAAGTTGCACAGTTTAAAATCAACTTAACGAAAGTTGAAGAGCAAATCTTACCTGAGTTAACTGAAGAATTTGTTAAAAAATTCGGCGTTGAAAGCGGTGATTTAGAAGCACTTAAAGAAGACGTTAAGAAAAACATGCAACGTGAACTTGACCAAGTATTGAAAAATACTGCGAAAGACAACGTATTAACTGCATTAGTTGAAAATAACGAAATCGAAGTGCCTAAAGCATTAGTCGATGGTGAAGTTAACGTTTTACGTAAACAAGCTATGGAACGTTACGGTAAGCAAATGGATCCAAATAACTTACCAGAATTACCTGCTGAATTATTTACTGAACAAGCTGAAAAGCGCGTTAAAGTAGGTCTTTTACTAGGTGAAGTAATTAAAGTTAACGAATTAAAAGTTGACCAAGATAAAGTGGCTTCTCTAATTGAAAATGCGGCTTCTGCTTACGAAAATCCTGCTGAAGTTGTTGAGTACTACAAAAACAACAAAGAGCTAATGCAAAACATGGAAAATGTTGCATTAGAAGAGCAAGCAGTTGATTTTATCATTGAAAAAGCTAAAGTAACTGAAGTGAAGAAATCTTTCGACGAAGTGATGAATAAACCTGCTGCTTAATAGTTTATTAAACTATTAATTCAATTGGTTATGCATTTTGATGGCTCGAGTGATTTCACTCGGGCCATTTTCATTTTTAGTATATATAATAAAAACAAATAATTAGGATGGAATATGACCAACCCATTTGCTGGAAATACGGAACAAATCAGTAACGCGCTTATCCCTATGGTTGTTGAACAAACAGCAAAAGGTGAGCGTTCATATGATATCTATTCTCGACTATTAAAAGAGCGAGTTATCTTTTTAACAGGCCCTGTTGAAGATCACATGGCGAATCTGATTACTGCACAATTATTGTTCTTAGAATCAGAAAGCACAGAAAAAGATATTTACATTTATATTAATTCTCCAGGTGGTTCAATTAGCGCTGGTATGGCCATTTACGATACTATGCAGTTTATTAAACCTGATGTAAGTACTATTTGTATGGGAATGGCTGCGAGTATGGGCGCATTCTTATTAGCAAGTGGTGCGGAAGGTAAGCGTCACGTTTTACCTAATGCTAAGGTTATGATTCACCAACCATTAGGTGGTTTCCAAGGTCAGGCATCTGATTTTGAAATCCATGCTAAAGAAATTATTGCAACAAAACAGCGTATGAATGAGTTATTAGCATTCCATACGGGTAAAGATATTGAAGTTATTGCTCGTGATACTGACCGCGATAACTTTATGCGAGCTCAAGAAGCAGTTGATTATGGTATTGTCGATTCAGTCTTAACTCGTAGAATATAATTAAGGATATCTATAATTATGTCGGATAAAAACAACAATGATGCTGATAACAGCAGTTTATTGTATTGTTCGTTCTGTGGTAAAAGTCAGCATGAAGTTAAAAAATTAATTGCTGGACCTTCTGTCTATATTTGTAACGAGTGTGTTGATCTTTGTGATGACATCATTAAAGAAGAAATAGCAGAACTTACAAGTACTGTTGAAACGAATAATAGTAAGAAAAAATTACCAACACCACATGAGATTCGTGCTTCATTAGATGATTATGTTATTGGTCAAGATTTAGCAAAAAAAGTGCTATCTGTTGCTGTTTATAATCATTATAAACGCTTGAAGTACGGTGATATGGCTGACGGTGTAGAGTTAAGTAAATCTAACATTTTGTTAATTGGCCCAACAGGTAGTGGTAAAACATTACTCGCTGAAACAATGGCAAGGTTATTAGACGTACCTTTTACTATGGCAGATGCAACAACATTAACTGAAGCTGGTTATGTTGGTGAGGATGTTGAAAATATCATTCAGAAACTATTACAGAAATGTGATTACGATCCTGAGAAAGCGCAACGCGGTATCATCTATATTGATGAAATCGATAAAATTACGCGTAAATCTGAGAATCCATCAATCACACGTGATGTATCTGGTGAAGGTGTTCAACAAGCTCTATTAAAACTCATTGAAGGTACTGTTGCTTCTATTCCGCCACAAGGTGGACGTAAGCATCCAAATCAAGAGTTTATTCAAGTTGATACGTCTAAGATATTATTTATCTGTGGTGGTGCATTCTCTGGTTTAGATAGCATTATTGAACAACGTATTGATACGGGTGCTGGTATTGGTTTTGGCGCAACGGTTAAAGACAAAGACAACAAAGATTCGTTGAGCGATACGTTCAAGAAAGTTGAACCTCAAGATTTAGCAAAGTATGGTTTAATTCCTGAATTTATCGGTCGTTTGCCTGTTGTTGCAACATTAACTGAATTAGATGAAGAAGCATTAGTTGAAATTTTAACTGCACCTAAAAATGCAATTACTAAACAATATGCTGCTTTATTTGGCTTAGAAGATGTAGAACTTGAGTTCCGCCCAGAAGCATTAACGGCGATGGCTAAGAAAGCAATGAGCCGTAAAACCGGTGCTCGTGGTTTGCGTTCTATCGTTGAAGCGGTATTACTCGATACTATGTATGACTTACCTTCTGTTGAAAATGTAAGCAAAGTAGTGGTTGATGAGAATGTTATTTTAGGTGACGCATCGCCATTATTAATTTACTCAGAAGAAGAAAATAAGCTCGTATCGTCTGATAAATAAGCAATTAATCGCTGTATCATAAAAAAAGAGAGCTTTATGCTCTCTTTTTTTGTTTAAATGCTTGAAAAAAAACAAACCATCCCCAGTATTAAACTAACTTAAAATATTTTTATCATCAGTTAAATAATAAACTTTATAGACTGGTGATTATTGATGAATTAATTTTCAATTCTTTTCCGGAGACAATATGAAATTAGAAACAGATCAGCTGTTGACGTTACCTGTCTTACCACTTCGTGATGTTGTCGTTTATCCGCATATGGTTATTCCATTATTTGTTGGCAGAAAAAAATCAATTAGCTGCCTAGAAGCTGCGATGGAGCAGGGTAAAAAAGTATTATTAGTTGCACAAACTGAAGCTTCTTTAGACGATCCTAAAATAGAAGATTTATACACGGTTGGTACGGTTGCTAATATTTTACAACTATTAAAACTACCTGACGGTACTGTGAAAGTATTAGTAGAAGGTGTGCAACGTGCGAATATTCTTCGCAATATCGAAAACGAAGAGTATTTCTTTTCAGAGATTGAGCTGTTAGAAAGTGAAGGCGTTGATGATAAAGAAGAAGAAGCACTTATTCGAAGTGTATTAGGGCAGTTTGAATCTTATATTAAACTTAATAAAAAGATTCCACCTGAAGTACTTGCATCGGTTAATGGTATCGATGAACCAGAACGTCTTGCGGATACGATTGCTGCACATATGCCATTAAGTTTAGAAGATAAACAAACGGCACTAGAACTTACGAATGTTACAGAACGTTTTGAATACCTGATGGGTATGATGGAAAATGAAGAAGATATTCTAAAAGTTGAAAAGCGCATTCGTAGCCGTGTTAAAAAGCAGATGGAACGTAGCCAACGTGAGTATTACCTTAACGAGCAAATGAAAGCGATTCAAAAAGAGTTAGGTGATAGCGAAGAAGGGCAAAGCGATCTTGATCAATTAGCCGATAAGATCGAAGCTGCTGGCATGTCTGAAGAAGCGAAAGAAAAAGCAATATCTGAGCTTAAAAAGTTAAAAATGATGTCGCCAATGTCATCAGAAGCAAGCGTTATTCGTACTTATATTGAAAGCTTAGTCAATGTACCTTGGAAGAAGCGTAGTCCTGTTAAAAAGAACTTAGCAAAAGCACAAGAAATATTAGACGAAGATCATTACGGTCTTGAAAAAGTGAAAGAACGTATCTTAGAGTATTTAGCCGTTCAAACACGTATTAATAAACTAAAAGGTCCTATCTTATGTTTAGTGGGTCCTCCTGGTGTTGGTAAAACGTCTTTAGGTCAATCTATCGCGCGTTCTACAGGTCGTAAATATGTTCGTATGGCATTGGGTGGCGTTCGTGATGAAGCTGAGATCCGTGGACATCGTCGTACTTACATTGGTTCATTGCCTGGTAAGTTAATTCAGAAGATGACTAAAGTTGGCGTTAAAAACCCATTATTCTTATTAGATGAAATTGATAAAATGGCATCTGATATGCGTGGTGATCCCGCTTCTGCTTTATTAGAAGTATTAGATCCAGAACAAAATAACAGTTTTAATGACCATTATCTTGAAGTTGATTATGACTTGTCTGACGTCATGTTTGTTGCAACGTCAAACTCAATGAATATTCCTGGTCCATTATTAGACCGTATGGAAGTGATTCATTTATCGGGTTATACAGAAGATGAAAAACTTAACATTGCTAATGGACATTTATTAAGCAAACAAATTAAGCGTAATGGGTTAAAAGAATCTGAAATATCAATTGATGATAGCGCTATTATCGGTATTGTTCGTTACTACACGCGTGAAGCTGGCGTTCGTGCTTTAGAGCGTGAGATTTCTAAGATTTGTCGTAAAGTAGTGAAAGATATTTTATTAGATAAAAAGCTGAAAAAAATAGATGTCACTATTGATAATTTGAAAGATTATTTAGGTGTTCGTCGCTATGACTTTGGTAAAGCTGATTCTGCAAATCAAGTGGGTCAAGTGACAGGACTTGCATGGACATCAGTTGGTGGTGATTTATTAACTATCGAAGCTACCTCTGTACCGGGTAAAGGTAAGTTAACTTACACTGGTTCATTAGGCGATGTAATGAAAGAGTCTATTCAAGCTGCAATGACAGTTGTACGTGCAAAAGCAGAAGAATGGCGTATTAATAGCGACTTCCATGAAAAACGTGATATTCATGTGCACGTTCCTGAGGGCGCTACGCCTAAAGATGGACCGAGCGCCGGTGCGGCAATGTGTACCGTGCTAATATCAAGCTTAACGGGCATTCCTGTACGTGCTGATGTCGCCATGACAGGTGAAATTACGCTACGTGGTGAAGTACTCCCTATTGGTGGTTTGAAAGAGAAATTACTGGCTGCGCGACGCGGTGGTATCAAAACTGTATTGATTCCATTTGAAAATACGCGTGACTTAGAGGAAATCCCTGATAATATTAAGGACCAACTCGAAATTAAGCCAGTACGTTGGATAGATGAAGTACTAGAAATCGCCTTACAAGATAGTATTAAAGGTTTTTCTGTTGGAAAAACCGACAAATAGGTGATTAATCGCATACAATCTGGGCTAGCTACCTAATTTTATTGAAATTTACTTGCTTGAATTTGAATACCGCAGTAGCCTAGCTCAAGTTTTTTACTATGTGCCATTCAAAATTAAAATAGCACCAATTTATTATAGACAGGGGATTTACAAATGAATAAAGGACAATTAATCGATAACATCGCAGAAAGCGCAGATATCTCTAAAGCTGCTGCTGGTCGTGCATTAGATGCATTCATCGATAGTGTAACTACTGCTTTAGTTGAAGGCGACAGCGTATCTCTAATCGGTTTTGGTGCTTTCTCAGTTAAAGAACGTGCTGCTCGTACAGGTCGTAACCCACAAACTAATGAACCAATTCAAATCGCAGCTGCTAAAGTACCTGCATTTAAAGCTGGTAAATCATTAAAAGATGCTATCAACGTTTAATCGTTTCTGTAGCACCGTTATGCATTAAGCGCGTCCTATGATGCGCTTTTTTGTTTTTAGTCTTAAAGAGTAAATATTATGTTAGAAAGATTACGCGAAGGCTCTCAAGGAGTCGTTGCTAAAAGTATTTTGATTGTCATCATACTTTCTTTTGCGTTAGCAGGGGTGAGTGGTTATTTAGGGACTACATCTGAAAATGCTGCGGTTACTGTTAACGGTGAAGCTATTTCGCAACAAAGTGTTGAACAAGCTTATCAAAATGAAAGAGCACGCTTACAACAGCAATATGGCGAACAATTTGATTTAATTGCTTCAAGTCCAAATTTTGCACAACAGGTTCGTTTTCAAGCAACACAAACATTAATTACTGAACGTTTGATTGCACAAGCTGTTGCAGAAATGGGATTACGTGTTGGCGATGAACAAGTAAAAGAAGCGATTCGTAACACACCAGATTTCCAAGTTGATGGTAAATTTGATAACAACTTATACTTATCATTGTTACGTAACAATAATTTATCTCCATCTCAGTTTAGTGAAAATTTCAAAACTGATTTAGTGCGTATTCAGTTACTAGAAACACTCGTTGGTAGTGAGTTTGTTTTGCCATCTGAAGTCGATCAAGCAAGCCAATTGCAGGGCCAAAAACGTGTTGCACGTATCTTAAACATAAAAAGCGATGACTTCCTTGCTACTGAAGAAGTTACACCTGAAGAAGTTGAAGCTTTCTATGCGGATAACAGTGAGTTATACCAAGATGAAGAACAAGTTAATGTTGAGTATGTTTTACTTGATTCTGCATCATTAACTTCAGAAGTAACAGTAAGCGATGCCGATATTCAAGCTTATTACGAACAACATGAAGGTGAATATCAACGCCAAGAGCGTCGTAAAGTTGCTCATATCTTTATTCAAGGTGATTCAGCTGCTTCAAAAGAAAAAGCAGAAGCTATTTTAGCTGAAGTTAAAGCTGGTGCTGATTTTGCTGAGCTAGCGAAAACTAAATCAGAAGATGTTTACTCTGCTAAAAACAACGGCGAATTAGATTGGTTTGAACGCGGAGTGATGGATCCTGCATTTGATAAAAGTGCGTTCACATTAACTTCTGCAGATCCTGTTTCTGATATTGTTAAATCAGAATTTGGTTTTCACATCATCAAATTAATTGAAGCGCAAGAAACTGAAACATTGCCTTTAAGCGAAGTTAAGTCGCAAATTGAAGTTGCGTTAAAAGCTGAAAAAACTAAAGAGCTATACGACAACTTATATCAACGTCTCAGTGAAGTTGCATTTGAATCTCCAGATAGCTTAGAAGAAGCTTCTGCTGAGGTTGCTGTTGATATACAAACAAGTGGTTTATTTTCAGTTAACGATGCACCAGAGGCATTGAATGATAGTAAAGTGCTTAATCAAGTATTTGATGAAAACTTCCGTAGTGAAGGTTTGAACTCTGAAGTTATTGAATTGAGTGATGCTCAAGCTATTGTTGTTCATATTAAAGATCATAAAGATGCAGCAACTAAACCGTTAGCTGAAGTTTCTGAACAAATTACATTACAGCTTGAAGAACAAAAATCAGCTGAAGCTGCAAAACAGTTTGTTGATTCTTTAATGGCTAAATTAGCTGCTGGTGAGTCAATTGATAGTGAGTTAGCTGAGAAAGGTATTTCTTTCACCTCTCCGCTGACACTTGCTCGTTATAGTCGTGATTACGATACACAAGTGATTCAACGTTTATTCCAATTAGCAAAACCTGAAGCTGATAAAGTAACACGTGATTACGTTGTGACTGCACAAAATGATTTTGCATTGATTGAGCTGTCTGAGGTTATTGAGCTTGATGTGAGCACTGCGAATGAACAAACTAAAACGCAATTAACTACGATGTTAGAGCGCAGTACTTCTGAAGCAACTTATCAAGCATTGGTTACTAACCTATTAGCAAATGCAGACATTGAATATAATGTTGGTAATTAGTTAAAGTAGGTAAGAAGTGTAAACTTATTAAGCGGCTCATTGAGCCGCTTTTTTTATGCTTATTTTTTATGATTTTTAAACTGAGTTGTTTTATACCAATCACACTAATTAAGTTATCTATTTTACTTGTTAAAATAACTTATTTCTTCGTTGTAAATTTCGTAAAGGGAACAACCATTTAGCTCAATTTTCGCCTTGAACTAACTCATTTTTCCTGCGCAAAATTTAGATCACATTATTTAATGTAATCGGTATTAGCTGGATAGTTGTAATAGAAAAAGTCATAAAGGTTGATTAGCGTGTTTTATCGGAGTTCTTATTCACTATCCCAGAAGACTTTACGGAAGTGTTTACGACAGACAGAAACATAGGTTTCATTACCACCAATCTCAACTTGTGCTCCTTCCTGTATCGCTTGACCATTTTCATCCATACGCAATATCATATTTGCTTTACGCCCACAGTGACAAATTGTTTTTAACTCTACTAATTTATCAGCCCAAGCAAGTAAATATTGGCTACCAGGGAAAAGTTCACCTTGGAAATCAGTTTTAATACCGTAACATAAGACTGGAATACCGAGTATATCAACCACGTAAGTTAACTGCCTAACTTGCTGCTTACTTAAAAATTGTGATTCATCAATTAGGATACAGTGTTGTTTTTGTTGTTGATGAATGTTGCCAATCATTTCTGCTAGATCGTCTGTGTCTGAAAAAATATGTGCATCACTTTCAATACCAATACGTGATGACACTTTACCTACACCTGATCGATTATCTATTGCAGCGGTGAGCACAAATGTGTTCATTCCGCGTTCACGATAGTTATAAGATGATTGTAAAAGAGAGGTTGATTTACCTGCATTCATTGCAGAGTAATAAAAATAGAGTTGTGCCAAAATGTGATCCTATAATCAATATCATTAATAACCCTATGTATTCATTGAAAAATAACTTTTATGGATAGTAGGGCGTATAGCTTATAATAGCATTACCAAATAGAATTTTATGTTAATCCTTGCCCATAGATAGTTTTTATATCAATTTAATTTAATGGGAAGGTCTTGTTTTAAACATAAGATTAATACTTAAGGAATAAATGATGAGTAAACCTATATTATATTACGTATATGATCCTATGTGCAGCTGGTGTTGGGGATACCGAGATAGTTGGCTGAAGTTATCAGCTAAATTAGCTGAGCTAGAACCAGAACACCCATTGGAAATTCGCTATCAATTAGGTGGATTAGCTCCTGACTCTGATGTTGTGATGCCTGTGGATTTACAGCAAACATTACAGAATATCTGGCGAAATATTCATGCAAAATTAGGTACTCAATTTAACTTTGATTTCTGGACTGAATGTAAACCACAGCGTTCAACGTATCCAGCTTGTCGTGCTTGTTTGGTTGCAAGAACGGAGAATAAAGAAAAAGAGATGTTGTTTGCTATTCAGCAAGGGTATTACTTACAGGCAAAAAACCCTTCTTTAACGGATGAGTTAGCTGAGTTAGCTGAGGGCATTGGGTTTGATAAAGCATGGTTTAAACAGCAATTACATGATGATGCTGTTAATAAACAGTTATTTGAAGAAATTAATACAAGCCGTCAATTGCCTATTCAAGGCTTTCCTTCATTAGTTTTGTCAATTGAGGGGAAAAATATACCATTAGCATTAGAGTATTTAGATTGGCAAAAAACCTATTCTAAAATTACTGAAATACTTCAGTTTGCATCAAAGTAATATTGAATAGATTAGAGATACAATCTATAACTCGGCTTTGATAAGCCTGTGCATCAATAATGTAAATATAAAAAAGCCCAGTATGAGTCGAATCTACATTCTTTTCATACTGGGCTTTTTAGCTAGTATCATTTGATAGGATCACTAAATAATAGTAGGACCATTAAATCATCTTACCTATGCTGCATTTTCACGTGCTTCGATAAATTCAATTGCACGTGAGATGCGTTGTACGCTACGTTCTTTACCAATTAATGCAAGTGTTACGTCAAGTGAAGGAGACTGTCCTGCCCCTGTAATAGCGACACGTAACGGCATACCAACTTTGCCCATGCCTACTTCTAGCTCAGTTGCTGTATCTTCAATTACTTGATGTAAGTTTTCAATTGACCAATCATCAGTTGCTTGCAGTTTACTTTGTACTAATACTAATGCTTCTTTCGCTACTGGGCGTAAATGTTTTTTCGCAGCTGTTGCATCAAATTCTTTATATTCTTCATAGAAGTAACGACTAGAACTTGCTAACTCGACTAATGTTTTAGCACGTTCAGCTAAAGCAGTAATGACGTCAGTTAAAGCTGGACCAGTAGAAGTGTCGATATTTTGTTGGTCCATATGCCATTGTAAATAGCCTGCAACGTATTCTGGTTCAGATGTTTTGATGTAATGGTTATTTAACCATAATAGTTTTTCGGTATTAAATGCAGAAGCTGATTTGCTAACATTCTCTAATTTGAATAGGTCAATCATTTCTTGTTCTGAAAATATTTCTTGGTCGCCATGTGACCAACCTAAACGTACTAAATAGTTATTTAATGCATTTGGTAAATAACCTTCATCGCGATATTGCATTACTGATACTGCACCGTGACGTTTAGATAGTTTTGCACCATCATCACCTAAGATCATTGAACAATGTGCAAAAGAAGGGACTGGTGCACCTAATGCTTCATAGATATTGATTTGACGTGGAGTATTGTTGATGTGATCTTCACCACGAACAACATTTGTAATACCCATATCCCAGTCATCAACAACAACACAGAAATTATAAGTAGGGGAGCCGTCACTGCGACGAATGATAAGGTCATCTAATTGTTCGTTAGCTATTTCGATTTTACCGCGGATTTCATCGATAAAAACTACGCTTCCTTGTTTTGGATTACGGAAACGAATAACACAAGGTTGATCTTCTGTTGCAGCTTCATTAACAGCAATAATTTTAGGATGGCTTGCATCGTATCGTGCCATCTCTTTATTTGCTTCTTGTTCAGCACGAATTTCATCAAGTAGTGTTTTTGGTGCATAGCACTTATAAGCTTTATCTTCTGCTAATAATTTATCAACCATTTCATTATAACGATCGAAACGCTTAGTTTGGTAATATGGACCTTCATCCCAATCTAATCCTAACCATTCCATACCTTCTAATATTGCATCAACCGCTTCTTGAGTAGAACGTTCGATATCGGTATCTTCAATACGTAAAACGAATTGACCACCTTTACTTTTAGCATGTAACCATGAATATAGTGCAGTACGCGCACCACCAACGTGTAAATAGCCAGTTGGGCTAGGGGCAAAACGTGTTTTAACTGTCATTAAATAGCTTCCTTATAATACGGCTTGAAGAATAGTGTCCGTATTTTAACGAAACCCCATCTAATTACATTAACTATTTATCGAGAAGCCATATTTGCTTCAGAAAAGGCATCAAATCTTAAATAATAAGCATTTATTGTTTACCCTTTGAGCAGTTAAACAAAAAACAACAATTTTATTCAAAAATGGCTTGACTGAAAAAAGGCGATCCCTATAATACGCCCCACAAACAACGGCATTCGATTTAATGCTTTTGTTAGTAAAGAGTAATATGGGCGATTAGCTCAGTTGGGAGAGCATCGCCCTTACAAGGCGAGGGTCACTGGTTCGAACCCAGTATCGCCCACCATATTGCTGATTCTTTTCAAAAGAATTAAAACTTTGAAATTTGAAAGTGGGCGATTAGCTCAGTTGGGAGAGCATCGCCCTTACAAGGCGAGGGTCACTGGTTCGAACCCAGTATCGCCCACCACTTTCAAATGTTATAAGAATAAAGTTTAAAGATGGGCGATTAGCTCAGTTGGGAGAGCATCGCCCTTACAAGGCGAGGGTCACTGGTTCGAACCCAGTATCGCCCACCATCTTTAATTTATTATTATAACAATATATCTATCATGGGCGATTAGCTCAGTTGGGAGAGCATCGCCCTTACAAGGCGAGGGTCACTGGTTCGAACCCAGTATCGCCCACCATGATATTTATATACAGATTTAAAGATGGGCGATTAGCTCAGTTGGGAGAGCATCGCCCTTACAAGGCGAGGGTCACTGGTTCGAACCCAGTATCGCCCACCATCTTTAATCTAAATTACTGCAATTACTTATCTATTCAATTTCATATACATATTTGACATTTATTCAATAGAATGTCGTTTATCTTCTATATTTTCTCTGTTAATTATTCTTACTTTTATCCTTTTAAATTTAATTTTTCATTTTTTAGATGTTTTTATACTTTGTCAAATCACTTCTAGTTACCTATTTTTTATTATCAAACTAATTGATTACTCATGCTATTTTAAAAGAACTTTTAGAGTTGGTGATTATTATAAAAAATTTAAAATATCGTTTTTTATTCATTTCTACATGCATAATTATTTCGATAAAAGACTAATTAAGATCTTTTGTGTATTTTATAATCTTTATAAAAGTCAATAATGAGCAATTTAAAGTCAATTTTTATATTTTAATGTGAACTTATGTGCTCTATAATTCGTAATAGTTAATAATGAGTAAATTTTAGTTATATTTTTCTTTTAGTTTGTATCCCAAAAGTTAGTCTATCTAGGTTTTATAAAACATAATAAATTTCTAACTCATTGATATATTTTGTTTTCTAGCTATTTTTTCAATTGTTTAAATGTTAATTAATAACCAAATTTACTATTACAAAAGATTTGTCTATAGTTATTACTTTAGGAGTGCTTTACTTTTTTATTAAAAAATAAGTAAATCATATTAAAAAGGACAGCATAAATAGTTAATTTTAATGCTGACTCTATTGTCAATTATGTCGTACATAATTATTAGAAGTTTTAAAAGTCACGTGGGGAATAATCATGGCCGAACAGAATAATCCAGTTAATGAAAGTAAAGATACTGATGTTGAATTAACGACAGAGCAGTTAAATCAAGCTAAAGAGCAATTAAATCAGTCTGGAGAAGCATTAACCTCAGCCGAACCACAATTCCCCCCACTAGTCGATGACGAAACTGTCAATTCTGATGCTGCGAAACCTAATGTGCCTGAATCTGCTGCTCCAGGTGACATAAACCCTGACATTGATGTGAATGATCTCGAAGCGATACTTGCACTTGGTGAAGAAGTTTTTGATTTAGATATCGAAACCGCGGCTGGTGAAGAATCAGGCGGTGGTTTTACAATTGTTGATTTCGAGCGAGATGCACAAGAAACAATCGCAACCACTAATTTTCAAACTACAGGCTTAGATGATGACGCTTCCCCAATCGTCACATTTACAGATGATAGTTTAAACAATATCAATGCTACTGCTGATGGTGTAATTGATAATTCAGTACCTACTCTAACCATCACGAGTTCAAACGACTTTACTGAAGATGATGGCAGTACCGTAGAAGGCGCAGTGGTATCAACGTTTGAAACGACCGATGAAGATGGCGACGACGTCACGGTTGCCTTAAGCGACACGATTAATTATGAAATTGTGGGTAATACGGTTGTCTTAACCGAAGCTGGCGCAGCATTAGTTAATAGCGGTGAAGAGTTACCTGCTTATACCTTAACCGCGAATGACGGTACAGCCGATGGCGACACCGTCAGTGATGATCCAAGTGTCACGACAGTAAACGATATCCCAACGATCACCATTACCAGCTCAAATGACTTTACTGAAGATGATGGCAGTGCAGTAGAAGGCGCAGTGGTATCAACGTTTGAAACGACTGATGAAGATGGCGACGACGTTACAGTTACCTTAAGCGATACGATTAATTACGAAATTGTGGGTAACACCGTTGTCTTAACCGAAGCTGGCGCAGCATTAGTTAATAATGGTGAAGAGTTACCTGTTTATACCTTAACCGTGAACGATGGCACAACGGATGGCGAGACGGTCAGTGACGACCCAGGTGTCACGACAGTAAACGATATCCCAACGATCACTATTATCAGCTCAAATGACTTTACTGAAGATGATGGCAGTGCCGTAGAAGGCGCAGTGGTATCAACGTTTGAAACAACCGATGAAGATGGCGATGACGTCACGGTTACCTTAAGCGATACGATTAATTACGAAATTGTGGGTAATACGGTTGTCTTAACCGAAGCTGGCGCAGCATTAGTTAATAGTGGTGAAGAGCTACCTACTTATACCTTAACCGTGAACGACGGCACCGCTGATGGTGACACGGTCAGTGATGATCCAAGTGTCACGACAGTAAACGATATCCCAACGATCACCATTACCAGCTCAAATGACTTTACTGAAGATGATGGCAGTGCCGTTGAAGGCGCAGTGGTATCAACGTTTGAAACGACCGATGAAGATGGCGACGACGTTACAGTTACCCTAAGCGATACGATTAATTATGAAATTGTGGGTAACACCGTTGTCTTAACCGAAGCTGGCGTTGCACTTGTTAATAGCGGTGAAGAGTTACCTGCTTATACCTTAACCGTGAACGACGGCACCGCTGATGGCGACACAGTCAGTGATGATCCAAGTGTCACGACAGTAAACGATATCCCAACGATCACTATTACCAGCTCAAATGACTTTACTGAAGATGATGGCAGTGCCGTAGAAGGCGCAGTGGTATCAACGTTTGAAACAACCGATGAAGATGGCGATGACGTCACGGTTACCTTAAGCGATACGATTAATTACGAAATTGTGGGTAATACAGTTGTCTTAACCGAAGCTGGCGCAGCATTAGTTAATAGTGGTGAAGAGCTACCTGCTTATACCTTAACCGTGAACGACGGCACCGCCGATGGTGACACCGTCAGTGATGATCCAAGTGTGACCACGGTAGATGATCCAACTATTGTAACGTCTGATACTGCTACAACGAGTGAAGATACCTCGGTTACGATTGATGTATTAGCGAACGATACCGATGTTGATGGCGTGGTCTCGCCTGTTGCTTCTGTGACCGATGGCGATAACGGTACGGTAACGATCAACGACGATGGCACCGTGACTTACACACCGAATGCCGATTACAACGGCACTGATACGTTTACTTATACTAATGAAGATGGCACCACTGAAACAGTGACTGTCACCGTTGACGCGGTAGCCGATGACACGGTTGTGGCTGCGGATAACGCAACCACTGATGAAGACACGCCAATCACGATTGATGTGTTAGCGAACGATACTGATGTTGATGGCGTGGTCTCGCCTGTTGCTTCTGTGACCGATGGCGATAACGGTACGGTAACGATCAACGACGATGGCACCGTGACTTACACACCGAATGCCGATTACAACGGCACGGATACGTTTACTTATACCAATGAAGACGGCACTACTGAAACAGTGACTGTCACCGTTGACGCGGTAGCCGATGACACGGTTGTGGCTGCGGATAACGCAACCACTGATGAAGACACGCCAATCACGATTGATGTGTTAGCGAACGATACTGATGTTGATGGCGTGGTTTCACCCGTCGCTTCTGTGACCGATGGCGAGAACGGTACGGTAACGATCAACGACGATGGCACCGTGACTTACACACCGAATGTCGATTACAACGGCACTGATACGTTTACTTATACCAATGAAGATGGCACTACTGAAACAGTGACTGTCACCATTGGCGCGATAGCCGATGATACGGTTGTGGCTGCGGATAACGCTACGACTAATGAAGACACGCCAATCACGATTGATGTGTTAGCCAACGATACCGATGCTGATGGTGTGGTTTCACCCGTCGCTTCTGTGACCGATGGCGAGAACGGTACGGTGACGATCAACGACGATGGCACCGTGACTTACACACCGAATACCGATTACAACGGCACTGATACGTTTACTTATACCAATGAAGATGGCACCACTGAAACAGTGACTGTCACCGTTGACGCGGTAACCGATGACACGGTT